>NZ_QLYZ01000022.1 GCF_003350325.1 Vibrio rhodolitus | reverse complement strand
ACACTAATACTGTAGAACAACCTTGTATGCCGTACTTCTCTTGAGCCTGTTTATAAGTCAGTTCACCTCTTTCAACTTGGTCAACGACATCCAATTTAAAAGCGAGTGAATAGTCACGTTGGGTTCGTCTAGCTGCTGATTTCATAACACTCTCCAATTTTCTGATTGGGTTGTGTCAACCTTATTTAGGACGGGTCAACCGGTATAAAAAAAACCACTTCATCGGAAGTGGCTTTTTACTATCTGATTAGCAAGCTTAATTACTCTGCTGCTTTCTCTTTCGCTACTGTAACCGCAATCGCTAGCTCTTCAAGTGCTGCTGGGTTAGCAACGCTTGGTGCGTCTGTTAGTAGACACGCAGCAGCCGTTGTTTTAGGGAATGCGATAACGTCACGGATGTTTTCAGTACCACATAGTAGCATTACTAGACGGTCTAGACCGAATGCAAGACCTGCGTGTGGTGGTGTACCGAATTTCAGTGCGTCTAGTAGGAAGCCAAACTTCAGTTTTTGCTCGTCTGCATCGATACCTAGGATATCAAATACTGCTGACTGCATTTCTGCGTTGTGGATACGTACAGAACCACCGCCCACTTCGTAGCCGTTTAGTACCATATCGTATGCGTTTGAGTTTGCAGACGCTGGGTTTGCTTTTAGCTCTTCAGCAGTTAGACCTAGTGGCGATGTGAATGGGTGGTGCATCGCGTGTAGGTTACCTTCGTCGTCTTCTTCAAACATTGGGAAGTCAACAACCCATAGCGGAGCCCAAGAACCTTCGTTAGTCAGACCTAGGTCTTTACCTAGTTTAAGACGAAGTGCACCTAGTGCTTCAGCAACGATGTTTGCGCGATCTGCGCCGAATAGGATGATGTCGCCAGATTCTGCTTGAGTGCGCTCTAGAATACCGTTAATCACGCCTTCGCTTAGGAATTTAGCCACTGGAGATTGGATACCTTCCATGCCAGCTGCACGGTCGTTAACCTTCATCCATGCTAGACCTTTCGCGCCGTAGATACCTACGAACTCAGCGTAGCCGTCAATTTGCTTACGAGTAAGCTCTGCACCACCTGGTACACGAATCACTGCAACGCGACCTTTCGCATCGTTAGCCGGACCAGAGAATACTTTGAAGTCGACATCTTTCACAAGATCTGCAACGTCTACTAGCTCTAGTGGGTTGCGAAGGTCTGGCTTGTCAGAACCGAAACGACGGATCGCTTCGCTAAATGGCATTACAGGGAACTGACCTAGATCTACGTTTAGTAGCTCTAGCCACATATCGCGAACCATTTTCTCAGTTACTTCACGTACTTGATCTGCCGTCATGAATGACGTTTCGATATCGATCTGAGTGAATTCTGGCTGACGGTCAGCACGTAGGTCTTCGTCACGGAAACACTTAACGATTTGGTAGTAACGGTCAAAACCAGACATCATTAGCAGCTGTTTGAATAGCTGTGGTGATTGAGGTAGCGCGTAGAAGCTGCCTTTGTGTACGCGGCTTGGTACTAGGTAGTCACGAGCACCTTCTGGCGTCGCTTTAGTCAGTACTGGCGTTTCGATGTCTAGGAAACCGTTGTCATCTAGGAAACGACGTACAAAGCTTGATGCTTTAGCACGTAGTTTGATGCGGTCGCTCATCTCTGGACGACGTAGGTCTAGGTAACGGTACTTTAGACGTTGCTCTTCAGAGTTCTTTTGGTTGAAGTCTAGTGGTAGAACGTCGCTGCGGTTGATGATTTCAAGACCTGTCGCTAGGATCTCTACTTCACCTGTTGCCATGCCAGCATTTACTTGGCTTTCTGGACGTGCGCGAACTTCACCCGTTAGTTTGATACAGAATTCATTACGTAGTTGCTCTGCTACTTTGTAAGCATCAGCCATATCTGGATCGACAACTACCTGAACAACGCCTTCACGATCTCGCATATCGATAAAAATCAGACCGCCTAAATCACGACGACGGTTAACCCAGCCGCATAGTTCTACAGTTTGTCCTGCAAGGGACTTGTTCAGGTGACCACAGTAATGGGTACGCATAATGAAATTCCCAATCTCTCTAATATTGTTAATAACGTCTACTGCGCAGTAAAAATGTCAGTAGACCAAAGTTCCATTTATACGCTGAAAGCCAGATAAAATCGACCACTCAGCATACAATTTATTGCGATTTACTCGCTATTGATGCTTTTTAAACCAGCAAAAGGGTAAAAGCACATCAATAGCAAAAATTGGCAGCGATTATATACCCAACTCACCTCAAGATGCTAGGTTCAGCGAGCGTTGTAAAGACGAGTAATTAGTGCCAATTGTTGTCTCGATGTATCGCGCTCAGGTAAAGTAACTGGCAAAGGAATTAAGTAAATCTCATTATGACAGCATTACCTCTGCGCCTCGGCTTAACCATGTGGTCGCACAATCAATGGCAGCAAAGCTTTTATGGCAGCGGCACTAAGCCGGCTGAAAGGCTGGAAAAGTACGCCAGCGTGTTTCATACCGTAGAGGGCAACACCACCTTTTACGCCACGCCAAACTTAACAACAGTACGTAATTGGCATGCTGCCACGCATGATGATTTTAAGTTTACCTTTAAGCTACCGAAAGCAATTACCCACCAGCAAATGCTCAAAGGCTCTCAAGCCCAGCTGAAAGATTTTATGCAGATTATGGCGCCACTGCACGAGCGCATTGGGCAATGGACGATTCAATTACCGGCTGCTTTTACTCCAGCCGATTTGCCAACGCTGCAAAAATTCTGTGCGCTGTTTCCACCCAACTTCCCACTTGGCGTTGAAGTGCGTCATCTCGGGTATTTTGCAAAAAATGATGATGAAAAACGTTTCAACCACTGGCTAATTGAAGCTGGCATTGATCGCATCATTATGGACAGCCGCCCAGTGTTTGCCGCCGAGCCCATTAACGAAGTGATCATTGATGCTCAGCAAAAGAAACCACGCGTTCCTGTGCATGCAATAGCTACGGCTCATCACCCGATGATCCGCTTTATTGGTCACCCGGATCTTGATGCCAATCTGAGTTTTTTTAAACCATGGCTAAGCAAACTGCCGCAGTGGATTGCCGACGGAAAACAGCCCTATCTGATGATTCATACCCCAGACAATGTGCTTGCTCCCGAACTGGCACTGAATCTCTATCAAAAGTTGGCTGAGCAAGTGGCGCTACCGACCCTTGCGCCCTTCCCTGCCAGTGATGGGCAATCACAAATCAGCATGTTTTAAGCGACAGTTACTATTGGCTTGATGCAAAACATGACATGGGCGCGAATTTTTCATAAAATACGCGCCCTTTTAGTGCTGACTGTAAGTAGCAAGAGATAAATCTATGAACCCAAAGAGCAACCCAGATACCATTTTTTCGGCGCCAATCGACAAAATTGGTGACTTCACGTTTGACGAGCGTGTCGCGGAAGTCTTCCCTGATATGATTCAGCGCTCTGTACCGGGCTATAGCAATATTATTTCGGCTATCGGCATGTTGGCAGAACGCTTTGTAAAACCACACAGCAATATTTATGACCTTGGTTGTTCATTGGGTGCAGCGACGCTGTCGATGCGCCGTCACATTCAGCAAGAAGGTTGTAAAATCATCGCGGTTGATAACTCTTCGGCGATGGTTGAGCGCTGTAAACTGCACGTTAATGCCTACCGCAGTGATACACCAGTCGAGGTGGTGGAAGCGGACATTCGCGATATCGAGATCGTTGATGCTTCCGTTGTAGTGCTGAACTTTACCCTACAATTTCTATCACCGGCGGATCGTTACGCTCTGCTAGAAAAGATCTACGCAGGTCTGCGCCCTGGCGGTATTTTAATCCTGTCAGAAAAATACGTGTTTGAAGATGCGGTTTCTAATGAGCTATTGATTGATCTGCACCACGACTTTAAACGCGCGAACGGTTACAGCGAACTTGAGATCAGCCAAAAACGCAGCGCAATTGAAAACGTGATGCGTCCGGATTCGAAGAAAGAGCACAAAGAGCGCTTCGCCCAAATCGGCTTTAGTAGCTATGACGTGTGGTTCCAATGCTTTAACTTTGGTTCAATGTTCGCGATTAAGTAGCGAGAAGCGAGAAGCGAGAAGCGAGAAGCGAGAAGCGAGAAGCGAGAAGCGAGAAGCGAGAAGTTTGTCGCTGCCAGTACTTTATGTCAATTTTTTAACCTATTACTCTGTGAAAAACTATGTTTAATTTTGCCAATTTCTACCAACTTATCGCCCAAGATACGCGTCTGCAGCCATGGCTAAATGTATTGCCACAGCAACTGACCGACTGGCAAAACGCAGAGCACGGTGACTTTGACCGCTGGCTACGTGCGCTTAATAAAATCCCTGCCGGCGCACCTGATAACATCGATCTCAAAGAGTCAGTCACCATCTCAAACAACGAGCCAATGCACACCGGTGAGTTGAAAAAACTTGAGAACTTACTGCGCACCTTCCACCCATGGCGCAAAGGTCCTTACCACGTACACGGTATCCACATTGACACCGAGTGGCGCAGTGACTGGAAATGGGATCGCGTGTTGCCACACATCACTCCGCTGAAAAATCGCAGTGTACTTGATGTAGGTTGTGGTAACGGCTACCACATGTGGCGCATGCTTGGTGAAGGTGCTCGCCTGACAGTTGGTATCGACCCATCGCATCTATTCCTCATCCAGTTTGAAGCAATTCGTAAAATGATGGGCGACGATCAACGTGCGCATCTATTACCACTTGGTATTGAGCAGCTACCAAAACTGGAAGCATTCGACACCGTGTTTAGCATGGGTGTGCTTTACCACCGTCGCTCGCCACTGGATCACCTAATCCAACTAAAAGACCAGCTAGTTTCTGGTGGTGAACTGGTACTTGAAACGCTAGTAATTGAAGGCGATGAGACTTCTGTGCTTGTGCCAATGGATCGCTACGCGCAGATGCGCAACGTTTACTTCTTCCCTTCAGCCAAAGCGCTAAAAGTTTGGCTTGAACAAGTGGGCTTTGTCGATGTGCGTATCGTGGATGAAAACATCACCTCAACTGATGAGCAGCGCACGACCGACTGGATGACGCACAACTCATTGCCAGACTACCTAGATGCTAACGATCCAAGCAAAACGGTTGAAGGTCACCCAGCCCCTCGCCGCGCGGTACTCGTAGCGACTAAACCATAGATTTTTCGACAAAAAAATCGGCAAAATCATCAATTATTGACATGGATTTAACTCAGCATTATTTCCACATCAGTAACCTAATAGCCTGATATCAAGGATGCATATTGCATCCTTGTTTTTTATCTGCTGGATAATTTAACCAGATGTAAGTGATTGGTATATATTCCGATAGCTTATTAGGGTATTTTCCATTAGTGGATATAGACTTAGGTTATTCCTTCTACACTCACGACAACTTTTTTAAGTTCTGCTATGAGCTTTTGTCCACCTTAGTCTAAAATTAAAAACGTTAATTAACTCATACCATTATCGAGAAGTGATACGCGCAATACACAGCTCGAAATGAAACAAATAAGAAACGTAGGCATTTAAATGTTCATCCGATTAACACCTGTGGTCGCTCTTACTCTGTTATCTGGCTGCACTTTGACCAATAGCACGCAAAACCACCAACAGACTTTAGCGGCAATCCAAGCGGTCGAAACAAACCTTAACTCACAAATCACAGCACTTGGCAGCCAAGTGGAACAGCAATCTGACTATATTCAGAGCCTTGAGAAGAAAATCCAACATCTGCAAGATCGCACTATCGATATGCAAACGGTGACCTTGGCGAAAATCTCAGAACAAGAGAAAAAAATCATCGCACCTGTCGCAGCACCGATTCCAACACCACCAGCACACGGTGTCGTTCTTGGCGCAATTGAGCGCGTGACGATTGATTCGATTAAGCAAACCTTTGACGCTCGTGTTGATACTGGCGCAGCGACTTCGTCACTTAATGCGGTCGATATTGAAGAATTTGAACGCAACGGTAAAAAATGGGTACGCTTCCATCTTTCAGATGAAAATACCCCATCAGATGACAGTAACTGGATTGAAGCGCCAATCGTTAAGTTTGTAAAAATTCGCCAATCAACCAATACCGAAGTAGAACGTCGAGCGGTGGTTGAACTGTGGGTTAAAGTTGGAAAAATCCATGAAAAAGCGCAGTTTACATTGGCAGACCGTTCTCAGATGAGCCATCCTGTACTTTTAGGGCGTGAGTTTATTCAAGACATCGCCGTCGTAGACGTGAGCAAGAAGTTCGTTCAGTCTGAAGAAAAATAAAACCAATAAGGCTTGCTATGACTTCCAAGGTCCCTTTATACATCTTCGTTGCGCTGCTGATTGGTGTGGGCGCAGCGCTCAGTATTTTCCGTCATGAAAGCTACGGCGTGCCATGGACACCGGGTGAAACTCGTCAAATTTGGGATATCGAAGCCCGCGTTCAGTTCGATGCCGAAGGTAAACCCGTTAAAGCCTCGCTTGCTGTACCTGATACCCAAACCGGCTTTACCAAAATCAGTGAAAACTCTTCCTCTGCAGGTTACGGTGTTGCTTACGCAAGTAATGAGCAAGGTCGCCGCGCTGAATGGTCGATCCGCCAAGCAACGGGTCCACAGACCATCTATTACAAAGCGCAATTCTTAGTCGACCCTCAAGCGAATGTTACCCCAATCCCACCTGCCGATGAGATCATCGCACCGACTTTTGATGGCCCTACTGAAGCGGCAGCTATCGCACTAACCGAGCGTGCCAGCAAGCGTTCAGCAGATGACATCACATTCACTCGTGAACTCATCAAACAGCTCAATGACAACGATAGCCAAAACGCAGCGCTGATATTAAACAGTATGTCGCGCGTGCAAGCGGTTGATAAAATCCTCGCTTACAACAAGATCCCAAGCAAAATTGCCGGTGTGATTGAGCTTGAAGATGGTCGTCGTCGTCAAACCATCCAACAAATGAACCAAGTGTGGGATGGTAAGCAGTGGCAACTATTCAATCCAAGAACCGCAGACCAAGCAATTTCGCCAAACATTCTCGTTTGGGATGAATCAAACATCTCATTGCTTGACCTAATGGGCGGTCAAAATAGCCAAGTGCATTTCTCAATGCTGGCGCAAGAAATCTCGCCGCAACAAGCTACCCGAGACAAAGTAGAAGCTGATGCTCTGCTCAACCTGTCAATTCACAGCTTACCGTTGGAAGAGCAAGCGATGTTTAAAACCATCATGCTGATCCCTATCGGTGCTCTGATCGTGGTATTCCTACGCGTAATTATCGGTCTGAAGACTTCTGGCACCTTTATGCCAGTGCTGATTGCAGTTGCCTTTGTACAAACGCAATTACTGACTGGTATTGTCGGCTTCTTGCTGATTGTCGGTACAGGTCTGGTGATCCGTAGCTACTTGTCGCGACTGAACCTGTTGCTGGTTGCCCGTATCTCCGCGGTGATTATTACGGTAATTATGATCATATCTGTGTTTACCGTAGTCGCATTTAAGATTGGTCTAACTGAAGGTCTTTCAATCACCTTCTTCCCGATGATTATCTTGTCATGGACAATCGAACGCATGTCGATTCTATGGGAAGAAGAAGGTCCGAAAGAAGTGGTGATGCAAGGTGGCGGTTCACTGATGACTTCGGTTCTGGTTTACCTAGCCATGACTAATGAATATGTGCAGCACCTAACCTTTAACTTTATTGGTCTGCAGCTGATTGTACTGGCGTGTATTCTACTGCTTGGTACTTACACCGGTTACCGTCTAACTGAGCTGCGTCGCTTTAAGCCATTAGTTGATGGGGAGTAAGCCATGTTTCTATCTCGACTAAGAGAACGTTACACCTCCCCTTTTAAGCTAAAGCATAAGGGTATTATGGGCATGAACCAACGTAACCACAGTTACATTGGTCGCTACAATGATCGCTCTAAATACCCATTGGTGGATGACAAACTTAAAACTAAGATCATCGCCGAAGCGGCTGGCGCAACCGTACCAAAACTGATTGGTGTGATCGCCAACCAAGCGGACGTACCAAAGATCCATGACATGGTCAAAGATTGGCCGGGCTTTGTGATTAAGCCAGCCCAAGGCAGTGGTGGTAAAGGTATCCTAGTGATCACCTCACACAATGATGGCACTTACACTAAACCTTCTGGCTCAACCATCAACAAGGAAGACGTTGAACGCCACATCAGTAACGCACTAGCGGGTCTCTTCTCGCTTGGCGGTAAAAACGACGTTGCGGTAGTCGAGAACCTAATTAAGTTTGATGACTGTTTCGATGGCTTTAGTTACGAAGGCGTGCCAGATGTGCGCATCATCGTGTTTAAAGGTTACCCTGTGATGGCTATGATGCGCTGCTCAACAGCCGCCTCAGATGGTAAAGCTAACTTGCACCAGGGCGCTGTGGGCGTTGGTTTAGATATTGCCACTGGGAAAGCGATTCGCGCGGTACAGTTTGACCGCCCGATCAGCCACCACCCAGATACCGGCAAAGACTTAATGACGCTACAGGTGCCTCACTGGGAAAAGCTATTAGTGCTAGCCTCTAGTGCTTGGGAAATGACTGGTCTTGGTTATATGGGCACCGATATGGTGCTGGATAAAGAAGAAGGTCCTATGGTACTCGAGCTTAACGCTCGCCCAGGTTTAGCGATTCAAATTGCCAATGGCGCCGGCCTCTTGCCACGTCTACGTCATATTGAAAGCCTCGGCACACCAGCACGTTACCCAACACCTGAAGAGCGTGTTGCCTACTCAGCCAAGCAGTTTGGCTCGCATATTGAGTAATTAATCTCTTAATTAGAAGCTGCCGCAGGGCAGCTTTTTTATTTGCTTTAGTCACTCACTGGTGGCAACAGCATCCACATGCCAAATCGCCTACAATTGGGTAGACTAATGAATCAGTTTTGAGTCTCTGTAGACTAGATAGTAAAGGAAGTACTATGCAAGAAAGTCATTTTTTCGCTCACCTCGCTCGCATGAAGTTGATCCAACGTTGGCCGCTAATGCGCTCTGTTTCAACCGAAAACATCTCTGAGCACAGTTTACAAGTTGCCTTTGTCGCCCATGCGCTCGCGCTGATAAAAAACAAAAAATTTGGCGGCAAGCTTAATCCGGAGCGAGTCGCAATACTGGGGATGTATCACGATACCAGTGAGGTGTTAACCGGGGATTTGCCTACCCCAGTGAAATACTACAACCCAGAAATCGCCAAAGAGTATAAGAAGATTGAAGCAGCAGCTGAGCAGCGCTTGTTATCAATGCTACCAGAAGAGTTTCAGCAAGATTTTGCTCCTTACCTACTTAGCCATTCAGCACACCAAGAAGATGCTGACATCGTCAAACAAGCCGACACTATCTGCGCCTATTTAAAGTGCTTGGAAGAGCTTAGCGCCGGCAATCATGAATACGCACTAGCAAAAAAGCGTTTGGATATTACACTCAAGGAGCGCCATAGCCCAGAAATGGAGTATTTTCTTAATACCTTCGCCCCAAGCTTTGAGCTCTCTTTGGATGAGATCAGCTGATCTGTGCCAGCAGAATTGTTTGCACTGACCTAAGGATGGGTGTACGGTTAGAAAAAACAAGGAGATGCGAGTATGACGTTTGAAATCAGTCCCTTATGGCAACAACGTCATGACGACGAACATAAGATTCGCCGCGATGACCACCGTAGCCCATTCCAACGCGATCGCGCGCGTATTCTCCACTCGGCAGCATTTCGTCGCCTACAAGCCAAAACGCAAATTCACGGCACCAGTACCGATGACTTTCACCGTACTCGCCTCACCCACTCGCTCGAAGCGGCGCAGATTGGCACCGGCATTGTCGCCCAACTCAAAAAGAAACAGCCCGAGTTTCGCGACTTACTGCCTTCCGATAGTCTGATTGATTCACTCTGTCTTGCCCATGATATCGGTCACCCACCCTATGGGCATGGTGGTGAAGTGGCGCTCAACTATATGATGCGCGACCATGGTGGCTTTGAAGGTAATGCGCAGACATTTCGCATCGTGACTCAGCTTGAACCCTACACCGAGCACTTTGGTATGAACTTAGTCAGACGAACTTTACTCGGTCTCATGAAATACCCCGCGTTGATTAGCGCCACCCAGTCAGCCAAACGCCCCCAGCCTGTCGCCCATCAACGTAAATTGCGCGCCAAAGATTGGTCGCCCGCTAAAGGGATTTACGATTGCGACAGTGATCTGTTCAATTGGGTATTAGAGCCGTTAGGTGATGAAGAAAAAGTACTCTTCTCACAGATGCGTGAAGAGAGTATCGACAGCCACCAGCACCAAAAAACTCGCTTTAAGTCGCTAGATTGTTCGATTATGGAGCTTGCCGATGATATTGCTTACGGCGTGCATGATTTAGAAGATGCAATTGTACTTGGCATGGTTAACCGCCATCAATGGCATGAAGCGGCAGCCAGCCAGCTTGCTGAATGTGGCGCACCCTGGTTTGAAGAGCATGTAAAATCACTCAGCGAAATGTTGTTTTCGGATACGCATCATAAACGTAAAGATGCGATCGGCGGCATCGTCAATGCTCTGTTGACCAGTATTTCAATCAAGCCTATTGATGCGCCATTCCATACCCACCTACTCGCCTTTAACGCGGTGCTTGAGCCCAATATGGCCAACGCATTGGAAATCTTGAAACGTTTTGTCAGCCAATATGTGATTCAAGCCCCTCATGTTCAGGTAATGGAGTACAAAGGTCAGCAAATCATCATGGATATCTTTGAAGCGCTTAGCGCTGACCCCGAACGATTACTGCCGCTGGAAATCCGCAACAGTTGGCAAGCATTGGAATGTGAAAGCCAAGGTATGCGTATTATCGCCGACTACATCTCATCAATGACAGATGGTCACGCTAAACGTCTACATCAGCAGCTGTTCTCATCTCACTAACCGTAAAAGACCTTAGCCAGCCTGACGACAAAATGGCTAAGGGCGCACGCTTGCTTAATCAGCTAAGCACTGGCGCATAAATGCATCTAATTTGGCAAACAGCGCCTGCTTTTCTTGCGCTGAGATAAAGCTCGCTTCAATCGCATTACGGGTAAACTGCGCTAGCTCCGCTTCGGTTAACGCATGGCTATTCGCCACCGCTAAGAAATTATCCGTCATATAACCGCCAAAATAGGCAGGATCGTCAGAGTTAATCGTCACTTTCACACCTTGGCGAAGCAGCTCGACAATATTATGCTGCTCCATTTTTTCGAACACTTTCAGTTTGGTATTAGATAGCGGGCATACCGTTAGTGGCATTGAAATTTCAGCCAATTCGGTCACCAATGCCGCATCGTCTGAGCAGCGCACCCCGTGGTCTACGCGTGAAACATTGAGTAGCTCTAAGCTGTCGTAAATATTGCTCACTGGTCCCTCTTCCCCCGCATGAGCTACCGTCAAGAAACCTTCTTCACGCGCTTTTGCAAATACACGCTTAAACTTCTCTGGCGGATGACCTAGCTCTGATGAATCTAAACCAATACCAATGATTTTGTCTTTGTGCGGCAGTGCTTGTTCAAGAGTAGTGAACGCGCTCTCTTCATCAAGATGGCGCAAGAAGCACATGATCAAACGACTGGTAATACCAAGCTGTTGCTCGGCATCTTGCAATGCGCGATCAATACCATTCACCACAGTCGCAAATTCAATGCCACGCGCAGTATGGGTTTGCGGATCAAAAAAGATTTCAGTATGAATCACATTGTCTTGCTGACAATGAAGCATGTACGCCCAAGTCAGATCGTAAAAATCTTGCTCATTGATCAGAACGTTAGCACCTTGATAGTAGATATCGAGGAAAGATTGCAGATTGGTAAACTCGTAAGCGGCTTTGACTTCTTCAGGCGTGGCAAATGGCAGGTCAATGTTGTTACGCTGCGCGAGCGAGAACATCATTTGCGGTTCTAATGAGCCTTCAATGTGTAAGTGAAGTTCAACTTTAGGTAGTTGCTGGATAAATTGAGTTTGATTCACGCTTGTCTCCCCATTCAAAAAATAGATTGGTGTGTAACAAGCACTTTTCTCGGCAGAATTTTAGACAATACAAAGAGAAAAGCGCCATGCACTTAACTCTTCGTAATCTGGAATTTGCGGCCCCAGGTAGAGACTCCCACACCTTATTAGTGGGATTATACGAAGCACTGCTTATAAATGGTTGTTAATTAGCCAATTTATAAACGGTTTCGCTGAATTATAGATAGCGTTAGCGTAACTGACAAGTTACTTACTAGGATAATTCTTTTCAAACACTCCTTGAGGCATCTGCTCAATTTGAAATTGAATCATATTGTCAAAGGCACTGAGCAATGGGGTAAAGTCGCGCTCTGGCTCTAACAACGTCAGAATGTGAAAGCCTGCCTCTACAGTAGATAGCGCATTGTCACTCGGCGCTTTGCGGATGCGGTAATTACCTTTCAACTCCGTGGGTAAACGTAGCAGAGGCAAAGCCTGCAAATTGGCTGACAGTTGCCACATTTTGTAGGCTTTTTTCCAAGTGCCATCGAGTAAGATCACGCGCATTTTTGGTTGCTGACGCAATAGGTCCGCTTGCGCCTCTTGTGAGGTTTCGCCGGGATATAAGACAAAATGTGCGACATTTTGCTGCGATAATAGCTGATTTAGCTCATCATGTTGGGAAAAGTCTTCACCGACAAAGTGGTGGCTGTTTGGCAATGAAAGCGTCAAAATACGCGCCGTACCCATTGGACGTTTCGCTTCTGACGGATGTTGCAGGATGATTAACTCAACATTCGATGTTAGGCTTTGTATCCATTGACAAATACACGCTTTGAGTGACTTTCCGCATTGAGAACAATATCGAGACATGATGTGCAGTTAATCTTACTGTTAGTGATGGTGAGTTTAGTCTGTCTGATCCTACAAATCCCCCACCTCTCAGCTGTGGCTGAATGGCGCATCGACTCTATCGAACAGGGAGAGTGGTTGCGCATCCTATCAGGAAACTTCACTCATACCAACTTTACTCATCTGGCAATGAATCTTGGTGCGCTGTGGATCATGGCATTTATCTTTCGCCCTAGTGCAATTAGCTACGCAATTTTACTGCTTATTATCAGCTTAGGAGTAGGAACCGGTCTTCTATTCAGTTCGATACCCATCTACCTAGGACTCTCTGGTAGCTTGCATGGTCTCTTCGCCTTCTATGCTTTAAGCGAGGCGCTACAAGGAAGAAAAAGCAGTTGGTTACTGCTCGCGGGAGTGGTAATTAAAGTCATCTGGGAGATGACTCAGGGCGCTTCAGTTTCAACGGCAGAGTTAATTGACGCAAGAGTGGCAGTCGAAGCGCATCTAACTGGCGTATTAATCGCAATACCAATAGCTGGCTTGAATTATATTTACCACAAAAATGGTCGTTAGATCGCAGCCAAAATAGATATAGTTATTGTTTCATACCTAAACCTTGCTATGCTGCTCCATCAATCTAGTTGTCTTGGGGATGGATATCCTTGGCGCAGACCAATATCGTCACCACCCCAAATTGAAACCTAAACCTGCAACATAGTTACGTCGCTCGAGTTTATAGAGTTAAGCCCTATGACCACCACTGCCCAAAGACGTGAAGAGATCCTTCACTACATTCAAACTCACCAAAAAGGTGAAGTTAACCATTTTTCTGAACTTTATGATGTTTCAGAGGTTACGATTCGCAATGACCTAAACTACTTGGAAAAGAAAGGCTGCGTGACTCGTTGTTATGGCGGGGCCTTGCTCAACAACCAGTTTGCCTTCGAGCGCCCACTTAACGATAAAAAGCAGCTCAATTGTGATATCAAAGCGAAACTCGGTGAATACGCAGCCTCTTTGGTACAAAGCGGCGACAAAATCATTCTTGATTCAGGCTCAACCACGGAACAAATCGCCCATCACCTCAACCCCAAGCATAATCTTGTCGTCATGACCAACGGCATTAATATCGCCTATCATCTCGCTAACCAAGAGAACATCGAAGTGATGGTTAGCGGAGGCGTAATGCGTCATAACTCCTATTCCGTGCATGGCACTGGTGGCGAAGAATTCTTAGCTGGCTTTCGCTTCAATAAACTATTTTTAGGCGTTGATGGTTTTGACAAGATTGCTGGCATTACCACTCCGCATCAAGGCGAAGCTGACATTAACCGTAAAATGGTCGAAGCGGCACAAACCGTTATTGCGGTTACTGACTCTTCTAAGTTTAACCGCCAAAGCTTTTGCTTAATTGCCCGTCCTGAGCAGTTAAATATCTTAATTACCGATAGTGGCATTCCCCAAGATTATGTCGAGCAACTGACTGAAATAGGCGTCGATGTCCGTATTGTCGATACCATTGCCTAATACACGCCACTAACTTCGCGGCGCAAATAAGCCACTGTAAGCATATTAATTCCCCCTTTCACTTGCTAAGAGCAGTTCAACTAGAACTGCTCTTTTTTTGTTTTTCCGCTTCCGAAAATTACTACAAGTTTGATTTCTGTGATCTGCGTCGATTTGGTTATCGAAACCCTTTTACTTCGTAAGGTTTTCATTTCGCTTTCACTGTTTCACTTCATAAACCTAATCTCAAACTGGTTCGCAACACAAAATAAGCCCCTAACAGTGAAAGAAAAGCCTTTCACTTTTGCTCAAACGAAAGGTTAAGACCCAACAAAACGAAAGAAAACCGTTTGTGATCTACCTTTCGTTTTCAGCCCCGATTTACTGCTTTAATCCAAATCAAAAGAAATCGAAACATTTCACTCCTTAAATTGAAATGTAACGAAAGGGAAATTGGTAAATGACCAGTGCAGAACGAAGACAGCAAATCATGGCGCATATTCGCAGCCATGGCTCAGGCAAGGTAGACGAGTTTGCTCAGCAATACGACGTCTCTGCTGTCACTATTCGTCATGATCTCAACTTACTGGAAAAGCAAGGTTGTGTATTCCGTTGTTACGGTGGCGCGACATTAAACCCGAACTTCGCTTTCGAACAACCTTTGCACCGTAAGGATCAGCTTAATCGCAGTGCCAAGCAATATATCGCCGAAGCTGCGGCAAAGCTCGTTAACGATGGCGACACCATCATTTTGGATTCAGGTACCACCATAGGACTGATGCCACAGTATCTCAGTAACAAACAGCATTTGGTGGTGATGACAAATGCGCTCAACACCGCTTATCAGTTGAGCAATAACGACAATGTTGATTTGCATGTCGTCGGCGGCAATTTACGCCGCGCATCGTGTTCATTGACCGGTCATCAAGGTGAGCAACAAGTTCGTGCTTATCTATTCGACAAACTGTTTCTGGGTGTCGACGGATTTGATCTGCAAGCCGGTATTACCACGCCTGACAATCATGAGGCGCAAATGAACCGTGCGATGTGCGATGTCGCTCGCCAAGTGATTGCAGTCACTGACTCAAGCAAGTTCGGACGCAAGAGTTTTTGCATGATCCGAGCGGCGCACCAAATCGATGTTTTGGTTACCGACAGCAATATTCCACATGCCACTCACCAAGCGTTAGCTGATATGGGTGTCACCGTCATTCTTGCAGACCGAACTGTAAATTAGGATTAAAAATGAAAGCGTTACTTTCTCTTATCGACCAACACAAACAAGGCAATGCCACTGGCATTTACTCAGTTTGTTCTGCGCACCCACTCGTGCTTGAAGCTGCGATTAAGCAAGCAGCACAAGACGAACAGCTTGTTTTAATTGAAGCGACATCAAACCAAGTGAATCAATTTGGTGGCTACACAGGTATGACACCAAAAGACTTCGCCGAGCATGTGTTTGCCCTAGCTGAACGTTTGAATTTCCCTGCTGAAAATATTGTTTTAGGTGGCGACCACTTAGGTCCTAACTGCTGGCAACACTTACCAGCAAGCCAAGCGATGGAATATTCAGAGCAGATGATCAATGACTATGTCTTAGCGGGTTTTAAGAAAATCCACCTAGATTGCTCAATGTCATGCGCTGACGACCAAACTCCGCTAAGTGAAGCCATCATGGCAGAGCGTGCCGCCAAACTATGTCTGGTTGCAGAAAATGCATGGAAGATCGCAGGCGGTGAAGCCCCGGTTTATGTGGTTGGTACCGAAGTTCCAACCCCAGGTGGTGCTCTGGAATCTTTAGAAGAAGAAGGGATTGAAGTCACTAAGCCTGAAGAAGCCATCGTGACCCTTGACGCTCACCATCAAGCATTTAGCGATATGGGTCTTGGTTACGTGTGGCCTCGCGTTATTGGTCTTGTTGTTCAGCCAGGTGTGGAATTTGACCATCACAGTGTACACCACTATGACAGCGTCGCCGCGCAATCACTGAGCCAACTTATAGAGAGTCAGCCAAACCTTGTGTTTGAAGCGCACTCTACCGATTACCAAAATCCGGTGGCTTACCACGAATTAGTTCGCGACCACTTTGCCATCTTAAAGGTCGGTCCTGCTCTAACATTTGCTCTGCGCGAAGCGCTTTATGGCTTAGACCGCGCGGAAAAGGAGTGGTTAGGCACACACAAAGCGTCTCACCTACGTGAAACCATCGAACAAGTGATGCATGAGCAACCAAACTACTGGCGTTCACACTATGCCAGCAAAGGGCATCAACAATTCTTAGACTGCAGCTACAGCTTAAGCGATCGCATTCGTTACTACTGGACTCATCCAGAAGTGCAAGCCGCGCAACAAGCACTGTTTGACAACTTAACTGCTAAGCCGCTGCCTATGACTCTCCTTAGCCAATATTTACCAAATCAAGCTAAGGCTATTTCTCAACACCAAATACCGAATCAACCCGCTGAGATTGTAATGCACAAGATTATGGAAGTAACACAAGTCTATTCAGAAGCTTGTTACGCAAACGCAGTGGTATGCAAGGAGACTATCAAATGAGTTCATTTTTAGGCTATGAACTGCCTTGGCTAGAAACGCACAACGGCGTTCACACAGCACAAGAGATCAGCCACCAACCACGTTTATGGCGCGCTCTGTCTGACATTCTAGAACAACAATATGATGCAGTGAGTGCTTTCCTTAACCCGCTTCTTGCGCGTTCAGATCTACGCATCATTCTGACTGGTGCTGGTACCTCGGCATTCGTTGGTGATGCGGCTGCACCATTTATCAGCGCAGGTCTTGGTTTCCGTGTTGAATCAATTCCAACCACAGATTTGGTTTCAAACCCAACTCAATACCTTGACCCAAGCCGTCCGACACTGCTGGTCTCTTACGCTCGTTCAGGTAACAGCCCTGAGAGTGTGGCAGCGGTTGCCTTGGTTGATCAACTTGTACCTGATTGCCACCACCTATTTTTAACTTGTAACGCAGAAGGCGCGCTGTCTCGCTACGCAGAAAACGCAAACAACGCTTACTGCATGCTGATGCCAGAAGGCTCAAACGATAAAAGCTTTGCGATGACCTCAAGCTTTAGCTGCATGCTGATGTCAACGCTGACACTACTGGGTGGTCAAACACCAACAGAGTGGAAGCAGCAAATCGAAGCCACTGCGGCACTGTGTGAAGGCAAACTTGAACAATGGCAAACCGCAGTTAAAGAACTTGCGAGCCAACCTTTCCAACGTCTAATCGTACTGGGTAGTGGCGGTTTTGCAGGTCTCGCACGTGAAGCATCACTTAAGTCTCTTGAGCTGAGCGCAGGCCAAGTGATGACAGCTTACGATTCATCTCTTGGTTTCCGCCATGGTCCTAAGTTCACCATCGACCAAAGCGCGCTGGTCATTCAACTGCTTTCAAGTGAAGCCTACACGCGCCAATACGACATGGATCTGTTCAATGAAATCCGTCGCGATAAGCAAGCACTGGCACACATCGCAATTTCTGAGCTGCCATTGAATGAAGAAGCGGTATTTGAACTTGGTCAACTTGACCTTGGCGACCAATGGCTGTGCTTCCCATACATCGTTTTCTGCCAAATGTTGGCTTTTGAAAAATCACTTCAACTAGGTTTTGGTCCAGACAATCCGTGTCCAACTGGTGAAGTAAACCGAGTAGTGCAAGGCGTCACTATCTACCCATACAACAAATAATAATTTTAAAGGAAATCATCATGCCAAATATCGTTTTAAGTCGTATCGACGAGCGTCTAGTTCACGGGCAAGTAGGTGTGCAGTGGGTAGGTTTTGCTGACGCCAACATTATCGTTGTGGTTAACGACGAAGTCGCTGAAGACACAATTCAACAAAACTTGATGGAAATGGTCCTTGCTGACGGCATCGCGATTCGTTTCTGGACAGTGCAAAAGACTATCGAAACCATCCACAAAGCATCAGATCGTCAACGCATTCTACTGGTTTGCCGCACGCCAAAAGACTTCCGTCAATTGGTTGAAGGCGGTGTGCCAATTAGCAATATCAACGTAGGTAACATGCACTACGCAGAAGGTAAAAACCAAATTGCCAAAACAGTCTCAGTCGATGCTGATGATGTGGCGGAATTTGGACGACTAAAAGCACTAGGAGTGACGTGCACTATTCAAGGTGTGCCAACTGAAAGTGCAACTGACATCTTTACTCTTATCTAAACATAAGGACACCAATCATGGAAATAGGACTCTTACAGGCGTTGATGCTCGGCATCCTAGCCTTCTTTGCTGGCCTAGATTTATTTAATGGTCTTACACACTTCCACCGCCCAGTGGTACTTGGTCCGCTAGTTGGTCTGATTTTAGGCGACTTGCAAACCGGTATTCTAGTCGGTGGTACGCTAGAACTGATTTGGATGGGTCTAGCGCCGCTAGCAGGTGCTCAGCCACCAAACGTAATCATCGGTACTATCGTTGGTACGGCTTTCGCTATCACCACTAAAGTAGATCCTAACGTCGCGGTTGGTGTCGCTGTTCCTTTCGCTGTTGCGGTACAAATGGGTATCACCCTACTGTTCTCGGCTATGTCAGCAGTTATGTCTAAGTGTGACGAGTTCGCACAAAACGCCGATACCGACGGTATCGAACGCGTGAACTACATGGCACTTGCGGTTCTAGGTTCTTTCTACTTCCTATGCGCATTCTTACCAGTTTACCTAGGTGCAGAACACGCAGGAAAGATCGTTGAAGTACTACCAAAAGACCTAATCGATGGTCTAGGCGTAGCCGGCGGCATCATGCCAGCTATCGGTTTCGCAGTACTGATGAAGATCATGATGAAGAACGCTTACATCCCTTACTTCATCCTAGGTTTCGTTGCAGCAGCATGGCTACAACTACCAATCCTAGCGATTGCAGCCGCAGCTACTGCGATGGCAATCATCGACTTTATGCGCAAAACAGAACCAGCACCTGTAACTGCACCAGCTGAGGACTTTGAAGATGGAATCTAATGTAAGCAACGAACTCGACCTTCGTAAACAAAACGCTGATGTGCAGCCAGCTCCTGGTGTTAGCGCAGATGAATATGAAAACAAAGAAATTGGCGCAGAGCTAACCAAAGCGGATATCAACCGTATGGCATGGCGCTCACTACTGCTCCAAGCTTCTTTCAACTACGAACGTATGCAGGCTTCTGGTTGGCTATACGGTCTATTACCAGCGCTTAAGAAGATCCACACCAACAAAGCGGATCTGGCTAAAGCGATGCAAGGTCACATGGGTTTCTTCAACACACACCCATTCCTAGTGACATTCGTTATGGGCGTTGTGCTGGCGATGGAACGTTCTAAACAGAACATCAACAGTATCCAAAGTACCAAGATTGCCGTTGGTGCACCAATGGGCGGTATCGGTGATGCGATGTTCTGGCTAACCCTACTCCCAATCTGTGGTGGTATCGGTGCCGACCTTGCCCTACAAGGCTCAATCATGGGTGCGGTGTTCTTTATCGTGCTGTTTAACGTGGTGCACTTCGGTCTACGTTTTGGTCTTGCTCACTATGCATACCGCATGGGTGTAGCGGCAATCCCTGTGATTAAAGCCAACACCAAGAAAGTGGGTCACGCAGCTTCAATGGTGGGTATGACCGTAATCGGTGCGCTAGTTGCAACTTACGTTCGCCTATCAACCACTGCTGAAATCACGGCAGGTGACGCGGTAGTCAAACTACAAGCAGACGTTATCGACAAGCTGATGCCAGCGTTCCTACCACTGGTTTACACCTTAGGTATGTACGCGCTAGTTAAACGTGGTTGGAGCCCACTGAAACTTATCGGTATCACGGTAACACTAGGTATTGTTGGTCGCTTTATGGGCTTCCTATAACCCCTACGCTCTCCAAACTATAAAAATGAAAAACGGGGCTGATGCGTCAGCCCCAATAAGGAAACAAAAATGATTGCTGTTATTTTATCTGGTCACGGTGGCTTTGCTTCAGGTATCGCTAAAGCGATTTTTCAGGTCATTGGTGAACAACCTCAATTTAAATTTATCGACTTCCCAGAAGAGGCAACCACTCCACAGCTTGAAGCGCAAATGCGTGAAGCGATTGCAGAAATCGACTCAGGTGAAGGCATTGTCTTCTTAACAGACTTACTGGGCGGTACGCCTTTCCGTACAGCATCTCTACTTAGCCAAGAGCGCAACGATATCGAAGTTGTGACTGGCACGAACTTACAAATGGCAGCAGAAATGTTGCTAGAGCGCGATGAACTTAAGCTTGTCGAATTTCGCGACCAAGCGGTGGAATGTGGTCATCGTGGTATTACTTCACTTGCTGCTGAAATGGCAGCCAAAGCGGAACATAAAGAAGCGGTAGAAGAAGATGGCATCTAATCGACTCTCACCAACTCATCAAAGCTATCGCGCTCAACGTGTGTTGCACGGTGCGACTTGGCTAAATGATGCACTAATTACCATCGACCAAGATGGAATTATCTGTGCAATCGAGCCATTTAACGCCCAACAACACAACAACTTTATCGACCTTGGTGAAGTGAGCTTACTTCCAGGCATGATTGATAGTCATGTCCATGGCGCGCAAGGCTGCGATGTGATGGATGCCAGTCACGCTAGCTTAAATACCATGTCGCAATACTTTGCCAGCCTTGGCGTAACAAGCTTTGTGGCAACAACCGTAACAGCGCCCGTTGCCAAGATTCGCTCAGCACTACAACAAGTGGCGAAGAGTATGAAACAAGGCGTTGACGGTGCAGAAATCCTCGGCGCTTATTTAGAGGGGCCTTACTTTACCGAAAAAAACAAAGGTGCTCACCCTACCACTTGGTTTCGTGACTTATCAGTGGAAGAGCTCGATAACTGGATCTCTTACGCAGACAACCACCTGATCACTGTCGCTCTGGCACCTGAAAAAGCAGGGGCAATCGAAGCGATTCGCTACTTACGTCAGCAAGGTATCAAAGTCATGCTCGGGCATACCGATGCCAGCTATGACCAAGTTCAACAAGCATTAGACGCTGGCGCGAATGGCATTGTGCATTGTTACAACGGTATGCGTGGTCTTCATCATCGCGACCCAGGCGTGGTTGGCGCAGGTCTGCTGCATACCAACAGCTATGTCGAAATGATTGCTGACGGTCACCATGTTCACCCTGCGGCAATTGATGTCGCTCATCGCTGCTGTGGCAATCGTCTCACGCTGATTACTGATGCAATGAGTGCGACTGGTATGCCAAACGGTGAATACATCCTCGGCGAATACACAGTGCATATGAAAGATGGTGTGGTCACTACCGATGCGGGCGGTTTAGCCGGTAGCACTCTGACTTTGCCTCGTGCAGTACAAAACATTCAACAGTGGCTCAACTTGCCACTGGAGCAAGCATGGCTGATGGCGTCTTTAACCCCAGCTCAATCTTTAGGCTTGCAAGACCAATTAGGCAGCTTAGAAGTAGGCAAACGCGCTTCTATGGTTGCAATTAAATCAGATTTCTCAATTGTTAAAACTTGGGTGGATGGACGCCTTGTCTTTAAGGCGCAACAACCAAGTCAGGAGGCTTTATGTATCTAATTTCTTCTCGTGAAATGCTAAAACGTGCTCAAAAAGGCGGTTACGCGGTTCCTGCATTCAATATCCACAACCTAGAGACTGTTCAAGTTATCGTTGAAACAGCATCTGAAATGGGATCTCCTGTCATTCTAGCTGGTACGCCAGGTACTTACGATTACGCTGGTACTGATTACCTGATCAATATTTGTAAGTCAGCGGCGCAAAAACATAAGATCCCTTTGGTGCTTCATCTTGATCACCATGAAGATCAGCAAGATATCTACAATAAAGTGCACCAAGGTATCCGTTCAGTCATGATTGATGGCTCACACCATGCCTTTGACCAAAACATCGAAATCGTACGTTCAGTGGTGGATTACTGTAACCGTTTTGATGCCAGCGTTGAAGCTGAGCTGGGCCGTCTAGGTGGCCAAGAAGATGATCTTATCGTCGACAGCGCAGATGCGCTTATGACAGACCCAGCATCAGCGGCTGAGTTTGTCCGCCGCACTGGCATTGACTCGCTAGCGGTCGCTATCGGTACAGCTCACGGTCTATATAAAGCCGAACCTAAACTGGATTTCGAGCGTCTAGAAAAAATCCGTTCAGTCGTGGATATCCCACTGGTACTACACGGCGCATCAGGTGTGCCAGATGAGATGGTTCGTCGCTGTATCGACCTAGGCATCTGCAAAGTAAACGTTGCAACTGAGCTGAAAATCGCTTTCGCAGATGCAGTAAAACACTACTTTGGCGATCACCCAGACGCAAATGACCCACGTAAATACATCATTCCAGGTAAAGCGGCAATGAAAGAAGTGGTGATGAGTAAGATCCGCGTTTGTGGCAGTGAAGGTCGTATCTAGGTCACTTCAATAAGCGGTTTTAAAATCCTCAAGCTATCTCTCCTGAAAGCTGTAGGTTAACACCCTCCCCCCCCTATAGTCGGTGTTATTTAAGGGAGCCTCTAGTCAAGGCTCCCTTTTTCTGTTTTATGCTTATCAAATGCTTGCCACGATGAAGGCTCACCTTCTAGCGTTAACGGATAAACCAATTTATCTGGCTTAGCGTAGCTAAGGCGATGCAATCGCTGCGTTGAGTGATAGCTATCAAGACCCGAAATGGTAACTAAATCTAGCGCCTCGACATCGATATAACCGTCAGGCATCACTGCTTTACGTGCTAGCCAAAGACGATCAATTTCACCAATCACAAGTTCGGTCTGGTTCGCCGCAATTGTGATGCGTTCAACCAAACGCATGCCCATTTTCAAACGGCTCTGCTGCACAAACGGGGCGGGAAAATCGGTGTCGTATTGAGCACTTAGCCCAACCATATCAAATTCTGATTGGCTTTTTTCATAACGCGCAGAGGTTTGATGTGCTTGCAAGGCAATGTCGTCCGAAACGGCATTAATCGTGTAATAGCCACTACTGATAATATTCTCTAAAGTATGTCGCTCAACAGAATGTGGGCGAGAGATAAAACCAATCAAAGCGGGTGAAGAACCCAAATGAATCACGGAAGAAACAATCGAGAGATTCTCATTTCCGTTGGCATCGACAGTACCAATCAAGTTCGCGCTTTTATAGCCAACCACCGAATTGATAAGTTTAACGCGACCAAGGTGGTCCATGCCTTTAATATCGTGTTGATTAAGTTTGGTTAATGTCATCATAAACACAAGCGACTCCACTACATTTGAGCAGAGTCGTTAGTCATCCTTTTGGTTATTTTGGCATGATCACAGTATCAATCACATGAATAACACCGTTGCTCGCTTTAACATCGGTCGCCACCACATTCGCATTGTCGACCATGACTTTGCCGTCATTAACCTTGATCATTACATCCTGCCCTTGCACTGTGGTGGCTTTATCTAGCTTGACTACATCGGCTGCCATCACTTTGCCCGGTACAACATGGTAGGTCAAAATCGCTATCAGCTTGTCTTTGTTTTCTGGCTTAAGCAACATTTCCACTGTGCCTTCTGGCAATTTTGCAAACGCGTCATCCGTTGGTGCAAATACCGTAAATGGACCTTCGCCTTTCAGTGTTTCAACCAGACCAGCAGCTTTCACCGCAGCGACCAAGGTAGTAAATGAACCATTTTCAACCGCGACATCAACAATGTCTGCTTTCTTCATTCCATGATCGTGAGCTTGTGCTGATGAGAGCATAACAAGCGTAGCAAACAAAGTGGTCATAGTGACTAAGATGCGTTTTAACATAGATACTTTCCTCTGTAATGAATTTGGAAACGACTGTTTCCATCCAATCGAAGGAGTTCTACGGCAGCCAGCTTTTAAGCGATCAATTGATCGTTTCAGCTAAAGTTGAGGTATCTGTTATCAGTTTGCATACTAAGGAGCAAAAAATGGCAATGTCGCTACGTACACTCGAACTGTTCTTCTATCTCGATAAATTAGTTGTCCACTCTTTAGATATGTCGCTTTATCAAGTCTCGGTTGAGGTCGATGGAGAGGAGCATTTTATTACCGATGATAAAGGGAAAATGCTGCGAGCATTCTCAATTGTTGAACTACAAAAACAGTGTGCCAATCTTAAAGCAGACAAATGGGTATTAAGGCAACAAAGCGCTTATGATGAAATGGTTGGGTCGCCGATTCGTCAGCAAGACAATACGCTGGAGGTGCCGCTTGGCAACAATAAGCTCTACTAGCCTCAGCAAAATAGAACTATGCCAAACACACAATAAAAAACCGCACTTTTATTAGTGCGGTTTAACATAGCCTTAGTTCAAACAACCATTAAACGATTGGTCGTTGACCTCTGTCGATCAGCTTCATCAATACATTGTCAGCCGCTTCGCCCATTAGAGCCGCAAGCTTTGAAGTGATCTTTTTCTTCTCAACATAGTGAATTGCTAGCACTGTCTTATCTTTACATGCTGCAACGACGATATCGTCGGAAGTTTTAATCTCATCCACTAAACCGAGTGTCAGAGCTTGTGAACCAAACCAGTGCTCACCCGTCGCCACTTTTTCAAGGTCTAAATCTGGGCGACGTTCACGGATAAAGTCTTTAAACAGCACATGAGTCTCTTCAAGCTCTTGCTTGAACTTCTCGCGCGCTTTATCGGTGTTTTCGCCAAACATGGTTAGAGTACGCTTGTACTCACCTGCGGTTAGCTGTTCATACTCAATATCATACTTTTTCAGTACTTTATTAAAATTAGGCAACTGAGCAATAACGCCAATTGAGCCCACAATGGCAAACGGCGCAGAAACAATTTTATCTGCGATACACGCCATCATATAGCCGCCGCTTGCCGCCACTTTATCTACCGAAATAGTTAAAGGCAGACCCGCAGCTTTAAGGCGATCCAGTTGTGATGATGCCAAACCGTAGCCATGCACCATACCACCGCCAGACTCCAGACGTAGCAACACTTCGTCACCTTCGCGCGCCACAGCCAGAATCGCTGTTACTTCTTCACGCAGAGAAGCGACTTCTTTGGCATCAATGCTGCCTTTGAAATCAAGCACAAACAGGTGCGGCTCACGCTTGCTCTCAAGCTCACCCTCTTTCGCGGCTTTTTTGATTTCTTTGTCGCGCGCTTTGCTCTTCTCTTTTTCGCTCTTTTTCTCTGCCTTATCACGAGCTTTAAGGAAAGCATCGTCATGCAGATGATGTTCTAACTGCTCAACCGTGTGTTTGTGTTGCTCTGTTAGGTTGGTGATTTCCAATTCACCTTTTGCAGCACCGCTTCTGCCACCAGCACTTTTAGCAATAATTAAAATCGCTACTAATGCGACTACTACTGTCACAATCTTGGCTAAAAATAACCCGTAGTCCAACAAAAATTCCAAGCTGAATATCCTCTCAATGTGCGAATTAGTGTATTGTAACCGAAGACGAAAAGCAGTTCATAACAATAAGGAAGCATAGCGTGGATTATTCAGTTTCTGATAACGCTCTCAAGGATAAAGTCATTCTAGTTACTGGGGCTGGAGCTGGCATCGGTAAACAAGCTGCAATCAGCTTTGCCAAGCATGGTGCAACCGTGATCTTACTCGGTCGTACTGTAAAGAAGCTTGAGCAAACTTATGATGAGATTGAGAGTGCTGGCTACCCTCAACCGGCAATCATTCCACTCGATATGAAAGGGGCGACAAAACAAAACTATCTGGATATGGTCGACACCATTGAAAGCCAGTTTGGTCGTTTAGATGGCGTACTGCACAATGCCAGTATTCTCGGTGTGATCAGTCCATTTGATCAAATCGGCGAAGACAGCTTTGACGATGTGATGCAAGTAAACGTCAAAGCACAGTTCCTACTGTCACAAGCCTTATTGCCTCTACTGCGCAAATCAGACGACGCACGCATGGTCTTTACCTCATCAACCGTTGGTCATATCGGTCGAGCTTTCTGGGGCACATACGCCATGTCTAAATTTGCGACCGAAGGCATGATGCAAGTACTGGCAGATGAGTTAAGCGATACTAATATCCGAGTTAATGCGATTAACCCAGGTGGTACACGTACTGGCATGCGCGCCAAAGCGTTCCCTGCCGAAGACACCGATTTGCTCAAGACACCAGCGGATATTATGCCGCTCTATCTTTACTTGATGGCGCCAGAAGGCAAACAAGTACATGGGCAATGTATCGACGCCCAACCTAAGAAATAGTTTACTTAAAATCAACGCCTTGCAACTCAGCAAGGCGTTTTTTTATTTCCGCCCTATTGCAGTGATTGCTAGATAAATTATACTGTATAAATATACAGGTACATTTATTCAACAACTGCCTATGTCCGAACTGATTGAACATCTAAAACAGAAGCACTGGCTATGGCAAGGTAATGCCCAAAATCAGCCAACAGAAACCTATTCAACAGGTTTTGCGCTGCTCGATAGCAAGCTGGAAGGCGGCTTTCCTAAGCATGGTGTGATTGAGCTACAAAGCGACTCTGGTATCGGTGAATTACGCTTATTGCTACCTCACCTACTGGCAAGTAGCGAAGAGCGCATGAGTGTATTTATTCAGCCTCCCGGCTACTTGTGCGCCGAGATGTTAGTGGAACAAGGCTTTGACCTCAACCAAATTTTACTTATCTATCCAGAGACCCCACAACACGCCTTGTGGGCAGCCGAGCAATGTTTAAAAAGTGGCACTTGTAGCAACGTTCTACTGTGGCAATCGGAACTGGAAGTTCACCAAGCACGCCGCTTACAAGTGGCAAGTGAAACCGGTCATTGCCTTCACTTTCTGTTTAAGCAAGCCCAGCAAGATATCTTCTCTCTACCCGTCAGTTTAAGTATGCGCTTAGAGCCGCACAATCATGGCTTAACCGTCACCATTACTAAACGTAAAGGCGGCTGGTCACACGGCAGTTTTGTGCTAGATATGCGCACGCGTTGGTCCCAACTCGCAGTCACACAACCAGAACCGGTGGTGATCCCTTTCCCGTTACGCAAACAAGGTTAAACCATGCAGTTGTGGCTTTACCTTCATTTTCCAGCTTTGCAGCTGGATGCCCTGTTTGCCGAACAAAACGATCCAGCGAATGTCGATGAGCAAGCTATGGTGATCGTCGATGGGCAACGTTTTCAAATCGTGCAGGCGAATCCAATGGCGCTCGAACATGGGATTAAAATTGGCATGGGATTGGGAAGTGCCAGCGCACTTTGCCATCAGTTGCAAGTCCATCCTTATCAAGTAGAGCAAGAGCAGCAAACCTTGGTTGATATTGCCCAGTGGCTCTATCTCGTCACCTCCGATATCGTCCTCGTGCCACCGCAAGGCATACTACTCAAAGTCAGTGACATGCTCTGCCTGTATGGCGGCATTGAACGCTATTGGCAAAGTTTGTCTCAGCACCTTAATCAACTGGGTTACCGTTATAGCTATTCCACCGGATTTTCTCCCTATTCGGCGATTTTACTCGCCAAGTCAGCGAAGATGCTTATTTCTAGCGACAAAGCACAACTATTGGAATGCATTAAAACTTACCCGCTGAGTGCCACTGAACTGGCGAGCAAGCAAGTAGCTGCGCTACAACGCGTTGGGGTTAACAACTTAGCCGAGCTGCTGAGTCTGCCGATGGCGGAATTAGCACGTCGTTTTGATATCGATTTGGTCAACTACGTAGGGCGTCTACTCGGGCAATTTAAGCACCCGCTCGATTTTTATCATCCACCAGAGAAGTTTCACAGCTATCTGGAGCTTTTGTATGAAATTGAGAATATTCAGTGGCTTGAGCGCCCACTGAAAAAACTGTTAGAGCGTTTAGAACTATTTCTTACCCTGCGTAATCATGTCGCTTATGAGTTGCAACTGACGCTGCATCAGCGTGATAAACAGAGTGACACTATCCGCTTTACCTCCGCCTGTGGTGATTATATGGCAAAGCACTGGCTCAAGTTGTGCCAGCTGACTTTAGAATCATTCAAGCTCAAAGCCCCGGTGCAAGGTCTAACCTTAGCGATCTTACGTGGCGGGGCGTTAGAGGCAACCAGTCGCGATATGTTTAATGGCCCACAAGGGCAGCAAACCCCACTGGAGTTGATCGGCTTATTGCAAGCCAAACTGGGCAAAGAAAATGTGCGCAAAGTCGCGCTTAGCCATGACCCACGACCAGAGAAAGCGACTCAACTGTGTGACCCAACACTACCTATACCAAGCAAACCGCACGTGGCTCGCTGTCGACCAAGTTTTCTGCTGCCGACTCCTGAGCCACTGCAAGAAAAAGTCTCAATCGTACAAGGTCCTGAGCGCTTTGTGACTGGTTGGTGGGATGGTGATGACATCACGCGAGATTACTTTATTGCCCGTAGCAATACCGGTCGCTGGTTATGGGTGTTTCGCAATCAAGATAAACAGTGGTTTCTCCACGGACAATTTAGTTAACACGGAGTCACCTCATGTCTTATGCCGAGTTATTTTGCCAAACCAATTTCTCTTTTCTCACTGGGGCATCTCATGCAGAAGAGCTGATCTTGCAAGCCGACTTTCTACGCTATCACTCACTGGCGATCACCGATGAATGCTCCGTCGCTGGCGTGGTACGCGCCCACACCGCGATTAAAAACCACCAGCTTGGCGTAAGGCTAATCATTGGCAGTATGTTTTGGCTCAACGGCGAGTGCCAAGTGGTATTACTCTGCCCCAACCGCCAAGCCTATGCGGAGTTGTGCCGTATTATCACCAATGCTCGCCGCCGCAGTGAAAAAGGAGAATATCAACTCTCCGAATGGGATTTGATGTCGATTCGCCACTGCTTAGTGATTTGGCTCCCTACCCATCAAGAGCCGGATCGTAAATGGGGATTGTGGCTCGCTCAGCATCACTCACGCCGTTTATGGCTAGGAGTACAACGTCACTTAAGCAGTGACGACCATGTTTACCTCAGTCATTGCCAGCAGCTCGCTGCAGAGCTACAACTGCCTGTTACTGCTTGTGGTGGGGTTTTAATGCACACCGCTACTCGCTTACCACTGCAACACACTCTTACTGCCATCAAACACGGTGACAGTGTGAGTAACCTAAGCGGGCACTTACTGGTTAATACTGAGCGTTCACTACGCAGCATCGATAAGCTCAATAAGCTGTTTAAGCCAGAGTGGTTACAACAAAGTGTGCAGATAGCGAAACGCTGCACCTTCAGCCTCAGTGAGCTTAAGTATGAGTACCCAAGCGAACTGATCCCTGACGGTGAAACACCGATGAGCTACCTGCGTAAACTGGTCGCTTACGGGAAGCAATTGCGTTTTCCTCATGGCGTACCCGAAGACATTGAACAGACCATTGAGAAAGAGCTAGGGCTAATCGAAGAGCTCAACTATCCGTTTTACTTTCTCACTATTCACGACATCGTGATGTTTGCCAAACGCAGTGACATTCTCTACCAAGGGCGCGGCTCAGCCGCAAACTCGGTGGTCTGTTATTGCTTGGAAATTACCTCGGTTGATCCAAGGCAAATCTCGGTATTGTTTGAACGCTTTATCAGTAAAGAGCGCGATGAGCCGCCGGATATTGATGTCGATTTTGAACATCAGCGCCGTGAAGAAGTGATTCAATACATTTACCAAAAGTACGGTCGTGAGCGAGCCGCCCTCGCCGCGACGGTTATCTCATATCGCTTTAAGAGCGCAGTGCGTGATGTGGGCAAAGCGCTTGGCATTGAAGAAAGTCAACTCGATTACTTTATTAAAAACGTTAATCGTCGTGATCGCGCACAAGGCTGGCAAGCACAAATCGTCCAACTCGGCATTGAGCCTAGCTCGCTCAAAGGTGAGCAGTTTATCCAATTGGTGAATGAGATCATGGGCTTTCCGCGCCATTTATCCCAGCACGTTGGCGGCTTTGTTATCTCCTCTGGTCCTCTTTATGAACTGGTGCCGGTCGAGAACGCTTCCATGACCGATCGCACCGTGATCCAATGGGACAAAGACGATCTTGAAAGCCTCGCTCTGCTTAAGGTCGACGTTTTAGCATTGGGTATGCTCAGCGCCATCCGCAAATGCTTTGCGCTGGTTAAGCGTTTTCATGGTGAAAAACTGTCGATTGCTGAGATCACGCGCCGTCAAGATGATGCGAACGTTTACGGCATGATTCAACGCGCCGATACGGTCGGTGTGTTTCAAATTGAGTCTCGAGCGCAAATGAGCATGTTGCCAAGATTAAGACCGGCTTGTTATTACGATCTGGTGATTCAAATCGCTATTGTTCGTCCCGGTCCCATTCAGGGCGATATGGTGCACCCCTTTCTTAAGCGCCGCAGCGGTGAAGAGGCAATCAGTTACCCTTCAGAAGAAGTCAAACAAGTGCTAAAACGCACCATGGGCGTGCCGATTTTCCAAGAGCAAGTGATCAAACTGGCGATGGTGGCAGCGGGTTTTAGCGGTGGTGAAGCAGACCAATTGCGCCGTGCGATGGCGGCGTGGAAAAAGAATGGCGACTTAGTTAAATTCCGCACTAAGTTGATTGAAGGTATGCTCAGCCGCGGCTATCAAGCTGAATTCGCTGAACGCATCTTTGATCAAATCCTTGGCTTTGGTGAATATGGCTTCCCTGAAAGTCACTCGGCTTCGTTTGCGGTGCTCGCCTACTGCTCTGCATGGCTTAAATTCTATTATCCTGAAGCATTCTATACCTCACTGCTTAATAGCCTACCTATGGGCTTCTACAGCGCTTCACAGTTGATTCAAGATGCGAAGCGACATGGACTAACTATCCTGCCCATATGCGTTAATCATTCGCAGTATGATCATCAAGTGGTGAGCACAAGCAATGGGTTCGCGATTCGCTTAGGGTTAAGACAGATTAAAGGACTCAGCACCGAAAGTGTTGAACGCTTACTAAGTGCACGCAGCGCGCAAGGTTTTACTCACCCTAACCAACTAAAGCACATTGGTTTGAATCGCAGAGACATCGAACTGCTCGCCTCCGCAAACGCACTGCAGAGCATTGCCAATAACCGCTATCAAGCGCGCTGGACAATGATGGACTCACTCTCGGATCTGCCGCTATTTCAGCACATCAATGACGAGCAAAATTGTACGCCTATCAGTACGCCGAGCGATATGCAAACCATGCTGGAAGATTATGGGGCAACTGGAGTGTCACTGAATCAGCATCCCATTACTCTGTTAGATAAAGCCGGGGTATTAGGGCGCTTTACTCGTATGACGCAGTTAATCGACAAACCACATCAATCACTGGTGACTGTCGTTGGTGTCGTGACTGGCAGACAATCACCGGGAACCGCTGCTGGCGTGACCTTCTTCACCCTCGAAGATGATACTGGCAATATTAATGTTGTGGTTTGGCGCGCCACAGCTCGGGCACAACAAAAAGCCTATCTGACCGCTAAGGTTCTACGCGTAAAAGGCATTCTCGAACGTGAAGGCGATGTTACCCATGTAATCGCGGGCAGATTAGAAGATCTCACCGATACACTACATGGCTTGCAAACCAAATCGCGCGATTTCCATTAGACAGGCGATCAAAAAAGGGAGCCTTAGCTCCCTTCTGTGCATGCTCTTGGCTTAATCCAAGCCTAACACCGTTTTTAAACGGTCTTGCGTAACACCAACCAACAGATCCGGTTGGAATTTAGAGATAAAGCGGTCACAACCAACCTTTTTTACCATCGCATCGTTAAAGCTACCACTCAATGAGGTATTGAGCACCACGTGCAGATCTTTCATGCGCGGGTCCATGCGAACTTCATGTGTTAGCTTGTAACCGTCCATTTCTGGCATTTCTGCATCGGTGATCATCAATAGCAGCTCTTCGGCAACATTTTTGCCTTCGTCACTCCAAGATTGCAGTAAACGCAGCGCTTGCAAACCGTCACAACATTCAATGATGTTTAAACCTAGTTGAGACAGGGTACCTTTCACCTGCGCGCGAGCAGTAGATGAATCATCAACAATCAATACATTACGACCAATCATTTGCCCTGCTAGCTGCTCATCGAGCACACCTTCAGAAATCGACACATCGTAATCGATGATCTCAGCCAACACTTTTTCCACATCAATGATTTCGATGATTTGCTCACCTTCATTATCTTTGATGCGGGTAATAGCGGTTAGATAGTTAGAACGTCCCGCCGTTTTCGGTGGCGGCTGAATATCGCTCCAAGTAGTATTGACGATATTGCGCACCTGACCAACCAAGAAACCTTGCACCGTACGGTTGTACTCGGTAATGATGAGGTTTTCTTCTTGATTCTCTAAACGAGATGGCGGAAAGCCAATTGCTGCACGTAAATCGATGATTGGAACCGACACACCACGCAACGAGGCAACACCAGTAATATTGTAATGCGCACCCGGCATTTTAGTTAGAGGCGGTACTTTAATTACTTCACGTACTTTAAACACGTTGATGGCGAACATTTGGCGGCTATTTAAACTAAATAGCAATAGCTCCAAACGGTTTTCACCTACCAGCTTGGTACGTTGGTCGACGGTGTTTAATACTCCGGTCATATCGAATCTCTGCAGCAATTATCTGGATTACATTATGCTTGAACTGCTCGTTGATGAGCCGTCAGTAGATAGCCAGACAGATCAACGAGATAAATTCATTACCCTTCTATCACTTTCATAAGCAATAAGCCATCATATAGTGCCTGTTTTACGAGAGCAGCACCAGTCATAGTTGCTTGTTTATAGAAGCGTGACTCAACTAGTTCCAAATCTTGATGGTAAACGGGCAAGCTTTGCTCACGGATACACTTATGGATAGCTGGGTAGAGAATATCTTTCGCTTGGTTAATCGCCCCGCCGATCAGTACTTTTTCAGGGTTAAATAAGTTAATCACCAGCGCTGCGGCTGCTCCCAGATAAGCACCGAGCTTTTCAATTACATCAACCGCCAGTGGGTCACCATTAACGGCGGCTTCACAAATATCTTCCACGGAAACATCATCAATCGCAGCTAGCGTAGATTCTTCGCCTTTCGCGATGCGCTCTTGCACCTCTGAACGAATCGCCTGAGAGCTGGCGACAGTTTCCAAGCAACCTCGGTTACCGCAATGGCAAAGCTTACCATTAGGATCAATTTGAATATGACCTAATTCACCGATGTTGCCATGACGCCCTTGCAGCACGCGACCATCAAGAATGATGCCGGCACCCAAGCCGTGGTGAATCGAAATCAGTACTGAGTTGTTGTTTTCCTGTGAGTGACCAAATAGCTTTTCAGCCAAAGCCCACGCTCGCGTGTCGTTGGCAATAAAAACAGGAAGACCAGTCGCTTTGTAGATCTCAGGACCGAGGGCAAGGTTTTCGACATTGTAGTGCGGCATTTGCAGCACTATCCCTTGCTCTGAATTGACCAGACCCGGCAGAGTAATCGCGATACTGGTCACACGATCTAGCTGATCTGAATAGGTCTGGAAGAACTCTTCGATTTCGTGCAGTAAACGTGCAAGTACATCTTCTTGATCGATCTCGTGAATATCGATTTTAGTATCAATCAGTACATCGCCGCCAAGCTCGTGCAGAGCGATGGTCAGATACCCACGACCAAGACGCATAGAGAGAAACTGCCAACCCTCGTTATTTACTTGCAAACCAACCGCAGGGCGACCACGACTGGTTGCCTCCTGAACGGTCGTTTCATGCACCAAGTGTGCTTCGATCAATTCTCGAGTAATTTTAGTGATACTTGCAGGAGCAAGCTCGCTCTCTTTCGATAAATCGATGCGAGAAATTGGACCTTTTTGATCAATGAGTTTATATACACGGCCAGCATTGACCTGCTTGATGTGATCAATATGGCCAGGTTGAGCCATGTACATAAAAGAAACTCCGAGAATCAATAACTAATTAATTTTTTTACTTTGCGAAGTAATTGTGAAGCGCCTTGGTAGATCGCCGTGACAAGCGTCACGTATAAGACTAATTGTTTGTGTTCCCTGTCATATAGCGCAGCAATAATTTACGCCGCTCTCACGTTATTTTGCGGATCGAAAAAATAGGTTTTTTAGACTTGACGCACACATTTGAATGGTTATTAATCAATAATTCATCAGGAAACTTGCACTCGATCGGTGCCTATTTGAAATTAGAAACAAGAGGAACTTGGGTTAAATTACACTGATCAAACATTTCAACACAACGTAGACCCGCATCTAAACCGAGTTGGTAGTCATGCAATAATTCCTCTCTATCGCTCATCAAAGAGCTCGAGAGTAAAGGCTGATCCGGTTTGATCTGCACGATATAGCAGTCGTCAGGAGGGGAATGAAGGAAATCCCGGGTCAGTGAATAAGTTTGATAGTGCACCATCAGCATATCCATCAAACTAGAATCAACATTGTCTCCGATTAAATGGCTTAAACGATAGATATCATCAGCGCCAAACAACCAACGACCACCATTTAGTGAGGCGAGCATTTTAGCCTGTTTATCTTGCTTGGAACGCTGAATACGTTCACTGAAAAACGTATTCCAATCGCTCTTCCACTGCCCAAGCTTTTGCTGCCAATGCTCTTGCACCAAGTTTAACGAATCACGATACCATTCCACCTGCGACTTTTGCGTCACCAAAGGCTCAGAGTTTGGTGTTTCATCACCTTCGGTGCGGATCACTACAATGCAACGTGCCCCTTGACGCCAAGCCTCTTGAACGGGAATTGAAGCAGATACACCACCATCAATGTAACGCCCATGGCTAAACTCAACCTCTTTCTCATACAGACGAGGAATAGCACAGCTTGCAATCAGCACTTTCTGCCAATCAGGACCAAGCATAGGTAGATATCGGTCGATTAGTTGACTGGACTCTGTTACCGCAGCAAATGCTTGGCGATTATTGCCAAGCACGCGCCTACCCATATCAACATCAAGCCGATAGGGATAATCACATATCTTGTCTAACGCCCAATCCAGACCAAGGTACTGCTTACTACGGATGTAGCTAAACAAATGAAAAAACTCCGAAGAGGTAGTGAGGTCAAGAATAAATGAGCGACCTATCCCCTTCTGTCGACAAAGGAATGCCGCCAGGTTGAGTGCACCCGCTGAAGTGCCATAAAAACGGTGGAAAGGGTCAAAATCAGAAAGGAGAAACGCATCCAAAACACCAGCAGTAAAAATGCCTCGTTGCCCGCCTCCTTGGGCGACTAGCGCATTCACGCCACTGGTGTATTTGGTTAATCGATCTATATCGACCGAATGAGCAGTGTTGGTAACCACACCGCTGTTATTCATCATGAATACCTGTTAAGCCGTCGCGATAGCGACTACGCCGAAGCCAATCAGTACAGCGAAAATCGTCGCAGTGATGATCAAAGCATACTTTAGATTTAGTTCCATAAGCACCTCCATATACGCTTAACAAAAAAATAACACTCGAACAGAAACCATTCAATTTATGCGCTTTTTTTGTATCCAAATATGACGTTGGTATCACAATTAGATTAGTTTAAATGAAAGGATATGCGTATAGGTAAAGTAAAATTAAGCATTTTACTCTGACCTTCATCCAAGCTACTTAGTTAAGCTAGCAAGCATTTTTGAATCTATCCCGAAAGCGTGCCTATCTAGTAAAAAAGCGAGATTGACGCTCAAAAATCAGTCAGACACACTAGAGAATGAAATAGTTTATTATTTCGACAATACCAAATATTCATAACAAATATCTCAAAACAAGCCCAAGCAATCACCACAAAACACTCAACAAATGTTCGATAAGCAATTTATTCACCATAAGAATACTATTTATTAACAGTTACAATCTATTGCCATAACCGAATTAAATCGTTAGTCTTTACCCCACGCGTAGCTGATAGTTTCAGAATGCGCAAACACACATCGTAAAATAAAGAACAATATTCTGAGTTTTCTACAGGCTAACAAAATTTTAATTTAAACTTTTGCTAGTTCACGGATGATAGAGCAAGGGTAATTGTGTGATTTTCAGCACATGATTTGTCTCAATCCGGAATTAGGCAATTTAGCCTAAGAAAAGCTTCATATCTCAGGGAGTTGTATACAGGAGTCAACTATGAAGCGAGAACAATGGGGATCCCGTGCTGGATTTATTCTAGCCGCAGTAGGATCTGCTATCGGATTGGGTAACATCTGGCGTTTCCCATATATGGCCTATGAGAATGGCGGCGGTGCCTTCTTCATTCCTTACCTATTTGCCATGCTGACTGCTGGTATTCCATTTATGATTTTGGAATTCAGTATGGGGCAAAAATATCGTGGCAGTGCACCAAAAACCTTATCCAAGATTCATGACAAATTTGAATGGTTGGGTTGGTTCCAAGTTGGTGTAGCAGCGGTGATTGGCGTCTACTACGTTGCGGTTATCGGTTGGGCAATTTCTTACTTTGGGATGTCGTTCACCCAAAGCTGGGGAAGCGACACTAACGCATTTTTCTTTGGTGAGTACCTTCAACTCGGTGGTGACAATTCACCGACCGCACTAGGTAGCATCCAGTGGAAAATCGCAGTAGCCATGTTAATTGCTTGGGCAATTACCTATGCTGCGATAGTAAGTGGTGTAAGAGCGGGTATTGAACGTGCATCTAAAATAATGATGCCAATTTTGTTTATCATGGTCTTGCTACTGATCGGTCGTATGATTTTCCTTCCTGGTGCATTAGATGGCGTCAACTACATGTTTGAGCCTGACTTTAGCAAAATCTGGGATGTGAAGGTGTGGGCCGCTGCTTATGGTCAGATCTTCTTTACGCTAAGTATCGGTTTTGCCATCATGCTGGCTTATTCAAGCTACCTGCCTGAAAAGTCAGACATCACCAATAACGCCTTCATGACGGTATTGATCAACTGTGGTTTCTCTATTCTAGCCGGTATCATGATCTTCTCTGTATTGGGTTATATGGCTCAAGAGCAAGGCAAGCCGCTAACAGAAGTGGTTTCCGCCGGCGTTGGTTTAGCTTTTGTTACGCTACCAGCCGCAATCAACTTGCTACCAGTACCTTACATCTTAGGTCCACTATTCTTCTTAGCGCTTGTTGTTGCCGGTTTAAGCTCACATATCTCGATTATGGAAGCAGTGACCTCAGCAATCATCGACAAGCTAAAATGGAGCCGTAAGAAAGCCGCTAATGTGGTAGTGGGTATCGGTGTTGTCGTCTCAATGGCGTTTGCAACCAACGGCGGTTTGTTACTGCTCGACCTCGTTGACCACTTTGCTAACAATGTCGGCATCATGGTCGGTGCTCTGGTTGAAGTTGTTCTGATGGCGTGGATGCTAAACAAGGTACCAAGTGTACGTGAATACGTTAACGCGACTTCTGATTTCACTATCGGTCAATGGTTTGATGTATGTATGCGCTTCGTAACTCCAGTTATGCTTGCAATCATCTTAGCGACAAAAATTCAGGCGCTGTTGACTGAAGGCTATGGCGGTTACGACCTAACTCTTGGTTGGGTAGTTATTGGGGCACTGTTTGTGTTCGGCTTACTTATCAACGGCACATCACGCAAACCTCAGGAGGCATAAACATGACAACTGGTGCAATTATTATGATGATCATTGGTCTGGGTATCACTTGGGGTGGCGCAGCAATCTGTATCAAACGAGCGATGAACAAACAGTAATTCGCTCCCTAGAGAAATAAAAATGCCGGCATATGCCGGCATTTTTATTCTTAGGTAACAAACAAAACTGAATTCAAAAATGGTATTTCGCACCTAATGCGGCACCGATGCCAAGCTCCCAGCCTTTGTGCATATCAAGTTCAGGCTGAACTTGGCCATACACCTGCCAACCATCACTCACTTGGTAGTTAATTCCTAAAGGTACACGCGCGCCAAAACCATCGTCCCACTCGCCCCATGCTCCTAAACCGACATACCACTCGACAGGCTCTTGGGTATCAAACTTTCCCGTCTTGGCTATATAGTCAAAAGCAGCGCCTTGATTACCGATAATAAAACGATACTGCTCATCAAGCTCAACAACGACGCTGAGCTGTTGGTCAACAGCCAGACCTACCGCTAAGTCAGTCGGTTTATCACTGTTGGCATGTGCCATAAAAGCAGCGGCGAAAAGCAGACTACCTAAAGCCAATTTTTTGTTTGTTGCGGTCATCCCATCACCCTTTTGGAAATTGCTATCTCATTGCCGTCTATTTTGAAGGATGAGAAGTCGAGCAAGTCAGAGCAACGTTAAGTGGCGGCTAAGATAGAGAAAGGAGTCGTGTTAGTTTGATCTTACAATATGCAACGAACGAGACGTGAGTTGAGAGCGTTGAAATGCAGCCAATGAAAAAGGAGGCCGAAGCCTCCTTTGTATACCTATAGGGGAAGGTATAATCTTTTTACGAATTAGTGGTTACGAATCCACTCATCCATATCTGTTTTTAGGTTGTCAGACTTAGTACCGAAGATAGCCTGAACACCACCCGCTACCACTACAACACCTGCAGCGCCTAGCTTCTTAAGCTGGTCTTGGTCAACCGCTGCTGTATCAGCAACTGCTACACGTAGACGAGTGATACATGCGTCTAGACCAGTGATGTTTTCTTTACCGCCGAATGCTGCAACTAGTTCACCAGCCATGTCTGAGCCAGAAGTTGCTGCTGCCGCATCTTCAGATTCGTCTTCACGACCAGGAGTCTTAAGGTCAAGAGCAGTGATTACTGTGCGGAATACTACGTAGTAGATCACAGCGTACACTAGACCAACCGCTACCATTAGACCCATCTTCTGAGAGTTACCCGATAGAACTAGGAAGTCGATTAGACCGTGTGAGAATGAAGTACCGTGCACAAAACCTAGAGTGTTAGCAACAACGTATGCAGAACCAGCTAGTAGAGCGTGGATACCGTATAGGATTGGAGCAACGAATAGGAATGAGAATTCGATTGGCTCAGTAATACCTGTTAGGAATGAAGTCAGAGCTGCTGACGCCATGATACCCATTACTTTCGCGCGGTTTTCTGGTTTAGCACAGTGAGCAATAGCGATTGCTGCAGCTGGTAGACCAAACATCTTGAACATGTAACCACCAGCTAGCTGACCGAAACCGTTGCCCGCTGCGCGAGAAGCTTCGTCTGCTACTAGGTAACAAGTTAGTACGCCGTTTTGAGTTTCGCCTGCTGCGTTCACACAAGTACCAGCTTCGAAGAAGAATGGTACGTTCCATACGTGGTGTAGACCGAATGGAATTAGAGAACGCTCAACTACGCCGTAGATACCGAACGCTAGTTGTGGGTTTTGGTGTGCAGCCCAGTCAGAGAATGCAGAGATTGCACCGCCGATTGGTGGCCATACGATAGATAGAACAACACCTAGGATGATAGCAGCAAAACCAGTGATGATTGGCACTGCACGCTTACCAGCAAAGAAGCCTAGGTATTCTGGAAGTTGGATCTTGAAGAAACGGTTGAATGCCCAAGCAGCCACACCACCGACAAGGATACCACCAAGTACACCTGTGTCGATTTTCTCAACGCCCATGATGCCAGCCATAACACTTAGCGTAGCAACCATGATGCCGTAACCAACGATAGCAGCAAGACCTGCTACACCGTCGTTGTTTGTGAAACCAAGCGCAACACCCACAGCAAATAGCAGAGCCATTTGACCGAATACTGAGCCGCCTGCTTGTTCCATTAGGTTAGAAACGATTTCTGGGATGAAACTTAGGTGAGCAGCACCTACACCAAGTAGGATACCTGCAACCGGTAGCACCGATACTGGAAGCATCAGAGCTTTACCGACTTTTTGCAGGTTAGCAAAAAGGTTCTTAAACATGATTATGCTCCTGAAAGATTATTAGAGTTATCTGGGCTCTAACGGCACACCCCCGTAGCCTAAATGTTAGCACCCAATGAAAATGTAACCACTTGTAACGTTATATTTTCTGCCTCTAAATATATCTTGAGGCTTATCGCATTTGCTAGTGCGCAAGTCATTTTAATTTCAAACTAATAGATAGATCACACGCAAAAACACAAATTTATAAACACAAAATCAACTTAAATCATTGTTTTTCAAAAACTAATTTCATAAAAACATTAATTTTAGCCATCGAATAAAATAAGTCGCAATGTTATTTTTTGTCACAAATTTACAAACGCTTATTTGATGAGCATATAAGTTAACAATGGGTGCTTGTAGGCAACATAAAATCGTTTACATCAAGTTTTGCGAACAAAAAAGGGGCTTTCGCCCCTTTTTTATTACTCAACCGTTTTTTTATCTCAAAAAAAGATTACGGAAGTTTTCGCTGGTTTTTTGCCCAACTTCTGACAGTGCCACGCCTTTTAGCTGTGCAATGTATGCCGCTACCTCAACTACATAAGCGGGTTGATTCTGCTTACCACGGTGAGGGACTGGAGCTAAATAAGGCGAGTCGGTCTCAATCAAGAGACGTTCTAGCGGAAGCGCCTGCACGACTGCTTTCAATTCGGTCGCTTGTCTAAATGTTACGATGCCAGAAATTGAGATATAGAAACCAAGATCCATTGCCGCCTCAGCAAAAGCAAGATCCTCAGTAAAACAGTGAATCACACCACCACACTTTTCTGCGCCGCCATTACGTAAGATATCGAGAGTATCCTGACGAGCATTACGCGTATGAATGATAAGCGGTTTGTTAAGCTCGACGGCTAACTCCACTTGCTGTTCAAAACGCTGCTGTTGCAAAGGTTTGGTTTCTGGTTGGTAGTGGTAATCTAAGCCTGTTTCGCCAATTGCCACTACTTTAGGGTGCTGGGCGTATTGACGCATCAACTCAAACGAAAAATCGCTTTCTACATCCAGTGGATGAACACCACACGATGCATACACGTTATCGAATGGCTCAATCATTTCGATCATATTCGGAAAAGCATCAAGGGTGACGCCAACCGACAATAACTCATTAACGTTCGCGGCTTTAGCTTTCGCCACCACATCTGCGATCCCTTGATGAAGATCTTGATAATCCAATTTATCAAGATGGCAGTGAGAATCTACAAACATGTGTCCCCATTAAATTTAAATAACCAGTCCAAAATCAATAGCTCACGGTTAAGCCCCGTGTGCTGCGTCAACTGCTCAATCAACGTCTGCAATGCTTGCGTCTGTTGGTAGAGTAAATTGTATTCAATTCGCTCAGCTAAAGCTTGTGCGCCGGGCACCGCAGAAGAAAGCTGAAGACCAAAGTGAACCTTCTGCGTATCGGTTAATAAATACCACAACCAAAGCAGAGATTTTTCGATGTCACCACTTAGATCTTTTGCCAGTTTAATCGCATCACCACCCTGACTAACAATCTCTACTAGCTGCTGCTCAATGGCGAGATAGCGCTTCTGCTCATCGTCTTCAATAAATTTAAGCGTACTCAGTGGCGCATTACCATTAATATGCGCGGCATAGCTTGGCACATTTTTCTGAGTTTGCTCAGTAAGCCATGTTGTCAACTCTGCCGCTTCTGGAGGCGAAATATGCCATTGCTGGCAGCGACTGGTGATGGTCGGCAACAACTGACTTGCAGCGCTGCTCACAAGCAAAAACAGACAGCTTGGCGATGGAGTTTCTAGTGTTTTGAGCAATGCGTTAGCAGCGGATTCGTTCATCGAATCCGCCGGTTGGATCACAATCACGCGATACCCCGCCAATTGCGAAGACTCTTGCGCGAGTCGATTGCATTGGCGAATTTGGTCAACAGTGATTGCTTTGCCCTCTTTCTCTGGTTTAATCCAGTGAAAATCCGGATGGTTGTTGGACTCCATCAACTGACAACTGTGGCAAAATCCACAAGGCTCTGCTGCAAAGTTGCTGCACATCACCGCGCGGCTAAATTGAGAGACCAGTTGATCCTCTCCAAAACCAGGCTTAGCGATCAACAAAGCAGCATTAGGAAAACGATCCGCTTCTAAATGCGCCTGCCACTGCTCCCACAATGGCGTTAACCAAGGGTAAAGCTGCGCCATTACAGGTTGTCCAGCCATTGTTCTAGTGCCGCTTGAATATCCGCAGCAACCTTGTCCATAGCCTGCTCGGCATTAATCACTACAATACTCTCGTCGCTATTGGCGATTTCAAGGTAACGTTCACGGGTGCGATCGAAAAAGCTCATATCCATTTTCTCGATACGGTCCAGCTCTCCGCGTCCACGAGCACGCTCTAGCCCTACTCGCGGATCTAGATCTAGGTATAAGGTAAAGTCGGGCTTAAACTCGCCTAGAGTCGTCTCACGCAACGCCTGCATAGTTTGGCGAGGGATCTGACGACCACCACCTTGGTAGGCTTGCGATGACATATCATGACGGTCACCCACTACCCACGTACCATTTGTTAGCGCAGGTTTAATCACATTTTCGACCAGTTGCACGCGTGATGCGTACATCATCAACAGCTCAGTCATATCTTGCAGAACTTCGCCTTCGTGCTCTTGCTTAACCAATTCACGTAACTTTTCTGCCAGAACAGTACCGCCCGGCTCGCGGGTGTGTTGGATAGACTCAATACCACTACGTTTTAATACGTCTAGTACCGCATTGATAGCCGTACTTTTTCCTGCGCCCTCAAGGCCTTCTACAACGATAAATTTAGCTTGTTTCATAAAATTATTTGTTACTTCTTAAATGGCGTAAATAAGCACGAACCGCGCGGTTATGATCGGCTAAGTTCTTCGAAAAGACATGACCACCTTTACCACTGGCAACAAAATAGAAGTAGTTGCTGTCCTCAGGGTTCAGTGCCGCTTTAATCGAGGCTTCGCCCGCCATCGCAATCGGTGTTGGTGGCAGACCAAAAATGACATAGGTATTGTAAGGTGTTGGCGTACGGAGATCTTTCTTGCGAATATTGCCATCGTAGTTGTCGCCCATGCCATAGATAACGGTTGGATCAGTTTGCAAGCGCATGCGCTTGTTAAGACGGTTAACAAATACCGATGCCACTCGCTCACGTTCAGATTCCACCGCCGTCTCTTTTTCAATAATAGAGGCCAAAATTAAGGCATCATACGGTGTTTTCAACGGCAGTTTGTCTTGGCGATTTTGCCAAGCTTCATCCAATACTGACTGCAGTTTATCCGCCGAACGTTTCAGAATGTCTAAATCGGACGTGCCGTATGTGTAATTGAACGTTTCAGCCAGAAATAGCCCTTCCAATTTACTGTGTGTAAGGCCAAGCGATTTCGCGATCTCTTCTTCTGACATCTCACTGGTTTTGTGTTCAAGGTACGGCGCATTTTCTAAAATCGTGCGCCACTCACTAAAACGAGAGCCTTCAACGAAGGTAATCGAAAACTGATGTTCTTTACCGGTTTTAAATAGCTCTAGCGCCTCGGTTAGGTTCATTTGCGGCGTGATAAGATAAGTACCAGCTCGCAGCTGAGTGAGTTCAGGATGGAAATGGCGGATCACTTTCACCACTTCACTACTGGTGATCAGTTTCTGCTCGTTCAACTGAGCTAACACACGCTGAAAACTGGTACCAGGCTTAACGGTAAAGATTTGTTCTTGAGTCAACTGCAACGGCTGGGTAACAAACTGCTCAACCTGCTTAGTTAAATAGAAAAATGCGCCAGCAGCCATAGCGGCAACTAGAACTAACAATAGAGTGATCTTCTTAATCACGGGGACAACATCTCCTGAATACTTCTTGTCAGCTTTCCAATAGGGAAAGACTGTCCTGCAATCCCCGTAATTGGGGCTACGCCTAAAATAGAGTTGGTGATAAACACTTCGTCAGCTCGCAAGAGTTCCTGTAAGCCAAACTCGCCCATCAGGACATGAATCTGATTGCGCTCGGCAAGTTCCAACACCCGCCTTCTGGCAACTCCAGCTACGCCTGACATCGACAAATCTGGCGTATAAAGCACATTGTCTTTACACCAGAAAAGATTCGCCATACTGGTTTCAATCACCTGTTCGGACAAATTTAACACCACACCGTCGGTTAACTGACGTTGATCAAGCTCAGCTTTCACCAACACCTGCTCTAAACGGTTGTTGTGCTTATGCCCGGCAAGCAAAGGATTGAGCCCCAAACGAGTCTGACAAACACCTAACTCTATCCCCTCTTGTTGCCACTGATAATAGTGAGAGGGGAACGCAAAGTCGCTAATAGTAACATTAGGAGCACTGACTTGAGTAGCGCTATAACCTCTGCCCCCTTCGCCACGACTAATATGAAGTTTTAGACCAGCAAGTGCATCGTGACTGGCCGCGCGAGCTAGCCATTTCTCGACCAATTGCCAATCGGGTTGGGCGATTGCCAACGCAGTTAAACAAGCTTGCATGCGCTGCAGATGATAACTCCACCCCTCCACTACTCCATGCCTAGTCAGCATGGTCGTGAAACAGCCGTCACCATATTGAAAAGAACGATCGAGTACAGAGATCGAGTCGGTGGGTTGTCCGTTAAGCCAATACACAATTTGTCCCTACGTATGTTGCCAACCAGAATAAGTATTTGGTCTTTCTTGCAGATCTCTCATTTGCCACATTGGGCAAAAAAAAGGCCTGATAGCAAAAGCATCAGGCCGTTTTATCACAGATTCGGATCAGTTTCTTGCTTAAATTTTCTTAAATACAAGTGAACCGTTAGTACCGCCGAAACCAAAAGAGTTACAGATAGCGTATTCCATATCGACTTTTTGAGCCACATGTGGAACTAGGTCGATATCTAGACCTTCTTCTGGGTTGTCTAGGTTGATCGTTGGTGGAACGATTTGGTCAACTAGAGACAACACGGTGATGATAGCTTCAACTGAACCCGCTGCACCTAGTAGGTGACCAGTCATTGATTTCGTTGAAGATACTTTAACTTGCTTCGCACCTTCTTCACCAAGTGCACGTTTAACGCCTTTGATTTCCGCTACATCGCCTGCTGGCGTTGATGTACCGTGAGCGTTCACGTAACCAACTTGAGTACCAACGATACCCGCGTCACGCATTGCCGCTTCCATCGCTAGCGCACCACCTGAACCGTCTTCACTTGGTGAAGTCATGTGGTAAGCATCGCCAGACATACCAAAGCCAACTAGCTCTGCGTAGATCTTAGCACCACGCGCTTTCGCGTGTTCGTACTCTTCAAGTACCATCATGCCAGCACCGTCACCTAGAACGAAACCGTCACGATCTTTATCCCATGGACGAGAAGCCTTTTGTGGCTCATCGTTACGAGTTGAAAGTGCTTTAGCCGCACCGAAACCCGCCATGCCTAGTGGCGTAGAAGCTTTTTCTGAGCCACCCGCTACCATTGCATCAGCATCACCGTAAGCGATCATACGCGCAGCATGACCGATGTTATGCAGACCTGTTGTACACGCTGTTGAGATAGCGATATTAGGACCACGAAGACCACGCATGATAGATAGGTTACCTGCAACCATGTTTACGATGGTTGATGGTACGAAGAATGGGCTAACTTTACGTGGACCTTTATCAACTAGTGCTGTGTGACCAGTTTCAATTAGGTCTAGACCGCCGATGCCTGAACCGATCGCAACACCGATGCGCGCTGCGTTTTCTTCGTTAACTTGTAAGCCTGAATCGTCTAGAGCTTGGATACCAGCTGCAATGCCGTATTGGATGAATAGATCCATTTTACGAGCATCTTTTTTAGACATGTACTCTTCGCAGTTAAAATCTTTAACTAGACCTGCAAAGCGAGTAGAGAAATTAGTAGCATCAAAGTGCTCGATATTAACGATACCACTTTGACCTTCTAGCAGGGCCTTCCATGATGATTCTACAGTGTTGCCTACCGGTGACAACATACCCATGCCAGTGACAACAACACGACGCTTGGACACGATTTTATTCTCCGGAAATGAAATGATTCTATGAGAGATATAGAAGAGTTATAAAAAAACTCAGGCGGCCAGAAGGCCGCCTGGGGGGAGATATTACTGAGCGCTGTTCACGTAGTCGATTGCAGCTTGAACAGTAGTGATCTTCTCAGCTTCTTCGTCTGGAATCTCAGTGTCGAATTCTTCTTCTAGAGCCATTACTAGTTCAACAGTGTCTAGAGAATCAGCACCTAGATCGTCAACAAATGAAGCTTCGTTTTTAACTTCTGCTTCGTCTACACCTAGCTGTTCAACAATGATTTTCTTTACGCGTTCTTCGATGTTGCTCATTTTTTCTTTTCCTTTACAGATTTCGCTCAATGCGATGATTCCGTAGTTTATTAGAACTATTGAAAGTTGCAAGGGGGACCTTGCTGGTCAAACCACAATTTTAGCGATTTTAACCGAAATTCAATACATTTTTGACTTATATCATGCACAAATCTTGTGCAAGCTAATAGCAAGTTTCACAGTTTTATGGCGAGAAGCTTACATATTTCCCGCCAGTTGTGTTCAAACTTAGCTATTAAACCATATACATGCCGCCGTTAACATGCAAAGTTTCACCTGTGATGTATGCCGCTTCTGGCGATGCTAAAAATGCAACAGCCGATGCAATCTCACGAGGGTCACCTAGACGACCTGCAGGTACGTTCGCTAACGTTGCTGCACGTTGGTCATCATTTAGCGCTTTAGTCATATCTGTTTCGATAAAACCAGGCGCTACAGTGTTAACCGTTACGCCACGAGAAGCCACTTCACGTGCCATAGATTTAGTAAAACCAATCACACCCGCTTTCGCTGCAGCATAGTTAGTTTGACCTGCGTTACCCATAGTACCAACAACTGAACCCACGTTGATGATGCGACCAGCGCGTTTTTTCATCATGCCACGTAGAACCGCTTTAGACATGCGGAAGATTGGCGTTAGGTTAGTATCGATGATGTCATTCCACTCATCATCTTTCATGCGCATCAGTAGGTTATCGCGTGTGATACCTGCGTTGTTCACTAGGATATCAATCACACCAAACTCATCATTGATGGTTTTTAGTGTTGCTTCAATAGACTCAACGTCAGTTACGTTTAGAGCAAGACCTTTACCGTTCTCACCTAGGTACTCACTGATAGCAGCTGCGCCGCTTTCAGAGGTTGCCGTACCGATTACTGTTGCGCCACGCTCAACCAAAAGTTCAGCGATTGCACGACCAATACCACGGCTAGCACCAGTTACTAGGGCAATCTTGCCTTCTAGATTCATCATTTTTGCGTTCCTTATGCTTACGTCAGCTGATTATTTTGCCGCTTCTAGAGAAGCCACATCGTTTACAGCCGCTGCATCTAGCGTTTTAACGATACGTTTAGTTAGACCAGTTAACACTTTGCCTGGACCTACTTCTAGCAATTTCTCAACGCCTTGCTCGCTCATTAGCTGCACGCTCTCAGTCCAACGTACTGGGCTGTATAGCTGACGAACTAGTGCATTTTTGATCTTCGCAGGATCAGTTTCTGCCACTACATCAACGTTGTTGATAACAGGTAGCTGAGGCGTGTTGAATTCGATCTCTTCTAGTGCAACAGCAAGCTTGTCTGCTGCTGGCTTCATTAGTGCACAGTGAGATGGAACTGAAACAGGAAGTGGTAGTGCACGTTTAGCACCCGCTTCTTTACAAAGTGCGCCAGCGCGCTCTACTGCTTCTTTGCTACCAGCAATAACTACTTGACCAGGAGAGTTGAAGTTTACTGGTGAAACAACATCACCTTGAGCCGCTTCTTCACAAGCTTTAGCAATTGACTCATCATCTAGACCGATGATCGCAAACATTGCGCCCGTACCCGCAGGTACTGCTTCTTGCATTAGTTGACCACGTAGCTCAACCAATTTGATTGCTTGTTTAAAATCGATAACACCCGCACATACTAGCGCTGAGTATTCACCTAGGCTGTGACCCGCTAGGTTTACAGGCTGCTCAAGACCAAGCTCTTGCCATACACGCCAAATCGCCACTGAAGAAGCCAGCAGTGCAGGTTGTGTGCGGTGAGTTTGGTTAAGATCTTCTGCAGGACCATTTTGAACCAATGCCCATAGATCGTAACCTAGTGCATCAGACGCCTCAGCAAAAGTTTGTTTTACTACGTCATATTGTTCGCCAAGCTCAGCAAGCATACCTACAGCTTGTGAACCTTGACCTGGAAATACGATAGCAAACTTGCTCATGTTGTTTTCCTTAAAACAAAGAGAAGAAAGAAGATGCACCTAAGTGCATCTTAAATTGAAATCCTGTACTTAGAACTTAACTAGCGCTGAGCCCCAAGTAAAACCGCCACCAAACGCTTCAAGTAGAAGAGTTTGACCGCGTTTAATACGACCATCACGTACCGCTTCATCTAGTGCCGTAGGCACAGTTGCTGCTGAAGTGTTGCCGTGTTTATCAAGGGTTAGCACCACCTGATCAAGCGACATAGAAAGCTTCTTCGCTGTCGCAGAAATAATGCGGTAGTTTGCTTGGTGAGGCACCAACCAATCTAACTCAGATTTGTGCATGTTGTTGGCTTCAAGCGTGTCTTTCACTAGCTTAGAAAGCTGTGTGACTGCCACTTTGAAAACTTCGTTACCCGCCATGTGCAGCCACTTATCGGCATCTTTACCGCGTTCAGGGACAGGCAGGCTTAACAGGTCACCGAATGCACCATCAGCAAAGATGTGTGTAGAGATGATTCCTGGCTCTTCACTCGCGCCCAGTACCACTGCACCAGCTGCATCACCAAACAAAATGATGGTTGAGCGGTCAGTTGGGTCACAGGTTTTTGAAAGCGCGTCGGCACCAATCACTAGCACATTTTTACACATGCCCGTTTTAATGTGCTGGTCTGCAACTGACAGCGCATAAACAAAGCCTGAACAAGCCGCTGCCAAATCGAATGCTGGGCAACCTTTAATATCCAGTTGCGCTTGAACCTGACAGGCAGCAGAAGGGAAAGTGTGGCTACCACTGGTTGTCGCAACGATAATAAGATCGATGTCATTTTTATCGATGCCTGCCATATCAATCGCATTCACAGCAGCATGATAACCCATGTCGGCAACGGTTTCGTTTTCAGCAGCGATGCGGCGCTCTTTGATGCCCGTACGTGCAACGATCCACTCGTCGGTTGTATCTACCATTTTCTCTAAGTCTGCGTTAGTACGCACTTGAGATGGCAAGTAGCTGCCAGTACCTAAAATTTTGCTAAACATGAAGACTAATAATGCCTCTCGAGTAAAACCGCTTCCAAACGATCGCTTATACGGCTTGGTACCTGTCGTTTGACCTCGTGTAGGGCTTCGCCGATGGCATTCACGACCGCCTCTACATCTGCACTTCCGTGGCTTTTTATTACAATGCCGCGCAATCCTAGCAAACTTGCACCGTTATACTGGTCGGGGTTCAATGCTTTTAGTTCATTAATTAACCCAGAAAACAGTTTTCTTGCAATCCAACCCTTTATAGATGAGGCCATCATATAGTTTTTCAACTTATCTATAAAAAGCTGGGCTGTTCCTTCGCTGGTCTTGAGACAAATGTTGCCTACAAAGCCATCACACACTACGACATCCGCGTAATCATTAAACAACTGATTACCTTCAATATAACCAATGAAATTCACCGATTCAGTCTGTGATAACATTTCTGCACAGCGTTTGACAAGATCATTGCCTTTAATTTCTTCCGCACCAATATTTAAGATCGCCACTTTCGGTGGTCTGCCTAAATACTGCTCAGCCAAGGCACTTCCCATCACAGCAAACTGAAACAACGAGTCGGCATCACTTGATACATTCGCGCCAAGATCAAGCATCCATGTGCGATTGCCTGAAACCGTTGGCAATGCTGAAATCAACGCTGGACGTTCGATACCCGGTAACAGTTTAAGACGAAAACGCGACAGTGCCATTAACGCGCCAGTATTGCCCGCGCTAACACACGCGTCCGCCTGACCAACAGAAACGAGATCAATGGCTTTGCCCATCGAGCTATTTTGGCCGTTACGAAGTGCGAGGGAAGGTTTTTCCGAATTGGAGATCACTCGGTCACAGTGTTTAATACTCAAGCGAGTATCTGGCTGATAACCAAGAGAGGATAATTGAGTTGTGATCGAAGTCCGATCACCTAATAAGATCACTTTTAGCTCTGGGAAATGCGACAGTGCCTGCACGGCGGCAGGCACTGTTACGCGAGGACCGAAATCCCCGCCCATTGCATCAAGTGCAACGGTAATATTTTGCAAAGGTCAACCTTACTTGTTGATAACCTTCTTGCCGCGGTAGAAACCTTCAGCAGTCACGTTGTGACGTAGGTGAGTTTCACCTGAAGTTGCGTCAACTGATAGTGCAGCTGTAGTTAGCGCATCGTGTGAACGACGCATACCACGCTTAGAACGTGTTTTACGGTTTTGTTGTACGGCCATGGACCCTACTCCTATGTTAGTTCCTAAAGAATTACTTCTTTAAGCTTTTCAAAACATCGAATGGATTCGGTTTCTCTTCCACTACCTCTTCTGGAAGTTCGCCAAACACCATGTTATCTGAATCAACGCTACAGTCCGCATCATCGTGCATCGCCACTTGAGGCAAGTTTAGAATGAACTCGTCTTCAACTAACTGTATTAGGTCAATTTCACCGTACTCGTTCAGATCTACCAAATCGTACTCTTCCGGTGCGTCCTCTTCACTTTTCTCGTTATAGTAAGGAGTATAAGTGAATTGAACTTCGCACTCATGTGCGAAAACCTCATTACAGCGTTGACACTCTAAATCAACTTCGATGTTAGCTTTACCAGAGATAACAACGAGTCGCTGTTCATCTAACCCAAATGACAGTGACACTTGAGCGTCGCGTTTAACGCCTTCGACCGATTCCTCTAAGCGCTTAAAAAGACTGACCTGAATAATACCTTCATAATCTAGTCGTTTCTGAGCTGCTCGTGCCGGATCAACCGTTCGCGGTATTTTTACCTTTTGCATAGGGCGCGAATTCTATCTTCCAAATCGTTTAGAGTCAAAGAAAAAGGGTAAAAAGTTGTACTTTTTTTCCTTTCTGCTGCTAAGGCTAGGCTAACAGTCATAACTTCGATTATGCTGCTTTCCAAGCAAGGTTCGATTGTAAATTAAAATGACAAATTACCAACTAGTTTTAGCCTCCACTTCGCCATTTCGTCAGCAACTGCTCAATAAACTAGCAGTGCCATTTATCACCGCGACACCAAATTGCGATGAAACGCCACTCAATAATGAAACGCCGATTGAGCTCGTACTGCGTCTTGCCGAGGGCAAAGCGAAGTCTTGTCAGGTCGAACACGAAAGCTTAGTGATTGGCAGTGATCAAGTGTGTGTTATCGATGGTGAAATTATTGGTAAACCTCATACGCGCGGCAAAGCGATTGAGCAATTAACTCGCCAAAGTGGCAAAAGCATCACTTTTTACACCGGTCTTGCGCTGTATAACTCAAAAACCGACACAGTCACGTCTAAGCTAGACACTTTTACCGTGCACTTTCGCCAATTAACTCAACCGCAGATCGAAAATTACGTCGATAAAGAAGAGCCGTTCTTCTGTGCTGGTAGTTTTAAAAGCGAAGGGCTTGGTATTGCCCTATTCGAGCGCTTAGAAGGTAAAGACCCAAATACGTTAGTTGGGCTACCGCTGATTGATTTGATTGATATGCTTGAGGCGGAAGGTTTCAAGGTTTTGTAAAAAGAAAGGTCGCTTGATGCGACCTTTCTTTTTTTGATGAGGGAAGACAGAACGCTTCACTACGGAACACTTCGTTACGGGTAAGACGCTATCTATTCCGTTACCCGTGAGTCAGTATTATTGCTGACGTTCTGTAAACCAGCGCCAATGCGCTGAGCGTTCGCTAGTCAAGCAAGCTTTCTCAGCCCTACCAACACTTTCTCAAGCTTGTCGCCCATTGGCGCGTTGATTTCCATCTGCTCTTCGCTGCCTGGGTGAACAAACTTAATATTTGCTGCGTGCAGGAACAAACGGTTGAGACCCACTTTAGCGGTGTAGGCATCAAAGCGGCGATCGCCATAACGATCATCCCATGCAATTGGGTGACCCGCATATTGGGTGTGCACACGAATTTGGTGGGTACGACCGGTAATTGGACTTGCTTCGATCAAGGTTGCGTCAGCAAATTTTTCCAGCACTTTAAAACGGGTTTCCGACGGTTTGCCGTTCGGGTTAACACGAACAATGCTGTTGACTTCATTTTTAAGCAGCGGCGCGTTGACCACTTTACAGCTTGGCTTCCACTCGCCCATGACCAATGCAAAGTAGTACTTCTGTACCGTTTTCTCACGGAACTGTGCTTGCAGGTGACGCAGCGCTGAACGCTTTTTCGCTACCAACAAGATACCTGAGGTATCACGGTCAATACGATGCACCAACTCCAAAAAACGGGCTTGTGGGCGCAGCGCGCGCAATGCTTCAATCGCACCGAACTTCAAACCGCTACCGCCATGCACTGCAGTACCTGATGGTTTGTTAAGAATCAACATATGTTCATCTTCATAGATAATCATATGCTCTAACTCTGCCACCTTGTTTAGCTTGGTACTTGGTGCTGTTTCTTCCGCTTTTTCTTCCACAGTGACTGGTGGAATACGCACAAGATCGCCAGCTTGCAGTTTGTATTCAGCTTTGACACGTTTTTTGTTTACGCGTACTTCTCCTTTACGAAGGATGCGGTAAACCATGCTTTTTGGGATGCTTTTTAGATGATTGCGTAGAAAATTATCAATACGCTGACCAGCCATGTCAGAATCGATGTCGACAAACTGGACTTGGGTTCTTATTTCACTCATGCGGCTATTCTATCACTCAATGGTGCGCAAAATCACATTTTCTTGGCAACAAACGGTCAGTTTACTTGTTTTCGATCGAACTACGAACTGTTTTTCAGCCACCCAATTATAAAACCGATGTTATCTCAACCAAAAGCATTAAAATACAGCCAGTTAGTAAAAATAAAACCAGATTATTTAGCGATTTATTATAAAGCAGATTGCTGTGTTTAGTGGGTACTGCTATAGTTCACACCTGCATTGATTGATTTGGTTGACTTTTGTACTAACCAAACCAACAAAGCGATAAAAAGAGTAGATTGCTAATAAATAGAAAGTGCAGCAAACGGCGTAAGACCTTTCGAACATTAGCTTACTTGTTGCTCTACTCGTCACCTTTCATGTTGAGTAAATTCCGCCGATATCGCGGCTCACAAGCAGAGTTTGTGAGAACTGGAGTGCCCCAGAGCATCCCTCCAGCCGGGAGGCTGCACCGTTCAAACCATGGGATCTGGCACCGTGAAAGAGAAAGCTAAGCAACAAGCACATAAAAAATGACAACGAGATTTTTAAATGAAAAGAATGCTAATCAACGCAACTCAAAAAGAAGAGTTGCGCGTTGCTTTAGTGGATGGTCAACGCCTATTCGATCTTGATATCGAAAGCCCTGGTCATGAATCCAAAAAAGCAAACATCTACAAAGGACGTATCACTCGAATCGAACCTAGTCTTGAAGCTGCCTTCGTAGACTACGGCGCAGAAAGACACGGTTTCCTCCCTCTCAAAGAAATTGCTCGCGAATACTTCCCTGAAGGTTACACCTACCAAGGCCGTCCAAGCATCAAAGAAGTGCTTACTGAAGGTCAAGAAGTAATCGTACAGGTAGAGAAAGAAGAACGTGGCAGCAAAGGCGCTGCACTAACTACGTTTATCTCTCTAGCGGGTAGTTACCTTGTATTAATGCCAAATAACCCTCGCGCTGGCGGTATCTCCCGCCGTATCGAAGGTGATGAGCGCACGCAACTAAAAGCGGCACTAAGCACTCTAGAACTGCCTCAAGGCATGGGTCTTATTGTTCGTACAGCTGGCGTTGGCAAAAGTGCAGAAGAGTTAGAGTGGGACTTAAATGTTCTTCTAAACCACTGGGGCGCAATTAAACAAGCGTCTGATTCGAACCCAGCACCTTTCCTAATTCACCAAGAAAGTAACGTTATCGTTCGCGCGATCCGGGATTACTTGCGTCGTGACATCGGTGAAATCCTAATCGACAGCAACACTATGTTTGAGCGTGCGCTTGACCATATCCGTTTAGTTCGTCCAGATTTCGTTAGCCGTGTTAAGAAGTACGATGGTGAAGTGCCGCTATTTAGCCACTACCAAATCGAAAGCCAGATTGAGTCTGCGTTCCAACGCGAAGTTCGTCTGCCTTCTGGTGGCTCTATCGTAATCGACCCAACTGAAGCACTAACTTCAATCGATATCAACTCTGCTCGCGCTACTAAAGGCGGCGATATCGAAGAGACAGCGCTGAACACCAACCTAGAAGCAGCCGATGAAATTGCTCGTCAGCTACGTCTACGTGACCTTGGTGGTCTAGTGGTTATCGACTTTATCGATATGACACCAGTTCGTCACCAACGCGAAGTTGAAAACCGTCTACGTGATGCTGTTCGTATGGACCGTGCACGCGTACAGATCGGTCGCATTTCTCGCTTTGGTCTACTTGAGATGTCTCGTCAACGTCTAAGCCCTTCTCTAGCAGAAGCAAGCCACCATATCTGTCCTCGCTGTACAGGTACTGGCGTTATTCGTGACAACGAATCTCTTGCACTTTCAGTTCTTCGTCTGATTGAAGAAGAAGCACTAAAAGACAATACGTCACAAGTTCTGGCTGTTGTTCCTGTGCCAATCGCTTCTTACCTACTGAACGAAAAACGTCGCTCGGTAAACCATATCGAACGTAACCAAGAAGTGAAAATTACGGTTGTTCCTAACTCTGATATGGAAACACCGCACTTTGAAGTGATTCGTGTTCGTGAAGGCGAAGAAGTTGATCTACTTTCTTACCTACTTCCTAAAAAGCTTGAAGCAATGAAGGAAGCAGAAGGTAAAGAAACACCTGACACAGAATACAAACCGAAGAAGATTGAAGAGCCAGCACTGAAAGGTTTTGCAGCTCCTGCTCAATCTGCGCCAGCGCCAGCACCAGTCGCAAAAGCTCCAGCAGCCAAAGCACCGGTGCAACAGGCAGAAGCTAAAGATGAGCAACCTGGTCTATTCGGACGTTTCTTTAAAGCTCTAGGTGACTTCCTATTTGGTTCTAACAAAACAGAAGAGCCGAAGAAAGAAGAAACGACTGAGAAAGAAAAACCAAATCGCAATAACCGCAATCGTCGCAACAACCGCAATGAGCGTGGTGATCAGCGCCGTCGCAACAACCGTGATGGTAACCGCGACTCTAATCGTGACAGCAACCGCGACAACCGTGAAGACAAACGCGATAACAAGCGTAAGCCAGCACGCGATGAAGCAAACACTGAGCAGAAACAAACTGAACGTAAACAGCAAAACCGTAAGCCTAAGCAAGAGCGTCGTAACAAGCGTGAAGATGCTAAGCCAAGCAAAGTTGCTGAAGAAGGTCTAAAACTTGCTGCTGAAGCGCAAGTTGAAAAGCCTGAAGCTCGCGTTGAAGAGAAAGCTGCGAAAGTAAAAGAGCGTCGCCAACGTCGTAAGCTTAACAAGCAAGTACGCGTTAAAGACCAACAAGCCGCAGCGGAACAAGTGGAAGAAACTCCAGTTGAGCAAGTAGTTGAAACGGCAGCGTTTGAAGCAACTCAAGCACCAGTGAAAGCTGAGCCAGTTGTTGAAGCAAACGACAACGACAATGAAGCACAAGAAGGCAAACAACGTCGTAACCGTCGTTCTCCACGTCACCTACGTGCAAGTGGTCAGCGCCGCCGTCGTGGTCGTGATCGTCGCCCTAACCCATTCCGCCTGCGTAAAGGTGGTGTAGCCTCTCCTGAGATGGCTATGGGTAAAGTAATGCCACGTTACGATCTAGCAAAACCAGCACCTCGCTCTCAACAACATAAAGAGCAGCCTGTTGTAGCCGCTGAAGTGGCAACAACTGAAGTGACCGCAGTTGCAAACGTCGCGACGCTAGGTGGCTTCGCGTGTCCTGAAATGGCAATGGGTAAAGTTATTATCCGTCGTGAGCAACCAGTGGTTGAAGCAGTGGTAGAAACGCCAGTTGAAGCTGTTGTTGAAACCGTCGTTGAGCCAATCGTTGCTGAGGTTTTAGAAACAGCACCAGTGGTTGAAGCGCCAGTTGTAGAAGCAGTAGAAGAAGTAGCTCCAGCAGTAGAAGAAGTTGTGACTTCTGAAGCAGTCGTTGAGCCAGCAGCAGAAACTGTCGCGCCGCAAGCAGTAGTTGAAGAAGTTGTTGAAACTCCGGCTGTCGCTGAAGCAGCAGTTAAAGCGCCGCTAGCACAAACTGTGAAAGCTCACGCAAGTGCACCAATGGCAAAAGCGCCAGGTACTCAAGAGCTTAAAGAAATCACTATCAATGCAGCGCCGTTACGCACTGAACGCTACCAGCCAAAAGGCGCAGGTAGCCAAGTAGCCAAAGCGCAAGCAGGTGCGGGAATGACGAAACCAGCAGGTTTCTAATCTCACAGCCCACTCTGAAAGGCTGCTAGCAATAGCAGCCTTTTCTTTTACTTAAAAATTCTCTTTATCGATAACAAATATTTAGCATTTTTATCGGTTTACATCTGGTTTATTCTTGAACTTAATCACAGTTTTCGGTAGCATGCGCCGACTCGAACTGAATTATGATTTAGTCACTCTGCTCTTTTAACTTCCATTTTGCTTCAGTGACTTATCTAGAATAAATTCACCCTATAACCGAGTAGTATCTCGATACTTGGATATAGTAATAAACACTTAGCCTAACTGAGCAAATATGTTTGAATTTCCACAATTTTCAAAACACTCTGTAAAAAACGACGTGTTGTCAGGCTTAACGGTTGCACTCGCTTTAGTTCCTGAAGCAGTAGCCTTTGCCTTTGTTGCTGGCGTTGACCCAATGGTTGGTCTTTACGCGGCATTTATCGTAGGTTTAGTTACCTCAATCTTTGGTGGTCGCCCAGGTATGATTTCTGGTGCAACAGGCGCGATGGCTGTTGTAATGGTTAGCCTAGTGGCAACGCATGGTGTGCAATACCTTTTTGCCGCGATCCTACTGGCAGGTATTCTGCAAATCACTGCTGGTCTGTTTAAGCTGGGTAAATTTATCCGTATGGTGCCGCATCCAGTAATGATCGGTTTCGTAAACGGCTTGGCGATTGTTATTTTCTTAGCTCAGCTTGGTCAGTTTAAAGCACCCGATCTCAGTGGCGCACTTACCTGGCTACCAGGCGACCAAATGGCGCTTATGCTAGGTCTGGTTGCGCTAACCATGGCAATTATCCACTTCTTGCCAAAACTGACTACTGCTGTACCGTCATCGCTGGTTGCGATCGTAACTGTTACTGCGCTCGTAGTTGGCTTGGATCTAGAAACGCGCACCGTGGTCGACTTCCTACGCACTATGTCTGGTGATGAGGCAGCGACGCTGGCTGGCACACTACCAACCTTCTCTATCCCAGAAGTACCGCTAACGCTTGAAACGCTGCAAATCATTCTGCCATACGCGATTATTCTTGCGGCAATCGGTCTAATAGAGTCACTACTGACACTGACCGTATTAGATGAGATGACCAACACACGTGGTCAATCGAACCGCGAATGTATGGGTCAAGGCCTTGCGAACATCACTTGTTCGGTATTCGGTGCGATGGGTGGTTGTGCAATGATCGGTCAATCGATGATCAACGTAAACTCGGGTGGTCGTGGTCGTCTATCCGGTATTGTTGCTGCGGTAATGCTACTGGTGTTTATCCTGTTTGCCTCGTCACTGATTGAAATGATCCCACTAGCAGCGCTGGTTGGCGTGATGTTTATGGTGGTAATCGGTACCTTTGAATGGGCAACCTTCAAGCTTGCGCGTCGCGTACCAAAACAAGACTTCTTTGTTATCGTACTAGTAACGGTAGTAACTGTACTGACTGACCTTGCGGTAGCTGTGGCAGTAGGTGTGATTGCTTCAGCACTGATGTTCGCTTGGGAACACGCGAAACACATTTACGCTTCAAGCAAAATCAACGAAGACGGTTCAAAAGAGTACAAAGTTCATGGTCCTATCTTCTTTGGTAGTGCGGCGAACTTCCTAGAACTGTTTGACGCGAAAAATGACCCAAGTGATGTGATTGTCGACTTCGCGAATTCGCGCGTCACCGACCACTCTGCAATCGAAGCAATTGAGACACTGGCAGAACGCTATGCTGCGGTAGGTAAAACGCTGCACTTGCGCCACCTAAGCCAAGATTGTCGTGCCCTGCTACATAAAGCAGGTAGCCTAGTGGAAATCAACGTTAAAGAAGACCCAAGCTACAAAGTCGCGACCGATGTTTTAGCAGGTTAACGGCTTCGCTCAAATTTAAAAGGCTTCCCTCGGGAAGCCTTTTTTGTGCATGTTGATTTAGCAAACCATTTGATCGACTACAGTTAGTGAGTAGCTCACAAATATAAGGATGGTCATAATGAAGGCAATGGTGCTTAATCAATACGGTGATGAAGCTCAATTTGAGTTAGCAGAGATAAAAACGCCAGATGTTTCTTCAGGACAAGTATTAATCCAAGTCGCCGCAAGTAGCGTCAATACGGTCGATACTATGATCAAACAATTGGGGGAAAACCTGCCCTTCTCGCCCCAATTACCTGCTCTTCTCGGTATGGATGTTGCTGGCACAGTAGCCGCTGTTGCTGATGATGTGACTAACTTTAAAGTCGGAGATGAAGTCTATGGCTGTGCAGGCGGACTAGCTAGCTTATCTGGCTCCCTTGCTGATTTCATGCCGGCGGATACTCGCCTCATTGCCCATAAGCCAAAAAATCTAAGCATGGCGCAAGCTGCTGCTTTACCTTTGGTCGGAATTACCGCTTTTGAAGGGTTACATCGTGCCGGAATAGCGCAAGGACAAAAAGTGCTTGTCCATGGCGGAGCAGGCGGTGTGGGTCATATCGCGGTACAACTCGCCAGATATTTTGGTGCTGATGTCTACACCACGATAGGTCGAGATGAACATGTCGCTTTAGTTGAAAATTTGGGTGCCACCGCGATTAATTATCGTAGTAGTGCCGTTGAGGAGTATGTTGATCAATACACAGGCGGTGAAGGATTTGATGTGATATTTGACTCCGTCGGTGGTGCCAATATGAGTAACTCCTTTCTCGCCGCCAAGTTAAACGGTCAAATTGCCTCAACCGTTGCGTTGTTAGAAATGGATTTATCGCTAGTACATATGAAAGGCTTATCGCTGCATATCGTCTTTATGTTGATTCAAATGATTCATAACGTAAGACGTGAAGAGCATGCGCATATTTTAACTGAACTAGCCAAGATTGCCGAAGCAGGACACCTGACACCAATCCTCGATGATAGCAACTATACTCTCGAGCAAGTAAACCAAGCCTACGCCAGACTTTCAAGCGGTCAGGCGACAGGTAAAGTTGTCATCATCAATGACTAACAAACAAAAAGCCCTGTTATAAAACAGGGCTTTCTCAATAAAGGTTTGTCGCTAATAGTTAGCCGCGATTTGCGCTTGCTGGGCGCGGCTTGCGGTTTTGTGCTGGCTTACGCGCTGCCTGACCATTGGGTTTGCCGCCATTGCGTGAGCGGTTACCACCATTGTTATCAGACGATTTCGCTCGGTTAGCTTGCCCGTTATTATTGCTTTTACCTTGCGTATTACTTTGACCAGCTTTGCTAGCAGGTTTGCCCTGACCTTTTGCTTTAGGCTTACCACCATTTGCATTTGGCTTTTTACCTTCGCTAGGTTTATCACCAAAATGGCGCTTATTCTTACCGGCTGGTTTATGACCGCGAGCATTGTCACCAGAGCGTTGACCATCAGCATGATCAGTCTTTGGCTTCTTCGGTTTTTTCGCTTTGATTGGACGCGTATCAAGTACCGACTCAGGCAGCTCATTCACCGCCTTATAGCCTTCTAACTCAAGGCGAGGCAACACTTGTTGAATCAAACGTTCAATACCAAATAGCTCAGCAACTTCTTCATTACACACCAATGAAATTGCCTTACCCACTTCGCCAGCACGACCCGTACGACCAATGCGGTGTACATAGTCTTCAGAGACATTTGGCAGTTCAAAGTTCACCACTTGTGGCAACTGAGGAATATCGATACCACGTGCAGCAATATCTGTTGCCACTAACACTCGCACTTCGCCTGATTTAAAATCAGCCAGCGCTCGAGTACGCGCACCTTGGCTCTTGTTACCATGAATTGGTGCTGCGGTAATGCCTTCACCGTTAAGATAGAACGCAAGACGGTTTGCCCCATGTTTAGTGCGGCAGAACACCAGAGTTTGGCGCCAATCACCATCTTTAATCAGCTTCACCAACATCGGCGCTTTCTTGCGCTTGTCTGCTGGGTAGATAAATTGCTCGATAGTTTTTGCTGTTGAGTTAGCTGGGTTGACTGAAATCTCAACTGGATTGTTCACTAACCCCTTAGCTAGCTCACGAATTTCGTTAGAGAAGGTCGCCGAAAACAGTAAGTTTTGGCGATCTTTTGGCAACAGATCGAGGATTTTACGAATATCGCGAATAAAGCCCATATCGAGCATACGGTCAGCTTCATCCAATACCAACACTTCTAGCTGGTCAAATTTAACCGCTTTTTGGTTGTAGAGATCCATTAGACGACCCGGCGTTGCCACCAGCACATCCACACCACGCGTCAGTTTTAACATCTGTGGGTTGATTTTAACCCCGCCGAATACAACGGCAGAGCTTAGATCTAGATAGCGGCTGTAGTTGTGTACATTCTCATGCACCTGCGCTGCCAATTCACGAGTTGGGGTTAAGATCAGTGCACGAATGTGATTGTTCTTCACACGTGGACCGTTATTAAGGCGCTCAAGAATTGGAAGCGTAAAGCCTGCTGTTTTACCTGTCCCGGTCTGAGCTGCTGCCATGACGTCGTTGCCTTCAAGAATAGCCGGAATCGCCTTAGCTTGAATAGGCGAAGGAGTATCGTAGCCTTGTTCTTTAATGGCTTTAAGAATTGCAGTAGAAAGAGCGAGTGAGGTAAAACCCATAAATTAGTTTCTCAATATAAAGTGGTTCATACCAAGCCAGATTGGTTAAATCTAGCTCAGGTTGAAAAGTGCGACATTCTGAGACTTTTGCCTGCATGCCGCAACCATTGTTTTGACTCGTCATTGCGAATCAACAGCATAAAAAATAAAAGGCTGGGTGTTTTGCCCAGCCTTTCCTTATGCAGAGTTTATTAAACAGTTCGTAGTGTGATTTACTTGATAAGCTTATCGAGTTTTTGACCAAGTAATTCTAGACGCCAGCCTTGCATCACATCTGGCAGTTTGTTCTCGTCACGATTGCGTTTCCATACCCAACTAATCACGCTGTTAAGCTGCTTTTTCGATGCCAAAAATTCGCTGGCTAAACCGCTGCTATCCGATGCTTTCTTCACTTCATCTTTCAGCACTTTAAATAGCTGTTTATAGCCCGGTTTATCCATCAAACGAACAATCTTCTCAGGATATTGATCCGCTGGGGTTGTTTTCGCCGCTTTGACTAGCGAGATAATACGCGCACTGTGTCGCTGCACAGAGCGAGGATCCATACCCTCTTGTTCCATCTGGTAGCGGTTAGTTAACCCTAAGCGAGCAATGGTCAACAAGTCGTTTTCTTTGAACACAAAGTTCAGCGCTAAGTCACGACGTAAGGCTTCTTTATAGCGCCATGTTGCCAAAGGCTTCAGGATCGCCAGTTCGCGCGGTTTAAGCTGCCACGCGCCTTTGATATCGAGGTAAGCGTTGTCAGCGTCAACCGTCTTAATACGTTTAGCCGCGATCAGTTCACACTCTTGTTTAGCCGCTTGCCACCAGCCTGCTTGCTCAACTTCAGCAAGTAACTTCTCATAAAGCGGTTTTAGGTAATAAACGTCTGCCGCCGCGTAATCAAGCTGCTTCTGAGACAGAGGACGCGCCATCCAGTCCGTACGTGATTCGCTCTTATCTAGAGCAACGCCAAGGTTAGCTTCAACTAATGCCGCAAAGCCTGTTGATAGACCATTACCAAGAAATGCCGCCATGATTTGTGTATCAACCATTGGCTGAGGCAAACACTTAAAGCTATTGAAGAATACCTCGAGGTCTTCACCACAAGCATGCAAAACCTTCATTACTGAAGTATCTTTCAGTAGCTCAACAAATGCGGTCATGTCTTCGATTTCGAGTGGGTCAATCAAAGAGAGTGTTTCACCATCAAACAACTGGATTAAGCCAAGTTGTGGGTAGTAAGTACGGGTACGAACGAACTCGGTATCGAGCATCACCGCGTCAACAGTTCGCGCTTTTTTGCACACAGCTTCTAGCTCTGCACTTTGAGTAATAATCTGATAGTTCACTTAATTCTCGCATTAAAAATGCCGGCATGGTCTGCCGGCATTCTATCATTATTTATTCAGGGGTGCTTGGCTTACTCAGCCTTCGCTTCTGCCTTCTGCGCTAAAATGGCATCGTTCTCTTCACGTAGAACGCGGCGCAGGATCTTACCAACGTTAGTTTTTGGTAGATCATCTTTAAACTCAACCAATTTAGGGATCTTGTAGCCAGTCAAATGTTGACGACAGTGAGCGATCACTTCTTCTTTGGTTAGGCTTGGGTCGCGCTTCACTACGTATAGCTTAACAATCTCACCAGAGACTTCGTGCGCTTGACCGATCGCTGCTACTTCTAGCACTTTGCCGTGTAGAGAAACCACGTCTTCGATTTCATTCGGGTATACGTTAAAGCCTGACACAAGAATCATGTCTTTCTTACGGTCAACAATATACAGCAAACCTTCATCGTCAAACTTAACGATGTCACCCGTCGATAGCCAACCATCTTCGGTCAAGACTTCTTTGGTCGCTTCGGTGCGCTGCCAGTAACCTTGCATCACTTGTGGACCACGTACTTGCAGTTCACCCACTTCAGTATTTGGCAATGGGTTACCTTCTTCATCAACAATGCGTACTTCGGTTGATGGTACAGGTAAACCAATCGCACCAGTATAGTCAGTCAAATCGTATGGGTTACCGGTTACTAGCGGTGCACACTCTGTCAGGCCATAGCCTTCAAGTAGATGCACGCCAGTGATCTTCTTCCAGCGCTCAGCAACACCACGCTGTACTGCCATACCGCCACCCACTGAAAGCTTCATTTTGCTAAAATCTAGCTCATGGAAGTCTTCATTGTTTACCAGCGCGTTAAACAAGGTATTTACCCCTGTCACAGCTGTAAATGGGTATTTTTGTAGCTCTTTGATAAAGCCAGGAATATCACGTGGGTTAGTAATAAGTAGGTTACGACCACCCATTTCAATAAACAGTAAGCAGTTCACTGTCAGTGCAAATACGTGGTAGAGCGGCAATGCCGTGACCACAAGCTCACGCCCTTCAGACAATACAGGACCATAAGCGCCCTTTGCTTGAAGAACGTTCGCCACCATGTTGCGGTGCGTTAGAATCGCGCCTTTGGCAACACCTGTGGTACCACCGGTGTACTGCAAAAATGCAATATCATCACCAGTCATAAATGGTTTCACGTATTGCAGACGACGACCTTTGTGCAGTGCTTTACGCATTGAAATTGCACCCGGTAGATCGTACTTAGGCACCATACCTTTAACGTATTTCACCACGAAATCAACAATCGTACCTTTAGCACGCGGTAGCATTTGGCCAAGACTAGTCAGAATGACGTGTTTAACTGGCGTATTCTCAACGATTTGCTCAAGCGTATTGGCAAAGTTAGACACGATAACAATTGCTTTGGCACCAGAGTCATTCAACTGGTGCTCAAGTTCACGTGGTGTGTAAAGTGGGTTGACGTTTACCGCAATAAGACCCGCTCGTAATACACCAAACAGCGCAACCGGATATTGCAGCAAGTTTGGCATCATCAGCGCAACACGGTCGCCTTTTTGTAATTTAAGATCGTTTTGTAGGTACGCGGCAAAAGCTCGGCTGCGCTCTTCCAACTTGCGGAAAGTCATGACCGAACCCATGTTCATAAATGCAGGCTGATCAGCGTATTTTTGTACTGATTGCTCGAACATTTCTACCAATGATGGATATTGGTCTGGGTTGATGTGCTCAGGCACTTCGCTTGGATAACGAGATAACCAAGGTTTATCCACGATACTACTCCTCGAATTAGACAGGTGTTGTAATACGTTACTGTGTAGCCGTAACGGTGCCGCATTTTAGATAAATTCACACGCTTTGTTGATGTGCATATCAGGTAATTACACACCGCATTACGTCGCTTTTTATGGCACGTTATTCATGCTGTATTACAACACAGGCTGAGTGTTCGAGCACCTAAAGCTCAAACACTTGTTTAAATTTTGTTAACTAAAGCAAAAATCTGTTGTGCGGCTAATGCTGGTTGCTGCAAATGGCAATGATGTCCGCCCGCAAAGTAGGCAACGTTAGCTAAGTTGTCGCTATCTTGCGCTAAGTGGGCATAGCCTTGCTCACCTAAAATTAGCTGATTGGGACAGGCTATTTGCTGGCGAATTTGCTCAGCATGCTCAAACGACATGCGATAAAGCGAGTCACTTTGCAGCTTAATATCATGCCTTAAGCGCCACCCCTTTTCGCTTGCTTCGCTACCACGCCAGACAATTGGCGCGATCTGCTCCGCTGTCACATGATTTACCGCAGCTCTGCGTTCAATGATCTCATCGATCGAAGAAAACTCTCGTGCTGGCTTATTGCGAATCCGACGGCGTTTAATCACGCCATCGCGCAACCTTTGCACGGTTTTTTCACTCGATTCAGCTAGCGGACCGTTGCCTTCAATCTGCACCAAAGCAGAGACTTGCTCAGGAAAGGCGGCACTATAGCAACTTGCAATCAAAGCACCAAGCGAATGTCCTACTAACACCAACTTGTTTGGCGAAAGATTGAGCAAAAACTGATAAAGGTCATCAATATAGTCATGAAATGGGTAGTAATTACCATCACACTTATGCTCGGACAGTCCATGACCAGGTAAGTCAATCGCGCACTGATGTATGTCAGGTGCTAGCTGGTGTAGCTCTAACATAACTGTCTCAAAGCTGGCTGCATTATCTAACCAACCATGTAAGTAAACGACCGTGAAATCCTCTTGGCTAGCTTGCCCAATTTCCCGTGCCGCGAGACGAACATCCAACAGCTGATAGTGAGTTTCTTGAAACATTATTTGACGTCTTGAATGATGCGACCTTGACGGGTGCTGTAGTTAAGATCACGACAGTAGATACCCCGACATGGGTAGAGATAACTGCCCGTCTCATTAACAATGACGCGCTCTTCGATTTTCCATAAGCGGTAACCTTGCACATTCATCACTGGGAAGTCGTAATCAAACTCGCCGACCTGCGCGACTTCACTGCCATTTGCCTCGCCTAATAGGGTGATCAAACGACCTGGAGCAAACGCGACTGGATCTTCAAAGCCTTGTAAGTAGGCGACAAAACGTCCTTTCGGTTCTTGGTCTATATCTGGCTTACCTACCGAATCAATCGGTAAGTTAACCACCTCGATGCGCGTGCGATCGACTTGGTTTTCCACACTGGCTATCACCCCACCCAAACGGACTTGATTGTTAACGGAGGCATTTTGCTGCCAAGTGGCATATTCGGTAATAACGTTGGGATTATCAGAAGCAAGCTGCTCAGGCAGTGACGAACAAGCGGTAAGAGCTAACAAAGCAACCGCACAAATGGCGGTCTTAATAAAACGCAGATTTTTCATTGGTTGGGTCTACTCATCTGGTCAGTTATCTAAAGTATAGCGAAGCGAATCATGAAGCTCGCTTACAAATCTTTATACTAATCTGGGTAGAAAACTGTTCAGGCAAGTCACCCGAACCTTATAGCGATTAGTTTATATATAGATATCGACACCCAGCATCTGAATCAGTTCATCACGCTTTGCCTGATTCATCACCCGCATGTACTCTTCCATTGCTTTACGGCTGCGACCTTCGGGAAGATCGTACTGGATTTGCGCCTTATGAATGTCAGATTCTTGTACATGTCGAATAGTATGGGCAACGGCATTAGCCACCTTGGAAGGTTGGGAAACATCTCCTTTCTGTTGGGCTTTTTTAACCTCATTCTTTTTACCGACTCGATTGGTTTTCCCCGAGCCCGGTATTGAAGGAGGCAATCCGTTAATTGACACCATACTATTCGCCTATCATCAGCAGGTTATGCGATTATTCACGACCCGGAAGCTTTTTCCATGCCACGTTATCACGTAGGTATACTGGGCTCGACTCTTCCACTGGCACTGTCTCACCTTTAGCAAACATGTGCTTGGCAACTTGCACGATATCTTGTGCATCTGGGAACAACACATCGCCCGCTGCGCGCGTTAGTGGCAATGCTGCCAACTCATCTTGGTATGCATCCCAACCTGTACCCGCTGTCGTCCATTGCTGCTCATCAGCAGCGATTTGTTCACACAGCGTTGCTGGCGGGATCACGCATTCAGCATCAACCGCTAACCACTGACCATTCTCTTGGCGGCTGTAGCGTCCCCAGTAGACTTCATTCATACGTGCATCAATAGCCGCTGCTACGTGAGTTGCGCCGTTAACGCGGAACGTGCCCTGCGCCATCGCTTCTAGTGTTGAGACACCAATCATTGGCAAATCGGCACCAAATGCCAAACCTTGCGCAATACCAATACCAATGCGCACACCAGTAAAGCTACCTGGACCACGACCAAACGCTAAAGCATCAAGCTCAGCTAGCGTTAAACCTGCTTCTTTAAGCACTTCGTCGACCATAGGTAGTACCAACTTAGTGTGGTCACGCGGAGCCACTTGGCTACGTGCATAAACTTGGTCGCCGACAAGCAGTGCAACTGAGCAGTTCTCAGTTGATGTATCTAGGGCAAGAATCTTTGCGCTCATTGAATTCTCTAATCTTGATTATTTGTTACTGAAATTTGGTGTAGAAAGTCCTCAATCACCCCTAAATCTCGGGTGCGAGGTATAGCCGGCAAACTGGCGAGAAATACTCCGCCATATTCACGTGTCACTAATCGGTTATCACAGATGATCAGCGCGCCTTTGTCTTTCTTATCACGAATTAATCGCCCCACCCCTTGCTTGAGCGTAATTACCGCATCGGGCAATTGCACTTGTGCAAACGGGTCACCACCTTTTAAGCGGCAATCCTCAATACGCGCTTTTAACAGCGGGTCATCGGGTGCGGTAAATGGTAATTTGTCGATAATAACACAGCTCAGCGTGTCACCTCTAACATCAATCCCTTCCCAGAATGCACCGGTGGCAACCAGCAGCGCATTACCCAGTTCCATAAACTCGGCAAGCGTCTTCTGTTTACTCGTTTCGCCTTGCATCAATACCGGCACGCTCAATACTTCACGAAAGCGCTCGCCTAACTCTCGCATCATGCTGTGCGACGTGCAGAGGAAGAAACAGCGTCCTTGGTTTTGTTCAATCACCGGCGCTAGCATAGTGACTAACTTATCCGCTAAGCCGGCACTGTTTGGCTCTGGCAAATAGCGCGGTACACACAAGCGAGCTTGTGTTTGATAATCAAATGGACTTGGCAGCGAAAATTGCGCTGAAGGTTTAAGCCCTAAACGGGAAGTAAAGTGACCAAAGTCATCATTAACCGCCAAGGTTGCCGACGTGAAAATCCACGTACCCTGCTTGAGTTCAATCTGCTCATGGAACTTATCGGCCACGCTAAGCGGCGTAATATGTAAACTGAAATGGCGCGGCGTGGTATCAAACCAATATGAATACCCGGTGATAGAGACATCACATACGCGATCAATACGCCCTTTGATGGTATGGGCGCGTTCAAACGCCACATCCAGCAGTTGACTACGCCCCAATGCTAACTTAAGCACTTCTATCGCAAAATCTATCGCTTCACGCACTCGCTCGACTTCGCGAGCAATCGAAGGAGAATTAATTGCTTCACGCCAGTTGCCGCGAAAGCCCGGTTCTCCCAAACAAATGCGCAAATCGCTTGCTGACTGCACCAGTTTATCTGCCACTTTTTGTAGCTGGCGCATATCTTTCGCTTCGGTGCGATAGCCAATCTCGATGTCTTTCGCCAGCTCTTGGATCTGACGGCTCGACACTGACTGACCAAAATATTGGCTGGCAATATCAGGAATTTGGTGCGCCTCATCAAAGATAAACACTTCCGCTTCAGGGATTAACTCACCAAAGCCGGTCTCTTTGATCGCCAAATCGGCCATAAACAGGTGGTGGTTAACCACCACCACGTCGGCATCTAAAGCTTTCTTGCGCGCTTTCAGGACAAAACATTCGGTATAATTGGGGCAGTCTTTACCTAAGCAGTTATCATTGGTCGAAGTGATTGTCGGAATCACTGGGCTATCTTCAGCAATCGCATCACATTCACCCAAATCTCCGGTTTTACTCTCCGATGCCCATGAACGCACTTTGACCAATTGTGTCAACAAAGTGGGATCGGTGTGCGTGCCGTGACTTTCAATCATCTGCCGACCAAGGCGCTCAATGCAAAGATAGTTTGCTCGCCCTTTCAAAAGCGCCACTTGACCATAGAAGCCCAGCGCAGAGGTCATTAGTGGAAGGTCGCGATGAAACAATTGCTCTTGGAGGTTTTTCGAACCGGTACTGATGATGGTCTTTTTGCCACTCAACAACGCAGGAACTAGGTAAGCAAAAGTTTTGCCGGTACCGGTTCCTGCCTCAATCACTAATTGGCTCTGATCTTTAATTGCTTTGCGTACAGCTTCTGCCATATCCAGCTGTGCCTGACGCGGCTGAAAGCCAGGAATTGCTTTGCCGAGCGCGCCGTCTTGTGAAAAAGTTTTTGTGATCATGGAAGTGCGAAGTTGAGCAAAAGAGTAATTATACTCTTGTTAGCGAAAAAAACGCGACTCCGAAGAGTCGCGTTAGAATTCGATTGATGAATTTAACTTAACGTTTTTGCAGATAACGAGAAAGCCATGCTGGTCCTTCAAATTCATTTTGGCTATCAATAATGGCTCTTGCCGCTTCACTCGGAGAGGCTTTTGATTCCCACTTTTCGGTCAGGATGGATTCGTCGATTTGACAGTCACCAAGTAGGCTCGTCACTCGTTCGCTGTATAGTTTACGGGCTAATAATTCTTTATCCATAACAACCACCTTAAGACGCTCAATGAGAAAAGAAACTTCAACACTAGCTAACCGACTCTGTTTTAAGTAGATTACTGGTTGAATACAATTCGATATTAGTTTAATTGTTAGCCGATTGTTGCGGGTTAAGTCACCCTTCAGAAGCCCCGAAAAATTTCAGAATACGAAAAAAATAATTCACGGAAGTAGATACGAAATGGAAAAGAAAACACTGCTGACGCACTGTAGCGACGCGCCAGGACTCATCTCAAAAATTACCAATATCTGTTACAAGCACCAACTCAACATTATCCATAACAGCGAATATGTGGATAACTCAAGTGGTCACTTTTTTATGCGTACCGAGTTGGAAGGCTATTTCAACGATCATACCTTCCTCGCTGATTTGGATCAGGCGCTACCAAGCGGTGCTCGACGTAAACTGGTTGATTCAAGCCGTAAGCGCGTGGTGATTCTCGTCACTAAAGAAGCGCACTGCTTAGGTGACATTCTGATGAAGACCTATGATGGCAGCCTTGATATTGAGATTGCAGCAGTGGTTGGCAACTACGATACGCTACAAGGTCTGACCGAGAAATTTGATATTCCTTATCACCATGTTAGCCACGAAGATTTGTCCCGTGAAGAACATGAGCAAGCCATGCTGAACGTTATCGACCAATATCAAGCGGATTATTTAGTGCTGGCAAAATATATGCGCGTGCTAACACCAGGCTTTGTTGAAAAATACCATCATAAGATCATCAATATTCACCACAGCTTCTTGCCTGCCTTCATCGGTGCAAAACCTTATCAACAAGCGTTTGATCGTGGGGTAAAAATCATTGGTGCGACCGCGCACTTTGTCACTAATGATTTAGATGAAGGACCAATCATCAAGCAAGATGTCATTCCGGTAGACCACACTTTTACTGCTAAAGACATGGCGCAAGCCGGACGTGACGTAGAGAAAAATGTTTTGAGTAAAGCGCTCAATAAAGTGGTTAACGACCACGTATTTGTCTACGGTAATAAAACCGTCATTCTTTAAGCTCAACATTCTGCTCTCTTAGCTGATTCCGATTCGGGATCAGCTTTTTTCCATCTCAAGAGAAATAATTGCATTTAGTTAGTGAAACGATTGCGTTCTGTGCCTATTATTGCCGCTCGTGATGCCAATCTCATCTGTGAGACAAACGAATCGCACGCTATATTTGCGGCGATAAACTGGCATAACTTGGCGAATAGCCAAGTTCAATTAACGACAATAACGAGCTACAAAAATGAAAAAAACATTGCTATTGGCTGCAATCTCAGCCGCGCTTTCTTTCCCAACTTTCGCATCGGCTGCCGATCCTGTTGAGTTTCAAAAAATCCCACAAATCATGCAGCAGTTTGACTCAGCTGAGCTGTACGTAAAAAAAGCGCCAACACTGGGTCGCTTGCCAAAACAAGAAGAACTGGGTCAACAATTCCCGACTTATGTTTCTGATGGTAAAGGCGGCTACTCACTAGAGACCAACAACGTCATGACAGACAATGTCGTGGTAGCGAGTATGCATAAACCAATCGTAGGCGATGTCTACAACCAATGGCTAGTGCCTAAAGATGTATGGACAGGCACTTACGGTGAGCTGCCTACATCAACTGAATTCAAACCTTTCAAACGTATCGCGACCATCAAGGCGATTAAGATCGACGCTGAAATGCTCGAACTGCTTGGCTCAACCGATGGCAAAACTGCTGTGATCAAAGTGAGCTGGGATGACAAAGGCATGAAGGTTTACAAAGATGGCTACCTTGCTGATTACGAGTACGGCATTGCGCCACAAGAGATGCAAGAAAACTACGAGCTAGCGAAATAACACTAAGCTCGCATCAAGTGTTTTGCCACACAGCAAATAGCCCGCCTTTGGAGGGCTATTAATTTTTCACTAGGCGCAGATGAGACCACTACAATTTCAATCCCAGCTCGACCCCTTGTCGAATTGCGCGTACCGCATCCAGCTCACCTGCATGATCTGCACCACCAATTACGTGTAGCTTGTCACCTAACTGTACCCATTTTTCTTCAAACGGTCGCACTGACACTTGCCCGGCACAAATCACGATACTGTCGGCATGAATGGTGGTCGACTCACCCTCATATTTGATTTGTAATCCTTCCTCTGTCACGCCTTGGTATTCCACACCGCCAAGTAGATTAACGCCGCGTTTTTCCAGTGTGCGTTTATGAATCCAACCAGTAGTCTTGCCCGGACCTTTACCTACTCGCCCTTTACGACGCTGCAGTACCCATACTTCTTTGTCACTGGCTGAATCTGGGTAAGGGTATAGACCACCGGGATGAGCAATCTCTTTATCAATGCCCCATTCATGCAGCCAATCATCAAGCTGTTGGTTTTCAGGTTCGGTGATCATGGTCGCGACATCAACGCCGATCCCACCAGCCCCAACGATCGCGACTTTATTGCCAAGGTAAGTTTTCTCTTTGATGAGCGTCTGGTAATCAATCACTTTGCTCGATTCTTCGCTCCCTTGCAGCGCGACTTTTCGCGGCTCGACACCAGATGCCATGATCACTTCGTCGTATTCACTGAGCAAATCGAAATTGGCTTCCGTCTCAAGGTGTAATTTAACGCCCGTTTCGTCAATTTGGTTGGCAAAATAACGAATCGTTTCACGAAACTCTTCTTTACCCGGAATTTGCATCGCTAAGCGGAACTGACCACCGATACGGTCGTTACGTTCAAACAGATCCACCTGATGCCCACGCCTTGCCAGTGTTGTCGCACAAGCAAGACCCGCCGGTCCTGCACCTACAACCGCAATATTTTTGCTTTGATGAGCGGGCTTTTCTAACAGTTCCGTTTCCCGACAAGCATATGGGTTAACCAAACAGCTCGCCGCTTTGCCTTTAAAGACATTATCTAAACATGCTTGATTACAACCGATACAGGTATTAATCAAACGAGACTGCTGCTTCTCTGCTTTGATCACAAAATGTGGATCAGCTAAAAATGGACGCGCCATCGACACCATATCCGCCTGCCCTGAGGCAAGGATCTGCTCTGCCTCTTCTGGCATATTGATGCGATTACAGGTGATAATTGGAATTGAGACATGTGGGCGCACTTTCTCAGTGACCCAAGTAAATGCGCCGCGCGGTACTTGCGTAGCAATGGTGGGTATCCGCGCTTCATGCCAGCCAATACCGGTGTTAATTAACGTTACGCCAACCTGCTCAAGCTGCTTTGCTAGTTCAATCACTTCATCAAAGGTGCTGCCTTGTTCAACGAGATCGAGCATAGATAGGCGGAAGATGATGATAAACTCTTCACCTACTTCTTGGCGTATTGCCTTGACTATCTCAAGTGGTAAACGAATACGATTCTGATAGCTACCACCCCACTCGTCATAACGGGTGTTGGTACGCTGACAGATAAATTGATTAATCAGATAGCCTTCCGAGCCCATGACCTCAACGCCATCATAACCAGCTTGCTGAGCGAGCGATGCGCTGTTAGAGAACGCTTTAATGGTTTTATTGATCTGTCTGACGCTCATTTCACTTGGTGCAAAGCGCGCGATGGGCGCTTTAATCGCCGAGGCACTCTGAGCAAATGGGTGCATCGCGTAGCGACCAGCATGAAGGAGTTGCAAAGCAATTTTACTGCCGTGCTCATGCACAGCTTGTGTCACCACTTTGTGCGCTGCGGCGTGTTTAGGTTTACTGAACTCAGCACTGAAAGGATGGAGACGTCCGCGCAAATTAGGCGAAAAACCCCCAGTGACAATAAGCCCAACACCGCCTTTCGCGCGCTCAGCGTAAAAAGCAGCAAGCTTATCAAGCCCCTGTTTGTCTTCTTCTAGCCCTGTATGCATTGACCCCATCAGCACACGATTCTTTAACTGGGTAAAACCTAAATCCAAAGGTTTGAGTAAGTTTGGGTACATGGCGGACATCACTCTCATTATTCTCATTGTGGTCTGACCAGATTATGCTTAGTTAACACAAAAATCAAACATGCGTTTACATAATTGCAACATCACTCACTTTATGACGTACAAAGAGCAATTCGTGCAATTGATACTGCTATTAACTAAATTTAATTGTGAATACGGACAAAGGCTCTGGTGATACCCTTTAAGATTCAGTAGGATGTGGGGCTAATCATAAGGACCTGTGGGGATCACAGCGGAGACAAGATGAAAACCATATTTAAATACATAGGACTATTTTTTAAAGGTATCTGGAAAGGAATTACCTTTATTCGCGTAGCACTGGCTAATCTGCTGTTTCTCGCTTTTATCGCCTTAATCTATTTTGCTTACACTAATGTGGAGTCTAGTGTGACCCCACCAGAGCCTAAGAAATCAGCCTTGATCGTCAATATTTCAGGTCCTATCGTAGAGCAATCCACCTACCAAAATCCGATGGATTCCTTAACCGGCTCCCTGTTTGGACAAGACCTACCGCGTGAAAACGTACTTTACGATATTGTCGCGGCGATTCGACATGCAAAAGACGACCAAAACATTACCGGCGTTGTATTAGCCCTGCGCGATATGCCAGAAACCAGCTTAACCAAGCTGCGCTATATTGCTAAAGCAATTAATGAATTTAAAGCATCGGGTAAACCAGTTTACGCGGTTGGTGATTTTTACAACCAAAGCCAGTACTACCTCGCTAGCTATGCCGACAAGATTTACCTCGCACCAGATGGCGCGGTATTGATTAAGGGCTACAGTGCGTACTCGATGTACTACAAAACCCTGCTAGAAAAACTGGATATCAACACCCATGTCTTTCGCGTCGGCACCTACAAATCTGCCATTGAGCCGTTTATTCGTAACGACATGTCTGACGAAGCGAAAGAATCTGCCTCTCGTTGGTTAGGACAGCTGTGGGGGGCTTTTGTCGATGACGTGGCAACCAACCGCTCAATCGATGCCAAGACACTTAATCCGAGCATGGATGAATTCGTTGAGTTGGTGAAAAGCGCTGACGGCGACCTAGCTCTATTGTCGAAGAAACTGGGCTTAGTAGATGAGCTCGCTACACGCCAGCAAGTTAGACAAGCCATGATCGAGGTGTTCGGTAGCGATGGCAATGATAGCTACCCTTACGTTGACTACTACGAATATCGTTCATCAATGCCAGCCAACTTTAACTTCAACGACAACGACGTCGCAATCGTGGTCGCAAGTGGCGCTATCATGGACGGTAGTCAGCCACGTGGCGCAGTTGGTGGTGACACTGTCGCGTCACTTCTACGTGAAGCTCACAATGACAACAAAGTAAAAGCAGTGGTTTTGCGCGTAGATAGCCCAGGAGGCAGCGCTTTCGCCTCTGAAGTGATCCGTAATGAAATTGAAGCGCTCAAGCAAGCCGGTAAACCGGTTGTGGTGTCGATGTCGAGCGTCGCAGCCTCTGGCGGTTACTGGATTGCGATGAGCGCGGACAAAATTGTTGCTCAGCCAACCACGATTACCGGTTCAATTGGTATCTTTAGTGTCATCACAACCTTTGAAAAAGGGCTCAACAACATTGGCGTTTATACCGATGGCATTGGTACTTCACCGCTCTCAGGCATTGGCATGACAACCGGCATTCCAGATAAAGCCGCTGATGCTATTCAGCTTGGCATTGAGCATGGTTATAACCGCTTTATTAATTTAGTCAGCAGCAATCGTGACATTCCGCTCAACAAAATGGAAGGCATTGCCGAAGGTCGCGTCTGGACAGGTCAAGATGCGATGAACTTAGGCTTAGTCGATAAAATGGGCGACTTTGACGATGCGATCGCGCTGGCAGCAGAATTGGCTGAACTTGAGAGTTACAACATCTATTGGGTGGAAGAGCCACTCACACCAGCTCAACAGTTCTTGCAAGACTTTATGAACCAAGTGCGTGTTTCGCTAGGTTTGGATATTTCAGCATTCATTCCAGCAGCATTGCAACCAGCAGCCAAACAGATCACACAAGACATGGGACTGTTAAACAGTTTCAACGATCCAAAAGGTCAGTACACCTTCTGTTTGAATTGCCAAGTGCAATAAGAATGAACGACTTAATTTAAGTTACATAGAATCATAAATCACCACTAAAGGGGCATGTCTCATCCACATGCCCCTTTTTATTGGCTAATATTTAGTTATAATCCTTCGCTCTGTTCCCCCTATAACAAAACTGGTTTCGAGCAATGGCAAGAAAACACATCTATATCGCTTACACGGGCGGCACTATTGGTATGCAAAAATCCCATGACCACGGCTACGTACCGGTTGCTGGTTTTATGGAAAAACAGCTCGCAAGCATGCCTGAATTCCACCGCTCTGAAATGCCGGAATACACCATTCACGAGTACGATCCACTGATCGACTCTTCCGATATGACACCTGCAGATTGGCAACAGATCGCCGATGATATCCGTGATAACTATGATAAATACGACGGTTTCGTGATCTTACATGGTACAGACACCATGGCGTATACCGCATCAGCGCTGTCATTTATGCTGGAAAACTTAGGTAAGCCGGTCATTATTACTGGCTCACAAATCCCACTTGCTGAGCTGCGCTCTGATGGTCAAGCTAACTTGCTTAATGCACTGCATCTTGCGGCAAACTACCCTATCAATGAAGTGACGCTATTTTTCAACAATAAGTTGATGCGCGGTAATCGCAGTACTAAATCACATGCTGACGGCTTTAATGCCTTCACCTCTCCGAACTTGCCACCTTTACTCGAAGCAGGGATCAATATTCAAGTCAGCAACCACGTAAAAGTCGGTGAAGTACCGCAAGGCGAATTTAAGGTACACGATATTACGCCGCAGCCAATTGGTGTAATTACCATGTACCCGGGCATTTCACATGAAGTGATCCGAAACACGCTGCTGCAACCAGTTAATGCAATGATTTTGCTTACCTTTGGTGTGGGCAATGCCCCGCAAAACCCTGAATTGCTTGCCCAGCTAAAAGATGCGTCTGAACGTGGCGTTATCGTGGTCAACCTCACGCAATGCTTGGCGGGTAAAGTCAATATGGGCGGCTACGCGACAGGCTGTGCGCTGGCTGAGGCTGGCGTCATCAGTGGCTACGATATGACGCCAGAAGCGGCGCTGGCAAAGCTGCATTACTTACTCAGCCAAGACCTTGGCTATGAGCAAGTAAAAGAAAAAATGCAGCAAATTCTGCGCGGTGAAATGAGTATTTAATCAAAAACCTTTTTAAGCCGATGTGAAACGTCGGCTTTATTGCCCCATAACGAACCTTCGTTCGTTAAATATATTTCTACAAAAACAGAGATAATATTTCCTTGTCGAGTCACTCATTTCGACTCATCATAACCTACTTACTACTCATTATTTTCTCATTATGCCTTTGTATCACGACTATCTGATATGGTTAGGACTCGGTATTGCTATTTGCTTTGCTTTCAACAACGAGAAAAACCTTTCATTAATAGCACTCGGTTGTAGTTTAATCGTAGCAATATTACTTGAACGACTAACTACAATTTCCGCTCTTAGTTTAGGGGCGGCATTCTTAGTTACTTGGCGACTAACTCGACTTCCTCAGCGCTACAATATAGTGGCTCATGCATTCATTATTTTACTTTGTGTAGCTTTATTCACTCACTCCGTACCAGGGATTCAAAACTTTTTGGTTCTCGACCAAGTTACTTCTGGTCCACAAAGCACTTCGTTCTCGATGTATTTAAATCTAGATAAACCTTTAGTTTTCTTCATATTGCTACTTTTTTATCCCTCCCTACTTGGAAAAAGAGGACAAATTCATTTCCAAGCAATCACTTACACTAGCTGCTATTTATTTTCGCTTCTCTTTATAGCTGTTTTCTTAGGCGCATTAAGATTTGAGTTATCATTCCCAAGTTGGTGGTGGCTATTTATATTCAACAATCTGTTTTTTACGTGTGTAGCTGAAGAGTCTCTATTTCGTGGTTACTTGCAGCAACTTCTATGTGATAAATGGGGAATCAATGCGGGCATCGGAATTGCAGCCACTCTATTTGGGCTTGCTCATATTTCCGGGGGCTTGTTATTGGTCATCTTCGCTACTCTGGCTGGTATTGGATACGGGTTAATTTTTCATTGGACTCAGCGGCTCTGGGCAGTAATCTTTGCACATTTCACGTTCAACTTTATTCACTTAGTTTTTTTCACTTACCCACTCACGTTAAATTGACTGTCTCGTCCTAAAATACGTTGACAGTTTTATGCTAAGCCAACTGCGTTAGCAGCTGGCTTTTTTCATGAACCTCATTTGGGGTTTTCATCCCGAGGCTAAGATGTGGTCTCATATTGTTATAGATACTAATAGACTCTTTTACTAGTTGGTTGAGCTCTTTGATGTCTTGACATCTATTGAGTAGGAACTCTTGTTTTAGTATCCCATTGACTCTCTCTGCTAACGCATTCTGGTAGC
>NZ_QLYZ01000021.1 GCF_003350325.1 Vibrio rhodolitus | reverse complement strand
TGGTTATCCCCCACATCAGGGCAATTTCCTAGGCATTACTCACCCGTCCGCCGCTCGCCGCCCAACAAATCCCCCGAAGGTTCAATGTTGTCGCTGCCGCTCGACTTGCATGTGTTAGGCCTGCCGCCAGCGTTCAATCTGAGCCATGATCAAACTCTTCAATTTAAGATTTTGGTGACTCAATGAATACTGAACATTACATAGTAATGTTTGAATTGACTGTGCTGCTATTTCTAGCAATGGTCACTTCGTTTCATTGAAATCTAATTTGAAGCCTAAGCTTCTAATTTGGATTATCATCAACGAGTGCCCACACAGATTGATAGGTTCTTATTTTTAAAGAGCTACTCTTCTTTGTGAGCTAAATCACTTCGGAAGAGGCGGCCATTCTAGCGAGATAATTTTCAGTGTCAACCACTTTCTTTAAATCATTTCGTTATTCTTTTTGACCTTATCGACTGCGCTTAACTCCTTATGGAGCCTTGCCTCGTCGACAGGGGTGCATTATAGAGATCGGCGTCACATTGGCAAGCGTTATTTTGCAAAAATTGCAAAAATAGCGCTTATGTGTGTCTTTTTCGTTCAAAGCCTTATTTGTTTATTTTTACCCCAAGCAAGCCAACAGTTCATCCACAAAGTTATCCACACGTGGTGATTTTTTAAGCATAAAAAAGGCTGCGTTACGCAGCCTTTTCTTTATATGTCGAACTAAATTCCCGAACCGTGCTCTTCTCCATCCTCTTCATGAAGCCCACATTCACGTTTCAAACCGAAGAATCGAGTTTCTTCTTCTTTCATTCCTGGTTCCCACTTTCTCGTCGTATGTGTATCACCGACGGAAAGATAGCCTTCTTCTCTTAAAGGGTGATAAGGCAAACCATGATCTTCTAAATAATAGTGCACATCTTTATTACTCCAGTCGATGACGGGTAAAAACTTAAATACACCATTTTGAATCGAAAGAATCGGTAGGTTAGCTCGAGATTGCGACTGCTCACGACGAAGACCCGAGAACCAAGTTCCGACTTCTAGCTCATCTAAAGCTCGGCGCATTGGCTCTACTTTATTTAGCTTGTTGTATTTCTCGATGCCTTCAACACCTTGCTCCCACAACTTACCATGCACCGCTTCCTGCCACACTGGACTTTGTTGCGCGCGGTAAACTTTCAGATTCAAACCAAGTTGCTGAGTTAACTCCTCAATAAACTGATAAGTCTCTGGAAACAGATAACCGGTATCCGTCAGTATCACTGGAATATCCGGTTTTACTCGAGTAACGAGATGCAGCATCACTGCCGCCTGAACGCCAAAGCTTGAAGAAACCGCAAACTCACCTGTGAGATTGTCCACCGCCCAAGTCACTCGTTGCAGTGCTGTCATTTGTTCTAGCTCGGCATTGATCATACCCAGTTGCAGAATCTGCTCTGTTTTAGTCAACGTGAGTAGTTGTTTTAACTCAAGTGAACTCGCGGTTGAATTAAGCATGCAAATCCCTCTTTGATACGAATACCTCTTCAATGATCCCGGCGCGAATTGCGAAATCACCAAAGCACTCTCCTTTATTACGCTCTTTAGCCCAGCGTCCCACCAGCAGATCAATTTCTTCTAGGATCTGTTTATCGGTAATGTTCTCTTTATACATCTTCGGAATACGCGTACCACCTTTGTTGCCACCTAGATGCAGGTTATAACGACCTGGAGCTTTACCCACTAAGCCAATCTCAGCCAGCATCGCTCGCCCACAGCCATTTGGACAGCCGGTAACACGTAAGATAATGCTGTCTTCTTTCGGTAAACCGTGTTTCTCAAGAATACCTTCCACATCGGTAACAAATTGCGGTAGAAAACGTTCGGCTTCAGCCATCGCTAATGGACAAGTCGGGAATGCCACACACGCCATTGAATTTTTGCGTTGCTCACTGACCTCGTCATCCATCAAACCGTGTGCTCGTGCAATTTTCTCAATCTTCGCTTTGTTGGACTTAGCAACGCCCGCGACGATTAAGTTTTGGTTGGCTGTCATACGGAAGTCACCTTTGTGAATCTTCGCGATTTCAGCCATCCCCGTTTTAAGAGGCTTACCTGGGAAATCAAGTAAGCGACCATTTTCAATAAACAGTGCAAGATGGTGCTTGCCGTCAATACCTTCTACCCAGCCAATGCGATCCCCTCGTTCAGTGAACTCATAAGGACGACTGGCGGCAAACGTCACTTCTGCACGCTTTTCTACTTCAGCTTTGAACACCTCAATACCGACACGATCAAGCGTATATTTGGTCTTGGCATTTTTACGATTCGAACGGTTACCCCAATCACGTTGCGTCGTGACCACAGCAGCTGCAACATCTAAGGTTTTATCCAGTGGTACAAAACCAAAGTCATCAGCGCGACGCGCATAAGTCGAGGTATCACCGTGGGTCATCGCCAAACCACCGCCCACCAGCACGTTAAAGCCAACCAATTTGCCATTTTCAGCAATGGCAACAAAGTTCAGGTCATTGGCATGCACATCAACATCATTTTGTGGCGGGATCACAACCGTCGTTTTGAACTTGCGCGGTAAATAGTGTTTACCGAGAATCGGCTCATCATCTTCAGTGGTTTCTACTTTCTCGCCATCTAACCAAATCTCGGCATACGCTTTGGTTTTTGGCAGCAGATGTTCACTGATCTTTTTCGCCCATTCGTAGGCTTCTTGATGAAGTTCTGACTCCACCGGATTGGTGGTACAAAGTACGTTTCGGTTCACATCTCCTGCGGTGGCGATAGAGTCGATACCAATACTATTTAGTGTTTGGTGCATCAGCTTAATATTTGGCTTTAGAACACCATGGAACTGAAAGGTCTGACGCGTGGTTAAACGAATACTGCCATACAACGAATGTTCACTGGCAAACTTATCGATGGCTAACCACTGCTTTGGCGTAATAATGCCGCCCGGCATACGTGCACGCAGCATGACATTGTGCAGAGGTTCGAGTTTCTGCTTCGCACGTTCATTACGAATGTCGCGGTCATCTTGCTGATACATACCGTGGAAACGGATCAGTTGAAAGTTATCCGCGGTAAACCCACCCGTAATACGGTCTTGCAGATCTTGCTCTATAGTACCGCGAAGAAAATTACTTTCGCGCTTTAAGCGTTCATTGTCAGCATAAGGACCTAATACTTCACCAAGTACTTGTTGTTGTTCTTTGCTCATTAGTACACATCCCTTTGGTAACGTTTTTCCTTACGCAGATTATTAATAAACTCTTCTGCTTGTTCTTTGCTTAGTTTGCCGTGCTCTTGTGCGACAGAAACCAATGCTTCATGGACATCTTTCGCCATGCGAGTCGCATCACCACACACATATAGATAAGCGCCTTCTTCAATCCACTGCCATACTTGAGCACCGTTTTCTAGAATGCGATGCTGAACATACACTTTCTCTTGTTGGTCACGACTAAAGGCAACATCCAGCTGAGTGAGCAATCCTGATTTCAGATATTTCTGCCACTCCACCTGATAGAGAAAGTCTTGAGTAAAGGTACGATCGCCAAAGAATAACCAGTTCTTACCTTCTGCATCACGGTTGTCGCGCTCCTGAATAAAGCTGCGGAAAGGTGCAATACCAGTCCCAGGTCCAATCATGATCACTGGCGTATTATCATCTTGAGGAAGTTTGAAGTTATTGTTGTTTTCAATAAACACCTTCACTTCCCCACCCTCTTCTAAACGGTGTGAGAGGTAACTCGATGCGCCGCCAAAGCGGAGCTCTTCACCTTGCTGATATTCGACCACACCAACGGTTAAATGAACTTCGTCTTCCACTTCAGATTGCGCCGAAGCAATCGAATAAAGACGTGGCGTCAAACGGCGCAGTAAACCAACCAACTCTTGCGCGCTCAACTTGGTTTTCTTCTCAGCCAATACATCGATAATTTGAGTATTGCCCGCGTACTCGCGCAGCTTATCTTTATCTTCCACCAGCTTTTGCAGTTTTTTGCTGCCTGACAGTTCCGCGAACTTAGTTACTAGCTGCGGATTGGCAGCAGTAATTTCATATTTCGCCACCAACGCACTGTGAATAGAAAGACTGTCTCCGTCGACATCGACACTTTCAACGCCAGACAGCCCTACTTTGGCTAAAATAGCATTGGCAAGTTCAGAGCTGTTTTGATACCACACACCCAATGCATCGCCTGGTTGATAAGTAATGCCTGAGCCATCAAGATCAATCTCAATATGGCGAACATCCTTACCTGAATCTCGCCCGGTAATTTTCTGACTCGTCAGTAACGTTGCGGTGTAAGGATTCTGTTTGTTGTATTGCGCATGACCAGTAGCAGCCTGCCCTACTGGCAATTGCACAACTTCCGCCTCAGCGCCTGATGAGAGATCATCTTTCACAGTATCGAGCGCTTTAGCACGCCATTCTTTGGCTGGTGCTTCGTAATCCACATCACAATCAATACGATCAATAAAAGGAGTCGCGCCAAGTTTTGCTAGGTAAGCATCAAAATCTTTACCGGTTTGGCAAAAGAACTCATAACTAGAATCACCCAGACCAATCACACCGTACTTTAGGTTGTTGAGCTTCGGTGCTTTCTTTGATTGCAAAAATTCATGCAGTTCTATGGCATTATCCGGCGCTTCCCCTTCACCATTGGTGGAAGCCACGACAATCACGTGGGTTTCTTTGGCTAGGTTCTTACCTTTGTAGTCACTAGCGTCAAATAGCTCGGCTGCGATACCTTGCGCTTTCGCTTCTTGCTCTAGCTCTTCTGCGACACCTTTGGCGTTACCTGTTTGTGAGGCAAAGATAATGGTTAACTTGCCTGCAGGCTTTGCTGCCACCACGGCTGCCGCTTGGCTAATTGGCGCTGCTGCCGCAGCAGGTTGATTTTGGGCTAATCCCCAGAAGTAACCACTCACCCACGCCAGTTGCTGAGAAGACAAACTTGATACCGTTTGCTGTAACTGACCTAATTGCTGATCATTAAGAGGGCTAGCGATTGATGGTAATTCTGGTGTATTTGCTTGCGAGAGCTCTCCATTGGCTGAAGACTCTTTCTTATTTAAAGACATGGTCTCGACATCCCTGTTTATTGCGTGATGATAGATTAACCACTCTTTTTAATAACAAGAAAGAATAGAAGTGAATGTTTTATAACTTTTGGAATTAAAGCGTGTGAAATCTAGACGCGAGCCCTCCTGCTCTGGGTGCATTTGAGCAAGGCAAAAAGTCGTGGGGTTACAGCGGTCGCTGATCTTCGATACGCACTTGGTTAAAGCCTACTGCCATGGCTGATTTAGAGGCGATATCTAAATTACCATAGTGGCACTCTTCACCGTGTACATCAGTCAGCAATAAAAAGCCGCCTTCAGCATGGCGGAACTCCACCACCCAAAGTCCTTCTTCGGCTGATGGTTCTATGATGGCTTCGACCAACTGATTATCTCGATATAATACGCGCAGCTCGTTAATCGTCATATTTGCTTCTCTGCGTAACTTTCCCTGTACTGATAAGCATGGTGCATAACGATAAAACTGCTAGTAAAAACGCAAACTTTATGAAGAATAAATATAAAGAAGCGCCAATTGAATACCGATTCGAATAGTGGCGTATTAAGCAAGTACACTACTTTGCACTAACCCTTACCCTTAACACTTAGTTAAAAGCGAAACTCGGCACCAACGAAGAAGCCATTGATAAAGATAAACGACTCCGAGACTTCCGGGGTAGCCGTCGCAAGATCATCAAATTCCAGATCCACCACTCGGTAACCGGCGCGAATGGCGAGTGCATCGCTGGCTTGATATTTTAAACCGGCTAATACATCGGCTCTTTTAATATCTTTGCTCTCACCAAAATCAAACTGACCAATAATGTCTAAGTCCGTATTTGGGATAGCGAGTTCGGCGTAGGCATACCAGTTAAAAGTCAGTTCATTGAAACTGTACGAAGGCTGGGCAGAAATACTGGTGCGATAAGAAGTGTCACTGTACTTAGTGAGAGTCGCCCCTGCATCAAACAGCATGTGCTCGCGCTCAAGCAGGCGATAATAAAATGAAAAGTCATATTTATCGAAGCTCGCATAATCAGCGTCAATACTGGCATAGCGTAAGCTTACATGTGGTAAGTAAGGTTGGTCGTGCTCAATCGCCACAAAGAGATTTGGGGCAGTGGCGTGGTCTCGACGCTGCTCATCTATTTTGGTATCACCAAACCATGCATCGGCGCCGACTGTGGTGCGAATCGAGCTCGCAAGTGCTGAGCTGGAAAATAACAGCAGCGAGGCTGCGGTTAGCCAATACATGTTTTTAGTCATCGTGGATAGGCTCTCAGTTTTTATTCTGACTCTTTTGAGCCTATCACATTTTGCCAAGTTCGCTATCGAGAGCTACATACATGGTTTTTGAAAAACCAGATACCTATCGCGATCACAATCAACCAAGGGAGGATTTTCAGCACAGCACCAACCATCCCCAATAACACCATTACCGCCAACGCAAAACCAACCGCTGCAAATACCGTGAGCATGGTGACACCTGTAACCAATAAGGTCGCGATAAAAACTAAAACAAAGATTAACTCAAACATAGTGTTTCTCCTTTCTTTAATTCCTCTATCGCAGAAAGTGTGCCAAGTTTAAAAGCAAACATAAGACATTGATTTTTAACATAACAATAAAAAAGCGCCCTTTGATGAGAGCGCTTTCTAGATAACTATTGGTATTTTTCACCAAGCAAGGTGGTCAATTTTACACATCCAACTCTTTTGGAATCTTCGCTAATGCCGCTTCAACCACTTCGATACCTGAGCCAGGCTTGTGCGCATTCTCACTAATATGACGACGCCATTGACGCGCACCCGGCATATTTTGGAATAGCCCCAACATATGGCGAGTGATATGACCTAAGTAAACGCCTTTTGATAGCTGCGCTTCAATATATGGGTACATCTCTTGCACTACTTGAGTACGCTTCTTGACTGGCTTATCCAGACCAAAGATTTGCTGATCCACTTCTGCCAAGATGTATGGGTTTTGGTAAGCTTCACGACCCACCATTACACCATCAAGATGCTGTAGATGCTCTTTGGTCTCTTGCAGTGTTTTTACCCCACCGTTTACGGCAATCACCAAATGAGAGAAGTCTTTCTTCAATTGATAAGCACGTGGGTAATCCAATGGTGGAATTTCACGGTTCTCTTTCGGGCTTAAACCTGACAACCACGCTTTACGCGCGTGAATGGTAAACTGCTCACAGCCACCCTTCTCTGAAACAATGGAAACGAAGTCGGTCAAAAACTCATACGAGTCTTGATCATCAATACCAATACGGGTCTTCACCGTCACTGGGATATCAACCACTTCTTTCATTGCCGCGACACATTCAGCCACCAACTGAGGCTCAGCCATTAGACATGCGCCAAAACGACCGTTTTGCACGCGATCAGAAGGACAACCCACGTTCAGGTTAATCTCATCATAGCCACGTTCCGCCGCCAGCTTGGCGCAAGTAGCAAGATCAGCAGCATTAGAGCCACCAAGTTGCAGCACTAATGGGTGTTCTTCTTCGTTATACGCAAGGAAATCGCCCTTACCATGGATGATGGCACCTGTTGTCACCATTTCTGTGTACAGCTGCGTCTCGCTAGAAAGTAAGCGATGAAAGTATCGACAGTGACGATCAGTCCAATCGAGCATTGGAGCGATAGAGAACTTGCACGAATGAGTCATAAGTCTGTGTTCCAGTCTAATGAATAGAATTTAAGCTAAGAAAATAGGGCGAATATTGTAATCTCTTCCAAAGATACGCGCCAATTTATCTTCGGCTGTATCGTTTCTCTAGATATTTTGGTAAGTTAGGTGATTCAATAGTACGGCAAACTGATTCACCTCGAGGCAAAATTGTCGCTCGATGGTCTTATCATAATGACGCGAATGATGCACACCGCTAGTGATTGAGTGGTATATTGTAAAAAAAGTCCAATCGTTATGGTGGAAAATTTGGACCATGAGCTGATCAAACAAATCGAAGAGATTTGTGCTGCAAGAGGCGTAAGACTTACGTCGCAACGAAAACAGGTCTTCCAATTAATTTGTGCTAGCCCAAAAGCGTCTAGTGCCTATGAGTTGTTAGAACAATTAAAGCTTAGCGAACCACAAGCAAAGCCACCGACTGTCTATCGTGCGCTCGACTTTTTATTAGAACAAGGTTTCATTCATCGAGTCGAGTCAACTAACAGTTTTATTCAATGTTGTTCATGTAACGCACATAAACATTACTCGCATCTTCTAATCTGCGACAAATGTAGTAACGTTATTGAACTACAAGATGATAGTTTGGTAGCCTTGTTGGCTAATAATGCAGAAAAACATGGCTTTAAGATCACAAATCACGTGATTGAGTCGCACGGTATATGCCAGTCATGCTTATCTGATATTAAAGAGTAAAGATATAGAAGAAGAATATGCGCGCTGAATTTGTCAATCCGTTTTTAGCTTCATTGATGAACGTACTAAAAACGATGGCTTCACTGGAGTTGAAGCCACAAAAGCCTCGTGTAAAAAAAGACGAAATTGCACGTGGTGATGTGTCAGGTCTAATCGGGATGGTTGGTCCGCAAACTCGCGGTTCTATGTCGATTACCTTTGATGAAAGCCTAGCTCTCGAGATCATGGAAAACATGCTAGGTGAACGTCCAAATGGCTTAAACGATGAAGTTACGGATATGGTTGGTGAAATCACCAACATGGTAACTGGTGGTGCAAAACGAATCCTCGCTGAAAGTGGCTTTGATTTCGATATGGCAACACCTGTCGTGGTATCAGGCAAAGGTCATACGATTCGCCATAAATGCGAAGGCGCGATTATCATCATGCCATTCAGCTCGCAATGGGGTAATGCTTTTATCGAGATTTGTTTCGAATAATGGTGTAACACAAAGAATTAAAAAAGCTTCCCGTCACAAGGAAGCTTTTTGCGTTTTAGTACATGAAAGTATTTGCAACATGGCAGCCCCAAAACTGCAGCGCTAGCTTGTCGAGCTTTTGGATCATAGTAACCCATCCCCTTTCATCCTCAGCTCAACTCGCTTTGAGATCATGGTAACCCGAATGCTCGAAAAGGTGAGATAAGCAAATAGATCATAGGTAACCTAAAACTAGTTAAGCTGCACAATATGCTTAGTTCACTGCGGCGCTTATACAAAACAGCAATTCTTTAGTTAATAACCTTGCGCTGCTTGAGTGCCTCAATACATTGCTCAACCAACGCCTCAATCGGTAATTCACCGGCTGGCAAATCAATCTCCGGCTTTAGTGGTGCCTCGTACTCTGAGTCGATACCGGTAAAGTTAGGGATCTCCCCTGCGCGAGCCTTTTTGTATAACCCCTTAGGGTCTCGTTGCTCACACACATCAAGAGAAGTGTTGACGAAAACCTCGAGAAACTCACCTTCAGGCAATAAATCACGTACTAACTGGCGCTCTGCTCGGTGAGGAGAAATAAATGCCGAGAGCACAATCAGCCCTGCATCTGCCATCAGTTTAGCCAACTCACCAATACGGCGAATGTTTTCACGGCGGTCTTGTTCTGAAAAACCTAAGTCACTGCACAAGCCATGGCGCACGTTGTCGCCATCCAACAAGTAAGTATGGTAACCAAGTTCTGCCAACTTATTCTCCAGCGCACCAGCGATGGTCGATTTACCAGCTCCTGATAATCCCGTAAACCAAAGCACTACCGGCTTTTGCTGCTTCAAGTTGGCACGAAAGCTTTTATCAACGGTGTGCTGATGCCACACTATGTTCTCGTCTTTGAAATTGGTTTCTGTTGTCATGGTTTAGTCCTTTAATACGGGAAAAAGAGTGGGATCAATGCCAGTACCAGCACTGAGTAAACAATAGAAATCGGGATCCCAACTCGTACATAATCGGATAATTTGTAATTGCCTACGCTATAAACCAATAAGTTGGTTTGATAACCGTAAGGGGAAATAAAGCTCGCACTAGCACCAAACAAAACTGCCATCACAAAAGGCATTGGGTCGACACCATAGCCAATCGCCATACTGTAGCCAATGGGAAAAGCGAGCGCAGCAGCGGCATTGTTGGTCACCAGTTCGGTTAAGATCAGCGTCAGTAAATATGTTGCCACCAGCGCGCCAAACACTCCCCAACCGTTAAAGGTTTCGATAAACATCTGCCCCAACTTGACCGATAAACCAGATGAGAGCATCAGTTGGGCAATCGACAACGCTGAACCCACGATAACGACAATATCCACAGGGAAGCGGCGGCGCAGTTCACTCAACTGCACAATACCGAGAAACAGCGTTGCGAGAAGAAAAACCGCCAAGCCTTTGATTAACGGCACCCACTCAAGCAATGCGAGGGCGATGACGGCGCTAAAACCGAGCAATACCGTGGTGGATTTTTGGAAGTCGAGACGTGCGCTCGAGTCGAGATCATTGACCAAGACAAACTCTTTGCGGTGAGCACGGCGCTCTGCCTCAAAGCGTTTTCCAGGTACCAGCACTAAGGTATCGCCGGCATTGAGCGTGATATTACCCAGTCCGCCCTCTAAACGCTCATGACCACGGCGGATTGCCACCACCACCGCATCAAATCGATCACGAAAACGACTCGTCTTTAAGGTTTTATTGCAAAAGCTCGCCGATGAGCTCACCACCACCTCGACAAAACTTTGTCCGTTCAGGTGATGCTGACCAAACAAGGTTAAGCCTTGGATCTCTTGCAGCGTGGCGACACTTTCTATGTCACCACAAAACAATAGTCTGTCATTGGCATGCAGAATAAATTCCGGATCAACCGAGGGCATGGTTTTGCCATCGCGGATCACTTCGGCTAAGAAAAGCTTACGCAACGCCCTGAGTTTATTCTCGGTGATACTGCGCCCAACGAGAGGCGATCCTGGCTCGACTTTCGCTTCAAGAAAATAGGGCAAATCATCTTGCGATTGATCGTCGTAATTCGGCAATAAATAACTGAGAGGAATTAGGATCAACAAGCCACCAAACAATACCGACAAACCGATCATTGTTGGGGTAAAAAATCCTAAACTTGGCAAGCCTGCATCTTCAACAAAGCTGTTGATGATCAAGTTAGTCGATGTGCCGATCAAGGTTAAGGTGCCACCTAAGATCGCTGCATAAGAAAGTGGGATCAATAACTTCGATGGCGCATGTTGCTGATTACGCTTAATCGCACCAATTAACGACACCACGACTGCGGTATTGTTGGTAAAAGAGGACAATAACGCGGTCGATACCCCCATTTTTGCCACCACAGAGCCTAAACGCCCAGTAGATAGGCTGCGGCTCACCCAGCTGATGAGCAGGGTTTTCTCTAATGCCGCGGATGCGAGGATCAACAACACTAAGGTTAACAGTGAGGAATTGGTGAAGTTGGTTGCCACTTCATTGAGTTCGATCATCCCAGCAAGAAAAGCAATAAATGCAGCACCTGCGAAAATAAAACTCGGCTTTATACGGGTGGCTACAAGGCATGTGACAATGCCGAGTAAGATAGCCAACACAAATCCTTGTTGCCACATACCGCGTCCTTACTTGATCCAATATCAGTGCCGCACCTACGGCGGCACCAGATTGTAGTCACTTCACTACTTCAATAACTGTGAAAGATCCTTCGCACCCCAGTGAGGGAAATGCTTACGAACTAACGCGTTAAGCTCAACTTCAAAGGCAGAAAAATCGCCAGCTTTTTGCTCAATCTGACTCAAGCTCTCACGCACTAACCCCGCCCCCACCGTGACGTTAGTGAGACGATCAATCACCACAAAGCCACCGGTATCTTGGCACTCGGTATAGCTATCTAAAGCTACAGATTCGGTTAGGCTCCACTCACACAAACCAATCCCGTTAAGTGGCAACTCAGCAGCACTGTGAGTCGAAAGATTGTTGATATCGTACTGATGGCGAATCGCTTCAACGCGCCCTACTGTTTTTTTGCCGGCAATCTTGATGTCGTATTCACGACCAGGTTGCAGCGGTTGTTCTGTCATCCACACCACATCAGCAAGTAAGTGGTTACTCGAAGTCACCTCAGCTTGGTTAAGCACCAAGAGATCACCACGACTGATATCAATCTCATCTGCCAAGGTTAGCGTCACTGCTTGACCAGCATGTGCAGTTTCTAGGTCACCATCAAACGTCACAATGCGTGCAACTTTAGAGCTCTTACCCGATGGCAGAGCCGTCACTTGATCACCCACACTCACGCTGCCGGAAGCAATCGTGCCAGCAAAACCGCGAAAATCGAGGTTCGGACGGTTAACGTATTGGATTGGGAAGCGGAATTCACCGACTTCTTTTTCTTGATCGACATCGATGCTTTCAAGAATATCCAGTAGTGGTTTACCTTCAAACCAACTCATTTTCGGACTAGCTTCCACCACGTTGTCGCCTTCTAATGCCGATAGCGGGATGATTTGAATATCAATTTCACCATGAAGGTTTTTCGAAAACTCTAGGTATTCATCGCGGATCTGCTCAAAGCGATCTTGTGAATAATCCACCAGATCCATTTTGTTGACTGCCACCACAAAGTGCTTCAGTCCCAACAGATTAGAAATAAACGAATGGCGACGGGTTTGATCCAGCACACCTTTACGCGCATCAATCAAGATCACCGCGACATCACAAGTCGATGCTCCGGTTGCCATGTTACGCGTGTATTGCTCATGCCCTGGCGTATCCGCAATGATGAATTTACGCTTCTGCGTCGAAAAATAACGGTACGCGACATCAATAGTGATGCCTTGCTCGCGTTCAGCCTGCAAACCATCAACTAACAGCGCTAAATCCGGGCGCTCACCCGTGGTACCCACTCGTTGGCTGTCTGAGTGCACCGCGGCCAATTGATCTTCATAAATTTGTTTTGAATCATGGAGTAAGCGACCGATCAAAGTACTCTTGCCATCGTCCACTGAGCCACACGTTAGGAATCTAAGTAGTGACTTGTACTGGTGTTGTTTTAGGTATCCCTCGATCCCTAACTCAGCTAATTGAGCTTCTACTGCACTGTTCATGTTGTTTCCTTAGATCCTTTTTAGAAGTAACCCTGACGCTTTTTCAATTCCATCGATCCAGACTGATCGTGGTCGATCGCGCGACCTTGACGCTCACTGGACGTTGCAACCAGCATCTCTTCGATAATGCCGGTTAGCGTATTGGCTTCTGACTCAATCGCGCCTGTCAGTGGGTAGCAACCTAGTGTGCGGAAGCGAACACTCTTCTCTTCAATCACTTCGCCTGGTTGTAATTCCATGCGGTCATCATCAACCATGATCAGCATGCCATCACGCTCAACAACTGGGCGTTTATCGGCTAGGTAAAGCGGAACAATTTCGATGTTTTCTAGGTAGATGTACTGCCAGATATCCAACTCAGTCCAATTCGACAGTGGGAAAACGCGAATGCTTTCGCCTTTGTTGATCTGACCGTTGTAGGTTTTCCACAACTCAGGGCGCTGATTCTTCGGATCCCAAGTGTGGTTCTTATCGCGGAATGAATAGACACGCTCTTTCGCGCGTGATTTTTCTTCGTCACGACGCGCACCACCAAAGGCAGCATCAAAGCCATATTTGTTCAGCGCTTGCTTCAAACCCTGAGTTTTCATAATGTCAGTATGTTTCGATGAGCCGTGCACAAACGGGCTACAGCCCATTGCGAGACCTTCTGGGTTCTTATGTACCAAAAGCTCAAAGCCATACTTTTCCGCTGTTTTATCGCGGAACTCGATCATCTGTTTAAATTTCCAATCGGTATCAACATGCAGTAGCGGGAAAGGAATTTTGCCTGGGTAAAATGCTTTCCTTGCTAAGTGCAACATTACCGATGAGTCTTTCCCGATGGAATACATCATTACCGGGTTATCAAACTCTGCCGCGACTTCACGAATAATGTGAATACTCTCGGCTTCTAACTGTTTAAGGTGAGTTAAACGTTCTTGGTCCATGTTGGTGCTTCCTTTGCAGCTCTTACGAGCGTTTCGGCTAGTCTTTAATCTTTATGCGTAATGACGTTGCGTTACTTTGTTGTTTAAAGTGGCGTTCTCTTCTTGATTGAACCACTGTAATTTCTCAGCCAGCGCGACCACCTCACCTACCACGATAAGCGATGGTGACTCAGCGTCTTGCGCTAACGTTGCCAGCTCAGAGAGCTCGCCTTTAAATACTTTTTGGCAGCTTTGTGTACCGCGCTCGATGATGGCGATAGGTGTTGAAGCTTTGCGCCCATGGCTAACCAATTGCTGCTGGATATAGTCTGACTTCATCAGACCCATATAAATCACTAGGGTTTGATTACCGCGAGCGAGCGTCGCCCAATCCATATCATCGCTTTCCGCTTTCAAATGACCGGTAATAAACATCGCGGTTTGCGCATAATCTCGGTGAGTCAGTGGAATACCAGCATAAGCAGTTGCGCCGGCGGCAGCGGTAATACCTGGAATCACCTGAAAACGCACGCCAGCCTCAGCTAACACTTCAAGCTCTTCACCACCGCGCCCAAAGACAAATGGATCGCCGCCTTTAATGCGTACTACCTTGTGACCTTGTTTGGCAAAATCGACTAATAGTTGATTGGTTTTCTCTTGAGGAACACTGTGGTGCCCAGCACGTTTTCCCACGCAGACTAAAATAGTGCTGTCTGGTATGAGGGCTAAGATGTCATCCGAAACCAAGTAGTCGTAAAGCACAACATCGGCTTGTTGAATAAAGCTCAAGGCTTTAATCGTCAGCAGCTCAGCGTCGCCAGGACCGGCGCCTACCAAAGCCACTTCACCAGCGTGTAGCTGACTCACGGTTTTAAAGCTTGGGCGATGACTATTATTTTGTGTGGTGCGTAAGTGGTTCAGTGGAAACTGAGACACTTTATCCTTGCTCGCCATAATGCATTCCTTCCATGTGAATGATTGCATTATGACCTTCTCGATATATTACCTGAAATTCTAAAATTTCATTTTTTATACCAATAACTGATAAGGCAGGAAAAAACGCGCCTTTTAAACTGCAATCAACAGCGTGCTGTTGCACAGATACTCAGCAATTCTGCGAATACGGTGACAGAACAGCATTTAGTAACCGCGCAACTTCACAATTTGACATGCGTCGAAATTATTGTTGCAGAGGAATTTGTTACATTACGCAACGTTAAAACTAACGCTATCGGAGCTAAACAACATGAAAGTGGCAGTGAAACCCCTAACCCTCGCTGTACTCGGCGGCATGCTAACTATGGCAGGCCCTGCAATGGCTGATACGATCAAACTGCGTATCATCGAAACCACAGACATCCACACTAACGTGATGGATTACGACTACTACAAAGACAGTCCGTCACAAAAGATTGGTTTAACTCGCACCGCTACTCTTGTTAAACAAGCTCGCGCTGAAGTTGAAAACAGCGTGTTAGTTGATAATGGTGACTTGATCCAAGGTAGCCCAATGGGTGACTACATGGCGGATAAAGGCATTGAAGTTGGTGAAGTACACCCTGTGTACAAAGCAATGAACCAGCTAGATTACGATGTGGGTAACATTGGTAACCATGAGTTCAACTACGGTCTAGAGTTCCTAGCTGAAACTCTCAACGATGCTGAATTCCCATACATCAGTGCGAACGTGTTCGACCAAAAAACTGGTGAACACTACTTCAAGCCATACATTATCAAAACACACACTTTCAAAGATGCTGATGGCGCTGAACAGCAAATCAAAGTGGGTTACATCGGTTTTGTACCTCCACAAATCATGGTTTGGGATAAGAAGAACCTAGAAGGTAAAGTCTTCGCTAAAGACATCAAAGAAACGGCTGAAGAGCTGGTGCCTAAGATGAAAGCGGAAGGCGCTGACGTTATCGTTGCGATCCCACACTCTGGCGTATCAATGGATCCACATAAAGTGGGCGCAGAAAACTCAACTTACTACCTATCAGAAGTTGAAGGTATCGATGCTATCGCCTTTGGTCACTCACACGCAGTGTTCCCAGGTAAAGGCTTTGATAACCTACCTGGCGTAGACAACAAGAACGGTACTATCAATGGCGTTGCCGCGGTTATGCCAGGTCGCTGGGGTGACCACGTTGGTGTTATCGACCTAGTACTAGAGCAAAAAGATGGTAAGTGGCAAGTAACTTCAGGTAAAACTGAAGCTCGTCCTATCTTCGACAAAGTAAACAAGAAAGCGCTAGTTGAAGCAGATCAAGGCATCGTAAAAGCACTAGAAGCTGACCATAAAGGTACGCGTGAGTTTGTTAACCAGCCAATCGGTCAATCAAACGATGTGATGTACAGCTTCTTAGCACTTGTACAAGATGACCCAACCGTACAGATCGTTAACCTAGCGCAAAAAGACTACGTTGAGCGCTTTATTCAAGGTGACCCAGACCTAGCAGATATCCCTGTACTATCTGCTGCAGCACCGTTTAAAGCGGGCGGTCGTAAAGATGACCCATCTGGCTTTACTGAAGTGGAATCAGGTCAGCTAACTTTCCGTAACGCGGCAGACCTTTACCTATACCCGAACACACTTGTTGCGCTTAAAATGACAGGTAACGAAGTGAAAGAGTGGCTTGAGTGTGCCGTTGGTCAATTTAACCAAATCGACGTTAACAGCACTGCGCCACAGTCACTGATTAACTGGGATGGTTTCCGTACTTACAACTTTGACGTTATTGATGGCGTAAACTATCAAGTTGATGTGACTCAACCGGCGAAATACGACGGTGACTGTAAGCTAGTAAACCCTGACTCTACTCGTATCCAAAATCTGACTTACCAAGGTAAGCCAATCGATATGAAGCAAGAGTTTATCGTAGCAACCAACAACTACCGCGCATACAGCAACAAGTTCCCTGGTACTGGTAGCGACCACGTTGCTTTCGATTCTCCAGATGAAAACCGCTCAGTGGTAGCTTCTTATATCTCTCGCGTAAGCAAAGAGAAAGGTGAAGTCACACCAAGTGCAGACAACAACTGGACATTTGCACCAATTAAAGCAGACAAAGCACTGGATATTCGCTTTGAAACCTCACCAAGTGACAAAGCAGCGAAGTTCGTAAAAGAGAAAGGTCAGTACCCAATGAAGCAAGTGGCAACTGATGATATCGGCTTTGCGATTTACCAAATCGATCTGCAGAAATAATATCTTGCCCTGATCCTATACTTGGCTGAAGCGAGGTGAGTGTTTGCTAACTTCTAATTACCAAGGTATAGGTGTTAATATCAAGCCGCTATAGCGATATAGCGGCTTTTTTGTATATGGAGAAAATAATGCAGGCTAAGTTTCGTCACCATCTCATTGAGCAGGGCTTTTCTGACGATGAGGTTAATGAACTCAACTCACTTGCCAAGCCGCTCGAGTTACCCACCCGCCATATTCTGATTGAGCAAGGTGCGCTGGCAGACAGTTTCTATTTTGTCCTCAATGGATTGTGTCACGCCAGTTACTTAACCGAACAAGGCAAAGAATTCAGTAAAGAGTTTTACTGGGAGCTCGATTGGATTATCGGTTTTGAAAGCCTAATTAAGCAGCGACCGTCCGCGTTTCTACTTGAAACTTTAACGCCGTGTGAGTTGATGTGCTTGCCGATTGAGACTCTTAAACAATGGCGGAACGATAACCATCCTATCTACCTCAAGCTGGTCGAAACTCAGTTGATGTATAAAGAGAATAAAGAACGCTTTATGCTGCTCTACAGTGCCGAGCAGCGCTACCAACTGTTCTGCGAAAACTTTGCCGATTTGGAACAAAGGTTGAGTGACTACCAAATTGCAGCTTACCTTGGCATCACCCCCGTCAGCTTAAGCCGAATTAAAAACCGCTAATTTAGAAATCGGTTGATTTCAAAATCATCGTGATGAATAACAATTGTTAATGCCATAGAAAGAGAAACTTGCTAATTTACTCTGCAGTCAATTTCTTCATTCTTGCATCACTATGATTACTTGGAAATTAATCCCCTTTACCCAGCTAAGCAATATTGAGCTTTACCAACTAATAAAGCTGCGTGTCGATGTCTTCGTTGTCGAGCAAAACTGCCCTTATCCTGAGCTGGATGGCAAAGATACTCTCGCTGATGTCTATCACTTACTCGGCTATCAAGGTGATGAACTGGTCGCGTGTTCTCGTCTATTACCCAAAGGCACCAGTTATCCATCGGTGAGTATTGGTCGTGTCGCCACCTTAGCCAGTGCGCGGGGAAGTGGTTTAGGTCATCAACTGCTCAAACAAGCCGTCAATGAATGTGAACGCTTGTGGCCAACAGAGCCGATTGAAATTGGTGCCCAGCAACATCTGACCGCTTTCTATCAGCAACACGGCTTTAAGCAGACGTCTGAAATGTACTTAGAAGATGGCATTCCCCACGTGGATATGCTGCGTGAGTGTAACTAGTGCATTGGTCTGCGGTGAGCTTAGCCGTGTTGCTGTTGGTGATCGGTAATCTCGCCGCATCACTTTCCGACGTTGCAGTAAAACTGCTCAATGGTGAGATTAGCTCATTTCAATATGTGTTTATGCGGCAGTTACTGTCTGTCTTTATCATCTTACCGTTTTGGTTGCGGCAGTCTGCCCGAGAGCGCGCACTCACCGCACCAACGTTAATCGGCATTCGCGCCCTGCTAATCATGCTGGGTAGCGGTTGCATGATGATAGCAATCACTCACTTACCGCTAGCAACTGCCAACGCTGTGTTCTACGCTGCGCCACTTATCATGCTGCCGCTTTCAGTATGGCTGCTTAAGGAAATCCCACCATTGGCAAAAGTGATCGCAACGGCTATTGGTTTTGCTGGCGTACTCATGGTACTGCGCCCATCTCAATTTCATTGGGCAGCTTGGTTTGCGTTAGGAACGGCCACCACGCTAGCAGTATTTAATATTTTGGCGCGCAAACTTCCAGCCGAACAACCTGTTGTGACGACGCTGTTTTGGACATCGGTCATGACCGTCCCATTATCCGCAATACTTGCCGCTTTATATTGGCAGCCTATCAGCTCTGAGCAAATCATGCTGGTTGCAATAAGTGCAGCGTTGATCTTGAGCTATAACGGGCTTGCGGTGATTGCCTACAAAAAAGCACCCGCAGGGCAAATTGCGCTCGCCGAGTATTCGGGCTTAGTGTTTGTGGTGATCATTGGCGCATGGGGGTTTGATGAGATCCCAGATCAACTAACCGCTCTGGGGATATTGATGATAATTTTGCCGTTACTGCCGTATAAAGAGCTATTTCGGCGACGTAAAAGCAAAGCGCCAAATGAGCTAGTCTAGTGCTCACTTGGCTAGTGATTATTTTTGCTGAGCAAAACCGCCATCAGAGACGCGGAAGAACATTACTGACTTGTTGGCTTTCTCAAGCTGTAGCATATCCAGTGTACCATCGGCATTGGTCTTAAATCTGACCAATTGACCGGCTTTGATGTGACTTAGCGGCTTATCACTACTTTCGATTTTGACTAAGGCATTCAAGTCTGCCATCGGTAGACTGTTCGCACGAAATACCTGTGCAAGCGTATCACCCGATTTAACCGTGTATTCTTTCCACTGATCAGACTGCAACGGCTTCACTTGCGGCTCGCCTTGCTCACTGAGGCTTTGCGTATTGACCGCAACAGATACGCGCTGCGACTCGACCATAGGCTGTTGTTGCTGCTCGCTCTGCGGGAACGGAATAACGATTAATAGCAACACCACAGGAATTAACACCATCAAAGCGCGTTGATGCAATTTAGGCAATTGTTGCCAGCGACCAAGTAGCTGCTGTTTAAGGTTAGCCCAATCGATGGCTTGTAGCTTATCCTTGGCTAATTGAATGTAATCGACTTGTTGGGGCTTTTTCTTACGGCGATTCATTACAATCCGTCTCCAAAATTCTCTGGCTTTAAGTATAAAAACCTAGCGTCTCCGAGTATAGAAAATTCCTGCTGTGAAAGTAATGCTGCTGTCAAATCTGCAGCTTTATGCCCAAAAGTCAGACTTAACTCTCATTCTGCGCTACCACTATGCAGAGCCAAGACAGTAATAAGTGCCGCTCTTCTATCACAAACAGAGTGATAGGTCTCTTACTCCTGCATATTGAAACATCTTCGCTGTCGTCGCGGCGTTTCATCCGCCAGCCTTTACTGGTATCCTTAAACACTTTATACACCCATGAAAGAGAGACACCATGTCTGAAGTTAAATTTGAAACTGTAGAGCAAAAAGCTAGCTACGGTATTGGTCTACAAATGGGTCAGCAACTAGCAGGTGCTGGTCTTGAAGGTCTAAATGTTGATGCTATCGCAGCAGGTATCGCAACTGCTCTAACTGGCGACATGCCAGCTATCGAAATCGACGAAATCAACAACGCTCTTCAAGAAATGCAAATGCGTGCAGAAGCAGCTCGTCAAGAAGCAGCTAAAGCTGCTGCAGCTGACGGCGAAGCGTTCCTAAAAGACAACGCTCTACGTCCAGAAGTAAACGTTCTTGAGTCTGGCCTTCAGTACGAAATCATCACTGAAGGTACTGGTGAAATCCCAACTTCTGACAAACAAGTTCGTGTTCACTACCACGGTGAGCTAACTGACGGTACTGTATTTGACAGCTCTGTATCTCGCGGTCAACCAGCTGAGTTCCCAGTAACTGGCGTAATCAAAGGTTGGGTTGAAGCACTACAACTAATGCCTGTTGGTTCTAAGTGGAAACTATACATCCCTCAAGACCTAGCATACGGCGAGCGTGGTGCAGGTGCTGCAATCCCTCCATTCGCAGCGCTAGTATTCGAAGTAGAACTACTAGACATCCTATAAGTTAGGAAAACTTAGTTATTGAAAAAGCGACGCTCATGCGTCGCTTTTTTTTACTAAAATTAAGCATCAGCGATAACAAAAGGAAAACAACAATGAAAAAACGTTCAATCGCCGCTCTGATGCTTATGGTATTGACTAGCAGTGCATATGCCGGCTCATGGCTAGATTCGTTAGCCGACAAAGATACGCAAGACAGCGTAAGCAAATTGGTATCTGAACACAGTGAGATTGCCAATCATAGTCTTCCTCTAGCGGGCATGCTGAGCGATCAACTTTCTATCTCTCCAGAGCAAGCCGCAAGTGGTACTGGAGCGTTATTTGGCTTGGCTCAACAACAGCTTTCATCCGGTGATTTATCTGAGCTTGAATCTCTAATCCCTTGGTCTTCAAACCTTCCAGATGTGCAAGGCATGCTTGGCAATATTGAGAATATTGAATCAGTACAGAAGGTGTTTGAAAGTGTTGGTCTTGAACCATCAATGATCAATCAATTTGCGCCGGTGATTCTTGATTACTTAAAACAGAGTGGTGCAAGTGAAGGGCTACTCGGTTCGCTCAGCAACCTATGGAAGGCATAACCAGCTAACCAGAAAAGGAAAAGCGATAGAACTTGACCGCTCTATCGCTTTTATTTATTTAGCATACAAAAAAGCCGAGCTAATGCTCGGCTTTTTCGTTCTTTCGAACCTGATTACTCAGCAGCAGTTTCTTCAGCAGCTGGGCGATCTACAAGCTCAATGTAAGCCATTGGAGCTTTGTCACCAGCACGGAAGCCAGCTTTTAGGATACGAGTGTAACCGCCCTGACGAGCAGCAAAACGTGGACCTAGTTCGTTAAACAGTTTTGCAACTACTTCGTTATCACGAGTGCGTGCAAATGCAAGACGACGGTTAGCAACACTGTCAGTCTTAGCTAGTGTAATCAAAGGCTCAACTACGCGACGTAGCTCTTTTGCTTTAGGCAATGTAGTCTTGATAACTTCATGACGTACTAAAGAGCTAGCCATATTGCTGAACATCGCTTTACGATGTGAGCTGTTGCGGTTGAGTTGACGACCACTCTTACGATGGCGCATGACCTAATCCTTCTAACTAGTATCGATTAATCTTCAGCGATAGACGCTGGTGGCCAGTTTTCTAGGCGCATGCCCAGAGAAAGACCACGTGATGCAAGTACGTCTTTAATCTCAGTAAGAGATTTTTTACCAAGGTTTGGCGTTTTAAGTAGCTCAACCTCAGTACGCTGTACAAGATCACCGATGTAGTGAATCGCTTCTGCTTTCAGACAGTTAGCAGAGCGAACTGTTAGTTCAAGATCGTCTACAGGACGCAGTAGGATCGGATCGAATTCTGGCTTCTCTTCCTTCTCCTCAGGTACACGTACATCACGTAGATCTACGAACGCATCTAGTTGCTCAGCTAGGATAGTAGCTGCGCGACGGATTGCTTCCTCAGGATCAAGAGTACCGTTCGTTTCCATATCGATTACAAGCTTGTCTAGGTCTGTACGTTGCTCTACACGAGCCGCGTCAACAGAGTAAGCAATCTTGTCTACTGGACTGTATGTTGCATCAACCAGTAGGCGACCAATTGGACGCTCATCTTCTTCAGTATGGATACGAGCAGAAGCAGGAACATAACCGCGACCACGTTCAACTTTGATGCGCATTGCGATCTCAGCGTTGTCATCCGTTAGGTGACAAATTACGTGTTCTGGGTTAACGATCTCTACATCACCATCATGGGTGATGTCACCTGCAACCACAGGGCCCGAGCCTGATTTGTTAAGCGTAATAAACACTTCATCTTTGCCTTCAGCAACGCGTACAGCAAGACCTTTAAGGTTAAGTAGGATTTCAAGAATATCTTCTTGAACGCCTTCTTTCGTGCTGTATTCGTGTAGAACGCCTTCAATCTCTACTTCTGTTACAGCACAACCTGGCATAGAAGATAGTAGAATACGGCGAAGTGCATTACCCAGAGTATGGCCAAAACCACGCTCTAACGGCTCAAGAGTTACTTTTGCGTGTGTCGTGCTGATTTGTTCGATGTCAACAAGACGTGGCTTAAGAAATTCTGTTACAGAACCCTGCATTGTGTCCTCTCTTTAGTTTAAACCTTACTTAGAGTAAAGCTCGACGATCAATTGTTCGTTGATGTCAGCTGATAGATCAGAACGCTCAGGCATACGCTTGAATGTACCTTCCATCTTACCGCCATCTACTTCAATCCAAGTTGGTTTTTCGCGTTGTTCAGCAACTTCTAGAGCCGCTTTAATGCGAGACTGCTGTTTAGCTTTCTCACGAATAGATACAACGTCGTTAGCCGCTACTTTGAAAGAAGGAACGTTTACAACTTTACCGTTAACTAGGATAGCTTTGTGGCTAACTAGCTGACGAGATTCAGCGCGAGTTGCACCAAAGCCCATGCGGTAAACTACGTTATCAAGACGACCTTCAAGAAGTTGAAGCAGGTTTTCACCTGTGTTGCCTTTAAGGCGTGCAGCTTCTTTGTAGTAGTTACGGAATTGTTTTTCTAGAACGCCGTACATACGACGAACTTTTTGCTTCTCACGAAGCTGAACGCCATACTCAGATAGACGACCGCGACGAGCGCCGTGTACACCTGGTGCGTTATCAATTTTACACTTGGTATCGATCGCGCGAACACCAGACTTAAGGAATAAGTCAGTGCCTTCACGACGGCTAAGCTTCAGCTTAGGACCCAAATATCTTGCCATGATTCTTCTCCAATAGTCCTAGAAACGTTATACGCGACGTTTCTTAGGTGGACGACAACCGTTATGAGGGATTGGTGTAGCATCAACGATGTTTGTGATGCGGAAACCAGCTGCGTTCAGTGCGCGAACAGTAGATTCACGACCTGGACCAGGACCCTTAACCATAACTTCCAAGTTCTTAAGACCGTACTCTTTAGCCATTTCAGCACAACGCTCAGCAGCAACCTGTGCAGCGAACGGAGTAGACTTACGTGAACCACGGAAACCTGAACCACCTGCAGTAGCCCAAGCTAGAGCGTTGCCTTGACGGTCAGTAATGGTAACGATTGTGTTGTTGAAAGAAGCATGGATGTGCGCAACACCGTCTGCAACTTGTTTGCGAACGCGTTTACGCGCGCGAGTTGGTTGTTTAGCCATTGTACTCTACCTTCCCGATTATTTCTTGATCGGCTTACGCGGACCCTTACGGGTGCGAGCGTTGGTTTTAGTACGCTGTCCACGTAGTGGTAGACTGCGACGATGACGAAGACCACGGTAACAGCCAAGGTCCATAAGACGCTTGATGTTCATTGATACTTCACGACGTAGATCACCTTCTACAGTGTACTTAGCTACACCATCACGCAGTTGATCGATCTGTTCATCAGATAGTTCACTGATCTTAACATCTTCAGCAATACCCACTTCAGCTAGGATAGCTTTAGAGCGAGTCTTACCGATGCCGTAGATCGCAGTTAGTGCGATTACAGCGTGTTTTTGATCAGGAATGTTAATGCCTGCTATACGGGCCATTATTCACTCCATAGTGTTTCTTAAAAGAATTAGCCGCAGCAAAGCCCGTCTCGGATACGCTGCGGAGTACTACTTCTTTTGCACGCAAAAGGTAGGCCGAGGAATATACTCGACACTACCTTACATTTCAAGTAAAAATTTCTGCTGATTAGCCTTGGCGCTGTTTATGCTTTGGCTCACTGCAAATCACGCGAACGACACCGTTACGCTTGATAACTTTACAGTTACGGCAGATTTTTTTAACGGAAGCACGAACTTTCATTGCTAAACTCCGTAAATGAAATCTGACACTACCGCCGAATTAACGGCCATAGCCTTTCAGATTCGCTTTCTTCAACACAGAATCATACTGTTGAGACATCAGATGAGTCTGTACCTGTGCCATAAAGTCCATGATAACCACAACTACGATAAGTAGTGATGTGCCGCCGAAGTAGAAACGTACGTTCCACGCGACCATCATGAACTCTGGGATCAGACAGATAAAGGTAATGTACATCGCGCCCGCTAGGGTTAAGCGTGTCATCACTTTATCAATGTACTTGGCTGTCTGCTCGCCTGGGCGGATGCCGGGTACGAATGCACCAGACTTCTTCAAGTTATCTGCTGTTTCACGCGGGTTGAAAACCAACGCCGTGTAGAAGAAGCAGAAGAATATAATCGCTGCTGCATAAAGCATTACATACAGAGGTTGACCTGGGCTAAGAGCCAAAGACACGTCAGTTAACCAACCGAACGCGCTGCTCTCACCGTTCTGACCAAACCACTGAGCCAGTGTTCCTGGGAACAGGATAATGCTTGATGCGAAGATTGCTGGAATAACACCTGCCATATTAATTTTAAGTGGCAAGTGAGTGCTTTGCGCAGCAAATACTTTACGACCTTGTTGACGCTTCGCGTAGTTAACAACGATACGACGTTGACCACGCTCCATGAAAACAACAAAGTAGATTACTGCAAAAGCAAGTACACCAATCAACAGCAGAAGAAGTACATGCAATTCACCTTGACGCGCCTGCTCGATTGTTTGACCGATTGCCGAAGGCAATCCAGCAACAATACCTGCAAAAATCAGTAATGAAATACCATTACCAATTCCTCGCTCTGTAATTTGTTCACCTAACCACATTAGGAACATGGTACCGGTTACTAAACTTACGGTAGCAATTAGCGTAAACATGGTTTGGTTGATAACAACCAGATTATCGACCATGTTTGGTAAGCCAGTTGCAATACCAATAGCTTGGAATGTTGCAAGTACAAGCGTGCCGTAGCGTGTATATTGGCTGATCTTACGACGGCCTGCTTCACCCTCTTTCTTGAGTTCAGCTAACGCTGGATGAACTACAGTTAGCAGTTGGACAACAATCGAAGCCGAAATATACGGCATGATGCCCAACGCTAATATAGATGCACGCTCAAGAGCACCACCGGAGAACATGTTAAACATTTCAACGATGGTACCTTTTTGCTGTTCGAACAAATCGGCAAGTACAGCTGCGTCAATACCAGGGATTGGTACGAAAGAACCTGCACGGAATACTAAAAGTGCACCTAATACAAACAATAGGCGCGATTTTAACTCCGCCAATCCATTCTTCGCACTACTAAAATCTTGTCCTGGTTTTTTAGCCATCTGTACCTTTCCTTCGAAGATTATTCTTCTACTTTACCGCCTGCAGCTTCGATAGCAGCTTTAGCGCCTTTAGTCACACGTAGACCTTTAACAGTCACTGACTTGCTGATTTCACCAGAAAGAACAACTTTTACGAATTCGATGTTCTTAGTGATGATGTTAGCAGCTTTCAGGCTGTTTAGATCTACTACGTCACCTTCAACTTTCGCTAGCTCAGCTAGACGAACTTCAGCAGACACTAGGCTCTTACGAGAAGTGAAACCGAATTTAGGTAGACGTTGTTTCAGAGGCATTTGACCGCCTTCAAAACCTGGACGAACTTTACCGCCAGAACGTGACTTTTGACCTTTATGGCCACGGCCACCAGTTTTACCTAGGCCAGAACCAATACCGCGACCTACACGCTTAGGAGCGTGCTTAGAGCCAGCAGCTGGTGCAAGAGTATTCAAACGCATTCTGATTACTCCTCAACTTTAACCATGTAGTAAACCTTGTTGATCATGCCGCGCACGCACGGAGTATCTTCAAGTTCTACTGTGTGGTTGATTTTACGAAGACCTAGACCACGCAAAGTAGCTTTGTGCTTTGGTAGGCGGCCAATTGAGCTTTTAGTTTGAGTTACTTTAATAGTTGCCATGGTGTTCTTACTCCGAAATAGATTCAACAGTTAGACCACGTTTAGCAGCAACCATTTCTGGTGACTTAACGCTACCTAGTGCATCGATCGTAGCACGAACGATGTTGATAGGGTTCGTAGAACCGTATGCTTTAGATAGTACGTTATGTACGCCAGCAACTTCTAGTACTGCACGCATCGCACCACCTGCGATAACACCAGTACCTTCTGCAGCAGGCTGCATGTAAACTTTAGAGCCCGAGTGGCGACCTTTCACTGGGTGGTGAAGAGTGCCTTCGTTTAGCGCAACAGTAATCATGTTACGACGCGCTTTTTCCATTGCTTTTTGGATCGCTGCAGGTACTTCACGAGCTTTGCCGTAACCGAAACCTACACGACCGTTACCGTCACCAACTACAGTTAGTGCAGTAAAGCTCATGATTCGACCACCTTTAACCGTTTTAGAAACGCGGTTAACTGCGATTAGCTTTTCTTGCAAATCATTCGCTTGAACTTGTTGTTCTTTAGCCATCTTCCAACCCTACCTTAGAATTTCAGACCAGCTTCGCGAGCAGATTCTGCTAGCGCCGCTACTCGACCGTGGTATTGGAAACCAGAACGATCGAATGCAACTGCAGATACGCCTTTTTCAAGAGCGCGCTCAGCAACAGCTTTACCTACTGCTTTAGCTGCATCGATGTTACCAGTGTATTTCACTTGCTCACGGATCGCTTTTTCTACAGTAGATGCTGCAGCGATAACTTCAGAGCCGTTAGCCGCAATCACCTGTGCGTACACGTGACGAGGAGTACGGTGTACTACTAGGCGAGTTGCACCCAGTTCTGCAATCTTACGACGTGCACGTGTAGCACGACGGATGCGAGATGCTTTCTTATCCATAGTGTTACCTTACTTCTTCTTAGCTTCTTTAGTACGCACATTTTCATCTGCGTAACGAACACCTTTACCTTTGTAAGGCTCAGGTTGACGGTAAGAACGAATGTCAGCCGCAACTTGACCAACTACTTGCTTGTCGCAACCAGTTAGTACGATTTCAGTTTGGCTTGGACACTCAGCTGTTACGCCCGCTGGCAACTCGTGCTCAACAGGGTGTGAGAAGCCTAGTGTTAGACCTACAGCGTTGCCTTTGATAGCAGCACGGTAACCAACACCTTTAAGAACTAGCTTCTTCGTAAAGCCTTCAGTCACACCGATAACCATGTTGTTAACTAGAGCGCGAGCAGTACCTGCTTGAGCCCATGCGTTTACAACACCTTCTTTAGGACCGAATGTAAGGTTGTTTTCTTCCTGAGCGATCACTACTGCGTCGTTAAGTACGCGAGATAGCTCGCCCTTAGCGCCTTTGATAGTGATTTCTTGGCCGTTTAGTTTCACCTCTACGCCAGCTGGAATAGCGACAGGTGCTTTAGCAACACGAGACATTTTCTACTCCTATTACGCTACGTAAGCGATGATTTCACCACCAAGACCTGCTTTACGTGCAGCGCGGTCTGACATAAGACCCTTGGAAGTTGAAACGATAGCAACACCTAGGCCACCCATTACAGAAGGAAGTTGATCTTTCTTCTTGTAAACACGTAGACCTGGACGAGAAACACGCTTAAGTTGCTCGATTACTGGTTTAGCTTGGAAGTACTTAAGAGTAACTTCTAGCTCAGGTTTTGCTTCGCCTTCAACAGCGAAGTCAACGATGTAACCTTCAGCTTTCAGTAGTGCAGCAATTGCAACTTTAAGCTTTGAAGAAGGCATTTTAACAGCAACTTTGTTTGCTGCCTGACCGTTACGAACGCGGGTCAGCATATCCGAAATCGGATCTTGCATGCTCATATGATTTACTCCAAATGATTAAGTGGCAATTACCAGCTAGCCTTACGAAGTCCAGGAATCTCGCCTTTCATGCAAGCTTCGCGAACTTTGATACGGCTTAGACCGAACTTACGTAGGTAACCGTGTGGGCGACCAGTTTGGTTGCAACGGTTGCGCTGACGTGATGCACTTGAATCGCGTGGAAGAGCTTGCAGTTTAAGTACTGCGTTCCAACGATCTTCTTCAGATGCGTTTACATCGCTAATGATAGCTTTAAGCGCTGCACGCTTTTCAGCGAACTTAGCTACTAGCTTCGCACGTTTTGCTTCACGTGCTTTCATCGAATTTTTAGCCATAACAGTAACCCTTCACCTTACTTACGGAATGGGAAGTTAAAGGCAGCCAGCAGAGCACGGCCTTCCTCATCGGAACCAGCAGACGTCGTGATAGTGATATCAAGACCGCGGACACGATCAACTTTATCAAAGTCGATTTCCGGGAAGATGATTTGCTCGCGAACGCCCATGCTGTAGTTACCGCGTCCGTCAAAAGACTTAGCGCTAACACCACGGAAGTCACGTACACGTGGAAGAGCGATGTTAATTAGACGCTCAAGAAAATCCCACATACGTTCGCCACGCAAGGTTACTTTACAACCGATTGGGTAGCCTTCACGGATTTTGAAACCAGCAACAGATTTACGAGCTTTAGTGATAAGTGGCTTTTGACCAGAGATCGTTGCCATATCAGCAGCTGCGTTTTCTAGCAGTTTCTTATCGTTGATTGCTTCACCCACACCCATGTTAAGGGTGATCTTTTCGATTCTAGGGACTTGCATGACGCTTGAGTAGCTGAACTCTTTGGTCAGTTCAGCAACTACAGACGACTTGTAGTAATCATGCAGTTTCGCCATAGTAGAACTCCAAATTACTTTCTATTAGTTAGAAACAGTTTCGCCGTTAGACTTAAAGAAACGAACTTTCTTACCGTCTTCGATGCGGAAACCGATGCGGTCTGCTTTACCAGTAGCTGCGTTGAAGATCGCAACGTTAGAAACATCAATAGCTGCTTCTTGCTCTACGATACCGCCTTGGATACCTAGTGCTGGAACAGGTTTTTGGTGTTTCTTAACTAGATTGATACCTTCTACGATAACTTTACCAGTTGTCAGAACCTTAGTTACTTTACCTTTCTTGCCTTGGTCTTTACCAGCAAGAACGATTACTTCGTCATTACGACGGATTTTAGCTGCCATCTCTTAGCGCTCCTTACAGAACTTCTGGAGCCAGTGAAACGATCTTCATGAACTTATCGCCACGAAGCTCACGTGTCACAGGGCCAAAGATACGTGTACCGATTGGTTGCTCAGTATTGTCGTTAAGCAATACGCAAGCATTACGGTCGAAGCGAATGACAGAACCGTCTGGACGACGAACGCCTTTGCGAGTGCGCACAACAACCGCCTTCAGAACGTCACCTTTTTTAACTTTACCGCGAGGAATTGCTTCCTTCACAGTAACTTTGATAACGTCACCGATGTGTGCATAACGGCGGTGTGAGCCACCCAGGACCTTAATACACATTACCTTGCGCGCGCCTGAGTTATCAGCTGCGTCAAGTGTACTTTGCATTTGGATCATTGTTAGTGCTCCGCTAAATATTAATAACTAGACCCATCACGGGTCGGGCTGCCTCTTTAAAAGGGACGCGAATTGTACCACCCTTTTTTGTGATTGGGTAGTCAAAAAATAAACGGCCCCAAAATAAATTTGGAGCCGTTTAATTTCATAGAATTAGCTTAAGATTAACCTTTAGCTTTTTCTAGAACTTTTACCAAAGTCCAAGACTTAGTCTTAGAAAGTGGACGGCACTCTGCGATTTCAACTGTGTCGCCTAGGCCACACTCGTTGTTCTCGTCATGTGCGTGAACTTTAGTCGTACGTTTTACGAATTTACCGTAAATTGGGTGTTTCACGAAACGTTCGATAGCAACTACGATAGACTTGTCCATCTTGTCGCTAACTACACGACCTTGTTGAGTACGTTTTACTTCGCTCATTATGCGCCTGCCTTCTCAGTCAAAACAGTTTTCACACGTGCGATATCACGGCGTACAGCTTTCAGAGTATGAGTCTGCTGAAGTTGACCAGTAGCAGCCTGCATGCGCAGGTTGAACTGTTCACGTAGCAAATTCAATAGCTCAGCGTTAAGCTCTTCAACGCTCTTTTCGCGTAGATCTTGTGCTTTCATCACATCACCTGCTTAGTTACAAATGTAGTCTTGAATGGCAGTTTACGTGCCGCTAGGCGGAACGCTTCACGAGCCAATTCTTCAGGTACACCACCCATTTCGTACATAACCTTACCAGGTTGGATTTGGGCTACCCAGTACTCAACGTTACCTTTACCCTTACCTTGACGAACTTCAAGTGGTTTTTCTGTGATTGGTTTGTCTGGGAACACACGGATCCAGATTTTACCTTGACGCTTAACGTGACGTGTCATTGCACGACGTGCCGCTTCGATTTGACGAGCAGTTAGACGACCACGGCCAACAGCTTTAAGACCGAATTCGCCGAAGCTTACATCAGTACCTTTAGCTAGACCACGGTTACGACCTGTCTGAACCTTACGGAACTTAGTACGTTTAGGTTGTAGCATCTGTCGACTCCTTACTTACGGCCTTTGCGCTGCTTCTTAGGCTTGTCAGCCTTAGGCTCTACAGCGTTAGCTGCTGGCATACCGCCTAGGATCTCACCTTTGAAGATCCAAGTCTTAATGCCGATCACACCGTATTGAGTGTGAGCCGAAGAAGTTGCGTAATCAATGTCAGCACGTAGAGTGTGTAGAGGTACACGACCTTCACGGTACCACTCAGAACGTGCGATTTCAGCGCCGCCTAGACGACCGCTTACTTCCACTTTGATGCCTTTAGCGCCTAGACGCATTGCATTTTGTACCGCGCGCTTCATAGCACGACGGAACATAACGCGACGCTCTAGTTGAGACGCGATGCTGTCACCAACAAGTTGCGCATCTAGTTCAGGCTTACGTACTTCAGCGATGTTAATTTGCGCTGGTACACCTGCGATTTTAGCTACAGCTGCGCGTAGCTTCTCTACGTCTTCACCTTTCTTACCGATTACAACGCCTGGACGAGCAGTGTGAATAGTCACACGGATGCTCTTAGCAGGACGCTCGATAACGATGCGTGATAGTGACGCTTTTGCTAGTTCCTTAGTTAGGAACTGACGTACCTTGAAGTCGCCGTCTAGGTTGTCAGCGAAATCTTTGGTATTAGCAAACCATGTAGCATTCCAAGGCTTAACGATGCCAAGACGAATACCATTTGGATGTACTTTTTGACCCATTGCTTACTCTCCTAGTCTCTTAGCGATCTGCTACAACAACAGTGATGTGGCTTGAACGCTTCAAGATACGATCCGCACGACCTTTAGCACGAGGCATAATACGCTTCATTACTGGGCCTTCATCTACGAAGATTTTAGCGACATTTAGATCGTCGATATCTGCACCTTCGTTGTGCTCCGCGTTCGCGATAGCTGATTCAAGAACTTTCTTGATTAGTTCAGCAGCTTTTTTGTTGCTGAAAGTCAAGATTTCTAGTGCTTGGTCAACGTTTTTACCACGAATTTGATCTGCAACTAAGCGAGCTTTCTGAGGCGAAATGCGAGCAAAGTTATGTTTAGCAATAGCTTCCATTATTTACTCCTTAACGCTTCTTAGCTTTCTTATCCGCAGCGTGACCGCGGTAAGTACGAGTTGGTGCGAATTCACCCAGTTTGTGACCGATCATTTCTTCAGTTACAAATACTGGTACGTGCTGACGACCATTATGGACAGCGATGGTCAAACCGATCATCGTAGGGATGATCATTGAGCGACGGGACCAAGTCTTAAGTGGCTTTTTGTCTCCGCTTTCCACCGCTTTCTCTACCTTCTTCAGCAAGTGTAGGTCAATAAATGGACCTTTCTTGAGAGAACGTGGCATGGCGATTCCTCTTTATATAGATTACTTGTTACGACGACGTACGATGTACTTGTCAGTGCGTTTGTTCTTACGAGTCTTGAAGCCTTTAGTTGGCATACCCCAAGGTGATACTGGGTGACGACCGCCTGATGTACGACCTTCACCACCACCGTGTGGGTGGTCAACCGGGTTCATTACCACACCGCGAACGGTTGGACGAACACCACGCCAGCGCTTAGCACCAGCTTTGCCTAATTCACGTAGCATGTGCTCAGAGTTGCCTACTTCACCGATCGTTGCACGGCCTTCAGACAATACTTTGCGCATTTCGCCAGAACGTAGACGGATAGTTACGTATGCACCGTCGCGAGCAACGATTTGAGCATATGCACCAGCCGAACGAGCTAGCTGACCACCTTTACCAGGTTTAAGTTCAACGTTGTGTACAGTTGAACCTACTGGGATGTTACGCATTGGAAGCGTGTTACCAGCTTTGATTGGTGCATCAACACCAGACTGGATAGCATCACCAGCTTTTAGACCTTTAGGTGCTAGGATGTAACGACGCTCACCGTCTGCGTACAGAACTAGAGCGATATTCGCGCTACGGTTTGGATCGTATTCTAGACGCTCAACTTTCGCTGGGATACCGTCTTTAGTACGTTTAAAGTCAACTAGACGGTAGTGTTGCTTGTGACCACCACCGATGTGACGTACTGTAATACGACCGTTGTTGTTACGACCACCGTTCTTAGAGTTTTTCTCTAGAAGAGGTGCGTAAGGCTTACCCTTGTGTAGGTCAGCGTTAACAACTTTAACTACGTGACGACGACCAGCCGAAGTCGGCTTACATTTAACAATAGCCATTTCTCAACTACTCCTGTTATTCCGCGCCGCCAACGAAGTCAAGATCTTGACCTTCTTTCAAAGTAACGTACGCTTTCTTCACGTCTGAACGACGGCCTTGGCGTAGACCTTGACGTTTGGTCTTACCCTTAGTGATAAGAGTATTTACAGACTTAACTTCAACTTCAAATAGCTTTTCTACAGCTGCTTTGATCTCTTTCTTAGTTGCATCTTTAGCTACTTTGAAAACGATAGTGTTCGCTTTCTCTGCAGCCATAGTTGCTTTCTCAGAGATGTGCGGTGCACGTAGAACTTTTAGGATACGCTCTTCAGTGATCATGCTAGCATCTCCTCAACTTGCTTAACTGCATCAGCAGTCATTAGAACCTTGTCGAATGCGATTAGAGAAACTGGATCGATACCAGCTGCATCACGTGCATCAACTTTGTATAGGTTACGAGCAGCTAAGAATAGGTTCTCGTCTACTTCGCCAGTTACGATTAGTACATCGTTTAGCTCAAGCTCTTTAAGCTTAGCAACTAGCTCTTTAGTTTTTGGCGCTTCTACAGAGAAGTTATCAACAACGATTAGACGCTCTTGACGAACTAGCTCAGAAAGAATGCTCTTCATAGCACCACGGTACATTTTCTTGTTAACTTTTTGGCTGTGATCTTGTGGTTTCGCAGCAAAAGTAACACCACCTGTACGCCAGATTGGGCTACGGATTGTACCAGCACGTGCACGGCCAGTACCTTTTTGACGCCATGGCTTAGCGCCACCGCCAGAAACTTCTGAACGTGTTTTTTGAGCGCGTGTACCTTGACGAGCACCTGCTGCAAACGCAACAACTACTTGGTGTACAAGAGCTTCGTTAAACTCACGTCCGAAAGTAGTTTCAGAAACAGTCAGTGCATCAGCACCTTTAACCATAAGTTCCATTACTTACTCCTGAGACGTTATGCTTTAATAGCTGGTTTAACGATCACGTTACCGCCAGTTGCGCCTGGGACTGCACCTTTAATAAGAAGCAGATTGCGCTCAGCGTCAACACGTACGATCTCTAGGTTTTGAGTCGTTACACGCTCAGCACCCATGTGACCTGCCATTTTCTTGCCTTTAAACACGCGACCTGGAGTTTGACATTGGCCAATTGAACCAGGAGCACGGTGAGACAATGAGTTACCGTGAGTCATATCTTGAGAGCGGAAGTTCCAACGCTTGATAGCGCCTTGGAAGCCTTTACCCTTAGATGTACCAGTAACGTCTACTTTCTTAGTTTCGTTGAATAGTTCAACAGTTAGTTCAGCACCAACTTCGAACGATTCACCGTTTTCCAAACGGAATTCCCAAAGACCACGACCAGCTTCAACACCTGCTTTAGCAAAGTGACCAGCTTCTGGTTTAGTAACGCGGTTAGCTTTCTTAGTACCAGCAGTAACTTGGATTGCTGCGTAGCCGTCAGTCTCAAGAGATTTAACTTGAGTTACACGGTTCGCTTCAACCTCAACAACAGTTACAGGGATAGAAACGCCTTCTTCAGTAAATACGCGGGTCATGCCCACTTTACGACCGATTAGACCAATCATTCTTCTAATCTCCCTTAACCTAGGCTAATTTGTACGTCAACGCCCGCAGCAAGGTCTAGACGCATCAGAGCATCAACAGTTTTGTCTGTTGGCTCAACGATGTCGATTAGACGTTTGTGAGTACGGATTTCGTACTGATCACGAGCATCTTTGTTAACGTGTGGAGAGATAAGAACTGTGAAACGCTCTTTACGAGTAGGTAGTGGGATTGGACCACGAACCTGTGCGCCAGTGCGCTTAGCCGTTTCAACGATTTCCGCTGTAGAAGCGTCGATTAGTTTGTAATCGAAAGCTTTTAGGCGGATACGGATACGTTGGTTCTGCATGAGACAGAGCTCCAATTATTAAAAATTACACAAACAATATCGCCACTCAAACTCGTCAAGACGAGAGAATGCCGATTGATTTATGTGAAACCGTAGCATCCAAGATTAGGACGCATTGTCAGTTAATTTTCGATTAACTACCCCTACATACCAGAGTCACCTCTGGGGATAGTTTTTCCGAAGAAAAGATAGCTAATTGTATTAACCGCGAACATAAGCTGAGTCTACATTACCTGACTTAAAGTCAGCTCCTCGCTGCTCATTGGTTCACAACTGGCTTAACCAGTGCGCTGCATTATACAGATCACAGTTTGATGTGCAAGGGTTGGGTGAAAAATAATCTTCAAAGATTGGAGAGATGAGAGCGCCCTGCTTGGCATGGCTTTGAGATGCGGGAACGTGAAGCTTTTCGCTTCACTACGGAATGGTCAACGCGAAGCTTATGCTCCGCTACGGAACGCTGCGCTCGCAAACACACGAGCCCAAATACAACATCGAATAAAAAAGGATGTGAAGCTATACAGCGTTCACATCCCTTCTCGGTAGCTAATCTCCATCGAGATTAACGTTCCGTGATCCGTAAGCAACGCTCTTTAAGCGTTGCGCTCACTTTTACAAGCTACGCTGACGCACGGCTTCAAACAAACAGATACCTGAAGCTACTGATACGTTAAGACTTGAAACCGTACCTGCCATTGGGATCTTGATTAGGTCATCACAGGTTTCGCGCGTTAAGCGACGCATGCCGTCACCTTCAGCGCCCATTACGATTGCCAGTTTACCGGTCAGTTTTGCTTGGTAAATGTCGTGCGTCGCTTCACCTGCCGTACCTACAAACCAAACGCCCTGCTCTTGCAGTGCACGCATCGTGCGTGCAAGGTTAGTAACACGGATTAGCGGTATAATTTCAGCCGCACCACAAGCAACTTTACTCACTGTTGCCGTCATTGGTGCTGAGCGATCTTTCGGTACGATAACTGCCGCAACACCTGCTGCATCTGCGTTACGCAGGCAAGCACCTAGGTTATGCGGATCTGTCACACCATCCAACACCAACAACAGTGGCTGTTCATGCTGAGCTAGAATGTCATCAAGGTCGTTCTCGTTAAGCTGTTTAGCCGGCTTAACTCGAGCGATGATACCTTGGTGGTTTGCGCCTTGCGCTTTGTCATCTAGCGTTTTACGCACCATCTGTTGAATCGACACACCACAACGTTGCAGTTCATTCAGAATTGGCAATAGACGGTCGTCTTGACGACCTTTTAATACGAACGCTTCAATGAAACGCTCAGGTTCACGCTCTAGTACTGCTTTGACTGCGTGAATACCGTAAAGAAATTCGTTACTCATTATCTAAACCTGTTATTCGCTCTTTGCGCGCTTAGTTTTCTTCGGCTTGCTATGCGGCTTTTTCTTACGTGCCTTTTTCACTTTCGGCTTGTTGGCATCACCACTCACCTCTTTACGTCCTTTACGCTCGGCAGGCTCTGGACGTTTAGTCGGTTCAATGTCTGGTGTTGCTTTGCGCTCCGAACGGCTTCCCGTCGCGGCACGTTTTTTCGCTTTCGCTTTCTGCTGTGCTTCTGCCGCACGCTTCTTCGCCGTCTTTCCTTTGCCGCGTAGCTTACGACTTGTTTCGACTAATTCAAAGTCAATTTGCTTATCGTTCAAGTTGACCGACAGCACTTTCACTTTTACTGCATCACCAAGACGGTAAATAGCACCGAAACTTTCGCCGATAAGTCTTTGACCAATTGGATCAAACTGGTAGTAGTCGTTCGCCAATGATGAAATGTGAACCAAGCCATCGATGTGCAGTTCAGTCAAACGGACAAAGAAACCGAAGCTAGTTACATTGGCAATCACACCGTCTAGCTCTTCACCTACGTGATCCTGCATGTACTCACACTTGAGCCAATCAGCGACTTCACGAGTCGCATCGTCCGCGCGACGCTCAGTCATCGAACATTGCTCACCGTAGAAGTCCATATCGTCAAATGAGTAATGGAAACCACCGGTTGGTGTCCAACGGTCTTGGTTACGACCTTCTTCTTTGGCGATCAAATATTTGATTGCACGGTGTAACAATAAGTCAGGGTAGCGACGAATTGGTGAAGTAAAGTGCGCGTAGCGTTTGAGTGCCAAACCAAAGTGACCGCAGTTATCCGCACTGTACACCGCTTGCTTCATTGAGCGCAGCAGCATAGTTTGGATCAACTCTTTATCTTGGCGTTCGGCAATCTGTTTTACTAGCTCAGCATAATCGGTTGGCGATGGCTCTAGACCACCACCTAGGTTTAGACCTAGCTCACCAAGGAAATCACGGAAACCTTGCAGGCGCAGCTCACCCGGAGTTTCGTGAATACGGAACAGCGCTGGCTCTTTGGCTTTCTCTACCAAGGATGCCGAAGCGATGTTCGCCAAAATCATACACTCTTCGATGATCTTGTGTGCATCGTTACGAATCACAGGTTCAATACGGTCAATCTTACGGTCAGCATTAAAGATGAACTTCGCTTCTACCGTTTCAAACTCGATCGCACCGCGGTTATCACGTGCATCTTTCAGCACCTTGTACATCTTATGCAGTTCTTCTAGATGCGGCACCAATGGCTGATAGCGTTCACGTAGCTCTTCATTGCCATCGAGAATTTCACCCACTTTGGTGTAAGTCAGACGTGCATGAGAGTTCATCACCGCTTCATAGTGCTTGTAGCTTGATAGCTTACCGCTCGCCGAGATTGTCATCTCACACACCATGCATAGACGGTCAACTTGCGGGTTAAGCGAACATAAGCCGTTCGACAGCACTTCTGGCAGCATCGGTACAACTTGCGATGGGAAGTAAACCGAGTTACCACGGTTAATCGCCTCTTTGTCGAGCGCCGTTTCTGGACGTACATAGTAACTTACGTCAGCAATCGCCACCCATAGACGCCAACCGCCGCCTTTCTTGGCTTCACAGTAAACCGCATCATCAAAGTCACGAGCGTCTTCACCATCAATCGTGACCAAAGGCAGCTGACGCAAATCGACGCGACCGACTTTGGCTTCTTCTGGCACTTCTTCGCCCAGATTCGCAACTTGCTTATCGACAGCTTCTGGCCACTCGTGTGGAATTTGGTGGGTACGGATAGCAATTTGAGTTTCCATACCTGGCGCCATGTTCTCACCAAGAACTTCTACCACTTTACCCATCATGCCACGAGAGCGTGAACCACGGTCGGTGATCTCGATAACCACCACGTTACCCATACGGGCACCGGCTTTTTGGTCATTGGGGATCAAGATGTCATGGCTGATGCGTGAATCATCTGGCACCATGTATGAATAGCCATACTCTAAGAAGAAACGACCCACAATTTGTGTGTTACGCTCTTCCAATACGCGAACTAAACGTCCTTCCTTGCGACCGCGTTTAGAGTTTTGCGTTGGCTGTACCAACACGAAGTCACCATGAATGATGTTCTTCATCTGATGGTGAGGCAGCACAATATCGTCTTCTTTCTTCATGCTGCCTTCAGGTCTTACCCAGCCGTGACCGTCTTTATGACCAATCACGTAGCCTTTCACCATCTCGAGTTTTTCAGGTAACGCATAGCATTGACGACGAGTGAAGACCAGTTGTCCATCACGCTCCATCGCACGCAGTCGACGGCGCAAGCCTTCATACTGCTCTTCGCCTTCAAGTTGCAGTGCTTCGAATAAATCATTGCGGTTTAGTGGGACGCCAGCCTGCGCTAGAAATTCAAGAATGAATTCACGGCTTGGAATCGGATTTTCATAATTTTCTGATTCACGATCAGCGAATGGATCGTTTTGGATTTGGTCTGACATAAGCAAGCCCAATTAGCAAGGAAGGTATGTGGCTATTATATCTGAGTAACGATATAAGCTACAGCTTAGCTGTTACAAAAAGGAAAAATAGCCATGAAATTTTGATAACTTAGCGAGCCAATGTACACGTGATAACCACTACCGATCAAGATCACACTTTACTGCAATTTATAAAGCAAACGTTTGCAAATAAATCGCCTTATTGCCATATTCAGCGCCAATTTCCTATCCCCTCCCCCTTTATAGGTTTAGTGATAACTATGAAACGCACTTTATTAGCAACAGCGATTGCCAGCTTAGGTCTATTCTCAGCAGTCTCAACTGCCGCAGAGAAAGTTGATCTGATGATCACCGACGCTATGGTTCTAACTATGAACCAAGACAAAACTGTTTATGAAAACGGTACTGTTGTAGTGAAAGACAACAAAATCATCGCCGTTGGTGATGAGTCTTTAGAGAAGCAATACAAAGCAGATAAAGTGTTAGATGTGGATGGCGATATCGTTATGCCGGGTCTTATCAACACTCACACTCACGTTTCAATGACCGTATTCCGCTCACTAGCGGACGACGTGCCAGATCGCCTACACCGTTACATCTTCCCATTAGAAGCGAAGCTTGTATCACGTGATATGGTGCGCATCGGTGCAAACCTAGGTAACGTTGAAATGCTAAAAGGTGGTGTGACTACTTACGCTGACATGTACTACTTTGAAGACGAAGTAGCGAAAACCGTTGATAAAATTGGTATGCGTGCAATCCTTGGTGAAACCATCATCAAGTTCCCGGTAGCATCAGCGAAGAACGCAGAAGCAGGTATCGATTACACGCTTAAGTTTATTGAAGAATACAAAGACCACCCACGTATCACACCAGCATTTGCACCGCATGGTCCATACACCAACACCACAGAGATCCTGCAAAAAGTAGCGAAGCTTTCGCTAGAGAAAGATGTACCAGTAATGATGCACCTAGCAGAATCTGATCGTGAGCAACAAGTGATCGCTGAACGTTCAAATGGTTTATCACCAGTGCAATACATGGAAAGCATTGGCGCACTAAACAAAAACCTCGTTGGCGCGCACATGATCCTAATCGATGACAAAGACATCGAGTTAGTGAAGAAATCTGATATGGGTGTGGCACACAACATGAGTGCCAACATCAAATCAGCAAAAGGTGTATCACCAGCACTGCAAATGTACGATGAAAACGTACGTATCGGTCTAGGTACTGATGGTCCTATGTCTGGCAACACACTGAGCACGATTGATGAATTCAACCAAGTGGCAAAAGTGCACAAGCTAGTAAACAAAGACCGCGCAGCAATGCCACCAATCAAGGTTATCGATATGGCAACCATGGGGGCTGCAAAAGCACTACACATGGAAGACAAGATCGGCTCACTTGAAGCAGGCAAACTGGCTGACATCATTGTTATCGATACCAAAGCGCCAAACATGGTACCGGTTTACAACCCATACTCGGCACTAGTGTACTCAGCTAACTCTGCTAACGTTCGCCACTCTATCGTTGACGGTCAGCTAATCATGCAAGATCGCGAAATCCTAACGGTAGACGAAGATGAAATCCGTAAGGAAGCACTAGAGTTTACTGAAGTGGTACGCGAAACTGTTATCGCATCAGGTGAAGTGGTTCAATAACCTCTCTCTACATTGAAGACAAAAATGCCCAGCAATTGCTGGGCATTTTTATAAGTGCAGTTTTTTTGAAATTTTAACGCAGACTTACCAGAAGGTATCGCGACGTTTCGCACGCGCAATAATGTTGTCTGGCATGCGTAGCTCAAGACCTTGTCTTAAGCGTGAAATTCGTTTGTGTTGGCGCTGATCAGCCGTTACTGAGTTGTACAACCAACGGTAAGCATCTTCATAATCGAGTGGGCTGCCGTAATCACGCAGCAGCAGTTCCGCTAAGTGAATACGAGCATTCAAGTTACCCATTGCTGCCGCCTCACGCAGGTAAGGGATCGCGCGCTCTTTATCTTGCTGTACTAACGTACCACGCGAGTAATAACGACCAAGCTGCTCAAGTGCGGTCGGCAAGCCTTGATGAGCGGCGTTTTCCATGTAGTAGAGACCCAGTTCAACATCTTGCTCAACACACACGCCCCACGCCAACATATCACCATACAAAAACTCGTAAGATGGCAGGCTAATACGGGTTGCGCGCGCGACAATATCTTCCACCAGCTGGCAGTTGTCGGCTTTGACTCGTTCTAAATGTTTATTCTGTTCGATCAGTTTAATTAGTTCAGCTTCGGAATATATCGGCACTGGCGCCCCCACATCCGCTACGTTAGCGTAACTAAAGGTCGCACACAGTGACGTCATCAACGAAGCTGCTACTGTTCGTAGCTTCATACCTGCACTATACCTGCACTGTTGTTGAATTCGATGCCTACCCTACCTAAATAATAGGCAGAATTAGTCTCGATAACTGTATCGGCAACGCTTGCAAACTCTTTAGACAAAAATTGCCATCTGTTGGCAATAGTTTGCCACAAGTTGCTGAAAAATCCAGCAACCCTTGTCATCTATAGCGCGGGAAAGCAAGCTTCCTCAACCAGCAGGTACAAAAAAGCCGACTCTAAAGTCGGCTTTTATCAAACTGTGTAACCAATTACTTAGATTCGAATGGGTGAACCTTGATAATTGTTTCGTTACGATCTGGACCAGTTGAGATGATGTCTACTGGTACACCAGTTAGTTCTTCGATACGTTTGATGTAATCAAGAGCAGCTTGTGGAAGCGCGTCTAGTGATTTAGCACCAACTGTGTTCTCAGACCAACCAGGCATAGTTTCGTAGATTGGCGTTACGTTTTCGTAAGCATCTGCAGCCATTGGTGATACTTCTAGTACCGAGCCATCAGCCATCTTGTAACCAGTACAGATTTTTAGCTCTTCAAGACCATCTAGTACGTCTAGTTTAGTTAGACAGAAACCAGTTACTGAGTTGATTTGGATTGCGCGACGCATAGCAACAGCATCGAACCAACCAGTACGACGTAGACGACCCGTTGTTGCACCAAACTCGTGACCAACAGTACCTAGGTGTTTACCTACTGGATCTTGCTTGTCTAGACCATCGTATAGTTCAGTTGGGAATGGACCTGCACCAACGCGAGTGCAGTAAGCTTTCGCGATACCAAGGATGTAACCTAGGTGACGAGGACCAAAACCAGAACCTGCAGCAACACCACCAGCAGTCGTGTTAGAAGAAGTTACGTATGGGTAAGTACCGTGGTCGATATCTAGCAGTGTACCTTGAGCACCTTCGAACATGATCTTGTCGCCGCGCTTACGTGCTGCGTCTAGTTCGTCAGTTACATCAATAACCATAGAAGTTAGTAGCTCAGCGTAGCCTTTAGCTTGCTCAAGTACTTCTTCGTAGCTTACTGCGTCAGCTTTGTAGTAGTTCACTAGAGCGAAGTTATGGTATTCCATTACTTCTTTTAGTTTCTCTGCGAATGCTTCCATATCGAATAGGTCGCCAACGCGTAGACCGCGACGAGCAACTTTATCTTCGTATGCTGGACCGATACCACGACCAGTCGTACCGATTGCTTTCTTACCACGAGCGATTTCGCGCGCTTGGTCTAGCGCAACGTGGTATGGAAGAATTAGAGGACAAGCTTCAGAAACGAAAAGACGCTCGCGTACCGGGATACCGCGCTCTTCTAGAGGCTTCATTTCTTTGATTAGAGCTTCAGGTGATAGAACAACACCGTTACCGATAACACATTTTACGTTATCGCGAAGGATACCTGATGGAATTAAGTGAAGAACGGTTTTTTCACCGTCAATTACAAGTGTATGACCTGCATTGTGACCGCCTTGGTAGCGCACCACGTATTTTGCATCTTCAGTTAAAAGGTCTACGATTTTACCTTTACCTTCGTCACCCCATTGGGTGCCTAGAACGACTACGTTATTTCCCATCTTTCCAAGTCTGATTGCTAGTTAAAAAAGGATTCTAGCACTGAATCACGCTTCTTGCAGTCATTTTTTAATCATACCGATTTAATCGGGTTGTGGTTGAATATCACGTGATAAAAGGCTGAGCAGAGTCAGCCACTTAGCTAAGTAGTGGTTAAACTAGCTATTATTCAGCATAAATTTTCACCTGCAGAGTGCCATCTGCATCAATACTTGCGCGATACATACCGGTTGAATTCATGGCAAAGTGTACTTTTCCTTTGGCATCGAGACCAATCACCCCACCTTCGCCACCAATATCTTTAAGTTCGCCATGAATCACATTGTCACATGCAGTTGATACATCTTCTTGCAGATAACGCATGCGAGCCGCGATATCTGCGGTTACCGCTTTACGCAAGAAACACTCACCCACTCCGGTTGCAGAAAGCGCCACATTGCCGTTTTCTGCAAATGTCCCTGCGCCAATAATCGGTGAGTCGCCAACTCGACCGTAGCGTTTGTTGGCAATGCCACCGGTGCTAGTCGCAGCCGCAAGGTTGCCTAATTGGTCTAGTGCCACAGCACCAACCGTGCCGTGCTTGTTATCATCGGGATAGCTGGCTTGTGAGTAATTCGCTTCCGAAAGTGCCACCCCGCCTTGCTCTTTGATCGCCATCAGTTGGTCATAACGACGATCGGTAAAGAAGTAATCTTGCTCAGTAAAGTCATAGCCTTGGCTAAAGGCGAACTCCTCTGCGCCCTCTCCAAATAAAAGCACGTGCTGGCTATGCAGCATCACGTCATAAGCCAGCGCAATCGGGTTTTTAATATGACGCACACAAGCAACCGCACCCGCTTCGCAGTGGCGACCATCCATAATGCTTGCATCCATCTCAACCATCTCTTTATGGGTAAGAACCGAGCCTTTACCAGCATTGAAATGGGGGGAATCTTCAAGCACTTTAACCGCGGCTACTACCGCATCAACCGCCAAGCCACCTTGGACTAAAATGGCATGCCCGGCTTTTACAGCGAGCGCCAAGTCTTGCTCGATTGCCGTCTGTAATTCGGCACTCATATGCTCAGGTAAAATCGTACCCGCGCCACCATGAATAGCGATAGCAAAAGGAGAAGTGTTGGCAGTATTAACTGATGGCATAACTGGCGCTCCTGGAGGATGCGAAAAGCCCAGTCTACTTGAATGGTATAAAAAACGAGAGCCTATTTGGCTCTCGTTAAACAAAAATGACAGAATCCAGCTTAGCGATGCAACAAAGCAACCGCTTTAGTGGTTTTCTCAAGATTGTCTTGTACCACTTGCGGGATCTTGCTCGCGATCGTGGCGTAAAGACTATCGATCATCGCCAACTTAACCAAACGTGCGATGCCGTTTTTACCCAGCAAAGGCTCTGGTGAGGCAGGCGCGTACAACGGATAGTTTGACAGTTGCGATAGCTCTGCATGGTAGTTGTTTGTAATCGAGATCACCGTGGCGCCAGATTGTTTAGCTAAACGCACTGCATCCATTAAATCGACGGTTTGTCCTGAGTGAGACACCACCAAAACCACATCTTTTTCGCTCAAGACGCTGGCTGACATCAACATGAGATGGCGATCTTTCGGCACATTAGTGCGGATACCAAAGCGCAATAGCTTGTGCTGGAAATCCTCACAGATAATGGTCGACCCACCCACCGCATACAGCTCGATATTTTGCGCATTGATAATCGCATCAGCTGCGGCACTGACCATTTTGGCGTCAACAAAGTTGAGGATCTCTTGCAGCGCGTTGATCGAGTTTTGCAGCACTTTAGTCACGATTTGATCGCACGAATCATCCGGCAGAAGTTGCTCATTTGGCGCATAAGTTTCTGAGTCTTGATGCGCATTAAGCGCATCTTTCAGCTGCTTAAAGCCACTGAAACCCAGTTTTTTAGACACTTTCACAACTAATGCTGTTGATACGCCCAAACGCTCTGCCACTTCATTAATTGAAACAGACTTATTGAGAAAATGCGGCTTGAGGAAGTTCTCAGCAATAGACTGCTCTGTGCGCGTTAGCGATGGTAATCGCATGCGAATATTGGGAATTACTTGATTAATATCCACCGAAAGTATCATTCCTTGTGAAGCAATCGCTTTATTATACATAGGCTCCCTTAATTCGTCATGACGCGCTCAAGCAGTCAATGCCTGTTATTGCGCTAATTGCCAGCAAGTTGCTGAGATTTCTTGTTTACTGCTTACCTTAAAACCTTTATCACTTTCGACGCCAAAGCCTTTGCCGAAAAAGCGCGAGGTGGAAACTGCTTCACCCTGGTTGATAAAGACTTCAAGGCTTGAGTGATCGCGCAGCAACTGCAGTGACTCAACTCGCCCCTGCCATTCAATACTTTGCCACTGATTGGTTTTCAGATTACGGCGCACAGTGCGTAACCCCGTACTATCCACTTCAATACGTAAATCATCTGCAACTTCAATGGTGAGTTCTTTGCCCTGCAAATCATGCAATTGCAATTCTGCCGACAGACCTGCAAAGCAAGTAGACAAACCGGTAAAGCATTGTTGTGAGTGACGCATTTGGCTAATTTCAGCAACAGGTAGCTGTTTTAGTCGCCCGTTAACTAGGGTCAGCTCACGCGCACAAGTCATTTGATGAATCCAGCCATGAGCAATGGTGGGTTGGTAAGCCTCAAACTCATCTGGCTTACCCATCCAACCAAATAGAATGCGACGCCCTTCTTGATCTGCGAAAGTCTGCGGTGCATAGAAATCAAAACCGTGATCCATCAACACACCCTCTTGGTGAGCAAATGCCGCGGTTTGATAGTCAAAATCGCCAACGTGATAAGTCACATCAAAGGTTTCAATCTTTTCGCCATCACGCTCAATCCAGTTTTTAGGACAAGTGATCAACACATGACGATTCGCTAACGGAAAAAGGTCCGGACACTCCAACATAAAGTCATCACTGTGGTGACCATTGAGTCCATGCCCAAATACTTCACCCAGCCAGTGCCATTGTTGTAAATCATCAGACACATACGCCAACACTTTGCCTTGATAATCGAGATCTTCAGCACCCAACACCATGTAGTAACGCCCTTGGTGTTGCCACACTTTAGGGTCGCGCACATGACCGCTATAGCCTTCAGGCAGTGGAAGTACAATGCCTTTCTTCTCTACTTGCTTACCTGCTTCATAAGTCGCTCGGCACTGATAAGCGGTACGACCGCCTTGAGTAAATTTGACATTACCGGTATAGAAAAGCTCCAGTTTTTCACCATTGACTAAGCCCGAACCTGAGTAACAACCGTGCGTCTCAAACTCTTGAGTGGGAGCGAGCGCTAGCGGCTGATGTTGCCACTTAAGTAGATCTTTACTGGTGGCGTGCCCCCATGCTTTGGCGCCATGAGCACAGGCTTTAGGATTCCACTGGTAAAAGAGGTGATACTCACCGTTGAAATAGGCCAGCCCATTTGGGTCATTCAACAGACCGAATTGAGGAGCAAAGTGCCACACCGGGCGATAAGGATCAGAAGCTTGATTTGCTTGATTCAGCGCGATGGCGAGCACGTCATTGAAATAGAGTTGGTCAGCAAGGGTATGTGAATATGTCATCGGATCTCCAAGCCCCCTACGATGAGGGGGCAAGTTTGAGGATTATTTCTCTTCCAGCATCTTGTCTGAGAAGCCCATGGTGTAAGTCAGCGCGAAGGCTACGCTACAGCTCACAGCGTGTACTAGGAAGTAAGACATTAGCTGACCATCAAGGTATAGCAATGTACCTGGAATTACCGTCACCGCCATACCGCTCGCTGCCAAGCCAAGGATTTGCGCTGTAAAGCCACCCAATGCACCACCAATAAGAGCGAACACAAATGGACGGTAGTAACGTAAGTTCACACCGAAGATGGCGGGTTCAATAATGCCAAGGAAAGCCGAAACTGTTGATGGGAAACACAGTGCTTTCAGTTTCTTACTCTTGGTTTTCATACCAACAGCAAGACATGCCGCACCTTGTGCTGAAATCGCACCGGTGATCAGAGCATTGAATACGTTGCTACCTTCGTTAGCCAGCAATTGAATCTCAAGCAAGTTAAATACATGGTGAACACCAGTAATTACAATTAGATCCCACACAAAGCCGATAAAGAGACCACTTAGACCAAATGGTAGATCTAGCAGATACTTAGTTGCATCAACCATTGCCACTTCAACGACGTGGAACAGTGGACCAACCGCTAGCAATGCTACCGCACTCATGATCAATAGAGTCAAAAATGGCGTCATCACCAAATCAAACGCTTCTGGCATAACAGAACGGATGCGGCGCTCTAGCTTGGCACTTAAGAAACCAGCGATAAAGGCAGGAATCACCGAACCTTGGTAGCCGACAACTGGAATAAAGCCAAAGAACAGTAATGGCTGAGCATCGCCAAAGCCCACTGCCCAAGCATTTGGTAGGGCTGGAGAAACAAGCATGAGACCCAACACCAAACCAATCAATGGTGTACCACCAAACACGCGGCTTGCAGACCATGCCACCATCGCAGGTAAGAAGATAAACGCCGTATCAGTCAGAATTTGTGTATAAAGGATAAAGTTTGGAGAAATCGACTCTGGCGTAAGCCCAAAAAGAGCAAGCACTTCAGGACGAGTGACTAGACCACGTAATCCCATAAATAGACCAGTCGCAACCAGTGCAGGGATCAGAGGTACAAACACGTCACTGAATGTGCGAATCGCACGCTGTAAAGCAGTACCCTGTTTCGCCGAGGCTTCTTTCATTTCTGACTTGCTCGACATTGAAAGGTCCAAGCTCTCAAACGCTTCAAATACTCGGTTTACCGTACCAGTACCAAAGATAATTTGGTATTGACCACTGTTAAAAAAAGCACCTTTCACTTTATCTGTGTCTTCGATACGTTTTTTATCAATTTTCTCTTCGTCAGCCACCATGACACGTAAGCGTGTCGCACAGTGCGCAACTGACACTATATTCTCTTTTCCGCCTAAAGAACCAACCAGCTCTTCAGCAATCATTGTGTAAGACATATTAGAACCTGTAGCACGTCATATTTATAGGTAAGTTAGCTGTTATTTAAGCTAGCAATTATTTCTCGCGCCGACTCAGGCGAAGATCACACTTTTTCTAATTTCGTGAATTTTTTATCTTCGTGAACTTTTTTGTTAACTTTTAATTTATTTAAAATCATAGACTTAACTAAATTTAGCCACAATTCACTTTAAACAACTATTTACACGTGTGAATTTTTTCGTAAACTTTTAAGTATTCCCTTCAGGTTAAATAGAGTTAGAGAAAAGATTATGAGAATTGCGATTGGTTGCGACCACGTTGGTATCGAACACAAAGATCTAGTTATCAAACACTTGCAAGAAAAAGGTATCGAAGTAGAAGATTTTGGTGCCCATTCAACAGAACGTACAGACTATCCAAAATATGGTTTAGCGGTAGCGCAAGCGGTACAAAATCAACATGTCGATCTGGGTATTTTGATTTGTGGTACTGGTGTGGGTATTTCACTAGCGGCAAATAAAGTGAAAGGTATTCGAGCAGTGGTATGTAGCGACCCATACACAGCGCAGCTTTCTAAGCAGCATAACAACACTAACATTCTTGCTTTTGGTTCACGCGTTATCGGTATTGAGCTAGCAAAAATGATCATCGACTGCTGGTTAGGTGCTGAGTTTGAGGGTGGTCGTCACCAAAATCGTGTTGAACAAATTGCAGCTATTGAGGAGGCGTAACCGTGTCTAAATTCTGTCCCTCAATGATGTGTGTGGACTTTTCCAAACTCGCATCTGAGCTACAAGAGCTTGAAAAAGCCAAAGTTGATATGCTGCATATCGATGTTATGGATGGTCACTTCGTACCAAACTTTGCATTAGGTCCTGAAGATATCAAAGCCATTCGTGAACTAACGGATATTGATTACGACGTTCATCTAATGCTGTCCAACCCAGATCAATTTATTGATTTGTTTGCTGCGCTAGGTCCTAAGCTCATGTATATCCACGCAGAAGCGCCGCCGCACCTGCACCGTACATTGGGAAATATTCAAGCAAAAGGCATCAAATCAGGTCTTGCGATTAACCCAGGTACACCACTTAGCGCCATCGAAGATGTATTAGATGTCACAGACGTGATTCTAGTGATGTCAGTGAACCCAGGTTTTGCTGGTCAAGCATTTATCCCGAATGCATATAACCGTATTGATCGTATTATTGAAATGATCGAGCGTCAGGGAACCAACACTAAGATCGCGATTGACGGTGCAATTAGCCCTGAAGTTATTGAGCGTCTTGGTGAGAAAATTGAGTACTTTATTTTAGGTACCGCAGGTCTGTTTGGTAAAGAGAAGAGCTACCAAGAAACCATGCAGGAACTGCGCAGTTTAACGCGCGAGTCTGTTGCAGCTTAACCCCCAGCGAACAGAAAGCATTTAACCTGAAAGTAAAAAGCGCAGCCAATTGGCTGCGCTTTTCTTATTCTGCTTTAAGCAAACTTGCGATTAGTGAGAACCACAACCGCCGCCACCGCAGCACTCGTGATCGTCGCCTTTATCTTCGCCACCACAGCAGCCGCCTTCGTGGTCATGGTCGTGACCGCCACAGCAACCACCACCTTGGTGGATGTGACCATGTTCGATCTCTTCTGCTGTTGCTTCACGTACTGCAACAACTTCAACTTCAAACGTTAGAGTTTGACCAGCTAGCATGTGGTTACCATCAACCACAACTTCGTCGCCGTCAACTTCAGTTACTTCTACAGGGATTGGACCTTGGTCAGTGTCTGCTAGGAAACGCATACCAACTTCGATTTGATCAACACCGTGGAATACATTTGCAGGTACGCGTTGAACTAGGTCATCGCTGTGCTCGCCGTATGCTTCTTCTGGAGCTACAGTTACTTCGAATTTGTCGCCAGCTTGCTTACCTTCTAGCGCTTTTTCTAGGCCAGAGATTAGGTTGTTGTTACCATGTAGGTAATCTAGTGGAGCATCAACTGTTGATTGGTCAACAACTGCGCCATCTTCTAGTTTAACTTGGTACGCTAGGCTTACGACTACGTTCTTTTCAATTTTCATAATTGCTCCAAGGCATTATTGAGACCCAGAATTCTGGGATTTAAAACTTTACCCTGCGTATTATGGGGATGAATTTAAGAAACACAATTATTCTGGTCTAAAAATACCGATCATATTTTCATCAGCACGAGGGGTTTGCTCGACCGATTGTGGCTTACGTTGATCTTGATAGTTGCAGTCAACACATTCTACCAGCTCGATATTATTCTCAATCCACCAGCGTAGACTGTCTTGTTGTTGGCACTTAGGGCAGCTTGCCCCGGCAATAAATCTTTTCTTCATCTGACTCTCTTCTCTTAGGCTACAACTGGCGCATTAGTCCCAGAAGTTTTTCGGCTGCTGATCGCTTTCCATTTCACGCCCGAAAATCTCTTCCAGTTCTTTACGCGCTTCTTTGGCTCTTTGGGCCAATTGTTTATCTTCATTGTGCTGCGGAAGCAGCTCTTTGAGCATCGCATTATCTAACTTTCTAAAATGAGATTCTGCGCGCTGCGCCTGATATGGATGCATCCCTAACTCAATCAGCGCTAATTTGCCGAGATCAAGTGCGCCTAAGAAGGTTTCACGCGAATACTTGTCGACGCCATGACTGAGCAATTGATAAGCCTCGACACGACTACGGGCTCGAGCCAGTATTTTGAGTTGTGGGAAATGCTGCTTACATAGATCAACAATTTGCATGATCTCATCCGGTGAATCGGTACACAGGATAATGGCTTCGGCTTTACTTGCTCCAGCGGCGCGCAGCAGATCAAGCTGAGTTGCATCACCATAAAACACTTTATAGCCATACTTACGCAGCAGCTTAATTTGGCTGGCATCGCTCTCCAAAATTGTCAGCTTGATTTTGTTAGCGTAGAGCAAGCGACCGACAATCTGACCAAATCGCCCGAAACCGGCAATGATCACCCGCGGTTGGTTATCCACCACATCACTGGTAATTTGCACCTCATCATCTTGGTTAAGCTTGAGCGCATACCACTTCTCTTGCCCCATCAGTAGTAGCGGTGTCGTTACCATCGATAAGCTAACCACCACCAGCAAAAACGCGGTTTGCTCAGCACTCAGTAAGTTTTGGCTTTGTGCCGCAGTGAATATCACAAAGGCAAACTCACCACCTTGGCTGAGAATCGCCGCCATACGGCTGCGAGATTTTGCCCGGCTCCCCGCCGCGCGTGCTAACGCATAAAGCAGTAAGCCCTTGACGGTGATCAGCGCTAAAACGCCAAGCAAGATCTTCCACGGATGCAGCGCTAATAGACCAAGGTTAACCGCCATGCCGACGGCAATGAAAAACAGCCCAAGCAACAGTCCTTTAAACGGCTCGATGGCGATTTCGAGTTCATGACGATACTCACTTTCTGCCAGCAGCACACCAGCCAGAAATGCCCCCAGCGCCATTGAAAGCCCAAGCTGCTTCATGATCAGTGCAATACCAATCACCAACAGCAGCGCCGCGACAGTAAACAGCTCTCGTACACCACTAGCCACCACATAACGAAACAGCGGTCGCAATAAGAAATGTCCGCCAACCAAAAGCCCGAGAACGCCACCTAGCATCCATAAACCATCTTGCCAATTACCACTGGTGTTGCCAGCCAGCAACGGCAGCATCGCCAGCATCGGGATCACCGCAATATCTTGGAACAGCAAAACCGCAAACCCCGATTGCCCCGTTTCACTGCCTGCCAGCCCCTGCTCTTCAATTACCCGCAAGGCAATTGCAGTAGAAGAGAGAGCCAAACCCATACCGATAGTTAAGCTCACCTGCCAAGACAGCCCCATCGCGTTAGCGACACTGGCAATAAAGGCGGTGGTTAACACCACTTGTGCACCGCCTAAACCGAGGATCGGTCCGCGCAGCTGCCACAGTTTTTTCGGGTTCAGTTCAAGACCAATCAAAAACAGCAGCAGCACCACACCAAATTCAGCAAAATGGAGAATCGCATCAACGTCTCGAATCAGCCCCAGCCCCCATGGACCTATCGCCACTCCTGCCAGTAAATAGCCCAAAACCGAGCCAAGACCAAGACGCTGCGCTAGTGGCACGGCAACCACCGCAGCCGTTAGGAAGATCGCACTGCTTTGCAGAAAATCACTTTCTAGAGCCATGATCACCTCCTTGAGCACTCAATTGGAACGAGGGTGTTTCACCACTAACTACATTAACTCCCACCAGCGGGGTCTGGAGCCATTCACGATAGTGCTCAGCGTGTTGCTCACGTTCATTGTCAGAAACATTGCGCGCCCAATACAGCACCAGCGGCTCTATCCAGTGCATGCGACATAGAGCGGCTGTTAACTCAAACGGTTGCAGGATCTGTTCAAGGGGGTATTTGTTGTAGCCATGCTCACCAAACGCTTCTTGCTTACCGCCGGTAGTGATCACGCTGCGCCAATACTTGCCACGCAGTGCGCTTCCTTCGCCATAAGCAAAGCCTTTTTTACCTAACACTCGGTCAAGCCACTCTTTAAGCAGCGATGGGCACGAATAGAGGTACATTGGGTGATGAAAGACAATCACATCGTGCTCTAGCAAAGCCTTGTGCTCGGCATGAACATCAATAAAAAAATCGGGATAAAGGGCGTAAAGATCATGCACAGTGACGTGTTCAAGTGAAGCAATCTTGTTGAGCATCACTTGATTGGCGACCGACGTTTGTGACTCAGGATGAGCGTAAATGACGAGTACTTTAGCTTGAGCTGTTGCTGATAAATCCATTCCTTGTACAGCATTCCTTTTATTTTCGTTATCATTTTGTTATACGCGGTTGAGAGGCATAACGCAATGATCGACTTTTTCGACCAATCCTCCTACTATGCGTGCGGAAACGATTAAAGAAAAAACAAAACGCTATGATTACCTTCTCTGATATTCAATTGCTACGCGGCGGTAAACCCCTGCTAGAAAATGCATCTGCAACCATCCATCCGGGCGACAAAGTCGGTCTGGTGGGTAAAAACGGTTGTGGTAAGTCGACCCTCTTTGCTTTGATCAAAGATGAACTTTCTATTGATGCTGGTAATTTTAGCAAACCTGCACATTGGGAGTTAGCTTGGGTCGCTCAGGAAACCCCTGCCCTTGACCGCACCGCGCTTGAATATGTGATTGATGGTGATCGCGAGTACCGCGCCCTTGAGCAACAACTGGCTCAAGCTGAGCAAGCGGATAACGGCACACTCGTGGCTGAACTGCATGGCAAAATCGAAACCATCGGTGGCTACAGTATTCGTGCACGCGCAGCTGAACTTTTGGATGGTCTGGGCTTTACTCAGCCACAGATGAGTTGGAACCTAACGCAGTTCTCCGGTGGTTGGCGTATGCGTCTTAACCTTGCACAAGCGCTGCTATGCCGCTCAGACTTACTGCTACTCGACGAACCAACCAACCACTTGGACTTAGATGCGGTAATGTGGCTCGAACGCTGGCTACAAAACTACCCTGGTACATTGGTACTTATCTCACACGACCGTGACTTCCTTGACCCAATCGTTGGTCGCATCATTCACGTTGAAAACCAAAACCTCAATGAGTACACCGGTAACTACTCATCATTTGAAGATCAACGTGCACAGAAGCTTATCTTGCAACAAGCTATGTATGCCAAGCAGCAGAAGCATATGGCACACATGCAAAGCTATATTGATCGTTTCCGCTACAAAGCATCGAAAGCGCGCCAAGCACAAAGCCGCATCAAAGCCCTTGAGCGAATGGAAAAAGTGCTACCTGCGCAGTTTGATAACCCATTCAGCTTTGAATTCCGTGAGCCAGAGGCATTACCAAACCCAATCATTATGATGGATGAAGCATCAGCTGGTTACGGCGATAACCTTATTCTAGAGAAGATCCGCCTTAACCTAGTACCGGGTAGCCGCATTGGTCTGCTGGGTCGTAACGGTGCGGGTAAATCGACACTGATCAAATTGCTCTCTGGTGAACATAAACCACAAAGTGGTGAACTGACGTACTCTCAAGGGGTAAAAATTGGTTACTTCGCTCAGCATCAGTTAGAAACGCTACATCCAGAAGAAACGCCTTTGCAGCACATGATGCAGATCGCGCCAAAACACACCGAACAGCAACTGCGTGATTACTTGGGTAGCTTTGGCTTCCAAGGCGACAAAGCGCTTGAGAAGGTGGCACCTTTCTCTGGTGGTGAAAAAGCGCGTTTGGTGCTGGCGTTAATTGTGTGGCAAAAACCAAACTTGCTACTGCTCGACGAACCAACCAACCACTTGGACTTGGATATGCGTCAGGCGCTGACCATGGCACTGCAAACCTTCGAAGGTGCAATGGTAATTGTCTCCCACGACCGTTACCTACTGCGTGCGACCACCGATGACCTTTACCTAGTTCATGATCGTCAAGTAGCGCCATTTGATGGTGACTTGAACGACTACTACAAGTGGCTGACAGAGCAACAAAAAGCGGACCGTCGTGAAGCACAAGCGGAACAACCAGAGAAAAACACCGCTAACAGTGCCGCAGCGAAAAAAGATCAAAAACGTCGCGAAGCAGAGTTCCGTAAACTCACTGCACCAATTCGCAAAAATCTCACCAAACTGGAAGAGAAAATGGATAAGTTGGGTGAGAGCCTTGCCGCTGCAGAGCAACAATTAGCGGACAACTCACTGTATGAAGCGGAAAACAAGGCTAAACTTAATCAAGTTCTCGCGATACAAGCCTCCAGCAAAGCCGAACTAGAAGATGTAGAAATGGAATGGATGGCTCTTCAAGAAGAGCTAGAGCAGATGGAACAGGAGTTCAGTAATCTATGAGTCATGAGCGCGTATACCTTTCACTTACTCTAGAACGCCTTTGGCAATTTAGCTTGCAATACTACAGTGTGCGAGAAGTGAAGGAAGCGTGCTTAACTCTGCAAAACCATCACCATGGTAACGTCAACCTCCTGCTGCTTCTCAAGTGGTTGGATGAACAAGGCGCGACAATCGCGCCACAAGATTGGGCTCAAGTCGAACTGTGCTTGAGCCGCTCTGAAACGCTCCTCAGTAGCTTTCGCGAATTAAGAAGAAAACTCAAACTCAGCCTACCTGATAGTTTATATCGAGAATCGCTGCAGTTTGAGTTGCAACTAGAAAAGCAACAACAGTCAGATTTAGTTGATTGCATCAATGGGCTTACTCTGCACAACGCCGATGATGAGCCCCTTACTCTGCGTTATTGCCGTCAGTTGGATGGAGAGTACCTTTACTCCATTTTCTCTCAACCCTTTGTACCGGATAACCCAACTGACACGCTATGACAAACTTTACTGCTGCCTCGGGCATGACCAATCCCCATATGCAAACACTAGCGCCACGTTTTATTCGTAAAAAAGCGCTGTTTGAACCTATTTGGCAAACCCTCAACACCCCAGACGGTGACTTTATCGACCTGGCTTGGAGTGAAGATCCGCAATCCGATGCGGCAAAAAACAAACCGCTATTTATTCTGTTTCATGGTTTAGAAGGCTGTTTTTATAGCCCATACGCCAATGGCTTGATGTCAGCCTTCGCCAAGCAAGGTTGGCTATCAGTGATGATGCATTTTCGCGGTTGTAGCGGTAAGCCGAATCGCTTGCCACGCGCCTATCACTCCGGTGAAGTGGAAGATGCACGTTTCTTCTTAGAGCACATTGAGCAGCAATTTGCTCAGCAGACCAAAGTTGCGGTAGGCATTTCTCTTGGCGGCAATATGCTAGCGAATTACTTAGCCGAGTATGCTGATGATCCACTGCTCAATGCCGCTTCAATTGTCTCGGCGCCGCTTGATCTCTCTGCATGTTCAAGTCGCATTGAACAGGGTTTTTCAAAGCTCTATAAAGCCTACTTACTTAAGTCGCTCAAACGTAATGCGCTGCGCAAGCACCATCTACTCAAAGGGGAGCTTGGTCTCACCTACCAAAGCATTAAGCGCGTGACTAAGTTATACGACTTTGACGATTTGATTACCGCGCCACTGCATGGTTTTAAAGATGCCGAAGATTATTATCAGCGCTGCTCGGGCATCCATCGCTTACAACAAATCAAGCTGCCCACCCAGATCATTCACGCCAAAGATGATCCCTTTATGACTGATGCGGTGATCCCTCACTTTGTGCTACCTGACAATATCGATTATCGACTGCTGGATAACGGTGGACACGTCGGCTTTGTCACTGGCTCACTGCTCAAACCAAGATTCTGGCTAGAAGAGATGCTACCCGCTTACTATCAGCCACTAAAAACAGCATAATATCGGAGCCAGCAAGACTGGCTCTCTCCCAATCATAAACGTAAGAGGTATTTATGATTATCCCTTGGCAAGAAATTGCTGCCGACACCCTAGACAATTTAATTCGTGAGTTTGTACTACGTGAAGGTACCGATTACGGTGCGGTTGAAGTTTCACTGCAAGCTAAAGTCGATCAAGTAAAAGCGCAGCTCGCTTCTGGCGAGGCTGTGATTGTCTATTCTGAGCTGCACGAAACTGTAGATATTCAGCTTAAACAGAAATTCTAATCTCGATGCGGCATAGATACTTCTGTGCCGCTGCACCGTGTTTTGTTCACCCATGCCAACGGTAGAATCTTTTAAACAAAAAGTTAAAGCATGTTATATTGCTGTGATATCCAAATAAGTCTGCCCTGCGCAGTACTGACTTGGAGCAAACATAATTATTAACAGGAACGTTAGTTTTAGACAGGGTTTGTCATGTCAGCAAAGCATCCAATCATTGCCGTCACCGGTTCTTCTGGTGCGGGTACCACCACGACCTCCGAAGCCTTTCGCAAGATGTTCAACATGATGGACATCAAACCTGCTTGGGTGGAAGGCGATAGCTTCCATCGCTTTACGCGTCCTGAAATGGATGTGGAGATCCGCAAAGCGCGTGAACAGGGTCGCCATATCAGCTACTTTGGTCCGCAAGCCAATGACTTCCCTGCCCTAGCTGAATTTTTCCGTCAATACGGTGAAGATGGCACGGGCAAAGTGCGCCGTTACCTACACACCTTTGATGAAGCGGTGCCATACAACCAAATGCCCGGCACTTTTACGCCATGGCAAGAGCTCCCTGAAGACAGCGATGTGCTGTTTTATGAAGGTTTACACGGCGGTGTGGTGGATGGCGATGTTAATGTCTCGCAGCATGTCGACTTTCTGATTGGCATGGTGCCGATCGTTAATCTTGAGTGGATTCAAAAGTTCGTCCGCGATACTCGTGACCGAGGTCATTCTCGTGAAGCGGTGATGGACTCAATTGTTCGCTCAATGGACGATTACCTGAACTACATTACCCCACAATTTTCTCGCACTCATATTAACTTCCAACGCGTGCCTACCGTCGATACTTCAAATCCGCTGGATGCGAAGGGCATTCCAAGCTTGGATGAAAGCTTCGTGGTAATCCGCTTACGCGGGTTTAAAAATGTTGACTATCCCTACCTATTGGCAATGATAGATGGGTCATTCATGTCGCGCCATAACACGCTGGTTGTCCCTGGTGGTAAAATGAGCTTTGCGATGGAATTGATCGTCAGACCGATTCTTCAACAACTGATAGAAACGGGCAAAATTGGCTAAAAAAGTGCATTAGGTTGCGATTACTTTTCATACCGTGATCATGTGCACGTTTTCGCTTATAAAATAGCACCCTGTACCCGATTAAAATCAAGAAATCATTCGGGAAAAAGGATACTATTTGAAACCGAAACACAAGATAGCTTGCAGCACTGGTAAAGTGCTCTTATCCTAGTTATCCCCATTTTGGGCTTAGCAACAACATGGAAAGCGCAAGCGTACCCTGCAGAGGAAGTGAGATATTATGGTTCTAGGTAAACCTCAAACCGATCCAACATTAGAGTGGTTCCTTTCACACTGTCATATTCATAAGTACCCATCAAAAAGCACGCTAATTCATGCGGGCGAGAAAGCAGAGACTTTGTACTACATCGTTAAAGGTTCTGTTGCGGTTCTTATCAAGGACGAAGAAGGTAAGGAAATGATCCTTTCTTACCTAAACCAAGGTGATTTCATCGGTGAACTTGGTCTATTTGAAGAAGACCAAGAGCGCACAGCTTGGGTTCGTGCCAAGTCTCCTTGTGAAGTTGCGGAGATTTCTTTCAAGAAATTCCGTCAGCTAATTCAAGTAAACCCAGACATTCTTATGCGTCTATCTTCGCAAATGGCACGTCGCCTACAAGTGACTAGCCAAAAAGTGGGTGACCTAGCATTCCTAGATGTAACTGGTCGTATCGCACAAACGCTACTAAACCTAGCGAAACAACCTGATGCGATGACTCACCCAGACGGCATGCAAATCAAGATCACACGTCAAGAAATCGGTCAAATCGTTGGCTGTTCTCGTGAGACTGTTGGTCGTATCTTGAAGATGCTTGAAGAGCAGAACCTAATCTCTGCTCACGGTAAGACTATCGTTGTGTACGGCACTCGCTAATTCACACCGAGTGAACAAATAAGATTGCAAAAGCCACCCTTGGGTGGCTTTTTTCTTTAGCGGAATCGAGAATTTGGAACGCTTTGCTCCGAGAGCGGACTTCGTCCTTCGAGATAAAACAACTTAAACCCCGTTCCATACACAAAGCACTCCAATATCCGTAAGCGACAGCGTTCCCGCATCCGTAAGCGACAGCGTTCCGTTACCCGTTAGTACTCTCAAATATCTTATCGGCTGATGCAGCAACAAAGCCGGGGTAAAGCTCCCCGTCTGCCATCGGGTAGCGTTTGGCAAACTCGTAGAAACCGCCGGGAATCAACATCACGCCATCATCAAAGTCGACTTGTACTTTATCTGCCATGGTAGACGATTGTTCTAGTAACACATCAGCAGAGCCTTTAACTTCACCGCCCGATTGGTTAATCACAAAGCCTGAAGCTTTCAGGTAATCATTCACCTGCTGCACTTGGTCAAACTGATTGAGCTGATTAACACTCACAGTAAAGTGGTTGGCACCATAACCGTGCGCGGCTAACCACGCGGCGTACTCACTCTCTTGTGCGAGCAGTTGATAATCTTGATGCGTTAATTGCCAAGGGCGACCGGCATACAAAAACTCACTGCCTTGCATGTCCTCCGCGGAAACTTGTGCAACCAACTGCTTCACAATCGCTTGTAGCTGCGCAGAGCACTCTTCGACTTTGAGTTGACTAATAAACACTTTCGGTTGCGTTGGATCAGGGTGTTGGTAGTGCTTGGCGACCAGTTTTTTAGCTTCAAACAGGTAATCTCCTGCCTCTTGGTAGCCTAACGCCAAGAAAGGTTTAGCTAACACCTCTAACTCAACCGGCGCTAAGTTAAAGGTACGCAGGGCAATGTGGTCATTGATGAGCGGTTCATCTTCTTGCAGCAATTTATGCACATTACCCGCTGAGGGGCAAAGGCGCGAAGTATAGTCTTCCCATAGCGACTGGAACAATCTATCTGGCGTCATAACGCCTCCTTGTTTCGGTGTAGGGTGTTGTTATTGTTCTTTGAGTAGTCAATCAAGTGTAGTGTAAGACTCAGTCACCGGAGTCTAAACCTATGTGACTGAGTCTAAGTTTTTATAGTGTGATGCCCGGGCTCAGACTTTCAGGTAACTCGGTATGTTCGCCTTCCATTGATGCCATTGGGTAAGCACAGTAGTCCGCTGCGTAGTAAGCACTTGGGCGTAAGTTACCCGATGCGCCCGGTCCACCAAATGGCGCATCGCCACTGGCTCCGGTTAACTGACGATTACGGTTAACGATACCGGCGCGAATGTGCTCAACAAAATATTCCCACTCCGCGTCATCGGTGGAGACTAACCCTGCCGACAAACCAAAGCGGGTATCATTGGCGAACTCTACCGCTTGCTCAATGCCTTGATAGCGAATCACTTGCAGCAAAGGACCGAAATACTCTTCATCTGGCAACGATTCGACAGCCGTTACATCAATGATGCCCGGAGAAACAAACGCGCATGAACCTAACTTAGCTTCAATCAGACTTTCACCACCGAGTGATTGCAGGTTTTGCTGCGCATCGAGGATTATGTTCGCCGCCGATAAAGAGATCTGCGGCCCCATAAATGGCGCCGGATCGGCAAAAGGTTGGTCAACGCGAATATTGCGCGTGGCTTCAACCAGCCTTACCAGCAGTTGATCGCCTTTATCGCCGCTTGGTACATACAGTCGGCGCGCACAGGTGCAACGCTGCCCTGCGCTGATAAATGCGGATTGGATAATGGTATAGACGGTCGCATCAAGATCGCCGTACTGATCTGAAATCACCATTGGGTTGTTACCGCCCATTTCCAGAGCCAGCATCTTATCGGGCTGTCCGGCAAACTGACGATGAAGCACATGACCAGTATTGGCGCTACCAGTAAACAGCAATCCATCAATCCGTTTTGATTCAGCCAGCGCGATGCCAGTCTCCCTTGCCCCTTGCACAAGATTAATCACGCCATCTGGCAGACCCGCTTTCTGCCATAGCTTCATTGCCAGTTCACCGGTCCACGGCGTTTGCTCCGACGGCTTAAACACCACGCTATTACCGGCCAACAGCGCCGGCACGATATGCCCATTGGGTAAATGAGCAGGAAAATTATACGGACCAAAAACTGCCATCACGCCTAACGGTCTGTGACGCAGGACGATTTGATTACCTGCCGCCTCACGTTGCGACTCACCGGTACGCTGATGATAAGCACGAATTGAAATGGCAATTTTACCCGCCATTGCCGCCGCTTCCGTACGGGTTTCCCACAGCGGTTTTCCTGTTTCTTTAGCAATCACCTCAGCGATTTGCTCGCTGTTGGCTTTTACCAGCTCGGCAAAGCGCAACACGATCGCTTCACGCTGCTCAAAGCTCAGCTTTTTCCAACTTAGAAACGCGCTTCGGGCTGCCGATACCGCTTGCTCTACTTGCGCGGCTGTTGCACTACGACCTTGCCATACCACTTCACCATTGTATGGGCTAGTTGATTCGATGACTTTACCTGCACCTTCTAGCCACTTACCTGCAATCCACTGTGTCATATCATCTGTCCTTAACTGTTGAACATTATTGCGCGAGCATGCGCACGTAATCCCCGTGTTCTACCTGTAGTGCCTTTGCCACATCTGGTGCGATAATTACTGACTCAGTGGCATGATCGTGCGCCGCTTTGGCAGCTACTGCTCTAAAGTTTTCAAAGGAAGTGTTACTGATCAAATAGTCGTTATCACTGCTGTGTTCGCTAATCGCGACTTTTGCGCGGAAAGAGTGACGCACTGATTCAATATTGCGTAGATCGCACTCAACGGTTGGACCACCATCGAAAATATCGACGTAGTTGCGGCAAGTGAACCCTTCTTTTTCTAATAAGCTCAGCGCAGGTTTAGTATTGTCATGCACCTGCCCAATGACCGCTTGCGCTTCTGGGCTGAGTAAATTGATATAGATAGGGAGTTTTGGCATCAAATCAGCAATAAAGCCTTTTTTGCCGATGCCGGTTAGATAATCCGCCATGGTAAAGTCGATACTGAAGAAGTTCTCTTGCAGCCATTGCCAAAACGGAGAGTTGCCCTCTTCGTCAGAGACGCCACGCATCTCGGCAAAAACGGTTTTTGAGAAGCGATGAGGATGTTCCGCCATCATCAAAAAACGGCACTTCGACATCAATCGTCCATTAAGACCACCACGGAATTTCTCACGCAAAAACAAGGTACAGATTTCGCTGCATCCGGTGTAGTTATTGCCAAAGGTCAGCAGCTTGACGACATTATTCACGCCAAGCTTGGGCGATGAATGGACGATGGTACTGATGTGGTAAGAATAAAATGGCACATCCCAACCAATCGATGCTTCAATCCCGGTACAGCCAGCGACTTCATCACTGTCACTGTCAAAACCGACCATAAGATAGCCTTCATCACCGGGTTCGGTCACTTGGGGTTTAGCAAAGCTATATTCTGAATGGGTGATACGGTTAGTCAGTAAATCTTGATTAACCGGTAGAGAAGTAAATCCGTGACCAGATTCAACCGCACAGGTATGCAGCGCATCATAGTCTGACATAGAGATAGGACGAACAACCAGCATCGATACTCCCTCCAGATACTGATATCAACCACGCTAGGCTAGCAATCTAGTCAGTCTAAACTGCCATCCAGTAATTCAATGTGCTTGATATAACGAGGCAAGTTCGACATCGCTTACCTCGTTTGATGTTTTAACTATTTTGTAAGTGTCGCTAGCGCTTTATCTAATTTATCAAGACCTTGCTCGATATCTTGCGGGCTGATCACCAAAGATGGCGTAAAGCGCACTACATTGGCTCCTGCGACCAGCACCATCAGACCTTGTTCACCCGCTGCCACCAACACATCACGAGCGCGACCTTGCCACTCGTCATTAAGCGCAGCGCCGAGCAGTAAACCTTTACCACGGATTTCGCTGAAGATCTGATACTTAGCATTGATTTTCTCTAGCCCAGCGCGGAACAGCGCTTCACGCTCTTTAACGCCAGCCAAAGTTTGTGGCTCACTCACCACATCAATCACAGCTTCTGCCACCGCACAAGCAAGCGGGTTACCGCCATAAGTTGAGCCATGAGTGCCCACTTTTAAATGCTCAGCCAGTTCATTGGTCGTCAGCATTGCGCCAATTGGGAAGCCGCCACCAAGAGATTTCGCGGTACTTAAAATATCCGGCGTAATACCCAAACCTTGGTAAGCGTAAAACTCACCAGTGCGCCCGTTACCGGTTTGCACTTCATCAAAGATCAGTAGCGCGTTGTGCTTATCACACAACTCACGCACGGTTTGAATAAATTCATCGGTGGGTGCAATAATGCCGCCTTCACCCTGCAATGGCTCCATCATGATCGCACAAGTACGATCCGAGATATGCGCGCGCAGAGCATCGACATCATTATATTCAAGGTGAGTGACATCTCCGGGCTTAGGACCAAAGCCATCTGAATAGGCTTCTTGACCGCCGACCGTCACAGTGAAAAATGTCCGCCCGTGGAAACCTTGTTTAAAGGCGATAATTTCTGATTTTTCCGCGCCATAAACATCCGCAGCGTAACGACGAGCCAGTTTGAGTGCCGCTTCATTAGCTTCAGCGCCAGAGTTAGCAAAGAAGACTTTGTCTGCAAAGCAGAGAGCGGTCAGTTTTTTCGCCAGACGCAGCGCTGGCTCATTGGTCATGACATTGCTTAAATGCCAGATTTTTTGGCTCTGCTCATTAAGCGCAGTAACCATTGCTGGGTGGCAATGACCTAAACAGCTCACGGCAATACCACCAGCAAAATCAATGTATTCATTGCCATGTTGATCCCAAACACGTGAGCCTTCACCTTTCACTGGGATCATTTCCATTGGGCTGTAACAAGGTACCATCACCTCGTCAAACAGCGCTCTTTGAACATTCATTTCTACCGTCATCGTACATTCCCTCTCGATACCGCATGCCAATGTAGGTTTTGTATCCTTACAAATAAGTATAGAAACAATTTTTTGTGTTATGCATTCCCTAACACGGCATTGTATTTACATTTAATTAACCAATTCAATAGTGATTTATGCTGTTTAAATAGAGAAAGATCACTTCACCAAAACAAGCTATGACTATTTATGCATCATTAAACGACTTTTATGAAGTAATTAATAGTTAAGATTGCCATAAGCTAAGCTTTAGAGTGCAGAGAAAGGGGTGAGATTCGAGATGATGGTGGATGTGAGAGTTGAGATGGTAGATACGAGAAGAGTAGAGGATTGAGAGATTAGAAATTAGATGAAATAGCTCAGAAATTAGAGTAGAGATAACCGGTTTCTTACCCACTAGAGAACGAATAGTTTTGCAAAACAGCCTCACAGACAAAACTGTAAAACAAATGTTAAAATAGTGAGCTAAATCGCCCTTTCTACACAGAGAGGCATTCTATTAGAAATGATCAGCGAGCGAGGAAGTTTGCCAGCAATTGATGACCTTGCTCAGTTTTAATCGACTCTGGATGGAACTGCACCGCGTCAATCGGTAGCGTCTTATGTTGGTAACCCATGATCTCATCCATTGAGCCATCTTCCAGCTCAGTCCAAGCGGTTAACTCAAAGCAATCTGGCAAGGTATCGCTTTTTACCACCAATGAATGGTAACGCGTTACAGTCAAAGGATTGTTCAAGCCTTTAAACACGCTCTCACCAGTATGACGAATCGGTGACGTCTTACCGTGCATCACTTGGCGTGCACGCACCACTTCGCCACCAAATACCTGTGCAATCGCTTGGTGACCAAGGCAGACACCTAAAATTGGCAGTTTACCCGCAAAATGCTCAATCGCTTGCAAGGAGATACCCGCTTCGTTTGGTGTGCACGGTCCTGGTGAAATGACTAGATGAGTCGGCTCAAGATCGGCTATTCCTTGCAGATCAATCCGATCATTACGCACAACTTGTACCTCCGTGCCCAGCTCACAAAAATACTGGTAGAGGTTATAGGTAAACGAATCGTAATTATCAATGATCAGCAACATGACGGATAAACAGCTCAATAATCAATCTTAGTCAGGGCGTGTATTGTGCAATAGTGCCCTATAAAGGCAAGTAAAAATTTTGCCGCTTAGAATAGAAAAAGGCCAGCATTTCGCTGACCTTCTTTTCGTCTTTCAATCGCTTATGGGCGACCAACAAAGCCTACCGCTTGGTAAACTTTTTCCAGTGTTTGTGCTGCGCGAGCAGATGCTTTTTCCGCACCCTGCTTCATCACTTGATCCATATAAGCACGGTCTGCACGAATACGGTGGTATTCCGCTTGGATAGGCTCGAGCATTGCAACCAGCGCTTCACCAACATCTTTCTTAAATGGACCGTACATCTCTACGCCTTGGTATTTAGCTTCAATTTCCGCAAAGCTCATGCCAGTTGCTGCAGAGTACAGACCCATTAGGTTTGAGATGCCCGCTTTGTTATCCCAATCTTGAGCAATGCGTGGCGGTGTCTCGGTATCCGTTTGTGCTTTGTTGATCTTCTTAATGATCGACTTAGGGTCTTCTAGCAGAGTGATCACGTTCTTACGGTTATCATCTGATTTAGACATTTTCTTCGTCGCATCTTGCAGGCTCATTACACGCGCATTCACCGTTGGAATGTACGGTTCTGGAACCACAAAGATTGGATCTTCTGGCGAATAGATGTTGTTAAAGCGAGTCGCGATATCACGCGCTAATTCAAGGTGCTGCTTCTGATCGTTACCTACTGGCACTTGGTGCGCGCCGTACAGCAGGATATCAGCAGCCATCAGCACTGGGTAGCCAAATAGACCCGCATTTACATCGTTAGCGTAACGAGCAGACTTATCCTTAAACTGAGTCATACGGCTCAATTCACCCATTTGGGTGTAGCAATTAAGAAGCCAGCCTAGTTGAGCGTGCTCTGGTGCATGTGACTGAACAAATAGCGTGCTCTTCTGTGGGTCAACACCAACTGCCAGACAGATTGCTAATGCATCTAGTGTCGCTTCATACAGCGCTTTAGGATCTTGACGAACCGTAATCGCATGAAGGTCAACTACGCAGTAGTGACAATCGTAATCGTCTTGCATTTGTTGCCATTGACGTAGAGCACCCAAGTAGTTACCGATACTTAGTTCACCAGAAGGTTGAACACCACTGAATACGATGGGTTTGCTCATGGATGGATTCCTTTGACTTCTTAATCTCATAAAATAGAAAAAACCTTACCTCTCTCTGTGATAGAGAAAAATAAGGTCATCTCAGTGTACTCATTGAAGAGTATTTTGCTAGTGATTTTGTTTTGCTTAAGCAGAAACAGCGATCACTTCGAGTAATTGGGCGATATTGTCTGCGACAAAATCTGGTTTGCTGGCAGAAATTGGCTCACCGTGGTTATAGCCATAAGTCAGAGCAAACGAACGACAACCCGCGTTTTTGGCCGCCAAGATATCGTTTTTCGAATCACCAACCATCAGCATTTCACTTGGCGTACAGCCATGCTTTTCCATCAGACAGTTCAATGCTACTGGGTTAGGTTTACGTTCAGGGAAAGCATCACCGCCTAACACATCACTAAAAAAGTCGGCGATGTTGTGCTGCGCCAGTACATCTGGCACAAACTTAGATGGCTTGTTAGTGACCAACGCCAAAGTAAAGCCCGCTTGCTTTAACTCCGCTAAAGTCTCTCTTACCTGTGGGTAAAGATGCGTCAATTTATGACCACTCTTTTCGTAGTAGTCATCAAACAGTTCACGTCCTTTTGCACGTAACTCTGGGCTTAACTCTGGATCGATATCGATGCTTTGGCTCAGTGCGCGAGCAATCAAAATATCGGCGCCATTACCGACGTAATCACGCACTTGTTCTTCGCTAACACCCGCGTAGCCTAATTCACGTACGGCTTGGTCAGCCGCCACGGCAAGATCCGGCACGCTATCTAGCAGCGTACCGTCAAGATCGAAAGCGATCAGTTTTAATTGTTTCAAAACTCTATCCTACAACTCTGCTGAACTTATTTAGCTTGCGCAAGCTCGGCACGCATTTCGTCGATCACTTGCTTGTAATCTGGCTGGCTAAAGATTGCCGAGCCTGCCACAAACATATCTGCGCCCGCTTCGGCGATTTCGCGAATGTTGTCCACTTTTACACCGCCATCGATTTCAAGGCGAATATCGCGACCGGATTCATAGATCATCTTACGTACTGCACGCAGCTTATCGAGTGTATTCGGGATAAATGACTGACCGCCAAAACCAGGGTTCACTGACATCAGTAGGATCATATCAACCTTGTCCATGATGTATTCAAGGTGCACAAGTGGCGTTGCAGGGTTTAGTACTACACCTGCTTTACAGCCATGTTCTTTGATCAGTTGCAAAGTACGGTCTACGTGCTCAGATGCTTCAATATGGAAAGTGATCATCGATGCGCCAGCTTTAGCAAAATCCGGGATAATGCGATCAACCGGTTTAACCATCAGATGTACATCGATTGGCGCAGTAATGCCGTAGTCACGCAGGGCTTTACACACTGGTGCACCAAAAGTCAGGTTTGGCACATAGTGGTTGTCCATAACGTCAAAGTGCACCACATCCGCACCGGCTGCGAGAACTTTCTCTACGTCTTCACCAAGACGAGCAAAATCCGCAGACAGAATCGAAGGAGCGATAAGGAAATCTTTCATACCTGACCTCAAAAAGTAAATTGGCTTCATTGCATAAATTTGGCGCAATTCTACCGAAGCGGTCAGGCAGATGATAGTAGTAGGTTAAGAAATGTGTAGCTTAGTCGTTATTTGGCTTAAACAGTGCCAGCAGTTCATCGACTTTATTGCGCCCTGCCCCATTGCGGCTAATGGTGCGCTTCACCTTCACCACATTAAGCTCTGCACCGTGATACAAACGACGAGTAAGCGTGGTGTCGTGGTTAGAGATCAATACTGGAATGCCACGCTGTTTGGCGGTAGTTTCGGCGATATCAGCCAGTGCCGCTTGGTCATCAAGCGAGAAACCATTACCTGCGTAAGAGGTAAAGTTAGCCGTAGTCGAAAGCGGTGCATAAGGTGGATCGCAATAGACAACACTGCCTTTGCGCGCACGTTTGAAGGTCTCTTGGTAACCTTCACAGACAAACGTAGCTTTTTTGGCTTTCTCAGCAAAAAACTCCAATTCTTTCTCTGGGAAATACGGTTTTTTGTAAGAGCCAAATGGGACATTGAAGCCGCCTTTTTTGTTGTAACGGCACAGGCCATTAAAACCAAAACGGTTCATATAGAGAAATGCTAACGAGCGATACATCACGTTGTCGGTTTGATTAAACTCAGCGCGAATATCGAGGTAGACTTCTTTGCGGTTGTTTTCGGCTACAAACCAGCGCTTAGCCTCAGAGATATACTCTTCTGGGCTCTCTTTCAGCAAGTTGTAGAGATTGATCAGGTCGGGATTGATATCCGCCAGCAGGTACTGCTCATAGTCAGTATTGAGAAATACAGAACCTGCACCTACGAACGGTTCTACCAGCTTGCGCGCTTCAGGCAGATGACGCTGAATATCTTCAACTAGTCCGTATTTACCGCCAGCCCATTTCAGGAAGGCACGCTGCTTTTTCATCGACTGCTCTATCTATCAACCACAAATTAAGGCTGCGGAATGTAACATATTTAACGCCATACCCAAAGCAATTGGCAGGCTGAATTAGGCTGACCGAGCAGAAAGTCACTGCTTTGGTCAACCTTGGTGCATAAAATGGTGCGTACCCTGCCAGTTATTCGCTGCGTGCGATTTCGCGTTGTACTTGATTGAGTGATTTCGCCCATGGTCCAAGCTTTTGGATTGGCTCTGGTAGATTACTCACCGCATCACGAGCAACTTGAATCGTTGGGTAATTATCATAGGTAATAATGAACCATTCGCGACCATCGCGCAGTGTCGGGTAAACGAGCGCGATATCATTCAAGTTATAGCGATCAAGAAAGTTCTGCACTTCCAATCGGCTATTCACCGCAGCAAGCTGTAAGGTATAGCTGCGCGGCGAGTAGCTGTTGAGCTGCTCTTTAGCAAACTCGAACGTGATTGGGGTCAACACATTAACCTGTGTCTCTCGTGGGATTTCTTCACGTGCATCATCAACCACTTGCTCAATCTCGGTGGTATCGACTTGCTCAGCTTCATTTTCTAATAAAGCATCCACCACTTCTGAGGTGATCACCACGCGTTGGGAGTTATCTTCAATCACTCCGACGCTTTCCGGCTTATCTGTCACCTCTGGCGGCAGTGCACTCGAATCATCTTCCACCGCTAAGCCATTACTATCTTGCTCACTCGCGAAGTCTGGCTCGGAATTATCTTGCTCTGCATCAGTAGCAGAAGACTCTGCAGTAGCAGGCTCTGTCTCATCCAAAGTAGGGATCACCGTTTGCTCAACTTGCCCAGTAATTTGCTGGGCGGTTTCATCCGGCGTTGGCTGAGCCATCATCCACCAATAACCGCCACCAATTAGTGCCAATAGCAGCAGTACAATGACCGCAATATTAAGCGGCGAACCGATAATAGAACGAATAACGACTTTCTTTTCCACTTTCTGATCTGCTAATGCCATGATTTCTCCCGGACGACGCGCAACGGTTCGGTACGCATGACGCACCCTTTTTTCTCTCTCATCTTCGACAAAGCGCATCACCAATTGTTCAAAAAAACGATCCGCTTCTTGCGAGCTAAGTGATTCAATTTCAAGTTCAATTGGCTTAATGTCTTGACCATGACTAAGACGACGAAAGAGCGCATCAAGACTGACTACGCGACTGAACAGCACAATATTGATCGTCCAGCGATTGCGCTGCTGTGCTTGTAGTAATAACAGCCAAAGCTCGGAAACAAGAGTCTCACTGAGCAGATGCGCATCATCGACAACAATGACGACGTTGCATGACTCATGTTCCATGTTGCGAGTAAAACTGTCGACCAGATTATCCGCCGGATTAAACAGCGGCTCGGAAAGCACTTGCGTCAAAATTGTCGTGCGACGCTGCTCGTCGGTTTGGTTGGGGTGGCACATCAGCAAGGCTTGGTTTTTATCATCCGCCCACGCTTCTAAAAAGCGTTGCGCTAACCAAGTTTTGCCCGCTCCAGCGGCGCCAGAGACAGTAATAAAATTAGACGTAAAATGGGTTAAGAGCTGCAAACGCTCTAACAATTCTATTTGGCTATCTAATTCCAACACTCTGGATTGATGTGTCACACTCATAGTATCAACCTAAGCTTTTAAGCTAAATCTCGAACACGCAACGGTTAAGCATTGCAATTAAAGTTCGCGGGCAAAATCGATTGCCTGTTCAATAATCTCTTCTGAGACGCCTTTAACCACTTCCGCACTGCCAATACTGGTCGGTAAAACCAGACGCAATTGACCAGCGAGCACTTTCTTATCACGCATCATATGACGCATAAAATCATCAAAGCTCATACTCTCTGGGGTATGAATTGGCAATTTGGCACGTTTGAGCAGCGCAATAATGCGATCCAGTTGCTCTTGGCTGATATCGCCAAGCAGTTGTGCGGTTTTTGCTGCCATCACAGTGCCAGATGAAACCGCTTCACCGTGCAGCCAGTTGCCATAGCCAAGCTCAGCTTCAATCGCATGACCAAAGGTATGACCAAGGTTCAACAAGGCGCGAATGCCTGACTCTTTTTCATCTTGCGCGACCACTTCAGCTTTGATTTCGCAGCAACGAGCAATTGCGTACGTCAGCGCTTTTTCATTCAAGGCATACAGCGCATCCAAATTTTGCTCTAGCCAATCGAAAAACGCCGCATCATAGATAATGCCGTACTTGATCACCTCAGCAATACCAGCAGCAAACTCACGCGGGGGCAACGTCGCAAGACAATTGGTGTCGATAATCACCGCTTTCGGTTGGTAGAAAGCACCAATCATGTTTTTACCAAGGGGATGGTTTACTGCCGTTTTACCGCCAACGGAAGAATCCACCTGAGATAATAAGGTGGTTGGGATCTGAATAAAATCCACACCGCGCTGATAACAAGAAGCAGCAAAACCAACTAAGTCGCCAATCACACCACCGCCTAAAGCAATGATCACTACATCGCGGCTATGGTTGTGCTCTAACAAGTAACTCATCACTTGTTCGAAGGTTGCTAAGCTTTTGTATTGCTCGCCATCTGGCAATTCAAGCAGAGTCGCTTGGCAGCCATGCTGTGCCAGCGTTGAGAGAATTTTTTCCGCATAGATTGGCGCAACCGTGACATTACTGATCACGACGACTTTCTGTTTTGCCGAACTATTAGGGTTAGAAAGAAAAGAAAGGTGGGCCGGATCATCAAATAATCCGGCGCCAATTGATATTGGATAGCTACGTTCGCCTAAGCTGACCGTAATCCGTTCCATGGTTATGCTCCAATTCGAAATAAGTAAGTCTTATCTCTCTTCTAGCATTTTTACGATCTGGTTGGCTACCACTTTTGCACTTTGATCATCTGTGCGTACAGTGTAATCCGCAATTTCAGCATATAGCGGGTTGCGTTCTTCAGCCAGAGACTCTAGTACATCACGTGGTTCGTCCGTTTGTAGCAAAGGACGCTTTTTGTCACGGTTTGTACGTGCAAGTTGTTTTTCAATGGTTGTCTCTAGGTATACAACGATACCGCGAGCAGATAGACGGTTACGGTTTTCTTTGCTCAGGATTGAACCACCACCCGTCGCAAGTACGATACCTTGCTCTTCGGTTAGGTCGTTAATCACTTTCTCTTCGCGAGCGCGGAAGCCTTCTTCACCTTCAACATCGAATACCCAAGCGATATCTGCGCCAGTGCGTTCTTCGATGACAGTGTCTGAGTCAACAAACTCCATATGAAGCTGTTGAGCTAGATGTCTACCAATTGTACTTTTGCCGGCTCCCATTGGGCCAACAAGGAAAATATTGCGTTTCTCAGCCATGTTTTAGCAGTAATTTACAACGTTAATTCAATGACATCGCCACAAGAAGGGACAGCGTTAAGCTGACTTAGAAGATGCTTGTGACACCGATTCCTCACAGATATTTCGTGATAAGACCCGAAATTATCTAGATAAGGTCGACCTAATGCAAATTTATTTTCTATTTAGTGCACAACTACTTTGGGCGTAACGAAAATAAGTAGCTCACTTTTACCCAGTTGTTGATAGCTACGACGAAACAGTGAGCCCAATAATGGCAGGTCACCAAGTAGCGGAACTTTATCCACCGTATCTGTCACGCTGTGCTGATAAATGCCCCCCAAGACAATCGTTTGACCATTTTCCACCAATACTTGTGTACCAATCCGCTGGGTATTAATTGAGACCGCTTCGCCAGTACCGGTTTGTAATACTTCACCCGGTCGGTCTTGTGTAACATCTAAATCAAGAATCAATCGATTATCAGGGGTAATTTGCGGCGTTACTTTAAGGCTTAATACCGCTTTTTTAAAGGAAACTGATGTCGCGCCACTCGACGCAGCTTCCAAATATGGAATTTCCGTCCCTTGTTCGATATAAGCCGCCTGTTTATTGGTGGTAATTAAACGCGGACTGGAGATCACTTCCGCCTTTGATTCGCGCTGCAATGCCGACAGTTCCAAATCGAGTAACGTCCCGCCACCCAGTTTTGCCACTTGGAAAGCAATGCTGGAAGAGCTCAACGCCGCGGCTGCTAGATTCACGTTGAGCAAATCGGCAACATCGCCGCTATGATAATCATACAACTGTGCTTGGTTACGTTGAGCGAAATTACCATCAAGCGTTGCGCCAAGCTTGCCATCATTGGAATTGATGCTCCAGCGCACGCCCAACTCATCAAGGGTTCCTTCACTCACCGTGACAATCCGCGCTTCTATTTGCACTTGCTTGATAGGGACATCGAGTGAAGCAACGATTTCCCGTACCCGATTAATATTGGTTGGAAAGTCGTGAATCAGCAAGGTGTTGGTTCGCTCATCAACCTGAAGGGAGCCTTGTTCTGATAGCATGCCTCCTTGGGTCGGTGAGATTAACGTTGCAATATCCTGCGCATTGGCAAAGTTAATTTTGATCAGTTGCGATTGCCGCGAGCGTTGTGAATTATCACGCTCTCTCTGCTGCTGGCGCAGCCTTTCTTGAGCCAACTCGTCAATGGGCGCCACCAGCATCACATTGCCTTCAATGTATTTATCTAATCCCTTGGCTTGCAGCAAAATATCCAGAACTTGCTGCCAAGGCACTTCATCTAAACGCATGGTCAGGTTACCCGTCACCGAATCAGAAACCACCAAATTCAATTGATTGTATTCAGCCAACATCTGCAGCACGCGACGTACAGGAATATCTTGAAAATTAATCGAGATACGCTGCTCGCGATCGATATCTGTCAGCAGACTATTTTGAGATGCTGAAGCCATGATCACCACTTCAATATAGTGCTGCTTTATCTGATAGTGATATCGATAGTCACCCTCGATGTTGACGACAAATTGCACGCGACCTTGCTGCTCTCGCAGCTCGATGGTTTGGACATTGGTAGCAAAATCACGCACATCGTATTGGCTAAGCTGGGATGGCAAGATCGTCGTGTCAGGCAAATCAATCACTAAACCTTGGCTCTTTTTGCGCACATCTAGGGCAATACTGCGATTGCTCAGCTCTATGACTAAATGACCATTTCTCTCGCTGTCTAACTTAAAGTCTAAGCCGACAAATTCATTCCCCGTAGTGCCTGCATGCGAAGTCAGTGAACACAGCAAAACAACCGCAAGCCAAAGATTGCGAAGTAAAAAGGTATGCTTCATCGACGGCTCCTTTGTGCCAATGTTAGCTTGGTCAATGATCGCAAGGAGCTAGCCTCCACGCTTGTGGATTGCAAATAGACGAAGTCTTCGCCAACCTCGCGAACAACAAACGAGCGTTGCGAATCACTAAGCTCAAGTACTTGTCCCTGTTGTTTTTGCACCAACCGCTCATCAAGCAGTTGGAATAGTGCAATCTTGCCAGAATGTCCATGTATGACGCCGGATAAGCGCACTTGGGCGAAGAGCGGATCCGATGGCTCCAACTCAATTACCGACGTCTGCTCTGACTCAAGCGGCACAAGTGGCTGCGCAGGTTTGACAACATTTGACGGCAACACAAACGGGGAGCGGCGCTCCTGCTCTTGGTAACGCAAGACTTCCAGTTTTTGTTCTCCAGCCACCTCTAGTTCAACGACTGGCTGAGAGATAAAGCGATAAGGCGCGAGATCGCTCTGTTCAGCATCACAGCCAGTTAAAAACAGCAGCGCAATCCAGAGCTTGGCTTTATTGTCCATTTTGTTTCTCCTGTAGCACGGCTGGTTTTGCTTGATAGCTGGTGCCACTGATGCGCATTGATACTTGTTGCCCCTCTACATGACTGCGCCAGAGGGTAAAATCTTTGACGTGCACCCAGTGCGGGATAGCTGCAAGACCTTGGCTAAAGCGGGCTATTTGGTGGTAATTACCACTAAGCTCCAACATCAGTGGCAACTCAACAAAATCGCTTTGCAATTTCGGCTCTCCCCAATCCAGATGAACAAAAGAGATCTGTTGCTGATGACCTTGTTGATTGATGGCTTGCAGCAGCGCCGACATCTCACCTTGCGAGAGTAAACGGCTTGAAAAAGCCTGCTCACGCGCGATCTCTTGTGCGAGCATTAAACGATATTGAGACAGCTGCTTGACCGTTTGACGAGCTGTATCAATGGTGGTTTTAAGTGTGTGCTCTTGCTGACGTAACTGTTCGAGGTGTGACAGTTGCGGTTTGAGCAATAGCGCATATCCGCTTATCAGCCCTAACGCCGTTATCCCAGCTAAGAGCGCCAATTTAAGCCAGCAAGGCTTGTACGCTATTTCACTGATTTCAAAATCAAGCATCAACTCACTCCCCCTTAACGTCTAAACGCAAATGAAAAGAGAGATGAAAAGCCTGATAGTTTTGCCGCCAACGTTGCTGCTGGTGAAGAATCGAGCGAACACTTAGCTCATTAATATAAGCAGAGTTTTGTAAACGCTCAGCTAACAGCGTCAGCGCCTGACTGGTATGAGCAAAACCCTTTAGCTCTACTTGTAAGTCGCGCGTTTCAACTCGTTCAAGATAAATCCCATCCGGTACATGCTGAGCGAATAAACTCATCAAGCGGGTTACCTTAGAGCGTTGTCTCTCTAAACTCTCGAAGTGCTGATTCTTTTGCTCTACTTGCTGAAGTTGTTGCAAAAGCCTCTGCAGTTGCTTTTGCTCCAATAACCATTGGTCTAGCTGGGTTTGCAAAAAGCTGACTCTTTGCTGCTGCAACACCTGCTGGTTGGCAATCAAACTCTTTGCGCCCAACAGAATAAGCAGCGTCAAAATCAGGCTCACAACCAACCAAGCTCGCCATTGATTTCGCTTAGCTTGGCGATACTGCTCGCGCCATGGCAGTAGGTTGATGCTATGCAACATCTCGCTTCTCCTGCCAATCGCTTCCCAACAGCGCCAGTCCCGTTGCTAACGCGCAATCATAACCGTGACTTGCAAGCTGAACGCCTTGATGTTCGAACAAGCTCAAAGGATCAAACAAACAGCATTTAAGCCCTAATTGTGCAGCAAGAGCATCGCTGAGAGTTAAGGCTGCAAACTCACCGCCCGTAAGCCAGATCCCGCCAATAGCTTCTCGCTCGACACTCGACATCAGTTGCCACTGGCGTAATACATGTTGCATGACTACTTCCACCAGCGGTTCAACTTGCTGACCTAACGCCGCATCAAAAGCGAACTCTCTGCACCACGGTGCTTGCTCGGCATGGTCATACACCAATGTGGCGCGAGTGGTAGCGATATCTAACAGCAGCCAGTTGTCCAACTGCGTTTTCTTCGCCATCGCTTGCCATAAACGAACCAATGCATGCTGATGTGAATCGCACAACAAGGGAGTAAAGCCAGCTTGGTGAAATGCTGTGGCATAGTTATCTACCACCGATCTCTTGCTAGCATACACTTGCACCGCTTGCGTTAACGATGCAGGCGCGGGCGCAAGCAGTTCGTAATCAAGATAAAGCTCTTCCACTTGATAGGCAGATTGATGAGAAAAAGCCTCAATAATGGCATACTCTTTTTCTTGAGCAGACAAGGCTTTATCTATCTGCAGCAATTTCGAGATAACACAGTCATCAGGTATCGCAAAAGCAACCGAGCGCATAAACAGAGGCAAAGCCTTTCTAAGTTGCTTTAGTTTCTTTACAATTTCCTGATGATTTAACAGGTGGTTATCGGAGAAAATAATAGCTTCGACCGCCAACTCTCGAACAGAGACGAGAGTGAGACGACCTTTTACTGGTTTGATAACAACGGCTTTAATGCTGTAATGACCAATATCAACGCCAGTGATTAATGAATAACTCATATCGCTGTGCTCCAGGCATCGGTGACAATTTGCGAAAACAGCATGGTTGCCGATAAAGAAGCACAACATTAACGCAAGCTAAATTGTTAGCTAAGGTTACAAGGCATTAGGTCTTGCTGACCTCAATCAATCAGGGAATATCCGGTGAAGTTCATAAAGCGATTGCTCATTTTCATTGTGGTTTGCATGATCCTTGGAGTGGGAACTATTTTTGGTTTCTATCTTTACGTTAAACCAGAACTGCCAGACGTGGCGACTTTGCGAGACGTGAAACTTCAAACGCCAATGCAAGTCTATAGCCAAGATGGCAAACTGATTTCTCAGTTCGGTGAAAAACGCCGTATTCCAGTGAAATATGACGAAATCCCGCCACATCTTGTTGAAGCCTTAATCGCGACTGAAGACAGCCGCTTCTACGATCACTACGGCATTGATCCTATCGGTATCACTCGCGCAGCAATCGTGGTAGCAATGTCAGGTTCTGCCAAACAAGGTGCAAGTACCATTACCCAACAGCTTGCGCGTAACTTCTTCTTATCCAACGAGAAGAAGATCATGCGTAAGATTAAAGAGATCTTTATTGCGATCCATATTGAGCAACTTCTTAGCAAGCAAGAGATCATGGAGCTGTATGTAAACAAGATTTTCTTGGGACATCGCTCATACGGTTTTGGTGCCGCAGCACGTGTTTACTTTGGTAAAGATCTTAGCCAGTTGACTTTGAGCGAAATTGCCACCTTAGCGGGCATGCCTAAAGCGCCTTCGACTATGAACCCAATCTACTCGATTGAACGTGCGACCAACCGTCGTAACGTGGTTCTGCTGCGTATGTTGGATGAGAAATACATCACTCAGGAAGAGTACGAGCAAGCGCGTGCAGAGACGATTGTCTCTCGTTATCACGGCGCCGAGATTGAGCTTAGCGCGCCATATGTGGCAGAGCTGGCGCGTGCTTGGATGGTAGAACGTTACGGTGAAGATGCGTATACCTCAGGTATGAACGTCTACACCACGGTGAACTCAAAGCTACAAAGCGCAGCCAATGATGCCGCCATCAATAACCTGCTTGCTTACGATGAACGCCATGGCTACCGCGGCGCTGAAAAAGTGCTGTGGAAACCAAATGCAGCGCCAATGACGGCTGAGCAAATTGAAAAAACGCTGCGTAACGTCCCAACTTACGGTGAGCTAACGCCGGCAGTTGTCACTAACGTTGCGGCAAAATCAGCAACCGTCACCATTAAAAATGTCGGTGAAGCAAAACTGGATTGGGATGGCATTAAGTGGGCACGTCAATTCCGCACTGATGAACGCCAAGGTCCTGCACCGAAGAAAGCAAGTGATGTACTCGAAGTGGGTGAGCAGATTTGGGTGCGCCAAATTGCCAATCAACAAGAGGAAGGTGACGTAGTTTATCACTGGCAACTAAGCCAAGTGCCAAACGCCAACACCGCATTTGTCGCAATGAACCCTGAAAATGGTGCGGTACTATCACTGGTAGGCGGCTTTAACTTTGTGCATAACAAGTTTAATCGCGCCACTATGTCGGTACGCCAAGTGGGCTCAAGTATTAAGCCATTTATCTACTCAGCAGCAATCGATAAAGGTTTAACACTCGCAACCCTGATTAACGATGCGCCAATCAACCAATGGGATCAAAGCCAAGGCACTGCATGGCGTCCGAAGAACTCACCACCAACTTATGTCGGTCCTACCCGTCTGCGTATCGGTCTTGCCCAATCGAAGAACGTAATGGCGGTACGCGTTTTACGTGAAGTGGGCTTGGATGACACCCGTCACTACCTCACTCGCTTTGGTTTTGCCATTGATGATGTGCCACGTTCAGAAACCATTGCGCTTGGCGCGGGCAGCTTAACACCGATGAAAATGGCGCAAGGCTACTCAGTATTTGCTAACGGTGGTTACTATGTTGAGCCTTACTACATCGAGAAAGTAACCGGTCCTTACGGTGATATGGAATTTGAAGCTGCGCCAAAAACCATTTGTCAGCAAAACTGCCCAGCAACACAAATTGCCCCAGTAGCTCAAGCTGACCAACCAGAAAATGAGTTTAACGAACAAGATATCTCAACGGGTAGCGAAGCTGAAGAAACTGCAAAAGTTGAATCACCTTATGCTCCGCAAGTGATCTCTGAGCAAACTGCATTCCTTGTACGTGAAATGATGTACAGCAACATTTGGGGCGGCGGTAGCTGGCGTGATGGCACAGGCTGGAACGGTACGGGCTGGCGAGCACAAAAACTGAAACGTCGTGATATCGGCGGTAAAACCGGTACCACCAATGATTCGAAAGATACTTGGTACAACGGTTATGGTCCGGGTGTTGTCGCGATTGCATGGGTTGGCTTTGATGATCACAGCCGCACTCTAGGTCGCACGACACAAAACGCAAACCTTGGAAAAGGTCAAATCACTGGCGCTGAGTCTGGGGCGAAAACCGCAGAACCAGCTTGGATCGACTTTATGCATACGGCACTGTCGCTCAATGCTGAACAAGACAAAGATATCCCGCCGGGTATCGTGCGTATTCGTATTGACCGCGATTCAGGTCTACTGACCAATAAAGTCGATGGTACGTCGATGTTTGAGTACTTCCGTGAAGGTCATGAGCCAACAGAGTATGTCTCTGAAGAGCTCACCGATACTATCTACTCAAGTGACGAAGGCGAAGAGCTGTTCTAGACACCTTCTCAAGTCATAAACGCAAAGAGGTTGGCAATGCCAACCTCTTTTTTATTCCAATCAAACAGTGTGAATTAAGCTTCAAGCTGCTGCTTAATTGTCTCTGCCAATTGCTCAAAGCGCGCTCTAAATGGCGAACCTGGGCGATAAGCCACAACAATACTGCGCGTCGGCTCCGGGTTGACTGCTCGCACGTAGCAAACGCCATCTTTGATCTTCTCTTTTGGCAGCGCCAGTTTTGGTAGCAAGGTGATCCCTGCTCCTGCTGCGACCATGTTGCGTAAGGTCTCTAGACTGGTTGCTTTAAAACGCTCATCATCTTTAGCGCCCGCAGCAAAGCAAAAGCCTAACGCGTGGTCGCGTAAACAATGCCCATCACCCAACGCTAAAACCGTGCGTCCATTGAGCTCTAACATGTCGATTTCATCCAGCGATGCCCATTCATGCTCGCAAGGCACGGCTACACTTAATGGCTCACTGTAAACTTCAATTTCTTTAAACTGCGCCGTTTCTTCTACCGCCGCTAACACCAAACAATCCAGCTTGCCGTCTTCAAGTTGATGAACAAGTTGCTGAGTTTGTGCCTCATGCAGATAAAGCTCAAGCTCAGGAAACTGCTCTTTCAACTTAGGAACAATACGCGGCAGAATGTAAGGACCCACCGTCGGGATAAAACCAATGTGCATCGGTCCTGTCATCGCGCCACTTTGATCGCTTGCCATATCGCGGAACAGCTTCACCTCACTGAGGATTTTTTTCGCCTGCTCGACCAGCTGCAAACCCGCATCGGTAAACAACACGCGACGACTGCTGCGTTCTAATAGCGCGGTACCTAGCTCATCTTCCAGCTTACGGATCTGCCCGCTTAGGGTCGGCTGACTAACAAAGCAGGCTTCCGCCGCTTTACGAAAATGATTGTGCTCAGCCAAGGCGACTAAGTATTCGAAATCACGAATATTCATAAACCATCCTTTACCAATAGGATCAAACTATCAAAATCATAACACCAAACGTTAATGACTATCAAAGCCATCGTCTTAAACGATTAGTGCGATTAATAAAAATTTTTATAATAACTGCAAAGAAAAAAGATTGAGTCCACCCAACTCTCAGATATATTACCAACGAACAATATCGTTAATAAGGATTTAACCATGTTTACATCAAAAGAAGGTCAAGCTGTACCACAAGTTACTTTTCCAACTCGCCAAGGTGATGCTTGGGTTAACGTAACGACTGACGATCTATTCAAAGACAAGACCGTTATCGTATTCAGCTTACCTGGTGCATTTACTCCGACTTGTTCATCAAGCCACCTACCTCGCTACAACGAGCTATTCTCTGTATTCAAAGAGCACGGCGTTGATGACATCCTATGTGTTTCTGTAAATGACACTTTCGTAATGAACGCATGGAAAGCAGACCAAGAAGCAGAAAACATCACGTTCATCCCAGATGGTAACGGTGATTTTACTGACGGCATGGGTATGCTGGTTGAGAAAAACGATCTAGGCTTCGGCAAGCGTTCATGGCGTTACAGCATGCTAGTGAAAAACGGTGTGGTTGAGAAAATGTTCGTTGAAGAAAACGTACCAGGCGACCCGTTCAAAGTCTCTGATGCAGACACTATGCTGAACTACATTGCGCCAGAGCACAAAGAGCAAGCGTCAATCACAGTATTCACAAAACCTGGTTGCCCATTCTGTATGAAAGCAAAACAGAACCTAATCGACAAAGGTCTGAACTACGAAGAGCTTGTACTAGGTAAAGACGCAACCACGGTGAGCCTACGTGCAATCACGGGTCGCACGACGGTTCCTCAAGTATTTATCGGTGGTAAACACATCGGTGGCAGCGAAGAGCTAGAAGCTTACCTAGGCTAATCCCCTAGCCGATTTAAGCTAAATAGAAAGGCGATGGCTAATTGGCTATCGCCTTTTTTCATTTCTACTTCGGGAGCGAAGTGGAATAACCACCCAGCGCATCCAAAGGTGCAATGCTAACAACCCAGTAAAACCAACCATCGCAGTAATCAACGCGATAGATTCAATGCTCTTAGGAGTATCACGAAACATCAGCCACCAGCTCACCATACTCAGTAGCGATAATCCGCTCAGCTGATAGACGCAGCGCATGCAGCGCCCAATCTTGCGCCAAAACCAGTTCTGTTGGCAGGTATTACAACTCATGTTTATCACTTACAAGGAAGAGTGAACCACATTGTAGTCCCTTCCTTTATCCGTTGGTAATAGCAAAGCGCGATATGGGGAGTCGATCAAAAATGAAAAGTAAGCTTCGCCAGATAACAGTAGCACGTCATTGGTGTACCTTGTTGCTTCAAAAATAATCAAAATAAAATCCCAGTTTACTAGGGATTAATCTCGAGATATTGAGGAGAAGTAAAGTGAGTACTGAATTAAAAACTGCATTAGTTATGGGTTCGAGTTGGTTTGTGATTGGTTTTAGTGCCATCGTGTTGGTAAGCCTGCACGCCATGCACTAACCTTCCTCTTCCTAATCAGAGTCACAGCGTTGTTGAGCTGCACTCTCAAACCTCATCACATAGTTCACTATGCTCAGAGGCTTTGCTCATTTGTTCGCCTAGCTGTGATTCTAATTAGTTTGAGGAGTCCTCCTGCCTATTTGGTGCTATAGCGTCGTTAACCTACACTCGAAAATCTCATCACATAGTTCACTATGCTCAGAGACTTTTCTCATTTGGTTGCCTAGCTATAACACCAACTAGTTTGGAGAAAGACTTTCATATTGATGCTGAACTTGAAAGCCTAATCACATAATTATCTATGTGATTAGGCTTTGTCTTATGTTCTTGTCCAACGCAATCACGCCACTCAAATTCGTCCACCTCATTAGGTAAAAGTTCAGGACGAACTTTTAGGTTTTCGGTGTCGGGAACGCCTAAAACCGACCGAACAGCGCACTCGAGACTAAAGCGCCTTTCTGATGACTCTTTGGCGCAGCAAAGAGTTATTGGACCGCTAACACAGAGTCAAGGAATACGACAAGCTAATAAGCGGGACATCCCCTTCCCCTGTTGCTACTGTCTCGTCCTAAAATACGTTGACAGTTTTATGCTAAGCCAACTGCGTTAGCAGCTGGCTTTTTTCATGAACCTCATTTGGGGTTTTCATCCCGAGGCTAAGATGTGGTCTCATATTGTTATAGATACTAATAGACTCTTTTACTAGTTGGTTGAGCTCTTTGATGTCTTGACACCTATTGAGTAGGAACTCTTGTTTTAGTATCCCATTGACTCTCTCTGCTAACGCATTCTTC
>NZ_QLYZ01000020.1 GCF_003350325.1 Vibrio rhodolitus | reverse complement strand
GGCCCGTAGGCATCATGCGGTATTAGCCATCGTTTCCAATGGTTATCCCCCACATCAGGGCAATTTCCTAGGCATTACTCACCCGTCCGCCGCTCGCCGCCCAACAAATCCCCCGAAGGTTCAATGTTGTCGCTGCCGCTCGACTTGCATGTGTTAGGCCTGCCGCCAGCGTTCAATCTGAGCCATGATCAAACTCTTCAATTTAAGATTTTGTCGACTCAATGAATACTGAACATTACATAGTAATGTTTGAATTGACTGTGCTGCTATTTCTAGCAATGGTCACTTCGTTTCATTGAAATCTAATTTGAAGCCTAAGCTTCTAATTTGGATTATCATCAACGAGTGCCCACACAGATTGATAGGTTTATATTGTTAAAGAGCTTTTCGTTTTGAGTTCTCTCAAAACGGACGGTCATTTTAGCGAGATAAAGTTTAGTGTCAACCACTTTTTTCAAACTTTTTTTCAAGCGTTTCGCTTGGCTAATTTAACCTTGTTAACTTGGCGTTCGTTTCTTGCGAAGCTTTGCCGTGTCAACGAGGGCGCATTATAGAGATCGCGTTTACTTTGGCAAGTGCTTTTTTACAGTTTTTTCGTTTTTTTTATCGTTCGATGAATTATTAATCTAAAACCGCCAAAACAGGCGGTTTTATTTACATTTCTTTAAATTTATCGGCAAATAAACTCACTTTTTCCCAGTTGGTATACTCAACTTCTTTGCTGGTGTCGGTCTCTCCGCCAGTTAGCGTCATAATCAGTTTAATCATCATTTTATCGAACCAGCGGTAACGTGGGTAATAGAGAGCCCCAGCAAACACGCCGATCAAACTCGGTTGCCAAGGTGAAAGCTGCAAGAACTTCTTAATGTAGACACTCCCTTCTGGGGTATCTTTACCTTGGTCTTCTTTTCTTGCGGTTAGGTTAACGCAAAAGAAAGCGACTTTATGTTGCTGCAACTGCGCAAGATTGGCTTCAATAAACTGATAGAGCTTTTTATTGAGTTTGCCATAACGAATCGATGCACCAATTAGTACGCGCTCATACAAAGAGAAGTCAATGCTATCTGCTTGATGCAAATCGACCAACTCACATTGGTATTCATCCATCTGAGCTTCAATACGTTTGAGAATTTTAACTGTCTGCCCTTCTTGGGACGAATATAGAAACAGTGCCTTTTTCACATTTAATCCTTAGCTACGCCAAAAAGTTGGAGTCAGTAATATTAGTAAGGTAAAGATTTCGAGACGGCCAAACAACATCGATACCACTAACACCCATTTGGCTTTATCGTTAATCTCACCAAAATGGAGCGCAACTTCACCTAAGCCCGGTCCTAAGTTGTTTAATGTTGCCGCCACCGCAGAGAACGCACTGAGTTCGTCCATCCCGGTAGCAATCAACGCCAACATACATACGACAAATACCAAAGCGTATGCGGAGAAAAAGCCCCATACCGCATCAACAACACGCTGAGGAAGCGCACTACCACCCAACTTAATCGTATACACCGCTCGAGGATGCACTAATCGCTTAAGTTCACGCGCACCTTGTAAGGTCAGCAGTAAGATACGGATAACTTTCATGCCGCCACCTGTTGAGCCTGCACATCCTCCTATAAAAGAAGAGAACAAGAGCAGCACAGGTAAAAACAGTGGCCACTCAGCAAACCCCGTGGTGGTAAAACCTGCTGTGGTGGAAATTGAAACCGTTTGGAACAACGCCTGATCAAATGCCTCGTACATCGTGTCGTACGAATGGTGACTCAGCAACATCAAAAAGCACACTAAGAAGAGAAGCACCTGGATAAAGATAAAGGCACGAAACTCTGGGTCTTTCCAATAGTACTTAGGATGCACACCACCAGAGGCAAAAGCGGCAAAGTGCAACGAGTAGTTACAGGCTGAAATTAACAGGAATACCACTGTGATCATATTGATGGCATAACTGTCGAAATAACCCATACTCGCATCATGGGTCGAGAAACCACCAATTGCAATGGTTGAGAAGCTATGACCAATGGCGTCAAACGGTGTCATCCCCGCCAACCAAAACGCGACGGCACAAGCTATCGTTAAGCTTAAATAGATGTACCACAACGCTTTTGCCGTTTCGGCAATACGAGGGGTCATTTTGCTGTCTTTTACTGGACCGGGAATCTCAGCTCGATACAGCTGCATTCCGCCGATACCTAACACTGGCAGTATAGCGACGGCTAACACGATGATCCCCATCCCACCAAACCATTGTAAGAACTGACGGTAGAACAAAATCGCTTTAGGTAAATGGTCCAGACCGACAATCACCGTCGCACCAGTGGTCGTTAACGCGGAAAAGGATTCAAAAAAGGCATCCGTTACCGACACACTTGGGTTATCAGCGAGTAGAAATGGCAGAGAACCGGCACTACCGATTACCGTCCAAAAGAGAACAACAATTAAAAAGCCATCTCGAGCTTTCAGTTCATGCTTATGATGTCGATTTGGAAACCAGCAAATTGCGCCACAAAAAAGTAGAACAAAGAAGGTGGTAACAAAGGGTACACCCGCACCATCTCGGTAGATGAGCGCTACCAAGGCAGGGGCAAGCATCGAGACGCTAAACAGGGCAAGTAACAGCCCTACGATTCGGATAATAGATCTAAATTGCATTGCTTAATGACGTGAAGCTTGGCTTCTTACTTCCTATTTAGTCCCGTTAAGCGGGGTAATAATGGCTTTAGCGCCACTTTTATTGATGATCGTTTGAGTAAAAGCCTCTAACTCACGGACTTCGATTTCAAGGGTGAGCTCAACCTCATCACTATATTGTGCCTCAACTTCCTGCACACCGAACTGAGCAAACAACGATTGTGCGACTGGCATAAAACCATAGTCTAACTTGAGCGTAATTAATGTGGTGATTTTTTTCTCGATAGTTTGAAGCAGCTTAAGCGCTTGTTGCACTCCACCACCATAAGCTTTGACTAAGCCGCCCGTTCCCAGACGAATACCACCATAATAGCGTGTCACTACTGCACTTATCTCACCAACACCAGAACCAGAAAGTTGGGCTAAAATCGGCTTACCTGCTGTACCGGATGGTTCACCATCATCACTAAAGCCCCACTGCATCGAATCTTCTGGACGACCTGCGACAAAACCCCAGCAATTATGGCGCGCGTCGGCATGCTTTTTCTTTATTTCATCAACAAAAGACTTTGCTGCCGCAACATTAGGGGTATGCGCCAAATAGGTAATGAAAAGACTCTTTTTTATCTCTTCTTCAAAAATGACTGGCTGAGCAGGAATTAAATAGGGCTTATCGTTCATGATTTATTTGCAAAATACATAGTGATAGCAAGTTTATCACGAGCCATTAGCAAAAGAAGAGTGGAATACTTAAATCACAATGTTAAACACTTGTTTGAATTTTGTGTTGAAATTAAACATTCTCAAGTCCACACTAAAAGCGAAACAAGTCGTACCAGAACTATAAAATTTAATTTGTAGATTAAATGTCACGGAGATAGACATGATTTACCAAGCCAACACCCTACATGTAAAGGAAGTGCACGACGGTATTGCCGAGCTTTGTTTTAGCTCTCCAAACTCGGTAAACAAACTCGATTTAGCCACACTAGAATCGCTCGACGCTGCACTTGATGCTCTCAAACAAACGACCAACATTCGTGGTTTAATGCTCACGAGTGATAAAGATGCCTTTATCGTCGGTGCCGATATCACTGAGTTTCTTGGTTTATTTGCCAAAACCGACCAAGAACTTGATCAGTGGCTTCAGTTCGCCAATCAAATATTTTCTAAGCTGGAAGATTTGCCTTTCCCGACCCTATCGGTACTGAAAGGGCATACACTTGGCGGCGGGTGTGAGTGTGTACTCGCTACCGATTTCCGCATTGGTGATAAAACCACCAGCATTGGTTTGCCTGAGACGAAACTCGGTATCATGCCTGGCTTTGGAGGCTGTGTGCGACTGCCACGCGTGATCGGTGCTGACAGTGCAATGGAAATCATTACCCAAGGTAAAGCTTGCCGCGCAAATGAAGCGCTTAAACTTGGCTTACTTGATGCGGTGGTCGATAGCGAAGCGCTGACTCAATCGGCACTCGCCACACTACAACAAGCGATCAGTGAGAAAGTAGATTGGCAATCTCGTCGCAAGCAAAAAACATCACCACTTACGCTAAGTAAGCTCGAATCAATGATGAGCTTTACCATGGCAAAAGGTTTGGTCGCACAAAAAGCCGGTCCACATTACCCAGCGCCGATGGCGGCAGTAAAAACCATCGAAGAAGGTGCAACCTTGGCGCGTAACGAAGCGCTCGACGTTGAACGTAAATACTTTGTTCGCCTCGCTAAATCGCCTGAAGCCAGTGCTCTAGTCGGTCTATTCCTAAGCGATCAGTACATCAAAGGTATCGCTAAAAAAGCCGCCAAGTCTGCCAATAAAGAGACGCAACGTGCTGCGGTTCTTGGCGCCGGTATCATGGGTGGCGGAATTGCTTATCAATCGGCATTGAAAGGTGTGCCGGTAATGATGAAGGACATTGCCCAAGCATCGCTTGATCTCGGCATGAATGAGGCGTCAAAGTTGCTTAACAAACGACTTGAGCGCGGTCAGATTGATGGCTTTAAGCTGGCGGGCATTCTTGGCTCAATCACTCCTAGCCTGCATTACTCGGGTATTGAGCAGGCTGACGTTATCGTTGAAGCGGTGGTTGAAAACCCAAAAGTTAAAGCCGCCGTACTTAGTGAAGTGGAGCAAAATGTTGCTGACGATACAGTGATCACCTCCAATACGTCGACGATTCCAATCGACTTATTGGCACAATCCCTCCAGCGTCCAGAAAATTTCTGTGGCATGCACTTCTTTAATCCAGTGCACCGTATGCCATTGGTGGAAATCATTCGCGGTCAACACACCTCAGAAGAAACCATTAATCGCGTCGTCGCTTACGCGGCGAAAATGGGTAAGTCACCTATCGTAGTGAATGATTGCCCAGGCTTCTTCGTCAATCGCGTACTGTTCCCGTATTTTGGCGGCTTTAGTATGTTGTTGCGTGACGGGGCAGATTTTACTCAAGTCGATAAAGTGATGGAGCGTAAATTTGGCTGGCCAATGGGACCCGCTTACCTACTCGACGTCGTCGGGATTGATACTGCACACCACGCACAAGATGTTATGGCGCAAGGTTTCCCTGAGCGCATGGCAAAAGCCGAGCGTGACGTGATTGATGTTCTGTTTGAGGCAGAAAAGTACGGTCAGAAAAATGGCAGTGGTTTCTATAACTATACGGTTGATCGTAAAGGCAAACCAAAGAAAACCTTCGATGCTGAGATCTTACCTCTGCTGGCTGATGTCTGTCGTGATAAGCAGGAGTTTGACGATCAAACCATCATCGCTCGCACTATGATCCCAATGATCAATGAAGTCGTGCTGTGTCTTGAACAAGGCATTATTGCCTCACCGCAAGAAGCTGACATGGCGCTGATCTATGGTCTCGGTTTCCCTCCATTTAGAGGTGGCGTATTCCGCTATCTCGATAACATGGGGCTTGATACCTACATTGAACAAGCTAAGCAATATCAAGATTTAGGTGCCATGTATCAGGTACCGCAGTTATTGATTGATATGGCAGCCAAAGGCGAACGCTTTTATGCCAACCAGCAGCAAGGTTCAATTTAAGGGGGAATCGAACATGACTATAGAGACAAGAAAAGTAGTAATCGTTGACTGTCTTCGAACCCCAATGGGACGTTCAAAAGGCGGCGCTTATCGCAATATCCGCGCAGAAGATCTGTCGGCACATTTAATGAAAGGCATTCTTGCCCGCAACCCACAGGTCAACCCAAGTGAGATCGAAGATATCTATTGGGGTTGTGTACAACAAACACTAGAGCAAGGCTTTAACGTCGCACGTAATGCGGCTTTACTGGCGGGTCTGCCGATCGAAATCGGAGCGGTTACCGTCAATCGCTTATGTGGTTCATCAATGCAGGCACTGCATGATGGCACCCGTGCAATTATGACTGGCGATGCTGAGATCTGCCTGATTGGTGGTGTTGAGCACATGGGGCATGTACCAATGAACCATGGCGTAGATTTCCATCCTGGTATGGCAAAAAACGTCGCGAAAGCCGCTGGCATGATGGGCTTAACCGCAGAAATGCTCGGTAAATTGCATGGCATTAGCCGTGAGCAGCAAGATGAATTTGCTGCTCGCTCTCACGCTAGAGCTCATGCCGCAACCGTCGAAGGACGTTTTAAAAACGAAATACTCCCGACCGAAGGGCATGCCGCGGATGGCACCTTAATGCTGCTCGAAGACGATGAAGTGATTCGTCCAGAGACCAGCGTTGAAGGTCTGGCACAATTGCGTCCAGTGTTTGACCCAGCCAATGGTACCGTGACTGCTGGCTCTTCTTCTGCCCTCTCTGACGGTGCGTCTGCAATGCTGATTATGAGTGAAGATAAAGCGAAGCAACTAGGCTTGCCGATTCGCGCGTATATCAAGAGTATGGCTATCGCCGGTTGCGATCCATCCATCATGGGTTATGGTCCCGTACCTGCGACACAAAAAGCCCTGAAACGTGCAGGGCTGACTGTAGAAGACATGGATGTGGTTGAGCTCAATGAAGCCTTTGCAGCCCAAGCGCTACCGGTTGCGAAAGATCTTGGACTACTCAATGTAATGGATGAGAAAGTGAATCTAAATGGTGGCGCGATCGCTCTTGGGCACCCGCTTGGCTGTTCAGGTTCACGTATTTCAACCACGCTGATCAATTTGATGGAAGCCAAAGACGCCAAATATGGTTTAGCGACTATGTGTATCGGTTTAGGACAAGGGATCGCAACAGTATTTGAGCGCCCTTAGCGAATCGCATATTGCACCAATACAAGCGCCAGCCGTTGCTGGCGTTTTTTATGCGCGTAACCAATCGTTATATAACTGCTCACTCGAACCTAAATAATCGACCATCCACTCAATCATTTTGTGGTTTTCATCTTTACGCCATACTAAGCAGCAGTAACTTAAAGGTTTGTCCTCAGGCAAAATTTTCTCCACCAGCACGCCCTCTTCAATCAAGGGTTGCGCGATATGCCGAGGCATATAGCCGACACCAACTCCATTTTTCAGACACTCAATCGCACTGTACCAATTGGGCAACAGCAAACGTCTTTGCTGTGGGTAATGTACGGTATGGCGTTTAGGTAAAACATTGGAGGTATCATCTAAGCAGATCGCAGGAAACTGACTGACAAACTCTTCGCTTAATACTTGCTCACGCACACACGGGTGGCTTGGCGACATCACAAATGCCCAGTCCAATACCCCCATCTCTTTAACTTCAAAGTCACCACCAACCGGGATAGCGGCGGTCGCACCAATCACAATATCAGCACGCCCTTGCGAGATGGCTTCCCAAGATCCATTGAACACTTCCATATTGATCTGCAACTCAGCATGCTCAAACGTGGCATAGAATGCTTCGATCAATGGCTTCATTTGATCCAAACGCACCACATTGTCTAAGGTCAGCTTTAAGGTTTTTTGCCAGCCATGCGCCGCACGTCGTGTTTGACTCTTTACCTCTTCCATTTGCCTTAGCATGGCACGGGCTTCGGTTAAGAACACTTCTCCTGCTGGCGTCAGTTCGACCTTGCGCGGTAAACGCTTAAATAACACCACATCAAGATCTTGCTCCATTTGCCTGACGCTATAACTGATTGCTGAAGGCACTTTGTGCAGTACCTCCGCCGCCGCGGTAAAGCTGCCCAAGCGAGCAACGGTATCGATCATTTTTAGTGAGTTACGCGAAAACACGCTCATAGCTATCCTTCAAAATTTTTGATTGATAACCACAAATATTAACGTTTCATTTTATTAATTACCAAAAATAGAATGCGAGACATCGAATAACATGCACTACAGCAGTGTATGTAAATCCCTTATGTATGAATTTTTTTGAATGGTCATCAAATGAACGCCTCAACTAAAGTGTCAAAACTGCAGCTGTTCTATTTATCAGCACTTTCTATGCTCGGCTTTATTGCCACCGACATGTACCTTCCTGCATTTAAGATGATGGAAGTCGATTTTGCCACCGGTCCAGAACAAATTGCCCTTTCTCTTACGGTCTTTTTGGTCGGTATGGCAAGTGGTCAACTACTGTGGGGCTTAGCGTCTGATAAGTTTGGTCACCGTAATACTCTGGCGGTAGGCTTAGCACTGTTTACCGTCTCTTCTCTTGGTCTGGCATTTAGCGATCAAGTTTGGCAGCTGCTGACACTGCGCTTTGTTCAAGCGATTGGGGTCTGTGCACCGGCGGTAATTTGGCAAGCGATGGTGATCAAACGCTACAGCAGCACCAGCCAACAAATCTTTGCCACCATCATGCCGTTAGTGGCGCTTTCTCCAGCACTAGCACCACAATTGGGCGTGTTACTGGCAGATAGCTTTGGTTGGCACAGTATCTTCTACGCACTGACCGTGATGGGTATCTTGCTTGTTATGGCAACCATGCGCCAACCGCAAGAGCAAGTAGAAACCAAACAAACGTCAGTTGCGGCAGACATTCGCGCTCTAGTGAGTTCTAAAACTTACTTGGGTAACGTGATGATGTTTGCTACCGCATCGGCAGCGTTCTTTGCCTACCTAACTGGCATGCCAGAAATCATGGCGCAACTGGGCTATGAAGCAAAAGACATTGGTCTTAGCTTTATTCCTCAGACCATTGCATTTATGGCTGGCGGCTGGCTAGGTAAAGTGATGGTGGCTAAATATGGTGATGAAAAAGTTCTACGTCAGTTAGTGGCTCTATTTAGCCTTGCATCCATTATGATTTTTGTCGCATCACAATGGGAACTGAGCTCAATCTGGCCAATCCTAGCACCATTCTGTCTGATTGCGGTTGCTAACGGTGCGATGTATCCAATCGTGGTTAACCGCGCCCTGGGTAGCGCCAAGCAAAGCCCTGCAACAGCAGCTGGTTTGCAAAACAGCTTACAAATCAGTGTCAGCAGCCTATCCAGTGCCCTTGTGGCAGCGCTAGCAAGCCAAGCACAACACGCCACTGGCATTGCGATTGTGATTTGTATGCTGGGTATGTGGGTTGGCTACATCGTTTCCAACCGTGACCTTTCTCAACACTTTACGACGCCAGACAATTCTCGCGTGGTAAGTGAAGAGTAAAATGAGAAGAGCCGCATTCGCGGCTCTTTTGCTATTAAAGGCTTTGTAAGCCCCACTTTTTTGCCGTGGCTTTAAAAAAGCCCTGAGTTTTCTTCAGCTCAACCCAGTGATTGATGTAGTTAATCCATACCTGATCATTTTGCGGCAACAACATAGCAATTGGCGTCGGTTTACGTGGTTCTTTAACTGGCACAATCGCTAATTGCTTAAATTTCTCCACCAGCGTCGCAGCTTCGACATTGGACGTCACTGACACATCGGCACGACGAGCAAGCAACTCTTGAAAATCACGTGCGGGCGCTTCAATGACAATATGCTGAGCCGATGGGAAGAAGTCTTTAACCATCTTCTCTTGCACCGTCCCTAAGGTTGCCGCTACTTTGATGTCTGGTGTATCAAAATCACTCCAATCACTAAATTTAGCGAGATCTTTCTTTTGCACCACGGGCACAAAGGCGAGATAAAAATAAGGTTGGCTGTAACCGGCGACTTTGGCGCGCGACATATTGAGAGATGCACTGCCAGTAATGTCATATTTGTTAGCCGTAATGCCATTGACCAAGGTCTTCCAATCCGTAGCGACATATTCCACTTCCACCCCAAGATCTTTTGCCAGTTCACGGGTGACATCAATATCAAAACCACGATAACTGTTGGTACCAGGATCTTTGATGCTCATTGGATTCCAATCACCAGTCGTGCCGACACGTAACACCCCACTGTCTAATATCTCGTGTAATCGGCTTTGTGCCTGCGCTAATTGGCTGACTAACAATAGCGCTAAAATCGCCAAAATTTTCTTCATTGTCACTCCTTTGCAAAACTAGATAGTCAAAGATATTCCGTTTAATTATTAACCATCAGATAGACTTCATTGATAACATACTAATAACAAACGGCGTTTTTCACTAGTTTAGGGAGTAACTGTGAGCTACCAACGATTTTGGCCACTGAGTTTACTGATGCTGACAGGTTGTGCGGACTATCAATGGGGTTGGTATGTGCTTGATCCCACCACAGCTCAAGGCAGCACCAATATACGTTTTTTGTTAGCGGGCTTTAATGACACCATCCAAGTCTCGCTAATCAGTATGTTACTAGCTATGTCACTTGGGCTGTTTGTCGCTTTATTGGGCTTATCAAAGCACAAGCCACTGCAGTGGTTAAATCGCCTTTATGTCGAAGTGATCCGATCGATTCCGGTGTTGGTATTGTTGTTGTGGGTCTACTACGGCATGCCGACGTTAATGGATGTTTCTCTTAACCATTTCTGGGCGGGCGTGATAGCACTGACGATCGCCGAAAGTGCTTTTATGGCAGAAGTGTTTCGCGGCGGTATTCAAGCCATCAATCGAGGGCAGCATGAGGCAGCAGAATCTCTTGGGTTCAATTACTGGCAGAAAATGCGGCTGGTAGTACTGCCAGAAGCTTTTCGACAAATTTTGCCACCACTGGGGAACCAATTTGTCTATATCCTTAAGATGAGTTCTTTGGTCAGTGTGATTGGTTTGAGCGATTTAACTCGCCGTGCCAACGAGCTGGTGGTTAATGAGTACTTACCACTCGAGATCTATACTTTCCTCGTGTTGGAGTATTTAGTGCTGATTCTACTGGTCTCACAAGCAGTCCGCTGGCTAGAAAAGCGCATTGCCATTCCTAGCTATTAATAATCGGTAAAAGAAGTGCGTAAAACAAAAAACCGCTCTGATGAGCGGTTTTTTACAACAATCAAGCAAGATTACTTTTTCTTTACTGGGCGTTGCCAGCCTGTAATTTTGCGCTCTTTGGCGCGAGTGATCACTAACTCACCTTCTGCCACATCTTTGGTCAATGTCGTACCTGCACCAATCGTTGCACCGTTTGCGATAGTAACAGGCGCAATCAGCTGGCTATCTGAGCCAACAAATACGTCGTCGCCAATGATGGTTTTAAACTTGTTCGCACCATCGTAGTTACAGGTGATCACACCGGCGCCGACGTTAACACGCTGACCGATTTCCGCATCACCTAGATACGTCAGATGATTGGCTTTTGAACCTTCACCAAGACGCACGTTTTTCACTTCAACAAAGTTACCTACGTGCGCATCGTTACGTAGTTCAGCGCCTGGGCGCAGACGCGTAAATGGACCTACTGTACACTCTTCACCGATTGTTGCGCCTTCAATCACGCTATATGGACGGATGATGGTATTGTCATCAATCTCACAATCTTTCAGCACACAGCCAGCACCGATTTTTACGTTATCGCCGATAGAAACCGAGCCTTCGATAATCACGTTAACATCAATTTCAACATCCAAGCCGCACTGCAGTTCACCACGTAGGTCAAAGCGCGCTGGATCGCGTAGCATTACACCTTGTTCCAGCAATTTCTGTGCTTGCATTGATTGGTAAGCACGCTCAAGTCGAGCAAGCTGAGCACGGTCATTAACGCCTTCCACTTCAATCGGGTTAACTGGGTGTACCGCTTCAACCGCACGCCCTTCTTCATGCGCAGCCGCAATGATATCGGTTAAGTAGTACTCACCTTGCGCATTGTTGTTATTCAAACCCGATAGCCAACGTTTCAGATCGCCACCCGTCGCAACCATCACGCCAGTGTTAATTTCTTTGATCAGCTTCTGCTCGTCAGTCGCATCTTTTTGTTCAACGATAGCAACCACTGGACCGTTCTTACGCACAATACGTCCGTAGCCCATTGGGTTATCAAGCACGACGGTCAGTAGCGCAATACCGCCATTTGGCTGTGCATCGAGTAAATTCTCTACCGTTTCAGATGAGATCAATGGAACGTCACCGTACAGCACCAAGATCTTCTCATCATCTTCAAATTGATCAGACGCTTGATCGACCGCATGGCCGGTACCTAATTGCTGAGCTTGCAGTACCCAATTGACAGGTTCATTCGCCAGTGCCGCCTGCATTTGATCGCCGCCATGACCGTACACTAAATGAATATTTTGTGCGCCTAGCCCAGCACAGGTATCAATCACGTGTTTCGCCATTGGTTTACCTGCCAATGTATGCAGTACCTTTGGCATGTTTGAATACATGCGAGTGCCCTTACCCGCAGCAAGAATGACAGCGCTAAATTTCATTTGTAGAACCTATGACGTTTATTTTTTCAATTGGCGCATATTGTAGCCAGCATTAATTCATTAGTTAATGCTTGGCGTTAATAAATAAACAAAAAGGCGACCATAAGGTCGCCTTTATCACTTTATAACCACTATTAATGCAAATTAACGGCGGTTTTTGGTCAGCTCGATAACTCGTAGCTGAGCAATGGCTTTAGCCAGTTCACTGGCCGCTTGTGCGAAGTCCATGTCGCCGTGCTGGTTCTGGATTTGCTCCTCAGCGCGACGCTTAGCTTCTTCTGCCTTCGCTGCGTCTAGATCTTCACCACGAATCGCAGTATCAGCCAGTACTGTAGCAGTACCCGGCTGAACTTCGACCATACCACCAGAGACATAAATGAACTCTTCGTGGCCGTGCTGTTTCACAATACGCACCATACCAGGCTTAATAGCGGTCAGCAGCGGAGTGTGGCCATGGAAAATACCTAGCTCACCTTCGCTACCGGTCACCTGGAACGTTTCAACGCGACCAGAGAAAAGCTTTTTCTCTGCGCTTACTACGTCTAGATGAAAGGTTATTGGTGCCATATCGCCTCCTAGTTAGCCTTATAGCTTCTTAGCATTCTCGATAGCATCGTCAATCGTACCGCAGTACATGAACGCTTGCTCTGGAATGTCATCGTATTCACCAGCTAGTAGACCTTTAAAGCCACGTAGAGTCTCTTTAAGAGGTACGTATACGCCTGGGTCACCCGTAAATACTTCCGCTACGTGGTAAGGCTGAGTTAGGAAACGCTCAATCTTACGTGCACGAGATACAACTTGCTTATCTGATTCAGATAGCTCGTCCATACCTAGGATCGCAATGATATCTTTCAGCTCTTTGTAGCGCTGAAGAGTTTGCTGAACGCCACGAGCCACATCGTAGTGCTCTTGACCAACAACAAGTGGGTCAAGCTGACGAGATGTAGAATCTAGTGGGTCGATCGCTGGGTATAGACCCATCGCTGCGATGTTACGGTTAAGTACAACCGTTGCATCCAAGTGCGCGAACGTTGTTGCTGGAGATGGGTCAGTCAAGTCATCCGCAGGTACGTATACCGCCTGTACAGACGTGATAGAACCTTGACGAGTTGACGTGATACGTTCCTGTAGAACACCCATTTCTTCTGCAAGTGTAGGCTGGTAACCTACCGCTGAAGGCATACGACCTAGAAGTGCCGAAACCTCAGTACCCGCCAGTGTGTAACGGTAGATGTTATCGATGAACAGTAGTACGTCACGACCTTCGTCACGGAAACGTTCTGCCATCGTTAGACCCGTCAGTGCAACACGTAGACGGTTGCCTGGTGGCTCGTTCATCTGACCGTAAACCATCGCTACTTTTGATTCTTCTGGCTTCTCAACGTTTACAACGCCAGCTTCCTGCATTTCGTAGTAGAAGTCGTTACCCTCACGAGTACGCTCACCTACACCCGCAAATACTGAAAGACCAGAGTGTTGTAGTGCGATGTTGTTGATAAGCTCCATCATGTTAACGGTCTTACCTACACCTGCACCACCGAATAGACCGATTTTACCACCCTTCGCGAATGGACAAACTAGGTCGATTACTTTTACGCCAGTTTCAAGAAGTGCTGTTTCGTTTGATTGCTCTTCGTAGCTTGGCGCTTCACGGTGGATAGAGTAAAGCTCTTCCGCACCGATTTCGCCACGCTCGTCAATCGCGTCACCTAGAACGTTCATGATACGACCTAGGGTTTTAGTACCTACTGGTACTGAAATTGGAGCGCCAGTGTTAACAACTTCAACTCCACGACGTAAACCATCTGAGCTACCCATTACGATACAACGAACTACGCCACCGCCTAGCTGTTGCTGAACTTCAAGAACTAGACGCTCTTTTGAGTCCGTAACGTTTAGAGCGTCATATACACTAGGTACTTCGCTCTGTGGGAACTCTACGTCGACTACCGCACCGATGATCTGTACGATCTTACCTGTAGCCATCGTTAATCCTCTAAACTATTTCGTTTTACCTAAACTTAAACCGCAGCAGCGCCGCCAACGATTTCTGACAGTTCTTGTGTGATCGCAGCCTGACGGGCTTTGTTGTACACAAGTTCTAGATCTTCAATCAAGTTGGTCGCGTTATCCGTTGCAGCTTTCATCGCAATCATTCGGGCCGCTTGCTCACAAGCAAGGTTTTCTACTACACCTTGGTAAACCTGAGACTCTACGTAACGCACTAAAAGTGTGTCCAATAGAGGCTTTGGCTCAGGCTCATAGATGTAGTCCCATGAGTGCTCACGCTGCATCTCTTCGCTGTCCGATTTAGGCAAAGGTAGCAATTGATCGATCGTTGGTTCCTGAATCATGGTGTTCACAAACTTGTTGAAAACCACATATAGACGATCCAGTTCACCTTCATCGTATTTCTTCAGCATTACGCCAACAGAACCGATTAGGTCTTCTAGGCTTGGTTGATCACCAAGACCAGAAACCTGAGCAGCTACTTTTGCGCCGCTGTGTTTGAAAAAGCCTGTTGCTTTTGAACCCACTAATGCAAGTTCAACTTCAGCACCTTTTTCTTTCCACGCCTGCATATCAGTGAGGGCTTTTTTGAACACGTTAATGTTCAAGCCACCACACAGACCACGGTCTGTAGAAACGATGATGTAACCAACACGCTTAGCTTCACGCTCTTCTAGGTACGGATGACGGTACTCTAGATTTGCATTAGCCACATGACCGATCACTTTACGCATTGTTTCAGCGTATGGACGAGAAGCTTCCATTGCATCTTGAGAACGACGCATTTTTGAAGCTGCTACCATTTCCATCGCTTTCGTAATTTTCTGAGTGCTTTTAACACTACCGATTTTATTACGTATCTCTTTTGCGCCGGCCATCGTTACTCTCCATTAGTTGGTGGCATTACTGCCACCGACCTATTACCAAGTTTGGGTTGCTTTGAAGTCGTCAGTCAGTTTCTTCAACTGAGCTTCGATTTCATCGTTGTAAGCACCCGTCTTGTCGATCTCAGCTGCAAGTTCAGCGTATTGACCGCGAGCGTACGATAGTAGAGCCGCTTCGAAATCTAGCAGTTTGCTTAGTTCAACATCTGCTAGGTAACCGCGCTCTGCCGCGAAGATCACTAGTGCTTGGTCAAATACTGAGAATGGAGCGTATTGCTTCTGCTTCATTAGCTCAGTTACTTTTTGACCGTGGTCTAGCTGTTTCTTAGTCGCGTCATCAAGGTCAGACGAGAACTGTGCGAATGCCGCTAGTTCACGGTACTGAGCTAGTGCAGTACGGATACCGCCTGATAGCTTCTTGATGATTTTCGTCTGTGCCGAACCACCTACACGAGATACTGAGATACCTGGGTCAACTGCTGGACGTACACCTGCGTTGAATAGCTCAGTTTGTAGGAAGATCTGACCATCGGTAATCGAGATTACGTTAGTCGGTACGAATGCTGAAACGTCACCTGCTTGAGTTTCGATGATAGGAAGAGCAGTCAAAGAACCAGTCTTACCTTTCACTTCACCGTTAGTGAAACGCTCTACGTACTCTTCGTTTACACGAGCTGCACGCTCTAGTAGACGCGAGTGAAGGTAGAATACGTCACCTGGGAATGCCTCACGGCCTGGTGGACGTTTTAGTAGTAGAGAGATCTGACGGTAAGCTACTGCTTGCTTAGATAGATCATCGTAAACAATCAGTGCGTCTTCGCCGCGATCGCGGAAGTATTCACCCATTGCACAACCAGCGTAAGGCGCTAGGTATTGCAGTGCAGCAGACTCAGAAGCTGATGCCACAACAACGATAGTGTTCGCTAGTGCGCCATGTTCTTCTAGTTTGCGTACTACGTTAGCGATGGTAGAAGCTTTCTGACCGATTGCTACGTAGATTGAGAAAATACCTGAGTTTTTCTGGTTGATGATCGCATCGATCGCCATTGCTGTTTTACCAGTTTGGCGGTCACCGATCACTAGCTCACGCTGACCACGACCGATTGGGATCATTGAGTCAACTGACTTGTAACCAGTTTGTACAGGTTGGTCTACCGATTTACGGTCGATTACACCTGGTGCAATCACTTCTACAGGCGAAGTTAGTTTAGCTTCGATTGGACCTTTACCATCGATAGGCTCACCTAGTGTGTTCACTACGCGACCTAGTAGTTCTGGACCTACTGGCACTTCAAGAATGCGACCAGTACCTGTAACTTTCATGCCTTCCTTAAGGTCAGCATATGGGCCCATTACAACCGCACCAACCGAGTCACGCTCAAGGTTAAGTGCAAGTGCATAACGGCCACCCGGTAATTCAATCATTTCACCTTGCATCACGTCCGCTAGGCCGTGAATGCGGATGATACCATCGCTTACCGATACGATAGTACCCTCGTTGCGAGCTTCACTAACAACTTCGAAAGACTCGATACGTTGTTTGATCAGATCGCTAATTTCCGTGGAATTAAGTTGCATGCTCCAATCCCCATTAAGACTGCAATGCATCGCTCAGGCGGTTCAAACGACCACGCGCTGAGTCATCGATGACTAGGTCTCCGGCTCGAATTATTACCCCACCAAGTAGGGCTTCGTCTACACTGCAATTCAGCTTCACTTTACGCGCTAAGCGCTGCTCAAGTTTGCCACCGATATTCGCTAGCTGTTCATCAGAAAGTTCGGTTGCTGAAATCACTTCAACATCGATTTCTTTCTCATGCTCTTTCTTCAAAATGAAGAATTGCTCGCTTACATCAGGAAGGGCCTTTAATCGACCATTCTCAGCCATCACCTTCAATAGGTTTTGACCGTGTGCATCTACTTGTTCACCACAAACTGCAACAAAAATCTCTGCTAGTTTGTCAGCAGACATCGAGCTTGATAAAAGCTCTTTCACTTGTGCGTTTTGGGCTACTTCAGCAGCGAAAGAGAGCATTTGTCCCCATTGTTCCAATTGCTCTTTTTCCACTGCAAAGTCGAATGCTGCTTTAGCATAGGGGCGTGCGATAGTAGTCAAATCAGACATATGCGCCCCCAGACTTAAAGTTTTGCAGTAATGTTGTCGAGAATATCTTTGTGCGCATCTTTATCGATAGAGCGTTCAAGGATTTTCTCAGCACCAGCTACAGCCAGAGTTGCAACTTGTTTACGCAGTTCATCACGTGCGCGGTTGCGTTCAGCTTCTAGTTCAGCTTCAGCTTGATTAAGGATGTTCTGGCGTTCAACCTGAGCTTCCTCGCGAGCTTCATCTAGAATTTGAGCTTTACGCTTGTTAGCTTGCTCAATGATCTCAGATGCTGTGCGCTTCGCTTCTTTCAACTGATCAGAAGCGTTGGCTTGTGCTAGGTCCAAGTCTTTTGCAGCTCGTTCTGCCGCTTGTAGACCGTCAGCAATTTTCTTCTGACGCTCTTCAATCGCATTCATCAATGGTGGCCATACATACTTCATGCAGAACCACACGAATAGTGCGAACGAGATTGCTTGACCTAGCAGAGTTGCGTTCATATTCACAACAGCTACCCCTCTATTTGGACTTAGTGTTAATCAATGGCAAACCGTGTGGCTTGCCCTTGGCAATAAGTGATTAACCTAGTTGACCAACGAATGGGTTTGCGAAAGTGAACAGTAGCGCGATTACGATACCGATCATTGGAACCGCATCAAGTAGACCCGCGATGATGAACATCTTAACTTGTAGCATAGGAGCCATTTCTGGTTGACGTGCTGCACCTTCAAGGAATTTACCACCTAGAAGTGCGAAACCAATCGCTGTACCAAGAGAAGCAAGACCGACGATAATACCTACGGCGATTGCAGAAAAGCTCAGTAAAGTTTCCATTACTATCTCCAATTTATAGTTGTTGGCTTAGTGCCCAAATAAAAAGCTTAAAAAATTAATGATCACTGTCTTCGTGAGCCATTGACAGGTAAACAATTGTCAACATCATAAACACGAAGGCTTGAATCGTAATAACCAAGATATGGAAGATTGCCCACGGTAGTGAACCCATCCATTGTAAGTACCATGGTAGCATTGCCGCACAAAGAATGAATACAACCTCACCTGCGAACATGTTACCGAATAGACGCATACCAAGTGATAGAGGTTTCGCAAGTAGCGATACCACTTCAATCAGTAGGTTAAACGGAATCATTACAGGGTGATTAAACGGATGTAATGCTAATTCCTTTGCAAAGCCACCTAGACCTTTCACTTTGATGCTGTAGTAAATCATCAGAGCAAATACGCCTAGTGCCATAGCCATGGTGATGTTCACATCAGCAGACGGTACCACTTTCAAGTAAGGGATTCCGAGCCAATGCTCTGCTGGGTAAGGTAAGAAATCGATCGGAACTAAGTCCATCACGTTCATTAAAAATACCCAACAAAAGATAGTTAGTGCTAAAGGCGCTATCAGAGGGTTGCGTCCATGGAACGTGTCTTTGACGTTTTCCGCGACAAATTCAACGATCATTTCTACAGCACACTGAAGCTTACCCGGTACACCTACTGTTGCTTTCTTTGCTACTTTGTAAAAAATTCCGAGGAAGATTAAACCAGTAAACCAAGAAAAAAACAGGCTATCGATATGAACATTCCAGAAGCTTGCTTCTTCCACCCAGCCAAACTTTCCAAAGGAAAGGTTTGAAAGGTGGTGAGCAATATATCCGGATTGTGTTAGCGCTTCACCTGGCGCAGCCATAACTCATCCTATTTTTTGTTGTTAATGAAAAGCACTGGCGCACAGATATTAATACCTAGAGCCAGCAAATAGGTTAGTTTTAGGGGAACAAGTTCCACCTGTATATACATGTAAGCAAACGAGAACAGCACTACTGTGATAAGGATTTTAAGCACTTCACCCGTGTAAAAGGATGCCGCGACTTTCTTTGCCGCACGAGCTCCACTAAACATGAAAGCACACAAAGCAAACACCGCATTGGCTAAGACACAAATGCCGCCACCAATTAATGCGGAAAGTCCCCATTCAATATTCACAGTCGCAGCCATACCCGCCGCCACTAACGTAACCGCGCCAAGCTGGATCATCAACAATTGCTTAGCAAGCTCTCGTCCAGGTCTAGCTAACGCCGCTACCATGTATTCATACCTCTAGTAAAATCCACAGCTATTACATCCTAGGCGCTGGGAAATTGGCAAAAATTATACGGTCAGTCGAATTGAATGCAATGAAAACACCGCAAAAAGTTACAATTCTGTTTACAAACCGACAACTTTTACATAAAAATCTGATTTTATAAAACTTGACGAAGATCAATTATCTCATTTAGCTCTGCAACTTGGCAATTAATTGCGCCAATTTTTGAGGTTCGTCCACATTTATTGTCACTTTTGCCTTACCGTTCTCGGAACGAACAATTGCAACTTTTGCCCCAAGAATTTCACTCAATTTTTGTGACATTTGTTGAGTTTCAGCGTCGTCTGTCGCATTTTTTGCCTCAACAGCTGGCTTTAAACACTTTTTAACAAATTGTTCAGTTTGACGCACGGTCATCTGTTTAGCAGCCACTTGTTTCGCCGCCTCAATTTGCTGTTCACCTTGCAGTACAATCAATGCGCGCGCATGCCCCATTTCGAGCTGCTTTTGTGCGACTAACTGTTTGACGTCTGCTTCCAGTTGGTTCAAGCGCAGAATGTTACTCACGCTTGCGCGTGACTTACCGATCACATCAGCCACTTGCTGATGGGTCAGTGAAAATTCGTTTTGCAAACGCTCCAGCGCTTGCGCTTCTTCGATCACATTCAGATCTTCACGCTGAATATTTTCGATCAAAGCCATGGCGATCGCTGCGCGATCTTCCACTTTCTTCACCAAACAAGGCACTTGGCTTAAGCCCGCCTTGCGAGCCGCGCGCCAACGACGCTCACCCGCAATGATTTCGAACTTATCATGATCCACCTGACGCACCACGATCGGTTGGATAATGCCTTGTGATTCAATTGAAGCAGCCAACTCTTCCAGCGCTTCTTCCGCCATATCTTGACGTGGTTGATACACTCCCGGACGCAGCAAATTGATGCCAAGTTCGGTTAATTGACCATTGCTAGACAGCTCTTGGCTCAAATTCACTGCCTGCTGACGTTCACGCGCCAGCGAACTGGTTGAAAGAAGCGCATCAAGCCCTTTACCTAAACCACGTTTAGACATGAATTTACTTTCCTTAAGTTAGTGTTAAGCAGGTACTTCTTCTCGACGAAGCATTTCACCCGCTAAGGCTAGATAAGCTTTAGCGCCAGCGGAATGTTTGTCGTAGTACATCGCAGGCTTACCGTGACTCGGCGCTTCTGCTAAGCGAACATTGCGAGGAATAACAGTGCGGTACACCTTGTTACCAAAGTGCTTTTTCAATTGATCGGATACTTCATTGGAAAGCCGGTTTCTTGGGTCATACATGGTGCGCAATAACCCTTCAATCTTTAGATTCTCGTTAACAACAGCGGCTAGCTTGCTAATGGTATCCATTAACGCAGTTAAACCTTCTAGTGCAAAATACTCACACTGCATTGGCACTAACACAGAATCTGCTGCGGCCATGGCATTGATTGTAAGAAGGTTTAGAGAAGGAGGACAATCAATAAAGATGAAATCATAGTTATCGCGAACCGACGCTAAAGCTTGCTTTAAACGGATCTCACGCGCGAACACTTCCATCAACTTAATTTCAGCGGCTGTGACGTCACCATTGGCGGCAATCAGGTCGTAATGCCCGGTGGTCTTAGTGATCACCACGTCTTTAAACGCGACATCTTCGACCAACAGCTCGTATGCAGTGGCGTCAACTTGATACTTGTCGACACCACTCGCCATGGTTGCGTTGCCCTGTGGGTCAAGATCAATAACCAGAACCTTGCGTTTAGTTGCCGCCATAGACGCAGCTAAATTAATACAAGTCGTTGTTTTCCCAACACCGCCTTTTTGGTTGGCAATGGCTACAATTTTTCCCACGATCTACCTCGCTATTATTCCTTGCGCGATAAGATTACTAGATGACGCTCACCTTCCAATTGAGGAACTTGCAAAGGTTTGATATCGGTCACACAACACCACTCAGGTAGTTCAGCAATCTCATCCTGTGATAATTGCCCCTTGAGCGCTAAGAAGCGTCCCGTGTGATCTTTCGGTAAATGATGACACCACTCAACCATATCAACCATAGAGGCAAAAGCTCGGCTTAGTACACCATCAAACTTGTCTTCAGGTTGATACTCTTCCACTCGACTTTGAATCGGCGTCACGTTTTCAATTTTCAGTTCGTGAACCACTTGCTTGATAAAGCGAATGCGTTTACCCAAGCTATCCAACAGATGAAACTCTTTGTCAGGGTTCATGATTGACAATGGGATACCAGGCAAACCAGGGCCGGTACCCACATCAATAAAACGCTCACCCTCAAGGTGTGTACTGACAATGATGCTATCGAGAATGTGTTTCACCAACATTTCATTAGGATCACGCACAGAAGTTAGGTTGTAGGCTTTGTTCCACTTGTTAAGCAGTTCCACATAACCCACCAACTGCTCACGTTGACGTTCTGAAACTTCTAAATCCGTTTGAGCAAGCAACGCATCCAGTTTTTGAAGTAAAACAGACATTACGCTTCCTCGCCTTTTTTCAGTAAACCTTGTTTTTTCAGGTGCACCAACAAAATAGAAATCGCTGCTGGCGTAATGCCAGAAATGCGCGAGGCAATACCAATCGATTCAGGTTTCGCTTCCGAAAGTTTTAGCACCACTTCGTTAGACAGTCCGCTAACCTGTTTGTAATCCAAATCTGCTGGCAGTTTGGTATTCTCGTGGCGCAGTGATTTCTCGATCTCATCTTGCTGACGCTTGATGTAACCTTCGTACTTCACTTGAATTTCAACTTGTTCAGCCGCTTGTTGATCTTCCAGTGGTGGCTGGAATGCCGCTAACTGGGTCAGCTGTGCATAAGTGATCTCAGGACGACGCAGAAGATCTTCACCACTTGCTTCACGTGCCATTGGCGCTTTTAGCAGTGCGTTCAACTCATCAACACCTGCCGACTTTGGATTCATCCAAGTTTCTTTTAGGCGTTGACGCTCTTTTTCCATATTGTCGATTTTTTCGTTGAAGCGTGCCCAACGAACATCATCAATCAAACCAAGCTCACGAGCTTTTTCCGTCAAACGTAGGTCTGCGTTGTCTTCACGCAGTAGCAAACGGTATTCCGCACGAGAAGTAAACATACGGTACGGTTCTTTGGTGCCCATGGTCGATAGGTCATCGATCAGTACGCCAACATACGCTTGGTCACGACGAGGGCTCCAGCCTTCTTTGTCTTGGCTGAACAAACTAGCGTTTAGACCCGCCATCAAACCTTGCGCAGCTGCTTCTTCGTAACCTGTGGTACCGTTAATTTGACCAGCAAAGAACAGACCTGCGATAAATTTATTCTCGTAGGTTTGCTTCAAATCGCGCGGATCAAAGAAATCGTATTCAATCGCGTAGCCAGGACGCACGATATGCGCGTTCTCAAAACCTTTCATTGAGCGTACGATTTGCACCTGTACGTCAAACGGCAAGCTGGTGGAAATACCATTCGGGTACAACTCAGTGGTGGTTAAACCTTCAGGCTCAATAAAGATTTGGTGGCTGTTTTTATCAGCAAAACGCATCACCTTGTCTTCAATCGATGGGCAGTAACGTGGACCAATACCTTCGATCACACCCGCATACATTGGGCTGCGATCAAGGTTGTTGCGGATCACATCGTGAGTACGCTCATTGGTATGAGTGATAAAACACGGGATCTGACGCGGATGCTGGTTACGGTTACCCATAAACGAGAACACAGGTGTTGGATTATCACCGTGTTGCGCTTCAAGCACAGAAAAATCGACACTACGCGCATCGATACGTGGCGGTGTACCGGTTTTTAAACGATCAACACGCAATGGTAATTCACGTAAGCGGTTTGCTAGTGCGATCGATGGAGGATCGCCTGCACGGCCACCTGACGAGCTTTCCATACCGATGTGAATCTTACCACCAAGGAAGGTACCCACCGTCAACACCACCGCTTTGGCGCGGAATTTGAGACCCATTTGAGTGATAACACCCACTGCGCGATCATTCTCAACAATCAGATCATCCACTGCTTGTTGGAATAGCGTTAGGTTTGGCGTGTTTTCTAGTACATCGCGAACAAACGCTTTGTACAGTGCTCGGTCAGCTTGCGCGCGAGTAGCACGTACCGCTGGACCTTTAGAAGCATTCAATGTACGAAATTGAATACCAGCATGATCAATGGCTTGAGCCATTAAGCCACCCATAGCATCAACTTCTTTCACTAGATGCCCTTTACCAATACCACCAATGGCTGGGTTACAAGACATTTGACCTAGCGTGTCAATATTATGAGTCAATAAGAGGGTTTTTTGCCCTGTACGCGCTGATGCGAGTGCGGCTTCCGTTCCTGCATGACCGCCACCAACAACGATGACGTCAAAGTTTTCGTGATAAAGCATGAACTGACCTCTGGTATTCAAGAAAAGTCGGACAGATAAAAAGAGCGATATTCTACCTGCTTTCTAGTAGAGAGAAAAACGCTTTTGTACTTTTTCATTTTAGGTGAGCAAACTAAATATATATAAGATCTATATATATGATCTTTTATTAGATCTACTATTAGGATCGACGATCTCTGTGGATAACTTAAAAATGATCAACAAGATCATGGATCTTATTTGGATCATATCATGTGATCTTACCTTGATCAGATCGAGGATTAGCTGGGATCAAAATCGGTGGTTATACACAGGGGTAAGTTTGGATCAAAGTTGCTCTTTGGATAACTATAGGTTAATCACCGGATAAACCATGAGTTATGCACAGATTGATTGGGTGTTTTTTGTGCAGTTAGACAGGTTTTTTGTTGGCAACTCTATCCACAGGGCAAAAAAAGAGGCCAGCAAAGCTGACCTTCTCTAATCTTGCGCGTATTTTTTCCGCGTATTTTAACCTTCAATTGGCTTATAAGCGTTCAATATGATCGTGAAACCACGCTTCGGCAGCATCTTCCGGTACTGAATGCGCTAACACATCAATAGTGAAAACATCGCAAATTGGCGTTGCACCTATGTTTTCTAGTAGGTCGTAGGCGTGTTTGCCTGCCGCACAGAAGGTGTCGTAACTTGAATCACCAATAGCAATCACCGCATATTTGACCTCACTCATCTTAGGTGGTGTTGCCTGCAGTGCTTGGATAAAAGGCTGAATATTGTCAGGGTAATCGCCTGCGCCGTGGGTTGATGTGACGATCAACCAAGTGCCTTGGTTGTCGATCTCAGCGAGATTTGGCTGGTTGTGGATCGTAGTTTCTAACCCTTTTTCGACCAGCAGATCACTTAGGTGATCGCCAACGTATTCCGCACCACCTAAGGTACTGCCTGTAATGATATGAATCATTGGTTTTGATCCCTCACAGATTCGATTGCGTGTTTTGGATAGAAAAAACGCGCACCCAAGGCACGCGTTTATTGATTATTTACCGATACAGAAAGAAGAGAAGATGCGACCGAGTAGGTCATCAGAGCTGAACTCTCCGGTGATCTCATTGAGATGCTGCTGGGCGATGCGTAGCTCTTCTGCCAGAATCTCTCCTGCCATGTAGCCTTCAAGCTGCTGTTGACCAATATCAAGGTGCTCAGAGGCGCGCTCCAGCGCTTCTAGGTGGCGTCGGCGTGCCATAAAACCACCTTCATGACCACCAGCGAAGCCCATGCACTCTTTTAGATGACTGCGCAGCGCGTCAACACCTGCGCCAGTTTTGGCTGACAGGCGGATCAGGGTTGGTGAGTTAACATGGCAAATGCCTAGCTCTTCACCGGTTTGATCGGCTTTATTGCGGATCACCGTCATGCCAATGCTGTCTGGCAGACGATCAACGAAGTCTGGCCAAATATCTTTGGGATCGGTTGCATCTGTGGTGGTGCCATCGACCATAAACAGCACGCGGTCAGCTTGAGCAATTTCATCCCAGGCGCGCTCAATACCAATTTTTTCCACTTCATCTGACGCATCACGCAGACCTGCGGTGTCGATAATATGCAGCGGCATGCCATCGATATGGATGTGTTCACGCAATACATCGCGTGTGGTGCCCGCAATATCGGTTACGATGGCTGATTCTTTACCTGATAGGGCATTGAGTAAGCTTGATTTACCGGCGTTCGGGCGACCGGCAATCACCACTTTCATCCCTTCACGCATAATCGCGCCTTGATTGGCTTCTTTGCGTACTGCATTGAGGTTATCGATGATCGCTTGCAGATCGGCTGACACTTTGCCGTCGGCAAGAAAATCAATCTCTTCTTCTGGAAAATCAATCGCGGCTTCTACGTAGATGCGTAAATGAATTAGCGATTCCACCAGCGTATTGATGCGTTGTGAGAAGGCGCCTTGCAGCGACTGTAGCGCTGATTTTGCCGCTTCTTCTGAGCTGGCATCAATCAGATCGGCAATTGCCTCTGCTTGGGCTAAATCGAGCTTGTCGTTTAAAAAGGCACGTTCTGAGAACTCGCCAGGGCGCGCTGTGCGAATGCCGTCGATTTTTAGAATACGCTTGATCAGCATATCCATCACCACAGGACCGCCATGACCTTGCAGTTCAAGTACATCTTCACCTGTGAATGAATGCGGGTTAGGGAAGTAAAGCGCAATGCCTTGGTCTAGCTGATTACCCGCTTCGTCACTAAATGGTAGGTATTCTGCGTAGCGGGGACGAAGAGTCTTACCTGTCACTTCCAGCGCAACTTTTTCTGCTAGCGGACCTGAGACGCGGATAATACCGACACCGCCGCGACCGGGTGCAGTAGCTTGAGCGACAATGGTATCTGTAGTCATAAAGAGTGTGCCTATGATTGAGTGGCTCTATTGAGCTAAATAATGCGATTAGCTGAATTGTAATCAGCTCCAATAAAAAAGGCGACCTTTTGGTCGCCTTTGTTTTCGAATCAAACTTACTTAGAGTGTAAGCCTTTCTTCTCCAGAGACTTGTAGATAAGTGTCTGCTGGATAAGAGTTACGATGTTCGATACCAACCAGTACAGAACTAGACCTGATGGGAAGAACAGGAAGAAGAAGGTAAACATAACCGGCATAAAGGTCATGATCTTCTGCTGCATTGGGTCAGTAACTGTTGTTGGGCTCATCTTCTGGATTAGGAACATCGACGCACCCATCAGTAGCGGCAAGATGTAGTATGGGTCTTGCGCTGATAGATCGTGAATCCAACCGAAGAATGGTGAGTGACGAAGCTCAACCGATTCCATTAGTGCCCAGTAAAGCGCAATGAAGATAGGCATCTGTAGAAGTAGAGGTAGACAGCCGCCTAGCGGGTTTACTTTCTCTTTCTTGTACAGTTCCATCATCTCTTGGCTCATGCGTTGACGGTCATCGCCGATACGCTCACGCATTGCTTGCAGTTTAGGTTGCAGCATGCGCATTTTCGCCATAGAGGTGTATTGCGCTTTCGTTAGTGGGTACATCGCACCACGCACAACGAAAGTCAGTAGGATGATTGCTACACCCCAGTTACCAACGAAACCGTGAATGGTTGATAGTAGCCAGTGTAGAGGTTTCGCAATAAACCATAGCCAACCGTAGTCCACTACTAGGTCTAGGTGTGGTGCAACTGCTGCCATTTGGTCTTGCAGTTTTGGACCAACCCATAGCGTTGCTGTCATTTCTGCAGTTTCGCCATTCGCGATGGTTTTGTTTGGCATACGAACACCGATGTCCGCTAGGTTGCCAATAACGCGAGTGTAAAGGTTAGTACCTGGTTCATCACGTGGAATCCACGCGCTTGCGAAGTAGTGCTGGATCATTGCTGCCCAACCTTGACCGTCAGTCAGGTTGATAGACAAGTTGCGATCTTGCATATCTTCGAAGCTGTATTTCTTGTACTTAGTATCTTCAGTTGAGTACGCACCGCCACGGTAAGTTGGCATTGTGATGCTGCCGCCGTCATCCATTACGTTTTGACGTAGGTGAGCATACATACCAAATGTAGCGTTGTTACCAGAGTTGTTCACCACATCATATTCAACGTCAACTGCGTAGCTGCCACGTTTTAGGATGAATGTCTTGGTGTACTCGATACCGTTTGCCGCGAATGTCATTGGAACACGTAGTTCGTCTTGACCGTCTGCTAGCGTGAAGCTGTCAGCGCTTACTGCGTAGTGAGGGCGGTTAGTGCTGCTCAGGTCGATACCTTGAGGACCCACTAGACCACTTTGGGCAATAAACTGGTGACCCGGTTCGTTTTTCAGTAGCTCAAACAGTTCAGGAGAATTTAGTTCAGCTGTGTATTGGTTAAGGTCAGCTTGAACAACATCACCACCAACCGTATCAATAGACAGAGTTAATACATCCGTTGTTACAGTAATCGCTTTCGCTGTTGCCTGTTGAGCAGGCGCAGGGTCTAGCTCATCGGCAAAAGATGGTGCAGGTAGGGAGCTGCTTGATTGTGCCTGTTCAATCGCTTGAGGAGCTGGGTTCTTAGCTACATTCCATTGCTGGTAAAGTAGAAATGAAACCAAAGCCAAGGCGATTAACAGGATATTACGTTGAGAATCCATCGTTATTTATCTCTGTCGTGTTTTTGAACTGGTGGAACGGGGTCAAAGCCCCCTTCATTTAGAGGGTGGCATTTTAATAGACGTTTGCTCGATAACCAACATCCTTTTACAAAACCGTGAGCTTTCAGTGCTTCTACGGCATAAGTTGAGCATGTTGGTTGAAAACGACACCGTGGTCCGATAAGCGGACTAATGAGACCTTGATAAAGTCGGACTACACCGATTGCTAGCCACGTGATGGGCGAGACAGTCGTTGCCATAGCTTATCAAACAATTTGAACAATTCATCATTGCTTAAATCTTGTGCGCTTTTCTTCGCAATAACAACAAAATCTTTATTCGGTAGATTATGTTGATTGTTACGAAAGCTTTCACGAGAAAGACGCTTAAAGCGGTTACGACCAACAGCAGTTTTGATTTGCTTTTTAGGAACGGCTAAACCTAGGCGAGGATGCGTTAGGTTATTGTTGCGTGCAATGATGGTGAAATGAGGTGAGCCAGCTCGATGAGCTTGCTTGAAGACATTTTGATAATGCTCGGGAGTTAACAAGCGTAACTCCCGATTGAACGCGTACGTATTCAAAATAAATTAATTATTATTTTGACAGGCGCGCACGGCCTTTAGCACGACGTGCATTAATTACTTTACGACCGTTCTTAGTTGCCATGCGAGCACGGAAGCCGTGAGTACGCTTGCGCTTTAGAACTGTAGGTTGAAAAGTGCGTTTCATGATAATTACCTTACTGATCAGTAGTTTTAGGTTCTTTAGTTAACCCGGCGTGGGCAGATAGTCTTCTTATATATAAAGAGGACAACCGACGCCTCTCAACAAAGAGGCGGAATTGTAATCACACTCACAAATTGTGTCAACGACTCATGTGTATGAAATTCCGCGTCGGGCGATTATACGTAGTGTGAGCAAAATCTCAAGGATCAAGCGATCCTTCTGTTGGATCTTTATTCAACTCCGACTTGATTGAGGAACTTTTTCAGTCGTGGATCTTGCGGATTGTCGAAAATTTCCGCAGGCGATCCTTGTTCGACGATGTTTCCCTCTGCCATGAAGATCACTCGGTCAGCGACTTCTTTGGCAAATTGCATTTCATGAGTGACCACCAGCATGGTTTGGTGTTGAGTGGCGAGGTGCTTCATTAGATTCAACACTTCACCCACCCATTCCGGATCCAACGCTGAAGTCGGCTCATCAAATAGCAATAGTTCTGGCTGCAATGCCATCGCGCGACCGATGCCAACACGTTGTTGCTGTCCACCAGATAGGGCGGCAGGGTAGCTATCGCCTTTGTCACCCAGTCCAATATCATCAAGGATTTGCTGAGCGCGGGCGAGGGCATCGGCTTTTTTCCAGTTGCGCACGGTGATCAAGCCTTCGGCGATGTTTTGTCTGGCGGTCATATGGGCAAACAGCGCGTAGTTTTGAAACACAAAACCGGTTTTTCGGCGTAGCGCTAAGATTTCCGCTTTGCTGTGCTTTTGGCTGTCGACACTAACATCATCAATAGTGATGGTACCTTGGTCGGCTTGCTCTAAAAAGTTGACACAACGTAGCAAGGTCGATTTACCGGTGCCGCTAGAGCCGATAATCACAATGATCTCACCTTGTTTGATTTCAAGATCAATGCCTTTTAGCACTTCGCTGTCACCAAAGCGTTTATGAATATTGTCTAATTTGATCATCGTAGGTACGCCTTATTCAATCTATTCTCAGCCCAAATCTGCACGCGAGTCAGAATCACCACTACACCCCAGTAAATCAGCGCCACCGCCAAGAACGCTTCAAAGAAGCGAAAACTCGATGACGCTTCCATTTGTGCTTTGGCCATGATTTCTGCCACGCCAAGGGTAAAGGCGAGGGAGGTCGACTTAATCATATCGATGAAATAGTTCATCAATGAAGGCAGTGCCACGCGGGTTGCTTGCGGCAAAATAATGCGGCGCATCGCTTGAGTGGTAGTCATACCCACCGACAAGCTTGCCTCCATTTGGCTGCGGTCGATGCCGATAATCGCCGCGCGAATACTCTCTGCCATATACGCAGCAAAGTGTAGGGTTAAACCTATGATGGCGGCGCTAAAGGCATCGATGCCGACCATGATCGGGAAAATTTGCGGTAAACCGTAATAGAGCAAAAACAGCTGCACCAGCAATGGCGTGCCACGGAAAAAACTGATGTAGAGTTGGCTAAGTTGATCCAACACTGGTAGGCGAAAAACACGAATATTGGCAAGAATAACGGCTAAGATCAGTGAAAAGACCAAGCCCCATGATGCCATCTCCATGGTGGTGCCAAGATACTTGAGTAAGATCGGCATCAACTCAAGCATGTAGTTAAAATCAAAACCCATAAACCTTACCTAAAAGAGAAAAGAAAAGGTGGAGTTACTCCACCTTTATTGTGTTGGATGATTATTAGAGCTTAGTGAGTAATATCTGCACCAAACCATTTTTCTGAGATGGTTTTTAGAGTGCCATCTGCACGCATTTCACTGAGTGCTTGGTTAACTTCAGTTTGCAGTTGCTTACCACGGGCGTTATCGACAAATGGCCACGCGTTTTGGATTGTTTCAAACGGTTCGCCCGCTAGTTGTAATGGTAGACCGGTTTTTTTGATCAGCTCCAGCGCTGATAGACGGTCCATAACAAAGGCGTCCGCGCGACCTAAAGCAACATCGTGTTCAATACCAGTGTCGTAGGTTTTGATATTGATCTGACCATCTTTATCGTATTGGCGCAGTAGCTGCTCAAAGTTAGATCCTAGGTTAACGGCTACGGTTTTACCCGCCAGATCCGTGACATCTTGGATCTCATCATTACCTTTGCGTACCGTGATCTGAGCGCCATCAACCACATACGGGTCAGCAAATAGGTACTTAGCTTTACGCGCGTCAGTCATGGTGATCTGGTTAGAAATGGTGTCGATACGCCCCGTTTCTAGCAGGCCAAACAACCCCGAGAAGTTTGCTGTGACATATTCCACTTGGTAGCCATTACGCTTGCCAATTTCATCCCACAAGTCGACTTCAAAGCCTTGTAGCTTATCTTTTTCCACAAAAGTAAATGGGAAGTAACGACCAGACATCCCCACCTTTACTTCATCAATCACGGTTTCAGCCGACGCTTGTAGTGCAGCAGTCGAAAGGGCGATGGTAGCAATTGTTGTTTTTATCCAGTTTTTCATATTACATCCTCATAAATTTATGGTTACAAATACTACATATGAGAATCTGCTTAGATAAATAACAAAGAGCGATAAACTAGATAGCTTAGTAATAAGATTATTATTTGTCAGGGCTTGTTTTTCGAGAATAATTGGATTTGCTTGTGGATAAGCTTGGTAAAAATAACTTCATACACAGAGTTATCACCAAATGCTGGATCTGCGTAAAAACGGTGAAATGTGGATCAATTTGTGGGTAATCGCGGGATTGGGTGTGATGATCCATCGAATAATCGCGAGAAAATTGTGAATAACTTAGATCTTATTCACTGGATCGTCGATCATTTGCTGGCGATCTTGGTTATCAACAGGTAAAATCTGTTCTCTTTTCCGATCAATTATCTCGAGTGGGGTCTCTGTGTCATCTTCGCTTTGGTTGCAATGCCTGCAACAGCTTCAAGAAGAGCTACCAGCTACAGAATTCAGTATGTGGGTACGTCCGTTACAAGCGGAGCTTAATGACAATACACTCACTTTGTTTGCACCAAACCGATTTGTTTTGGATTGGGTGCGCGATAAGTACCTAAATAGCATCAACCGTCTACTGCAAGAGTACTGTGGTAACGATATCCCGAATCTACGTTTTGAAGTGGGTAGCCGCCGTGTGGCTGCGCCAACTCCGGCACCAAAGCGCACACCTGCGGATGTGGCAGCGGAATCTTCAGCGCCAGCACAACTGCAAGCGCGCAAGCCAGTACACAAAACGTGGGACGATGATGCGCAAGCGATGGCAAACATCAACCACCGCTCGAACGTGAACCCAAAACACAAGTTCAATAACTTTGTTGAAGGTAAGTCGAACCAACTGGGTTTGGCTGCAGCACGTCAGGTCGCTGATAACCCAGGTGCGGCATACAACCCACTGTTCCTATATGGCGGCACCGGTCTTGGTAAAACCCACTTATTGCATGCGGTTGGCAACGCGATTGTTGATAACAAGCCAAATGCCAAAGTGGTGTACATGCACTCGGAACGTTTTGTGCAAGACATGGTAAAAGCACTGCAAAACAACGCGATTGAAGAGTTCAAACGCTACTACCGCAGTGTAGATGCGCTGCTTATCGATGATATTCAGTTCTTTGCTAACAAAGAGCGTTCTCAAGAAGAATTTTTCCATACTTTCAACGCATTGCTTGAAGGTAATCAACAGATCATTTTGACCTCAGATCGCTATCCAAAAGAGATCAGCGGGGTTGAAGATCGTCTAAAATCGCGTTTTGGTTGGGGTTTGACGGTTGCGATCGAGCCGCCTGAACTGGAAACGCGCGTCGCTATCTTGATGAAGAAAGCCGAAGATCACCAAATTCATTTGGCGGATGAAGTGGCATTCTTTATTGCTAAACGTCTGCGCTCAAACGTTCGTGAGCTTGAAGGTGCGCTAAACCGTGTGATCGCTAATGCGAACTTTACCGGTCGTCCAATCACGATTGATTTTGTGCGTGAAGCGCTGCGTGACTTACTGGCTCTGCAAGAAAAGCTGGTGACGATTGATAATATTCAAAAGACGGTCGCGGAATACTACAAGATTAAAGTGGCTGATTTACTGTCTAAACGCCGATCGCGTTCGGTTGCACGTCCTCGTCAGTTGGCGATGGCACTAGCCAAAGAGCTAACCAACCACAGTTTGCCAGAAATTGGCGATGCGTTTGGTGGTCGTGACCATACGACGGTACTGCATGCATGTCGTAAGATTGAGCAACTGCGCGAAGAGAGTCACGATATTAAAGAAGATTACTCGAACTTGATTCGTACCCTTTCTTCTTAATTCGCTGTATTCTTATCAGTTGCTAGTATTGGCTATAGAGCTAAACGCCATCAAGAATTCAAACAAGAGCGCATTATGAAATTTTCCATTGAACGCAGTCATCTACTGAAACCACTTCAACAAGTGTCGGGTGCTTTGGGCGGCCGACCTACGTTACCAATTCTTGGTAACCTATTGATCAAGGTTGAAGAAAATACCTTATCAATGACCGCAACCGATTTGGAAGTTGAGCTGATCAGCCGAGTGACCCTTGAAGGGGATTTCGAAGCGGGCAGCATTACTGTGCCATCACGTAAGTTTCTTGATATCTGCCGTGGTCTGCCAGACGATTCAGTGATCACTTTCGTCTTGGAAGGCGATCGCGTGCAAGTTCGCTCAGGTCGTAGCCGTTTTTCACTGGCAACCCTACCTGCGAACGATTTTCCAAATATTGAAGATTGGCAAAGTGAAGTTGAAGTGTCACTGACCCAAGCTGAACTGCGTGGTCTGATTGAGAAAACTCAATTCTCAATGGCGAACCAAGACGTACGTTACTACCTTAACGGCATGCTGTTTGAAATCGATGGCACCACTTTGCGTAGTGTGGCAACCGATGGTCACCGTATGGCGGTATCACTGGTTTCTCTTGGGGCTGATTTTGCGACTAAGCAAATCATCGTGCCGCGTAAAGGTGTGCAAGAGCTGGTTAAGCTGTTGGATGCGCCAGAGCAGCCAGTGGTTTTGCAAATTGGTAGCTCGAACGTGCGTGCAGAAGTGAATAACTTTGTTTTCACCTCTAAACTGGTTGATGGTCGTTTCCCTGACTACCGCCGAGTAATGCCACAAAGCACCACCAAAACGTTAGAAGCGAACTGTGATGAACTGCGCCAAGCATTCTCGCGCGCGGCTATTCTGTCGAATGAGAAATTCCGCGGTGTGCGCGTGAATCTTGCCGACAACGAGATGCGCATTACTGCCAACAACCCTGAGCAAGAAGAAGCGGAAGAGATGTTGGACGTCAACTTTGACGGTGATGCGATCGAAATCGGTTTCAACGTAAGTTATGTACTTGATGTCTTGAATACGCTGCGCTGTGAAAAAGTGCGTATTTCCATGTCAGATGCCAATGCCAGTGCGTTGATTGAAAACGCCGACGACGACAGCGCTCTGTACGTGGTGATGCCGATCCGACTCTAGCATGCCGCTATCTCGCCTTATTATTAAGCAATTTCGCAATATTGAAGCCTGTGATATCCAACTATCAGCAGGCTTTAACTTTCTTATTGGTCCTAACGGTAGCGGTAAGACCAGCGTCCTCGAAGCGATCTATTTGCTCGGACATGGGCGTTCTTTTAAAAGCAGTTTAACTGGACGTGTGATCCAAAATGAATGTGATGAGTTGTTTGTTCACGGCCGTTTTTTGAACTCGGATCAATTTGAGCTACCGATTGGGATTAATAAGCAGCGCGACGGCACAACAGAGGTTAAAATAGGCGGTCAATCTGGGCAAAAGTTAGCGCAACTGGCTCAAGTGCTGCCGCTGCAACTTATCCACCCTGAAGGGTTTGATTTGTTGACCGATGGTCCTAAACATCGCCGTGCTTTTATCGATTGGGGTGTGTTTCACTCCGAATCGGCATTTTATGATGCATGGGGACGATTCCGTCGTCTGAATAAGCAGCGTAACGCGTTATTGAAAACGGCTCGTAGCTATCGTGAACTTAGCTATTGGGACCAAGAAATGGCACGTTTGGCTGAGAACATTAGCCAATGGCGTGCGCGCTATGTAGAGCAGATGTGTGTCAAAGCAGAGCAGATCTGCGGAGCATTTTTGCCAGAATTTGAGATTCAATTGAAGTATTATCGTGGGTGGGATAAGGATACGCCTTATCAACAAATCCTCGAAAAGAACTTCGAGCGCGATCAAGCGTTAGGTTACACCTTTAGTGGACCTAATAAAGCCGATTTGCGCATAAAAGTGAACGGTACACCAGTAGAAGATGTGCTTTCACGTGGTCAGTTAAAACTGATGGTGTGTGCTCTGCGCGTGGCGCAAGGGCAGCTCCTTACCGAAATGACCGGAAAGCAATGCATTTACTTAATTGATGACTTTGCATCGGAATTAGATAGTCAACGTCGCAAGCGTCTTGCTGATTGCTTGAAAGAGACGGGGGCTCAAGTTTTTGTAAGCTCTATTACTGAGGGTCAAATTGCCGATATGTACGACGATAAAGGCAAGATGTTCCATGTGGAACATGGCACAATAGAGCAACTATAAATAGCGGAAGATAACTCATGTCTGAAAATTACGATTCATCGAGTATTAAGGTACTGAAGGGTCTGGACGCAGTTCGTAAGCGCCCAGGTATGTACATCGGCGACACGGACGACGGCACCGGTCTTCACCACATGGTCTTTGAGGTGGTGGATAACTCAATTGATGAAGCGTTGGCAGGTCACTGTAAAGACATCATTGTGACAATCCATGAGGATAACTCTGTTTCTGTTAGTGATGATGGCCGTGGTATCCCAACTGAGATGCACCCGGAAGAGAAAGTGTCGGCAGCCGAAGTTATCATGACGGTACTGCACGCGGGTGGTAAGTTCGATGACAACTCGTACAAAGTATCGGGCGGTCTGCACGGTGTAGGTGTATCGGTAGTAAACGCTCTGTCTGAAAAAGTGGAACTGACAATCCATCGTGGTGGTCATATCCATACCCAAACTTACCACCATGGTGAGCCTCAAGCGCCACTAGCGGTAGTGGGTGATACTGACAAAACCGGTACCATGATCCGTTTCTGGCCAAGTGACCAGACGTTCTCAAACGTAGAATTCCACTATGACATCCTAGCGAAACGTCTACGTGAGCTATCATTCCTAAACTCAGGTGTTTCTATCAAGCTTAACGACGAGCGCGAAGAAGACAAACACGATCACTTCATGTACGAAGGTGGTATCCAAGCGTTTGTTAATCACCTAAATACCAACAAAACACCAATCCATGAGAAAGTTTTCCACTTCAACTCTGAGCGTGAAGATGGCATCTCGGTTGAAGTGGCAATGCAGTGGAACGATGGTTTCCAAGAGAACATCTACTGTTTCACCAACAACATTCCACAACGCGATGGTGGTACGCACCTAGCTGGTTTCCGTGCAGCGCTAACGCGTACACTGAACACTTTCATGGATAAAGAAGGCTTCTCGAAAAAAGCCAAGACTGCGACATCGGGTGATGATGCGCGTGAAGGTCTAACCGCGGTTGTTTCGGTTAAAGTGCCTGATCCAAAATTCTCAAGCCAAACCAAAGACAAGCTAGTTTCATCTGAAGTGAAATCTGCGGTTGAGTCAACCATGGGTGAGAAACTGTCGGAATTCCTAGCGGAGCACCCGTCAGAAGCTAAGATGGTTTGTTCGAAGATCATTGATGCAGCTCGTGCGCGTGAAGCGGCACGTAAAGCGCGTGAAATGACGCGTCGTAAAGGTGCGCTTGATCTAGCGGGTCTACCAGGCAAACTTGCTGACTGTCAGGAAAAAGATCCTGCACTGTCTGAACTATACATAGTGGAGGGTGACTCTGCGGGTGGTTCAGCAAAACAAGGTCGTAACCGTAAGAACCAAGCTATCCTGCCACTCAAAGGTAAGATCCTAAACGTTGAGAAAGCACGTTTTGATAAAATGCTTTCTTCTCAAGAAGTTGCAACGCTAATTACTGCACTTGGTTGTGGTATCGGTCGTGACGAATACAACCCAGATAAACTGCGTTACCACAACATCATCATCATGACCGATGCTGACGTCGACGGTTCGCACATTCGTACGCTACTGTTGACCTTCTTCTACCGTCAAATGCCAGAGCTGATTGAGCGCGGCTATGTGTACATTGCTCAGCCACCACTATACAAAGTGAAGAAAGGCAAACAAGAGCAGTACATCAAAGATGAAGATGCAATGAACCAGTACCAAGTCGCTTTGGCACTGGACAATGCAGCACTACACGTTAATGCAGAAGCACCAGCACTTGCAGGTGAAGCGTTAGAGAAGCTAGTACAGCAGTACAACGCAACGATTAAGCTGGTGGATCGCATGAGCCGCCGCTACCCACGTGCGCTTGTGCATGAGTTAATCTACGTACCGCGTATCACCGCTGAGCAATGCCAAGACGCAGCTGCTGTGGAAGCGTGGACGAAACAGCTAGTTGAGCAACTAAACGCTAAAGAAGTCGGCGCAAGCCACTACAGCTTTGAAGTTGAGCAACACGCAGAGCTAGGTATTAATCTACCGAAAATCATCGTACGTACCCACGGTGTGACTTATGAGTATGCACTAAGTGCTGATCTGCTTAACTCGAAAGAGTACGGCAAACTAGCGACACTATCAGAAGCACTAGATGGTCTGATTGAAGAGGGTGCTTACATCAAACGTGGTGAGCGTACTCAGCCAGTGGCAAGCTTTGTTGATGCACTCGAGTGGCTAATCAAAGAATCACGTCGTGGTCTAAGCCTACAGCGCTACAAAGGTCTTGGTGAGATGAACCCAGATCAGCTTTGGGAAACCACAATGGACCCAGAAACTCGTCGCATGATGCAAGTAACGATTGAAGATGCCGTAGGTGCAGACCAATTGTTTACTACGCTGATGGGTGACCAAGTTGAGCCGCGTCGTAACTTCATCGAAGAGAATGCTTTGAAGGTAGCAAACTTGGATGTGTAGACGCTAATTTGTCGTCTAAATTTAAAAACGCAGACAGTAATGTCTGCGTTTTTTATTGGGCGATCGTTATGATAAAGAATTGAGATGCGGGAACGCTTCGCTTCGAGAATATGACATCGTTAGAAAGATTGGGCTTTATTTATCATAATCTTAGAGCGTCATCCTCGAGAGGGAGGGACGACCGAGTCGGGGATCTAAAAAATATTTTTAGCCGATCCCTTGAAAGCCGATCTTTTGACCTTATATCTAATTATGAAGAGGGATGGCTAACTTGCTCAACAAGAGAAGTGCAGCGCCTCTGGAATCGCTAAATGAGATCGCTCAGGAGAGGATACTCAAATTAGCACACAACTTGACCCTAGATTCGACATCATGTCCCCGAACCTAAAGAGTAGGTCAGAGGAATGAATCATCGAATCCCTTAGCTCGGCGCTTTCTTGCATAAATGCGCCATGTGGATGACCCTCATCCGGGCTAAGACTATTGCTTAATAAGAGGATAGGATTATGCGTAATGTAGATTTCTCACCACTATACCGTAATGCAATTGGCTTCGACCGTCTGTTCAACCTGATGGAAGCAAGCTCTGCGAAAAACACTTCTGGCGGTTACCCTCCATACAACATCGAGCAAAAAGACGAGCATAACTACCGTATTACTATGGCGGTGGCAGGCTTTGCTGAAGAGCAGTTAGATCTGACTCAAAACGAAAATATGTTGATTGTTAAAGGTGAGCGTAAAGCGGAAGAAGGTAAAAACTACGTTTACCAAGGCATTGCAGAGCGCGATTTCGAGCGTAAATTCCAATTGGCAGATTACGTGAAAGTTGTTGGGGCTTCAATGGAAAACGGTCTACTTCATATCGATTTAGTTCGCGAAATTCCAGAAGCAATGCAACCACGTAAGATTGCTATCGGTGGCAACAGCCTGATTGAAAATAATTAATCAGATAGCCATACACGGTTATAGAATGAGAAAGAGCGCCAGATGGGCGCTCTTTTTAGTTTTGGATTTCTAAAACCGAGATTCTAAACAGAATAGCCACTTAGCTGGTGAGCCTACTTACCTTCACGATAAGCTTTTACCACTTCTTCTGCGATAATCGCGATACCTTTTTGCATCATCTCATCGTCTTGCACGTAGTTCATACGCAAGCATTGGTGAGCGTGGTCCCAGTCGCCTTCTTGACCAATAAAGAAGTATTCTCCCGGAACAATCAGAACCGCACGCGCTTTCAGGCGCTTATACAGTTCCATAGTGGTAATTGGCAGTTCATCAAACCACAGCCACAAGAAGATCGCCCCTTCCGGCTTATGAATTTTAAAGCGAGGATCTGTGATGGCTTGTTGCAGCAGCTCAACCGCACGCAGCGCTTTTTGGCGATAAAAAGGTTTAATCACCTCAGTGCTGAGTTTAAGCAGATCACCATTTTCAATCATATGGTTAGCGTAAGCGGGACCAACACTGCTCGGTGCTAAGCTAATAATGCCATTCATATTGGTCATCGCTTCGGTGATCGCTTCGCTGGCAATCACAATCCCACATCGCACACCGGGCAAACCAAGTTTCGATAGGCTCATACACAAAATGGTGTTGTCATTCCAAAACGGTTCGACATCTTCAAAGATGATGTTCGGGAACGGTAAGCCGTAGGCGTTATCGATGATCAGTGGAATATTATGCTGGCGTGCCAGTTTATCCAGCTTATGGATCTCTTCATCGGTCAGGACATTGCCGGTTGGGTTGGTTGGGCGTGATGCACAGATTGCGGCGATAGAGTCATCGATGGTTAGCTGTTCAAAGTCGACATGGTATTTAAATAGACCATCATCAAGTAGCTCTATCTCCGGATGGTAAGAGACGAAGATATCTTCATCGATACCTGCATCACCGTAGCCGATGTATTCCGGCGCCAGTGGTAGCAGGATTTTCTTGTGTGACCCGTTTGGTTGTTTGCCCGCTAACAAGTTAAACAGATAGAAGAAGCCGCTTTGGCTGCCATTGGTTAGGCTGATGTTCTTTTCGCTGATATCCCAGCCATAAGTCTGTTTAAGTAAGTTAGCCAGTGCTTTCACAAAGCTGTCTTTGCCCTGAGGACCATCATAGTTGGCGAGGGCGGCGACCAGTTCGCCATTGGCGAGCATTTTCTCACTGGCTTGATGAAAGTAGTCGAGCATGGCAGGAATGGCGGCTGGGTTGCCCCCTCCGAGCATGATGGCGCCTGGTGTGCGCAGACCATCATTCAAATCGTCCATTAACTGCGTGATACCGGAATACTGATTAAATTTTTCACCAAATTTTGAGAATTGCATGCTTTGTTAGACCTAGTACATTGTGTTTGCTTTCATGTGTATGGCGTCAGTACATTGCTGACGAATCGAGTAATCCTTGAACATACCGCAATGGCTTTGAGACGCAAAGCACAAATTTGCACAAGATAAGAGAAAAGTGCTTTTCTCTGCTTATAGATAGTCTAGTTAGAAACTATTTAATCAAACCAAGCTTAATAAGCATGAAATACGGGAGAGGAAATGAATGCGGATTGGCTGGTGGTCGTAAGCAATAAAAAAGGGAAGCCATTGGCTTCCCTTTTGCTATCTTAGCGATCGGCTCTCAATTCTTGGAGTCGATTACTTTTGCAGTAATGAGATATCTGCGATCTGTAGGAACAGGTTACGTAGGTTGTTCAGTAGCGTTAGACGGTTCGTCTTCAGCGCTTCATCATCTGCCATAACCATTACGTTGTCGAAGAACGCATCAACCGGCTCACGAAGGTCTGCTAGCTTGCTTAGTGCTTCTTGGTAGTTACCGGTTGCAAATGCTGGTTCCAGCGCTTCAGTCATCACTTCCACGTTTTCAGCCAGTACTTTTTCCGCATCTTCTTGCAGTAACGCAAGGTCGATTTCTGCGGCTAGCTCGCCATCGAATTTCGCTAGGATGTTACCTACACGTTTGTTCGCCGCTGCCAGTGCTTCTGCCGCTTCCAGTTCACGGAAGTGAGAAACCGCTTTAACACGTTGGTCAAAGTCAGCTGGTTTAGTTGGACGACGTGCCAATACCGCTTGAATGATGTCAACGCTAAAACCTTCATCTTGGTACCATGCACGGAAACGACCAAGCATAAACTCAATCACTTCTTGCTCAACGTTGTCGTTAGTTAAACGCTCGCCGAACAGTGACTTCGCCTTCGCTACTAGGTCTACTAGGTCTAGGTTGTAACCGTATTCAACGATAATACGCAGTACACCTAGAGATGCGCGGCGCAGTGCAAATGGGTCAGAACCTTTTGGCGCTTGACCGATACCGAAGATACCGACGATAGTGTCTAGCTTGTCTGCCATAGCAACCGCTGCTGATACACCGTTTGATGGTAGGTCATCACCAGCGAAACGAGGCATGTATTGCTCGTTCAGTGCCACTGCTACTTCTTCCGCTTCACCGTCATGGCGAGCGTAGTGCATGCCCATAACACCTTGAGTATCGGTAAATTCGAATACCATTGATGTCATTAGGTCACATTTTGCTAGCAGACCTGCGCGTTTTGATTTCTCAACGTCCGCACCGATTTGCTCAGCAATGTAGCCAGCCAGTTCAGTGATGCGATCGGTTTTGTCTTTGATGGTGCCAAGTTGCTGTTGGAAAATCGCGTTTTCTAGCATTGGCAGACGATCGACTAGCTTGCTCTTACGGTCAGTGTTGAAGAAGAACTCAGCATCAGCAAGACGTGGACGAACCACTTTCTCGTTACCTTCAATCACGTAACGAGGCTCTTTCGATTCAATGTTAGACACGAAGATGAAGTTAGGTAGTAGCTTCTTGTTTTCATCGTAAACTGGGAAGTACTTTTGGTCGCCTTTCATGGTGTAAACCAATGCTTCAGCCGGCACTTTCAGGAACTCTTCTTCGAACTTAGCGGTTAGTACCACTGGCCATTCAACCAGAGAAGTCACTTCTTCGACTAGGTCATCTTCTAGATCAGCGATACCGCCGATTGCCGCTGCCGCTTTTTGTGCGTCAGCAAGAATGATAGCTTTACGCGCTTCGTAATCTGCCATCACTTTACCGCGCTCTTCTAGAAGTGCCGGGTATTGCTCTGCAGAATCGATAGTGAACTCGCGCTCACCCATAAAGCGGTGACCACGGATAACGCGATCAGAAGCTACGCCTAGGATTTCACCTTGAATAAGGTCGCTACCCATTAGCATCGTGAGTGTTTTTACTGGGCGGATAAACTGAGTCGTTTTGTTGCCCCAACGCATAGGTTTTGCAATTGGCAGACCTGCTAGCGCTTTTGCTGCTAGTTCAACCACGATATCCGCAGTTGGTTGGCCTTTTACTTCTTGTTTGAACAGTAGCCATTCGCCTTTGTCCGTTACCATGCGTTCAGCTTGTTCAACGGTGATACCACAACCACGTGCCCAACCTTGAGCGGCTTTGGTTGCGTTACCTTCTGCATCAAATGCTGCAGATACCGCAGGACCACGTTTTTCAACGATCTTGTCTGCTTGGTTTTCTGCCAGTGCTGCCACTTTAAGCGCGAGACGACGAGGTGCTGCGTACCATTTTACGCCTTCGTGCGTTAGCTCAGCACCTTTCAGTTCAGCTTCAAAGTTTGCTGCGAATGCTTCAGCCAGAGTGCGAAGTTGCGTTGGTGGCAGTTCTTCAGTACCTAGCTCGATTAGAAATTCTTTTGCCATGTTCTTACTACCCCTTACGCTTGTTCTTTTTTACACATTGGGAAGCCTAGTGCTTCACGCGATGCGTAGTATGCTTCTGCTACTGACTTAGTCAGGTTACGGATGCGCAGGATGTAGCGTTGACGTTCAGTTACTGAGATTGCTTTGCGAGCATCCAGTAGGTTAAACGCGTGTGCTGCTTTTAGAATGCGCTCGTATGCAGGAAGCGGAAGCGGCGTTTCAAGTGCAAGTAGGTTTTGACACTCTTTCTCACACTGTTCAAAGAAACCAAATAGGAAATCTACGTCAGCGTGTTCAAAGTTGTAAGTTGATTGCTCAACTTCGTTTTGGTGGAAGATATCACCGTAAGTAACCTTGCTGCCATCTGGCGCAATGTTCCAAGTGAGATCGTAAACAGAGTCTACTTCTTGGATGTACATTGCTAGACGCTCGATACCGTAAGTGATTTCACCGGTAACGGGTTTACATTCAAGACCGCCAACTTGTTGGAAGTAAGTAAACTGAGTTACTTCCATACCGTTTAGCCATACTTCCCAGCCTAGACCCCATGCGCCTAGTGTTGGGTTTTCCCAGTTGTCTTCCACGAAACGAATGTCGTGTACTAGTGGGTCAATACCAAGTACTTCTAGAGAACCTAGGTACAACTCTTGGATATTGTCTGGTGATGGTTTTAGCGCTACTTGGAATTGGTAGTAGTGCTGTAGACGGTTAGGGTTTTCACCGTAACGACCATCAGTTGGACGACGAGAAGGTTGTACGTAAGCTGTAGACATTGGCTCTGGGCCAAGCGCTCGTAGACAGGTCATTGGATGAGAGGTACCCGCACCCACTTCCATATCTAGCGGTTGAACAATGGTGCAACCATTTTGAGCCCAATAATCCTGCAGCGCGAGGATCATTCCCTGGAAGGTTTTGATATCGTATTTTTGCATAAGTCGTTTCGCGCGATTCTCTAATTACTCGCATGGCATCTTGGGTGAGGTTTGCGACCTCAGCACTGACGTTTGGGAGTAATGACGGTTGAATAAAATAACAATCAAGTATACCCAGATATTGTACGTGGGAGTAGAGCTAATCTTGCTTATTTCATAGCCAGACTGGCTAAGTTTGCCTAATTATCGACATATTTGGCTATTTGAGCGCAAAATTGCCTTCTACAGGTGATTTTTGCTTACAAAACGGTACTTGAGCATCGGCGCGTGGATGGTTAGAATTGCGCCGTCTTTGGGGAGTAGCTTACTTAAATCACCGTCTGGTGAGTGAGTTTGTTCGTCAACATAATTGGTGCAAAATCACCATGGCGTCCAAGACTTGCCACCCTTGGCAAGTTTAGCAAGACCTTAGACAAATCATCACGAACCGGGGTGGGGCGTGAGGTTTGTCTATGGTTATAAAAACTATAATCCCCGCCTCGCAATGAGCATGTTGTGAGTGTATTAGCACTATCTTTAACTACGGTTGCGATCGCTGAGATCGGCGACAAAACCCAGCTATTGTCGCTGGTTCTTGCCAGTCGTTATCGTAAACCGATTCCAATTATCCTCGCGATTCTCTTCGCGACCTTAGCAAATCATGCTTTAGCCGCTTGGTTAGGCGTTGTGATTGCCGATTACCTTTCACCAGATATTCTGCGTTGGGTTGTGACGATTAGCTTTCTGTTGATGGCTGGCTGGGTATTGATCCCAGATAAGCTTGATGACGAGCAAACTTATTGTGGCAAAAGCGCTTTTGTGACCAGTTTTGTTGCGTTCTTTATCGCTGAAATTGGCGATAAAACTCAGATCGCTACCTCTATTTTGGGCGCGCAATATGCTGATGCACTGATGATGGTGATTGTCGGTACCACGCTCGGCATGATGGTCGCTAATGTGCCGGTGGTGCTCATGGGTAAGATGTCTGCGGATAAGCTTCCTTTGGCACTGATTCGCAAGATCAGCGCGGTGCTCTTCTTTGCGCTTGCCATCGCGGCTGCGTTTTTTTAACGCTAGCGGATCAGGTTGTGCGAGTTGAGCAGAATTTTAATCGACTCGCATTTTCCTTTTCTTGTTGAATCGGACGAGATCATTTCGGTATGTGGTAATTTTCTAACAAGATGGCAGATTATTTTCGACTCAGTTCGAGGTTGTGACGGTTCGCTGTGACAAAGCGACGTTTCTGGTAGGTCAAACTTACCTCTGCTGTTAATAATAATATAAATACCTGTTTTGCAATACGTTTTAGGTGTGTTGCTGCTGTGGGTGTAACTGGTTATTTTGTGTTCGTCTCTATTGATAAGGTAACGTCATGAAAACAACTTTACTCTCAGCAGTGATTGCATCGGCTTTGACGCTCTCTGCTCAATCTGCACTAGCGGCAGATGTCGATAATATGTCGCAACTCACCATCATTCCTAACCACAATGCGTCGTTGATCCGTAACTTCAACCCGTATGCGGTCTCTCGTTTGCACACCGCGCGTGATTTTATCTTTGAACCGCTGGTGGTGTTTAATGAGCTAAAAGGCAATATTCCCAACTTCCGTTTGGCGACCAATTACGAAATGAGTAATGACCTGCTCAGCATAACCTTTGATTTGCGCGAAGGGGTGAAGTGGTCAGATGGTGAAACTTTTGATGCGGATGATGTGGTATTTACTTTTAATCTCGTCACCGCTAACCCAAATATTGATGACCGTGGTATCAGCAGCAAAATCAAATCGGTTGAGAAGCTTGGGCAGTACCAAGTGCGTTTCCACTTATTGGAAGTGAACACCAACATCAGTTATGAAATCGCGCTAGTCCCTGTGGTTCCTGAGCATCAATGGAAATCGGTAGAAGATCCGGCTGCATTTACCAACCCAAATCCTATCGGTACAGGACCGTTTACAGAACTGCCGCAATTTACCTCAACACTATTTCTGCAGTGTCGTAACCCGAACTATTGGGATAATGACAACCTAGACGTGGATTGCTTGCGTATTCCGCAAATGAACCACAACGACCAAGTTCTGGGTGAACTTATTAACTCACGTATCGACTGGGCTGGTTCATTTGTCCCGGATATTGATGAGACCTTCTTAAAAGCGTCACCGGATCATGGTTACTGGTTCCCACCAGCAGGCACTCAAGCGTTTGTATTTAACTATGCGGCGAAAGATAGCGTGAAACAGGAAGTGTTGAGCGATATTGAGTTCCGCCGTGCTTTCTCCATGGCACTGGATCGTCAAACGCTGATTGATATTGCCAACTATGGTAATGCGGTGTTGAACGATTTTGCGTCTGGCTTAGGCTATGCGTTTGAAACTTGGTCAGATGAAACGGTGCACAATAAGTACAAGCCATTTATGACCTACTCGCCAGAAAAAGCTAAAGCGCTTTTGGCACAAGCAGGTTACAAAGATACCAATGGCGATGGCTTTGTTGAGTCACCATCGGGGGCAGAGTTTGAGTTATCGATCCAATCACCACAAGGTTGGACAGACTTTAACAATACCGTGATGTTGGCAGTTGAGCAGTTAGCGGAAGTGGGCATTCATGCCAAAGCACGTACGCCAGATTTCTCGATTTACAACAAAGGCATGATCAACGCTGATTACGATATTGCTTACACCAACTATTTCCATGGTCCAACGCCACATACCTACTGGGATAGCGGTTATCACTCACGTCTGCAGTCGTCAGAAGGCATGCCACGCTTTGCGATGCACCATTGGAAAAATGCGGATCTAGATAAGTTGTTGGATAGCTTCTACAAAACCGCAGATAGCCAAGAGCAGCGTAAGATTGCGCACTCAATTCAAGCTTTGATTGCAGAGAACCAAGTGACGGTGCCTGTACTGTCAGGTCCGAACTTCTACCAATACAACACTAAGCGCTTTACGGGCTGGTGGACTAAAGACAATCCCAAAGGTCGTCCTATGATTTGGGAAGGCACGCCAGAGCGTCTGTTGCATGTGCTTGATCTCAAGCCACGCAGTTAAGTTTACCTAACTCGAATCAGGCTCTAATCTTGTGGTTAGAGCCTTTTTTGAACGGTGGCGTGGGCGGCGTGTTTATTACTTAAAATAGTGCCAGTTTTCAATTAGTCACAGAATTTGAGCCAGTTCAAACTCCCAAGCAAAATCGGCATATAGCGTGACCGGTGACATATAAGTGTCATGTTTGTCATGCTAATTTAATCTTAACCATTAGTGGTGGAGGGCAAGAGTATGCTGACACGTTATATGGGGATGTCCCCGAAGAGTCAAAGCTATCTATTCACCTTTGGGTTAGCTTTAACCCTACTCGGTATGGTGTTAACGGATATGTGGCTACCTATGGTAGCGGGTGCGATTGTTTTAGCGGGTTTAACCGTCGAAGCTTGGATTCGTGTGGCGCACATTATCCCGATGCATGAAGAGATGCGCTCAATGCAACAGCAAATCCGCAAGCTACAGGCGGAAGTGCGAACCCTCGAATATGATGAATAAACAAAACGGCAGCCAGAGGCTGCCGTTTTTCATTTCAGTGCGAAATGACACTCAATGTGCTCTGGTTTAAATCAGAGCTGGGGTGTCATTTTAGTTTAACCCTTTCTTAATAAGGTACTGGTAGGGCAAGGTTTCTGTTTGCGCGCCTATCAGTTGGTGATCCATAAAGCGACAAAAGCTTGGGATATCACGAGTAGTCGAAGGATCATCCGCTTTCACTAGCAGTACATCACCTTCTTGCATGTTACGAATTGTCTTCCTGACCATCATTACTGGCTCTGGGCAGCGTAGTCCTTCTGCTTCTAACGTATGCGTAGCCTGTTCTGGATTGAATGTCATGGTCATCACTTCATTGCCTTTTGAGGCGGTTGATAATACTAGTGGAGAAAAAATATTCAATAATCACTTGGCAAAATGATCATTTTGTTTTAATTTAATTAACAAGTTGGTAACAAAATCATTTCAACACCAATTCATAGCCAGTTTGACCGACCTGCTTGGATTGATACAGAGAAGCTTTTGTTAAGTACTCTTGGACTTTAGCTTAGGTCAACAAGAGCAAAACCACTCGCGACACATCTTGGCTGTAATTGTAGGGATTTGAGTCAACAAGCGCTAGAGGGAAAGCTTTTGAGAGAGTACAAACCGACCAATGTATGTTGAAAGAGACATCTTCCAAACACATTCCGACACTATCCCCAGTTTTCTTGGGCTTCCCCGCCGAAAGGCGGGATTTTTTTTGCCTGCTATTTATTCATCCCACCGCAAGATTTGTTACGTCGGTTTATTTGCCTTTCGTGATTCGAGTGTTAAGTGCGATTCGATATTTAAGGCGTTGAAGCAAATGCGGGACGAGTAGCGCAATGTTGCCAAGGGATATAGTACACTTACTCCATTACTCGTGTTTGGAACCCTTGCGTGGAATTAGAAGAGATTTATCGCCGTGATTTGAATTTGTTAGTGGCGCTGCGTGTGTTAATTGAAGAGTGCAGTGTGAGCAAAGCGGCAACGAGACTGAATTTAAGCCAATCGGCGATGAGTCGTGTGTTGGGGCGTTTGCGCAGCTTGCTCAATGACCCGCTCTTTACCCGACAAGGTCAACACCTGATCCCGACGGAAAAGGCGTTAGAAATTGATGCACAGCTTGGCGTGCCACTCGAGTCTTTGCGTCAGTTACTGGCGCCGGCAGAATTTGATCCACGCAGCTGCGAGCAGACGTTTACCATCGCGACCACGGATTACGCGATGCAGACTATTTTACCGTTCGCCATCCCGAGAATTTATCAAGAAGCGCCATTGGTGTCGCTCAACTTTATTCCACTGCACCATGATCGCTTAGGCGATCAGTTGACTTACGAAGGGGCAGATTTAGCCATTTGCCGTCCGATTGGACCGGTTGAGCCGCTGCGCAGTGAAGTGATTGGGCGCGTTGGTGTGTTTTGCTTGCTCTCTAAGCACCATCCGCTAGCGGATAAAGAGATGAGCCTTGATGATTATCTCAGCTACCCGCATGCAATGATTGCCGTCAGTGATGGGGTAAAAGCGCTGATAGAGCAAGCGTTGGTGGATCTGCCGCAACGTCGAATGGTGCTTAGGGCTTATCACCTTGAAGCGGCGCTGGCGATTGTCGATACCATGCCGCTGATTATTACTGTTCCGGCTGACTTAGCTTATTTGGTGTCTGAGCGTTATGACTTAGTCGTTAAACCATTGCCATTTCATTTTACGCCCTTTGATTACTCGCTGATTTGGCATCCTCGTTGTGAGCATTCTCCGGCACAGGAATGGATTCGTGGCGTGTTACGTGAAGAGTGTAGCCGTTTGATTGCCAAGCGGATTGAAGATATGGGATTAGACTAATTTTCTACGTCCAACTCGACGTTCAACCGCGATTGAATCGATACAAAAAGAGCCAGCATTGCTGGCTCTTAATTCTTCTCGCTAAGCGTTATAGCTTAATCACGACACGACCAGTAACTTGACCGTTAGTGATGTCTTCGGCGTATTTTGGCGCTTCTTCTAGCGTTGCTTCAGTACACGCTTGCTCGAAGTAGCTGTCAGGTAGTAGCTCAACCAATTTTTCCCATGCTGCGATACGTTTTTCAGTTGGGCAGCTTACTGAGTCGACACCTTGTAGGCGCACGTTACGTAGAATAAATGGCATCACAGTGGTTGGTAGGTCGAAACCACCCGCTAGACCACATGCCGCTACTGCGCTGTTGTAATCCATTTGTGCGAGTACTTTTGCTAGCACTTTGCTACCTACGGTATCCACAGCACCTGCCCAAACTTGTTTTTCAAGTGGACGTGCTGGCTCTTCAAACTCAACGCGGTCGATGATGCGGCTAGCGCCTAGTTTTTCTAGTAGTGGGCCGTTTTGCTCGACACGACCAGTGACAGCTGCCACTTTGTAACCTAGTTGAGCAAGTAGGGTTACTGCTACTGAACCTACGCCACCACTTGCGCCAGTGACAAGAATTTCACCTGCTTCTGGTTTGATGCCCGCATCAAGCAGTGCTTGTACACATAGCATGGCAGTAAAGCCTGCTGTACCCACCATCATTGCTTTTTTGCCGTCGAAACCTTTTGGTAGTGGTACTAGCCAATCTGCGTTTAGACGTGCACGCTGCGCCATGCCGCCCCAGTGGTTTTCACCCACGCCCCAACCTGTAAGAACCACTTCATCACCTGCTTGGTAACGAGCGTCGTCAGAGCTAACAACTTTACCCGCTAGGTCGATACCTGGAACCATAGGGAAGTTACGGATGATTTTGCCTTTACCTGTGATCGCCAAACCATCTTTGTAGTTTAGTGATGAGTAATCAACGTCGATAAGAACGTTACCTTCCGGTAGTTGTGCTTCGTCGATCTGCTCGATTGAAGCGATAGTGCGTTTGTCTTCTTGATTTAGGATTAGAGCGTTAAACATAGGGATCTCCGCATAATGCAGCAAATGAATAGTGCAGCAAATAAACTGTTCTAAATTCTACCCACACAGTGTAGTCGGGTTATGGCTATGACAAAAATGAAACTTTAGCATTAATATTATGTATTAAATGCATTAATTCCAAAGAATCAGTATTTTAACCATAGAACAAAGCCAGTCTTACGACTGGCTTTAGGTCAAAACTAAGAGCTTGCTCAATAGATATCGAGGTTAACGCGGTGAAGATAAGAAGAATTGATAAGACGGGTTATCGGTTTCATCTTTGCATTGATAGCCGAGTTCTCTTAGATGGGCAGAAAAACGGGTTAAATCGCTGTCTGCCAGTTCAAAACCACACAGTACGCGACCATAGTCAGCGCCGTGGTTGCGGTAATTGAACAGGCTGATATTCCAATGCGTACCTAGCGTGCTTAAGAACTTCAGCAGTGCACCTGGGTATTCCGGGAACTCAAAACTGTATAAACGCTCTTGCAGCGGCTTAGATGGTTTACCACCAATCATGTAGCGCACGTGCAGTTTTGCCATTTCATCATCAGAGAGATCGACCACTGGGTAGCCGCCACTGCGCAGATCTTGAATGATGTGCTCAAGCTCTTCTTGTCCACCATTAAGACGCACACCGACAAAGATATTAGCAAGGGCGTCATCGTTATAGCGGTAGTTAAACTCAGTTACCGCACGACCACCAATCAGATTGCAGAACTCAAAGAAAGCACCTTGACGCTCGGGGATAGTCACCGCTAAGAGACCTTCGCGTTTTTCACCCAGCTCGCAGCGTTCAGAGACGTAACGCAATCCATGGAAGTTGGTATTGGCACCAGATAACACCGTACCCAGTTGCTTGCCACGCAGTTGGTTTTGCTCGGCAAACTTTTTCAACCCTGCCAGCGCAAGCGCCCCAGAAGGCTCGGCAATCGCTCGGGTATCTTCAAAGATATCTTTGACCGCTGAGCAGATCTCATCACTTGAGACGGTGATGTGTCCATCAAGGTACTTGTCACACAGACGGAAGGTCTCTTCACCAATACGCTTAACGGCGACACCATCGGCAAACATGCTGACTTGGTCAATTACCACAGGTTCACCGGCATCAAGCGCGGCTTTCAGGCACGCAGAATCTTCCGGCTCAACCGCAATGACTTTGATTTCTGGCATCAATTGTTTAACCAGTACCGCAACACCTGCCGCTAAACCACCGCCGCCGACTGGAACGAAGATGTAATCTAGGTGACCATTTTGCTGCAGCATTTCCATGCCAATCGTACCTTGCCCAGCAATCACTAACGGGTGATCAAATGGCGGGACAAAGGTGTAACCGCACTCTTGGGCTAAACGCTCTGCTTCGGCTTTGGCTTCATCAAAGTTATTGCCGTGCAGCACCACATTGCCACCAAAACCGCGCACCGCTTCGACTTTGATATCGGGGGTGGTTTTCGGCATCACAATGGTGGTTTTAATGCCAAGCTTAGTGCCAGATAGCGCCATGCCTTGTGCGTGGTTACCGGCTGAGGCCGCAATGACCCCTGCCGCTTTTTGCCCATCGCTAAGACTGGAAACCATATTGTAAGCGCCGCGCAGTTTAAAAGAGTGGACCGGTTGGCGGTCCTCTCGCTTGAGTTGCACTTGGTTACCGATACGAGCAGACAGTCTTGGCATCGCTTGTAGCGGCGTGACGATTGCTACCTCGTAAACCGGAGCGCGCAGCACTTGGCGCAGATAATCTGCGCCAGATTGTTTATGTTCGCCAACGGAGTCACTCATGGTTTTACCCCTCAAGTTTACTCTTATCGCGCACCGCACCTTTGTCTGCGCTGGTTGCCATGCTGGCGTACGCTTTAAGCGCAAACGAGACTTCGCGTTCACGGGAAACGGGTTTCCAGCCTAGCTTGTCTTGCTCTTGGCGACGTTCAGCAAGTTCTTGTTCATCGATCTCTAGTGAGATTGTTCGGTTCGGGATATCAATCGCAATGATATCGCCTTGGCGAACCAAACCAATGGCACCACCATTTGCCGCTTCTGGCGAAGCGTGACCGATAGATAGCCCCGAGGTACCGCCAGAGAAGCGACCGTCAGTTAATAGCGCACACTCTTTACCCAGTCCCATCGACTTAAGGTAAGTGGTTGGGTAGAGCATCTCTTGCATGCCAGGACCGCCTTTCGGTCCTTCGTAGCGAATCACCACTACATCACCGGCTTTGACTTTGCCACCTAAGATGCCATCGACTGCATCCTCTTGGCTTTCAAATACCACAGCAGGACCGGTGAATTTTAGAATGCTTTCATCCACGCCAGCCGTTTTAACGATACAGCCATCTAGTGCAATATTGCCTTTGAGTACCGCAAGACCGCCATCTTGGCTAAAGGCATTTTCTTTGGTGCGAATACAGCCTTCTGCGCGATCATCGTCCAACGTATCCCAACGGCAATCTTGCGAGAAAGCTTGAGTGGTGCGAATGCCGGCCGGACCTGCGCGGTAGAAGCTTTTTACTTCGGCGGAGTCCGTTAGCATGATGTCGTATTGTGCTAACTGCTCTTCCCAAGTTAGCCCAAGTACGGTTTTTGATTGGTTGTGCAGTAGACCTGCGCGATCGAGTTCGCCTAAGATACCGACCACACCACCAGCGCGGTGAACATCTTCCATATGGTATTTCTGTGTCGATGGTGCCACTTTGCACAAGTGTGGCACAAGACGTGACATACGGTCGATATCGGTCATGTCGAAGTCCACTTCACCTTCTTGCGCGGCAGCAAGCAAGTGTAGAACCGTGTTGGTTGAGCCGCCCATAGCAATATCTAGCGCCATCGCGTTTTCAAACGCATCTTTTGTCGCGATATTGCGTGGCAGTGCACTTGCATCATCTTGCTCGTAGTAGCGCTTGGTTAGTTCAACAATGCGTTTACCAGCATTGATAAACAGCTCTTTACGATCGGCGTGGGTCGCAAGCAGTGAGCCATTGCCTGGTTGTGACAGACCTAGCGCTTCCGTTAAACAGTTCATCGAGTTGGCCGTAAACATACCAGAACATGAACCACAGGTTGGGCAAGCTGAGCGCTCAATTTGTTCGCTTTGCTCATCAGAGACGTTTGGATCGGCACCTTGGATCATCGCATCAACCAGATCGAGTTTGATGATTTGATCAGAAAGCTTGGTTTTACCCGCTTCCATAGGACCACCAGAAACAAAGATCACTGGAATATTCAGGCGCATTGACGCCATTAGCATTCCCGGTGTGATTTTGTCACAGTTGGAGATGCACACCATGGCATCGGCACAGTGCGCGTTAACCATGTATTCAACCGAATCGGCGATCAGTTCGCGCGATGGCAGTGAATACAGCATGCCGCCGTGACCCATGGCGATACCATCATCAACCGCAATGGTATTAAATTCTTTGGCAATCCCGCCGGCTTGTTCGATTTCTGCTGCCACCAGCTGACCAAGGTCTTTTAGATGTACGTGACCTGGTACAAATTGGGTAAATGAGTTCACTACGGCGATGATTGGTTTACCGAAATCTTCGTCTTTTACTCCCGTTGCGCGCCAAAGCGCACGTGCGCCAGCCATGTTGCGTCCGTGGGTGGTGGTGGCTGAACGGTATTTAGGCATATCCTTGTCCTCTACTACTTGGCTGCATCTTGTGGGTAGATGTAATCAAGCCATCCCCACTTATCTTCGGTGGTGCCGTTAAACAGACCAAAGTATGCTTCTTGAATTTGTTTGGTGATTGGACCGCGTTTGCCCGTGCCAATCTCAATTTGGTCAACAGAACTTACCGGTACCACTTCTGCTGCCGTACCTGTCATAAAGATTTCGTCGGCAAGGTAGAGTGCTTCACGAGCAATGTTCGCTTCGCGCACTTCATAACCCATATCGCGCGCCAGAGTCATGATCGAATCACGAGTGATGCCCGGCAGAATTGCGCTGGTGGCTGGTGGAGTAGACAGTACGCCATCTTTAACCACAAAGATGTTCTCACCCGCACCTTCAGAAAGGTAACCATCGACGCTTAGGGCAATGCCTTCGGCATAACCGTGACGACGCGCTTCGCCGCCAACTAATAGTGATGATAGGTAGTTACCACCCGCTTTAGCGGCGGTAGGAATCGTGTTTGGTGCTGAGCGATTCCAGCTAGAAATCATTGCGGCGACGCCATTTTCTAGCGCTTCTTCGCCAAGGTAAGAACCCCATGGGAATGCGGCAATGATCAGTTCCATCTCAGTACCCGCTGGTGGGCAGACGCCAAGACCAACGTTGCCAACAAAGGCAAGTGGACGAATGTAGGCGTTATCGAGTTTGTTCTGACGCAATGTTTCACGCGTGGCTTCCATGATCTGCTCAACTGAGTATGGGATCGGGAAGCGATAAATTTTTGCTGAATCTTTTAGACGTTGTGCGTGCTCACGATGACGGAAGACGATCGGTCCTTTTGGTGTGTTGTAACAGCGCACCCCTTCAAATACAGACGTACCATAATGCATGGCATGAGTGAGGACGTGAACGTTCGCCTCCGCCCAAGGAACCATTTCACCGTTGAACCAAATATAGTCTGCTGTTCTTGTAGCCATTGCTTGCCTTCCTTATGCACAGATTTTTTGTTGGAGGTTGTTATTTGGTAGTTCATCACGGGCGATTTGTGTGACGTCAACAGTGCGAACATCCCAGAGTTTTTCAATTTGATTAGTGATAAATGAGATAGGACGATCGCTATCTACAATGATTTCTACGCTCGCCACGTGACTCTCATGATTTTGCGTGGCGGCGACTTGTTTGATGATAAAACCACGATGGCGGATCACACGTAGAACACGCTCTAGCAAAACTGGCTTATCGTCCGCTTTAATGTCGAGTAAATATCTTTCCATGTTAGGTGTTCTCCAGCATGTCACTGTTTGACGCACCCGGTGGAACGAGTGGCCATACGTTCTCTTCTTCATCAATTAAGACATGAAGTAAGTAAGAAGTTTTGCTTGCTAGCATCTCTTTTAGAGCCGGTTCAACTTCTTCTTTCTTAGTGATGGTTTTACCCGGAATATCAAACGCTTTCGCTAGCGTAATAAAATCAGGGTTATCATCGAGAATGGTTTCACTGTGGCGACCATCAAAAAACAGCGACTGCCATTGGCGCACCATGCCTAAGCGTTGGTTATTCAGTAGCACGATTTTGACTGGGATTTGGCGGCGCTTAAGCGTGCCAAGCTCTTGGATGTTCATCATAAATGAACCATCACCAGTGATGAGAATTGATTGGTCATCAGGACGAGCTACGGCAGCGCCCATCGCTGCAGGCAAACCAAACCCCATAGTGCCAAGACCTGCTGATGTGATGAAGTTTTGTGGTTCACGCGGTTGGATGTGCTGCGCTGCCCACATTTGGTGTTGACCAACATCGGTAGACACGATCGAGCTGTCAGGCATCAAATCAGACAATTGCTTAAGCAAACCGGGAGCGAAAATCAGCTCACCCGGGTGGTCATAGCGCCATTTAAAGCCGCTGCGCAAGCTTTCGCTGTGTTTGACCCACGGCGTAATATCTTGAGTCAGTTCAAGTTGCGGTAGGACAGTGTTGATTTCACCGCGCAGCGGCGCATGAGCATGACGCAGTTTATGGATTTCTGCGGCATCAATATCAATGTGGATAATTTTTGCTGTCGGAGCGAAGGTATCGAGCTTACCCGTCACGCGGTCATCAAAGCGCGCGCCAACCGCAATCAACAAGTCACACTCTTGCACCACTAAGTTGGCAGCTTTAGTGCCATGCATGCCGAGCATGCCAAGATAGTGTGGGTCATGGCGCTCGATAGTACCCAAACCTTTTAAGGTGCTGACAGCTGGCATTGGGTTAAGACGTAGAAACTCGCGTACGGATTGGGTCGCATTGCCAAGTTGTACACCGCCACCTACATACAAAACTGGGCGTGAGCTTTGCGCGAGTAGTTGTTGCGCTTTGGCTATCGCTTCGGCACTGGCTACCGGCATGGCTGGTGGTGTAAAGGGGGGTAAATCGGTAACGGGGGTTTGGGCAAGCTGGACATCTTTAGCGATATCGACAATCACAGGTCCTGGGCGACCAGTTTTCGCCACTTCAAAGGCTTCCGCTAGGGTGGGCGCAAGGTCGTTAATATCGGTGACTAAGTAGCTGTGCTTGGTACAAGAGAGTGACATGCCGATCACATCCATCTCTTGGAACGCGTCGGTGCCGATGTGTGAACTGGCAACCTGACCTGTGATGGCAACAAGTGGTATGGAATCCATAAACGCATCCGCCAGACCTGTCACTAGGTTGGTAGCACCCGGTCCGGATGTTGCCATACATACCGCGACTTCTTGGGTTGAGCGTGCCATACCAATTGCAGCCATGGCGGCGCCTTGTTCATGACGACATAAGATGTGTTCAACGCCGCCATCATAGAGTGCGTCGTAGATGGGCATGATTGCCCCGCCTGGGTAACCAAATACCGTTTTGATGCCTTGTTGCTTTAGTGCGGCAACGACTAACTGTGCACCTGTCATTGTCCGCCTCCTGCGCTACGTGAGTAGCCTTCCTTATGATATTTGCACTTCATGTGCGCTCCCATTCTTCCTGTTACTACCCGTTCGAGTTCCGGTGAATCGAGTAGTCGTTATAATTAAGTTGTTATCTGCGCTGCATAAAAATCATTCAAATTGATTGTAAAAAAACCCCCGGACTTTTCAGTGCGGGGGTTTATCTAATTCTTGGCTTTCTTTCGCCCACTAGACCCCGCGCGATCCGATAATGACCACGATAATCAGGGCAATCAGTGCATGTAAGCGGGCGTTCAGATTCATTATTAATTCTTTACTGTTGTGTTTGCGTAATATGATACGTCTAAATTTACATCACTAGTGGTATCACATATTTCCGTTAATTGACAAGCAAAAACTCATTCTTTTTTCACATTATATCAGCAACTCGCCACGCTATATAACAATGGCGCTATAAAAATAAGCGATTAAATCGGTTGAGTAAATAGGAAGGGATATGGGATTAGCGGTAGTTTATAGCCGAGCGTCAGTAGGGGTAGAAGCGCCGTTGGTTACGGTGGAAGTTCACATCAGTAACGGTATGCCGGGCTTTGCGCTGGTTGGTTTACCCGAAACCACAGTCAAAGAATCGCGCGATCGAGTGCGCAGTGCGATCATCAACTCTCGTTTTGAGTTTCCCGCAAAACGGATCACGGTCAACTTAGCCCCTGCGGATCTGCCCAAAGAGGGGGGGCGGTTTGATTTACCCATCGCACTGGGAATTTTAGCCGCTTCACAGCAAATTCCACTCGAGGCGTTTAAAAACAAAGAATTTGTCGGTGAGCTTGCACTGTCAGGCGCGCTGCGCTCGGTCAAAGGTGTGTTACCGGCAGCTTTAACGGTGCAAAACCAAGGACGCAGTTTGGTGGTGCCGCATGCGAATGGTGACCAAGCGGCATTAGTCGGAAGTGAGGTGCATCATTCTGCGCAAAGCTTGCTAGAAGTGTGCGCCGATCTGTGTGGACAGCAGAAACTGAGCTTACATCAAACCGAGTTAGAGCAAGGTCGCACCGGTTTATCGCGCGATTTACAAGACATCATTGGTCAACAGCAAGGTAAGCGCGCATCACCGTCACCTCGATCGCATTTATGGAAGTGTCACCTAGAATATAACGGATAAAATGTTACTTTTTATTTAATGTTACTTAACTGTGGTCATCCATATGATTCTTAAGAAGGCGATCGAATTAGAAGTAGGTGCATTAGGTTCTTTCAATGGAGAGACAGAAGCACTGAATGGCGAACATTTAAGAGTTATCAAATATCAGGCACCAGAAGTTGTACTTAAGTTTCCCATCTTGCATAGCACTTCTATGATGAGTGAATGTCTTGATGCTAACTTGTTCTTACAGCAGAAATACACAGGTCGTGTTAATTATAAGGATATAGAGGACAAGAATAGAGATAACGATGGTGAGACAGTTCAGGTGATCACACTTGATAAGATAGCAACTTCACTCAAAGCATACCTTACCTTCTGTGAAGAACAGAACTTATATATTTACGATGGACTGCTAAACACTTTCTCTGCTGACCAGAAACTATGGCTGCCGCCATACCGATTTAAAAGCCATGTTATTGATAGAGTGAAATCTAGAGAGATAGAGTTCAGCACTGGGAACCTTTTACTCTTGCACGTTAAACAGTTTTACGAATGGATGTATAAGACTGGTCGAATTGACAAGATCCCTTTTGATTACAAGTACGTTTCAGTATCCAAGAGCAAGGATAAAGACGATGATGAGTTGGATTTTCTCTTTGCTCCTGATGCTGTTATTTCTGCATATAAGAAACCACTCCAAGTACAAACAACTGACCTAAGAGTGCCGAAGAAACACAAATCGGATAGGGTAAAACGAGACAATCAGCCTTGGTCACTAGCTGAAATCACGGCTTTTTTCGGAACTCAATACATGCAGTTTGAGACAAGACGCCTGTGGGCTGATTTAGGTTTTCAAGTGGGTCTCAGAGCTAAAGAAATAACACGCTTACCTGCTGAACAAATAGACGATCCTGAACTCTCTGATAAATCAGTATTCGATGTTGAGATAATTGGCAAAAATGACAAGCGAAGAACCGTATTAGTCCCCAAGAAACTGATGTCACGCCTTTTTGCCTACAAGAATTCTGCTAAACGACTCAGGCATATGCCTAAGTACAAATCCTACTTAGAAAGCCTTCCAGAGCACTCCGATGTATTAGCTTACGAAAAAACACACGGTAAGCCATTGTTTATAAACCAACATGGGGCCAGAATCTCTGAGCGCTCAGTTATTAATATTGTTTCCAAATCGAGACCAGAACTCAGAAAAAAAGGCAACCTAATCCTTGATGAGCCGCACTTTCATGGCTCTAGAGCCACATATGCTACAAGGCTAATTAAAGCTATGTTCGCTATGGGGATGCCATTAGGTTTCATCAAATGGAAGGTTATGGAGCTGCTAGGTCACAATAGCTGGGACACTACATTACAGCATTACGTTAATGTGGCTAGAGGCATTACATATGATGAGAAGTTAGACCTGTGGGTTAGTGAAATTTACAAGGATGTTGAAGAACGTTTAACTCGGGAAAAACAGGAGCTAAGTAAAGAAGTGGAAGCTTCAGTAAGAGAGCTAGGAAGTGAGGAGCAGGGATGACAATAAATGAAGCAAACATGGTCAAAAAGTTTCACGAGAAGAATGAATCCATCATTGAAAGGCATCATTTGCAAGACTCTAGGCTACTGAAGCAATTAGATAGCATAATCATAACCCCTCTACCTGCGGGAGTATCAAGGCACACAAAGATCCAAACAATAAATTATTTCTTTGAACTCTTGGAATGTTTACCCGATGAAAACCTTCAGATGTTGAGAGGTTCTGGCGTAAGCTTCTTGTTAGAAGAAACAGAGGCATGGGTTGAGTTAGAATATCTTATTCATGCTGCTCATGCATCTAACCCCAAAAAAGCAGTAGGATTAAGAAAGGCTTTAGCAAATACAATAAATTACTCTCATGGTATTTATGTAACATCTAAAATAGTGACTACAGATACACTGGTAGGTAATGAGTACCGACTTCAACTACACAGTGATCTCATTTTTAATCATGGACTTTTGGGTACAAAGCTTTTTCAAGATCTAAGAAACTTAACTTCCTCTGTTTACAAATATGGTGGATTATCAGGAACGCTTGCTGGCTCTATTAAAGGTTTTTTTGACATCTTGCCCCTTTTGAATAATCAGCAAATCAATAATTTAAAAGAAAAAGGTTTGCTTCCATTTATAATCAATAAGGTGGATTGGATCGAACTTGAGTATACCATATACAATGCAAGTGACGAAAAATCAGCTTCGCTACTAATAAAACAACTAACTAATTTAATAAATTACTCTAATGGTGTTTATAAGCAGGCTGATTTAATTACAACAACTAAACATGAAGGGATTGATACCCCTATTCTATACAGTGCTTACAATGTGTCGATTGAGTTTTTTGATGCAATTGCTGATTGGAAAGTTAAGAAACTAAGTAATGATGCTAAAGAAGGCACTGTCAGGTTGGGTATAGCTGGTGTATTAGAAGCAATAGAGTACATAAAAAGCACTGATAAGTATAAAGAAACATTCACTGATATAAATCTGGCGATATTCAATGAAAACATAGAATTGTCAGAAGATTTAAAGAGGGATGTAGTTCATTTTAACCATAAGTCTATGATTGAAGTCTTGGCTCCGCTAGGTATTGATTATCCAAATTATAGAGTGCCAATGAAGTTATATGGAGGGGAGGTGTTTTTAAAGAACACCTACAAGCACTCAAAGTTAATATTCAATGAATTAGCTGATATAGCTGCTAGTCATGAATTTAAGGGGGTAAGTAGAATCACTGCCATGCATTACTTTTCAGACTTTGATTCTATCGGCCTTCCACTGCTAAAAGAAATACTATCTGATAATGAGTTTAATGAGTTATGCAGATTAGGTCTTAATTATTTAGATAAAGAAGATATCAATGATAGGGTCAATGACCGCGCAAGCGTAATTGGAACAAAGTCACTCTATCGCCTTGGACTATCAATACTAAATCAATATTTCAATAAAGAAGTCTTTGTTATAAAAGATTCTCCATATACGATATATTTTAGCGGAATATCAAGAAATGATGAAATGAAGTCTATGAGTCTAGATGTCTTAGGGAATTTATCAGAAAAGGCCTTTCATGATTTCAAGGTAAAACATGAAGAATATATGCGAAATCTAGACCAGGTTGATATATCTGAAACAACCTATTACTCAAAGATTCAGAATTTTATAGCTGGTTTGAAAAAAGTCTTGCCAAGGTTATCTAGTAAACAATTAGAGGCAATTAAAGATAATGGATTATTAGCCTTTGTTGATAGAAGATACAATATAGGTGTTACTTGCTTAGAGATATTTCAATCCCTTGTAAAAAATAAGAGCGAAAATTCTAAAACAATTATGCAATATAGAACATCATTTAGGAGTATTATTGGCGAGTTTGCTGGAGAGATTCCTGATGTGTATGTTATATCAACCGCCAAAGATGAGAAAATTAAGAAGCTTTCTGGTAATGGCGATAAACACTATACAGTGGAAGAAGTTAGAGAGTTGGCTTTTTATATAGAGAAAGCACTAAGGTGTAAGAATACATCTTTACGTAATAAAATATATTTCTATTATGCAAAGATACAAATTAAGACAGGTTGGAATCAACAGCCATTATTGGACTTATCACTAGACAGATTAACCAAAAGAGTTAACCCTATAACTAATCAAGAAAACTATGACTTGGTTTTAATTAAAAATAGACGATCGTATAAGCCAAGTCAATATTATTTCGATGGCAATTCAGTTACAGATCGCGACTTAAGGTCGGTTGTGAGAGATATTCTATTTGTCAGAGATAACCTAACTTCTGAATTAAGAGAAAAATCCCATCTTGAAAATTATTTATTTATAGAGCCGTGTGAAGTAAATGGTGCAAGAAGGATAGAGGCTGGTAATCTAAGAAGGCTACCTAAATTAATATCAAACTTGGGGTGCGAGATACATTATAACCCAAGAAAAGTTAGGAGAGGTGGTGTCAATTTTATTTATAAAAATATAGCCAAGAGTGTGAGAGAGTATGAGAGTTTGGCGGCTCATAACTTTCAAACTTTCCTTAAAAGCTACAAAGTTATATCAAAATCTGAGGGTGAGGAAACACTTTCAAGGGGGATCGATATAATGGCTAACTACTTATCAGGGAAAGAAATAAGCCACGAGTTAAATGCTATTGATGATATTAATGAACTTGGTAATGCTCAAGAAACGCCAGCAGGGGTTTGTTCATCAGAACCCGATAGCGACGAAGTGAAACGATATAATAAATTAAATTCTAAACTTGTTGACAAATACAATAAGTATTGTGGCGATTTTCTTGCCTGTATTTGGTGTAAGTATTTTAAAGTAGTAAAAGACGCAGACCATATGTGGAAATTATTGTCATATAAAGAATATGTCATATCATCAATGGAGCGAGCTATAGTCAACAATGAAGACCCTGAAAATCAGAGGGAGTTCGTTGATATACTGTCAAAGAGAGTTGATGAAATTATATCTTTCATAGAAGAATCTAAGCCAGATATTGTTAATAAAGCGAGATCTCTAATTGAGAAAAATGGGCTACACCCTGATTGGGAGTTTGCATTTCCATTATCTGATATTGTAGGTTATAGCCATGAATAAATTGGATGAAGTGTTTGATAAGCTAGTGTCTCAAGAGCAAGATGGAAGCTACAAAATTAACAGGCTAACATTGAAGGAAATTAATGAAATACCTGATTTTATTGTCTATGATTCACAGTTGAACGCCGAAACTTACAATTTTAAAGGCAATAAGTTTAGACCAAATAGAACTGAAAAAAGACTCGTAATAGATACGCTTCCTATATTCGAATTTGAAGTGAAATTGATCCTTATATTAATGACTAAGCGTGGTACTAAACTAGGAGGTGCCACAAAAAGATTCAGTACATCTTCAAGGATAATAAAAGAACTGATAAGGTTATCAAAGTATCTTAACTCCAGAGGTTATGAATCATTTCATGAATTAGGTGAATTACCAAAGTTGAAATTTAATGATATTGTTTCATCTTATATTAACTATAGGCAGAAGCATGGTCAGTCAACAGTTGGTGTAGTCAAGGACTCCTTGACCGTGTTGTTAGATCTTAACTTTATTAACAAACCATTTGTAAAGGAAATTATAAAAAATAACACTAAGGACAAACGAAATGAAGCTGATACTATAAACCGACTGAAGCACCCATTAGTTCCACCGATGATTCTGAAAAAAATAATTTCCGAATGTAGTGAGTTATTTGAAAATAAAAAGGACATAAAACGATTTATCACCCTAGGGAAAAAAGTTAATGTCAATTTGGAAGATTACGCATTAAGAAAATCAGATACAACACATTCTATTTATTATCTTTTGAAGAGAGAGCTCAGTAATGATGAAATTATTGAATACAGAACCTTAAGAAACAATATAAAACGAATAACCCCTTATACCTTTACTATGATGTTAGCTCTTACAGGATTTAGGGTATCGGAAGGCAAGGCAACAAGAAATAACTCTCATAAGCGTAAAATAGAAAACGGGAAGATGAAATATTTCATTGAGTCAACGTTGAGGAAATATACCAATGAGGATGTTGTTCTTGATTGGGTGTCCTGTAAACAAGTGTATGACGCTATGAGGTTATTAAGTGACGTTAATGACGTCTATTATGATAGAATTAAGCTAATTCTAGAATACTACCCTTCAAAAATTACTAAAACGAACGCGGAGCTATTTAAAGAAGCTCTTAAAAGTAATTACCTCTTCGCATTTAACTACGCATCACAAACAGGAAGCCTCTGGTTTCCTAAACCAATCAACCCAATAAAAACAGATACTTCTGGGCAAGGTACGACTGCGGTATCGTTAGATTTAATTGAAGTTGAAGTAACAGAGTCTGATATTGATTTTTTAAAAAAATACAAATGTAACTATAAATCAGTAAGTGCAAACTCTGGTATGAGAGGAGTTAAATATAAAGTAGGAGATATTTTCAGAGTTACGCCTCATATGCTAAGGCATAGTTTTGCGTGGTTCATTATTGCCAATAAGTTAGGTGATATTCATCATATATCCCAACAATTTAAGCATATGAGAGAGATGGTCACATTTGTTTATGCTCAACGTGGTTTTGAAGCGATTGACGATTTAAGAAATCTTATCGAGGGATTTGATGCTCTTTTAACAGAGGAAGCAATTACAGATATTGTTGAAAGCGCTATGAAAGGTGAAATAGGTGGTGGCGGCGGAAAGCGACTGAAAAATATCATCAATAAACTAAATAAAGGTCAATCAGAAATTATATTCTCGACAGACCATCAGGAACATATAGAGAGTATCCAAGAGTTAATTTCCTTAGCGACAAAAAACAGTGATGGAATCCTTGGTTTACCTCATGGTTATTGTGCAGCAGGTTCTAGCTGTAAAATGCATAATGTGGCCGTTCCTGATAGCTGTATTCATTGCCATACATATTTTGCGACTAGAAGGCACTTACCATTTTGGACAGCAACCCAAAACAGCGCCGAGCGAGGCATTAGTCGAATCATGGATGCTGGCTTAGCTGATAGATACCAAGCCTTATTAAGTGTCTTGAAAAGGACGCTAGCATCAGCTGATAAGGCTATATCTGATATAGAAGGTAATGGAACAAAAGAGGTTTATAATGGGTAAAGTATCAGAGGAAAAAATTGAGCAGGTTTTAGCTCTCTTTATCAGTGAAGATAGAAAAGTCAATGCTAATGCCATCGCGAGATATCTAGGCTGCCAACGCTCTAACATCGCCAATAACTATCCTAAACTATTGGCAAAAATAGACACTGCAAGGCAAGTTCAAAAAGAACAATGGGATAATAGAGATTTATCCGATAAGAATAAGAAGCTGACAGAGCAGATTAAGAAGCAGCAGAATGCTATATCACAGTTGAGTAAGTCGGCTAAAGATGATGACGTAGCGGTCTTACTATCACACATTAATGCTTTGTACAGCATGTATGATGATATGAGAGTCAGGTACGAGAATGCATCTGAGTTACTACTAGAATATAAAGAAAAGTATGGAAAGCTTTAATGTGTAGTGACTTAACTCATACACGATCTGACTGCTTTGGTGTCGGAGGACAATAAAATTTGATCGGAAACGTGCCTTTTCAAGCGATTCGTATCCTACAGAAAAGCTCAAGTTTGATCATTTTTAAAGTGCACTGCTACCCGAAACACGATGGAAATGACAATAAAGTCTGTCAGATGAGCAAAAGTATGTTGAATCCTTGGACGTTTGTTATCTGATTTTAGAACGCCCATCAATAGCGTTAACGTATATGTCGCCTTTCGTTTGAGCCGACTTCACTTTCTTGTCTAACATATCAGAAAATGTTTGATATCCTTCTAAAACCATCATCAGATCTTGTCCATCAACGAGTATTGTTTTTATTGCCTTTCCATGCACTAAAGAGCTTAAAACATTTGTACTGAATCCATTAATCGATACGAAAATTCCTCGGCCGTAAAGCTTACCTTCTACTTTTCCCACTAATTGATAGATCGGTTCATTAGACGCTGATTGTTCTTGCCATTTTGCTTCAACAATGTAGTGCTCACCATCAAATTTGATAGCACCATCTATCTGCTCCCCCCTCACTCTGAAAGGCTCAGTTGTTTCGCATTTAGATAGCTTTGCAAGCTCTAACAGAATCTGTTCTAACTCATAACCTCTACGCTGTAATGACTCCACTCCCGACATTAAAGCCAGGTAACGCTCTTTCAGTGCATTCAATGTTTGTGTCGGTTTTTGATTTGCCTCCGCTCGTTCTTCACGGGCTTTGCGCTCGGCCTTTATCTTATGATCTCGAATCTCTTGCAGCTGTTTTAAGTGGCTAATAGAACCCTCAGCATCAGTTCTATTGAGCTTGCGCAGCTTATCAAAGTAATAGGGGTCAAATTGAGACCAATTAGTCAGAGCTTGCAGCATTGACCTGAAAACACCTAACCCTTGGTCGCTTTTATTAGATAGGTGATCAAACATGTTATCGATGATTTCGTGACGATGTACGTCAGCGAGATTCCCGATGACTGTCATATCTTGTTTGGAACAACCACAATTACTAAAAAAACTTAATATGTCCTTTTTAGGCCAAAAAATTTTGAGGATACAATCTCGCATCGCCATTTTGATATCTGAGGGAAAGCTCATATTGAAAACCTTACTAAAATTACAGCTTAAGTCATTCTAAATAAACTTAACTGTTCTTTGTACTAGTAAGTGAGGTAAACAGAACATCCGCTAACAGTTTCTTTTCAGCAAACATTGGCTTTATAGTATTTTCAGAAAATACAGACGCCATAGCAGCAACATACTGTTTTATGAGTCTTATTCTTCCTTCCACTCATAAATTGCAAAACATGTCTGTATAATCACAAATGATCAACTAGGCTAATAATTTGTTATTAGTATATGTAGGTCAAGAACTGACATGAGTAAGTGGTCAGGAACCTTGAGCTAAACAGTTTTGGGGCACTTTTGAGTTTCGAAGTGCCACCTGCGAAGGTTCTGGACAAAAATGAGTCAGGAAAATGAGGGGTAATACTCGGGTCGCCAACGCCCAAACCGGAGAGGATTGGGCCTTTGCTTAGCGCCGTTTGCTATAGGTTTTTACTTACCTGCCTCTTTTGCCGCTGTTTCAATCCAGTCCCCCATATTTTTATATCCCTCATCTTTATTCCAAAGGTAAAACTGGTATCCTTTAGGTATTTGACCGCAGCGCTCAGACGTTTCACCTTGCAGGTTTTTAATTTTGCTGATGTCTATTCCCAAAAGTCCATTGCCACGCTTAATACTTTGTTCTATTTCGTATTTTACCCAACGGCTACTACAGGTTTTCTCGCCCACCAAAACCACGGTAACTGAAGTTCCTTCTAGCTGCTTATCAATCCAACTTCTAATAGCTGCATCACCCTTCTTCTTTACTTCTTCAAATTCGGCTTTATCTATAAAACCTGCTGCTTCTTTCCCTTGTGTGACCCAACTATTTCTCACCACCATAGATCTTGAAACATCTTGATATTTAAAGCTGAAAAATACTTTCCTAGCCATGTCAGACTCCTTTATTTATGGTTAACGCAATTTCTAATATTGATTTTTTGATTTCGTCAAAACTCAAACTACTATCACCAAGTGATAACAGTGCATTTTCTAAATTCTTAGGGAACGAAACTTCCTTAGACTCAATGGCTGATTTAAGCTCAGTCCATAGTACTTCAGCCATAGAACCAGTCGCACCGACAGGCACTACAAACAACCCCTGATTTTGAGCTATTTCATATTCCTCTCTCATTCCATCAGATAGAATCACATTCCCTTCAACTAGTTTGTTACCAAATAGGAAAATTGCTATGCCTGCATATGAAATCATATCTTCTCGGTATTTTCGCCAAAGTAACTTCAAATCCGTTTTCCCAATCTGATTCTGCGGAAAAGGTCTTAATAAAAGCTGATTGTCGTCTAACTTATTTCCGCTCATGTATAATGACTCTAGTGCTCCAGATATCACGGAACTTCCAATCCCCAATCCAAAGCCAGATACAACTCGGTACCCGCTAGAAATCAGATCTTTACTCAATTCATACACAAACTTTTCCGATTCGGCTTTTTCATATGGGGCATAATCATTAGCAGCACCAGATATGAAAATAGACCTTGACTTAGTTTTCATTTCTAACGTTTGAAGAACAGCAGTGATTTCACTATATTCATCAACCATCACTGACTTGATTCCAAACCTAAGTAAATCTTGAATAAAAAGCTCTTGCTTTCTTTCCCTGTATTCAAAATCTGCATCACTTTCATCTTGATCTTTCGTTAGATTTTTCAGCAGGCAATAATGTGGTCTTTGGTCTCTGCTATACGCGATTCGGACTCGACTAAGTATGTAATCAAGATTTGGATCGGTAAAACTAAAACCAAGAAATAGGAACGTTTTTGAAATTAGGTCGCCGCTCAGAGCATTGAGAAAAGGCTGCATTTTTACGTGATAACTTTCATAGTCATCTTTCGTTAAAATGGCTTCGCTAGGATGTTCAACATCACCATGCATTTTATAAACAATCGCATCCCTCTTGGGCACTGTGATTGCTAGTTGTTTATTATTGTACTTTACATCAGGCGTTTTACCCGCATCTAACAGAGCTGACTCAATCATCCTGTCATAATTGGTAGTCCAGAATGTTTCTACCGGAAGGCGCGCCAATATTTTATGATTTTCGGTAAGACTCGCCATTTGAGAAAACTCATTAACTAATAGCTGATTTATCTTCCCCCTATTTGATTGATTCACATTGCAGTGATATTGGGCTAACTGAACTAAGTTATTCTCTTCCCTGTTAATATCTAGGTCTAGCTCATCAGCGATGGGCTGTAATAACTGCTTCCAATTTACGTACCCAGCAGGTATCGACAAGCCAGCTCCAGCAAATACAGCTAAATTTCTATTCTCAATAGCATCTAGAAGCTCTTTTACTAATCTTGCTTTTTCTCTTTCTTTTTTAGTCAAGCGTGTATTCCTTACGACGAGTTGTTAGCAACAATGCTGGTTCGTATGACATCTTATTCAATGGAATTCTTCCATTAGTGACTCTAAAGTTAACATCTCAAATAATGGCATTCAATCATACAGTTAACAGATCCAGCACCTCACATGCCTGCGCCAAAGATGGAACAGTCATGCGGATACATGGAAACGATAAGGAGTGGGTTTATAGCTACTAGTTTTGCTGGCTCCCTAACAAGGAATGGGGCACTTTTGAGTTTCGAAGTGCCACCTGCGAAGGTTCTGGACAAAAGCGTGATAGGGCGATGCCACCCAAAGAGTCTACCTGATTAGAAAAAGCATCTTGAAATCTTAAACGCTTGTTAGATTTATTGTGTCGAAAGTGGTCTATTTTTAATGTAAACCCAGCCTTCGCGCCCATCTTTTAAAGTAAAACCCCGAGCCTGAATTTCGATAAGTAAACGACGGCATTCTTCAGGTTCTGCACCTGTAACTTTCGACAATGTTTCTAAAGAGCGTCCTTCGCTAAATTTTTTGTCACTTAGCATTTTATTAAGTAATGCTTTTCTCGCATCATCGATTGTTTTCTGCTGTTTATTCTGCATTTTAAAAATAATCACGTTACCTATGATTGCGATTAAAGCTCCAACAATGACTCCGCCTAATCCGATCAAAGCAGTTAATATACTGACGTCCATCGTTATCTTCTCAGCTATATCAGCTATAGTTTTTTCGTCCAACTCTAATATTCTCCGTATAAAATCTAACGCTGCATTAAGTGGTGAACAACGCGACCACCCCACCTTAAACCTTGCCACATTTAGCACTGAAGCTGACCTAAGCTGAAATTGCCAAGCGTTGAGAATCCGTCTTAAATGCTTTGTTATGTTACCAAATGCATTACCAACCATACAGCATATGATAACATTCATGATGTTCAAACTCGGAGTATGTATATGAAAGGTTCACTGTTTGCATTTTTAGCTAGCCTAATTGTCATTTTGATAGAAAACAGCCCTGAGTCTGTAAAATCAAACATTAACAAGTGGCTAATCACTTTTAACATTGATCCAGAGAAGCTGTCCTACACTTTTGAGCAGTATACTTACATAATTACTCTAATTGCCTATGTAACAATCGGTATAAGCCTTGCCTTTATTTTTACTAGCTTAAAGAAACGTAACAACGGAAATGAGCAACAAGTTCAATACAATCAATCAGTAACATCCCATAACCAAAGTGGCGGCATTACAGCACATAAAGTTGTACTAGGCTCACAAGAGCGCACATTAACATCAGAACTTAAGCGTGAGTTGCTGAAGGCTTTAGATATTCAGAAGAAAGTAGACTTTTCAATTGCGATGAATGACCAAGAAGCGGAGAAGTACGCATATGAAATTCGTAACTTCTTGATAGCTCAAGGTTATGAGATGGAATTTAGAACAATGCAATATGAGGCTATGGCTGGCGGTCAAGGGATACCCTATCTAAATACCAACGGAGACATCAGCATTATTCTAATTGGACCAAATGTGAAAACTAGCGAGCACATTCAGTTTCTGGGGTCTGCTTGTAGACCTGCATAGGACAGATGGTGAGTTGGTCACATAACGCCGCGTTAAGTGGCGAGCAACGCAAACCACCCTACCTAAACCATTGTGACATAAACACTTAAACTGAAGAAAGCTGAAAACGCCATGCGTTGGGAGTCCGTCTTGAACGCTTTGTTAGGCAATTTTTGTACGTTGTATAAATGACGACACTTCCGGAGCTAACTTATAGTAAAACGCCGCAACTTGTTCTAAGTACCATGTTAGAAATTTGCTGTCGATTTCAATATAAGCACCTAAACGGCCTTTAACCAACCCTTTCCATTGAGCCTTCTGCTTCTCAAACCGTTCGGTCACTTTGCCGTTGTTATGGATTATCTGGTTCCTTAACTTATAAGCGACAATCATTGCATCGGCTTCTTCTTTGCACTCAGCGAGATTAAGATGAGCATTGTCTTCAAGGTAGAGTAGACATTTCTCTACCTTCGACAGCCTCCCTTTCTCATGTAACTTTAGAGGCTGACCTTGATGTAGTGCGAGTAGTTCACATAACTCATATAAGGAATTTTCGACAAAACTCGAAATAGTAATTACTACACTATGTTTGTGTATCCATTCACTCTTTACTATGTCTTCATAGTAAAACATTCCATAGGTCTCACCTAACTCTTGACGCTTATCTTCGCAGGTAGTTTCTGCCAACGATTTCTCAAATTCGCTGTCCAAACGTTTAGCTTTCGATTCCCAGTGAGAATCTATAGATTGGGAAAATCGTCTAATTCGATTAACTTCATTTTGGCTCTGATGACAATAGCAAGCTAAGCCACTTTCAAAAGCATCCATCGTATGTCTCCAGCTAATTGCCTAACAGTTATTAGGCAGAATTAATCTATATTTAAATACAGAAATTTTCTGCCTAGTTCTTTCTTTACCCTAAGATTAGTGGGTTTTTATACATAAAAACATAAACTTAACTACGAAAGCCAGCTAAATAAATACTAAATGTAGAATTAATCTGTATAGATTAAATTTACCCTGTGATACATCACGAGAACTCACTGTGCTAATGATGCTACAGAATGGATAACTTTTAGTAGGGGAAAACCTCATTAACAGGATGTAAATGAGTAAAAGCACTAAGTAGAAAAGGGGCATAAGCTTGCCAGTATGTTCAGCTAAATTTGAACTCAACAGGTTACAAGCATATACTACTGATGCTTGCTATGAGAAGCGTGGCTTCGGCTCCACTCGTAGACAGATGAATTCAAATAGCCCTGTTCTCTTCCGCTCATCGAGTATTGACCGCAGGTAGCGCGTAATAGAGCCACTTCTAGTGGCTCTTGTCGTATCTGGATGTTAGAAAAACTAAGATATTTCCCTTCAAGTTTCCATGTACAGATGTGAGTCATAACAAACTTCGGGGCAGAAACAAGTTGTTCGCAATTGGCCAACAGATTGTTGCCCAAATGAATCTCATCATGATTACGTGCGTTCACAATATGTCTGGGGCATAGATGGGCTACTATACAAACATTTTTTGCTGTGACTCTTCTAGAGATCGCTGGCTCTTTGACATCTCGAATTAATGATGATTTTCAGGTACTCAAGCCTGCATCTTCACGTTGATTCGGTATAGATAGAGCTTCATAACCCCTCCTTATTAACGACCACGGTAATTGTAATAACCACTAGAAGGTGGGTTAATGATCATGTAAATAATGAAAACTATCAAAATAGCTTTCCAAATATATTCACAAACCTTCTTAGCTTCAGGAGACATTTTCGCTTCCAGTAGATCCATCAGCCAACTTATAGGGAGCCACCAGATCGCACTAATCCAAATGAGTACCATAAAGGGGAGCATTAAGACAGAAACACCTAAAAGCCAAGTGTAACCGAATATACTTTTCATTTATTTACCCTCGCAATGTTACTGAAATAACGCTTTGAATCGATATAGTTCATCTTTGCGCATCACCAAATCGTACTTATGAATAACTGTTTTTCAATAAAGATATTGCACTACCTGATCCAGTACGCACTACAACAATCTCTATCAAAAACCAAAGTAAGATCCCATAAATCAATTATCACGTAAGCTAACTAAATGCAGAGTGTAGTGGCACAGTGAATTGGGTCACGTAGTTGGATTAGGAAAATTAAGTCAGATGAAGCTTTGTGATGGACGTGTTGAATCAGTCGAAACAGGGAATGGGGCACTTTCGTGTTTAAACGTGCCGACTGTAACGGTTCTGTAAAAAAGTGTTTTAGCTGACTTGATATAGCCAAAAAGCGATCAATCTTTATTGGAACCGAACATTATTGTCCTCCGACACGTATTTGGTCGCACTTCAAACTTAAGATTACCCATCTTTATCCAATTGTTCGCTTTGTGCACATTTATAACCTTGTGGACAGCTGCGCTCTGATGTTATCCAAGTTCCTATATTAATTTCGTTATAAGCTCTTGTTTTAATTAGTGATCTATAAATGTATTGAGACGCAAATGCCCTAACTCATGGGACAGCATAGGTTATTGCATGGGACAGCATAGGTTGTTGCATGGGACAGCATAGGTTGTTGCATGGGACAGCATATCTAAATCAGAATTTTTTATTCGTTCTAATGCCGATTACAAACCGGTTTGGGGCAGAAGTGCTTTCGAGTGATTTTCACAATAACCTATTGCAAAGTTGAGGGGGTAAAGTTTGTCCAACAACCTGTTGGGCAATTGGGAAACAGCTTGTTTCTCAAATAAATCTCATGATGGTTTCTTGCGTTCTAAACACGTATTGGGGCAAAGGCGTGTTTGCTATAGTCAGTTCGCATCACCTCTACCAAGTGAACTGACAGAGGAGAAATGACAAATTTTATTGTAAATGAACGACTTTATTGGACTCGTTCAAATCCCTCGGTTTAGGTAACGATTTCCCATAAAAACTCAGATCAGTACAGATAAAGTATGCATAAGTAACACTTTTTTGTGTTATCTCTTTGTAGGCTTTATCTGGCAATGTTTGTAATACTTTTAGTAAAAAAGCAGGTGACGCTAGAAGAGTAGAAATTGCCGCTGCAGGACACCATAACCTGTTGTTTCTCGGTCCGCCCGGTACAGGCAAGACGATGCTAGCGTCACGTTTGAGTGATCTGCTACCTGAGATGTCGGATCAAGAGGCGATGGAGTCTGCGTCAGTGGCATCGCTAACTCAGCAAGACATCAATCAATTTAACTGGAAAATGCGCCCATTTCGCGCCCCGCATCACTCTAGTTCGATGGCAGCACTGGTGGGGGGCGGCTCAGTGCCCAGACCGGGGGAGATCTCTCTGGCGCATAATGGTTTGCTATTTCTCGATGAAATGCCTGAGTTTGAGCGCAAAGTGCTCGATGCATTGCGCGAGCCGCTTGAGTCGGGCGAAATCATTATTTCGCGCGCGCAAGGTAAAACCCGCTTTCCCGCCCGTTTTCAATTGATTGGTGCGCTTAATCCTAGTCCGTCGGGTCACTATGATGCCAGCAAGCCGCAAGGCAATACCCAAGCGGCGCTGCGTTATTTGAGCCGCCTGTCTGGACCGCTGCTGGATCGCTTTGATATGTCGATTGAAATCCCGGCGCTGCCCAAAGGGACGTTAGCCGCTGGTGGTGAGCGTGGCGAAACAACCTCGCTGGTGAAAGGACGGGTGCTGCAAGCGCGCGAGGTTATGTTAGCGCGTAGTGGCAAAGCCAATGCGCTGCTCGCAAGTCGAGAAATAGAACGTGATTGCCAATTAGAGAAAAGTGATGCGCAATTTTTGGAGCAGGCGCTACACCGACTCGGCTTATCGGTGCGGGCTTACCATCGCATCATCAAAGTGGCACGTACCATCGCTGACTTAGCTGGTGAAGAGCGTATTGCCCGCCCGCATCTCGCTGAAGCGTTGGGTTATCGGGCAATGGATCGCTTGTTGAAACACCTGCATGCCCAAGCGGTTTAGCGATAGTCACTATTGTGAATAATAAAAAACCCACCAAAAGGTGGGTTTCACAAATCGTCATGATTTAACTATGTAAATCAGTTAGCTTTACAGATTAGTTAGCTATGCTGATTAGAACTGGTAGTTCATACCTACCGACATGATTAGCTCGTTTTTATCGTAGAAATCGATGTTTGAATCTGAGCTGTTAAAACCAGCAAATGAGATGAATGACCAATCTTGCCAGTCCATAAAGTTCGCGTATTCGTAAGCAGCGAATAGGCTCATCTCATCATCTTCACGAGTTTGATTGAACACTGGGTTGTTCGCATCGTAATCACGCGTGTCAAAACCAGCGGTTAGTGCAAATTGATGGCGACCTAGGAATTTGAAGTAGCTTAGTTCTACACCGTAGCCTTTAAAAGAGTTGGCATCGCCATCTGCATCTGAGCTGATAAATGATAGACGTGGTTTAAGCATCGTGGTTTGGTCAACCATGTACTTATAGTCAGTCTTAAAGTAGAACGCATCTGCATCGCGGCGTAGAGTCGGTTCTGTCGCACCAAGTACGTCGTTTTCTACATCTTTAGTTGCGTAAGCCATATCCACAGAGAACTTACTACCAGCAATATTCTCTAGCTTAAGGCGGTAAGCATTACCATCTTCATCTGTTGTTTGACGATTGGTTGCTTGGTATGGGTCTGCCCACACTTCACCCGACATAATGGTTGGCAGAATCGATGCGTCGATGATCATGCCTGATGCCAGTTGATATTTGTAACCCATCTCGAACGCTAGTGTACCGGTTGCGATATCTTCACGAGAGGTACCCATGTAGAACTGCTGGTTAAGGTTCTCACCAAAAGTGTATGACAAGTTACCTAGTGGAAGCAGTAGACCGCCGCTCACTGAATCATTTGGTGCACCAGATGATGTTGTGTTTAGGTTTTTATTGTCGTCATGGGTATTTAGGTTTGACTCTACAGAGTAAAAGCCTGTGCTGAGAGAGATTTCACCAGCGAAGCCGGCAGTTTCAGCAAGTTGTGCCCAAGCAGAGCCACTCATTAGTGCTAACGCAACTAGAGAATATTTTACGTTCATGATTCCTCGGTAATTAAGCAATTTGCCACTTAACGTTGATTGGTAGTGGGATAGAAACCCTGCGTACGTTCAAAACAACAAATCTGACCAATTGGCTAATTGTTTCAAACTGTGAAAGGGTTTGTATAATTGCATATCGTTTTTTATTCGGCGCGAATTTTAACCTGATTTATTATGTTGGCGTATCTATTATTTTTCATCAATGTATCGCTGGTTGTTATCAACTCAGCAGTGATGTCGCTAATTATTTGTTTATTAGCGATATTTAAACTGATTGTGCCAATAAAGTTCTTCAGGCGCTGGATAACCTATAGTGCAAATCGCGTGATGTGGTTATGGGCAACCATCAACGGTGTGATCTTGCGTGCAACAAATGATGTGAAATGGGATATCAAAGGTGTCGAGGGACTTAGCCAAGATGCCTGGTATTTGATGTTCTCTAACCACCGCAGTTGGACTGATATCGTAGTGCTGTGCTATGTATTCAAAGACAGCATTCCAATGCCAAAATTCTTTCTCAAGCAGCAGTTACTTTATGTGCCGTTTATCGGCATGGCTTGTTGGGCGCTTGATATGCCGTTTATGCGCCGCTACTCACGCCAGTATTTACTGCGTAATCCGGAAAAGCGCGGTGATGATTTACATACCACGCGCCGTTCTTGTGCCAAGTTTAAACATATCCCAACTACAGTGGTGAACTACGTTGAGGGCACGCGCTTTACCGAGCAGAAACACGCTAAGAGTAAAGCGGGCTATCAGCATTTATTACAGCCAAAATCGGGTGGTATTGCTTATACGTTAGCGGCAATGGGCGAGCAATTTGATCAGATTATTGATGTAACACTGGCTTATCCTGAAAACACCAAGCAGCCGTTTAAAGATATGTTGATGGGGCGAATGAAGCGCATCGTGGTTGAGGTGGAGTTGCTGCCAATTGATGAGCAGGTTAGCGGTGATTACTTCAACGATAAAAAGTACAAACGCCAGTTTCAGCTTTGGCTCGGAGACGTGTGGCAACGTAAGGATGCCAAATTAGCCAGTATCTATCAGTCATCGCCACAATCCGAGCCGTCAGGCGAGCAAACCGAAATGCCAGTGGTACTAAAAAAGGAGCCGTAGCTCCTTTTTGGTTAATTATTTTAGCGTCAGTAGGTAGTTAACTAGCGCGAAGTACTCATCGATGCTGGTGATTGAGCCGGCTTCCACTAGGTACTTGTTGTTAACGATAACCGCTGGAACGCCAGCAAGACCGCTGTCATTGAACTGCTTGTCCATGCGACGCACCATCGAATCGACCGCGAAACCGTTGTAAGCCGCGTCGAATTTCTTCGCTTCAATACCTTCATCTAGGAAGATTTGGCGAATTTCTGCTTCATTTTTTGGTGCTTTACGCATGTTGTGGATGCGGTTAAACATGATTGGCGCCATTTTCTCTTCGACTTTTAGCACAATCATGGTGGCGAAAGCTTTACTCATTGGCAGACCCATTGCACCACCCATAAATGATACGTGGTTTTTTTGCAGTTTAACGCCTTCAGGTAGCTGTGCTTTTAGCTGGCGAATAATTGGGTCGAAAGTATTACAATGTGGGCAGTAGAATGAGAAAAATTCAGTTACCACTGGTTTTTTCGCAGGCTCAAGGTCTAGCACTTTGTAGTACTCGCCCTCGGTAAACTTAGCTGCCTGAACTGAGAAGCTCAGTATTAAAGTTGTAAATAGTGCAAACAGCTTTTTCATTATTTTCTCCATGTATTTGCTTTGCTGACTTTACCATTGTGGCATCAGTGATAGTGGTGGCTCGTTGAGCACTGAAATCTGTTCTTTAAATGCCAACACCTGACTTTCCCAATACTTTGGATCATCAAACCAAGGAAAGGCAATCGGGAAGGCAGGATCGTGCCATCTTTTTGCTAACCATGCCATATAGTGCACCATACGTAGACCGCGCAATGGCTCGATTAGTTTCAACTCACTCATATTGAAATCGCTAAATTCTTGGTATGCCTCAAGCAGGATATCCAACTGCATAAGCTTATCTGCACGCTCACCGTTAAGCAGCATCCACAGATCTTGCACCGCCGGACCATTGCGTGAGTCATCCAGATCGACAAACATCGGACCATCACGCCAGAGAATATTGCCCGGGTGGCAATCGCCATGTAAACGCAGAATTTGACTTGGCTGTTGCCAATGTTGCTCTAGCTGACCAATCAAGATATCCAAATCATTAAAGAAAGCATTCTCTAAGTGCATCGGGATAAAAGGTGATTGTTGTAAAATCTCTCTTGGTTGGTAGAGGTACTCTTGCAAACTGATGGTCGGGCGATGAATAAACGGCTGACGTGCGCCAACTTTGTGTATGCGACCTAAGAATCGACCGACCCCTTCAAGCTGTTCCAGATTATCGACCTCAAACTGGCGTCCACCGACACTGGCAAAGAGTGCAAATAGGTAACCTTGATACTCATGTAAGGTATCACCGTTGATTTTGCATGGCGGTGCAACTGGAATTTCAGACTCAATCAGCTCAAGCGTAAAGTCATGCTCTTCTTGGATCTGCTCGCGCGTCCAGCGTTCTGGGCGGTAGAACTTGACCACATAGCGCTGACGTTCTTCGTCGCTAAATTGATAGACGCGGTTTTCGTAGCTGTTGAGGGCAAGAAAGCCGGACTCGGCACGAATGCCGATGCTTTCGAGCGCATACCACATAAAATCAGGGGTAAGCGCTTCAAAGTTAAATGCTGTTTCTGACATAGAAATAAAAGGGCTCATTACTGAGCCCTTTCCGTATCCTTGTTGGGTCAAGTCGGCTTATAAGTTCTTGAGGAACCTGCTTTCAACCGTCACGGTAAACTCTTCACTGTCAGACAGTATAAACTGAATTGTTGAAACCGCAGAGTCGAGATTTTCTGGGTTGACGCCAAGGCTCATTGGCAAGGTGAGAACTTCCCCCGGAGCGACTTGGACAGTTTGTTTACCGTACCACGAGACATCATCTAAGCCGGTGACACGCAAGTTATACTCTTGAGCTTGCTGGGTCTTATTGATGATTTTTAAGGTGTAGGTGTTTTCAATCTCACCTTGTCCATTCTCGCGATAGAGCTGATTGCGGTCACGCAGTACGTTCATGCCAACGGGTTCAACGGTGGCAATTTGCGCAAAGAACAAGCCGATAATCACCAACAGAACCGCGCCATAACCGATAAGTTTAGGGCGCATCACTTTGGTTTTATGCCCTGAGAGGCGGTGTTCAGTGGTGTAGTTGATCAGCCCTTTTTCGTAGCCCATGCGTTCCATGGTTTGGTCACAGGCATCAATACAGGCACCACAGTTAATACACTCGTATTGTAGTCCATCGCGAATGTCGATTCCGGTTGGGCAAACTTGCACACACAAATTACAGTCAATGCAATCGCCAAGTCCGAGTGCTTTAGGATCGGCTTTGCGTGAACGAGGACCGCGATTTTCGCCGCGTTTCACATCGTAACCGACGATAAAGGTGTCTTTATCAAACATCGCCGATTGGAAGCGCGCATAAGGACACATATGGATACAGACAATTGAACGCATCCAACCGGCGTTAGCGTAGGTACAGATGGCAAAGAACACCACCCAAAACACAGGCCAGAAACTGGCGTTAAAGGTGAAGAAATCGACCACTAACGCTTTGATCGGCACGAAATAGCCAACAAAGGTAAAGCCGGTGATTAGCGCAACCGCAACCCAAGCTAAGTGTTTGATGGCTTTGCGTAGCATCAGTTGTGATGTGAGTTTGCCGGAGTCTTGCTTGCGGCGTTTATTGGCGCTGCCCTCGAGTTTCTCCTCAAACCAGATATAGATAAAGGTCCACACTGTCTGTGGACAGAGATACCCACACCATACCCGACCTAAAAAGGTGGTGATAAAAAACAGACCAAAGGCGGCAATCACAAATAGGGTCGCCAGTAGGGTGAGATCTTGCGGGTAGAGCGTGGTACCAAAGAAGTTGAACTGTTGGTTGCCAATATCGAGCAAAATCGCTTGGCGCTCACCAAATGGAATCCACGGAATTAACGCGAATAATAGCAGTAAGAACCAACCACCATAGCGGCGCAGTTTTTGATATTTGCCCTTACTTTCTCGCACGTAGATACGATTATTCGGATTAAAGCGGTCGCCTTGTCCTTTGTGGGTCTTGGGGTTAAAAGTTTTGGGAGTCACATCCTTTATATCGATTTTGTCCTGACTCATTACGCTTCCTCTAGGCTTCTTCATGGCGCATTTCTTTTGTTACGCTCATTTGAATTGTGAAGTTACCGTTCGCTCAACAAAATGGGGCGATAAAATGTTGTTTGAGCGGGGGTACTTCAGACATTGCAGTGTTTATTAACATTATCATTAGAAGAGAAAGTATACAGCGAATAACAAAATCATTTCTTTAACGCTATCAACCTTTAACAATAATTATCCTTATTAAATCACCGGATTAACAGAGGATTTAACTAGTAGGCAAGAAAAAAGCAGCCATTGGCTGCTTTAAGTGATTGAGCGTTTTCATTTATTTGATGATGCCGCGCGCTTTAAGGATCGCTGTTTTGAAATCATCTTCTTGGTCTTTTTTCAGACCTGGGATCATTTCATCTTTGGCGCTGTTGCGCATTTTAAGATGGTAGATCAGCACATCATCGGTCAGATCTTCTAGTTGACCTTGGTAACCTGCTTCTTGAGCAAGTTTAACGATAAACTGCAGTAGGTTGAGCTCTTGGTCTTTTTGCCACTCAGGACCTAATAATTCGAGCAACTCTTCGATGCGATGGCAATTCATTAACTTTCTCCACAATATTTATAATGATTTTCGGTCAAAGGTAACAAATCCGCAGGGTAGATAGCAATCAGCAAAATAGTTTGGTGGGGATTGTTGGCAAGAAAAAAGCGCAGCGAGACTGCGCTTTTTAATTATGCCGCCTTGATCTCTTCACTTGGGGTTGTAACCAAAAGAGTTGGCTTCTCCACCAAAGAGATTGCTGGCGTAAGTTTTGGTGCGACTAACGCTTTGGTGAAACCACTGCGACGACGCATTGCACTACGGTTTGTGTGCGAAAACCTGACTGTTGTTGGGCGCATTTATTTACCTAACTGTCAGGCATATCCATTGCCAACGTAATGGCCTAATCAATCATGAGTTGAGCTTCATTGCTGAAGTTTGGCTCCTTCTGGCCTACGCCAATCCAAATGATTGAAGAGGGATGGTGATATAAACAACATATCAAAGATAGGTTAGCACCAAGCTATAAATTGGTCGATATGTAATCACTGTAATAACAGTATAAATCACTACAATTTATCAGGATTATGCAGATGTTGTGGTGAAATTGTGAACAGTGACCAAGCGATGATTTGAAAAGCGCAGCAAGGTGAGTAGCCCTAGGTAAAAGAATATGCGATGGTTATTCAATGGCGCTACGATATGGTGGTTTACCCGAAATGCTATCTTGGCTCAGTAGCGCGTATAATTAGAAAGTCAGTTTGCTTTGACGTTGTGCTGTTTCAAGGAGGAGTGAAATGTCATTTTTTAAGAAGACCCTCGCCAGTTTTGGTATTGGCTCTGCTCAAGTTGATTCTGTCTTGCAGCAAGAAGTGCTTTACCCTGGGCAGAAAGTGAATGTGACGATTCATGTTTATGGCGGCTCGACCGAGCAGGCGATCGATAATATTGAGCTCAAACTTTGTTGTCGCTACATCAAAGAAGTGCCGCTTAATCCCGATAAAGCGCAGCATGAGACGACAAATAAACGCCGTGCGCCGCAAAGTTATGTGCTGGCGGAGTGGAACTTGCCTTACGCCTTCACCATTCATCCGGGAGAAACCCGCGATTTTGATGTGGAACTAGATGTGCCGTGGAATACACCAATTACCATTGGAGATTCTAAAGTTTGGCTCGATACAGGGCTGGACATCGCGCTAGCCAAAGACCCAAGTGATACCGATATTCTGACGGTGCGTCCCGACCCATTAATGGATGGCATTTTAACGGCGCTTGAAGCGCAAGGGATGCGAATTCGTCAAGTTGAGTGCGAAGCGGTAGACGGCTTTGCGTTGCCGTTTGTACAAGAGTTTGAGTTTGTTCCGACTACTGGACCTTACCACGGACGTTGGCGCGAGTTGGAGTTGGTGGCGTATCGTGAAGAGCAACAGCTTAAGCTTTGGTTTGAAGTCGACCGACACCGTGATGGTGCACGCGGTATGTTGGCGTCTCTGTTGGGTGTAGGTCAGCTAAAGCGCGAGTTGCCGATCCCATTGTCGACCGATCCGCAAGACGCGGGTAAGCAAGTATTAGCCTATTTAGAAGAGACCTGTTAAGTCTCCTTGCTTTTGCGTCCTTCACAGATTGTTATTAATTTAAGCTTACACGTGTAAGCTTAATGTGCCATACTCGGGATTGGTTGCTACAATCTCGAGTACTCATTTATGCCTGACGATAACAAATCAGCCGCTTATAGCGTCAAAGAAGAAATCGCCAATACGATTACCCACGCCATTGGGATGTTACTGGGGATTGTCGGCTTGGTGCTGCTGTTGGTAAAAGCCATTGATCACAATGCCGATGCGCTGACGATAACCAGCATGAGTATCTACGGTAGCAGTATTATCTTGCTATTTCTGGCTTCCACCCTCTACCACGCGATTCCTTATAAGCGGGCAAAACGGGCGCTTAAAACCTTCGATCATTGCGCCATTTACCTATTGATTGCCGGTAGTTACACGCCATTTTTATTGGTCAGTCTACGTACGCCGCTGGCGATTGGTCTGATGATCGTGATTTGGAGCATTGCGCTGGTTGGCATCATTATGAAGCTGGCATTTGTTTATCGCTTCAAGAAGCTCTCTTTGTTGACCTATTTAATGATGGGTTGGTTATCGCTAGTGGTGATTTATCAATTGGCGATGAATTTAGCGTGGGAAGGGCTGACATTACTCGCAGTTGGTGGGGTGATTTACTCGTTGGGGGTGGTGTTTTATGTTGCCAAACGCATCCCATACAATCATGCCATTTGGCATGGCTTTGTTTTGGCAGGATGCGCCTGTCATTTCTTAGCAATTTATTATTTTGTACAGCCAGTGTGATACTGGCTGACAGATTAACGTTTCCAGAAGGCGGGGAAGAATAGCACCAAAATGGTGAGGATCTCTAAGCGCCCCATCAACATACCAAAGCTTAAAATCCACTTGGCGGTATCTGGTAAGGTAGAGAAGTTACCAGTTGGTCCGATAATGGTCCCCATACCTGGACCAACGTTTGCCACCGCGGTAATTGAACCAGAGATACTGGTTACCGGATCGAGCCCTAAGGCACTTAAACAGCCCGCCACAACAATAATAGTAATAAAGTAAGTTAAGCAAAATGCCACTACGGAACGCACAATATCGTCATTGACCGGGCGTTGGTTGTAACGCTGAATAAACACCCCTGATGGGTGGATAAGCTTCATTATTTGCTTGTTAAGTAGCGTCATGGCGATCTGGAAGCGGAAGATTTTCATCCCGCCAGAGGTTGACCCGGAACATGCGCCGACCATCAGCAGGAAGAAAAATAGCGTGCCGGGTAGGGCGCCCCAAGCGGTAAAGTCTTCTAAACCAAAACCTGTGGTGGTCACTACCGAAACAATATTGAAGAGCGAAACACGTACCGCATCCAGCACGGTGTAGTCATTACGCAGCACCAGCCAAGTACTGATCACCACCCCTGTTGCCAATACTAGATAGGCAAAGCCACGCACCTGTGCGTCTTTAAGCAAAATGCTCGGTTTACGCTTAGTTAATGCTGAGACAAACAACAAGAATGGCAAGCCACCGAGGAACATAAATAGGGTCGCGTTCCAGTGTGCGCCATGAGAGAAGTGGTTCATCGAACCATCTGAAGTGGAGTAACCACCGGTAGAGAGTGTCGTGAACGAGTGGTTGATCGCTTCAAACAGATTCATGCCGGAGAACAAGAACCCTAGCATGCACAAGCCTGTGAGTGTTAGGTACACCAAGACGATGTTTTTCGCCACGGTTTTGGCGCGCGGGCTACTTTTATCTGACCAATCGGAAGATTCGGTTTGGAATAGCTTCATACCACCGACGTTAAGCATCGGTAGGATGGCTACTGCCATTACGATAAAGCCAATACCGCCCAGCCATTGCAAGATCGAGCGCCACAACAAGATGCTCGGTGCCATGTTATCTAAGCCACTTAACACGGTTGAACCGGTGGTGGTGATACCCGACATGGTCTCAAAGTAGGCGTCAGTAAAGCTAATGTGATTGATAAACACAAACGGCAGCGCGGCAAAGGCACTGGCAATGGTCCAAACCAAACTGGTAATAAGGAACATATCGCGCACGCTGAGTTTAAAGGTCGCGGTGCGACCTATGGTTAAGCAGAAAAAAGCCACCACGTGCGTGATCAAGACCGATTGACCAAACTCGATAAACCCCGAGGTGCCAGAGAAAAATGCCACTAGGGTGGGTACGTACATAAATAGGGCGAGTTTAGACAGTACTAACCCTATAACGAACAGTACGGGACGAAAATTAACCATGTTGAACTGCGCCTTAGAGGAAGAACGGACTCGGCTGGAAGAGTGTCTCTACATCAGGGACATACTTCTTATCGACCAAGAACATTACCACGTGGTCATCTTGTTCGATAACCGTTCTGTCGTGGGCAATCAGTACTTCTTCACCACGCACAATCGCACCAATGGTGGTGCCTGGTGGCAGTTTAATATCGCCAATCGCGCGACCGACCACTTTTGAGGTGCTCTCATCACCGTGGGCAATCGCTTCGATTGCTTCTGCAGCGCCACGGCGCAGCGAAGATACGTTAACAATATCAGCACGACGCACGTGAGTGAGCAGGGCTGAGATGGTGGCTTGCTGCGGCGAGATTGCCACATCGATAACCCCACCTTGTACCAAGTCGACGTATGCACCGCGTTGGATCAGCACCATTACCTTCTTCGCACCCATACGTTTGGCAAGCATGGCTGACATGATGTTGGTTTCATCTTCGTTGGTCAGGGCAATGAATACATCCACTTGGTCGATGTTTTCTTCGGTCAGTAGCTCTTGGTCTGCGGCATCACCACAGAATACGATGGTGTTTTCCAACTCTTCTGAGAGGCGCTCAGCACGCTGGTAATTTCGCTCAATTAGCTTGACGCTGTAGTTCTGTTCAAGGCGTTTAGCCAAGCTGGCACCGATGTTACCACCCCCAACAATCATGATGCGGCGGTATGGCTTTTCAAGGCGTTGCAATTCACTCATTACGGAGCGAATGTGGTTACTCGCAGCAACGAAGAACACTTCATCGTCTGCTTCAATAATCGTGGTGCCTTGTGGACGAATAGGACGACCTTGACGGAATATCGCGGCGACACGAGTATCAATGTGCGGCATGTGCTCACGCAGAGCGGAGAGCGCATTACCCACTAATGGACCGCCATAGTAGGCTTTAACCGCAACTAAGCTGACCTTTTGCTCGGCAAAGCTGACTACTTGCAGGGCGCCCGGGTATTGGATCAGACGTTCAATGTAACTCGTGACGAGTTCTTCAGGAGCGATAAGGTGGTCAACGGGAACCGCGCCAGATTGGAATAGCGCTTCTTTTTCAGCAAGGTATTGAGGGGAACGAATACGAGCAATTCGATTGGGCGTATTAAACAGAGAAAACGCCACTTGGCAGGCTGCCATGTTGGTTTCATCGGTGTTGGTCACCGCGACTAGCATATCGGCATCTTGCGCTCCTGCTTCGCGGAGTACATCTGGGTGACTTGCATGACCATTTACAACACGTAAATCATATTTATCTTGCAGTTCACGCAGTCGGTCACTGTCTTTATCGACGATGGTGATATCGTTATTTTCACCAACAAGGTTTTCTGCCAAAGTACCGCCAACCTGACCTGCGCCAAGAATGATGATCTTCATATTCTTATCTCATTTTGTTACTGAAATACCCATTAGGCTATTGTGGTTAATATATATTAACTCTTACCTACTAGGTATAGTTCGTATTCCAATGCCTTGAAAATAAAAGTGAAACCTACGAAGAATAAGTTTCACTTTTATGACAGAACTAGGCTTTTTTGGTCATTACTGCGTAGTAGAAACCATCCATATCGTCTTCACCTGGAAGGATTTGACGACCAGGGTTGTCGCTCTCAGAGCCTTGCAGCTGTGCATCTTTAGTGCGCTCAAGGAAAGCTTTCACCTGTAGTTTGTTCTCTTGCGGGGTGATAGAGCAAGTTGCGTAAACTAAGGTTCCGCCTGGTTTTAGTTGTTGCCACATCGCATCAATGATTTCACTTTGCAGTTCAGCCAATGCGTCGATGTCGTCAGCGCGACGTAGCCACTTGATGTCTGGGTGACGACGAATGACGCCCGTTGCCGAACATGGTGCATCCAATAGAATGCGATCGAACTGTTCGCCGTGCCACCAATCTTGTGGTTTGCGCGCGTCGCCACAAATTACTTCTGCTTGAAGGTTAAGGCGCTTCAGGTTGTCGTGCACACGTTTTAGACGTGAGTCATCACAGTCGATTGCGACCACTTGTGCATCTTTGGTGCGCTCAAGAATGTGTGCCGTTTTACCACCTGGTGCCGCGCAGCAATCTAGAATCAGTTCACCATCTTGCGGGGTTAGGTAATCCAGTGACAACTGAGCCGCGGCATCTTGGACCGATACCCAGCCTTTTTCAAAACCTGGCAGCTTAGTGACATCACAAGGCGCAGCGAGTTTCAGAGCGTCAGCGGCTTGTGGATGAAGGCTAGTTTCGATGCCTTCTTTATCGAGTAGCGCTTGGTATTTATCACGGCTATGGTGCTGGTGGTTCACACGCAGCCACATTGGCGCTTTGCTGTTGTTGGCTTCAACAATGTTTTGCCACTGCTCTGGATACGCTTGTTGCAGCAGTTTCAGTAACCAACTTGGGTGACCGTATTTGCCTGCGTTGTGGCTAACGGCTTGCTCATCCAATTGCTCTTGATTGCGCTGGTAGTTACGCAATACCGCATTGATTAAGCCTCGTAGGCGCGGACCTTTAAGATCTTTGGTGCCCTCAACGGTTTCGCCAACCGCTGCGTGGGCAGGAATACGCATAAAGCTCAGCTGGTAAATTCCCACAAGGATTAGGTGGTGGAAGACACGTTGTTTGCCTTTTAGCGGCTTGTCCATCAACTCATTGGCGATAGATTCTAAACGAGGCAAGTAACGCAGCGCACCGTAGCAAATCTCTTGTAATAGAGCATGGTCACGAGGTCGAATCTGCTGTTGAGCCGCAGGAAGGGCGTTAGAGAGTGATTGACCTTTGTCGACAACTTGGAAAAGGACATTAGCTGCCGCAGCGCGAACATTCATGTTGAATACCTTAAAGTAAAGGAGGGCATCTCTGCCCTCAAAAAGTTCTTATATACCTGCCTGTTACTTGACAGGTATTGTCACCATTGCGCGGATTACGCATTGGTTTTGGTTTGAATTAAGCCAGTTGGCTACCTACTTCAAACCAAGCCGCACGTGAGTTCAGAATATCTTGAACTGACATGGCTTTTTTACCTGGTACTTGCAGTTGCTCTAGTACCAACACGCCATTGCCTGTTGCCACATAGATGCCTGATTTATCCGCTTGGATAATCGTACCAGCAGGCTTATTGCTGCTTTGCTCTGCAACACGGCTTTGCCATACTTTGATGCTGTTTTCTGCGACTTCAAAGTGGCTCATTGGCCATGGGTTAAAAGCACGCACACAGCGTTCAATGTGCGCTGCGTCGTTATTCCAGTCAATGCGCGCTTCTTCTTTGCTTAGCTTTTTCGCGTAGTTTGCCAGCTCGTCATCTTGCTTAACTGGCACTGCTTTACCTATTGCGATATCGGCTAAGCAATCAACCAAGGCAACCGGACCAAGTTCAGCCAGTTTTTCGTACATTGATGCGCTGGTGTCGCTTGCTTCGATTGGTAGCGTCGCGATTTTTAGCATATCGCCAGTATCAAGACCGATGTCCATCTGCATGATGGTCACGCCTGTTTCGGCATCACCCGCCCAAATTGAACGTTGGATAGGTGCAGCGCCACGCCAGCGTGGAAGAATTGAGCCGTGTACGTTAATACAACCCAGCTTAGGTGTATCCAGTACCACTTGTGGTAGCAGTAGACCGTATGCCACAACAACCATGATGTCAGCATTTAGATCGGCTAATTCTTGCTTAGCTTCGTCTGACTTAAAGTTTTCTGGTTGGTATACCGGAATGTTGTGTTCAACCGCGATCTGTTTTACCGCACTTGCCGTCAGTTTTTTACCGCGACCAGCGGGGCGATCAGGCTGTGTGTAGACCGCAATAACTTCGTGCTCCGAAGACAACAACGCCGCCAAATGACGGGCGGCGAAGTCCGGAGTACCAGCAAATACAATACGTAAAGGCTTGCTCAAGGTACTTTCCTTCTAATTATTATGATCGCAGTTTAGTGCTGTTTTTCATTGAAGCGTTTGATTTTCGCCAGCTTGTCTTGAATACGCTTGCGCTTAAGTGGCGATAGGTAATCCACAAACAGCTTACCTTCTAGATGATCCAGTTCGTGCTGCACACAAATTGCTAGTAGGTCATCCGCTTCGAAGGTGTACTCTTCACCATCGCGGTTTAGTGCTTTTACCGTCACTTCTGCTGCGCGTGGCACAAGAGCGCGAGCACCAGGAACTGAAAGACACCCTTCTTCAATGCCATCTTCGCCGCGTTTCTCTAGAATTTCAGGGTTAATCAGCACCATTGGCTCATTACGGTTTTCTGAAATATCGATAACGACGATACGCTGGTGAACATCAACTTGCGTCGCAGCAAGACCGATACCTTCTTCGTCGTACATGGTTTCAATCATGTCGTCGACGATTTTTTGAATTTCTGGAGTCACAGCTTCTACTGGTTTAGCCACAGTGCGAAGGCGATCATCTGGGAATGTTAATACTTGTAATACAGACATATTCACTCGAAATATTGATTTGTGCCGAATCGAGATTATCCTCGTTGGCTCAATTCTAGACATTTTAGACCTCAAATGACAGCATCAATACGCTTTTTGAGGTGCTTTTCTGTCGATAAAGTAACCATCTTTGTTGTCAGGTTTATCGACCAATCAATGCAAGGAGTGCGTTATGTCTCGGATACCAGCCCCGCTTTTTCTCCTTGTTATCTCGCATCCTCTCGCCTTTAACACCTATGCTCAGACACTGCCGACGATTAAGCTGGTGCCGCAAATGCGCCAAGTCATGCCCTCACTGGAAAAAGCGCCTTCTTCATTGCTTGAACAGCAGCGCAATCAGCGCTCGGTGATTATTACGCAGCAACAAATTCAACAAGCTCCTCGAGTGTTGGGACTGAATCATGGTAAACACTACATTACTGCTGATGAGCGCTTATTTATCAGCGGCGAGCAAACGCAAGTGCTGTGGGGGATCTATCATCCAACGCAAGTGTTTGAGCAAGGAGAGAGGCAATGGGTGCAATTGCAAGCGGTGGCTTGGGCGAAGCTACAAGAAACCAGCAACGTGATGTCTCGTTTACAGATAACCCACTTACTACAAGAAGTGCGTGTAGATGATGTTGCCTTGCCGCTGACACAGATTGAACGCAATGAATGAGGCAAAGCTCAGGGCTTGGTTAACTCTCTACTTTACGCCGCGACTCGGTGCTAAAGGGCTACAAAAACTGTTAGCCAAAGCGGCGCCTGAGGAGCTGCTCGCATGGGATGAATTGCAATTGCGCGCGACAGGTCTGACAGCCGCGCAAGTCGGTTTCCTACAGCGACCGAAGCTTGAATACATCGAGCAGTGTCTAACCTGGTTGGTTCAATCTCCTTCTCACCATATCGTGACCTTGGATGACCCGCATTATCCCCCTTTGTTGGCACAAGTGCCTGCACCGCCGCCACTGCTGTTTGTAAAAGGCGCGCTTGCCAGTTTGAGTTCACCCCAAGTGGCGATGGTCGGCAGTCGCCATGCAACCATCGATGGTTTACAAAACGCGCACTATTTTGCCCGCGCACTAGCTGAGAGTGGTTTGACCGTCACCAGCGGTTTAGCATTAGGGGTTGATGGTCATGCGCATGATGGTGCGCTGCAATACGGTGGAACCAGCGTGGCAGTGCTAGGGTGTGGTCTTAATACCATCTACCCCTCAAGGCACAAGCAGCTCGCCGCGCGAATAGAGCAACAAGGGGCGTTGGTGTCTGAGTTTCACCCGGCGATACTGCCTAAAGCGGCAAACTTCCCGCGTCGTAATCGCATTATTAGTGGTCTCTCTTTGGGAGTATTGGTGGTTGAGGCGACGGAAAAGAGCGGCTCACTAATCACAGCTCGCTATGCCGCCGAGCAAGGACGAGATGTGTTTGCCTTACCGGGTTCGATTCATAGCCCGCAAGCAAAAGGGTGTAACCAACTGATAAAGCAGGGCGCGTGTTTAATCCAAACCGTGGAAGACATCGTAAATGAAATAGAGACGCTGCGAAGTTGGTCTACTCAGTATCGACCCGTTATCGAGACAAATCAGGCGATTGAAAAAGAAGCGAAAGAAAAATTGCCATTTGCTGATCTTCTAGCTAACGTAGGCAGAGAAGTGACACCAGTTGATATTCTGGCACAAAGGACCAATATTCCAGTGCAAGATGTCATGATGCAGCTGTTAGAGCTTGAGCTCTTAGGGCATGTTGTTGCGGTTTCCGGTGGCTATATTCGTAAGGGGAGGGGCTAGCTATGATGATGGATATCCTAATGTATCTATTTGAAACTTACATCCATAGCGATGCTGAGTTACAGGTCAATCAAGATGAGCTTGAAGATGAATTGCTTCGAGCGGGTTTTGATCAAAAAGACATTTATAAAGCCCTTGTCTGGTTAGAAGAGTTGGCTGCCTTGCAACAAGGTGAGCTTGATTCGGCTATTTCAGTGAGTGGCGCGTCGTCAACGCGTATCTACACTGCCAAAGAAATGGATCGCCTTGATATCGAGTGTCGTGGCTTTTTGATGTTTTTGGAACAAGTCAGTGTATTAACCACTGAAACTCGCGAAATGGTGATTGACCGAGTGATGGGGTTAGAGACCGATGATTTTGAACTCGAAGACCTCAAATGGATTGTATTGATGGTGCTATTTAATGTGCCGGGCAATGAAAATGCCTACACGCTTATGGAAGAGCTGCTGTATACCAAAGAGCAAGGTATTCTTCACTAACTTAAGCAGTAGCCACATTTATATGAGTAGTAAAATCGACCAGCAACTGTTTTCTGCCCATGAGCACGCGTTAGAGCACCAAGCTTGTCCGAAATGTCAGCTTGAGCAGCGTGAGGGTGAGCTACAGCTTCGCCACGGCAAACATGGTCCCTTTTTAGGTTGTAATCTTTACCCAGAGTGCGACTACATCAAACCGCTGCACCAAAACGATGGGCATATCATTAAAGAACTCGGCGTACCTTGCCCGCAATGTGGCAATGAGCTAGTACTGCGCCAAGGACGTTATGGGATGTTTATTGGCTGCAGTCACTATCCGACATGTCATCATATCGAATCGCTTGAGCAAAATGAGCCGGAGCAAAGCGACGAGGTTGCTTGTCCTGAGTGCAGCAAAGGGCATTTGGTGGAGCGAAAAACGCGCTTTGGTAAGTTGTTCTACGCATGTGACAACTACCCGAAGTGCAAATTTGCCGTCAATCAGCCACCTGTGGCTGGCAAATGTCAGGCATGTGCTTTTCCGTTGTTGGTGGAGAAGAAGCTCGCCAGTGGAAATAGGTTGCAGTGTGCCGATCGGAAATGCCAGCACACTCAAACAGACAGTTAATGCTCCGTTTAGATACGTCGCTTTTTTGTTGTGTGCTGAATATGAATCGCTAAGCGGAGAACGCTTTGGCAAAATCATGCACGGCTGGAAAGGCTTTAGCATCTAATACATCAGCTAGTGCGCAGAGTCTGCGTTGCAGCTCACCACTGTAGTCGCCGCAGACATTAATATGTCCCATCTTGCGCCCTGCACGTTTTTCTTTGCCATACCAGTGAATATGGCAACCCGGCATAGAGAGTAGCTCTTTCGGTAACCTATCTTCACCGAGAATATTGATCATTGCCGTTTCTCGTACCAATTTGGTGCTACCTAATGGTAAGCCGCAGACTGCGCGCAGATGGTTTTCAAACTGGCAAGTTTCAGCGCCTTGCTGGGTCCAGTGACCAGAGTTGTGCACGCGTGGGGCGATTTCATTTACCAGTAATTGCCCATCAAGGTCGAAAAACTCCAGCGCCAATACGCCCACGTAATCTAAGCTGTCTGCCACTGCGGTAAACATTTGCTGTGCTTGCTCTTGCAGTGCTTGATCGGCGATAGCGGTGGAAAGGCTGAGTACACCATTGGTATGCACATTTTCCGCCAATGGGTACACTGCAATCGAACCGTCTTTACCGCGCGCGCCTACCAAAGAAACTTCACGTTGAAATGGGATAAACTGCTCGGCGACAATGGCTTGGTTATCGCTACTTGCGATGCAATCTGCCATTTGCTGCCAAATCACATCAACATCAGACGCATCTTTTAAACGCCACTGTCCTTTGCCATCGTAGCCACCAAGAGCGCTTTTTAGCACCATAGGTATGCCGACATGCTCAATCGCACGAGTAAAATCTTCGCGAGTTTCAATCACCGCATACTTGGCATTACGCACGCCTGCATTATCCAAGAGAGCTTTTTCGATACGGCGATCGCCACCGGCCTTGATAGCGCCGGGAGATGGGAGAAACTTACCGCTTTGCTCGCACAGGTCGAGAATATGATGTGGAATATGCTCAAATTCAGCCGTAATCACATCGGCATGAGCGATAGCATTATCTAAACCACTACCTAAAACTGTTTGCGTTAGTGGGTGGACGATATTGCCATTACTTACGTCATAAGCCGTAAGCTCAATATTGAGTGGTGCACCTGCCAGCGACATCATGCGCGCTAGCTGACCAGAGCCTAAAACCAAAACATGCATGGATTAATCCTCTGCTGGATTTGAGTTTGCGAGAACCGTTTCTGTTTGTTCGTTACGGAAAGCTTCCACTTTTGCCATCACAGTTTCATCATGAGTGCCGATGATCTGTGCCGCAAGAATGCCGGCGTTGGCAGCGCCCGCTTCACCAATCGCCAGTGTACCGACAGCAATACCTTTTGGCATTTGTACGATTGATAACAGTGAATCCATGCCTTTTAGTGCGCGAGATTGTACCGGTACCCCCAGTACTGGCAGGCTAGTAAAGGCAGCCGTCATACCCGGTAGGTGCGCAGCACCGCCTGCCCCCGCGATGATCACTTTGATGCCACGCTCTTTGGCGCTGGTGGCGTATTCTGCTAGCAGTTGAGGGGTTCGGTGCGCAGAAACCACTTTGGTTTCATAGCTTACGCCAAATGTGTCGAGCATCTCTGCTGCAAGTTTCATGGTTGGCCAATCTGATTTTGAACCCATGATAATTCCGACTTTCATCTCACACTCCTTCAAGCTGCCACTGGGGAATACCAAGTTAATTTGTGCGCATTATACGAGTATTTTTACCTCAAGCAAACGTTTGCGCGAGGTAAAAATTGAATTGACACAATTTATAAAAAAATTGCTTTAGTCAGCGCGGCAGATTGTTAGTAAACTGAGCAAAAATGTTAACATACCATTCCAACTTGATATCTTGGCGAGCAACGATGCCAAGTTGTTGCGGTCTCGAAATTAGAAAGGAAACTTGAGTGGACAACTTTGAGCAAGCGCTGAGTGCATTACAGCAAGGTGAAGTGATTGCCTATCCAACCGAAGGTGTCTTCGGTGTCGGCTGTGATCCCGATAGCCCGCAAGCAATTGAAAAACTATTAACCTTAAAGCAGCGTCCGGTCGAGAAAGGATTGATTCTGATTGCCGCAAGCTATGAGCAGTTGCTGCCTTATATTGATGAGTCGCAGTTAACCGAAGAGCAATTAAACACGGTTAAAGCCTCTTGGCCAGGTCCATATACTTGGATCATGCCGGCGAGCGATAAAGTTTCAAACTGGGTCTCAGGGCAATTTGATTCGATTGCCGTGCGCGTGACCGATCACCCACTGGTGCAAAAAATCTGCCTAGCCTTTGGTAAACCACTTACCTCTACCAGCGCCAACCTTTCGGGCTTACCGCCATGCATGACCACTGAAGAAGTGGAAGCGCAACTTGGTGGAGAGCTGGTGGCGATTTTACGTGGTGAGACGAGTGGACGCGATAAGCCGAGTGAAATTCGCGATGCAAAAACGCTGCAAGTGCTAAGACAGGGATAACAATAAAGGAAGCCAACCATGCCAAGTTCAACAATCGATAAACACGCGGTCAAACAGTTCTTAATGGCGCTACAAGATCAAATTTGTGCGCAGTTAGAGCAAGCCGATGGAAAAGCCAGCTTTGAGCAGGATGCTTGGCAACGCCAACCTGGTGAACGTTTGGCTGGTGGCGGCCGAACCCGTGTGATGACCAATGGTGCGGTGTTCGAACAAGGCGGGGTAAACTTTTCTCACGTCAGCGGACAAGAGATGCCAGCCTCTGCGACGGCTCATCGACCAGAACTTGCAGGGCGTAGTTTTGAAGCTATGGGGGTTTCGTTGGTGATGCATCCGCATAACCCTTATGTACCCACATCGCATGCTAATGTGCGCTTCTTTATTGCCGAAAAAGAGGGGGAAGCCCCGATCTGGTGGTTTGGCGGCGGTTTTGACCTCACGCCTTTTTACCCATTTGAAGAAGATTGTGTTTATTGGCACCAAACGGCGAAAGAAATCTGCGCTCCTTTTGGCGATGATGTTTATAGCGAGCACAAAGCTTGGTGTGACAAATACTTCTATTTACCCCATCGCGACGAAACCCGCGGTGTCGGTGGCTTGTTCTTTGATGATCTCAATCAGTGGGAGTTTGATAAGTGCTTTGCTTACATGAAAGCGGTCGGTGAAGGATACACCCAAGCTTATCTACCGATTGTTGAGCGTCGCAAAACGACCTCATACGGTGTAAGAGAAAGACAATTCCAACTCTATCGTCGCGGTCGTTATGTTGAGTTTAACCTTGTATTCGACCGTGGCACCTTGTTTGGCTTACAAAGCGGTGGGCGGACTGAGTCCATTTTGATGTCGATGCCGCCAATGGCGCGTTGGGAATATGGCTACCAACCAGAACCTGGCTCAGCAGAAGCCGATTTGTATCAGCATTACCTAAAGCCAAGAGAGTGGTAGCTCTTTCCTCTATATATAGATAATGATAGGGTCGTGATATGACCCTATTTTGTTTTTGGTAATAAGGATATGACTCAGCAAATTGATCGCTACGCCGTGTTTGGCAATCCCATTGGGCACAGTAAGTCGCCGTTTATCCACACTCTGTTTGCTCGCCAAACCAACCAGCCGCTGAGCTATACCGCAGAGCTAGCACCAATCGATGGTTTCAGCGACGCGGCGCAAGCATTTTTCTCGCAAGGTGGTCGTGGCTGTAATGTTACCGTACCATTCAAAGAAGATGCCTATCAATTTGCCGATCGATTAACGCCAAGAGCAGAGTTGGCTGGCGCGGTGAATACCCTTAAGAAGCTGGATGATGGCATTATTTTGGGCGACAACACTGATGGTGCGGGTTTAGTGTTGGATTTACAAAACTACCAAGTGCCACTTACAGGTGCGCGTATTCTGATCATTGGTGCGGGTGGCGCAGCGAGAGGTGTGATTCAACCACTGTTAGAGTTAAAGCCGCAGCAAATCGTGATCACCAATCGAACTTTTAGTAAAGCTCAGCAGCTCGCCGATATGTTTGCCGAGTTAGGTCCGATTCAAGCTTTGCCGATGGATCAGGTTCAAACTGGTTTTGATGTGGTGATTAACTCCACCTCTGCCAGTTTGAGTGGCGAACTACCTGCCATCTCTGCTGCTATTTTTACCCCAACGACGATTGCCTATGACATGATGTATGGACAAGGTAAAACCGCTTTTAATCAATGGGCACTTGAGCAGGATATTGCTCAAGCTTACGACGGACTCGGCATGTTGGTCGGTCAGGCGGCAGAGAGTTTTATGTTGTGGCGTGGTTTAAGACCGGGTACAAAGCAAATCTTGCGTGAACTGAGAAAAAACTTAGAAGGTATATAATGAATCAGTCGATTCTATTTCCAGATATTCAAGACTGGGACGATGGGTTGAACGGGGTAAAGTTTCCTGCTCAACAAGCTGGGGCGTTAATTAAATGCGTGGCGTCGCTTGAGTATTTGAGTTCTCTGGCAGGGGAGTCAGTGACTACTGCTCAGCAAGCGTTAGTGGTTTTTGAGCAAAACCGCTTTGAAATCGAAGAGCTTGCTGAACAGCTAATAGAAGAGGAAGAGTACAACTCTGCAGGCTTAATTGAACTTACAGTGTAATATTTTCGACTTGATGTAAGTAGTCTTCTTTATTCTGTACATAGTTATTGGCAGATTTCAGTAAAAAGGCACGTTCTTCTTCTTTTAATGGACGTGCTTGTTTCACTGGGCTGCCCACATAAAGAAAACCACTTTCTAATACTTTCCCTGGCGGGACTAAACTGCCCGCGCCAATCATCACCTCTTCTTCTATTACCGCACCATCAAGCACAATCGCGCCCATACCAACCAAAACGCGATCTTTGATAGTGCAGCCATGCAACATGACCTTATGTCCAACCGTTACATCATTACCTATGATAAGTGGATAGCCCGCTGGATTTTGCGCATTTTTATGAGTGACATGCAATACGCTACCATCTTGAATGTTGCTACGTTGACCTATCTCTATATGGTTGACGTCACCACGAGCTGCAACCAATGGCCAAATACTTGAATCATCGCCGATGGTGATATCGCCAACTAAAACTGAACTACTATCTATATAGACGCGTTGACCAAGCGTCGGGGCGATACCTTTATAACTGCGTAATGAACTCATTTTTGCTCCTGAATAGATGTTTCAAGCTTAATATAGCTGTGTTTGTGCGAAGAAGAGTTGAAGAAATAGGCGTTTGTGACTAGAAAATACCCAAATGATAAAAAAATCAAAAAAAAGCATAAAAAGGGCTTGCCAATGTGACGCCGATCTCTATAATGCCACCTCGCTGACACGGCAAAGCTTCGAAAGAAACGAGCGCCAAGTTAGCAAGGTTACTTAGCCAAGCGAAACGCTTGAAAAAAGTTTGAAAAAAGTGGTTGACACTAAACTTTATCTCGCTAAAATGACCGCCTCTTCCGAAGTGATGTGAGTCACAAAGAAGAAAGCTCTTTAACAATATAAACCTATCAATCTGTGTGGGCACTCGTTGATGATAATCCAATTAGAAGCTTAGGCTTCAAATTTGATTTCAATGAACTGAGTGACCAATTCGATACTTAGTATCGGCACAGTCAATTCAACATTACTATGTAATGTAATCAGTATTCATTGAGTCACCAAAATCTTAAATTGAAGAGTTTGATCATGGCTCAGATTGAACGCTGGCGGCAGG
>NZ_QLYZ01000002.1 GCF_003350325.1 Vibrio rhodolitus | reverse complement strand
TTCAATGACGGATGGGTATGACTGCTACCAGAATGCGTTGGCAGAGAGGGTGAACGGCATTTTGAAAATGGAATATCTCTTGCGAAAGCCTAAAGATGTAGCTCAAGCAAGAAAAATGGTCGCTGAGTCAGTAGAAATCTATAATCAGATGAGGCCTCATACAGCGCTAAAATACAAAACGCCCGATGAAGTACACCGAGCGTTTTAACTAAAAAGTGTCAACCCATATCAGGACGGGTCAAGAGGCTGCTATTTGGTCAGATCTTCGATGATTGGGCAGCAGCTACTAGAGTCACCTGGACATGCTGCAATCCACTGCTTGAGCTGATGCTCAATCTCTTTAAGTTGTCGGATTTTTAGTTCAACTTCTTGCAGCTTCTCTTGTGCTTTGGCTTTGACTTCGCTGCTTTTACGCTCTGGGTTTCTTGCTAGCTGTACGAACTCTTTGCACTCAATCAAAGAGAACCCTGCGTTTTTCGCGCGCGAGACAAGATTGAGCTCTTGGAGGTGCTGCGCTGCGTATTCTCGGTAGCCAGACTCGCTACGGTGGGGAGGGGTAATGATCCCTTTGTCTTCGTATAAGCGAATAGACTTACTTGATAGCCCGGTTAGTGTGGCAACTTCACCAATGTTCATCAGTTCAATCTCTGGGTAAAAACTCTCTTAATTCTAACGTTCTATCATGCCTTTGCCTATGCTAGAAAGAGAATCAATAGCATGTAGACTAAAAAATTTTTTAGAATCTGCCACAGAGGTTTTAGTTTTTTTGTCTAAATTGGAGTAAACAAAACATCGTTCGATATTTAGGGCAGGTGGTCATTTTGCTACAAGCAAGGTTTTATAGGGGCTAGCGGCAATATGTTTGCGAAGGGAAGAAACGCGAAAACTAAACTTCATTATCTTGATAGAGTTACCATTTTGATTAAATTCCGTCCGCGAAAAAAATCGAATATTGCTTTAGATCAACAAACAAACGTTTCTCTTGGTCTAAAAATTAAAACAAAGTTGAAAGATTCAAAAAAAATTTGAATAATTAAACTCAATACACAATGGAGCGTAAAGCTTCGATAATAAGTATGAAACAGGATACGTACCACATGTCTAATTCGTTTGTATTGGTGATTAACTCAGGTAGTTCTTCACTAAAATTTGCAGTAATCGATTCGCAAACTGGCGACGCGATTGTTAGCGGTTTAGGTGAGTGCTTTGGATTACCGGAAGCCGTCATTAGCTGGAAATACAATGGTGAGAAAACCGAAGAGGCGATTACTGCTGCCGACAATCATCACCAACATGCGATTAACCGCATTGTGGACCTAATTGAATCTCTTGGATTCACAAAAGATTTGGTTGCTGTGGGTCACCGTATCGTTCACGGCGGCGAGAAGTTTACTTCTACCGTTCGTATCGACGAGAAAGTACTGGCGGAAATCGAAAGCCTTTCAGACCTAGCTCCGCTCCACAACCCTGCAGGCGCGAAAGGTATTCAAGCAGCTATGGTAGCTTTCCCAAGCTTGCCACAGTTTGCTGTTTTCGACACAGCATTCCACCAATCTATGCCTAAGAAAGCGTTCACTGGCGCTATCTCAAATGAGCTTTACACTGATTACGGCATTCGTCGTTACGGTTTCCACGGTACTAGCCACTACTACGTGAGCCGTGAAGCTGCGAAGATGGTTGGTAAGCCAGTGGAAGAATCAAGCTTCATCTCTGTTCACCTAGGTAACGGTGCATCTGTATGTGCAATCGAAAACGGTGAGTCAGTAGATACTTCAATGGGCTTTACTCCGCTATCTGGTCTAATGATGGGCACACGTTGTGGTGACCTTGACCCAGGTATCATCGAGTTCCTACTGAAGAAAGGCTGGAGCCAAGAGCAAGTATTTGAAGCACTGAATAAGAAATCAGGCTTCCTAGGTGTGTCTGGTCTAACTTCAGATGCACGTGGTGTACTAGAAGCGATGGAAAATGGTCACGAAGGTGCAAAACTAGCATTTGAAGTGTTTACTTACCGCGTAGCTAAATACATCGGTTCTTACTTGATCCCACTAAGCAAGCTTGACGCTGTGATCTTTACTGGTGGTATCGGTGAGAACTCTCTACCAATTCGTCGCGAAATCTTGAAGAACCTTAAGCTTCTAGGTTTCGTTGAAGATGAAAAGGGCAACGAAGACGCTCGCTTTGGTAACGCAGGTGTAATTGCAAAATCTGACATGCTAAATGCCATTGCTGTAGTTATTCCGACTAACGAAGAGTTCGTTATCGCTCAGCAGTCAGTAGAACTGCTATAAAAATCTACTCATTTTTGGGAAATAAGTCGAAGCCCTTTCCGTTTGGAAAGGGCTTTTCTTTTTTAGGTAAGGTTCCAGAGGGTAAAACTGCTAGAGAAATAAAATGTAACTTTTTTGTCTGTAGGTGGTTTACTTTGTAAATTATTGACTCTATATTGGTTCGGTAGACGTAACATATCACTAGGACATATCCATGCCTTCATTATCAGCACATCACACTGCTGCTTTTCGCCGAGCAACGCGTTGTGCTTTGTCACGTCTAACATCAACTGTTTCAGTCGTCATTCTAGTCATTATTAACTAGGCTGGCGGCAATTTCCCGTCAGCCAGGCTGACGGAGAGATTCCACATCGTTAATACCCTTATTTTCCCCCCAGCCAGCTGACGGTCCATTACAAAAAAGATTAGAGTAATGTCTAATCGTACGAGGACTGTACATTGAAAAATCAAAGTTCGTTAGCGATAGGTTTGATGACATTTGCCATGTTTCTTGGCGCGGGGAACATCATTTTTCCACCTTTCTTAGGTTTAGAAGCGGGCACGCAGTATTTGCCAGCGATGGCAGGGTTTCTGATCACTGCGGTGGGATTACCTGCGCTTACCCTAATTGTCTTTGGTCGTTTGAGCGATAGTGCTCAACTTACCCAAGCGTTACCTAAACCGGTTGCGACAGGCTTTTGGGTGCTGCTATTTACGGCTGTCGGTCCTGCTTTTGCGATGCCGAGAGCGGTAACTGTTGCCTACGAAATGGGTATTAAGCCATTTGTTTCTGGTGATTATCTAGCGCTGTTCTCATTCATCTTTGTTGCCCTGACATTGGTATTGGCACTACAGCGTGGCAAGTTGGTTGACTACATCGGCAAATTTATGACACCAATGTTGGTATTGATGCTGGCGGCGCTGGCTCTAGCGGCGTTAGTGATGCCGTTAGGCGAGCTGAGTACGCCGACGATGGACTATCAGCAACAAGCACTCACCAGTGGCTTAATTCAAGGTTATATGACCATGGATGCGATCGCTGCGGTTGGTTTTGGTTGGGTGATCATCAAAGCCATCACCGACAAAGGTCATGTGACTTCAAAATCGATTTTTAAAGTGACGTTAAAAGTAACCTTGGTTTACGCACTATTGATGTCAGGTTGCTACCTTGCGATGGCTTACGTTGGTGCAACATCGGCAAGCATTGCAGAGGGTGTGAGCAATGGTGGTGAGCTTCTAACTCGTTACGCGGCAGAAGTATTTGGTACATTTGGTTTAGTGTTACTTGCGGGCATCATCATCATGGCATGCTTAACTACTACCGTTGGTTTGACGAATGCTTGCGCCGAGTACTATCAGCAAACTTTTAACTCACCGTTCTCACTAACGGCGGTGATTGTTGTGGTACTTACCGGTGTGATCGCGAACTTTGGTTTAAACCAAATCTTGGTGGTGAGTTTACCTGCGATCTTGATCTTGTGCCCAGTTGCTATCGCACTGGTTCTTACGGCACTAGTGATCCCAACCAACCGAGAGAATTGGCTCTCCTACGTAATGGTAGTGGCGATCAGTTTACTATTGGGTTCTATCGATGCGCTTAGCATACTAGATATGCTACCAGAGACCTTGGCATCGCTACTCAATCAATATCTGCCGCTATTTAGTGCACATGCGAGCTGGTTTATGCCTGTAGCCTTGATCATTGTGGTGTCTAAGTGGCGACTAATGCGTCACACGACAACTCCAGATAGTGAGCTTGATTTAGCGGTTAAATCGGGTCGTTAGAGCGTCTCACTAGTATCGTTCCCCGGCATGAAGAACCTCTTGCTGGGGGCGTTTTATTCTGTTTAAAAACGTTCGCTGTTGATATTAGAGCTCAATACAATTACAGCGGATGAAAACGATTCTCATCGCACTTATCTCGTAATTCACTTACCTAAACATTCTGTTCAAAATGCCTCTTTGCTGTGCGTTTAAGTTAGAGTTCAAAATAGTTTTCACTAAAAATATGCGATCAATATCTCATAAATGCCCCTTATTCGAGCAAAGATTTGATTTTCGACTCCCTTTGGTGCGCATAATAAAAAGGAATTTTGATTAGAGCTCTAAGGAAAGTTTCTAACATGATTACAATGGATCCTTGGTTAGATTCGCCGGATGCGAAAGCTAAACCAAGTAAACAATTGATATTTCGTGAACCTAACGTCACCGATGGAGATAGTATTTTTAGTTTGATTGCGGCTTGTCCGCCTTTAGACACCAATTCTTCATACTGCAACTTCTTACAAGCTACACACTTCAGCAATACCTGTATTTTGGTTGAGCAAGACAACCGTGTTGGCGGTTTCATCTCTGCTTACCGTAAGCCAGATCAGCAAGATGTTCTTTTTGTCTGGCAAGTAGCTGTCTCTCCAGATTTTCGAGGCAAAGGTCTCGCATCCCGCATGTTAAACGCTCTGCTAGCCAGAGATGGTTTAGAGAATATTAAAGCGATAGAAACCACCATTACTAAGCCAAACAAGGCTTCTTGGGCGTTATTTGAAAAGTTCGATGCCAGCCAAGGTGGACGAGGAAATGTGTCAATTTTCTTAGACGAACAAGCCCACTTTAAAGGTAAGCACGACACTGAATACCTCTATCGCATTCCCACCAAATAACTTCAATTTTAACTAGGAAAGATACGGTCTTATTATGGACATTTTTAACAAGCAAGAATCTAAGGTTCGTTCGTACTCGAACAGTTTTCCCGTGGTTTTCACCAAAGCACAAGGTAGTTGGTTAGAGACGGAAAACGGCGAGCGTTACTTGGATTTTCTTGCCGGAGCAGGTTCTTTAAATTACGGTCACAACAATCCAGAGCTAAAACAAGCGCTAGTTGAATATATTTTGGCGGATGGCATTACTCATGGCTTGGATATGCACTCTGAGGCGAAAGCTAATTTCCTACAAGTGCTGAAAAACGTCATTCTTGAGCCAAGAAACCTAGACTATAAAGTGCAGTTTACTGGACCGACTGGCACCAACGCAGTAGAGGCAGCATTAAAGCTGGCTAAAAAAGCCAAAGGGCGCAGTAGCGTAGTTGCCTTTACTAATGGTTTCCACGGCTGTACGGCAGGTGCTCTTGCCGCCACCGGTAATCAGCACCACCGTCAGGGCGCGCCACAAGGTAGCTTGTCAGGTATTACACGCATTCCTTTTGAAGGATATGCAGGTGTGGATGGCTTAGCTTTGTTTGAAACCATGCTTAACGATAATTCAGCGGGCATGGATAAGCCAGCGGCAGTACTTTTGGAAACGGTGCAAGGCGAGGGGGGACTTAATGTCGCTTCTAATGCATGGCTTCAACGTCTAAGCAAGATCTGTAAGGCTAACGATATCTTGCTGATTGTCGATGATATTCAAGCGGGGTGCGGTCGCACAGGTACCTTCTTTAGTTTTGAACCTGCGGGTATCCAGCCAGATATTGTCACCTTGTCAAAATCAATTGGTGGCTATGGTTTGCCGATGGCAGTTGTGCTGCTTAAACCTGAGTTAGATATTTGGAAACCGGGTGAACACAACGGTACTTTCCGTGGCAATAACCACGCCTTCGTAACAGCTGCAAAAGCGTTAGAGCTATATTGGTCAGATGACGCGCTAGAAAAGCACATTGCTCTCAGTTCACAACAGGTTACAGAGGTGATTGAAAAGCAACTAAAGCGCTTCCCTGAACTGTTTGTGCAACAGAAAGGGCGTGGAATGATGATTGGCATTGAATGTCAAAATGGCGCTCTTGCTGGCGATATTGCCAAAGCCTGTTTTGCTAACGGTATGATCATCGAAACCGCAGGTCCCAATGATGAAGTGGTGAAATTTTTCTGCCCGCTAACCATCACTGAGTCTGAACTTGGACAAGGTCTCGCTATTTTCGAGCAAGCCGTTGAGTCCATTGCGCAGAAACACTTCAAAAAAGCATCTTAAAAATAGGAAATAATCATGATTGTTAGAACGCTAGAGGAATGCCGTAATAGCGAACGTCGCGTAGCATCAGAAACGTGGGAAAGTGTTCGTATGCTGCTTAAAGATGACAAGATGGGTTTTTCGTTCCATATCACGACTATCTTTGAGAATACTGAAACCCATATTCACTATCAAAACCACTTGGAGTCGGTTTACTGCATGAGTGGGGAAGGCGAAATTGAAGTGGTGGGCGGTGAAACTTACCCGATTAAACCAGGTACGCTCTATATTCTGGATAAGCATGACGAACACTATCTGCGAGCTTACAAAGATACGCCAATGGTGATGGCATGTGTATTTAATCCACCAATCACAGGTGCAGAGACTCACGACGAAAATGGTGTATACCCTTTGATTGACTAATGAATCAAAAGCTATGTTTGTCTTAAACGGTGAGGCAATTAAGCCTCACCGTTTTTATCCCAATTTTGTTTTTACTCAGGCGTTGAATCACTTAATCAATTTGCTTAACCAGTTTAATTACGTGATCCAATTTAATAATTCGACTAAGGACAGTCCATGACTTATACCGTAGAAAAAATCGGCGGTACATCTATGTCTGCGTTTGACGCAGTTCTAGACAATATTATTCTTCGCCCTAAAGACCCGTACAATCGAGTTTTCGTGGTATCAGCGTACGGTGGCATGACCGATGTGCTGCTGGAGAACAAGAAAAACGGTAAACCGGGCGTGTATCAACTGATTGCCAAACGCGATGACACTTGGGGGGAAGCGCTCGCTCAAGTAGAACGACAGATGTTATTAGTTAATGAGAATATCTTTGCTGATCCAATGAGTCGTATGCGCGCCGATAAGTACATTCGTTCTCGCATCGCTGAAGCCAAGAACTGTATCAGTAATATTCTCGATACTTGTCGCTATGGTCAGTTTTCTTTGCGTCATTACTTGCCACAGATTCGCGAGTTTTTGTCGTCGATTGGTGAAGTCCATAGTGCTTATAACAGCGCACTCAAATTAAAGACGTTAGGTATCAATGCAACATTCGTCGACCTGTCTGGTTGGGATTGCCAAAAACCGCTTACCCTTGATGAAACCATCGCCGAAGCGTTTGAAGAAATAGATGTAACTAAAGAGCTACCGATAGTAACGGGTTATGCTTACACCAAAGATGGGTTGATGAAAACCTATGATAGAGGTTATAGCGAAATGACTTTTAGCCGTATTGCGTCAATTACTAACGCGGATCTTGCCATTATCCATAAGGAATATCACTTAAGTTCTGCCGACCCGCGTATTGTTGGAACCGACCAAGTGCTGCCGATTGGTAAAACTAATTTTGATGTGGCGGATCAACTTGCCAGTTTGGGTATGGAAGCGATTCATCCCAATGCAGCGGCAGGCTTACGCCAAAGCGGGATTCAACTGCAAATCAAAAACACCTTTGAGCCAGAACATCCAGGTACATCGATTTCATCAGACTACAACCCTGAAACTGACAAAATTGAAATCATTGCCGGTAAAGAGAAGGTTTTTGCGCTGCATCTATTTGATCAAACTATTGTTGGGCAAGTGGACAACGTTAGCTATGATTTAATGCAAATCATTGCTGAGGCGCGAGTCAACCTGATTGGTAAAGAGATGAATGCCAACTCGATTACCTATTATTTAGGCGGTAATGAAGAAGCACTTAATAAGGTGCTCTATCGCGCAGAGAAGCGTTACCCTAATGCGTCAATCAAAGGACGCATGGTGGCGTTGATTTCTGTGATTGGTTCGCAAATTGATACCAATAAAACGCTGACTAAAGGCGTCTTGTCACTGATGGAAAATGACGTGACACCTATCGCGGTTCATTCTTCAATGCGCAATGTTAATGTTCAATTTGTCGTAGCAGACAGTGAATACCAACAGACGATTTGTGCACTGCATAAGGTATTTTGTTTGCCGCAAAATGAGCCGCAAGCGCTAACGGCATAGACGTTTTCGTAAGTAGGGTAGTCCAAAGAGCTGGTGTGTCCGGCTCTTTGCGTTTCTGCAGCTATGAAGAGCAAAATATGCGAATTGACGACACGATTTTTCAACCCAAATCCTAGGTAGAACAGGTAGGTAATGAATTTGTTATCTGCGTTAATTATCCATGAAAACTATTAACTAATAAAAAACGATTAATGCTTAATATATCACCGATTTATGCGCGCTTAATGAATTTATAGTCTGATATATACTATTTTGTTGACTTTTTATTCTGTAGTTTGCGATATTTCACGCATCTGAAAACTAAGCGTGAAAAAGGTTATGTCTCACACTCATGCACAGCCAGCGGACTCGGCTGTAACGAAGAAATCTTGGCAGATGCCAGATACCCTAATTTTAATCTTCTTTGTTGGTATCTTTGCTGCGATTCTTACTTACTTAATCCCTGCGGGCTCTTTTGATAGCCAACAGGTGACATACATGGTCGATGGTGCTGAAAAGACACGTACAGTTATTGACCCTAACTCTTTTGCTTATGCGACTGATGAAGCTGGTGAACTGGTTTACAACACAGTAAGCCTATTTGCTTCAGGCGGTGGCATTGGTCTAATGAACTTCCCATTTGAAGGTCTAACTTCAGGCTCGAAATGGGGCAGTGCAATCGGCGTAATCATGTTTATGCTGGTGATCGGGGGTGCATTTGGTGTGGTAATGCGCACTGGTACTATCGACAACGGTATCCTGCGTCTGATTGATAAAACCAAAGGTAATGAATCACTATTTATCCCTGTACTTTTCCTACTGTTCTCACTTGGTGGTGCAGTATTTGGTATGGGTGAAGAAGCGGTTGCCTTCGCGATTATCATCGCTCCACTAATGGTTCGTCTTGGTTACGACGGTATTACAACTGTAATGGTAACTTACATCGCAACACAAATTGGTTTTGCGACGTCTTGGATGAACCCGTTCTCAGTGGCTATTGCTCAAGGTATCGCGGGTATTCCAGTTCTTTCTGGTATGACCGTGCGTATGGGTCTATGGGCTGGCTTTACGCTTGTCGGTATCGCTTTCACTATGGCATACGCAGCGCGCATCAAAGCAAACCCAGAGCTATCATACAGCCGTCGTACTGACGCGTACTTCCACCAACAAGAAGCATCGGTTGCTGAGTCTCGTTGGAACATTGGCGATACGCTAGTGCTTCTAACCGTAGTAGCTTCGACTGCATGGGTGGTATGGGGCGTAGTAATGCACGCTTGGTACATTCCAGAGATCGCATCGCAATTCTTCACTATGGGCTTTGTAGTCGCGATTATTGGTACGATTTTCCGCTTGAACGGTATGACACTAAACGAAGCTGCGGCAGCGTTTAAAGAAGGTGCCAGCATCATGCTAGCACCAGCACTACTAGTGGGTTGTGCGAAAGGTGTACTACTGCTGCTAGGTGGCGGCTCTTCAGAAGAGCCAAGTGTACTGAACTCAATCCTAAACGGTGCTGGTAGCATGCTAAGCGGTTTGCCAGCAGTAGCATCGGCATGGCTAATGTACGTTTTCCAGTCAGTGTTCAACTTCTTTGTAACCTCAGGTTCTGGTCAAGCAGCACTAACAATGCCACTACTATCGCCGTTGTCTGATATCGCAGGCGTGACTCGTCAAGTAGCGGTATTGGCATTCCAACTGGGTGACGGTTTCACTAACGTAATCGTACCAACTTCAGCGCCTCTAATGGCAACACTTGGTGTATGTCGTATCGATTGGGGTGACTGGGCGAAATTCTGCTGGCGCTTTATGCTACTATTGTTCGCAATTTCGAGCGTAGTTGTAGTAGTTGCTCAGCTAATGGGCTTCTCATAATAAACCCTAGCGAGTTTGATGATTCGATGGCGAGATATTTATCTCGCCATTTTTTATTGTCTGCCTCAGTTGATAGGCAAACAAAGATTTTGGAGAGACCATTTTAATGGCGACACAATACTTAGACGATGTGATTCAAGGTCACCGCGTTATTCACTCTTTAGATGTGGCAGATTTGGCTGCAGGTGAGCATAAGTTCATGTTCCGTATTGCCTCGGATGCACTTTCTCAATGGCAGCATTTACCAGTAATGGTATTCAAGGGCGAAAAGCCGGGCAAAAAAATCATGATCACTGCGGGTGTTCATGGTGATGAATACAATGGCGTATTAGCCGCGCAAAAGACGGCGCGTGAATTGGTTGGTAAAGAGCTCGCAGGTACGGTGACGATTGTGCCGATGATCAACCTGACGGGTATGCTAAACCATAGCCGTGATTTCTTCTCGGCAGATCCAGATGCGTCTCCTTGCAACTTAAACCGCTTCTTCCCAGGTGATGCAAACGGCAATGAGGCAAATCGTTTTATCCATGCATTGTGGCACAACTTGCTAAAATCGAATGCGGACTTGGCGATAGATCTGCATACCCAAACCAGTGGTACAGTATACCCATTGTATGTGTTTGCGGATTTTCGTTTAGAACAGGCAATTGAGATGGCGCGTTTGATTAATCCAGACGCTATCTTAAATGATCCAGGCGACGCCGGTGTACTTGAGACAGTATGGAACACCAGCGGTATCCCAAGCATTACGATTGAAGTGGGTATGGGTCGCTACACCGAATTGGATCTGATTGAGCGTACCGTGAATGGTATCTTTAACGTGCTTAAACGTCATGAGTTGCTTCAAGGTGAAGTGGAAGCGGTTGTTCCATGCCTAGAGGGACAGGATATCACGAGCATTCGTGCGGAAATCGGTGGTTTTGTTATCCCACAAGTTGCGATGATGGATAAAGTAGAGCAAGACCAATTGGTTGCCATCCAATACGATAACTTTGGTGATGAACTGAAGCGTTACTACGCACCAAGTGCAGGCACGGTTCTGAGTCACAATATTGAGTCAATTCGCGCTCCGGGTTCTTTGGTGGTACGCTTGATCCGCTAAAATTTCGCTTCTCAGAACTCGAAGCTAAATTCTCAAAGGTCTAAGCCATGCTTAGACCTTTGCTCTATTTGTCTTCGTTTGATTTAACGTTCTCAGCGGTCTTTGCCAATGTTGATAAGGTCTCAACCAAGTTCATCGGCATTGGAAAAACAATGGTTGAGGTTTTTTCATTGGCGATTTCCGTCAGTGTCTGCATATAGCGAAGTTGGAGCGCATTGGGTGCTTCGTTAAGCATTTCGGCGGCTTCTTTCAGTTTGCTCGATGCTTCCAACTCACCCGTTGCGTGGATCACTTTCGCGCGGCGGTTTCGTTCGGCTTCCGCTTGTCTTGCCAGAGCTCTCACCATACTATCGTTGAGATCAACATGCTTTACTTCAACGGTGGCAATCTTGATCCCCCAATCATCGGTTTGTTGATCTAAGATCACTTGCAAATCTTTGTTGAGTCGCTCTCGCTCAGAAAGCAGTTCGTCAAGTTCGTGTTGTCCCAATACCGAGCGTAAAGTCGTTTGCGCCAATTGGCTGGTGGCATCGCTATAGCTTTCAATGTTGTTGATTGCCATTTGTGGGTCAACAACGCGGAAATAGACCACCGCATTAACTCTGACTGAGACATTGTCACGGGTAATTAAGTCTTGGGTTGGCACATCCAGTACCACGGTACGCAGATCGACACGAACCATTTGTTGAATAAAAGGGATCAAGATAATAAGCCCCGGTCCTTTGACCTCCTGGAATCGTCCAAGAAAGAACACGACGCCACGTTCATACTCACGTAAAACTTTGAATACTTGCGTCGCCAATGCGAGTAATAGTACAAGTACAACCGCTGTGGTATAGAGCATCATAAGCGCCTCCTAATTTTTAGCGTGTTGTTTTTTCACGGTTAAGGTTAACCCTTCAATTTGAGTCACTTCGACTTTATCGCCAGTTTGTAAGGGCTCTTCTCCCTCGTAGAGCGCGCTCCAAAGTGCGCCGTTAAGCTGTACACGACCTTTTCCGTCGATGAATGAATCGGTCACGATGGCGAGTTGACCAGCCATGGTTTCAACGCCCGTTGTAACGCCTTTTTTGCGTATCCTTAGCAGCAGGGCGATAGTTAACAGAATGATAGTGGCAGAAACGGCAGCGACACCAAAAATTAGAGGTAGGGCGACTTGAAAGCCGGGGATGTCACTATCCATAAGAAAGATCGAGCCTAAAACAAATGCGACGATTCCACCAAGCCCGAGAATGCCAAAGCTTGGGCTGAACCCCTCCGCAACTATTAAAGCCATCCCAAGCAGCAGCAACCCAAGCCCTGCATAGTTCACAGGCATCATTTGCAGTGCGTACATCGCCAGTAGCAAACAGATCCCGCCCAATACGCCGGGCAAACCAATTCCGGGGTTGTAGAATTCTAGCAAAAGCCCATAAATACCAATCAGCATTAGGATATACGCAACGTTTGGATTGGTGATGACAGCCAGCAGTGCAGCGCGCCAGTCGGGTTGCCGAAGCTCAAAGCTGGGATTATCAAAATTTAGAGTAAGTTCTAAGCTATTAACCGTGACAGTGCGACCATTGGCAAGGTTAACCAGCTCTTTGGGTGAGGCGGCAATGTAATCAATGACGTTAAGCGCTAATGCTTCTTCGGCATCTAAACTCGCCGCTTCAGTCACAGACTTTTCTGCCCATTCCGCGTTACGACCATGTAGCTTTGCTAATCCTTTGATGTAGGCTTTGGCATCATTAATGACTTTTTTCTCCATCGCAGTTTCGGCTGGTACCTGGTCTTGGTTTTTACTTGGAGAAGCGGAGTCAGCCGTATCATCGTCTGAGGCGTCATCACTTGGTTTAGCGGGACTTGCGCCACCGATCTGTACAGGTGTTGATGCGCCTAGATTGGTTGCTTTTGCCATTGAGGCAACATGACTAGCCAGTAGAATGTAAGTCCCAGCGCTTGCCGCCCGAGCACCAGAGGGTCCAACCCAGGTGGCAACCGGAACACTGGAGGTTGTGATGGCGCGAATAATGTCACGCATCGCGCTGTCTAAACCGCCAGGCGTATCCATTTTTAAAATCACGAGACTGACACCAGAGGTTTGAGCCAGTTCGATTTCTCGACTGATGTAGTCGCTTGTCGCGGGTCCTATTGCTCCTTGAACCGGAACAATCCAAACGGTTTGTGCGTAAGTTACGCTTGAGAAAAACAAAGTTAGACTGAGTAGCCAAGTTCGTATCATACAGCCTCCATTGAGAGCTCAATCAGCCGCAGACGATACTGCTACAGATCCCACTCTAATTTACGCCACTGCACGTTGTTCAAGACTTGTTCTTCTAATTATAGTTACGGATGGATGATAAATTAGTTTATGGAGGATAGATAAATGCGCTCAGATGAGTAAAAAAGAGTATGATGTGGCTGCTTGCCCAACGTTTCTGCTGATAAAGAAGTGGATACTTCCTGTTACTAAACAAACCAATTCAATAGTTTATTGGGAGCAGGGATAAGGCTATGCTTATTTAGGTTTTAATCAATTGGGTTCTACATGTTTATTGTCAATCGACTAATTAAATTAGCACTGATTTCAGCGGTATTCTTAACCATCTTTGACCTTATCGAACATGGTCAAATTACTTGGGTATCTCGCCTGCTAGGTATCAATTAACCCCTCTAAGTCTGCGCTTGAAATGGGCAAATTTGTCTTGTTTATCTTTTGAGCGCACACAATTTCCATTTTCTAGTCGCCTGTTGTCAAAAGTAACGTTAATGTATCCAATTAACATTAAGTTAACGGTTTTGTCGGATGTGGCTAATCTCTCCTCGGGTTGAAATGGAGCAAGCATTTCAGACGTTCTATTTTGATTACGTTGCTCATGACCCGCTCAACGGTGAGTATTACGCAGAGTGCTTAAAAGACTTTGATGGTTACGTAGAGCGTTTGTTGCAAGAAGCTCAAGGAGTGAACTTACGCCCTGGATACGTGCCGTGCAGTCATTTTTGGTTGACTGATGAGCAGCAACATATCATTGGCATAATTCGTATTCGTCATAATATCGACAACCCTTTTCTCACTTTAGAAGCGGGACATATTGGTTATGACATCTGCCCTTCGAAACGTGGGAAGGGGTATGGAAAACTGATGTTATCTTTGGCGCGAGAAGAAATCAGCAGGCTTGGTATAGCTAGAGCGCTTGTCACTGCAAATAAGGAAAATATCGCATCTCGCCGAGTGATCGAAGCGAATGGTGGTCAGTTCGAACGATATGTTCAAAGTGAATTTTTCACAGAGTGTATTGCGCGATATTGGATTGATATTCGCTAAGCACTGAATATTTTGAAGCGTTTTTTGACTAAAAGGAGGCAGTCATGAAAATTAACCCAGTACATACCGCAAAATGTCACTGTGGAGCAGTAGAGCTCGAATTAACTATGCCAAATGGTTTGGACGACCCGAGACGTTGTTCATGCTCTATGTGCCGCAAGCGAGGAGCGATTGCCGCGTCTGTATTGTTAGAGAATTTGAAAATCGTTAAAGGTGAAGACAATCTTACCCTCTATCAATTTCATACCATGACAGCGAAGCACTATTTTTGTAAAACTTGTGGCATTTATACTCATCACCAGCGCCGCTCTAACCCTCATCAGTTCGCGATTAACGTTGCTTGCTTAGAAGGGGTGAATCCGTATGAACTTGAGCCAGTCAAGATTTATGACGGTATTCATCATCCTTCCGAGACAGTCTAAAAATCGAACCAAAGGAGGGGACGTGAATTTAGTCATAGGATGTGACTCATTATTGATTGGGCAATCGCAAGCGATACGCCATGAAGTATTTGTGTTAGAGCAAGACATATCGCCAGAGCTTGAAGGCGATGATAAGGACTCCATATCACAACATGCGATAGTCTATTTGGATTGTAAGCCTGTCGGTTGTGCGCGGTTAACCATTTCTCAGGATAGAGCCGTCCTCTCCAGAGTTGCGATTCTTCATGCTTACCGAGGCGCGAAGTTAGCAGATGTACTGATTAAATCACTGCTGAGTTACGCGCAGAGACAGCAGGTTAGCTATATATCAGTGCATGCCCATCATTACCTTAAAAACTATTATCAAAAGCTAGGCTTTGAGTTTATTCGAGAGAGTGAAATCGTGGGTCATCATCAGTTAATTGAGTTGGGATTGAGCATACCACTTTCGGATAAATTAGCAGCGGCTTAGCTTGGTGTTAATGTTATAGAGGACAAGAAGTGCGACTCTTTTACGCCCTAACATTTACCCCTGAATCTAGAAAGGCGATTAGCCTTTGCCAGGATCAGTTGACTAAGGTCGCTAAACGCAATCATCTTGTTGATGCCGATAACTTTCACATCACTTTGGAGTTTGTTGGCGAGGTGTGCCAAGAGAGTCTCGATCGCTATATCAAAGTAATCGAACAACTGACTCTTGAGCAGAGTGATGTCGAAGTGACAGGTTTAGGAGCGTTTGGACGAGGAGGAGAGAAACTCATTTGGTTGGCGATAAAACCTCATCCGTGGTTGATGAAATTACAAAGCAGTTTGAAAGATGAGCTGATTAAACTCGGATTTAAGCCGGAAACACGCCAGTACATTCCTCACATCACCCTTGCTCGCCATACCAAGTTGCAATGCGAACTTAGCGAGATAGCCATAACCCCTCAGCGCCTTAAGTTATATTCGATTGCTTTACTTGAAAGCTGCCGCCAAGGGACGAGCGTAAAGTACATTACTCGCAAGCAAAAATTACTCTAGCAGGTGATAACTAAGATCTACGCTTATCTTTTCTATAATTTCTCTTTTCAAATACTCTCGTGAGATGGATGCAACTTATTGTAATTCATGCTTAATTGCTTGATTTTCAAAGCGTGACCTACTCAATAGTTGCAATTTGAGTGCTCTGTTATAGTCGCGCGGTTAAATTACGTTATTACATGGAAAGGTTTGAATGATAAAGCAAAGTTGTACTTTCTTAACCGCAATGACAGTTCTATTGTCTGCCAATGCGATTGCCTATGATTTGAGTGAAGAGTTTTTTGAAGGCGACGATCTTGCCTTGCTCAAAGCGGCTGAAACATCAAATGATCCGGAAATCTTGATGCAAGCGGCGAATCTATTAATTGAAGATTCAATGTATCAAGAGAACGTCGATCGCGGTTATCAATACATCACTAAGCTTGCGGATAAAGGTGACACCAAGGCGATGGTGGTATTGGCTGACTTGCACTACGGCAATGAAGACTATGCGAAAGCACTGGCTTGGTATCATAAAGCAGAGCAAGGTAACGATCCCTATGTCTTATATAGCTTAGGCGTGATGTACTTTGACGGTGAAGGTACGGCGGTTGATTATCAAAAAGCGAACCAGTACTACTTGGCGGCTGCGAAAGGTGGTGATGCAGATGCTATGTATCAGCTCGCATTTTCCTATAACGACGGCAAGGGTGTTGCTCAAGACTATACGAAAGCAGTGTACTGGTTTGAACAGGCTGCTAACAAAGGTGATGTGAGTGCAATGTACAACTTGGGTGTATCGTACCTAAAGGGAGAAGGGGTGGCGCAAAGTTGCCCTAAAGCGATGGAGCTCTTTACCAAAGCGATTGAAGATGATGAACATGCTCGTTCATATGCAAAAATGGGTGATATCTACTCGTATACCGAATACAAAAAGCCGTGTGGATTCAAAACCACCGATTATAAAAAGGCATTGGAATACTATACCGCAGGTGCAATGCAGGGCAATGTGTATAGCCAATACTCGGTTGGGTATTCATACCGCAATGGGCATGGAACGTGGAGTGATTTTGTACAAGCGCTGGCTTGGTTCGAAGTTGCTCAAGAGTACGGCGACACTGAGGTTGCTAAAGATATCAGTGATGTGAAGCAATATATGTCGAAAGAAGATATTGCAGCAGCGAAAGAGTTACGTGACTCGCTACTCGATGAGATCTGGTGATCAAGATACTAATGATGATTTTAAGAGCTTGCGGATGCAAGCTCTTTTGCTTTTCAGCGCTAAAAAGCTAAAGAATATGTTCCCATGCAATGGTTACTGCAACGTACAAAAGCAGCAGTGCCATCAGTTTATTGAAAACAAAGAGCACATTGGTGGAGCTAATTCGTTTACCAAGCATAGTACCTACGGCGGCGTAGCTTGTTGGGGCACCCGTTGCGAGCAGTGCAAGTAGAAAAGATGCAAGCAATATTCCCCAGCCTTCAATACCGGCTGCAGGCATCTGCACCGTTGATATTGGCAGTGTAGCAACCACACCTTTTGGATTGAGAAGCTGCAAGCCGAGTCCGTCAGAGTAAGAAAGATTGCTGCCTGCAGAGCTAGAATTGAGTTCAATGTTGCTACGCCAAACTTTGAATGCGATATATAGAATATAGCAACAACCAAAGGCGGCGAAGTAGGGTAAGAAATTGGCTGTAATATATTTTCCGCCTAAATAGCCAAAGGCAAGAAATAGTAGCAACATCGCACTTCCTACACCGAAAAAATAACCGACTGAATGCTGAAAGCGACCATTGAGCCCGCAGTGAAGCCCTAGCAAATTAACCGGTCCCGGGCTGTACATTATGGCGACGGCATAAATAAAGATCTCTATCATACTAAATTCCGGAGTGTACAAAGCTCTTCCAGCACAGTCCTCGTCAGACTGCAGCTAGAATAGTTAAGTAAAATTTGGGGTTGAAAACAGGTGTTAACTAGCGTTATTTACTTGGCGCTGAAGCTGGTATTGCTTTGGCGTCATTCCATATACGCGTTTAAAGCGCCGATTGAGATGACTAATATCGGCAAACCCTGCGGCTTGCGCGCTGTGGGTGGTAGACCAACCTTGTTCTAAGTAGCGACGGGCAAGGTTAATACGGCAGTTTAAAACGTATTGGTGTGGTGTAATACCAAACTGACTACGGAAAAGGCGAATAAAGTGATACTTAGAAACAGTTGCCGCATTGGCGACATCATCGATAGAGATATCTCGAGCTAGATTTGCGTGGATAAACTCTTTGGCACGATACATAAGGGTATCGATACGAGTCGCACTCCATCCTTGGTCAGTTTTTTCACTATGCTTTGCCAGACTTTGCGCAAGCTGATAAACGCCATGTTCGTATTCAATTTGAGAAAAGCTTTCATGTTCAATCAGGTGTGAAAGCTCGATGATCTGTTGACGCAAAACGACGTCGTCAATCAAGCGATTATGAACTCGCACATCTTGTATTTGTTTCACTCCCATTGAATGAAAAGCTGGGGCAAATTCATTAGGGTGAACATAGAGCATCACATACTCAAGATTTTGCTCATCACCGGAATGTCCGTCGTGAATATCATCCGGGTTGAATACCATCACGCCGCCCTGAGGGCTTTTGTAATAGGCATCATGGCAAAAGAAATCTTGTCGTCCTTGCAAGGTCACACCTAAAGAAAACTCTTCATGGGCATGTTTACTGTAGGTAAAGTCACTCATTACCGCTTCAAGCTTAGCGACATTGCTAAACTTTGGGTTGGCAATATATTGAAAGTAATTGTCTTTATCCACTATCCATCCTTGCTTTCGTTATCCCTTTCTACTGTTCTAAATGTAAGTAATTATCTGGTTAAAAACTTGAACAATATTGCTAAATTGATTTTGCCGCTCAGTCAATAACATGACGCTAAATCAACTGTGCTGATGAATCAGTTCAACCAATTGAGTAAGGTCATCTCGTGCTCGTTCGAATGGGTGACCGATATTCACTCTAATACAATCGTGATAGAGGTTGAGGGTTGAAAACAGCGTACCGACCCGAAAGTCCAGATGTTGTTTCGCAGCGTCTATGACGAGTGTTTTTGTGTTAAGCGTAGGGACTTGAACCCACATAACTAAACCGCCTTGCGGATCACTTATGCTGGCGTTGTTCGGTAAATGCTGCTCAAGATAACTCATATAGTCTTGGCGAATTTTCAGTAACTCAACGCGCTTGTTTTTAAGGTGTTTAGCATACTGACCACTATCAATAAAATCGGCGAGCGCTAATTGAACCGTAGTTGCGACTCCGTGGTTTCCTGCCGCTAAGTGGTTAATAAATTCATGGCTATAACGTCCGGGCAAACACCAACCGACGCGGTAGCTTGGAGAAAGACTTTTGGAAAACGATCCGCACCAAAAAATATAGCCTTGGGTGTCATAGTGTTTTGCTGGCAGGGGCTGATCGAAATGGCCAAGTTCAATATACACATCATCTTCAATAATGGGTGTTTGGTAGTGATTGGCAAGCCAGGCAAGTTTCTGCTTTTGCTCAGCAGACATAGTGATACCGTGGGGATTGGTAAACGAGGTACAAAAAACAGCTGTCGCAATAGTTTTCTCTTTTAGATGCGTTTCTAGCTGCACCAAATCGATACCTTGATCGGTTGAGGGGATCTCTATCACTTTTCGTTTCATGTAACCAAGCAATTGAATGATGCCGTTAAAGCAAGGTGAGCTGATTGCGACTGCATCGCCTTCTTCACTGCAACATTCAATGGCAGTTTTAATCGCTGATAAGCAACCCGAAGTGATCACAACATCATCTGAGCTGAATAAGATGCCTAACTTTTGAAAATGGTTGGCAAGGCTGCTTCTGAGCACGGCTTCGCCAATAATACTGGGATACTGGTTAAGCCTCTCGCCGATACGCTGCGTTGCTCTCTTAAAGCTGCGTTGCAATTCTTGGGCATAGCTAGGGGAGAGGGTTGTACTTGCGACACCTAGGAGACCGCTAATCGCTTGTCGGCTTGGCGGGTGAAGTGTCGCTGTGGTGATTTGGCTTTGAAACTGCGCCCATTTGGGCGTGGCTCTGGGTTTAGAGTAGTTGGCAATAAAATAACCAGACTTTGGGCGGGCTTGGATCCAACCTTGAGATTCCAATTCTTCATAGCAGCTAATCGCGGTTGAAAGGCTCACGCCGTGCTGTTGAGCAAACTGACGCAGCGAAGGCAACTTATCGCCAGTGGTGACTTTGCCCTGTTTTATGGTTTGAATGATGCCATCTGCTAACTTCCTGTACTTAGCCATATCCCTATCTGTACTCCTTATTTGTTACAAAATTGTATCTGTAATGATATTCCGGCTCAAGGGATACTTTTTGCAACGAATGATTAGCTTCAAAAGTACAAGGAGGATACATGCAGCTTAGGGATTTATTATTAGCAGTATTGGTGATGGTGATTTGGGGATTCAATTTTTCCATGATTAAACTAGGGGTGAGTGAAGTAAACCCGCTTGTGGTGACGGCGGCTCGCTTTGCCCTTGCCGCAATTCCTCTGGTGTTGTTTATTTCAAAGCCTGATACGAAATGGCTTTACGTAGTCAGTTATGGTGTGGTGTTTGGTGTTGGTGTCTGGGGCATGGCATCGTGGTCAATTGTCGCTGGTTTATCATCGGGTATGTCTTCTGTGCTACTTACCACCAATGTGATTTTGGATATGCTGGTGGGTGTTGTCGTCCTAAAAGAGTCTCTAACGCGACGAAAGTTGATGGGTGGTCTTTTGGCAACAATTGCCGTTGTGCTTTCGATTGCCAACACCAATGGCAACGTTACGGTATTAGGCGTGATTTTGATCTTAATTGCGGCTGTTAGTTGGGTTGTGATGGGAGTTATCCTAAAGGCATCTAAAACTCAGCAGCCATTTGCCTTTGGCGTCTGGGGAATGTTGGTTGCTCCGTTACCTTTAATCACGCTCGCTCTTTTTATCCACGGCACAGAAGTGTTCACGGATTCTTGGAATCACTGGAGTTGGAGTACCGGGGCTGCAGTGATGTTTCAAGCTTATCCGACCACGCTGTTTGGATACTGGGTATGGAATAAACTACTGCTGAAATATCCACTTAGCGTAGTCTCACCATTAAACCTGCTTGTTCCGCTTTCGGCATTATTGAGTGGCTATTTAATTTACGATGAAAACTTGAGTGCATCACAGCTAATCTCTTGTGGACTGTATTTAGTAGGCATTGCTCTTATCGTTATTGCACCTAAGAAAACCAAAGCTCAGTCATTTGATGGTGAGATGGCTAAACAGAACTAACATTAATGATGAGTAAACTGGTTTTAGAGAAGAATCCAGCGGATAAGTAAGCTAAAAAGGGCTAGCCCTAATACCGAGGCTAGCCAAATCCCCACAAACCAACTGAGTTGAACTTTGCGATTTTTCATTAGTGGTATCCTTCACCATGTTTGAGCTTGCCGCGAAATACCCAATAGGAGTAGGCGGTATAGGCAATGATAAGTGGCAGCAAAAATACCGCTCCGGCGAGTAAGAACTTGAGGCTACTGTCAGGCGCTGCCGCTTGCTGGTAAGTGAGTGCGAATGGAATAAGATACGGAAACGTACTGACGCCAAATCCTACTGCTGCCAGTACAAATATGCTCATGCTGTAAAGGTACGCCGCGACGGCTCTGTGATCGATCAAGCTAGCAAACAGACGCCACACACAAAGAGCGACAAGAGCTGGAATAACAAAATAGAGCAGCGAGGTAGGAAAACTGAACCAGCGCTCTGCAATTAGCGGATTGGTCAGTGGCAGCCAAATACTCACTATAGCTACGCAGCCAACTAACGCCAGTGCCCAGCGTTTGGCAATGGTGTAGTAGCGACTGACCAAATCAGCGGGCATTTTTATAATCAACCAGCAAGCACCTAACAAGACGTAAGCACACATGGTCGCAAGGGCACAGAATAGACTAAAAGGAGTGAGCCAATCGAACCAACCGCCAGCGTAAGCCCTACCTTCGATAGCGATCCCTTGTAGCAGGGTTCCGAGCATTATACCTTGCATCAAGGTCGCAAGCAGTGAGCCGAGGAAGAATGCACTGTCCCAGAGAAATTTCCCACGTTCAGTACGAAAGCGATACTCAAACGAAACGCCGCGTAAAATCAGACCAAGTAACATCAATATCAGCGGTGCATAGAGTGCGGGCATCACCACCGCATAGGCGAGAGGGAAGACAGCAAACAATCCACCGCCGCCTAGTACCAGCCAAGTCTCGTTGCCATCCCAGACTGGCGCAATACTATTCATCATCAGGTCTCGTTCGTTGTCACTGTGAGCGCTAGGGAAAAGCACGCCAATCCCTAAATCGAAGCCATCAAGCACCACATAGATGAGTACCGCAAGTCCAATTAAGGCATACCAAATTAATGCGTAATCCATTGCCGCCTCCAGTTAGGTTAGGTGATTTGATTGAGATACCGGCGGAACTGGGGTGCCATCCGGTAGTCGGCTTTCCAGTGCTTCTTCATAGCGGGTCGGAGATTTTCTCATTAAGCGCAGTAGATAGAAGAAACCTGCGCCGAACACAACAAAGTAAACGACGACAAAAGCGGTCAAAGATACGCTAACCGCAGCCGCATCAATTGGCGAGGCAGATTGTGCGGTAGTCAGTAAGCCATACACCGTATAAGGCTGACGACCGACTTCTGTAGTGATCCAGCCCGCGAGAACTGCGACAAAACCAGCAGGTCCAAATAAAACGCACAAACGGTGAAACCAGTGCGCGTGATACAGCGACTTTCGTTTACGCAAAACTAGGCTGGTTAAGCCAAGAGCGAGCATACCAAAGCCAATGGCGACCATAACGCGGAAACTCCAGAACACGATGCCCACTGGCGGGTGTTGATCCGAAGGGAATGCATCGAGACCTTTGACTTCGCCATCAAGCGAGTGAGTAAGAATCAGGCTTCCCAGCTTAGGTATTTCGACTTTGTAGTCGACGGTCTTGTTCTCGTGGTTTGGAATACCGAATAGGATCAACGGAGCGCCTTTGTGGCTTTCATAATGACCTTCCATTGCCGCTACTTTAGCCGGTTGATGCTCTAGGGTATTGAGACCATGCATGTCGCCCGCGACGATTTGAATCGGGGTAACAATGGCTGCCATCCACATTGCCATCGAGAACATAGTGCGAGCGAGCGGATTTTGTGGTGATTTCAATAAGTGATATGCGCCGACAGCCGCTACGACGAATGCCGTTGTCAGGTAGGCTGCTAACAACATGTGCACTAACCGGTATGGGAAAGAGGGATTGAACACGACTGCCCACCAATCTAGTGGGATAAATTGACCTGCTTCGTTGTAACCAAATCCAGCAGGCGTTTGCATCCAACTATTAACCGATAAAATCCAAAATGCAGAGAGGAAAGTACCGAACGCAACGATGCAGGTCGCGGCAAAGTGAAGTCTCTTACCGACTCTACCCATACCAAACAGCATAACGCCGAGAAACCCCGCCTCTAAAAAGAACGCGGTAAATACTTCGTAACCCATGAGAGGCCCTAGGATGGGTCCAGTTTTGTCAGCGAACACGCTCCAGTTAGTGCCAAACTGGTAGCTGAGGACGATACCGCTAACAACTCCCATACCAAAGCTAATGGCGAATATCTTTAACCAGTACTTGTACAGTTGCAAATACTTGGCGTCATTGGTTTTTAACCACAATCCTTCGAGTACTGCTAGAAAGCTCGCAAGCCCAATAGTAAAGGCGGGGAAGATAATGTGAAAGGAGACAGTGAAAGCAAACTGAAATCGAGCGAGGTCGAGAGCAAGCGTGTCCATAGGTACCTCCAGCGTAGGATGAGCCTATTCATACGAGGTATTGCTGAAAATGTTCAAAAATGTTTCAGAGTGTGAGTGCCCTTTTCTTAGTCGTGGTTCGTATGCACAGGAGTATTCAAATATGAACCACGAGGAGCGTCCAATGAGTTTCCGAGACAGGCTCGATGCAATTGCGCCAAATTTTGAACCCGGTGGGAAGTATCAAAAATTCTATCCATTATACGAAGCGGCAGCCACTATCTTCTACACGCCAGGAACAGTAAACAAGGGCAGAACACACGTTCGCGATAGTATAGACCTAAAACGCATCATGATTATGGTTTGGTTTGCTACGTTTCCTGCCATGTTCTGGGGTATGTATAATATTGGTAATCAATCCGTTGGTGCACTGCTTGCGACCTATAGTGGGGCGGAGTTGCAACAAGTGATCGACGCGAGTTGGCGGCTTTCATTTGTGTTTGGCAGTGAGCAAGCTATACAGACGAGTACTTGGCTCGGCAAAATGCTGCTTGGCGCCTGTTACTTCGTACCAATCTACGCCACAGTATTCATCGTTGGTGGTTTTTGGGAGGTATTGTTCGCCATCATCCGAAAACATGAAGTTAATGAAGGCTTCTTTGTCAGTTCGGTTCTGTTTGCCCTGATCCTTCCACCAACGTTGCCTTTGTGGCAAGCCGCTTTGGGGATCACGTTTGGTATTGTGGTTGCAAAAGAAATTTTTGGTGGGACTGGGCGTAATTTCCTTAACCCTGCATTAGCAGGACGAGCCTTTCTCTACTTTGCCTATCCAGCCAATATGTCAGGAGGCTTAGTGTGGGTTGCTGCCGACGGTTATTCAGGGGCAACACCGCTTAGCCAATGGTACGAGAGTGGGCTATCGGGCTTAGTTAACAACACCACAGGTGAAGCATTAGCTTGGAGTGATGCGTTTTTGGGTAACTTACCTGGTTCGATGGGTGAGGGCTCAACGCTATTTATTATGTTGACCGGACTGATCCTGATCGGGATGCGAATTGCGTCTTGGCGGATAGTCGCGGGGGTTATCGTTGGATTGGCTGTGACGTCGACATTGCTCAATCAGATTGTCTCTGACACCAACCCAATGTTTTCGATGCCTTTCTATTGGCACTTTGTTCTTGGTGGTGTTGCATTTGGCGCGTTCTTTATGGCGACCGACCCAGTATCAGCTGCTTTCACTAATAAAGGGAAATGGGCTTATGGCATCTTGATTGGAGTGATGACTATCGGCATACGCGTACTTAACCCCGCCTACCCAGAAGGGATCATGCTCGCGATTTTATTTGCTAATTTGTTCGCGCCACTGTTCGATTTTATGGTTAAAGAGTCGAATGCCAAGCGTAGGAGAAAACGCATTGCCAGCTAAACGTAAAAGTGATTTACCCAGTAAAATATGCCTTGCTTGCAAGCGACCGTTTACTTGGCGTAAGAAGTGGCAACGTTGCTGGGAAGAAGTTAAGTACTGCTCCCAGCGCTGTCGCTCCAACAGAGCCAGTTAATGTATGATTGCTTACCAGGGAATAGGGCTACCATCGTAGGCGAGAAAGCTGCCGCTCTCATCATTGGTTGTGCTTGAGATTATCTTGATTAATTTCTCTGCCACGAATTCGGAGGAGAAAAGTTTGCCCTGAGGAACATTAGCTTGAAACGGTTTAGATAGATGGGTATCGGTTGTTCCTGGGTGCAGAGCGAGAACGCAGACTTTTGGCAAACTTCTGCGCCATTCGACACTAATGCCTTTGATTAACATGTTCAAAGCGGCTTTTGAACTGCGATAGCTGTACCAACCACCGAGACGATTATCCGCAATGCTGCCTACTCGGGCAGAAATCACCGCAAATTTAGGACTATTGCTTGGTTTGAGATTAGCACTAAAGTGCTTAGCAATAAGTAACGTTGGCAGGGCATTGTTAGCCATGCTGGATAAGAACCATTCTGCGTCGATAGACTTCAAGTTCTTTTCCGGCTGGTGGCTCGAATCATGTAAAACCCCCACACAGTTGATAACCCAATCGATGCTGCCGATAGTTGCGCTTAGAGACATCAATTGTGACTCGCTGGTGACATCAAGTTGCTGCCACTCGATGTTGGAGCTTTTAACATCGGGCTGATGGCTATGAAAAGTCGCGACAACGTGATTGTGCTCTTGCTGTGCTAGCCTTTGCACCAAGGCTAATCCTATACCGCCACTACCACCAAAAACTAATATTCTCATTTGCACCTCAATAACAACTCAAAGTGAAGTGGCTAGAATACGACGTTCAGCATAATCGTAAACAGATTGGCGTTACGCTCACTTGGCGTATCAATAAAAGAGCCATTCTGACCGTTCTCAGCGCTGAAATACTGCCACTCAGCATTTACGGACAGGTTGTAAAGAAGATCATAACGAGTGCCAATAAGCACGCTGTCTCCATCAAGTTTATCGTCGTCGTTATACTGCTGTGCATAGGAAATATATGGTGTCCATTTGCCCAATTGTTGTGCGCCCATCAGGTACCATGAGTAAGTTCGGTCGTTCTTCTGCGCTTCTGCAGTTAACTTGAAACTATCAAACTCGTATTCAGCTCCAAGAGAATAAAGGTCGATGGTTTTGCCTTTCTCTACCGATGAAAGTGTCATAGCTATTGTAGGTATAGTCAGGGTGACTTTTTGGTCATATTTTGAATTTAAGTAAGAAAAATTCCAGCGATAGTAATCACTAGAAAAGGTGAAGTTGATACCCACCATGTCGTGAGTTTTTAGCTCAAGAAACGTATTGTCGTTGAGCTTGACGTCTTTATCGTCCTCTAACCCCATAAATGGAGTGATTGCCAGTGTATATTCATCACCAATATCTTGAGTGTAAGTGATGCTGCCACCCTCATAGAAGGTGATCCCTAAGATGCTGTTATAGACTTCACTTGGTGGTCTTGCAGGTGTATAAGCCTGCCCAACATAATAGTATTCGGAGTAGAGAAATAGTGGGTTGCGAAGCCGACCTGCTTTGAATGTCCAATGTTCGGTGCTGTAAGCAATATAAGCCCATTCAAGCTCAGGGTCTCGCCATTTATCTTGTGGCCTTTTTACCAATTGCCCAGAAGCGTGAAAGCCTTCGTAGTAGAGGTCCAATTGAAGTCCGGCAGTGGTGTCGCAATCAAAACAGTCACTATCTGAGATTTCACGATTAATTAGCAGCGGCATCTCATTGTCACTTTTCGCCCATGAGGTAGAGCCAAAACCACTAACCGAAAGGTGGTCACCAAAGTCAAAGTTGGCATAGCCTAAAGGTGCAAATAGACTGCTGCTGATCAGCACAGGGATGATTTTATACATATTAATTATCCTCACTGACAACAAATAAGACGTTAGCATTCGCTGGTAGAGATGTTATTGGGGCGTAGCCAATCCGATTCGGCTTTTCTTCCATCCATTCAATCAAGCTTTGAACTTCTGATTGTGAGATCTCTTTGGGGGGACGGGCTTTACCGGAGAAAGATAGTGCTGCCCAATGCGCATTCATTTGCGCAGTATTTTTACCTAACAGATAACGATAAAACTCCTCGCGCTCAGAGCTATTTGCTGGCCAATCAGAGAGTTCGAAACGTTGTCCATTAATTGATTTCGCTTTGCCTCGGTAAAGCTTGCGCGCTTTTAACACAGACATTTTTTCGAACGAATCGTTGAGTGTGAAAATGGCGTATTGTTCTGCGGCGAGCGCGTGTGAGGGTAGAGAAACCCCAAATGCGATCGCGCATAGCAGCAGCGAGATGATTCTCGCAGGTATGTGATGCACAACTTGTCTTAACTGTTCCATGGAATTAGTCCTAGCCTCAGACGACGTTTTCAATTTTATCTATGAGAAGTTTTTTTCTTACTGGCTTGGCAAGATAAGCATCCATTCCTGAGTCATAGCAGCGTTGAATGTCGTCATCAATTACACTGGCGGTAAGAGCAATAATGGGTGTTTTTGCGATGCCCTGTTTTTTTTCAAGACGACGAATTTCGCGTGTTGCTTCGAATCCATCTTTTACTGGCATCATGCAATCCATCAGAATCACTTGATAGTCTTGTTGGTGTCGATACATATCAACGGCAATCTGACCATTTTCTGCGATATCGTAGTCATAGCCTGCCTTTTCAAGGATGAGGGAAGCAACCTTTTGGTTGACGGTATTATCTTCGACTAACAGTACTTTCCCTGTGCCGGTATCTTGTTGAGTAACTTCGAACTCCTCTGGCTGGTTTTCGTCATCTACTGGCAGTTTGGGTTCAATCTTTATGTGTTCGCAGATTTTGACTAATAAGGCATCGGCTTTAAATGGTTTGGCAAGATAATCGTTCATGCCTGCGTTGAAGCATAACTCGATATCTTCATCGAGCACGCTCGCGGTTAGAGCGATAATTGGTACTTTGCGAGATTGCTTACTTTCAAATTCACGAATTTGTTTAGTTGCTTCAAAGCCATCCATAATTGGCATCATGCAATCCATCAGAATTAAAGAGTAGAATTCTGGATGTGAAATATACATTTGGACGGCTTCCGCGCCATCGTGAGCAATCTCGTATTCAATGCCTGCGTTAGAAAGGTGCAAACCTGCAATTTTTCGATTAACGGCGTTATCCTCTACCACTAGAATTCGCTTACTACAGTTGTCTTCCTCAACAAGATGAACTTCTGGGTTAACGACATCGATAGTGCGCGAGGTGATGGCTTTTAGTAGCCGTTGACCAAGTAGAGGTTGAGTTACAATAGATTGAATATCACTCGGAAATTCATGAGGTTGACTACTAAACGGTCTCACAATACACACGTGATGGAGGTGAGATAAGTGCTTTAAGTCATCTTCGTAGAGTGAAACGGATTCCGTTTCTGATTCAACCAAGACAGTGGTATGAGCAAGGGTTGGTGTATGGTCTGTGTAATCTTTTAAATGATCAAATTCAGCCGTGATTATCTGATGGAAAAATTCCAGTTCTTGACGCACTCGTTGTCGGTTAACTGCATCACTACCAATCAAGCATATATTGGTCTGAGGTGTACTTTTTGAGCTGAAATCAAGTTGTTCTACTTCGAGTTGTAAGTTAAAAAAGAAGCGGCTACCGACATTTTTCTCTGACTCAAGTTGTATCTTACCGCCCATCATCTCTACTAACTGAGTGCTAATGGCTAAGCCCAAACCTGTTCCGCCAAACTGACGAGTTGTTGAGTCATCCTCTTGAGCAAACGGCTTGAATATCTGCTGTTGCTTGTGGGGATCAATTCCAATGCCAGTATCGCGTACTGAAAACTCGAGATTGACTTGCTGCGGAGATAAGCTTTTTGTTTCGACAGCAATTTCGACACTGCCAGATGGAGTAAACTTGACTGCATTAGACATAAAGTTCATGAGTGTTTGGCGTAGACGGTGATCATCCACTAACACCTTGTATGGTGTATCTGAGCTAATGGAAACAAGAAGGTTGAGGTCTTTTTCTTTTACTTTAGGAGCAATGATCGCTGCGACATCATAAATAACCTCACGAATAGAAGTTGAATGATGACTGATGAGCAACATACCCGATTCAATTTTTGAAAAATCGAGAATATCGTTAATCAAACTAAGTAAAAGCTGAGAAGAAGTCTCTATGGTATCGACATAGTCGCGTTGTGCAGCGGAGAGCTGGGTCTCTGAAAGCACTTCCGAAATACCTATAACACCATTGAGTGGAGTGCGAATTTCATGAGACATATTGGCCAGGAAGCTACTTTTAGCACGGTTGGCTCTTATTGCTGCATCTTTGGCTTGCTCCGCATCTTCTTTTGCTTGAGTTAAGCGTTCATTGGCGAGTTTGCGCTCTATCGTCAATCTTTCCACTTCATGGGCAAAACGACCGAGTTCATCTTTCCCCGGCACTGATAGGGTAAGCTGCTCGGTATTGTGGCTATCCTCTGATTTGAGGTAATCAAGCACAAGGTTGAGGTTTTGGGTAATGTGTCGAGTGAGTTTAAAGGCGATATAAACCACCGCCAGTGTCAGCAAAAACACCAAGCAGATATAGGCGATTCGAGTTGTTTGTGCTTGTTGTATCGAGGCGTCGATACTTTGAATGATTTGAAACTCGATAGTTTTACCAACATCGTTAAGTAGCTTTAGACGCGCATTCATTGCTTCGCTGCCGAGTTGTATTGCCCGGCTATTTAAAGAGGCGAGGGAAGTCAGTGAGGCTAAATCTTGTCGAAATGCTTGGCTGTTAGTAAAAGCAGAGTTAGTAAAGGTTTTGATCATCAACTCGACTTGTTCAGCATTGGCATTAAGATTGACGAAGCGTTCAATGTAGAGTTGTTGGCGTTCACTGAGTGTTTGCAGTTGATCGCGAATATCTTGATCGTACTCGCCATACTGTTGAAATGACTGCACCAGTACATTGCTCAGTTGGGTTTCCTCGTTCGCCCAAAAGAGCATCCACTCGAGTTGCATAAGTGCTTTGATATTATTCTGAATATCTGCTGGCAGTTGGGAAAAGTCGATCATTTCGAGGCTCAACAATAGTTGATGGTATATCTCCGCTTGCCATTCGTAATTGTCGAGCTTGTCTTCCAGAGAGAGGTTCTTACTCAGCTCTTGGCGTGTTGAGATTAAGTTTTGTACGGCATCGCGAATTTCTGGAGCGACGGGCGCATCATATGTCTTGGGGATCAGTTGATTGAGAGATGAGGAAGACAGACCATTGTCGTTTGGCGAGTAGACACCAGACACTCCGCGCAGAAAAGTTGTGGTGTTGGTTGCTCGAACGAGAGATTCTGTGTTTTTATTGAGTGCACTTATCTGCACCAAAGCGAGATAAATCAGCAGTGCAATCGGCAAAAATACCAAACCATATAATTTGTATTTTAGCGAAACGTCTTGCCACCAACTCCATGTGCTCATTATTAAGATTATCCGGTTAAAGCCAACTGATATGAAAAGTGTAGAACAGCCATCTGGTTAATCTAGTGTAACTTAGTGATCTTTATTTCATTTTTTGGACTGTGTGGAAAATGCTTAAAATTAAATTTGACAGTTGAGCAAGTGGTGAATCAAGTCTGGAGAGCTGATAGTGCCAATTGGAAACAGAAGTTTTAGCGGATACGGCAGAGGAATTAATTTCGCACTACACTTATAAGCAATGCCCGTATTTGTGGCAGGATTCGCTTTGAAATACGCTGGACACAAGGAGTCGTTATGTTAGGTGAAAATCATTCCTTATTACATGAATTTCCAGAACATGGAGAGGTCATCCATCAACTAACCAAGAGTGACATGTCATTCGCGAATGATGTCAAAGAGTACAATTCACTTGATAAAGAAATAAGAGTTCTCGAACTAAGAGGTGCACCGATAGATGATGCTGAAATGAATAAGTTGAAGCATAGCCGAGCCGTGCTTAAAGACTCTCTTTACCAACGTATCAGTAAATAAAAAAACACCCGCCGTTTGGCGGGTGTTTCGTTTTTGCGTGGTTTATGCAAGCAATTCGTTTGCTGTGCTCACAACGTTTTCTACTGTGAAGCCAAACATTTCGAACAGTTGATCAGCTGGCGCTGACTCACCAAAGGTCGTCATGCCGATGATGCGACCATCAAAGCCAACGTACTTGTACCAGAAGTCAGCAATGCCCGCTTCAATTGCGATACGTGCAGTTACATCTGATGGCAGTACTGATTCACGGTAAGCTGCATCTTGCTTATCAAATGCATCAGTTGATGGCATTGATACCACACGTACCGCTTTACCTGCTGCTGTTAGCTCTTCTGCCGCTTTCACTGCAAGTTCAACTTCAGAACCTGTTGCGATTAGGATTAGCTCAGGTTTGCCAGTGCAATCTTTAAGGATGTAACCACCCTTAGCGATGTCAGCCACTTGCTCAGAAGAGCGTGGTTGCTGCGCTAGGTTTTGGCGCGAGAAGATCAATGCTGATGGACCATCTTTACGCTCAATTGCCAGTTTCCAAGCTACTGCTGACTCAACTTGGTCACATGGACGCCATGTGCTCATGTTTGGTGTTAGACGTAGAGACGCGATTTGCTCAACCGGTTGGTGAGTTGGACCATCTTCGCCAAGACCGATAGAGTCGTGCGTGTAAACTTGGATGTTCTGAATTTTCATCAGAGCAGCCATGCGCATTGCGTTACGTGCGTATTCCATGAACATTAGGAAAGTTGCACCGTAAGGGACAAAACCGCCGTGTAGCGCGATACCGTTCATGATCGCGGTCATACCGAACTCACGTACACCGTAGTGGATGTAGTTACCAGAGAAGTCGTTTGCTTCTAGAGATTTAGAACCCGACCACATGGTTAGGTTAGAAGGCGCTAGGTCAGCAGAGCCGCCCATAAATTCTGGTAGCATTTGACCAAATGCTTCTAGTGCATTTTGCGATGCTTTACGTGATGCGATGTTCGCAGGATTTGCTTGAAGATCAGCAATGATTTGGCTTGCTTTCTCTTCCCACTCTGCAGGCAGTTCGCCGTTGATACGACGTTTAAGCTCTGCCGCTTCTGCAGGGTATGCCGCTGCGTACGCGTCAAATTTTGCGTTCCAAGCCGCTTCTTTGTCAGCGCCTGCTGCTTTTGCATCCCACTGCGAGTATACGTCAGCTGGGATTTCAAATGCTGGGTGTTCCCAACCTAGGAATTCGCGCGCTGCTGCGATTTCTTCTGCGCCTAGTGGTGCACCGTGGCAGTCGTGTGAACCTGATTTGTTTGGCGAGCCAAAACCGATGATAGTTTTAGTACAAATTAACGTTGGGCGTGGGTCTGCTTTCGCTGCGATGATTGCAGCATTGATCGCTTCAGCATCGTGACCATCCACCGCTGGGATTACGTGCCAGCCGTATGCTTCAAAGCGTTTCGGTGTATCATCTGAGAACCAACCTTCTACGTGACCGTCGATAGAGATACCGTTGTCATCCCAGAATGCGATTAGCTTACCAAGACCAAGCGTACCAGCTAGAGAACATGCCTCGTGCGAGATACCTTCCATTAGACAGCCGTCACCCATGAACACGTAAGTGTGGTGATCAACAATGTCGTGACCTTCTTTATTGAACTGAGCAGCCAGTGCCTTCTCAGCCATTGCCATACCAACCGCGTTGGTGATGCCTTGACCTAGAGGACCCGTGGTTGTTTCGATACCTGGTGCGTAACCATACTCAGGGTGACCAGGCGTCTTAGAGTGCAATTGACGGAAGTTTTTCAGATCATCAATAGATAGCTCGTAACCACTTAGGTGTAGTAGAGAGTAAATTAGCATTGAGCCGTGACCGTTAGACAGTACGAAGCGGTCGCGATCAGCCCATTCTGGGTTTGCTGGGTTATGGTTTAGGTGAGAGCGCCAAAGAACTTCAGCGATGTCCGCCATACCCATAGGTGCGCCAGGGTGACCAGAGTTTGCTTGTTGTACACCGTCCATGCTTAGCGCACGGATTGCATTAGCTAAATGTTTACGATCCATAATAAATACCAGATAGAGTTAATTTCTAAATTAGGAAAAGAAGAGGGGAACGCAAACGTTCCCCTTATTTTATTCGTTGGATTACAGCTTAGCTGCGATCATTTCTTCAAGTTTGCCTTGGTCTACCGCGAAGTTGCGGATGCCTTCTGCCAGTTTCTCAACTGCCATTGCATCTTGGTTATGATCCCATAGGAACTCAGCGTGAGTCATTGCCGATGGACGCTCAGATGCGCCTTTAGAGTCAATCAGCTTCTCAACCACTTCGCCTTCAGCCGCTTCTAGTTCAGCAAGAAGTGCAGGTGCGATAGTTAGACGGTCACAGCCAGCAAGTTCAAGAATTTCGCCGATGTTACGGAAGCTTGCACCCATTACAACCGTGTTGTAGCCGTATTCTTTGTAGTAGTTGTAGATAGTGGTTACAGATAGTACGCCTGGATCTTCTTGTGCTTCGAAATCACGACCTTCTTTCGCTTTGTACCAGTCCATGATGCGACCGACGAAAGGAGAAATTAGGAATACGCTGGCTTCAGCACAAGCACGCGCTTGAGCAAATGAGAATAGTAGCGTTAGGTTACAGTTGATGCCTTCTTTCTCTAGGATTTCTGCCGCGCGGATACCTTCCCAAGTTGACGCTAGTTTGATCAGAATGCGATCGTTAGTGATACCCGCATCGTTGTACATCTTGATAAGCTGACGAGCTTTAGCAACGCTCGCTTCGGTGTCGTAAGAAAGACGCGCATCTACTTCTGTAGAGATGCGACCAGGAATAGTCGTCAGGATTTCTTTACCGATATTTACTGCAAGCATGTCACAAGCATCTTGTACTTGTTGCGCTTTGTCAGAACTTTGAGTTTTCGCGTATGCGATAGCTTGGTCGATAAGTGGTGCGTACTCAGCAATTTGAGCCGCTTTTAGAATTAGAGATGGGTTGGTTGTCGCATCTTCTGGCTGGTACTTTTTAATTGCGTCAATTTCGCCAGTATCTGCAACAACTGTGGTTAGCTTACGAAGTTGCTCTAATTTATTGCTCATAATCGATCATCCTATTTCTTTGTCAGTGCTCAATCTTGGGTTAGCCCTGACATTTGCAAGCGAGTTAACGAATAGTTCATGGATAAAAATAGACCGTCTCTACACGTTAACAGAAATCTTTTTATCTGAAGAGCATTTGCTCTGAGCATTTGATCTTCTGATGAGTAAATGATGGATTCATATTTATCTTAATAACTGACAAAGTCAATTGTGGAGTGCTCAATTAGGTGAACTAAATCAAGATTATTTTCGTTAGCTTATCTCATATTGCTAAATAAACGTTTGCCTTTGCAGGGCGGGGCTTGCAGTGAACTAAAGATAAGAGATTAAATCTGTGAGCAAGTGTCATTGTGCTGAGCGAAAGTTAGGGTAAAATGCAGGTGTTACATATGCTAGGTCAATGAGCGGTTGCTCATGTTTGCGTACAATCCATCTCAGCAAACTGCTTATCTTTTTTATGAGTATTTAAAGTTTATGGCGAACATTAACCAAGACAGTTCCTTAGATAGCACCGACTTGCTTACCGAAATCTCGGTGGCTTACTACCAAGATGGTGCAACGCAAGAAGAGATCTCAAAGAAGTTTTCAATTTCTCGAGCCAAAGTAGGGCGACTACTCAAACAAGCTCGCGATGAAGGCATTGTCGAAATTACTGTGAAATATCACCCGGTATTTAGCGCTAAGATTGAACAGCGCTTGATTGATCGCTTTGGTGTTAAGCGTGCATTGGTGGCTTTAGATCAGCCAAGCGAAGAGCAACAACGACTTCAAGTGGCAGGTTTAGTTTCAAAATACCTTGCGAGTACACTACAAAATGGCACGGTAATGACGGTTGGGCAGGGAAGAAACGTGTCGGCAGTGGCGCACCATGTCGGTGTTATCCCGCAGAAAGATGTCAAATTTGTTTGTGGTATCGGTGGTATTCACCCGCGAGGCGGTATGTTTAATGCTGACCACATTTGTCGCCAATTTGCCAAAAGTTATGGCGGCAGTTCTGAAACGCTTTATGCTCCCGCTTATGCGGAAAACCGCGAACAGAAACTCGCATTTATGCAAAATGCGACGGTTAAGCAAACATTAGACTTAGCACGTAAAGCCGATGTTGCTTTGGTTGGTATTGGCGACATGAGTGAGAACAGCTATATGGTGGACTTAGGCTGGTTTACCGCAGACGAAGTTGTTCAGTCGCGTATGTTACAAGGGGTAGTAGGTGATTTTGCCGGTTATGACTTCTTTGATATTCACGGCGTAGCAGCATCGACGGTGATGAGCGATCGTGTGATTGGCTTGGGCATTGATGAGTTTAAATCGATTTCCGAAGTGATCGCGATAGCGGCTGAAAATAGTAAACCGCTGGCATTGCTTGGAGCACTGCGAACCGGAGCGATTGATGTGATTGCAACCAGCGTAAGTAATGCATTGACAGTGCTAAACCTAGATGAACAAATCGCAGAGAGTAAGCAGTAATAATTGCTGCTGTTTTTAACTAAAGAACCCCAGGCTGATGCTGGGGTTTTTGCTATATGAGAACGAAGCAATGCAGCTATGAACCTTATTCGATAGGGAGATCGACGCGTTGTCCCCATTCAGTCCAAGAGCCATCATAAACGGATAACTTCTGATAGCCGCAAATATACGCCGCAAGTAATAAGATAGCGGCAGTCACGCCTGAACCACAGCTAAAAATAAACTGCTTATCTTTATCTCCAAGCGCTGATTCAATAATGGGCTGTAGCTGTTCAACGCTCTTTATTTTAGTGCCTTGAATGAGCTCGGCAAAGGGTAGACAAATGGAATTAGGAATATGACCGCTGCGCACACCTTGGCGCGGCTCAGGGACTTCTTTGTTAAAACGCGCTTTTGAGCGAGCATCAACCGTCAAACTTTGGCTGTTATCAATCTCTGCGAGTACTTGCTCTGCGGATAAAAAGCCGTTTGGACTGAGTTGACCGTCAAAATGCCCAATTGCGCTCGCCTCGGCGTATTCCGTTGTGGTGGCAAAGCCTGCCTCTTTCCACGCTGGTAGACCACCATCAAGAATAACCACTTGGTTATGTCCCATTGTTTTGAACATCCACCATGCGCGTGGCGCGGCTAATGTACCGCTGTTATCGTAAACCACGATCGTCGACTCATTGTCTAAGCCCAATGCGCGAGCTTGTTGATTAAAATGTGCTTGCGTCGGCATCATATGAGGCAGTGGTGAGTTTTGGTCGCAGAATACTTTGTCGTAGTCAAAGCGCAGTGCGCCAGGAATTTTGTTTATTTTATCTTTCTCACCTTCTGCTGGGATTTGGAACTCAATACTTGCATCAAGGATGACAACTTGCGCATTTTGCTCTTTCAGCTGAGCTAATTGTTCGGCGGTGATGAGTGGAAACATAACAGTCCTTTATCGTGTGTTTATCGTTAAGATAAAAATGTGGTGACAATGTCACTTTTGTTGGTTTGGCTGTTTGGGATAACAAGTTTTAAAACGATAGGTTTCTTCGCTTTGAAATAATGTACACTCAACATCTACTTCAACGTCTGAGCCTTGCGGACAGTCAATATTAGCCGGCGAGCTAATTAAAAGCGTACGTTGATCTGGGGTGATGACATTAAGGTAGCGTCGATGACCATCGAGCGATTGGGTTAATGTTTGCGAGATAACGGTTGCATGTAGTGTTTGTGTCGTCTGCTTGGTTTTTAGTAGCAATAAACTGGCTAGCAGTAGGCAAGCAAACAAAAAAGCGATAAGAAAAATTTTCGGGTTATTCATTCCTTGCCTTTCTCCTTATCGCCTTTGCTTGAATTTAATCCAACGGATTATTTAGCCACATACTGAGCAGTTCGGCATCTTCATTAATCCCATGTCACGCCATGACATTGTCATCGCATCGAGGATCAAAATTTTGCCTTGTTTAGGTGTACCGTAGTTGGCAATCACCTTAATTGCTTCCATCGCCTGCATTGCGCCGATGATGCCAACGACAGGTGCCATTACACCCGCTTCAACGCAACTTAAAGCGCCGCCACCAAATAGGCTACTCAAACATTGGTAGCAAGGGGCATTTTCATCTTGGTAGGTAAATATGCTAATTTGACCTTCCATACGAATCGCCGCACCGGAAACCAATGGTGTTTTACTTTGGTAACATAAGCGGTTGAGTTGATTGCGGGTATCAACGTTATCTGAAGCATCGAGCACCAAAGTGTGCGCTTCAATCAATGCACGTAGTTCATCATCATTTAAGCGTCTGTCGATGGTATCCACTTTAATAAATGGATTAAGTAGCTTTAATGACTCTGCGGCTGATTGAACTTTCTTTTTGCCAATATCCGCATCATGATGAAGTACCTGACGCTGCAAGTTCGACAACTCTACGATATCATCATCAATAAGCGTCAACTTACCAATACCAGCAGTCGCGAGATACTGGCTCGATGCACATCCAAGACCGCCAGCGCCAAGAATCAAAATAGAGGCTTGCTTTAACGCTTCTTGTCCTTCGAAATCAAACTGCTTGAGTACAATCTGACGGTTGTACCTAAGCATTTCTTGATCAGATAAGATCTCCACCAGCGCTCCTAGTACAACGTCGAATTAAACAGTTGAATTTGTACGGTTTCGCCAACTTCTACGCGACCTCGTTCACGCTCTAGAACCACGAAACAGTTCGCTAGGCTCATAGAACGGAAGGCGCCAGAGCTTTGGTTGCCTGTGGTTTCAACCACAAATTTGCCTTCTTCTAGTGAGTAGATACCACGTTGGTAATCGGTACGTCCCGGTGCTTTTTTAAATGCGGTTTTAGTTGTGGCTGGAATAGATTCCGGCGCTTTCCATTCAGTGTGACCTGCAAGTTTGGCAAGCATTGGCTGCACTAAAACATACATGGTCAGTACCGCTGAAACTGGGTTGCCTGGCAGTCCACAGAACCAAGCGGTAGAGAGTTTACCAAATGCAAAAGGTTTACCCGGTTTAATCGCCAGTTTCCAAAAACCGATTTCCCCAAGTTCTTCGAGAATATCTTTGGTGTAGTCCGCTTCACCAACACTTACGCCGCCAGATGTAACTACCACATCGGCAAGCATTTGTGCTTGTTCAAATGTCTCTTTCAGTGTGTGTGGGCAATCTGGAATAATGCCGAGATCAACTGGCTCACAACCGAAGTTTTCAATTAGCGGTTTAATACCATAGCGGTTGCTGTCGTAAATTTGACCATCAGCCAGCGGCTCACCAAGAGGCTTAAGCTCGTCACCAGTCGAGAAGAAGGCAACTTTAGGTTTGCGTACTACCACAACATGGCTGACGCCAAGTGACGCGATCATCGGGATATCGCGTGGAGACAGGCGAGCACCTTTAGGCAGTACAATATCACCATGCTTAATGTCATCACCAGTTGGGCGAATATTGCTCTGAGGTTTAACTTCTTCTTGTAGAAATAGAATGCCTTGCTCGGTGACTTGGGTATTTTCTTGCATAATAACCGCATCACAACCTTCAGGGATTTTTGCTCCCGTCATGATACGCACGCACGTACCTAGCTCCCATTCACCTTCAAATGGTTGGCCAGCAAAAGATTTACCAGCAAGAGGCAGGGTGTTTGACTCTGCAAGATCGTTGATGCGAACAGCGTAGCCATCCATCGCAGAGTTATCAAAAGGTGGCACGAAAATAGGAGAGAGAATATCTTCGGCTAAAACATAACCTAATGCCTCAGCAAGCGGCAATTGTAGGGTAGTTTGAATCGGTTTAATGCGCGATAGCATTTTATCCATCGCTTCTTCGATTGGCATCAAGCCCGGAGCGTCACAGCAACCCATGTATGAATCCTAATGTCTTTCTAGTTTTGGCTAACTTTACCATACTTTCCGCGCGACAATAAGAAAGCCGTAACGTTGAATCGCCCGCAAACCAATGCCCACGCTTAAAATAGGGGTGTAATTGCCCTCAAATCCGAGTATCCTTGTCAGCCATCCGCGAGGAGTAATAAGAGGAAGTGGAATGTCAGGTCTTAGCGAATCAGCGAAGTTAGTAAAAGATGCGCTTGAAAGCCGTGGACTCGAGACACCTATGGTGCCGAGCGAGTTCAGTCGTGAAGAAAAAAAGGAAAAAATTCAATATCATATGAGAGAGATTCTATCTCTACTTGATCTTGACCTTACTGACGACAGTTTAGAAGAAACGCCGCATCGTATTGCGAAAATGTATGTCGATGAAATCTTCTCTGGTTTGGACTATCAGAACTTCCCTAAGATTACTGTCATTGAGAACAAAATGAACGTAAGCGAGATGGTGCGAGTGAAAGATATTACTCTGACCAGTACTTGTGAACATCACCTTGTTACTATTGATGGTAAGGCGGCAGTAGCGTATATTCCGCGCGGAAAGATTATTGGTTTGTCAAAAATTAACCGCATCGTACGCTTTTTCTCTCAACGCCCACAGGTACAAGAGCGTTTGACTCAGCAGATCCTAGTCGCTCTACAGACACTATTAGAGTCAGATGACGTTGCGGTGACTATCGATGCGACGCATTACTGCGTGAAATCTCGTGGTGTGATGGATGCAACCAGTGAAACGACAACCACCGCGCTAGGTGGGATCTTTAAATCCAACCCAGCAACACGAGCAGAATTTTTGCACGGTTTACGATAACCTAGGTTATCCCCAGATTACGGAAAACCGCTTCGTATGAGGCGGTTTTTTTATTTAGCCATTTTTAGCTTGCTGCATAATGCTTGGCACATACGAATAGCGATAGTTATGCAGATAGCAATTTCGACGAGAAGAGATTGTGACAGATTCATTTAAAACCCTGCCACTGAGAAACGAACTACTGACCACACTAGACACATTGGGCTACACCACAATGACGCCAATTCAAGCTCAGAGCTTGCCTGCGCTATTGGAAGGTAAAGATGTGATTGGTCAGGGTAAAACGGGCTCAGGTAAAACTGCAACGTTTTCACTTGCATTGCTAAGTAATCTAAACGTTAAGCGTTTTCGTGTACAGTCATTGGTGCTTTGTCCAACCCGTGAACTTGCTGACCAAGTAGCGAAAGAGATCCGTACGCTTGCACGCGGTATTCATAACATCAAAGTACTGACTTTGTGTGGCGGTATGCCGATGGGACCACAAATTGGTTCACTTGAACATGGCGCGCACATTTTAGTTGGTACGCCTGGTCGTATTCTTGATCACCTAAGCAAAGGTCGCATCAATCTAGATGAGCTAAATACGCTGGTACTAGATGAAGCGGACCGCATGCTTGAAATGGGCTTCCAAGAAGCATTAGATGCGGTTATCGAGCAGGCACCAAAGCAACGTCAAACGCTGCTGTTTAGTGCAACTTTTCCTAAACAAATTGAAGCGATTGCTAGCCGCATTACTAAAACACCACTGATGGTGAAAGTAGAGTCGACGCACCAAACGTCAACCATTGAGCAGTCATTCTACAAGCTAGATACCACGCAAGAGCGTGATGACGCGTTAGAAGCCTTGCTACTAACTCACCGCCCACAATCGTCGGTAGTGTTCTGTAACACTAAGAAAGAAGTGATGAACGTGACGGATGAGTTAACTCACCGTGGCTTTAGTGTGGTTGAGCTGCATGGTGACATGGAGCAACGCGAGCGCGATCAAGCGTTAACCATGTTTGCTAACAAGAGTATCTCGATTCTAGTTGCGACTGACGTAGCAGCACGTGGTCTAGACGTTGAGAATCTTGATGCGGTATTTAACTTTGAGCTTTCTCGCGATCCAGAAGTACACGTACATCGCATTGGTCGTACTGGTCGTGCGGGCGCGAAAGGTCAAGCATTTAGCTTCTATGGCGAAAAAGACGGTTACCGTGTTGCGCTGATTGAAGAGTACATGGATATCGAAGTTAGCCCGGTAGCTGCGCCTAGCAAACCAAACAGCGAACCTTTCTACGCAGAGATGACGACGATTCAAATTCTTGGCGGCAAGAAAATGAAGGTACGTGCTGGTGATATTATGGGTGCTTTGACTAAGCAAGCAGGCATTGATGGTAAGCGCATCGGTAAGATTAACATTATGGCAATGGTCTCTTACGTGGCGGTTGAAAACAGTGTAGCGAAAATTGCACTTAAACAACTGCAAAACGGTAAGATGAAAGGCAAAGCGTTTAAAGCGCGCATTATGAAATAATGCTTAACTAGCGACCTTATATACCCAAGTAACCTCGAGATGCTAGGTTCAGCGAGAATGACTTGGTTTGTAGACGCGGCGGCGATTTAAAGGTCTAGTGGGTCTAAATCAAGAATCGGCAACAAAGTATACAAGCCAAGGCAGCTCGCCCTTTGGGAGCGTGTCATTGAGTCGATTGCTGCGTCAAACAACTTGGAAAGAGCTGGCTATTACGCTGCGTTGTTTTCCTTGCTCTCGAATCAATGACAACGCTCTGAATCCTGCATCTTGAAGTCACTTGGGTATATTACAGCCCGAGCAATAAAATGCTCGGGCTTTTTCTATCGACTATTTATCACTTATACCAATCAGGATAAGTAAGTGGTCAGAAAATTGCGCAAGTAAAATCGCTTAGAACTAGGCGCAGATTGCCGCTAACTAGTTATTCTAATTACAAAATCTGCAACAACGTTATCAGCGATTTTAATCAGCAAGAATGATCAAAGACTTATGCTGATTGGTATTAAAGTTGTATCGCTGGCAGCGTTTCTATAAAAGCTGGTTAACCACAGCAACTACAGTTGCGCTTATACTTGCTCATCTTGCCGATACCAGGGTTAAAGGTATTAGTTGGGTCAAGAGAATGGTAGAACGCTTGCAGTTGCTTTTCTGCTTCATAAAGGTGCCCAACATTATGCTCAGCTGGGTATTTTGCGCCTTTCTCTGTGAGCAGTTTTAGCATCAATGATTTGATTTTCTTGGTATCGGCGCCTTTTTTGAAAATATAGTCTTGGTGGAACACGTGACACATAAAGTGCCCGTAATACAGACCCATCACCATATCTTTAGTAATTTCGTCAGGCAGCTTTTCAACCCAGCCGATATCATTGCGGCGCAGGGCAATATCAAGAGCCAAAATATCTTCCACTTCTTTGGCGTGTACCGCTTCATAACGGATCGCGGCACCCGCAGCGGCGAAGCGATGTAGCAGGGCTTTTTTACCTTCATCTGCACTGCATTCAAAGTACTCACACTCTTGTTGCTTTGACCAAACCTCAGCAAGATACTGCTTAGCCTCATCAATACCGTCATCACTCATTTTTAAGATCAAATGGTGCTCGTATTTGTCGCGATATTCGAGCATTCGCTTGGGTAAGTGCTGCGGGAAGAGTTTACTTAACCAGTAGAGGGTAATGTCTGGTAAATCTTTTGAGACAAAAGGAATTCGCTTAAGTATGGTTTCGACTTTTGCTTTAAGCGCAAAAAACTTGGGCAGGTTATCTGTGCCGAGGTGATTGATCGAAAGGAAGACGTCTTTACCGTACTTTTCTGCCAAGTTAAAAATGTCGCGGTGCATGTATTCGCCCATTTCCGGCAAATTTTTAAACTGACTTAACATGTCTCGGCGTAGCATAGTGAGCTTAGCTGGATCGTTACAGCCGATGTAGAACAGCTGTTCTTTGTCGGGAACAGGATACGTATCGACGCGAACAGCAAATACGGCTAATTTTCCGGCACAACCACTCGCTTCAAACAGTCGACGTGAATCAGCATTAAAACGAGAAGGCGTTTCAGCGTCGACATCTCGTACTCGCTGATCGTATTCGCGATCAGAAGCCATCGCTTGTGTGTGCTGGATTTGCTCAGGGCTAAAGTTACCTTTCTCAACGTTGGCGAGGATTTCTTCTGGCGTGTCACCAAGTCCATCAATGCCAAGGTGATTCACCAGTTCAAGTTTGCCTTCTTTGGTGACTTGCCCAAATAAGGCGAGCTCTGTATAAGCTGGACCACGTTTGACCAATGCGCCACCCGAGTTGTTGGCAATACCGCCGACCACGGTTGCGCCAATTGAAGAAGAGCCAATCACCGAATGAGGCGCGCGTTTAACTTGATCGAGCTGTTTACTCAGTTGGTGCAAACTCACCCCAGGTAGACTGACGATTTGTTTACCGCCATCGATAAGATGGAGTGTTTTAATTCGGGTGATGTTAATGATCACCACTTCGCGGTCGTAGTCTTCACCACTTGGTGCTGAACCCTCGGTCAAACCGGTTTTGGCAGCCTGCATGATGATAATACAGTTGGCATCAACAGCAGCTTGCAGCAAGCGCCATTGTTCGACTAGCGTGTTCGGGAAGAGCACAGCGAGTGCTTTGCCTTTACCAGAGCGAAAACCAGAGCGATAGTATTCCGTCTTGTTCTCTTGAGTTAAGACATTGTCTTTTCCGACAATTTGTTCGAATTGGTTAATCAATGCTTGGTTGTTCATGGGCTTCCTGCGTTTACGTTGCTTGGCGCTAAGAGGTGAGGCTAAGTAACAGATCTTTGTCTGAAATAATTGCTTTACAGTCTAATAACATTATTAGGGTGAAACTAGAGAGGGCGATCATGCTTTGCGCTGAAAGTGTGTTTATTTAGAACGCATTTTTAAATCAAATTTATATTTTTCAATGAGATATTTTTATTTGATTTGGCGCTATTTTCCGAAAGTCCTCTTCACTAATTCCAAAAATGACATAATTAATGCAGTGAGAGAAAAAGAGTGGTTAACTTCGGAGAGTGATGGAGATCAAACAAAAAGGAGCGTTTAAACGCTCCTTGCTTGATAGGTTAAAAATTACGCTAGCAATGGGTCAAAATTGCATTCCAGTTTTTTTGCTGCAATTTAAATTCAGCCTTCATTTCTTGATAACGCATAAGAAGCAATGAGCGCTCATACTTTTCAACCAGGTTACTCTTCTTTTGTTCAACGAGCTGCTTTTTCAGTGCGTAGAAGTCATTGAGCTTTTTCATCATCTGATCAAATTCATGTTGCAGAGTTTGTTTCAGCAGTAGTTTTTCAGGGTTATGCTCGATTCGTTTCATCGCATTTTTAAGCGCTTGTTTTGCTTTCGCCTGTTCAATTTTCAAATGGGGCGTAATGCGTAATTTGTCAGCGAGTCCGCACCATTGGAAGGTTTTGATCAGCCATTTGGTCGGATCGTACTGCCACCAGTAAATACCATTGCGGTAATCATTCTCGAAAATGTGGTGGTAGTTATGGTAACCCTCACCAAAAGTGAACACTGCAAGCACACTGTTATCACGGGCGGTGTTCTTATCGGTATAAGGTTGGCTACCCCAAATATGAGCCAGAGAGTTAATAAAGAATGTGGTGTGATGGCTTAACACTAAGCGCAATACGCCAACAATGAGTAACATACCCCAAATATCGCCATAGATAACCCCAAGCAACAATGGAAAACCAATATTGGTTAACAGCGCTAATAATAGGTAATGCTTGTGCTGCCACATCACAATCGCATCTTTTTGCAGATCGCGGCAGTTGGTGTAATCACTGTAAGTATCTTGATTGTAGTGGCGTAGCATCCAACCGATGTGTGAAAACCAGAATCCGCGTTTTGCTGAATAGGGATCTTTATCGTTGTTATCGACATGCTTGTGATGAACGCGATGGTCAGAGCTCCAATGGAGCGCACTATTTTGCAGGGCGAACGCACCACCAATCGCAAAAATAAATCGCACCACAGGATGCGCTTGATAGGCTTTATGCGACCAGAGTCGGTGGTAACCTGCAGTAATCGATAAATTACAGAATGAGAAAGCGATAACTAGCCATATCCAATGGGCAGAATCGTAACCGAAATGATAGCCATACCAAGGCGTGACAACCGCCGCAATAATAAAGCTAATTAAGAAAAGGAGAATATTTAGCCAAATAAGAGGTGGTTTTTCCGCAGAACGCATTGAAATATCCTTTAAGCGAACAAGTGTGCGCTAGAATATCAGCGTACACTTGTAAGTCAAACTGGTGTTGTTGCAAATTGTGAACATGGTGAGCTTTAGAATGTTTTGCTTTTTTTTTGTTAATGAATAGTATGGATAAAGGATTGAATCCTTACAGGAAGTAAAAAGGAAAAGGCAATGGAAATAAAAATAGCCGAATATAACGACTACGAAAGAATTGCGCACCTTCATGCGCAGAGTTGGAAGACTTATTACCAAGGAATATTGGGTAGCCAATACCTATCATCAGAAGTTATTGATGACCGTTTACTAATTTGGCAGACCCGTCTCATTAACCCACCATTTAACCAGCACGTGCTTATTGCCGAAGAGAAAGGCGAGATCTGCGGCTTTATTTGTGCGTTTGGTAATCACGATTTTGAAAAAGGCACCATCATAGATTCGCTGCATGTTGACTCTCGCTGTCGAGGTAAAGGAGTAGGCAGAGCCTTGGTTGTCGAGATGGCAAGGTGGATTGAGCAGCACTTTGCTGATACTGGTGTTTACCTAGAGGTGATGGCGCAGAACGATCAAGCAATTGGATTCTATGATCACATCGGTGGTCAAAACTCCTTGGAGCGTCAGTGGGATTCACCTTGTGGCAAACAGATCACAGAGCTTGTTTATACCTGGAGTTCGCCGTCTCAGTTACTGGAAAAACTCAATGTGAGGCAGGTTGCCTATTGATTTATTTAGAGTTCGAAATAAATTGATACAATTTCGCTATACGTCTTGATAATACTCGGACAATAAACATAGTACCGTTAGTTAAGTTTCTGTTATTAAACTTATCTAGCGGTATTTGAATGAAAAAGACTGTACTTGCTGCAGCGCTGACAAGCGCGCTGTTCTTATCTGGTTGCGGAGAGAAAGCATCGAACGCGCCCAAATCTCAAGCTCCACTCGTTGTTGCCGAACAGGTGATGGCGACATCTCACCAACAAAGCAAATCTTACATTGGTCGTGTTGAAGCGGTTGAAGATACCAATATCATTGCGCAAATAACGGGGTATTTAAAAGATCGTCACTTCGAAGAAGGTCAGATGGTACAAGCGGGTCAGCTACTGTACACCATCGAGCCTTCGTCATTTGAAGCTCAGCTTGCCGCGGCAAAAGCAACCTTGGCACAAGCCAATGCGACACTGAAAAAAACGCAACTCGATTTCAACCGTGGTAAAAACCTCTTACCCAAAGGCAGTATCTCGCAGTCAGAGTTTGATAGTTTGACCGCCGCTCTACTTGGTGCAGAAGCTCAAGTTGAGTCGGCGAAAGCTCAGCTTAATCTTGCACAAGTAAACCTTTCTTACACCGAAATTCGAGCGCCGTTTGCTGGACGAATTAGTGCCAGCCAAGTGAGTACTGGTGATTTGGTGTCACCGCAGTCCGGAATTCTAACTACATTGGTTAGCCTTGACCCAGTTCATACCAGTTTTAGCATTAGCGAACGTGAGCGTTTGGAGCTTGGGATGGATAGATATAAAGGCGACGGTAGTGATGAAAGCGAAGCGGCTGAAGTCCAAGTCATTTTAGAAAATGGCAAGCCTTTTGAGCATTTAGGCGCACTTGATTATCTCGGTAACCGTATAGATCTGAATACCGGTACGATAGCGATGCGTGCGATTGTGCCAAACCCAGATTACCGCCTCTTACCCGGTCAGCATATTCGTGTGGAATTACGTGAAAAAGCACCAACGGATGTGGTGGTTGTTCCGCGCCGAGCAGTACAGACGGACTTAGAGGGTCACTTCGTTATGCTGATTGCTGATGGTGATGTGGCAGAAAGACGTAATGTTGAGCTAGGGCGACAATTGGAGCAGGGCATCGTTATCCGTTCTGGCGTTACTGAGGGCGACAGAGTTATTACGCAAGGTCTACAACGTATTCGCAACGGCGTTCCAGTGCGTGTTGAATCTAAAGCATCAGCTGAATAGAGGGAGAGACAATGCTCAGTCGTTTCTTTATCCAGCGCCCTAAGTTTGCGCTGGTTATTTCGATAATTTTAACTCTAGCCGGTGCGATTTCACTCGCGATCCTGCCAGTAGCGGAATACCCAAAAATTAGCCCGCCTTCGGTCAGTGTTAACGCTTACTATACGGGGGCGAGTGCCGAAGTTGTTGAACAGGCGATAGCCGACCCCTTAGAGGCAGCGGTTAATGGTGTTGAAGATATGATCTACATGTCTTCAAAGAGTGCTAATGATGGTTCTTACAGCCTAAATGTGACTTTTGATGTTGGTACTGACCCAGATATGGCTCAGGTTAACGTGCAAAACCGTGTGTCACAGATTGAGTCAAAGCTTCCCCAAGAAGTACGCATGGTCGGCATCACGGTGAAAAAGCGTTCGCCGGACTTGCTGATGGTTTTGAACTTCTATTCCCCTGACGGCAAGTACGATGATCAGTTTTTAATTAACTACATCAACCTCAACGTTAAAGATCAACTTGCCCGAGTTAAAGGCATCAGTGAAGTTAATGTCATTGGTGGCGGTGAATACGCAATGCGTGTTTGGCTCGACCCCGAGAAAATGGCGAACTTAAAACTCACGACCAGTGATGTTTATGCCGCGTTAGCGGAACAAAACGTGCAGGTTGCAGCAGGTCGAGTGGGTGCTGCTCCATATAATGATGTACAAGAAGTACAATTTAACTTGGTGACCAAAGGTCGACTTGAATCTGTTGGTGAGTTTGAAAACGTTGTTTTGCGCGCGCAAAGCGACGGCTCTACAGTTTACCTTAAAGACGTAGCCCGAGTTGAACTGGGTAAGAAATTTTATGATGGTAGCGGTCTATTCCGTGGTCAAGATGCTTCAATCGTGGCACTGTCGCTGCAGTCTGATGCAAACGCGTTAGAGAGTGGGCAAGCGGTGATGGACTTGCTGGAAAAGCTTAGCGTCAATTTCCCTGAAGGCATGACCTATGAGACCAGCTATGACACCACGGTTTTTGTTGCAGAGTCGATTAAAGGGGTAGTGAAAACCCTCGTTGAAGCCATTTTACTGGTAATTGCCGTAACCTATCTGTTTTTAGGCAGTGCTCGAGCAACATTGATCCCAGTGGTTGCGATACCGGTTTCTCTGATCGGTACTTTTGCGGTTATGCAAATGACCGGCTTTACTATCAATACAGTGACGCTGTTTGGTTTGATTCTGGCGATTGGTATTGTCGTAGACGATGCGATTCTTGTTATCGAAAACGTTGACACCACCATGGCAAAAGACCCGACCATTTCACCGCGCAAAGCGACGTTAATGGCGATGAAAGAGGTGACAGGACCAATCATTACCTCGACCCTCGTGTTACTCGCCGTATTCCTGCCTGTTGCGATGTTGCCGGGTATTACCGGCATTATGTATCGTCAGTTTGCGTTGACCATTTGTATTGCAGTAGTGATCTCGTCAATCAATGCCTTAACGCTTTCACCTGCGTTATGTTCATTGGTGCTAAAACAAGGTGGCGGAAATACAGCACGTTGGTTCCAAGCTTTTAACCGTGGTCTGGATCGCGTAACTCATCGTTACGGTCAAATTGCCGGATTTTTAGTTAAAAAGACACTGCTGCTGGTTGGTTTCTTTGTCGTTGCAGTTGCAGCAGTCAGTCTGTTTGCTAAAACCACATCAACCGCGTTTGTTCCGCAAGAAGACAAGGGCATTTTGCTGGTTAACGTTCAGTTGCCTGATTCAGCTTCACTTTCGCGCACCGAAGCGGTCACGGAAGAGTTGATTGCTATGGTTGAACAAGAGCCAGGAGTTGATGGTGTAACGGTTGCCAACGGCTTTGCCTTTATGACAGGAGCCGCAGCATCAAATGGTGCGTCATTGTTTATCAAGTTGCACGATTGGGATACGCGAAATGCGCTTGATGGCGAGCATTCTGCCAATGCTATTGCGCAACGAATTAATGGTCGCGCCGCAATGCAGCTTCCTCAAGCGGTTGTATTTGCCATGGGACCGCCAGCTGTACCGGGTATGGGCGCAGCTTCTGGTTTTGAGTTTGTTCTCGAAGATGCGCTGGGTCGTAGCCGAACTGATTTGGCTATGGTAATGAACCAAGTGATCGAAGAAGCAATTAAACAGCCAGAAATTGGTTTCGCTTTCTCAACCTTCCGCGCCAATGTTCCGCACTATTACGTCGACATTGATCGAGAAAAAGCGCAGCAGCTAGGTATTCCATTATCCAGCATCTTCCAAACGCTACAAGGCAATTTGGGCTCGCTCTATGTCAACGACTTCACCATGTTTGGTAAGAATTTCCGTGTGACGATGCAAGCAGATGCTGAGCACCGCAGTGGGATGGATGATTTAGAACGTTTCCATCTGCGATCTTCATCAGGGGAGATGGTACCGCTAAGTACCTTGGTTACTTATGAGCAGATCTTTGAACCTGACGTAGCATGGCGTTACAACATGTATCGCAGCGCGGTAATTCAAGGTCAACCTGCTCCTGGCTATTCAAGTGGTGACGCAATTGCTGCAATGGAAAGAGTTGCAGCAGAGATTTTACCACAAGGCTATCAGTATGAGTGGACAGGTATGGCGTATCAAGAAGTCTTAGCCGGCAACCAAGCCATCTATGCCTTTGCCCTTGCGCTGATTTTTATCTACTTGTTTATGGTTGCTCAGTATGAAAGCTGGAGTATTCCTCTTGCGATTATTCTTGTAGTTCCAATTGCCACTTTGGGTTCGTTTTTGGCGCTTAATCTAACCGGGACACCACTTAACCTCTATGCACAAATAGGTTTGGTGCTCTTAATCGCGCTCGCAGCGAAAAACGCGATACTGATTGTAGAGTTTGCCAAAGTTGAACGTGAAGAGAAGGATATTGCGATTGATGAAGCTGCGGTACATGGCGGTAAGTTGCGCTTTAGAGCGGTCAATATGACATCGTGGTCTTTTATTTTAGGTATATTCCCGTTGATTTTTGCTTCGGGTGCCGGACATATCAGTCAAAACTCATTGGGGATCTCCCTAATTGGTGGTCTGCTATGTGTGCTTCTAGCCGGTACCTTTTTGATACCTGGCTTCTACGCTATGGTTCAACGTCAACGAGAAAAAGTTCATGGTGGAAATACCAAGCTGGTTGATTTAGACGACGAGTAATTTCAACCTGTTTGACTAAAGCCGACACTAAGTGTCGGCTTTTTGCTTTTCTGTATTCGATATTCATCATTTCTAAGCTCTCTGTTTAAATCGCTTTTGTCGAGTACGCCGCATTTTGGCGTAAATGCTCTAAAGGCAAGATTGGGAATAAAGAAATAAATTGAGTTTAGTTAAACCTATGTGCAGCCAAGCGTGATGAGGATAGTCAGTTTCACAAGTGAGACAATAGGCTGAAATTACGCCACATTTTGAAACATCTAGTTGTTGTGTAAATGTTAATTTACCTGCCGCGCGAAATTATAATCGGCGTGAGTGAAGAGATTATCTCATTGAGAAACAAGAATGCATTCCCTTACTTTTGAGGAAAGCATCATTATATTTACATAACAAAAAGTCAGTGATTCAATGAAAAATATAAATACAAAACTAACTGGTGAAGTGCCTGTCCCAAAGGGTACTGAACTGGTTTCAACGACAGACACCAAAGGCGTTATTACGTATGCCAATGAGGCATTTTGTCAGATTGCAGGATTTAGTTTAGAGGAGCTCGTAGGTCAGCATCATAATATTGTCCGGCATCCTGATATGCCCAAGGCTGCATTTGCCGACCTTTGGGGGCATTTAAAACAAGGGGAGGTTTGGCGAGGAGCGGTTAAAAACCGTACCAAACAGGGAGGATATTACTGGGTAGATGCTTTTGTCAGCCCGATATATGAGTCGGGTACACTGGTTGGGTATCAATCTGTGAGAGTTAAGCTTGAAGACAAATATCAGCAAAAAGCGCAGAGCCTTTACCAAAAGCTCAATCAATCAAAACCGCACAAAGTCGCTTATCGCAGTAACCATATACTCAAAATAGCACTTGCCTTGCTCGCCAGTTTTGGCGTTAGCTTCATTGGTTATTTCTATCTGCCATTACTCTCATTGGTGATTCCGTTTATCTTTTTGGCGATTTTCTATCGGGATGTTGTCACTATTCCAAACAGACAAGCTCGGTTAGCAAACCAATATGATAGCGTGTCGCGCCTAGTGTTTTGTGACGATCCTTCTAGCAGCGAACAGTACCATCTGAAAATCGAACAGGGGCGGGTAAGAACAATCTTAGGTCGGGTGGTCGATAGTAGTCAGAGCTTACTCGATAATGTTGTGCAACTTAATCAGTCGTCAAATGAATCAAAAAGCAACATTTCACAGGTGTCCAAAGAGCTTGTTTCGATCAATACCGCGATGGAAGAGATGGCAACAACCATAACGGATGTCGCACAAAACAGTGTTATAGCGTCAGAGCGGCTCTCACAGGCGAACGCTGCCTGTGATGGTGCGATTACATCGGTCGAGTTAACTCGAGATAAAGTGGAAATGATGACAGGGGAGATCTGTCAGTCGTCAAAGATCGCGACGGGTCTATTAGAAGAGTCCCATCAAGTCAGTTCTGTGATGAGTGAAATACAAGGGATTGCTGAGCAAACCAATTTGCTGGCGTTGAATGCAGCCATTGAAGCGGCGCGAGCAGGCGAGCAAGGAAGAGGTTTTGCGGTTGTCGCAGATGAAGTGAGGGCGCTGAGCAATCGGACTCATCAAGCGACAGAGCAGATCCAAGCATCAATTCAAAGCATTCAAAAATCACTAGCAAACTTAGCTCAAACCATGCAGCAAAATCAGCACTCTAGTCAGGATTGTGTAGCAGATACTTTGGCAACCCAGGAAAAAATTGATCAGTTATCCAAAATTCTGTTCGATATATCTGAGCTGTCAATGCAAACCTCAACGTCAGCAGAAGAGCAAAGTTTGGTTTCAAAAGAGATTAAGAACAATATCTTAGCGGTAAGCAAAGCATCCGAATCCAATTTGTCTCAATCTCAGAAGGTGTCTGAACTTGCCACGATGCTAGAAGAGTCTTCAGATAAGCTATCCTCTTTGACCAAGTCGTTTGGACATTAATTTATATCGGAAACGTAAGCAGCCTGTGACTAAAGGCTGCTTAAGCCGCTAGTTTTGTCTGATAGTTTGGTAGTCATCAACCAAGTTATTGAACCAGTGTTGTATCGATCACCGTCATGAAGAATTTACTGTCCGTCGCAAAAATATGTCTATGCATATGCAGTTTTACACTGTAAAAGGTACAGGTTGGTTTGAGTGTAACCACACTCTTCCTCGAGCAGATCGACTTATTATCGAGAGCGTCAATGGATGCAAGGCAAGAGAGCTACCAGTATCAGTAGGATAAATACACCGTGAGGAATCCATAGCTTGTCGTAAACTAAGAGTAAAGAGTCTGGAGCTCACACTATTTGTTCAGTACACTGTCAGTCAATTTTGATAACCAAAGTAATGTAAGCATATGGAATTGAAATCTTTTCTACAGCAGTTGCAGTCATCGCCAAACACCATCGCTTTTAGTGATACGATTGCAGCGATTGAAGCTAATTATACTTTTACTCCGACTGCATTTAGTAACGGCACCACGCGCAACCCGGCAGGGGAGAACAACGGCTCTTGTAAGATCTTTGCTTTCGCTAAACTACACAACCTTTCTGAAGAACACACACTTTCAATGTTTGGTGACTTTTATCGCAAAGATGTTTTGGGCAATCCAGATGGTGACGATCACCAAAACATTCGCAACTTTATTGCCCACGGGTGGAACGGCATTAAGTTTGAAGGACAAGCGTTAGCATAAGGAAAAAGGAGCCAATGGCTCCTTTTTTAGTACGAGTGTCTTTGCTGTGAACTGCTATATCGCGAGAGGCAGTTCACTCGAGTCATCGTGACACTTGTTGACTCTCACCAAGCCATAAGCAGCAATCAGTGACATCACCAGCATAAAGATCCCCAACGGTAATTGGTTTGGTGCCGGAACCATTGATGCCAATAAGGTAGCAAAGCCGGCAACTAAGTTCTGCATACCGCCCAATACCGCTCCGCCAGTTCCTGCATGGTTTGGAATTGGTGTGATTGCACCTGTCGTTGCTGAAGGGTAAACAATGCCGGTACCCAAGAAATACATGGCTGCGCCGCCAACAAGTGCCAGTGCCGATGTTGTGCCTATTAAACCTGGGATCAAGATGATCACCGAGCCGCTAATGATGGCGACAAGTCCAAAATTCAAAATACCATTTGTCGTATAGCGTGAAGCCAACACGCTTGAAATAGCCGAACCGACAAGATAGCCCGGTATTGGCAAAATAAATAAAATACTTACCGTGGTAGCAGGCAGTTGCAGTACGCCACCAAGTAATACACCTGCAGCGGCTTCGAAAATTGCCAAACCAGAGAAGGTCGCCACCAAACAAATTAGATAACCTTGGAATCGTTTGTTTGATAGCACGAATTTATAGCTTTCACTCACTTTCTCACAGCGGCGGTTTTCTTTTGGCAGCGTCTCTTTAAAGCTAGTCATCATGGTGATCACGACGGCTAAGCCAAATAGGGCAAGAAACAGATAGCTTGAACGCCAACCAAAGTTTTCGGCAAGCACACCGCCTAGAACAGGTGCCAATAGCGGTGAGAACACGATACTCATACTGATGTAGCTGTTGACCTTGTGCAGCTCGACACCAGAATAGCAATCACGACCTAGTGTACGCGACATGGCGCCGCCGCAGCCAATGCCTAGACCTTGAATAAAGCTGCCTGCTAAAAAGAGTCCGTAGTTCTGAGCAAACAGGGCGAGTAATGTGCCCGCAACGTAAAGAACAAGACCAAATACGATAATTGGCTTGCGACCTAGTCGATCTGACAGCGGACCATAGACAAACTGAGATAATCCATAAGGGATCAAGTAACAAGCCATAACAGCTTGCAAGCTGCCAGGACTAACGGCGAATTCGATGGCCATTTGTCCAATAGACGGCACATACATTGTTTGCGTCATTTGTCCAACTGCAGCCAAAATCGCAATAGTAAATGTAAGTTTAATCAGCTTTGAGTAAGCAGACATATAAAACACCTAGAAAAAGGACGAACGAACCCCTACTAAGGAATACCTCAGCTAATTAAAAATTTAATGGGGATATAATACTGTTTAGTATAGTAGTGAGTTCGTTACTTCTAGGCAATGAAATTAGTCTCTATCTAGCAAGACAAATTTCTATATTTCGCATTAGAAAAACTTATTGAAATTTTATTCAATCGGCAGGGAAGATAGACACTTTCGGCAAAGACATACACCGCTTCTTGCCGTCGAAGAAAGGTCGCGCTTTTCAATATCAAAGCACCAACAGCGCTCTTTTCCTGCACTTATCTCGCAAAAGCTGTTTTCACCACAGTTAGGGCAAGTATGAGTAGAGTCAATTGCCCTGATCTGATTAATCTTGCTGATTTGCTCGGTTTCAGGAAGGTAACGCCAGCCAGTGATCTCTTCCATTGTTCGTAGACAACCAGAACAGATGCCGTGGTTATTTTTGCACACTGCGATACATGGTGATTTCACAGTAACTCCATATTCGGTAGGAAATAGATGATAAGAGATAGGCACTCCTGCGATGAATGTCACCGCAGGGAGTCTCTTGAGTAGGGCGTTAGTCGGACTTGGTAATGCTGCCTAATTCCAAAACAGGCGCAACGTCGATGTCTTCAGCATTCATCATCGCAGAGAGTCTCTGTACTGATGAGAGTAACAAAGTTTGTTCCCAATCATCTAACTGCTGAAACTTATTAATGAAGCTCTGTTGTAGAGGAAGCGGTGCTGACTCGAGGCGTTCTTTGCCTTGTTCAGTTAAGACAGCATGAACTTTGCGTTTGTCCGTTTCGCTGCGTTTACGCTCTATAAGACCACTGCGTTGCAAGCGATCAAGGATGATCGTTGCCGTCGCTTGGCTCATGTTGGTGTGATTTGACAGCTGTTTGATAGTGACTTCACCTAATTCGCGGATCGAACGCATCAAGATCAACTGCGGTGCCGTTAGACCCGATTCTTTGCTGAGCTTTTTTGAGTGCAGATCGATTGCGCGGATGATTTGTCTCAACGATATCAGTACTTCTTCGTGCTTTTCCAAGATAAACCCTTAAAACGTAGCCACTTTTTTTTTCAAGAACATACCCCAAATTCTTGATGAATAGAAGTGTAAATAAGCAATTTTTACAGATGCTATATTAATTAGAGTACAAATGGAAATAGCTTCTTTGTTTACAAGGGTTCGAGACGCCTTTTACGCAATCTAGGTGAATAAATTGGTGTAAACAGCAAGATGTGGTGAATAAGGTTGCACAAATTGGCATTTATCACTACAAAGCGTACAATGTTTAGTAATTGTTGAAAGTGCGGAATATTACATTAAATCATTTATAGTTCTAAATGATATGCATAAAAGAAGTAAAAAAATAGAGAGATTCTATGACTAAAGGAATTGATAAATACAGTATTGATAGTACTGACTACACCATAGGTCAGGATAACGTGCAGAAATGGGGGTTTGATGTTCATAACCCAGTATTCGGCATCAGTGCTGGATTCATTGCGCTGTTCTTAGTTGGCGCGTTGGTGCTTGATGCGCACACCGCCAAATCGTTTTTAGACGGCATTAAATGGCAAATCATTGGTAATTTTGACTGGCTGTTTATATGGTCCGGAAACCTATTCGTCGTGTTCTGCCTAGTATTGGTTGTCAGCCCCCTTGGAAAAATTCGTTTGGGCGGGGAAGGAGCGAAAGCCGACTACTCCTTCATTTCTTGGCTGTCGATGTTGTTTGCTGCAGGCATGGGTATTGGTTTGATGTTCTGGAGTGTGGCAGAGCCTGTTGCCTACTACACCGGATGGTATGAAACCCCCTTAGGTGTAGAAGCTAAAACACCAGAAGCTGCGCGATTAGCGATGGGCGCTACCATGTATCACTGGGGGCTGCACCCTTGGGCGATTTACGGTGTTGTAGCTTTGTCTTTGGCATTTTTTGCCTACAACAAGGGACTACCACTCTCCATTCGTTCCATCTTTTATCCGCTTTTAGGTGATCGCGCTTGGGGTTGGGCTGGGCATATTGTCGATATCCTAGCGGTACTTGCGACGCTGTTTGGTCTGGCAACCTCTCTTGGTTTGGGGGCTCAGCAAGCCGCAAGTGGTATCCATCATGTGTTTGGTTTGGATGCAGGTTTGGGGCTGCAAATTGTGGTGATTACCGTGGTGACCCTGCTAGCCGTTGTTTCGGTTATTCGAGGCATCGACGGTGGCGTTAAGGTCATCAGTAACATCAATATGATTGTCGCATTTTTACTGTTGATTCTGGTCGCACTGATCGGCTGGGCTGTCGCTTTGGGCAATATTCCGACCACTCTGATGGCATACCTTGAAAACCTTATACCTCTGAGTAATCCACATGGTCGAACAGATGAAGCGTGGTTTCAAGGCTGGACGGTATTCTACTGGGCATGGTGGATTTCATGGTCACCATTTGTAGGGATGTTTATCGCTCGCGTCTCTAAAGGTCGAACTGTACGCGAATTTATAACTGCAGTACTTATCGTTCCGACGTCTGTGACACTCATTTGGATGTCGGTGTTTGGCGGTCTTGCCATTGACCAAGTAGTGAATAATGTAGGTCAACTAGGTAGTAAAGGGCTGACGGATGTTTCCCTGGCGATGTTTGAGATGTTTGATGTACTGCCGATGGGGAACATTCTTTCGATTATCGCTGTTGTATTAGTTTTGGTGTTCTTTATCACCTCATCGGATTCAGGCTCTTTGGTGATCGACAGCATTACCGCTGGTGGTAAGGTTGATGCGCCAGTACTGCAACGAGTATTTTGGGCATTTATGGAAGGTGCTATTGCGGTTGCTCTGCTTTGGATTGGCGGAACAGAAGCGATTCAAGCCTTGCAAGCTGGCGCAATATCAACTGCGCTTCCATTTACCATAGTGTTGCTGCTGATGTGTGTCAGTCTGATCATGGGGATGCGTACAGAGCAACAAAGCCGTTAATTAACAAGATAACGGTCTAAAAAGAGAGCTTAATCAAGCTCTCTTTTTTATTTGCTTTAGTTTGAAGATGCGCTAGAAACCACTGCTGGCGTGGTAGCGGAACTTGAGGAAGTTCTGAGAGTTACTTAAAACTAGAAAGGCATCTTTAAGATTGCGTCGTTCAAATTCAGATAAGTTCTCAGGCTCGATATTGTTGTCCGGTTCCGTTTCTGTTTCGACATCGAAAGCTTGATGCCTAATGCGCACCATGGAAATAAACTCTAACGCATCACGCAGAGCATGCGCTTTCCCTTTCGGTAAAATTCCTGCGTCGTGAATATCATCCAAGCGTTCAAACGAATTTTGCGCTCGAGAGCCCACAGCGAGAGCATGGACGCGAATCAAATCGGCAAGCGGAGCGGTGCCGCGTCGTTTAAGATTGATCGAGTTTTTGTGCTGACCATCTTTTTCAACCACAAAATCCTTAAAAAAGCCCAGTGGTGGTGTACGGTTAAGCGCATTACGCGCCAAGCAGGCGAGAAAGCGATTGTTCTTACGTGCGCGCCGTACAATGAATCCGTTTAGTTGTTCTGCCCATTTTAGTCGCCCATAAACGCCATCTAAGTCGAAGAAGATTGATGCATTAAGCAGGGCTTTTGGGTTGGGGTTATCAATCCAGTCGGCAAAGCACTCTTCCCATTCTATTCGCGTCATACGCCAATCAGGGTTGGTCGCCATAATATCACCGGTACAATAGCTATAACCGCAACGAGCAAGACCGTCACACACCAAGGTAGCAAGCTGTTTAAAATAGTCGCCGTGCTCATCTACCTGATAGCTGTTGTCGAGAATAATCGCGTTGTCTTGATCAGTAACGAGCAGTTGCTCGTCTCTTCCCATAGAGCCCAACGCGAGAAAACAGTAGGGAATGGGCGCCGGTCCTAAGTTCTCTTCTGCTAACTCGATAATGCGCTGTTTAAAGCTTCTACCAATAACTGACATCGCACTACCAACCATATGAGAGTTAGCGTCTTCATTAACTAGCCTCACAAAGCAGTCTTTAACTTGCTCAGAGAGTAGTGCTAAGTCATCAATCGTTTGTTGCTGGAAAATACTGCTCACCAACAGTAAAGAATTTTGTGATTCGTAACGAACAATCTCGGTGGTTTCAATCACACCAATAGGGCGACCATCTTTGAGTACAGGTAAGTGGTGCACGTTATAGCGCAGCATAGTCAGCATGGCTTCATACACATAGGCGTTGTGATCAAGGGATATGACTTCGTGTGTCATAACTTCGGTAACGGGGTGATTGGGATCTAAGCCTGTGGCTAACACGCGCGTGCAGAGATCTCTGTCTGTGATGATGCCAACGAGGTTTGGGTTTTCATCTTCTTCGCTTGATTCGAGTTCGTTGTCGATAACTAAGAGTGAAGACACATTGTCTTGCGCCATTTTCATCGCTGCATTTTGAATCGTGTCGGTTGCGTTGATAAAAGGGGCTTCGCCGCTAAGCAAAGTGCGCACTTTGGAGGTGGTTAGATCGTTTTCTTCATGTGTCGCTGAGACGGCCTGTCTTAAGCGAGTGTTATGTTCAACCTCGACAAAGTCAGCAAATACTTCTTGCTCTTCATAGAGTTCAAGAAAAATTTTTTCTGGAATGCAGTAGAGTAAGGTGTCGCGAACTGAGCGAGCAGGGAAGCGTACCTTGTTATGAGTTAATAAGCCCATTTGCCCAAATAAGGCACCTGCGTCGAGGCGATTATAGAGTTCACCATTGCGGCGATAGATCTCTACAACACCACTACGCACCATATACAAGTCATGGATTTGCTCACCAAAATTAATGATATCGGTGCTTTCACGATAATAGGCGACTTCAACACTAGTAGCGATTCGATTTAGAACGTTTTCTTCTAGTTCATCAAAGGGTGGGTGTTGAGCTAAGAAAGACTTAATTTCAAGTTGTTCTGCTTCCATGTTGCCCCCTTTTCAAGTTTCGATTCTTAAAGGGTATAACATCTCGGCGAAATAAACGAAAAAGGCTTGGTGTAATACCAAGCCTTGTGCCGTTGAAATTTTTGAATGACTAACCCAGGGCAGGTAAAACACCAGCGGTGATCAGTAGTTGCGCGCCAACGATTACCACGCCGGCTCCTGCACACGCCATCACGCCAAATCGCCCACCAGCCACTTGGTAGCCATCGATTTGGTAGGTCTGACGCGCCTTAAGCACCATAACGACAGGCAAGAAGATCGCCAAGATTGCTAATGCAATAGCAGCATAGCCCAACGCAGTGATAAAACCCTGAGGGTAGAACAGAGCAAATCCCATTGGTGGTACAAACGTAATCAGACCTGTGACAACTCGCGAAGAGTGCTTTTGCTTCATCGAGTCACCCAAAAATTCAAATAGACCTAAACTGACACCTAAAAATGATGTAAGCAGCGCAAGGTCTGCGAATACGCCGATGACTTGTGCGATGTTAGATTGCTGAACAGTAGTAGAAAGTTGTCCGATCAGACCGCTCAATCCTTGGTTGTTTAGCAACTCTGTCTGGCTGACTACACCAAGAGTGACGATTTGCCAAAAAATGTACACGATCAAAGGGATCGCCGAGCCGATTACAATCGCTTTTCGTAGTGAGACTGTATCGCCATCAAGGTAGCGAACAATCGCTGGAATGCTGCCGTGAAAGCCAAAAGAGGTGAAGATTACAGGGATAGCGGCAACAATCAGACCTTGTTCGATTGGCATCGTTAACAAGTACGATTGGGTTACGTTAGGTGCAAGGAATAGTAATACACTTGCCATCGCGACCAGTTTAAGTGTGAACAAAACACGGTTCACTTTATCAACCGCAGCGGTGCCTACAACCACCACGCTGGCGACAATGATAGTGAATAACACGGTTCCCATAGAAGAAGATAACTCGATCCCCGACCACTGGGTAATGCGTTCTCCAAACTGAGCACCGCCACCGGCGATATAAGCCGCACACAATGAGTAAAACAAGAACATCATGGCAAAACTTGCTAGCCATTTGCCACGTTTGCCAAGGATCTGCATAGCTAGAGTGTGCAGCGTTGCTTGGCTATCTGCGTGCTGATGCAATTCAATCATCATTAACGCGGTATAAGCCATTAAAGCCCACAATACCAACATGATCACAAGTGATGTTGAAAAGCCAATCCCTGCAGATGCGAGCGGTAAAGCCAGCATGCCTGCGCCAATCGTAGTACCTGCAATAATCAAAGTACTACCCATTACCTTTGATTTACTCATATGTATATTATTCTTTACGTTGTAGTTGTCATGATTCGAATAAACTGTCTAATATTCGAACGAAACCAGTCCAAATGGCTAGCTGGTGGTCAGTTTGTAATATTGAAAACCAAAATACAAGTAAAATGTACATATTAATTTGCATGGTGTAATTAAATGTTTACAGTTGTTTTTTGTCTGCTTTTGCAAACGTTTGCTCGTGTTCTAGTTCATAAATGGTGACGCTGTCGCTTTTGCCTTTCAAAAAAATGTCATATAAAGTGGGTAAAAAGGAATATCTCCAATGCACTGCATATGGGGGACATACATTGAGTAAGGAGGTCCTATGTGTGACCAGTCGTTAAATGACGAAAGCTTAGAGCTACTTGATGCGTTAGAGATCGGCATCAATTTGACTGAGTATCAAACCAATACCGATGAGAGTATTGAAGACTAAAGTGTTGTAAAACGCGTTAACCCGTAAGCCAGTGCAATAGCGCTGGCTTTGTGCTTTTATAGAAGAAGTATTTATTGTCGTTGATAGCGTTATGAACTTTCTTGCCCACCTTCACATTGCCCATTCATCTCAATCAAGCCTATTAGGTAATCTGCTGGGTGACTTCGTCAAAGGTGATCCGACCAAGCTCTATTCACAAAGTGTCAGTAATGGGATTCGTTTGCATAGGTTTGTTGATAGCTATACCGACTCACATCCGATCATGAAAGAAGCCAAGGGCTTCTTCCCGGAGCAACAAAGACGTTTTTCTGGTATTGCTCTTGATGTTATGTGGGATCACTACTTGGCTGCGAACTGGCAGAATTACCAAAAAGAATCTCTTTCCGAGTTTTGCCGACTTGCCGAACATAAAGTTAAATCTGAACAGAGCCATGCCAATATGGTTGATGCATCCGAGCTACCTATTCGATATTTGCAGATGACGTCGCGCATGTGGCAGGGACGTTGGTTGGAGTCGTATCGAGAGCTTGATAATATTGAATTTGCGTTGCAACGAATGTCACAGCGTTCACCTAGAATGGGACCATTAGCGGATTGCTTCCAGCCGCTGTCCGAACATTACCTTGAATTTGAACGTCTATTTGCGCAGTTTTATCCAGAATTACTTAACGTCAGTAGAGATTTTTCCGTTAGTTCTGGTAACTAACGGGCGCTTAAGTATAGAATCGCTGCCGTTAAAATAATAGGTAATGAAACTATGTCAAAAGCATTTGCAAACCTTGGTCTGGCTAACGAGTTGGTCGAGACACTCTCACAACTTGGTTTTGAAAAACCGACCGACATTCAACACCACGCTATCCCATATGTTTTGGAAGGTCGCGATGTGTTGGCTGGTGCTCAGACGGGTACCGGAAAGACTGCGGCTTTTGGCTTACCTATCATCCATAGACTTCTTGAGCAGGCAATTGTCCGCGATCCACAATCTAAAGATGTGCTCGCATTGGTGTTGGTGCCTACTCGAGAACTTGCCCAGCAAGTGTTTGACAACATTACTTCTTATGCTCGACACACCAACCTTAAAGTAGTGACTGCCTATGGCGGGACGAGCATGGGTGTGCAAACGAAGAACCTTCACGGTGGCTGTGACATTTTAATCGCGACGCCGGGTCGATTACTTGATCATATGTTTTGCAAAAACATTACGCTGCAGAAAACCCAAACTTTGGTTTTAGATGAAGCTGACCGTATGTTGGATATGGGCTTTTGGCCAGATCTAAAACGTATCTTGTCTAAGATGAACCGTGAACGTCAAACTCTGTTCTTCTCTGCAACATTCGATAAGAAAATCAAAGATGTCGCTTATCGAATGATGAATGAGCCACAAGAAGTACAGGTAGCGCCGCAAAACAGTACTGCTGAGACCGTTGAACAGATGGTGTATCCAGTAGATAAAAAGCGCAAAGCTGAACTGCTCGCCTTTCTTATTGGTTCGAGAAATTGGCAGCAAGTATTGGTGTTTACAAAAACAAAGCAGGGTAGTGATGCGCTGGCAGCAGAACTCAAGCTAGATGGTATTAAAGCCGTGTCGATTAATGGTGACAAGAGCCAAGGCGCTCGCCAAAAAGCATTGGATGATTTTAAAGCGGGTAAAGTACGCGCTTTAATCGCCACTGATGTAGCGGCACGTGGTCTAGACATTAATCAACTTGAGCAAGTCGTCAATTTCGATATGCCGTTTAAAGCCGAAGATTACGTCCATCGTATCGGTCGTACTGGTCGAGCAGGCAAAAGTGGTCTTGCAGTGTCGTTAATGAGCCGTGATGAGGAATACTTACTCGACGCGATTGAACGTCTGCTGGATAAGCGTTTGCCACAGGAGTGGTTAGAAGGTTATGAGCCGAGTTTAATTGAAGAGATTGTGGAAGATAAATCTCCACGACGTAAGAGTCGCTCGTCAGAAAAACGTAAGATGAAAGCGAAGCTAAAGATTCACGCGGGACGTGGTAAGCGCTAGAAACAAAAAAGCCAGCATATTATTGCTGGCTTTATGAATTTGGTATTTGCTCAGAGAGCACATTCACTGTGGTAAACCAATTCAACTACGCTGTTTGGTTGTAGAACTTTACTTGGCTCAACTTGTAGCCTGTGAGCCATGATTCTATTAAACATCTGCCAGTGGTTGAGTAAACACTGATCTATATCGTTGGTTTCGTCTGACCAAGTTTGCAGTAGGAAAGGTGAGAGGCTTGCTGCACCATGTGCATACATAATCATCTGCCATTTAATTTCCCACACCTTGATTGGCGACTCTGGATGCTCTTGGTTGTATTCGTCTGCGATAGCATCAACAACAGTTTGGATTTTTCCCGATTGATCGACGAAGTAATCGAACAGCGCATCTTCTTGCCTTACTGCATCGGCGATAAGCTGTATCGGTTGCTTGTTCATTAGCATATGCGCGAGTAGGCGAACGGCAAACACATACATCTTCTCGTTGGCAGGCAATTTGTCTGGCATATTTTCGATTATGGTATGGATATAGCCAGTCATAAACTCTTGCAGGCAATCACTTATTGCGTACCAAATTTTTTCTTTGCTACCAAAGTGATGACGGATCAAGCTATGAGAAACACCAGCCTGTTCACTAATCTGTCGTAACGAAACTCTCTCATAACCAAGCTCGCAAAACATGTTTGCTGCAACTTTGAGAATCTCTCCTTTTGTTTTTACAGCATCCTGTGCGCTTCTACGCCCTTGTTTTCTTTCGATCATCTGAAATACCAACCCTAAATTACGCTTTAGTTTTACCAGAAATCACACCGAATTTCATCCAGAATATATATTGTACACGTGGAAAATTAAGTTGACCGCACACTTTATCTGACTATACTGTCCCCTTGGGCAATATAGAGGAGTGCCGCTTAGACAAGGAGGAGTTTGAAAACAGATCTAATTTGTATCTGATATCAAAAGCCTAACGTAGAAAAGGAAGTCATAATAGGTTGAACGAGCCTAAGAATTAGCTGTAGCGCTATTTTCTACCCTTTATCGAATCAAAGCATCCACTGCCTAAAGGATTATCCGATTCGTTTCTGCCAACCCAGCCTTTGTGCTGGGTTTCTTATTTTATTATGTTCAAATACTTACCCAATATTATTTCAATTATTATTCTCGCAATATTTAATTGTCATAATTATCTATATTCTGCAAAGATAATAACTATTTCTGAGTTAGCTGTTATTGTTTTATTTGTTAATAATCATTATTAAGTGACTGATAGGCTTAGTTAATAAGAAAATTGACGCAATAATGTTACATCTAACGAATTCTAAATAAAATCAATATCTTATAATTACAATAAGCGCATTTTAAGTGTTCTTTTGTCTTTTAAATCATGAGTTTAAATTGTATTAACATGTCGATAACATTTCAGGATAGTGGGATCTTGCTCAACTTTGCGTATATTTAATCAAAAAAAATTTGAACTGTAACAATTGCCTATTAGTTTTAAATATAAAGGAAGTTGATAAACATATATCGACAAAACTAATTATTAACAGTTCTAGTAATTAAGAGCGTAATTACTCGTTCTGCGAATATGTTGTTTAAATTGCTGTTCGACATGGAGTCTTAAATGAAAAAACTCGCTTTGATCACAGGATCAAAAGGCGGAATTGGTTCTGCCATTACAACGCAACTGGTGGAAGACGGTTACCGAGTGATCGCCACTCATTTCACGGGTAAGCGTGAATGTGCACAGAAGTGGTTTGATGAAAACAATTTTACCGAGCAACAAGTACGATTGTTTGAGTTGGATGTAACCGACACTGAGCAATGCGCAGAGCGTTTAGCCAATCTTCTTGAAGAAGAAGGTACGGTTGATGTTGTCATCAACAATGCGGGTATAACCAAAGACGGTGTATTCAAGAAGATGACGGCTCAAGCATGGAAAGACGTCATTGATACCAACCTCAATAGTGTGTTCAACGTTACTCAACCTCTTTTCGCAACGATGTGTGAAAAAGGAGGCGGTCGCGTGATTAACATTTCCTCAGTTAACGGCATCAAGGGACAATTTGGTCAAACCAACTACAGTGCAGCTAAAGCGGGCATGATTGGTTTTACTAAAGCGCTTGCGGCTGAAGGTGCTCGAAGTGGTGTGACAGTGAACGCCGTTGCACCGGGTTATACCATGACACCAATGGTCGAAATGATGAAACCTGAAGCACTTGACTACATCAAAGGTCAAATCCCAATGGGACGCTTAGCTGGTACAGAAGAGATCGCTAAAGCGGTGAGCTTCTTAGTGAGTGATGCTGGTGCGTACATTACAGGCGAAACCTTGTCTGTGAATGGCGGCTTGCACATGCAATAAGGAGATGACCATGGAAAAAGTTTATGTAGTTTCAGCTAAGCGTACACCAATCGGTGCATTCGGCGGTTCGCTAAAAAATGTGGGTGCCGGCGATTTAGCGGCTGTGGCAATTAAGTCTGCATTACAAGAAGGCAATGTTGCCCCAAGCCTTGTTGATGAAGTTATTGTGGGTAATGTCATTGGCGCAGGACAAGGTATGAGTGTTGGACGCCAAGCTTCAATCTATGCAGGTATTCCTGAAACCACACCAGCGTACTCGCTGAATATGGTGTGCGGTAGTGGGATGAAAACCGTCATGGATGCAGTAAGCCATATTCGCTCTGGTGATGGAGATATCATTGTTGCGGCGGGTGTTGAAGTGATGTCGCAAATTCCATTTACTGTCCCAAGCCAAGTTCGTGACGGGCATAAAATGGGAAATATGGCGCTCACCGACCTATTAATCAATGATGGCTTAACCGATGTGTTTAACCAATACCATATGGGCGTTACAGCGGAAAACGTCGTCAAAGAAGTCGGCTTAACTCGCGAGCAGCAAGATCACTACGCGCTAGAGAGTCAAAAGAAAGCCGTCGCGGCAATTGAAGCTGGCAAATTTGTAGCGGAAATTGCTCCAGTAGAAGTTAAGCAACGTCGTGAGATTGTTACATTTGATACTGACGAATACCCGAAATCAAATGCGACATTAGATGGCTTGCAAAAATTAAGACCTGCTTTTGATAAGGAAGGCAGTGTAACTGCTGGTAACGCTTCTGGCATCAACGATGGCGCGAGTGCGATTGTTTTGGCGAGTGAATCTGCGGTCAAGCAGCATAACTTGCGTCCAATTGCCGAAGTCGTTAGCTATGCACAAGCGGGTATCGATCCGAAGATCATGGGATTAGGTCCTGTTCCTGCGGTGACTAAAGCATTGAGTAAGGCAGAGATCAAAGCGAATGATATTGATGTCTATGAACTCAATGAGGCTTTTGCTGGTCAGGCTCTTGGCGTTATCCATCAACTTGCACAAGAACATGATCTACCAATTACTGAGATCCTAGACAAGGCCAACAAAAATGGTGGGGCTATTGCGCTAGGGCATCCTCTTGGTGCTTCAGGTAACCGAATCTTGGTTACCCTTATTCACGAACTCAATCGAAGTAGCGGCCAGTACGGCGTTGCCTCGCTGTGTGTAGGCGGGGGCATGGGAACCGCTGTAATCGTTAAATCTATCGAATGGAATTAATTTCAATAACTAGGAGTTATCGTCATGTACACTGACTTTTTCAAAACATTTAATGACCAAACTGAAAAACAACTAGAACCGTACATCAAGTTCAACAAGCTTGTAGCTAAGAACGTAGAAGTGGTTACTGAGCTACAACTGAATGCAATGCGTACGTACAGCGAAATGGGTCTGACGCAAATGAAAGCGGCAAGTGAAATCAAAGATCCAACTTCATTGGCGACATTTAATTCTCAGCAGTTAACGGTTCTATCAAAGCTGTCACAGCAGATGACAGACGATAGCAATAAGCTTCAAAGCATTGCCAAAGAGTTCAAAGAAGATGTTGAAAAACTAACATCGGAAAATCTTAAAGCAGTTAACCCTGCATAAGCGCTGTTAAAGCTGCCGCCTTATTAAGGCGGCTTTTTCCGATCTAAGGAGTTAAATATGTTTCAACACTTCTTTTCGGATTACCTTGTTAAGCTCCAAGAAACCAATCAAAAGTGGTGGGAGGATTTCGAACTCAACAGGGCATCCGTAAACACTCCATTTAATAAGGCAATGCAGGAAGTCAACTTCGAAGATACAGCTTTGCTTTTTGAGAAGGCGGCGAATCAACCGACGGCATTAATGGAAGTTCAAGCACAATGGTGGCAGCAGCAACTCGACATTTGGCAAAATGTGGTACTCGCTGGTAACACGGATTGTTTAGTAGAAGCTGAGCGTGGGGATAAGCGTTTTAGCAATGACAGTTGGCGAAATGAGCTAGTATTTAACTTTATTAAACAATCCTATTTGTTGTTTGGTAAAACATACCTCGACACGATCCAAAACATCGAAGGCTTAGATGAGAAGACTAAAGAGCGCTTAGCATTTTTCTCTCGTCAGGCGATCAATGCATTGTCACCAAGTAACTTTATTGCGACAAACCCAGAGCTACTCAAGCTTACGATTGAACGCAATGGCGAAAACTTGTTGGCGGGCTTAGATCAGTTGAAAAACGATCTCGATGCAAGTTCAGACATTTTAAAAGTACGCATGACTAACAATAATGCCTTTCGTGTTGGAGAAGATATTGCCAATACTCCAGGTGATGTTGTTTTCCAAAACGAGCTTTTTGAACTGATTCAATATCGTCCTTTAACCGAGAAAGTCAACGCAACTCCGCTTCTAATTGTCCCGCCTTTTGTCAACAAGTACTACATACTCGATCTTCGTGAGAAGAACTCGATGGTTCGTTGGTTGCTAAACCAAGGTCATAGCGTGTTTATGATCTCTTGGAGAAATCCGGGCGAGCAGCAACGCAATGTTGAGTTTGGTGACTACGTGACCGAAGGTGTTGTCAAAGCCGTAACGGCAATTGAAGACATTACTGGTCAGCCGCAGATCAACGCAGCCGGTTATTGTATTGGTGGTACAGTGCTTGCTTCGACAGTGGCTTACTATGCCGCTAAACGAATGAAAAAACGTATTAAGAGTGCTACGTTCTTTACGACGTTGCTCGATTTTTCGCAGCCGGGCGAGGTTGGAGCGTACATTAACGAGCCAGTTATCAACGCTATAGAAATCCAAAACAATCTAAAGGGGTACATGGATGGTCGCTCTCTGAGTGTGACCTTTAGTTTGTTGAGAGAAAACAGTCTCTATTGGAATTACTATGTTGATAATTACCTGAAAGGGCAGAGCCCTGTCGATTTTGACCTTCTGTATTGGAATAGTGACAGTACTAACGTGACTGCGCCAACCCACAACTTCATGCTGCGCGAACTCTATCTTGAGAATAAGCTTGTTCAGGATAAGGGGGTTAAAATTGGTGGTGTGTGGATTGATTTAGATAAAATCAAAATCCCTAGCTACTTTATTTCCACCAAAGACGATCACATCGCACTTTGGCAAGGCACCTACCGAGGTGCACTGAAAGTTGGTGGTAACAAGACGTTTGTGCTGGGTGAATCTGGGCATATTGCTGGTATCGTTAACCATCCTGACAAAAATAAGTATGGTTACTGGGTCAATGATAGCTTAGAAGATAATGCCGAAGATTGGATGAGTGCGGCTAACTACAGTGAGGGCTCTTGGTGGGGGCATTGGGACCAGTGGTTGCAAAGCTTCAATCCTGAAGAGCAAGTAGATCCTTTCCCACAAGGAAGTGAAAACTTCCCTGTATTGGGTGTTGCTCCTGGACTATATGTCAAGCAGGTGCTGCCTGTTGCAGAAGAACCAGTGGAAGAGAACTTAGCAGAAGCGTGAGTTTAACTTGTCATCCATTCCTAACCTAGAGAGGAGCAGTGCTCCTCTTTTTCATTTTTTGCTTTTGACAAAGGAAACCTCTTTTAGCGTCGCGATAAGTCGCTCTCAAATTTGATGCAAGCTACGCAACTTTGAAAACTAGAATGCGTTTGTGCTTTATTACGCGTTTTAATCTGGTAATTTGTGGATTATCGAGTTCAAAGGCAAAAACACGTTTTATTTGCCGGAGACGCTAGCTAAGGAGAGCTTTGTGAGAGCGATAGTTGCTGTATTTAGCGTTATGTTATTGGGCGGTTGTCTTGGAATGCCGGAAACGGTCAAACCAGTGAACAACTTTGAACTAGAGCGCTATCTTGGTAAATGGTACGAAATTGCTCGTCTTGATCATTCATTTGAAGAAGGTCTACAGCAGGTTACTGCGGAATACCAAGAGTTAGAAAAAACGGGTATTTCTGTGGTTAACCGTGGGTTTGACCCCGCAACCAATGAGTGGCAACAAGCGGACGGTAAAGCATTTTTAGTTCAACACGATAATATTGGTCACATTCAAGTTTCCTTTTTTGGTCCCTTTTATAGCTCGTATGTGATCTTTGAGTTGGATGAAGAAGATTATCAATATGCTTTCGTGTCAGGACCAACGTTAGACTACCTATGGTTACTTTCGCGTACTCCAGAAGTGTCTGATGAATTGATTGAGAAATTCGTCAAGCAAGCCAAAGAGAAAGGTTTTAATACCGACGAACTGATTTACGTTCGTCATGGAAGCTAGGTTATATTTACTCTATCGAGCGGCTCTAATGCATTCTTGATAGCCGCTTTGATGCCCATGGTTGGGAAGGGCGCAATACACAATTTCCATCTCAAAAACGTAAGCGTCTTTGCTCTGGAGATGCTTGCGTTTTGTCTTAACTACATCATTTTACTCCATATCCTGTAAATAACGACTATCATCAATAGTGTATGGTTAGTTTAAGGAGGGAGTGTGCAAACTTTATATTTGACCGTTAATTGGTTTTTTGGAATTGCATTCTGGGTGTGGGGAGTGGCAGGGCTAAGATATGATTTTTTGTCCTCACTGATCTGTATCCTTATTTCAGCGCTTCTGTTGCCTCCTGTCCGAATTTTTATCTACAACCGTACAAAACTTGTAATCCCTTCACTTGTCCGTTTTATGGCAGTCGTTTGTTTGTTCTCGATTAGTATTGTGCTCAGCGCTTAAAGCAAATGTGTGTCACATAGGTATCAGTGCCGATTTATATTGATTGGAAAATATCCTCCGCGTTAGCTTTGGAAAAATAAGCTTCTTATCTTTGGAAGTAATTACGAGTGGTTTCTATATAACTAAAGCTAGTGTTAGCTCCCTCTAAACTATGAAATTCAACGCATTGTTTTTTAATTACCCTAGATAAATCATGGTTTTTTGATTTTGCTCAAATTTTACCAGACTGCATTCAGCGAAAATCACAACATAAATGACAATGATTATCATTGTTGAAAGATTGCTTGTGAGCACAAGATAGCTACAGACGTAACAAAGTTGTGCCGTTAGTTTGACCCAATTTTTTAACTGGGAAAGTTAATAATTATTATTCAACTTAAAGTGTTTTCGTTTCGTTGATATGACATTAACGTTTTGAGGATAGGAACTGTAGAGATGTTTGGATTTAGAAAGAATAAAAGCAGCAACAAAATCGAAAGTAATACGCTTCTCGCAGCAGAGATAAATAAAGCCTACACAATTAAAAGCATTCTTCAGGATGATAAAGAGGTGGCGAGTTTTCTGAGTACGCTTGGTTGTTTTGCTGGAGAGACGATTACAGTTGTATCTGTATTATCAGACACTTATGTGATTTCTGTTAAGGATGCGAGATACAGCATTGATTCAGATCTAGCCAAAACGGTCATTGTTAATTAATCAAAAATATTGAGTTATAAAAACCGAAAACCTGCTACTCGAGATTCTATTGTAACGTTTAAACCGCGAAGTTCCCCAAACTGATTTTATTTTGGTTAGAGGGAGCAAGTGGTGTGCGCTTTTTCTACGGTGGCTAGGTAAATGCATGGAGATAGAGCATTGAAAATTTCATTAGCAGGTAACCCCAATAGTGGTAAAACAACACTATTTAATGCGTTGACAGGTAAATTAGAAAAGGTCGGCAACTGGGCCGGGGTAACGATCAGTAAGAAAGAAGCCTCGTTACGTAAAGAATTGGCGATAGCGAATGGTGAAGCGACAATCGTTGACCTTCCTGGCGCATATTCGATGTCACCATTTACCTTGGAAGAGAGTATCACTCGTGATTTCATAAAGAGTGAAAACCCCGATGTTATTGTTAACGTTGTGGATGCAACCAACCTAAATCGAAGCCTATTTTTTACGACACAACTTTTAGAGTTAGGTATTCCAGTGGTGGTGGCTCTAAATAAGAGTGACCTGAACAAGAGCAGAAAACTGACCATTGATGTAGCGCAGTTGAGTCAACTTCTGGGTTGTCCAGTTGTTGAAACTGTAGCTGCTGACAGTAGATTTGATGGCTTAACTGAGCTAGTGAGCAAAGCTATTTCAGCCAAACAACAAGATCAGGTAGCTCCTTTTACTCAAGAATATTCTGAAATCAAACAAGCAGAAGAAGTGCAAGCTCTTGATGCTAAGCGCTACAGTTTCGTTAAACAATTAGTAGCAGAAGTGGAGACTCGTGAGGTTTTAAGTTCAGAACAAACGATTCACGACAAAGTGGATACAGTTTTGGCGCATAAATGGTTTGGCTTACCAATATTTGCCGTGATCATGTGGTGTGTGTTCTCTATTTCTCAAACGCACGTTGGTCCACTTTTCGCTGATACTTTAGTTGGCTGGATTGATAGCTTTTACGGCATGGTTGAAGGGATGATGGGAGATGATGTATCTCCGCTGCTTAGTGCGCTACTGCTTGATGGTATTATCGGTGGTGTGGGTGCGGTTGTCGGTTTCCTACCTTTAATCATGGTGTTGTTCTTTATGTTGGCGTTGCTTGAAGATAGTGGTTATATGGCACGTGTAGCGATCATTATGGATAGATTTTTCAAGAAAGTGGGGCTTTCTGGCAAATCCATTATCCCAATGATCATTGGTACCGGTTGCGCGATACCAGGTATCATGGCAACGCGTACCATTCAAAATGAAAGACAGCGCCGCACAACTGCAATGCTGACTCCATTTATGCCTTGTGGTGCCAAGTTGCCGGTTATTGCTTTGTTTGCTGGTGTGTTCTTCCAAGATTCTGCATGGGTAGGCACCAGTATGTACTTTGCTGGTATCGGTCTTATTATCCTTGGTGCAATGCTGATTGTTCGAATTACCGGTGAGAAAAGTACGCGTTCATTCTTTATTTTAGAAATGCCAGAGTATCGAGTTCCAAGCTTGAAGCTGGCGATGAATTCGACTCTGTCTCGCGCCAAAGCATTCATCATTAAAGCAGGTACTATCATTCTATTGTGTAATGCTGCAGTCCAAATTATGCAGACATTCACATGGGGATTCGAGATCGTTCCAGAAGGATCTGAGAGCACCAGTATTCTCGCAGGACTCGCCTCGCCATTTGCTTTCTTGCTTATCCCCCTAGGTTTTGGTGTATGGCAATTGGCAGCTGCTGCAATTACAGGCTTTATCGCTAAAGAGAACGTGGTTGGCACGCTAGCGGTCGTATACGGCATCACTAACTTTATTGATACCGAAGAACTAGCGTTGGTTTCAGGCAGCGCTGATGTTGCAACTGTAATGGGGCTATCTTCAGTTGCCGCTCTTGCTTACTTGGTGTTTAACCTCTTTACACCGCCATGTTTTGCTGCAATTGGTGCGATGAACGCAGAGCTGGAAAACAAAAAATGGCTAATGGGTGGTATCGCTTTACAACTTGGCATTGCATACGTGACAGCATTTACTATCTATCAGGTCGGCACGTTAGCAACAACAGGATCTCTGGGCGATGGCTTTGTTTTTGGTCTAGTTGTTTGTGCGGCATTAATTGGTTACTTGTTCACGCTACTTAAGAAAGGCTCGCTTAAAGAGCAGCAAAAACTGGGTCTTAGCCTACAGTAAGGAGGTAGTATGACGAATCTCATTGTTTCGCTATGTATCGTTGCTATCGTTGGTGTTGCCATCTATAAGATAGTTGCAATGAAACGAAAAGGTGGCGGATGTGCAGGTTGTTCGCAAAGTAGCAGTTGTGCATCGAATAAAAACAGCTGCTAATAGCGTAAAGAAAGTGAGCTCGCAGCTCACTTTCTTCATTTATATCAGAGAATACTTTTTTGGTAACAACGATGATTAGCTATTACGTTTACGACCAAATAGAGAATCTGGTCCCTTTTCATAGAGCGGTATTGACCTCTTATGTTTCAAACTTCTTGGCTCGCTTGGGCTTTATTATCTGCAGTGTTTGCAGCTCTAACGGCAATCTTTACAAAACTGGGTGTAAATACCATTAACTCTGATTTTGCGACCTTTATCCGTACTTGCGTCATTTTAGTTTTAGTCGGTGGGATTGCCTTCTTTACCCAGAAATTTCAGCCACTCAGTGAAATTTCTAGCAAAGGCTTGATGTTTCTTGTTCTATCCGGTCTCGCAACCGGTGCGTCGTGGCTATGCTATTTTCGTGCGATGAATTTGGGGCAGGCTGCCCAAGTTGCCCCAATTGACAAGCTTAGTGTGATCTTTGTTGCCGTGTTTGGGGTGCTGGTTCTTGGTGAAAAACTCAGCCTAACCAACTGGCTAGGTGTGGTCATGATCACTCTAGGAATTATATTGGTTGCGTGGAAATAGTAATGAAAACTGAATACGCCTAGTTTATCTCATGTCTAAATGCAAAAAAGTGGGGAGTTAGTCCCCACCTAATGTTGCTTCTCTTTAACCAGCGATTTGGCTGGCGTTTATGCTTTAGCAAACTTATAAGTTCTATAACCACCAATTAGGTTACGTGCTTTGAAACCATTGTTGACCAGTTGTCGGTAGGCAACGTTACCGCGCAGACCAACTTGGCAGTAAATCACAATCTCTTTATCTTTTGGTAGTTCACCCATGCGTTGGCGCAGTTGATCGACCGGGATGTTGATATCACCGCTTAGGTGATTGCCATTTTCTCGTTCCCCCGGATTACGCACATCCAGCAGTATTTGGTCTTTTGACAGGTTATCAATTTCATCAAAATGAATCGGAGTGGCGTCACCTTTAATGATGTTGTTAGCCACAAACGCCGCTTGGTTAATCACATCTTTGGCACTTCCGTACGGCGGAGCGTAGGTTAGTTCTAAATGCTGCAATTGTTCAACCGTCATGCCAGCGCGTTGAGCGACCGCCATAATATCAATACGTTTATCAACGCCATCTTTACCGACAGCTTGTGCACCTAAGATCTTGCCGCTTTGTGGGTCAAACAGCATCTTAAATGACACAATTTCAGCGCCCGGGTAGTAGCTTGCGTGGCTCGCTGTATGAACATAGACTTTTTCATACGTGATGTTGTCACGTTTTAATTGTTTTTCGTTTTTACCCGTTGATGCTACTGCTAAATCAAAGATCTTACAGATCGCGGTGCCTTGTGTACCCTGATAAGTCTCTTTACGACCAAGCATATTGTCTGCTGCCATTCGACCTTGTCGGTTGGCTGGACCTGCCAACGGAACAAGTGTTTGTTCGCCCGTAACAAAGTCTTTTTCCTCAACGGCATCCCCAACGGCATAAATTGAGGGATCGCTGGTTTGCATGTACTCGTTGGTATAGATACCACCAAGTGAGCCAATTTGCAGACCGGCTTCTTGCGCTAACTTTGTCTCTGGGCGTACACCGATTGCCATGATCAAAATATCGGTATCCAATTGTTCACCATTATCGAGTGAGAGGGTGAGCTTGCCTTGAAGGTGTTGGTGCTCTTTGTTTTCACCGGCTTCGATCGTAGCGACAGATTGGTTCGCAATGTACTCAACAGAAGTTAGGGCAACGCCTAGGCGTAAATCGATACCTTTCTCTCGAATTTCAGCGTGTGCAAAGCCTGCCATTTCGCGGTCAACAGGCGTCATAACTTGCTCAGCCATTTCGACGAGAGTGGTATTTACACCTAGTTGGTGGAACGCTTCCATCATTTCCAAGCCAATAAAACCACCACCAACCACGGTTGCGTGCTTAACATTATTGGTTTCAAACGTTTTGATGATGCGATCCATATCGGGAATGTTGCGCAGCGAGTGAGTGAGTGGATTATTGATGCCTGGGATTGGCGGAACCATGGCTCCGGCGCCTGGACTTAATAGCAGAAAATCGTAGCTTTCTTGGTATTCAGAACCATCGATCAGATTTTTAACGATTACGCGCTTATCTTGGCGATTGATTGACACCACTTCGTTCATGACACGCACGTCAACATTGAAGCGAGCTAAAAAGCTTTCTGGAGTTTGCAGGAGTAACTTACTGCGCTCTTGGATATCACCACCGATATGATAAGGCAAACCACAGTTGGCAAAAGAAACAAATGGACCGCGCTCAAACATAACAATCTCTGCGTTTTCGCTTAGGCGTCGAGCCCTTGCAGCAGCGGATGCACCGCCCGCGACACCACCGATGATTACAATCTTTGTCATAAGTTACTCCTAGCTCTTTTAAATCGCTGTTGGTTTGGATTGCTGATAGTGCAGCCGATCTATAACTACAACAATCAATTTTTGCCACTATAATGAACAATATTAGAAAAGTCTAATTTTAAATAATCTAAATATGCACAAGCTAAATTAGATTTGACTAATATTAAATCCTGATTAGAATGTGTACAAAATATCAGCGGAATTAGACTATGAGTGAAACGCAATTCGATATTACGCAGATGCAAGAAAATGCGACTCAAGCTGCGGAATTACTAAAAGTTATGGCGCATCCAGAGCGCCTGATGGTGATTTGCCAACTAACACAAGGCGAAGTTGGGGTAGGCGCTCTGCAAGCGAACTCGACCCTCAGTCAATCTGCTCTGTCGCAACACCTTACTGTGCTGCGTAAACACAATATCATCAAAGCCCGCAAAGAGTCGCAGCAGGTATTCTATTCACTTTCGGATGAAAGAGTGAAGGTGATGATGAAGTCACTACATTGCGTTTTTTGCCAATAACAAGGAGGAAATATGTTAGATGTTATCCCATGGAGTGCTTTATTTGGCGGCATCTTACTGGGTTGTTCTGCAACGCTACTGCTGCTGTTCAACGGTAAGGTTGCCGGTATAAGTGGAATCTTTAATGGTCTGTTTGCGCCTAGCCATGGCGATTATGCTTGGCGGCTGATTTTTATTGTCAGCATGGTGGTTGGTGGCGGCGTTGCTGTTAGTTTTGCTGGATTCAGTATTCCTAATACCGAGAGTATTTCCTTAGTTGTTTTTGTGTTGGCAGGTTTATTGGTCGGTGCTGGTACACGACTTGGTAATGGCTGTACCAGTGGACACGGTATTTGCGGTATTGGTCGTTTGTCTAAACGTTCAATTGTGGCGACATTAACCTTTATGTTAGTGGCATGCATTACCGTGTTCATTCGTCTGCATGTGATGTAGGAGTAATGAAATGAATTTATTAGTCGCAGCGCTAAGTGGCTTACTATTTGGCTTGGGCATGGCGATCTCAGGTATGGTTGATCCTGCCAAGGTGATTGGTTTTCTTGACGTCGCCGGAAACTGGGATCCGAGTTTGGCTTTTGTAATGGGCGGCGCTCTCGCGGTCTTTATGCCAGCTTACTTTTTCTTGATCAAACCTCGTAGTCATTCAATAAATGGCGAGCAATATTGTTTACCTAATACCAGTGTAATCGATAAGCGTTTGATTGGCGGGGCTGCTTTATTTGGCATCGGGTGGGGGATCGCCGGTGTTTGTCCGGGACCTGCAATCGCAAGTGCCAGTTATGGCAATGTAGGCATTTGGATTTTTATTGCCAGTATGCTTTTCGGCTCCTTGCTGGTTAAATTTTTAACAGCGCCAAAAGCAGATAAAGCAAAACAAGCGATGAAATAGTCCAACTAATGAGTTTACAGTGCGCATAGCTCTTTGTGCGTACTTATCTCCCTACCTAAAAGTCGATGTGATCGGACAATGATCGCTTAATTGATAATCCAGCACATCTTGTGACTGATATAGATTTTGTTTTATCTCAACCACATCTATATCAGGGCTGACAACCATATGGTCGATTAAAGAACGAAACTGATGAGTGCGCTGCGGATTTTTGCGACTGCGTACTTTGCACTTGGCACTAACATCACGGGTTGCAAGCACTGCGTCTGTCGATTTGCTCAATACTTGCCATAACCAATCATGCTTAAAAGATAAGTTGTGGTTGAAATCGCCCACAATTATGTAGCGCTCGTTGTTTGTTTCTCGCTCTCTAAGCCATTGATTTAACGCTTCGCCTTGTATCTTGAGGGTCTTACAAGCGCTATTGTTTTTGTAACCGCCACTGCAACGCGCTTTTAGATGAACATTAAGTAAGTGCACAGGTGCTGCGCTGTTTGGCTCGACAACGATGTAGCTAGCGAATCTTAGTTTGTCTTTTCTCTGCTTGGGTAATAGCGAAAAGTCCGCCACATCTTTTACTTCAATATCCTTTCGCACCGCAAATCCAGTGTATTGGTTAATATCATCGTATTGGAGTTGGCGATTATTCGGTTTTGAACGGTCTGACATAAACAGCACATAGTCGTTACCAAACAGATGCTGTAACGCTTGGCTATCACCCACTTCTTGAAAGGCGAGGATCGGCGTATCCAGTTCATTGAAATAGTGCGCCATTTTGTGAAAATCCGCGTTACTGCGTAACGAAGGCGTAAAGCGCTTGTTTCCTTCAGAAACGAACCATTCCATATTCCATGTCGAAACTTTGAACGATTGTTCTGCTTGTGCCTGAAACGCAGTCAATACCACTATATATAGGAAAATGAGAGGTTTTGCACACGTTTTGAGCATTCGTTTTGTCTCCATTCTCTTAGACCCTTTGTCTTATAAGCCTTCGCAAAAAATCAAGTTTAAAAGCAGAATTTTTGCAATTTTCATTGTTTTATTTGTATCTGAGAGCCATGCCAATAAGATCGTTTCGTTATTGTACTGTAACCTAGTTTTATTGATCTAAATCAATACTTTTGGGGTGCGCTTTGGAGTCTAATACGCCACAACATCTAGTGTCAGTCAAAAAAATAACAACCCTATATAGTGTGTTTGTGGATAACTCTGTGAGTATGCTGGGGTAAGGAGAAAAGGTGAAACCAATCGTAATCAAGCGTGACGGCTCAAGAGCTCCGTTTAGCAGGGATCGTATTCAAGCAGCAGTGGAAGCAGCAGCAGAGCACGTGAACAACGAAATTGCTATTTATGCCCTAAATGTGGCGCTGGCAGTTGAGCTGCAGCTAAAAGATCACGATGAAGTACACATCAACGAAATCCAAACCCTAGTTGAAAATGAACTTATGCAAGGACCTTTCAAGTCACTTGCACGTTCATACATCGAATACCGTCATGACCGTGACATCGCGCGTGAGAAGCAAAGTGCGCTTACTCGTGAGATCGAAGGTCTGATCGAAGAGAGCAACGTTGATCTTATCAACGAAAACGCAAACAAAGACGGTAAAGTTATCCCAACTCAACGTGACCTACTTGCAGGTATCGTGGCTAAACACTATGCGAAAACTCACATTCTGCCACGTGATGTAGTACAAGCACACGATGAAGGTGACTTACACTACCACGACCTAGATTACGCACCATTCTTCCCGATGTTTAACTGTATGCTGATTGACCTTAAAGGCATGCTGACGCATGGCTTTAAGATGGGTAACGCTGAAATTGATACACCAAAGTCAATTTCGACAGCAACAGCAGTAACAGCACAGATCATTGCGCAAGTAGCGAGCCATATCTACGGCGGTACAACCATCAACCGTATTGATGAAGTACTAGAACCGTATGTTCAGGCAAGCTACGAGAAACACCTTTCTATCGCAAAAGAGTGGGATATCCACAACCCAGAAGCTTTTGCTATCTCTCGTACAGAGAAAGAGTGTTACGACGCTTTCCAATCTTTAGAGTATGAAGTAAACACCTTGCATACTGCAAATGGTCAAACACCATTTGTGACCTTTGGTTTTGGTTTAGGCACCAGTTGGGCATCACGTCTAATTCAGCAATCAATTTTGAAAAACCGTATTGCAGGTCTCGGCAAGAACCGTAAAACAGCGGTGTTCCCAAAACTTGTATTTGCTATTAAAGATGGCTTGAACCACAAAGAACAAGATCCAAACTACGACATTAAGAAGCTTGCTCTAGAGTGTGCTTCTAAGCGTATGTACCCAGATATTCTTAACTACGACAAAGTGGTTGAAGTAACTGGTTCATTCAAAACCCCAATGGGCTGCCGTAGTTTCCTAAATACCTATGAAGAAAATGGTGAACTTATCCATGAAGGTCGTAATAACCTTGGTGTAGTAAGTTTGAACCTGCCTCGTATCGCAATCCGTGCAAACGGCAGCGAAGAAGAGTTCTTCAAAATCTTAGATGAGAAACTGGTTGTGGCACGCCGTGCACTAGAAACGCGTATCTCTCGTCTAGAAAACGTTAAAGCTCGCGTTGCGCCAATTCTATACATGGAAGGTGCATGTGGTGTTCGTCTAAAAGCAGACGATTCAATCGCTGATATCTTTAAAAATGGTCGCGCGTCTATTTCTCTTGGTTACATTGGTATCCATGAGATGGTTAACGCACTATACGGCACTTCAGAACACGTATACGACAATGACGACCTGCGTGAGAAAGCACTTAACATCGTTAAGTACTTGAAGAAACACGTAGAGCAATGGAATGAAGAAACAGGTTACGGCTTTAGCCTATACGGCACGCCAAGTGAAAACCTATGTAGCCGTTTCTGCCGTATCGACACTAAAGAGTTTGGCGTGATTGAAGGCGTGACTGACAAAGGTTACTACACCAACAGCTTCCACTTAGACGTTGAGAAGAAGGTAAACCCATACGATAAGATTGACTTTGAGATGCCATACCCACACATCTCAAGCGGTGGCTTTATCTGTTACGGTGAATTCCCGAACATGCAACGCAACGTTGAAGCTTTGGAAAACGTATGGGATTACAGCTACACCCGCGTACCTTACTACGGCACTAATACACCGATCGATGAGTGTTATGAGTGTGGTTACACTGGTGAGTTTGACTGTACGAGCAAAGGCTTTACTTGCCCAAGCTGCGGCAACCATGATTCAAGCAAAGTATCAGTAACCCGCCGTGTATGTGGTTACTTAGGTAGCCCAGACGCTCGTCCATTTAACTTCGGTAAGCAAGAAGAAGTTAAGCGTCGCGTTAAGCACCTATAATTGAACCTGTAAGTATCATTCACCAGCTCGCTCTGCTACAAGGCGGGCTGGTTTTTTCGTTTTGGAACTATGAACTACCATCAATACTACCCAATCGACGTTGTAAATGGTCCCGGCACTCGCGTGACTTTGTTTGTTTCTGGCTGCGAACATAAGTGTCGCGGCTGCTATAACAAGACAACTTGGCGTGTAGACAGTGGTCATCCGTTCACGCAGCAGCTTGAAGATCAAATCATTGCCGACCTAAACGATACGCGCATCAAACGTAAAGGTTTATCGCTGTCAGGGGGCGATCCGCTTCATCCTTCGAATGTGGCTGATGTATTGCGTTTGGTAAAACGCGTACGTGCTGAATGTCCTAACAAAGATATCTGGCTATGGTCAGGTTATACTCTGGGCGAGTTGAGCGAAGCGCAAAAAGAGATTGTGGATCTTATTGATGTGCTGGTCGATGGTAAGTTCGAGCAAGAGAAGCGAGACTTAAACCTCGAATGGCGCGGCAGTTCCAATCAGGTGATACATTACTTTAAGCTCTAATTAAAGGCAGCATTAGCTGCCTTTATTGATCTTGGCGAGATAAATTACACAGCAACTTAAGTTGAAAGATCATAGCGGTTTTCGCTATGAGCAGTTTCTAGTATTTACTTTATGCAAATGATAATCTATCGCATTAATGATGAGGGAATATAGCGTTAGGAAACGACATGGCAGTCGAAGATCAGCATTGTTGGCATATCAATCAAGAGTATTTTGTCAGTGACGACAAGTGGCGGGGCAAATGGCGTTTACAGTCTTTACCCACGCTCGATCTCCAGACACAGTTTCGCTGCGTCAATATCTGTGATGATATTAGCTGCACGGTCAGTCACTGTTTGTTTGACCAAGCTTATTATTCAAATATTGACTATGATGATCCCACTACCTTGATTGTGTTTGGAATAGAGGGCATCAGTGAATTTACCTTGGTCGAGTCTAATGAAACCTGCACAGTGCGTCCCGGTGATGTATGGCTGATTAATGTCGATGAAGGAGAGTTGCGACGTCATACACCAGCGCAGCAGAGTTGCCAGATGGCTGTGATTCGTTATTCTACCGCTCGGCTCAACCAAGCATTTAATCAGTCAGATGAGCAAGCGATGCTGCTCACGACAAATCGAATGCAGCGTTTAGCCTTCCAACAGACCCCAGACGATTGGATCTCCGATCTGATTGCAAACCCAATGCTTTCTGTCGCTGATCGGTTGTTAGCCGAAGCCAAAGCGTTGGAATTAATTGCCAGATGGTTAGTTCCAGATCCCTTGCTGCGTAACCCTTCTCTTTGCCAAACACTTAAGCAAGTTGTTAGTGAATTATCCAACAATATCATTTCACCGCCCAGTTTGCTTCAGTTAGCTCAATCTGTGGGAATGAGCCATACGCGCTTGAATCGAGCGTTTAAACATCAATTTGGCATGACGGTTTTTGACTGGTTACGCCAACATCGCCTTGAGAGAGCACAGATTTATCTTATTCAATCTGAACAAACCGTCACTGAAATTGCGCAAAACTGTGGCTTTAGTAATGCAAGTCATCTTACTCAGTGTTTCAAAACCCAATATGGTATGACGCCGTCGCAGTATCGCATCAAGCAAGGGGATTAGTTTGACCATTTTATGTTGGTTTCGCCTATTGATGAGAGTCTAATTAGCCCAAGCATAAGAATAAAGATCGATGCAAAAATGGCAAATGGCAGCTGTGGTGTTATTTGGTAAAGTAGGCTCGCTGCGAGTGGACCGCTGGCTAAACCTATGCCTTGGCAAAGACCGTTTGCGCCACCTAATAAACCTTGCTGCTCTTTTGGGACTTGTAAGCTCATCAGAGTGATGTTGGCGGGCAAAAAGAGTCCAAACCCTATCCCTACCAATGTCATACTGGTTAGAAAGTAGGGTAGAGCATCACTGAGTGCCGACAAAGACAGTCCTATTCCTAGCAAAAGTAACCCTATCAGGCGTGAGTTGCGAGCATTGGTTTGTTTTACATATAGCCAGGCTTGAGTTGCTATCATCGCCAGCATAGACAACGTCATTGTTAGCCCCGCAAACCGTATCGCCTTATCGTGAGAGAGCAGGAATACATCTTTGAGATACCAGTTAGTCATTAACTGCAAAGTGCTATAGGTCATCAGAGCCATTACGGTCGAGAACAGATTAAACCACACAGGTTTAAGGCTGATTTTAGTGATTTCATGACGTCTAATCGGTTGAGTTTCTTCGAAACTGCCGTTGAAGAAAATCGCAGTGAGCAACATGACTAAACCAATCACAAAGTAGCCAAGCAATATATATTGACTGCCAGATATAACTGCAAGACTGCCGCCGAGGATTGAACCTAAACCAAATGTCGCACCTATGAGCGCCATAGTCGAAAGTCTATTAGCAGGGGTGGAGACATCTGCGGCGGTTGCTTGAGTCACAGGCTTTAATCCTGAGCTGACGATGCCATGTGATATTCGGATTGCCAACAAACAATAACCAAACGTGACAGCGGTAAATAGCTCAATATAACTCAATAGCACGCCAGTCATAATGGTGGCAATGCCAGCACCAAATAAACTCAGCGTGAGTATCCGTTGACGACCTGATTTATCACTGAAACTGCCCCAAATAGGTGCGGTGAAAATAAGTGCGATAACCGAGATGCTCATTATTACGCTTGTGATCAGATCGGGTATCTCGAACTCTCTCGCGATAGCTGGAAAGGTAACCACAAAGTAAGCATGACCAGCACCATTGGCAACTAAAGCACCCAACAGAGGCATATTGAGTGCGGTAAGTTTTATTTGCATGCTCGTGTTCCTACTTAGTTGCAACAATTAGTTCTAAAGGGCCGGCAATAGAGGGAACAACTTCGCTCGATATTTGAGTAAAGCCAGCGTGAATAAGGTATTGGCTAATTTCTCCGTGACAAAATGAAACGTCGTTGCCTTTAAGAGCTGGTACGATTCGACCCACAACATGCTGGTATGGTTGGGTTCTGGCTTGGTTTAGTCCTTCATGCAGCGACACAAATACGCCGCTATGATTCAGCGCACGATGAATAGATTGGTAGAAACGTGTCGGGTCTTGAACGTAATAGAGCGACATAGACGCGAAGATCAAATCGAAGCCTATAGGAATCGACACTTGGTTATAGTCACCCGAATGAAAAAAGATTTGCCCGTCATTTGAGGAATATTTGGGGGATATTTGCTCGATAACTTGGGGCAAATCAAAAATGTGGTATTGAAGAGCTGGACATTGATTCACAGCTAAATTAGCTAAGATGTCACTACCTGCGCCAATTTCTAACATTGAACGAGTCGATCGCCAGCTGGGCAAACGGCTTAGTAGCTCTAGATAGGACTCACTTGCACCACACTGGTGAAATGAACGAAGGTTCGACACCGCTTGCTGCCAAAACGTATTGCTGGTTAGGTTAACCTGCTGGTCGATTTGTCCTGCAAGCAATTCTAAGATCTGCTCGGCACTTGCAAACCTTAAATGGCTAAGATGCATTAGTGTGTCACGCATGCTCTGCGCAGAGGATAAACGCAGAAACAAGCTAAGTTCATGTTTTACTTTGTATTGATCCTGTTGCTTATCTAGCACTTCGCTTGCGACGAGGGCATCAAGGAAGAGCTGTGTCTGGGCGCTATTCCAGCCTTGATGTGCCGCAATAGCTTCTGCATTATTCCAATCCGCCAATGAGTCAAAGACGTTGCTTTTTAATGCTGCAAGTATTAGCTGCCATTCAATGGCATGGTTCATGAGAGAAAACAGTTTCAATTGGATACTATTGTTCATATTGATCACCAATTTGCAGCAAGATTGAGCCCGATATAGCGAGGCTGAGAATCTTCAACCACAATACCCGCAGCAGTATTTACAGCTCTGCTGTATATCACCTCGTCAAAGACATTGTCTGCCACAAGGGCGAGTGTAACGTGGTTGAATTTGTATCCAACAGATGCGTCGACAGTAACACTGGCAGGATGCTCAAGCTGATTGTTGGCATCAAAATAAAATTTGCTTCTGCCAGCTGCTTGCAAGTTGGCAAACCATCCTTTTGATGGGCTGTAATCAACGCCTAATGAATAGGTAAATCTAGGGGCAAGTGGTAGATCATTACCAGCTAAGTCATTGGCAACAAAAGCCGAACCGTTAAAGCTGTTAGTCAGGTATTCATCCGCATTTGTATTTAGCGCACCTAAGTTGGTAAAGAGGTTTAAATGGGTTGTCAATTGGTAGCGGGCGGAGACTTCTAAGCCATAGCTAGAGGTTTGCGCCGCATTTGAAATGGTTTGCACAAAACCAGGCAGTAGATCATTTATCTGTTTATCTTTAGTTTTGGTATAGAACAGCGCAGCATCAAGGTAGAGCTTGTTGTTTAACGCACGCATCTTGCCACCAATTTCTATATTTTGGCTCGCTTCTGGATCATAAGAAAAGGAATTGAGTGATTGGGCGGATGCGTAATTGAAACCACCCGGCAAGTAACCCTCAGAGTAGGTGAGGTAGAGATTTCTGTTGGAGGCAACCTTATACGAGAGGCTAGCTTTGGGTAACCACTTGGTTTGAGAGAGGCGTTCTTGGTAGCTTGTGCTAGAAACGATCTGTTGCTTAGCTTTCTTTTCAATGTATTCCGCGCGCAGACCAAGGGTGAGTGACCAACTATTTGTGATTGACCAATCTAACTGGGTAAACCCAGCCAAGCCCGTTTGATCGATATTGGTTAGCCTATACGTTCTTGGCATCATCATCGAGCCGCCAATATCAAAATCAATATCGCTTTCTTGCTGATAAAGATAAAGCCCGACCAACCAGCTCATATTTTGTTGTGGTAGCGTTGATAGGCGAAATTCTTGTGACAACATTTGGTCTTGTTGCGCAAACTCCGTAGCAGGGATCGGAGCAGGCGTCAGATCTAAATCAGCGAGAAACTCTCGGTTGAAATCAGTGTAACCAGTGATGGAGGTGACGGTTAAGTTGTCTAACTCGGTTTCTACTTTCAGAGAATGAATGTCCGAATCGATATCGTCGAAGGTATCCGTATTGTAGTTTGTTGTGAAGCGATCGGTTTTGTTTGCGCCCGTTATGTAACGCATTTTGGCTTTGCCTGCTTCAACTCGGCTTAGATAACTGGTCCAATGTATTGAAGTATCCGCTGAAGTGCGAATATCAAAGTTAAACTGCGAAGCTAGATTCTCAATCGCGCCGCCGTCTTTGCTGTCGTTAACAAGGTTTAATTGTGGACCCGTAGTGTCTTCAGCACGAATTGCGACGGACCCGGCGAGAACGTCTGCAATAATCTCGTTTGAGAGCCTTCCAACCACAATATTGGATGGTTGATAGTCATTTGCGCCATCTGTTACGCCCGACCAAACCTCAATATTTGCAGTTGGTTGCCAATCTGGAGAAAGGGTGTTGATTTTTACAACGCCCGCTTCAGAGTGGCGACCATAAAGATCGCCTTGTGGACCTTTGATCAATTGTAAATCTTCCGTTGCAAACAAAATAGGTACTTGCGTGCCCCCTAGTGGTAGCGCCACGTCATTAAGATAATACCCGACGGGTTGTTGTAAGCTGGTGTCAAAAGCTGAGTTGCCTCTTATCGCAACGCGTGTTTGCACACTCGATTGCTCAACTTTAGTGTTGCTTGCCTGTTTTTCAAGCTCAAGCAAATCACCTTTATGCCCTTGTATCTGGATAGTTTGCGTGCTTGCTGGCACGTCTAAGCGATCTTCCGACCAATGACGCGCCGTGATCAAATAAGTTTCATCAGTTGTTTGTTCGGCGATAGATGGGATAGCTATCATCAGCGATGTAGCGATAATGCTGTATTTAAACATTCTCTTGGTCATAGTCGAAATGCACTCCATGCATTTAAGCGTCAAAAATCAGTTGGTTGTTTAGGCGCCAGTATCGACTGTTGCAATAATGCGAGATACCAAATGGTGAATAGACGGATAACAAATGACGAACAGTTAGGGAGAGGAGGGCAAGGCTCGAAAGAAAGAGATCACGCAAGCGTATTTGGGTAATTAATATCCAATTAACTGAGTGTTGCAATTTTTACGATAAATTTTAGTTAGTTGTTTCGTTTAGTTGTCGATATTTACAATAACTAGTGTTAATTTGAACAACACTATCAACAATGAATTTCAAAGGGTTGTGACTTTCATGTTCTCTCATTTACCTGAACCAAAACTAGATCCAATACTTTCGCTTTCGGTCGCGTACAGGAATGATCCGCGTGCAGAAAAAGTGGATTTGGGTATTGGTGTATATAAAAGCAGTACGGGTGAAACCCCGATTATGCAGGCAATTGAACTCGCGCAGCAAAAAGTCGTCGCAACGCAAAAGACCAAATCGTATGTGGGACTTGCAGGTTGCGAAGAGTTTAACCAATCAATGGTTAATCTTGTATTAGGCGATTCTCCGGTTCTCGATCGTGTTTCAGCAATTCAAACGCCTGGGGCAAGTGGCGCACTGCGTATGCTGGGTGATTTAATGAAGGTTGCGCAGCCAAATACGACAGTTTGGTTATCAAACCCAAGTTATGTAAATCATCAGCCAGTGATGGAAGCGGCTGGGTTAAAAGTCAAACATTACACCTATTTTTGCCCAGTGACTAAACAAGTCGATAAAGCTCGTATGCTGGAGGAAATCTCGCAAGCGGGTAAAGATGACGTTGTGTTACTGCACGGTTGTTGTCATAACCCAACGGGCGCTGATATTGACTTTGATACTTGGCAGCAAGTGACTCAACTTGCGCAAGCGAAAGGGTTTACCCCATTTGTCGATTTGGCTTATCAAGGTTTTGGTGATGGTGTTGAAGAAGATGCCGCAGGTCTACGTTATATGGCTGAGCGCGTAGAAGAAATGATGATCACCACATCATGTTCAAAGAACTTTGGCTTATATCGTGAACGTACCGGAGCTGCAATTGTACTGGGTAAATCAGCACAAGATGCGAATAACGCGAAAGGTAAGCTGCTTACACTCGCACGCTCTACTTACACCATGCCACCAGATCATGGTGCTGCTCTTGTCAAAACGATATTACAAGACGGCGAGCTGAGCTCGATTTGGCGCGATGAACTGACCAGTATGCAAAAGCGTTTGGTTACTTTACGTAACTCTCTATGTGCGGAATTTAACCGCGCGCACAACACCAGTGAGTTTGATTTTATTCAATCTCACAAAGGCATGTTTACTGTGCTAGGCTTTACTCAAGAGCAGATGGCAAAATTGCGTGAAGAATTCGGTATTTACGGCGTTGGTGACGGTCGTATTAATATCGCGGGCTTGACGGAAAAAGATATCCCGTACGTTGCGGACGCAATTTTAAAAGTTTCATAGTTCAAAGGCTCGTAAGAGCCTTTTTTAATCGTTAAATCAATTTGGGGGATTGAATGAAGAAGATTTGGCATTCTACTTTCGTAATTATGCTGGTTAGCACATTAGCGGCTTGTGCCAGCCAAACCAGCCAGCCAGAGCCCGCAGAAAAAGAAACGCCCAAAGTAGAAGTACCAGAGGAAAAACCGAGCGTTGAACCCGAAGTAAAACCAGAGCCAAAACCGGAAGTGAAGCCTGAAGAAAAGCCAACGCCACCTCCGGTCGTACAAGAAAAGAAAACGTCAGAGGGAAAACTGATTCTTGGTGAGAAAGAGTGGGTATATATACCGGGTCTTGAACAGTCTTTCCGCGCAAGGGTAGATACAGGCGCTACGACTTCATCAATCAGTGCGGTAGACATTGTGCCCTTTGAACGAGACGGCAAAGATTGGGTCAAATTCAAAATGGAACACGATGGTGTCAGCAGCAAAGAGATCGCATTACCAGTTGAGCGTTGGGTGAAGATAAAGCAATCAAGTGCTGATGGTTCCCAGCGAAGAGCGGTTATTTATGCTTGGATTCAGATCGGTGATTTAAAAGAGAAAACCGAGTTTACCTTGGCCGATAGAACCCACCTTTCATATCCTGTCTTGCTAGGGCGAAGTTTTTTCCGCGATGTTGCTGTCGTGGATGTGAGTAAAAAGTACGTTCAAAGTAAGCACAAATAGAAAAAGAAAAACCGCTCATCTGAGCGGTTTTTTTTACTTATTCAGCTGTTAACTTTATTGAATATCAAGTAACTCAACATCAAAAATAAGTGTTGCTGCTGGTGGGATAGGACCAGTGCCACTTTTGCCATAGGCTAAAGTGCTAGGAATAAACAAACGGAACTTATCACCCACAGTCATATAGGTTAAGCCTTCTTGCCAACCTGCAATCACTTGTCCAAGACCGAAAGTGATTGGCTCACCACGATCAACTGAACTATCGAATACTGTGCCGTCAATCAAAGTACCATGGTAATGCACTTTTACTTTGTTGCTTTTCGTTGGGTGAACTGTGCCTTCACCTTTTTCGAGCACTAAGTACTGAAGACCACTCTCGGTTGTTACAACCCCTTCGTTTTGCGCGTTGGCAATTAAGAAGTCTTGTCCTTGTTGGAAGTTAACATCTGCCGTTTTATGGTTTGTCCAAGTGCGGTAGATCATAAAGCCAGCTAAGATGACAACGATGAGAGGGAAAATAATTTTAGTCATGAATCCTTTCCAATCAGTTACTTTTTAAGTAGGTAGTTAATCGTGTTCGCGATTTCTTCAATAGTTTGGTGACCTGACGTGATCACCTCGTACTTGCCGTTAACAACGAAAGTAGGAACGCCGTTGATCTCACCTTTAGTTGTGATCTCTTCAGCAATTTGCATCGCTTGGAACAATTGGTTTTGTTGTTCTTCAGTGATGTCGTAAGGAGAAACTAAGCCACGGCTCTTAAAGGCATTGTCAATCTGACCTTTCTTTTCTGCCATCGTCGCACCGTCACCCATTTGTGCAGCATTGAATAGATCAAGCATCATTTCATGATCTGGTTTTTTACCTAGCTGCATTTCAGCGCTGTAGTAAATCATGGCACCAATTTGAGCGCTTTCGTTAAAGGTAACGTGAACTTTGCCAACACTTTGGTCGATAAGCTTCTCTAGCTTAGGAAGCTGAGATTCCATCTGCTTACAGTGACCACAGTTAAGTGAGAAGACTTCAGTAACCTGAGGCAGGCGATAAACTGACAGGTTATTTGGCAGTGTTTTGTATTGTTTGCCTTCGACTGGAGTTGAGCTTTCTGAGCAGCCTACAAGTAGCGTAGTAATGCTGATCAGGAGAAAAGCGAAGATTTTTTTCATAATTTTATCTCTTTAAGAACGCGTGTTTGCGAGTCAAAAGTGAAGCAGAGTTTACCGTTAACAGCGCGTGAAACAAATGCTTATCTGTTGCTGATTAGTAAATTCTAACAACTTCTAACAGCATTGATAGAAATTCGAGCAATTAGCTCGGTTTTTCTAATATTAATGCTAAAGCTTTTGTCTAAGCGCACGATATAAATTGAGTAAGTCTATGAAGAGATGGTGATGCAATGAAATTTTTTACGATAGGATTAAGTGTTGTAACGCTAGCGCTAAGCGGCTGTGGCACCTTGCCAACTGACGTTTGGACAAGCGACATGCTTAACGTTGCACCGCAAAACGACTCTGAATTGCTTCATCCAGAATGGGGAGACGCAACCATTGTCCCTCGTTCCGGTGTGCAAGGTCCTTATGGTGAAAAAAATGCTTACCAACCGCATTCAATCGAAGGTTTCTTAGCTAAGCACAACTTGCAATATGAAGTGTTACCTGGCGGCTATAAAATGATTCGCCTCATGGACACTATTAAATTCAATACCGGATCGGCGCAAGTTTCGAACCAATCAGCCTATTGGTTAGATGTGATTGGACGCTATATTGCCTCGCAACCTGGCATTGACATCGTGATTGATGGTCATGCTGATAACACGGGTGCGGCTTCGTTTAATGATAAGTTATCGGTTAAACGAGCAGACGCAGTAAAGCAGCAATTGGTGCGAAACCATGTTAACCAGCAGTCAATATTCACGCGAGGCTATGGAGAAACTGAGCCTGCATGCACTAACTCAACAGTAAGTGGTAAGGCATGTAACCGCCGCGCGGAATTGCGTTTCATCTTATCGACTGATTATTAGTCAAACGACACTGCTTTCATTACTTTAGAGCGAGAATAGCGACAATGGCGCTATTCTCGTTTTTATATCTGCCTATAATATTGATAACGGTATAATAAAATCATCGATTTAAAAGGCAATGTTGTAGCCTGACATCGATGTTTGCCAATCAATAGGAATAGTTGTCTTGCTACAGAAAAAATATATTGTCGCTCTTGATCAGGGCACGACCAGTTCTCGAGCGATTGTCTTTGATCAAAGCGCAAATATTATTAGTGTTTCCCAGCGTGAATTTCAGCAAATTTATCCTAAAGCGGGTTGGGTAGAGCATGATCCGTTAGAAATCTATGCCACGCAAAGTGCCACACTCAGTGAAGCGATTGCAAAGGCGGCTATCGCGAGTGAAGAGATTGCCGCTATTGGTATTACAAACCAACGGGAAACGACCATAGTATGGAACCGACATACGGGTAAACCTGTCTATAACGCGATTGTTTGGCAATGCCGTAGAACTACCGAGATTTGTGATCGCCTCACTGCTGAAGGTCTTGAGCCGCTAGTAAAAGAAAAAACCGGTTTGGTGCTCGATCCTTATTTTTCTGCCAGCAAAATACAGTGGATTCTCGACCATGTTCCTGATGCTCGACGTTTAGCTGAGCAAGGTGATCTTCTGTTTGGTACGGTAGATACTTGGCTTATGTGGAAAATGACACAAGGTGCGGTTCACGCAACCGACTATACCAACGCATCAAGAACCATGTTGTTTAATATTGATTCTAAAACCTGGGATCAAGAGCTGCTTGATTTGTTCAATATTCCTCTCTCAATGATGCCAGTCGTTAAGTCATCCTCGGAGCTATATGGCGAAGCCCAAATTGGTGGAACCCGTGTGCCAATCAGTGGCGTTGCTGGCGATCAGCAAGCGGCACTATTTGGACAAAAGTGCACTTTACCGGGACAGGCAAAAAACACCTATGGCACAGGTTGCTTTATGTTGATGAATACTGGCGAGAAGAAAGTGCTCTCTAGCCATGGTTTGTTGACCACATTAGCTTGTAATCAAAATGGTCAGCCAGTATATGCACTAGAAGGCTCGGTATTTATGGGCGGCGCATCAATACAGTGGTTACGTGATGAGCTTAAACTACTTAACGATGCCAAGGAGTCGCATGTGATGGCGACCCGCGTAGATTCTTCTAATGGTGTTTATGTGGTGCCAGCATTTACTGGTTTAGGCGCGCCGTATTGGGACGCACACGCGAGAGGGACTATTGTCGGTCTAACTCGTGGTGTCAGTTCGGATCATATTGTGCGTGCGACGCTAGAAAGTATTGCTTACCAATCAAAGGATGTTCTGGATGCGATGTTAGCTGATGCCGATACGTCACTTGATAGCTTGAAAGTGGATGGTGGTGCGGTTTCAAACGATTTTCTTATGCAGTTTCAAGCCGATGTTCTGCAAACCGAAGTGCATCGCCCTCAAGTGCGAGAAACCACCGCTATGGGCGCGGCTTATTTGGCTGGGCTCGGGGTAGGGTTCTGGCAACACTTAGATGAAATTGAGCACATTGACGGCGTCGATGATTGCTTTAAACCTAGTGGCGACTTAGAAAAGCAACAGCGCCGTTATAAAGGTTGGAAGAGGGCTGTACGTTGTGCCCAAGTCTGGGCGTCGATGGACGAAGAATAGCCTAGCAAATCCTCTATTAAACAGCGTCAAATTGACGCTGTTTGTTTTGAGCGGTACCTAGTTATCAGAGTGTTCTTGATACAAGGCGCCGTCATCAACGCTTTTTTGTGACACGGGAACAGCAGTCGCTTCTGACGCGTTATCTTCTGCCTGACAAGCATATTCTTCTTGATTGGGATAAGGTTTGACTAAGAACGGCGTGAGCATAACGCTTGATGGGAAAAATCGTTTCAATGTTACCCCCTTTTCGGTGAAATAGCTGAGATACGTTGAGGTGATCTTATCACTGACGGCAATAGGGTATTGATTATTATGCTGGTTATGAGTTGTGTGTTTGTTGCACTATCACAAAAATAACCACAAAAAGAAAACCTCAGCAAGGCTGAGGTTTAATCATTAAGCGGCTGAGCCAACGTTAGCTGTTTTTTTTTCTTGGTGCATTTTGGCTAGGAAGTAGATGTTGACACAAGCAATGAAACCATTGGTTAAAACCACCGGCCACGAATCGATCATAAGACCGTATGCTGTAAAAAGCGCACAGCCAACAAAGTTCAAAACACGCAATTTAACAATGTCTTTCATTGTTAAAGAGATCGCGACCATAATCGAAGCGGCGTAGCCCAGAATTTCAACCATATTAATATCCATCGTATTGACCCTCTAAAATATGTCGACTTGGTGTCGATGACCATCTTCTCGTCGTGAGATTGTTGAGGATGTCCATGCCTCGAAAGGTCTTATTTATTATCTGAATAAAAATATAGCAGGTGAAATTCTGTGATTAAACCCCCAATTTTTGGAAGATAGAAGGTTAGCGATTACGCAAACGTTTTAGTTAAATTGGTAATGATTTTGCTAAGGCGTTGTAAACAAAAAGCCCGCAACAAGTTGCTGCGGGCTTTGAATAATCAAAATGAAGGCGAATTATTTTTTAGCGCCTTTTTGAACTTGCTTGTCTTCTTCTGTCAGTTCACGAATACGACGGCTGATTTCACGGCGCTCTTTCGAGATTTCAGCACTTTTGATGATGTGGTCATCTACACGGTCTTCGTAATCAGCTTTCATGTTTTTAATGATGCCTACGATTTCATCGTGTGTCATGTTTGGCTTGATATAGTCAATCAGGTTCTCTAGTAGATCCACACGTTTGCGGTTATCACGAACTTTCTTCTCGTTATCTAGCAACTCACGCTTTAGCTTATTTTTGCGACGAGCTTGAGATACGATTTCAAATACACCACTCATAGGTTCCTTTCCTAGTCTTAACATAAACTACCGATGATTAAATCATAACAGGGCTACCGTTAACAGTACTAAGATCAATCATGGGGCTGACTTGGCGGTTTTCTGTTCAAATCGTTCTGTAAGTGATTGAGCAGACGAATAGAACGATATATGATTTTGATAAATCAACGAGAATTCAAGACTCAGCAATGCGTAACTCATCAATCATTATTCCAAAACCTGGTCAAGTCCAAGTACCCGCACGTAGCCGAAAGTTGGTTAAAGCGTACAAGTTTGAACGAACCCAGCAAGAAATTACCGAAGTCGAGTTAAACAGAGCTAAAATTGTCATGATTGACGAAAATGGCAATATGAAGCGCATTCCGATTTTAGCTGAGCATTAACAGAACAAAAATAACCTAAGGAAGTCTCTATGAACATTGAGCTATCTCCAATTGAAGCACGTGTGATCGGTTGTTTGATCGAAAAAGAAGTCACCACTCCAGATTACTACCCGCTAACCCTCAATAGTTTAACCTCGGCTTGTAACCAAAAAAGTAACCGTGAACCGGTTATGAACTTGTCTGAAAGTGAAGTACAAGAAGCGATAGATAGCCTTATTTCCCGACGCCTAGTGAGCGATGAAAGCAGCTTTAATAGCCGTGCGAGTAAATTCCAACACCGTTTCTGCAACACTGAATTTGGTGATTTAAAACTGACAGCACAAGAGAAAGCGATCGCTTGTTGCTTATTGTTAAGAGGAGCGCAAACACCGGGAGAATTGCGTACTCGTACTAACCGTTTAGCCGAATTTAGTGACGTAAAAGAAGTCGAAGCGGTTTTGGAAACGATGACTAATCATAATTCTGGACAACTGGTTGTTAAACTGCCGCGTGAAGCGGGTAAACGCGAGTCTCGTTACCAGCACCTGTTTAGTGGTGAAATCGATTTAGAATCTTATCAAGTATCAGCGTCATACAGTGAAGTAAGTTCGAGCAAGCTTGAATTGCTTGAAGCTGAAGTGGATGCACTTAAGTCTGAAGTTCAAGAACTTAGAACCTTAATTGAACAACTGAATGAGCGAATCTAAGTTATCTACCTGGAGCGTGTACTTTGTTCGTACGCGCTCTAATGCCCTTTATTGCGGTATCACCACTGATGTTCCGCGCCGATTTAGTCAACACACCAACGGAACGGGCGCTAAGGCACTCAAAGGAAAAGGCCCACTTACTCTGGCATGGCACACTGAGTTATCGCCTTGCCGTTCGCTCGCCTCAAAGGTTGAATATCAACTCAAGCAAAAATCCAAAGTTCAAAAAGAAGCATTGATTGCCGGAAATCTCGATCTAATCGAGGTTATAAACCCTGATTTATATGCGGAAATATACAGTTTAGACTGAAAGTGTATTACTCTTGTAAGTAATAGGAATTTCTCAATGAGAGATTCGAATACAATAAATAGAACAAAAACATAGAGAGCAGTTATGCACAAAACAGCGTTGGCTTCGCTTATCCTCTTTTCACCATTCTTTGCCACACCTGCTTTCGCGCAGACGGCTCAGGTTCTGAATGGCTATTGGCAGTATGATGAATACCTTAATGCCAATCCAGAGCAGAAAAAACTCACCGAATCTCTTTCCAAAGTAGTAAGACAGAAACCTTCTGCACTCAAAGTCAAACAAACTTCCCCAATTACGATTTCAGTGGTTTACCCGGGACAACAAATTTCTGATTACTGGGTACGCAATATCAAAGCGTTTGAAGCAAGAATGGACGAGCTAAATATACGCTATGAAATCAATCAGGTATTCACTCGTCCCAACTTGGACGCAAGACAGCAAAGCCTCTCTTTACTGGAAGCAGTGCAAAATAATTCTGACTACCTTGTCTTTACGCTCGATACTACGCGCCATCGTAAGTTTATCGAACATGTGCTTAGCTCAACCGACACCAAACTTATACTGCAAAATATCACCACGCCAGTTCGTGCTTGGTCTGAGCAGCAACCTTTTATGTATGTCGGCTTTGATCATATGCTTGGCACGCGTGAGCTTGAGCAATATTACAAGCACCACCTTGACCAAGGCAGTAAATATTCTGTTCTCTATTTCTCCGAAGGCTATGTAAGTGATGCAAGAGGCGATACTTTCATTGAGGACATGACTCATCACGACAGTTACGATCTGGTGTCTTCTTACTATACCAAGGCAACAAGAGAATCTGGTTACAGTGCAGCAATCAGTGCATTGCAAAAGAATCCTGACTTAGATTTTATTTATGCTTGCTCAACGGATGTCGCTTTAGGAGCTGCTGATGCACTCGCTGAACTAGACCGCTCTGATATTGTTATTAACGGCTGGGGCGGCGGAACCGCAGAGCTTGAGGCGCTAGAGCAAGGCCTACTTGATGTCACTGTTATGCGTATGAATGATGACACCGGCGTGGCAATGGCAGAGGCGATCAAATGGGACTTAGAGAGTCGACCAGTACCAACGGTGTATTCTGGTGATTTTGAAGTTGTGACCTCTAAAGATTCAAACGAAAAGATAGAGCGCCTTAAACAGCGTGCATTTAGGTATTCTGACCAATAATGAAGTTATGGAAAACACGTGGTAAGAATCATCGTCTTGCCACAATATTAACTCATTCACTGTTCCTTACGATTGGTGTGTTAACAGTACTGGTGCTACTGCAAAACTATCAATTGAATCGTCAGGTCGTGACACAGGAAGTGGCGCGTTCAAAGCAACAAACCGCGAGTTTAGTACAAGAGATTTTTAACTTTCGCCTGAAGTCGATAGAGATCCAGCAAGACAGCTATAGTCGCAGCCAATCTCTAGTGGGTGAACTCCGTAATGAACACAGTGAAAATATCAGCCGCTTTTTTGATGGTATCGATCAAATTGATCCTGATATCTCGCCGGATTTTCGCTTTATAGCCAAAGACGGCATGATTTTTTGGAATGACCAAAACAATCAGTTCTATGGCATTGATGATTCACAGCTTTATGAAATCCACAAGCATTTGGTGACGGGCAACCATTGGTATATTTCTCAAGCGCCTTCGCCATTGGGAATGCGTTATTTAATGATACGCCGAACATCGATGATCGCGATGGATAATGGAGAGGTAGTTGGCGATTTCTACGTCGGGGTGGTGCTAAACAACAACTTCTCTTTGGTGAAAGCGCTGGTCAACGGCAGTAACGTTGACGAACTCGCGCTTGCTGTTGGTAGTGAGATCATTGCCTCAAGTATGAAAGGGAACGTCTACGAAGTCAGCTGGCTTAAGCAGTATTCGCCAAGCCTAAACTCAGATGAGTTTATGATTTCAAAGGTTGATCTGACCATAGATGGCGTTGCGACGTTTCTTTCGGTCTATACCATTCAGAATAACTCCCATATTGCGCTGTTAATGAAAGCGCATTATCTCTGGCTTGGTGGAGCAGCCGTCAGCATTATCCTGATCGCGATATATAGCCGTATTTGGCTCGGTAAGCGTGTGTCGAATGAGTTGAAAAAACTGATGCTTTATACCGAGCAAAGTATTGAAGCAAAAAGTGTGGAACCGTTTGTTGGCTCGACGATTGCCGAGTTTAATAAGATTGGTAAATCATTCCAGCGTTCATTCAAGCGGTTACGGGATCAAGAAAAGCAATTTGCCGATCTATTTAACTACTCACTGTCGCCAATCATATTATGGGACACCGAAGGCTATATGTTGCGCATGAACCCGGCGGCAGAGCGTTGTTTTCTTAGCGAGGAAAATGGTGTTGATTTGTATCCGCTGTTGCAAGAAATGTTGCTACCGCAAATTTGCATGAGTGCCCAAGGCGTATCGCTCACAGGTATCAATATCGCGATTGGAGCAAAAACTTACCGTTGGAACTTTTCACCGATTGTTTTGGATAACGTCACTCATAACGTCATGGCGCAAGGGCAAGATGTGACAAGTTTCATCGAAGCAGAGCAACAAAGTCAAACTGCACGAGAAGAAGCTGAGGAACTGGCTCGGCTTCGAGCGGACTTCCTTGCCAAGATGAGTCATGAACTGCGTACTCCACTCAATGGCATTATTGGTATGTCACAATTGTTACGCGGTCACTTAAATGACGCCCGCGACTTAGAGCATGTCGACATTCTGATTAACAGCGGTGAGCATCTGTTAGCGGTGCTGAACGATATTCTTGATTTCTCAAAGATTGAGCAGGGTAAATTCCATATCCGCCACTCTGAATTTAAGATTAAAGAGTTGGTGACCACAGCTGAAAAAATCTATCGTCCTCTGTGTAACAAAAAGGGTGTTCAGTTAGTTGTTACCAGTAATATTGAAGATAACCAGAGCGTCTTTAGTGATCAGGTACGTTTAAATCAGATCCTGTTTAACCTGCTGAGTAACGCTACCAAGTTTACTCATCATGGTCAGGTATCATTTGATATTCAGCTACAGCAAAAGCAGTTTAACTACGAGTTGAAAATCGAAGTGGAAGATACCGGCATCGGTATTGATCGTAAACGCATCCAGCATATTTTCGACCCATTTGTTCAGGCTGAAACCAATACCACGAGGGAATATGGTGGCAGCGGATTGGGTTTAGCAATCGTCTATAGCTTAGTCGAGTTGTTTGATGGCTCTATTGAAGTTGAGAGTGAAATCGGAATTGGTACCCGTTTTACTGTGCGCTTAATGGTCGATGATGTGATGGAGACAAACGTTGACTTAACCACGTTAGCCATGGTTGATCCTGCGGCAATGTTTGATACTTCGCTTGAGGTGCTGCTGGTGGAAGATAATCAAACCAATGCCTTTATCGCCAAAGCGTTTTGTGAAAAATATGGTATGAAGGTGACGTGGGTTCAAGATGGGTATAACGCGATCGAGCATCTTAAACATAATACCAATATCGATCTTATCTTAATGGATAACCAACTGCCTAACCTTGGTGGTATTGAAGCCACCCAGATTATCCGTCGAGAGTTAGATTTAGAGATCCCAATTTATGCCTGCACGGCAGATGGTATGAGTGATACTAAACAATCCTTTATCGAGGCGGGTGCAAACTACGTGATAGTAAAACCGCTTAAAGAGATTGTGCTCAATCAAGCGTTCCAACATTTTCGTGAACATTACTACCAACTAGAGGGGAGTGGCGATAAAGGTCTTCTCCAATAGCAGTTGTTTTAGCTCGGCATTCATTTCGATGGTTTGATTGAACTTAATTCCAAATCGATGTCCGAGCTTTTGTTTTTCGATGCTGACTACGGTGCAGGCTAAGTTGCTAGGAAGAAAAGCCGACAATTCACTTTCAATCTCTATCAGGCTACTTTTTTCCAGGCTGTTTTCCCCTTTAATAAAGCATGCGCAACCATTGAGTGAAAAATCCAACATGGTTGCTTCATAACTGACCGTATTGGCTTTAATGGTGACTTCTAGATCGAGTGGATAGCGTTCATGTGAACGTATTGGTTTGGATGCGAAATGTTTGGGCATGCGCAAAAACAAAAGCCCTGTAGGTGAGTTAATTGAGCCAAGTATTGATGATTTAAACGCAATAATATGCCCAAGTTTTGACTGCGTAATACCACGCACGATCACTTCGGCATTGTTGACTTGACGCATAACCAAGGCTTCTTGAACTTTCTTAGGAAACTCCAGAATCAAATACTGTCCCAACTTACAGCCAATATAGTCACAGTTAAACGAGAAACTATCCATAGAGCCAAATTCAAGTTTAACGGAGAATTTTAATCCAGGAGCGAGAAACGGGATGAGTAATTCGACATTATTATTCGGCATAGTACGACGTAGTTTCGAGTAAATAAGCTCTACTATACTTTTAATTTCATAGCTTTAAATCCAAACATGCCGTCATAATTGAAAAGTGAGATCACAGTCCTGCTGGTCGTTGTGTTAATGCTTCTCGCTCCAAAGCTGACAGTTGATAGCAAAGCTTGGTCCGTCGCTGCAAAATATCATCCCAATTGTGTGCCCATTCATGCTGTTGTAAGTAGTCTATTTCGCATTGATAGAGATCGGAAACTACTGGAAGTTGGCTATCATCAAGAGAATGAAGCACTTGCCAAGTGGCGACGCCATAAAGGCTAATAAGGCGATCTAGGCACAATTTGTCTAAATAGGGATACTGCTTATAAAGCTGGCGTTGCAGCGCTCTTGGATTAAATCCGGTTGCTTCGGCAAAAGTACTGGTTTCACTTTCGCTAGGAAGCATGTTGGAGAAATACTCTTCAAACATCTCAACGGCTTTTTGTGATAATCGGCGATAGGTAGTCAATTTACCACCGTAGACCGACAGCACCGGCAACGTGCGTTTAGTTTGCATAACCAGTTCATAATCTCGGCTCTGCTTTTGCGCAGGTAAGTTTTGCTGACCAAACAGCGGTCTAACACCACTAAAGCTGTCCAACACATCGTCTGGCTCCAGCTGCGCTGCAAAATTCTGATTGCAGATACTGAGTAGGTAGTCGATTTCTTGTTTAGAGGCTTGGGCTTTATAGGGGTCTCCGGTATAGGGAATATCGGTTGTGCCGATCATTGAATACTTGTCTAGGTAGGGAATAACAAAAATGACCCGCTTGTCTTCGTTTTGCAGAATGTAAGCATGATCGCCCGGGTAAAGCTGTTTGACGATTAGGTGGGAGCCTTTAACAAGCTGCATCTGGTGCTGGCTTGATTCTTCACTGCATTTATCAAGAAACTGTGCCGCCCAAGGACCTGTTGCGTTAACAACAGCGCGCGCGTAGCGCACCACTTCACACTGTAGCCGCTGGTCATATAGGGTAACACACCAATAGCTTTCACCGCGGCGGATACTGCGTACTTCGCAATAGTTACGTACCTCTGCGCCTTGTTGGTGAGCATGTTTGATATTTGAAATCACAAGGCGTGAGTCGTCCACCCAGCAGTCAGAATATTCAAAAGCCGTTTTGAGCTCAGCGGCTAAACCATCAGTGCTTCTGACTGCGATCTGCTGGCTCGCTTGCAAAGTTCCTCGTCTAGCCAAATGGTCATAAAGGAAAAGACCAGTACGAATTAACCATTTAGGTCGCATAGTGTCGCGATAAGGGAGGCGAAAACGCATCGGCTTAACAATATGCGCCGCTTTTTTTAGTAGGATCTCGCGCTCGGATAACGCTTCTTTAACGAGACGGAATTCAAGATGTTCGAGGTAGCGTAAGCCACCATGGATCAGTTTTGAACTGGCAGAGGAAGTTGCCATGGCAAAGTCTTTTGCTTCATAAAGTCCGACCTTTAACCCGCGACTTGCGGCTTCGCAAGCGATGCCCCCACCATTTATGCCACCGCCGATAACAATGATGTCGAAAGGTTCTGCGACGATTTGAAACTGAGGTGTGTTTGACATACCTATCCCTTTGTATCGAAAAGCTCATATCACTTGGCTTATCAACAGTATAGTTAAGAAAGGGACAGTTTTTAAAGATCAGAAAAGACTGCGAATAAAGGCACTCTCTTCATCGCTGATCACGACATTCGGTTGAACGTTGAGTTTAGCGTCAATCGCACCGCGTAGCTCAGACAGTTGCTTTGGTGTTAGCTTGTTTAACTGTGTTTTAAGCAGATCAAGACGTGTGATTTTGTTGGATGTATCTGCTGAGTGATTTTCTGTCGTACCGCGTTTCATAAATCCTCCGTCAGTTGATAAATAGAGGATAAGTGAATTAAGCAGGTTAATGTCCGCATAATGTCAGAGGAGAGCGAGAAGTCAGTAAAGCTGACATCTCACTCAATAGAGGCTTAATTGGAGTCACTCTCTTTAGCTGCAACACGCACGGCACACTTGCTTGCTAGCGAGTGAAGTTCTGGCAACATTCGATAGATAAGATAAAGCTGCTGCAAGACAAATCGCGCCGATGAATCATCTTCATCACGCCATTCTGCAAGGCGTGACTCAAGGGCTGGGTCATCTATATCCGAAGTGTCACATTCAACACAACGGTCGTGCAGCTGCGTGTATAAAACATCAAGGTGGCGATGGATCACACGATGCGATTGCAAAACCAACTGGTGAGTAGTGTCATTCTCAATTGGTTGGCGATGCGCACCCATAGCGGAAATATAACTTAGCAGGGCATGGTTGAGTGTTAACAATCGGAAGCTTTCATCAACTGCAGAGTGATATTTGCCCGGCTCGACCAGCATAGAGCTGATAGCAGAAGATAGGGTTGCATCTTGATTGTGCGCGCTACGACGAGCAATGCGATAGGCAAGGCTATCACTTTTACCTAAGCGATATTGACCAATAATTTGCGCTAAGTAGTCTTTGTTGGCTTTGACCGCTTCCGCCATCACTTTGTGCAAGCGTTTTGATTGCCAGTCTGGGAAGATGAAGGTTACGGCAGCAACGGCGAGTGCGCAGCCGACGAGCGTATCGGCAAGGCGAGGTAATACCACTGCAAAACCTTCTCCTAGCTGGTTAAAGCAGAATAGCACCAGCAAGGTGATAAAGCCGGTGGCATAGCCGTAGTTGGCAATTCTAAAGGCAAAGAAAGCCACACCTGAGAGAACAATAAATACCAACTGGCTCTCTTGAGAAGGGAACATCGCGAGTAAAGGCGCACCAATCAGAAGACCTGCCAGCGTTCCGGCAACTCGAGCCACCAGCTTTTGTTTGGTCGCGCTGTAGTTTGGCTGGCAGACAAAGAGAGTGGTTAATAAGATCCAATAGCCGCGCTCAATATCAAACAATTGGATAATGCCGTAGCCCAAAGTCAGTGCGATAGACATGCGCACTGCATGGCGAAACAACATAGAGTCAGTGTTGAAATTGGCTTTGATACGCTGCCACATTGCCTTAGGCGTGTGAGCGTCGGTGTCATCAAGGACACCTTCCTCCAAACGATTAGCGTCTGGGTTATTGAAGTTACTGAGTTGTTTGTCTACCGTCGCTAGGTTATTGAATAGATAACTGAGTTGCAAAAGTAGTAAACGCCATTCTGGCTTATTTTGCTGCTGCAGATAAGAAATCGAGGATTGCAGCTCATCCAATGCCATAATCGAATCGTCGTATTGATAGGTATTACCGAGTCGGATCGCGGTGGCAATTTCTAGGCAAGCTTTACTTTGGACTTCAAGTAGGTGCTTAAAGCGGAAAAGGATATCTGAGCGCCCAAAGTGTTCTGCCAGCTCTTGATAGCGGTAATGGCTAGAACTGACTCGCTCGTGAATATCTTGTACCAAGAAATAAATATTAAGAAAACGGTCACTCGCGCCGTCGATATGTCCACGTTTTGAGCGGGTCAGTAATGTCATTTTACACTGGTTGAGTGCAGAGACGGTGGCGGCGTTTAAGTTCGCTTCGCGAATACGGTAAGGCTGAGGGTTTAAATCAACAACCGGGTAGAACAGCTCACTTTTAGCATCAAGATAATCTGCCAGTGACACAAATACATTGGCTAAGCTTTGCTGTACTGGTTGCATTGGCCAAAACATATGCCAAATCATTGACATAAAAAAGTACCAAATTGCCCCTGTCAGCAGCATTAATGGTTGGAACCAGATGTTAGTGCTCTCATGAGCGCCGAGCATGGTGTAGATCGCAATCAACAAGGAGCCAAACGCGATACTAGCGTAACGGGGACCGATGGAGCCGAGCATGATAAAACCAAACGTCGAGAAAAACAGACCAATGGCGAAAAATGGTGGGTTGTTAAATAAGACTTCAATTGACAGAGAGGCAATGGCAAAACAGATCAAAGTCAAGGTGACCGATTTGATCCTACCTGTGAAACTATCATCACTTTCTGCAAGCGCAGCAGCAATGACCCCAAGAATCAAAGGAATAACCAGTGAGTTGAGTTGATAGTACCAAGTTGGGACGACAACACCCAATAAGGTCGTAAGAATCAGCAGGCTGTAATTAAAGGTTTTATTGCTCCAGTAATTACGTAATTGACTAAAAAAGTGCACAAAGTACCCAACATCCATTTTATCCTGAACACTATAGTATCAAACATTCAATACTAAACACCTGACGGTGATAGATATTATGGTTTGTTCGGCTGAAAAATGCGCATATTTGTTGGTAGGTGTCAGATTTAAACGCTTAGCAGATGCAATCTTAAACAAATAAAAAGAATTGACCGCCAATTTTCAAAACACTTTTTAAATCAATTTGCTGATGCGGTATTATGGCGCTAATGGAATCTATAGGCCGATTAGAATGCAGCTAACAGCGAATAAGACTGCAAAGTTTTTTATTCAAAATGAATATCACAATGTCTCTCTTGAAAACGACTATCTGGTATTGAGCTCAGAGAGCCGAGAAGAGCGAATCCCGTTTAATATTTGGTCCGGAAGAGTTGACTTAAAACGGGGGCTTATCTGGGGCTCGCTTCAGTTCTTCGCCCATGAAGAAGATGGCAAACAGTTATCTTGGTTAGTACAGGGCCTGCCTTGGGATAGATGCCGTCAATTTGCTCGCTATGCGATAACGCATTATCAATCTTGGCATCATACTCAGTGCACCCAACTTGTCGAACGCCTGCCAAGATGGGAAGAGCGTATTTATGGTTTAGAGTGCGCGCAACATTTTGTACCGCATTCTGAGTTAGAAAAATGGCTGTCGAATATTGAAGACGACTTTTCGCAGATGTCGATGACGCTTACCGAAGCCAACCAACGCATGCCCAAGCGAATGAAGCGCATCATGCCTTGGATTGAAGACGCGCAAGAGACATTAAAAGTGCGTAACCACGATTGGATCATTACTGAGCTGGGTAACTGGGATGCACTGTTTTCAAAAATTGAATCGTCACCATTAAATCTAAGCCAGAAAAAAGCCGTTCTACTTAATGATAACAATAACTTGGTGTTAGCTGGTGCAGGTTCGGGTAAAACCAGCGTGTTGACAGCGCGTGTTGCTTATTTGATGCAAAGTCATATGGCAAAAGCGGATCAGATCCTAATGTTGGCTTTTGGTCGCGATGCGGCTAATGAGATGAAGCAGAGATTGCTTAGCAAAGTTGGCCCTTCAACCGAACAAGTAAAGGTGAATACGTTTCATCAACTTGGCTTGTATATTCTGCGTCAAGTCGAAGGAGCGCAAGTTAAGCTGTCGCCAATTGCGCTGGACGATAAATTACGTCAAGCATGGTGTACTGATTGGCTTAAGCGCCATTGGATGACTGAGACCAGTTTCAAACGTTGGCAAAAACACTTAGCAAAATGGCCGATTGCTTATATTGCAGGTGATGATGAGCTTGGTAGCCATGTGGAAAACCCTAAGCTTATCGCGTGGCTTGAGACACAAATGATGCAGCTTGCGGCAATTGGCGTCACTAAGAAAGAGATCCAAGAGCAAATCGTAAACCACCCGGAGTATAGTCGTTTAAATAGCGAACTTGCGCTGGTGTGGCCTTGTTATCAAGCATGGCAAGATATGCTCAAGCAGCAGGGTGAAATTGACTTTAACACCATGATAAGCCGCGCTCATCAGTACGTTCTTAAAGGGAAGTTCAGTGCGCCGTGGAAATACATCATGATAGACGAGTATCAAGATATTTCCCCGCAGCGTCTGGCTCTGATTGAAGCTTTGTGTGCCAACAATCGTAACCAAGACTGTGTTTTGTTCGCGGTGGGTGATGATTGGCAGTCTATTTATCAATTCGCTGGCTCTGATGTAGACCTAACTACCGGGTTTTCACAGCGTTTTCCAAACTCGACGCTGCATTATCTCGATACTACTTATCGTTTTAATAATCAGTTAGGGCAAGTGGCAAATCACTTTGTGCAGCAAAACCCAAATCAGCTAGCCAAAGAGCTCAATAGCCATAAAGAGCATAAAGCCAAAGCGGTATCACTAATTCCAATGGCGAACGTGGAAAAGATCCTCGATCAACTCGACCGAAAATCTAAAACAGTTGCCAGTGTGATGTTGTTAGGGCGAAACCATTACCACAAGCCTGAGTTGTTTGAAGAGTGGCAGAAGCAATTTAAGCAACTTGATATTGAGTACATGACTTGCCACGCGAGTAAAGGGCGTGAAGCCGATTACGTGCTGATACTAAACGTTGATGAAGGTCAGTTCCCTGCACGAGTGAAAACCTTGCATCTTGATGGCGTACTGACGCAATCTAACGATGATTTTTCTCATGCAGAGGAGAGGCGTTTGTTTTATGTCGCTTTGACACGCGCGAAGAAGAAAGTGTGGGTTGCTTACAATGGTGGCGGTTCATGCTTTGTAAAAGAGTTATTGTCGGGTGAATATCCGGTTCAGCACAGTAGCTAAGTAAATAAAAAAACCGAAGGTACTCCCTTCGGTTTTTTATCTCAAAACCTAAATACGGTCTGATAAGTAGGCTTGATAGTCTGGGATTTCAATCACTACTTCTTGCTCAATTAACTCTGACTCAAATAGGAATTTCGCCGTCGCACGGTTGGTCGCGACAGGAATGTTCCATACACTTGCGATACGAAGCAGGGCCTTTACATCTGGGTCATGCGGAACCGCATTTAACGGGTCCCAGAAGAAAATAAGCACATCAATTTGACCTTCAGATATTAGAGCGCCAAGTTGTTGATCACCGCCCATAGGACCACTGATTAATGATTTAATAGCAAGTCCAGTTTCTTTACTTAGCATATTGCCTGTCGTACCTGTGGCATAAAGAAAATGCTTCTGTAGCTTTTCTTTATTCTCTTTTACCCAACGCAGCAACTCTGGTTTGTAGTTATCGTGAGCAACAAGGGCAACGTGCTTATGGGCAGGCATGGTGCGAGTAGTTTTTTGCATCTAATAATCCTAATTATGTACGTAAAATGTAGGGCGATACTCTGACGGTGAAAGCGACTCAGCAATCACTTTAGGATTGAGTTTGTTTGGAGTCAGAGCTTCTATAATCGGCGCTTCAACTTTCTCATAACTTTTACCATTTAGGTAATTCACAGCTTGCAGAATTGAGAGGCGACCCTGTAAAACCATTTTGTCTGTTGGTGCGAACTCAACGCGTCCACGCAGTAATCCTCGGTAAACGCCATGACTGAGGTAGGTAGAAACTAAGCCTATCTGACCTGTCTTTCCTGCGCTGCGCAGTTCACTAATAGCCGCTTCAATTGCCACCGCGCTACCCACGATATAGTCGATATTATTGGTCTCAATTGATTTTTGAACGAGGTTACGCTGTAACTCTTTGTCATTGTCAGCCCAATAAGTATTAACTACCCGAACGTCACTGTCCTTAATCGCTGAGAGCAATCCCTGAATTACAGGCTTTGTGCCACCACTTGATTGTGGACCTGGTAGTAGGGCGATGTTGGTAATGCCTGAGCCTTTTGGATGCTTGTGCTTTAAATACTGACCAGTGTAGAAACCCATCCAGTACCAATCGACGCCAACCACGCCTTTGAGTACCGTTTCGTTGGATTTATTGACATCCAGTTGGTTTACGGTTGCAAAGACTGGGATAGAAGCGGCAGCTTTGTTTAGCGTGGAATAAAACATATCAGGGGCCACAGTACCGAGGATAATCGCATCGGCATTCCACTTGATACAAAGATCAAGTTGCTCTTTTTGCTTTGCTTGATTTGGATAACCACCAGCCTCAAGTACGCGTAGCTCAATTCCTTGTTTGCGCGCTTCATCGACCATTCCATAGTTTACTGACAGCCAGTAAGAATCTTTAAGGTGCGGATAGAGTGCACAAACTCGCAGTGGCTCTTTAGCCGCGGCGATGTTGGTAAACATAATACCAAATAAAATGATGGCGAATGATTGGATGCGGAATTTACACGCTGAAGGAGATAACATGACGCTTTTCGTTGGATTAAATAGTCTAAACACTGCAGAATATAGCGCATTATCTATGAGTTAAGAAGTGATCAATTTGCATGTTACTAGCTAAAGCCAGTATTGGGCGCAAGCTACTGTTTGCTTTTCTTGCCATGGCACTGTTGGTGCTGATGTCATCTTTCATTGGTGTGTTTGGTTTTTCTTCGGTCGCGAAGACCGAACGTAACGTGGTGAATACTGCAATACCTTCGATGATTGAAGCGCGTCAAGTTGCCGAGCTAAGCTCTCGCATCATCTCATCAGTACAAACGTTGTCAAACTCCAAAACTGAGCATCAACGCCAACAAGCAGGCAAAGTACTTTTTGATCAATTAAGTGCACTTTTGACTCATATTAAGCAACTTGGCTCTGACTCATTCGATTCTCAACTACTGTCGACGTTAGAGTCAGATGTACAGAAGATTATTGATACGCTAGGTAAGCTTGGTATCGGTGTTGAGAAGAAACTGTTTCTCGAAAAAGACATCGCTTCACGTACTGAAGAGATGCGCAATCTTGCGCTCGAGCTTGAACAACTAACGCGTACTCAAGTATCAAATACCAGCACGATTGCGGTAGCGAACGTGACCCATATCTACGATTTGCTGGCAAACAATAAGGTCGATAAAGCCTACCAAGCGCTAGATGCGCTGGTGGAAGTCGACTTAGATCTTTCTGAACGTTTACACGAGCTGCACTTGCTCGCGTTTCAATTGCTTAATCAAATCGAAGAAATACGCACCATCAGTAACTCTTCCCGCTTAAGTGATATTCGTAAGCAATTTGATCACAACTTGTCGATTATGAAGCGTCGTGTGCAAGCAGTAGAAGATCCAACACGCTCGGTGCAGATGTCTGATTTACTCGCGCAACTAGAGAAGCGTGATGTGGTGTTTAGTGTTGTAATGCAGCGACACCACAATGAACTTGAATCGCAAAACTTAATGCAAGATACGCTAACTCAATTTAGCGCCTTAAATACCACAATTAACAAACTTGTTGACGACTCTAACCGCACCACGACTAAGGCAGTTGATGAGCTTAAAACTACGCTGAATTACGCGCAGTTAACTCTGACTATTTTGACCGTACTTGGTTTGGTTATCGTGGTGCTTATCGTGTGGAAAGTGGTTTATGTCTCGGTGTTAAAGCGCCTTGCTGAATACTCCTCCGCATTACTCTCCATTGCTCAAGGGCAACTGAAAGTTGATATTACTGTTAAAGGTAACGACGAGCTTGCTCACATGGGGCAAGCTATCATCACAGCAAGAAATACTGCGCAAGCATTGAAAGTGGTGGCTGAAAGTGAAATTGAAGCAAAACGCCAATTAGAAGAGCACAAAGAGCGTTTGGAAGAACTGGTTACTGAGCGAACTGTACAGTTACAAGATGCCAATAAGCGCCTCAATAACGAGGTTCTCAACCACGCAAAAGCACGCCAAGAAGCTGAGCAGGCGAGCCGTGCTAAGTCGGCGTTTTTGGCGACTATGAGCCATGAGATTCGTACTCCGATGAATGGCGTACTTGGCACGGCTCGTCTATTGAAAGATGCGGGTCTTAACTCTCAGCAATCATACTATGTTGATATCATCAACCGTAGCGGTAAGACGCTGCTAGCCATTCTTAATGATGTGTTGGATTACTCCAAAATAGAAGCTGGGCATTTAGAGATTCGTCCAGTCGATTTTAACCTTCACTATATGGTCGATGACGTTAATCAATTGATGCAAGGTCGAGCTCAAGAGAAACACCTTGAACTAAGCTGCTTAATTGAAAGCGATATCGGTCCTTTCTGGCTTGGTGATGTAACGCGTATCAGCCAAGTACTGACTAATTTAGTCGGCAATGCGATTAAGTTTACTGAATCTGGTCATGTCGACATCTACGTTTCACTAGAAGAAGATCACTACGTGACGTTTGAAGTATCAGACTCTGGTATTGGTATTTCTGAAAAAGAGATGGAAAGCCTGTTTGATGCCTTTACTCAGGCTGAGGGTGGACTAAGTAGCAAAGGTGGCACGGGTCTAGGCTTAGCCATCAGTAAGCGCATTGTGGAAGCGATGGGCGGGGCATTAGGTGTTGAGTCGGAAGTGGGTCAGGGTAGTCGTTTTTGGTTTACCTTACCTTTGCAAGTAGGCAAAGAAGTCGTCAAACAAAAACAAACCTTACACAACTCAGTACAAGCTAAAGTGCTGCTGGTTGAAGATAATCCCGTTAACTGTGTAGTTGCAGAAGGATTTTTAACTAGCTTGGGACATCGAGTGACGATTGCTGAAGATGGTGAAAAAGCAAGGCAGCTGTTCAAAGAGCAGCAATTTGATATCGCCCTGTTAGACATAAACTTACCGGATTGTGATGGACGTGACTTGTTGGTCGAGCTACGTGAAATTCAAGACAGTTTCGCCCGACCAGATGAAGAAAAAACACCGTTTATCGCAGTTTCTGCGCACGTATTTAGCGAAGAAGTTGAGAGCTATTTGTCGGCAGGCTTTGATGGTTACTTAGCAAAACCTTTAGATAAAGATGCACTGTGCATGCTTATTCAAAACAGGCTCGAAGGAAAGTCGTTGCTACTCGAACAAGTTGAACTGCCGCTTTGTCGCGGTGAATCAAACAATAGTTCACAGGTTAAGGAGAACGAGGTGATCATTAACAAGCAGCTTATTGTCGATGATATGCAGGTGCTGGGCAAAGAAAAGATGATGCAAATTGCGCAGTTGTTCGTTCAAGGCAGTAACGAAATCTTGCAACTTCTTGAGCAAGCAAGTGATAAAGGCGATGCCAATGAGGTAAAACAGTTGGTACATAAACTGAAAGGTTCAGCTGGTAGTTTAGGTTTGTTAGCACTACATCAAATTTGCCAAACGGTAGAAGGCTCAGAGCAACCAAATGTCGCCTACCTTGCGGTAAGGTATGAGCTGAAAACGAAGGTTGATGAGTCTATTGATGCCCTAATGGCATTATTGGCTTAATAAGCAGTAGGCTTAAATTGTTATTGGGTGGTGCTTAGGCTGCCCAAATAACTGACAACGCGAACAGTGCTTGCGCCGTGTAATATGTAAACATAACGACATGACGAGAAAACGCAGAACTGGCTCTAAACCTATCGACCGCCAACACAAGATCGGACATGATAAAAATAAACGCGCCAATCATCGCCATTGCTGCCAGTGGGTTAGGCTGATTTAACCATGCAATTGTCGCGTTATTCGCCATAAACAAGATACTGACGAAATACCCCGCAATAAACCAACGATCGTCGCCAAGGCTTGGTAGTAACATCAAAAATACAATCACACCGACCGCAATCAACAGGACTGTTAACCATAGCGGTGAAAATTGCTCAATCTTGGACAAAAACGCATAACCAAAACTAAATTGAGCGATCAGAAAGCTCACCAGTCCGGCACGAAACCTGTCTTTTGGTAACATCAAAAAGATATCGCCGATAGACGAGATCATCAGCCCGAGAGCGATAAAGATTGAGTAAGTTGGGTAGTCTGTTGCTGGAGAATAGATGACTAAGCTAGCAAGCAGCACTGCTGGTAGAGGTTTAGTGCTATAAAATAGCCAGCGCGGACCATGGCTGATTGAGTAAATGTGCACTAAACAAAGAGTAAGAATCACTAGCCACATAAATTTATTGTTTCACCCAATCATTTGGTTTTGCACTATCAGTCAGATGCGCATGGTAGCTGATTTTTCTCGGACATGCTGCAGTTTTTATCCGCTTTATAACTTTGCCAACACCTTTGTCTACCAGCATTGACAGATTGGAGTACAACCAGGCGATTCACGCGCTATTCTTAGGATGAATCCAAATTCGGAGGCTCGATGATGGCAAATCCAATCGGCTGGTTTGAAATCTATGTCGCGGACATGGACAGGGCACTCAAGTTTTATCAAAGTGTATTCCAAGTCAATTTAGAACCAATGGCAGATCCGACAGAATCTGGTGTAGTAATGTGGTCATTTGGTCTCGATATGCAAGGGTACGGAGCGACAGGCGCGCTAGTTAAAGTGCCCGGTATCGAAGCGGGTGGTAACAGTACGTTAGTCTACTTTTCTTGCCAGGATTGTGCGATAGAAGCAAAACGCGTTGAAATGGCGGGCGGAAGTGTCCAGTAGGTGAAGATGGCAATCGGCGACTATGGCTATATCGCGATAGTCAGTGATACCGAGGGTAACATGATTGGGCTGCACTCTTTACAGTGAAGCTAAATACAAAAAGGGTGATAGAAAACCATCACCCCTTGTCTTTTAGGCTCTTATCGAAATGCTCTCATCGAATTAGTCGAATCGCACTTAAGCAACCGCAGATTCTAGGATCTCACGGCTTTGTGTTAGCGTAATGGCTTGGTGTTCGCCTAGTGCTGTCATACCGTGTTTTTCTAATTGGTCGATAACACTGTTGATCGCTGCTTGTTTGTCGCCTTCGTGCTCTGTTAGACGAGTTGCTACATCAAGACTGTTGTACATGGCTTCAATCGCATCGATGGTGCGCTCTGCCAAATCACTACTCATCTCTAAGTGGAATACTTCGCTACCCAGCTTTTCTAGCTTAGCGCGCTTGTGTTCGATTTGATTACGCAGTAGCGCAGGCTGAACAATCGCCAGCGAGCGCGCATGATCAACGTGCCAAAGTGCTGTAAGCTCGTGACCGATCATATGCGTTGCCCAATCATGCGGTACGCCAGAACCAATCAGACCATTGAGTGCTTGGTTGGCTGTCCACATTAGGTTAGCACGCCACTCATCGCTGTCTCGTTGGTCAAACTGTTCAGCAAGTTGTTTTAAGTTACGCAGCAATACCTCAGCGTAACCATCTTGCACCATATGACCATGATTGTAAGTCAGATACTGCTCACAGACGTGTACCCATGCATCAACCAGACCATTAACTAGTTGGCGATCTGGTAGGGTTTTCATCACATCTGGGTCCATTACTGCAAAAGCTGGTTGGACAAATGGCGACAAGAAAGCGAGTTTGTCTTGCGTTTCTGCTTTGGTAATCACCGCTCCAGAGTTTGATTCTGAGCCAGTCGCAGGCAAAGTCAGAATTGCACCGAGTGCTGTTGCTGAAGTGACTTGGTGTTTACCGGTTAAAATATCCCATCCATCACCGTCGTAATGAGAGGCTGCGGCGATGTACTTACAACCATCGATCACTGAGCCGCCGCCGACCGCGAGGATGAAATCTATGTTATCCGCTTTTACGATCTCGACCGCTTTATCTAGCGTTTCTTTTGTTGGGTTAGGCTCTACACCTGAAAACTCTTGCCATTGATGTTCCGTTAACGCTGCTACGACTTGGTCATACACGCCATTCTTTTTGATCGAGCCACCACCGTAGACAACTAATACGCGCGCGTCGCTACCAATAACATTGGTGATTGCTTGGATTTGTCCTTGACCAAATAGAATTTGTGTAGGGTTTTGATATGCAAATTTCATCGACATTCATGCTTCCTCTTTGAATGAGAATTTGAATTTATTGTAGTAGTGAGACAGCAAGTCAGATCACTAACAAAGAGATGGGGACGCACCTATGTCAATACAAGCATGAAAACTGACAAATTGCTGTGTAAAGATAATTTTCTTAAAAAATAAAGATTTATGGATTAACTTGCTGCAAAAAAGGGAAAAGAGAGTTTACAAATTTACCGTTTTTATTTTTGTGAGATTGGGTAATACTAAACATCCCTATAGGAGATCTAGTCAATCTCTAAAAACACCCTCCAATTGAGAGGGTGTTTTTCTTTGTAACGCGACCTGCAAAGAATCATCAATCGAATTGATAACTCTCAGGAACCACGACAATGCCACTGGGTGATATGTGGAATCGCTGTGCATCTTCTGCTTCGTTGTAACCAATAGTCGTATTGGGCGGAATACATACATGTTTGTCAATGATGCAGTTCTTGAGCTGACAACCTTCACCAACCTTTACATGATTGAGTAAGATACTATCAGCCACGGTTGCTCCATCATTGATGTAGACACAAGGTGAAATGATTGAACGTTGCACTGACCCCCCAGAATTGACCACGCCGTCAGCAATGATCGAATTGATAAAAATACCTTCGTTACCAGTTGCTGAGGAGACAGTACGCGCGGGTGGGTATTGTGGTTCATAGGTACGGATGGCCCAATCGCGTTGATATAGGTTCATTGGTGGCACGGGCTCTAATAGGTCCATATTGGCTTGGTAATAGGAATCAATAGTTCCTACATCGCGCCAATAGCAATCTTTCGCTACTCGCCCTAGCTTGCCACAGAATCGATAGGCGTAGACGTCGCGAGATTCGATAAGTTTGGGTATGACATCTTTGCCAAAGTCATGACTAGATTCTATGGTTTGAGCGTCATCTTGCAGGCAATCAGTCAATACATCAGCATCAAACACGTAAATCCCCATCGAAGCTAAACTGTATTCGGGTTTACCAGGCATACTTGGTGGGTCTATCGGTTTTTCGACAAAGTGACGGATTTCACCATCTTCTGCACTATCAACAATGCCAAACTGGTTAGCTTCGTTTTGCGGCACTTCCATACAGGCAATGGTCAATTTGGCTCCGGTCCTTTTATGCTCTTTTATCATTGCAGCATAGTCCATGCGATAAATATGGTCGCCAGATAGCACCACAACGTATTTGGCAGAACTGCGCTCAATCAGCCATAAGTTATGGTAGATCGCGTCCGCTGTCCCTTCATACCATTTTCCGCCCCCGCGCATTTGTGGCGGTACCACTGAGATAAATTCACCAAGCTCTGGATTAAACAGTGACCAACCGTCGCGTAGATGTTTTTGTAACGAGTGAGACTTGTATTGAGTCAGTACAAGAATCCGTCGTAAGCCAGAGTGAAGACAGTTAGTAAGGGTGAAATCAATAATGCGATATTTTCCCCCAAATGGGACCGCGGGTTTGGCTCGATTGTCAGTCAGTGGGCTAAGGCGAGAGCCAACACCACCGGCGAGTATCACAGTGAGAGTGTCTTGCATAGTTATTCCTTAATGCGCCAGCATATCTAGACATCATGTCTAGGAATGGTATCTACAAGAATTGAGCCAAATATTAACCCATTGTTTTTATGAAGAAATAGAAGTGTTGGGTTTAAATAGTGACTCGTATGAGTGCAAACGAAAAACATAACGCACCACTGTGGTGAGTTATAACGACTATCATATTTAACTAAACTGGTTGCGTATAATACTGTTTGGCTATATCACGCGGGCTGATTAAGCATAAGCCTCTATTTGCTTATAAACTTACTTTGCAGAAACAAAAAAAGCGCCTCAAAAGAGACGCTTAAATTGGGGGTAGGGAGGAGATAATCGTTATGCTGCCGCAACAGCTTTTTTGTCGCGTCCTTTTAAGAATGCATACGTGAAGCCGGTTAATGCAGTACCTGCCGCAATCGCTACCAAGTACATAAGTACAGGAGTAATCGCATTAGGGATTAGCAGTACAAATAGACCTCCATGTGGTGCCATTAGTTTTGCGCCAAACAACATCGATAGAGCACCTGTTAATGCACCACCCGCCATACAAGAAGGGATAACGCGCATCGGGTCTTTTGCTGCAAATGGAATTGCACCTTCCGAGATAAAACATAGACCTAGTACAAAAGAGGCTTTACCCGCTTCACGCTCACTCGCTTCAAATTTTTCTTTGGCAAGGAAAGTGGCTAGACCCATACCTAGCGCAGGAACCATGCCCGCAGCCATAATTGCCGCCATTGGAGCGTAGGTTTGTGATGCTAGTAGACCCACGCCAAAAGTATACGCTGCTTTGTTAATCGGACCACCTAGGTCAAAACACATCATTGCACCCAGAATCACACCAAGTAGTACTGCATTAGCTGAACCCATGTTATTTAGGAACTCAGTCATTGCTGCCATGATGCCAGAAACAGGGCCACCAACGATGTAGATCATCACCAAGCCGGTGAACAAGCTTGCGATAAACGGAATGATCAGAATTGGTTTTAGTGCTTCCATCGATTGTGGTAATTGCACTTTATCAGCAATAAATTTCGCGGCGTAACCTGCAATAAAACCTGCTGCGATACCACCTAGGAAACCTGCGCCGGTTGAGCTTGCTAACATACCACCAATCAAACCCGGAGCCAGACCTGGGCGGTCAGCAATAGAGAAGGCGATAAAGCCAGCTAAAACAGGGATCATCAGTGCAAAAGCAGAGCCACCACCAATTGTCATGAGCGCTGCTGCTAATGTGCCTTCTTCTTTAAATGCTTCGATACCGAAGACAAATGAAAGCGCAATGATCAAACCACCGGCGACAACCACAGGTAGCATGTGTGATACGCCAGTCATTAGGTGTTTATACACACCTTTTTTCTCTTCATTTGCATTAGTTGAACTTGCAGCTCCTGAGTGCTGGTAGAGGGTTGCTTGCTCAAACGCCTTGTCCATCTCTTCAGCCGTTTTCTTTAGCGCAGGACCAGTTTTAGTCCGGTAAAGTTTTTTGCCGTTGAAGCGATCAAGTGGTACTTCGATGTCTGCAGCGATGATAACTAAATCAGCTTCGGCAATTTCTTGTTCTGTCAGTTGGTTTTTTGCACCTACTGAACCACGTGTTTCTACTTTGATTTGATGACCGCGACGCTTACCTTCATCTTCTAGCGCTTCTGCAGCCATAAAGGTATGCGCAACGCCCGTAGGGCAGGCAGTGATTGCCACGATCTTTTTCGCGCTAGCATTTGTATCTTCTGTTACCGTATCACTTACTTCAAGTGTCTGAGCGGTATCCGCACTCTGTTTTAGGACCAGTTCTGCGTTATCGATGACTTGCTCAATCGATACGCGAGCCAGTTTCTTACCCACGAAACGTGAGTCATCCACCGCGCGATTTGCTGCAATGAGGATAAAGTCGCTATTTTCGATTTGTTCTTGGCTTACAGGGGCTGCGTTTATCACCTCAGACTGGCATTCAATATGTGCATTCCAGCCAAGTGATTGCGCGGCTTTTTCAAGAAGTCCGGCGGCAATGATGCTGTTGGCAACACCGCTCGGGCAAGCTGTAATAATAGTTACGTTCATAACATCGACCTTTTGTTATTCGAGTAATTAATCGTCTAGTGACGAAATTGGATTAAGCTCAGTTTTCGTTATAAGTTGATTGAGTTCGGATAAATCGTTCATCCCAACACCCACTTGGCTTACAGCCATGGCGGAAAGGGCTGTTGCGAATTGCAACAGTTGCGGTTTGTCCATTTGCTGCATATGACCCCAGCACATACCTGCGACCAGCGTATCGCCAGCGCCTACGGTACTTACCACCTCCATTTTTGGTGGTTGAGCAGAGAGCCATTCTGATTGGTTAAGCCACATCACACCTTTTGCTCCAAGAGATACCACGATGTTTTCGATACCGCTGTCGCTTAAGTGCTGTGCAACCTCCATGATCTCTTGACGCGAATGAATATCACGACCAACAAATTCAGCCAGTTCTTCATCGTTTGGTTTGATTAGCCAAGGAGTAGCGGTTAAACCCGCTTTGAGTGCTGCGCGGCTTGAATCAAACAATACCTTCTTACCGCGTTGTTGCAGGAACTCAATCCAGTGAGCACATTGTTCTGGTGTGATCCCTTGTGGCAGGCTGCCAGCAAAAACAAAGTACTCATGTTCATCGCAAAGAGATTCAAGTGTGCGTTCAAACTGTGCGATTGCATTGGCATCAACTGCTACTCCCGGGAAATTAATATCACTCACGGTGCCATTTTGTTCGACCAGTTTGACGTTGATTCGCGTTGAGCCTTTCACTCGCACAAAATGATCGTCGGCTTTGATTTGCTCGAACAGTTGGCAAAATAGTTCTTGATTATCAGCTCCAAGAAAACCGGTAACCGTAACTTGAGCGCCAAGGTCTGACAGTACTTTAGCGACATTGACGCCTTTACCGGCAGCATGAAAATCACTGTTATTTACCAAGCTAACGCTACCAGTGTTGAGTGTGTCTAAAGAGCCAGTCAGATCCAGTGCTGGGTTTAACGTAATAGTAACGACTTTATTGTTCATATTCGTTCCTTAACCTTCACCAAGACCAGATTGAATCGCGCTACCTATCGCTTCTAGCGCTGCTGGCGCGTCATCACCGTTGGCAACAAACTCTAGTTGGTGACCGTGCTTCACGCCAAGACCAATAACCTTCATCAAGCTCTTCGCGTTTACTGGCTTACTGTCACTATCGAGATTACGCACCGTAATCGCACTTTCGAATTTCTTCGCGCAAGCGACTAGCATGGCGCCTGGTCGAGCGTGTAAACCGTGGGCGTTACGGATCTTAAATACCGCTGAATTGTTTGCTGACGACGATTCGCTTAGCTCTGCGGTGCTGCTGATTGCGTCACTATCAGGAGTGAATAGGGCAATCAGTTCATTAGCAGACTTGCCTAAAAGTGTGTCGATTGATTTAGTCGCTACAAGCTCAGTGACGATAGCGAGTTGCTTACGGTGTGCATCGTTGCACCCGGCAAACGTAATCAGAGCACTAACCGATTTGCCGTCAAGCTGACATTGGTTCGCAGTGGTGACGAAAGCCATACCGGTTTTATTCACACCTTTATTGGAGCTAACCAACCAAACGCCTTGACCAAGGTGAGTAGGAGTTTTGGCGACGATATCGGCAACAAACTCGCTTGCCACGCTGCCAGAGTTTTTCAAAAGACCGGCTGATACTGCAGACATTTGGATCATGTCGCTCGCAGGGAAGTCGAGTTGAATGTGGCTGGCATCGAAATCAATGTTGAACTGGGTTTCACCATTTAATAGCGCGATGATTTGTTCAGCGTTTTGTGCATTTTTCAGAGCCTGCTCTACGCCCTCATCGCCAAGCACTTTTGTTAACTGCTTTAGGATGCCTAAGTGCTCGTCACTTTTTGCGGCAATGCCAATTGCGAGATACACAATATTGCCGTTTCCCCAATCCACACCATTAGGGAAGTGGGCGATAGCAACACCGGTTTGTTTGACTAAGTCGCGCGTGTCAGTGGTGCCATGCGGAATGGCAATACCATTGCCAAGGAATGTTGAGTTTTGCGCTTCGCGCGCCTGCATACCCGAAAGGTAATGTGATTCAACCAAACCTTTGTTGGTTAACTGCTCTGCTAGGAATGCAATAGCTGATTGCTTGTCCTGATGCGCTTGGTTAAGCGTAATGTCTTGGATGGAAAGCTTAAGCATGTGAGCCTCGTTTATCTAGATGTTCGTTTATCTGTTTCTATCTCTGTTTAGAGATGAGCTGAACCGATTCAGCAATAAAGTAAAAAAATTCAGCAAACGCTGTTTAGTCTAGTAGAAGTTGCGACAACCACTACATTTTGCAACTTTGCTGAATCCTTTCAGCTTTTATGCTGTATCGATTCAGCATATAATGCAAATAAGTTAGCGATCATCGTTTTTAAACTTTGATCTAATCCACAGAATACCGGATCAAACATGACCTTAGATGAAATTGCCAAGTTAGCTGGCGTATCTAAAACAACTGCAAGCTATGTCATAAATGGTAAAGCTCAGCAATATCGTATTAGTCAGAAAACGCAGCAAAAAGTGATGGCGGTTGTAGAGCAACATAACTACCGTCCTGATGTTGCAGCAAGCTCGTTAAGGGTAGGGAGCAGTCGTTCTTTTGGTTTGATTATTCCTGATCTAGAAAACACCAGTTATGCTCGTTTAGCTAAACTACTTGAGCAAAACTCACGTAAAGCGGGATATCAAATTCTGATCGCTTGTTCTGATGATGATGCCGAGATCGAGCGCTCTGTGGTGGAAACCCTGGTTAGCCGCAAAGTGGATGCATTATTTGTCGCCAGTAGCATTCCCGACGCAAATGATTTCTATCTCTCGTTGCAACAGCGTGGGACACCGGTCGTAGCCATTGACCGCCCACTCGATGATGAACATTTTTGTTGTGTGATGAGTGAAGATTTTGATGGTGCTTATGAGCTTGCGCAATCCATTGTTTCGCAGCGAGTGGATACCATTGGCGTAATTGGTGCGTTGCCTGAGCTGACTATTTCGTCAGTACGTGAACAAGGCATTCGTTCTGTCGCAAAAGAGAAAGGCTTAGCCGTTCAGGTGAGTTACGGCGCGCACTTTAACCGTGAAGAAGGGAAGCGCATTTTTGCACAATGGCTAGCGGAAGACCAAGTTCCTCAAGCAGTCATTACAACTTCTTACACATTGTTAGAAGGGGTGCTTGATGAGCTACTCAAACACCCTGAACTGACTAACAGCATTAAGTTGGCTACGTTTGGTGACAATCGTTTACTCGATTTCTTACCGTTTAAAGTTAACTCGCTGTCGCAGCAATTTGAAATTATCGCCGATAGCGCCTTAGCATTAGCGCTCAATGCAGCGGCAAAACGTTATGAGTCCGGTGTTGAACTGGTGCCAAGGCAGTTGATAGTGCGCCAATAATTGCTAGCTAACAAAAAGCCCCGCGATGTGCGGGGCTTATGTTTTAAGTATTAATGTCTAGTTTAGTGTTTAAACATATGTACTTGTTCATTCAGACGAACGGCAATTTGTCGCAAATCTTCAGAAAGAGAGCGTGAGTTATGCGCTTCTTGACTCAGGTGAGTCGAGATATCACTTACTTGTTGAATATTCTTACTTACTTCTTCTGTTACCGTGCGCTGCTCTGAAGCTGCATTTGAAATATGCGATGCCATTTCAGAGATCTGCTGAATAGAAATGGTGATTTTTTCAAGAGCATCGGTAGCATCGTTTGCATCTTCAACACTTGAAGCAGCCAGATCGCGGCTTCGGGTCATTGAATCTACGGCTTCGACGCTATTTTTCTGCAAGCTTTCGATCATTTCACGAATTTCAACCGTTGAGCTGTGGGTGCGCTGTGACAGTACGCGAACTTCATCAGCGACAACAGCAAAGCCGCGACCTTGATCACCAGCACGCGCAGCTTCAATAGCGGCGTTAAGCGCGAGTAGGTTCGTTTGTTCAGCAATGTCACTAATGGTAGACGTAATGGTATTGATATCCTGCGCGTTCTTTTCCAATTGACCAATCACCTTGGCTGCATTCTCGAGCTGAGAGGCGAGGTTAGTGATTGAGTCTTGGTTACGACGGATCACGCGCTTACCTTGATCACAATGATCAGTAGAGCTGTAAGCAGAATCAGCCGTTTGCTTAGCATTGCTTGCTACTTCCTCTGCTGCTGCTGACATCTCATGTACTGCGGTAGCAATTTGTGATACTTCGTTTAGCTGTGTAGCTAGAGAGTCACTTAAGCCAATAGCCTGCTTGGTACTCACCTCAGACTGGCTGCCCAGACTTTTCGACGAGTTAGAGATGTCTTGCACGATTTCTTGTAGCTTAGCGATAAACGCATTCACCTGCTCGCCGAGCAAGCCAATCTCATCTCTGGTTTTGATTTCAATGCGCTTGGTGAGGTCGCCATTACCTTCGGCAAGATCTTTCATTGACACACTTAAGTTGTTTAGTGGCGCCAATGCGTGCTTAACAATCACAAATGCAATCACGGCAATCAGTAGAACTTGAATCAAGCCCATCAGGATTGATTGGCCCAGTAACTCTTCTTGCGATGCAAATGCATGGGCTTTGTCGATAACGATAGTGTAATACCAATCGGTGTTTGGTACTTGTTCTGATGTGATCAGAACATCTAAGCCGTTAATCGTTGTTTCAACCAATTGTTTACTTTGAGCAAGCTCAGAAATTCTCGCGGTACTAAGATTAGGAGAAATGTTTTCGATACCTTTGAGAGTTAACTGAGCATTCTTATGTGCAACAATTTTGCCTTTGCTATTGGTGATGAAAGCTTCAACACCCGCTTCTTTGATATCAACCACATCGTTAACAAGATCGTCGATTTCAACGTCTGCGCCCAATACGCCGCCAACCTTGCCTTCAGTAAAAGGCATTGCAATGGTCATAATTAAGCGGTTTGATTGAACATCAAAGTAAGGCTCTGTGATATTTAATCCGTTTACGCGCATAGTATCTTTATACCAGTCGCGCTCACGTGGGTCGTAATCTTCAGGCACACCTAAATCGATACCCAAAATAAATTGAGCATCATTTAATCCCGCATAAGCAACTCGAAAGTTACCCGCTTTGGATGCGGTGGCTAGATAAGCTTGGGCTTGTGACGGGTCAATGAACGCGTCTGAAGTTGAACGAACCACGTTAATTTTTGCTCTGAACCACTGGTCCATACTGTTAACACTGCCATTTAGCAAGGTTGTCGCATGTTGTTTGATGGAACGATTGGTTTCGTCAAAGATTTGCTTACCGGTAATGTAAGTCTGGGCGGTGGTCATCAACAGAATTGCCAGTACAAAGGCAATCGTGAGTTTATTTTTTATTGATAGTGCAGACATAGCGATTTTCCAACACTCGATAGGGAACCGCGGCGAGCATACCAGACGCTATGCAATTTAATGTAGGAAAACTCCGATATGTATGATCTCAATCTCAATAATATTTTACATATTAAATTTGAATAGTGTAAACACTCGCAAATTTACATGTAAACATCAGATAAGTGTTATTTATAAATATTCTACGGATTAATATGCTGGTTAACCAGTAATTAAACGTGATGTAAAACTATTGATAAATAATTTACAAATGCAGCTGCTAAATTTACTTACTAGATATAAAAAAGCCCCAATTAAGGGGCTGTAAAGTGTAAATAAATTAGTACTTAAATAAATGTACTTGTTGATTTAGCTTCATCGCAATTTGACGTAAATCTTGTGAAAGTGAGCGAGAGTTTGACGCTTCTTCAGAGAGCGTTGATGAAATATCATTGGCTTGCTGAATATTTTTGCTTACTTCTTCAGTCACTGTGCGTTGTTCAAAGGCGGCATTAGAAATATGCGATGCCATTTCTGAAATTTCTTGAATCGATTGAGTGATTTTCTCTAATGATTCAGTGGCACTGTTCGCATCTTCGACGCTTGAGCCGGCGAGGTCGCGGCTTTGGGTCATTGAGCTTACTGCTTCAAGACTATTTTTCTGCAAGCTTTCGATCATCTGGCGGATTTCCACCGTCGAACTATGCGTACGCTGCGACAGGACACGAACTTCATCAGCAACCACAGCAAAGCCGCGTCCTTGATCGCCAGCTCGAGCAGCTTCGATAGCAGCATTAAGCGCGAGTAGGTTGGTCTGCTCAGCAATATCACTAATGGTAGAAATAATCGTATTGATGTCTTGTGCATTACGCTCGAGCTGAGAGACTACGCTAGCGGCATTATCGAGTTGACTGGCAAGGCTAGTGATAGAATCTTGGTTACGACGAATAACGCGTTTACCTTCTTCACAGTGCTCGGTCGAGCTCAACGCTGAGTCTGCAGTCATCTTAGCATTATTTGCCACTTCCTCTGCTGTTGCTGACATTTCATGTACAGCAGTTGCAATCTGAGAAATTTCGTTGAGCTGTGCGCTAAGTGAATCACTAATTTCGCTTGCAAGCTTGGTACTCACTTCAGAGCGACTGTCCAAGTTGCGCGAAGATTCAGAAATATCATGAACGATTTCTTGAAGTTTAGAAATAAACGCGTTGACTTGTTCTGCCAGTAAGCCAATTTCATCTTTTGTCTTAACGTCGATTCGTTTAGTTAAGTCTCCGTTCCCTTGAGCTAAATCGCGCATTGAGTCGGTGAGAGAGTTAAGTGGAGCGAGTGCTTTTTTCACAATCACCAGAGCGATAGCAGCAATTAATAGTACCTGAATAAAACCCATAATCATCGATTGGGCAATCAAACTCTGATGAGATTTAAATGCATGTTCTTTGTCGATAACAAGGGTGTAGAACCAATCAGTATTAGGTATCGCTTTAGAGGTAATTAATACATCGGTATTGGAAATAACCGCATCAACCAGTTCAGTTGACTGAGATAATTGATTAATCACATCGACATTAAGATCGGCAGATATAAGTGCGATATCTTTTAGCGCTAAAGATGCGTCTTCGTGAGCAACAATCTTGCCTTTACTGTTAGTTAAAAAGGCAGTGACACCTTCATCTTCTAACTGAACCGCGTTATTTACTAGGGTATCGATCTCAACGTCAGCGCCAAGGACACCGCTAGCATTGCCGGCTCTAAAAGGTTCAGCAACCGTCACGACCAGTTTGTTCGAGGAAGCATCGAGGTAGGGTTCTGTGACATTTACCCCATTTTTTTCCATGGTATCTACATACCAACCGCGCGTACGTGGATCAAAACCTTCAGGCAGGTCAATATCGACACCCATAATGAATTGACCATCAGTTAATGCAGCGTAAACAATACGCAAATTACCTGATTTGGTTGCTTGGGCTAAATAAGACTGAGGATCACCTTGATTGATGAACGCATCGGAGGCTGAACGCACCACATTGATTTTGGTATTGATCCACTGATCCATACTGGCAACTCGTCCATCAAGAAGAGTATTACCATATTGAGTGATGGAACGCTGTGTTTCATCGAGGATCTGTCTGCCAGTTAAGTAAGTTTGAACCGAAGTCATAACTAGAATGGCAAGCACGAAAGCGAGGGTAAGTTTATTTTTTATTGATAGGGCTGACATATACATCGGTATCCTTACATCACATATGAGCTCGCGCAGAATAACAGACGGTATGCGAAAAAATGTAAATAAGGTGTGATAAAGCTTGATGTCTATCACATATAATAACGATATTTGGTTGTTATATAATCAACAAGCCTGCTGTATAAATTGCTTCTATTGCATAACAGCAGGCTGGAAGTGCATTTAGTATTGGAAGCGCACTGACATTGAAATCTGCGGACCATGCAAGCCGTAGTTACGAGTTTCTGCCGACAGAGACAATTGAGAAGTTGAATGGAAGCGCACACCCGCGTGGAATACTGAGCTTTCATCAAGGCGACCAACACGTGTTGTTGCTTCAAGTTGGTCAGTTAGCCACATGCGTAGACCAATATTAAACTCAGGAACCGTTTCGCGATCTTTATGTTCGTCGTCTGGGTAGCTGATGTTGTGCACCAGTGCTTGACCGAAAACGTCTGCAAACTGATTGATTGGACCATTAAATCCGAAACCACCAGCAATATCCGCATCGCCTTCAAACTGACTGTCTGCACGCGCTACAAAGTGCACGTTTTCTAACATTTGCATGCTGAACTCAGCACCAGAGAAGCGCGGATCTACAGCCGTACGGAACTCTAAATAGTTGTAACTAAAATTGTTAGAAAGAGCGACGGGTGCAAACAAAGTACTCGCGAGGGCTGCAAAAAGGACGGGTTTGTTCAAAATGGTTCTCCAACATTCAGCTATAAATAAAGCTAAGGCCTGCAGAGGCAGGCCTTACGTTGGTATTTTACCCTTAAATCTTAACGATTTATAGCACTTGGATGCGATCAACTTCGATCTCAGGTGTATTGCCACCTTCGTATTCACCGAATAGGCGAACTTGAGTATTTGCATCTAGCGGCTGTTTAAGAACAATATCGTCATCCAGTTCAACTTGAACTTCAGCTTGGCCGTCACTAAAGATAAATTTTTCATGGTTGATTTGGCGCACAAGCTTGCCTTCAACAACAACTTTCTTTTCAGTGAACATTGAGCTTTCAGCCAATAAGTTGGTCAGGTTTGTTAGCTCAACTGGACCTGTGTACTGAACCGCGTTACGTGAATGGTGGTTGTCACCGCCAGCTAGTGCGATAGTTGGAGCTAGAATAAGTGCAGCAGTTACGATAATTTTTTTCATGGTATTTCCTTAGTATGATGTTTGGGCTCTGTGCCCTTGCTTGATGGTGCTATTAAACAACACCGAATGTGAATCTATGCTGATTTGTGCATTCATTTTCCATTCATGTTTTTATTAGTAATACCAAAGGAAACTCGATATGATTCTTGCAACATAATCAATGATATAGCTGGTTAAAATGCAATCACCTTTAAAGGCGTTAATGGTACAAGGAACGACATCCGATGCGGGAAAAAGCGTTTTGGTTGCGGGTCTTTGCCGAGTACTGGCGCGTAAAAATGTAAAAGTTGCGCCGTTCAAGCCGCAAAACATGGCCTTAAATAGCGCTGTGACACAAGATGGTGGCGAGATCGGACGTGCACAAGCGGTACAAGCTGCAGCTTGCAATATCGAGCCCTCCGTTCATATGAATCCTGTGCTACTTAAGCCTAACTCAGATACGGGCGCACAGGTTATTTTGCAAGGCAAAGCGTTAACCAATATGGAAGCGACTGGCTACCATGATTACAAGCTTGTCGCGATGAATACAGTCATGGACTCTTTCGAGCGGCTGCAAAATGAATATGAGTCAGTGATGATAGAGGGGGCGGGCAGCCCTGCAGAAATCAATTTGCGTGCGAACGATATCGCTAACATGGGTTTTGCAGAAAACGCTGATGTGCCAGTGATCATTGTGGCTGACATTGACCGAGGTGGCGTCTTTGCTCATCTATACGGGACGTTAGAGCTGCTTTCACCAAGCGAGCAAGATCGAGTTATCGGCTTTGTTATCAACCGCTTTAGAGGAGACATCGCGCTGCTTCAATCGGGTCTTGATTGGCTTGAAGACAAAACCGGAAAACCTGTCATTGGTGTATTGCCATATCTACATGGGTTTGATTTAGAAGCAGAAGACGCTATCGATAGCCAGCAACAACTTGCCGACCAAGCGAAATTGGTGATTAAAGTTCCGGTATTTACACGCATCAGTAACCATACCGACTTTGATGCGCTGCGCCAAAACCCAGATATTGATCTGCAATATATTGGTAAAGGCGGTTCTTTAGTTTGGGCTGACGTCATTATTTTGCCCGGTTCAAAATCGACAAGAGCGGATCTTGAGTATCTCCGTAGCCAAGGCTGGGACAAAGAGATCGCCAAACACTTACGTTTTGGTGGCAAAGTCGTTGGGATTTGTGGCGGTTTCCAGATGCTAGGCAGTCTTATCGCAGATCCTTTAGGAATTGAAGGAGAGCCTGGTCAATCGCAAGGTTTGGGTTATTTAGATATCACCACGACGATGGGCGAGAGCAAAACCCTGACACGCGTTAAAGGTGAGCTACAACTTTTAGGTAAGCAAGCCAGTGTGAGTGGCTATGAAATTCATGCCGGTGTTAGTACCATCGACAACTCTCAACCAATTCAACTCACTGATGGTCGTCTTGATGGTGCAGTAAGCGATTGTGGACAAATCTTTGGCACCTATTTGCATGGTGTATTTGATGATGCACAGGCGCTAGCGTTGTTATGTGAGTGGATGGGGTTTGCCAACGTAACGACGGTTGATCATCAAGCAAATCAAGAGCGCGCGATTAATCGTATTGCAGATGCTATAGAGGAGCACTTAAACTTAGAGCTACTTTGGCCTGAGTTAGGCAAGGATATTGATGTACAAAGCTAGAATAATAAAATTGTTTACGCTGCTGCTCACCGCTAGCAGCTTAATGTGTCAAACGGCATTAGCTAGCGACACTTCCATTCGCATTTATGCTGCCTCTTCGTTGACCAATGTTCTCAACCAATTGATTAGCAATTACGAAAACGAGCATAATATTAATGTCGTCGCAATTTATGGCGGGTCTTCTTCATTAGCTCGCCAAATTGAGCGAGGCGCGCCTGCTGATTTATTTATTTCAGCCAACGAGTTGTGGGTCAATCATCTCGAGAAACAAGGAATTGTTGGCGCAGAGAATATCTCAACTTTTACTCATAACCAATTGGTGGTTGTCGCGCCAGTAAGTAGCGAAGCACAACTAAAGGTAGAGCAAACTGATTCGTGGCTTAAAACGTTAGGCGACAGTCGTTTGGCTATCGGTCAGCCAAATGCAGTTCCAGCGGGCATCTATGCCAAACAGGCGTTACAGTCTATGGGGCTTTGGCGCGATTTGAGTTCGCATCTTGCGCCGACCAACAACGTCCGTGTTGCTTTAACCTTGGTAGAAAGAGCAGAAGCACCGCTGGGCATCGTGTATAACTCAGATGCTGTTGTTTCCGATAAGGTTAAAATTGTGTACACCTTTGCCGCCACAAGTCATGAGCCAATTCGTTATCCATTGGTAAGATTGAATGAATCACCAGCGGCAAAACAGTTTGCACAGTACCTATCGAGTGAGGCATCTCGTCAAGCGTTAACAAAATACGGTTTTAATTAGGGGATGTTTTTGCTAACCGAATATGAATCGCAAGCGTTATTACTAAGTATCAAGGTTTCTCTATATGCCATTGTGTGGCTTATTCCAATAGGGATATTTCTTGCGTGGTTATTGGCAAAGAAGCAATTTGTCGGTAAGTCGGTTGTCGATAGCATTATTCACCTTCCACTGGTGTTGCCGCCTGTGGTGATCGGCTATCTTCTCTTAGTGCTAATGGGGCGACAGGGTGTCATTGGACAATGGGTTTACCAAACATTTGGTGTTTCTTTTGCGTTTAACTGGAAAGGGGCAGTTCTTGCCAGCATCGTCGTTGCGCTACCTTTGATGGTTCGTGCGGTGAGGCTCAGTTTTGAAAGTGTCGATAACAAGTTAGAGCAAGCCGCCTCCACCTTAGGAGCATCGCCGCTAAAAGTGTTTTTCACCATTACTTTACCTCTTACCTTACCGGGGATCATCACAGGTTCCATGCTCGCATTTGCTCGGAGTTTAGGTGAGTTCGGTGCAACCATCAGTTTTGTTTCAAATATTCCCGGCGAAACGCAAACCATTCCGCTCGCGATGTACACATTTATCGAAACTCCAGGCTCAGAACTAGAGGCAATGCGTCTGTGTGCGATTTCTATTGTCATTGCGCTCGGTTCGCTGTTGGTGTCAGAGTGGTTAGCCAAGCAATGTACGCGCCGCTTAGGAGCTAAACGATGAGTAAGTTGCTTATAGAGTTTAAACAGCAACTGGGCGATACCCACTTTGATATTAATGTTGAGCTTCCGGCGCAAGGGATCACCGCGATCTTTGGTCGATCCGGCGCGGGTAAAACATCGCTGATTAATGCTGTGGCGGGTTTAACTCAACCTACTAGCGGACACATAGAGATCAATGACCGGGTACTGTATAGCCACGCAGTTGGGATTGATGTACCAACTCGTCACCGTAAAGTGGGTTATGTATTCCAAGAATCCCGACTCTTCCCACATTACAAGGTGAAGGGAAATCTGCTCTACGGTGTCGATAAAAAAGATGATCGCTATTTTGAACGCATTATTACTCTTTTAGAGTTGGCACCGCTATTAAACCGATATCCCATTGAATTATCAGGGGGAGAGAAACAACGTGTCGCGATTGGGCGTGCGCTGCTTTCCAAGCCCGATATATTGTTAATGGACGAACCACTTGCTTCTTTGGATTTACCCCGAAAGCGTGAGGTATTGCCATTTTTAGAGCATCTAGCGACTAACGTTAATATTCCTATCTTGTATGTCAGCCATAGCCTCAATGAAATTATCCGCTTAGCTGATCACTTGGTCGTCATTGATAACGGGCGTGTTGTGACTACGGGACCGATTGCTCAGGTTTGGGCTTCAAAAGCGATGCACCCTTGGCAATCTTTTGCAGATCAAAGTTCATTGTTTGAAGCGACTCTAGTTGAGCAAATTGAGGAGCATGCGCTATCAGGATTGGAGCTTTCTAAAGGCGTAATGTTATGGGTACAAAAGGTAGAAGCAGAGTTGCAAAGCCAAGTGAGATTGCAAGTTCGCGCTAATGATGTATCAATCAACCTTGATAAGCCTGAACGCAGTTCGATCCGTAATGTTTTACATGCCAAGATCGCGGAAATCGAAACATTTCGCTTTGGCAGCAATAGGCAAAGTGTCTCGGTAAAATTGGAATTGGCGCCGCACTGCTATCTATGGGCAACTATCACAAGCTGGGCTAAAGAAGAATTGTCGCTTGAAGTGGGAATGAAGGTTTACGCGCAAATTAAAGGGGTGAGTGTGACGCAAAGAGATATTTCGCTCTCGCACTAAGCAAAGCATGGAGCCTAGGTTAAACCACAAATTACCAGAGACTCTTAACCCATATACAAAAACGCCGCTAACTGTTAGCGGCGTTTTTTATCCTAGCGAAAATTACTTCGCGAACACGTCAGTAAAATCACGTTTTAGGATAGGATCACGGCGAGCTTTTTTGATCTGCTTAACCATGTCTTTCACGCAGTTGTGAAGAACTTGGTCTAGTAGAGAAGCGCGGTAATCGTTCTTTTGCTCTTCAGTCATATCTGCTGGAAGGTTTAGAGTAGGGAACTCTTCCATTACATTTAGACCAGCAAATGCCTGGCTAACAGAAACTAGCGCATGAAACTGTTCAAAGTTGTCTAGGATGTTTTGCGCACTTTTTGGCAACTCATTCCATGATTCACGTACTGCTTCTTCAGATACTTCATGAATTGATACAACCATCTCGTACATCGCTTCAGGAACACCGTCAAACTCAATTACTTGGCGAAGTTCAGCAGAAACTGTAGACAAATCGATGATTTTTTTCTCAGTTGGAGTCGCGTCAGACATAGTCTTTTCTCTTTACGTTATATATGCCGCGTTATGCTAGTTTTTCTACAATAAATGTCAACCTTAGTGGATGATTTGAGATGAGTAAAGTATGCTTATTTTTAAGTAACTGATTTGGCGAGTAGTTTATAGGCAGGAACAATTGGAATCGATGGACTCAAATATGAAAATATTGTTAGTAGACGATGTTCAAATGGAGCGTATGCAGCTCGCAATAAGACTGAAGCAACTTGGGCATATCGTTGAAATGGCAGATTCTGGTCATGAAGCGCTAAGACTATACCCAGAATTTAAGCCAGATTTGGTTCTACTAGATATCACTATGCCGGAAATGGACGGCTTTGAAGTCTCGAGTCAAATTCGTGAGCTATATCCTGAATGGATCCCTATTATTTTCCTTAGCTCCCATGATGCACCAGAAATCATCGCCAGTGCGATTGACGCTGGTGGCGATGATTATTTAATTAAGCCGGTTGATAAACTCGTGCTAAGGGCAAAATTGCAAGCAATGCAACGTATAGCCTTTATGCGTAATCAGCTAAATAAGAAGACAGCAGATCTAGCGCGGCTCAATCAAGAGCTAGAGAAGTTAGCTCATGAAGATGGTCTCACTAAGGTGCGCAATCGCCGTGATGTCGATAAGAAGCTACAAGAGATGGTCTCTGTACACGGTCGACACAAAGTAGCACTCACGGTAATTTTATTGGATGTCGATTTCTTCAAGCTCTACAACGACAACTATGGACATATTCAAGGAGACCAATGCCTGATCAAAATTGCTTCAGCATTGAATAACTTATTTGTCCGTAATGGTGAAGTCGTCGGTCGCTATGGTGGTGAAGAGTTTGTGGTGTTGGTAGGGCATAGCGATATCTATCAAGCTGAGTTACACGCGGAACGGATCAAAACGGCGATATCATCCCTGTTTATTAGCCACGAACACAGTCAGGTGTCGGAGTGTGTGACGGTGTCACAGGGTGTTGTCAGTATTCAACCCACAGGTAACGAAAGCATTGATGAGCTTTATCACATGGCGGACAAAGCGCTCTATCAGGCTAAGCGTCAGGGGCGAAATCGTTATGTTATGTACGATCCATCAATGGAATGTGACAGCTTAAACGAATAACTTAATTTACTCAGCGGCAACCACGCAGTTACGACCACTCTGTTTGGCTTTGTAAAGTGCTTGGTCTGCCGCTTTTAATATCGCGGTTGTGTTACGTTCTTCATAGCTGTCAGCCACGCCAATACTGATGGTTAAGGAAACGGTTTTCGTTTTCGATTGGTTACCACGTTTCTTTTGACCTTGTTTATTGTCTTTCGGGCGAGCGTCCATATTTCTCACCACTAACTCATAATCCTCAATACTTTGACGCAGTTCATCGAGATAGTCCCATGCTTCGTCGGCATACTTACCTTTAAACAGTACCGTGAACTCTTCACCGCCGTAGCGATAGACACGAGCGCCACCGCGAACCTCTAACAACTTAGAGGCTACCAGCTTAAGCACATCATCACCCGTGTCGTGCCCGTAGGTGTCATTAAATGATTTAAAATGGTCGATATCTAACATCGCGATAGAGTACTTACGACTTAAGTGCTTTAAGTCGGACTCAAGGGCTAAACGACCCGGAATGCCGGTAAGCCTATCATTAAAAGCTAACTCGTAACTGGCAGATAGCAGGTAGATGAGCAGCAAGAAACCAGCAAGACTGAACAGCGCGCTTGAGATGTAGGTAACATGGAAAAAGGCGAACGTTGCCGAACTCAGCAGGATTGAAGAATAGACAACGGCGTCGACGATACGGTTGTAACGCAGCACCAAAATCGCGCAGCTTAAAACAATCGCAGACAGGTAAAGCAGCAATACCAGAGGAAGTCGGGAAATCTTTTCCTCAACATACAGCAAAGGATAGTCGTTTTGATTAAAGCCTGATTCTGAGAGGTAGTTAAGCGTAAGCTGGCTCCAAATGATAAGCGCTAACACAATCGCAAGGTAAGCAACGAAACTTCGGCTTCGAACGGAATTGTCTTTAAATATATAAATGGCTAAGCAGGCACCGGGTAGCGCAAAAGCAAGTAATGAGAGCTCTAAGAGCGTAGTGCCTGTTGAGAGTGGGCTTTGTAAGTAGTTTTGGATTATCCAGTAACTTATTAACATCGCTGTTGCCATCATGGCGCAGCGGCTTTGCTTAAAAACGTGCCCCATAATGGCACAGGCAAAAAACAAAACGTAGGGGAGGTTAAGGCTAATGCTTTGGTTAGCACTGATAACTGAAACGACGTTATCTTTGCCAAGGGCAATTAACAGAATCAATCCTATTGGGAAAGAAAATCGAAACCAACTAGCTGTTACGATCGAAAAAGACATTAGATTGATAAACCCTTGGTATAAATGAAAACTACCGAATAACAAAGCATAACGTTATTAAATGATTTTCCAAGTGTTTTGGGTATAAATTGAATTAAAAATGCGTCCTAGTATGAACATTCGTGAATGATTTGTTCCTTAATCGTGTCGGTTTGCTTAAATTGAGTAAGTCTGATGTGGATTTTGTCAGCGCATAATTTAAATCAAACGTCATGTTAGTAGGAGTCGAATGGAATGCAGATCAGTGAAGATGTCCATAATTACATGGAAAATCTTGTTGGGCAGGTCCTTGCAAGAACTGAGTACACAGAAATCTTTGATAATGACCAGTTAGCTGATTTAGCTTGCCTTGCACTTATACAACTAAGACCTGTCTATATTCGTCACGATATTGATTTCCTCTCTACGTTATCAGAGAAACGTTTGTTAACTCTTAAGCAATACGCAGAGACGGCTGTTGAGGCAGCGAAAGGCATGATCCTCGATGATCGTCGCAAAAATCGACAAGATGAATTTCCCGTTATTTTTACTAAACCTCGCTTTGATGAAGATGCTGAGTTAGAGTGGTTTGAAAAACCAATTCTTAAAAAAGGTTAAGGGGGAAAGGTGGGACTATTTTCTCGCTTGTTTGGCGGCGGAGCTCCAGCTAAAAAAATTGAAGTTGAGCCTGTCGAGTACAAAGGCTTTTTGATTTATCAAGAAGCGATTGCTGAATCAGGGCAATACCGCATTGCGGGGCGAATTGAAAAAGAGATAGAAGGTGAAATTAAGTCACATCGATTTATTCGTTCTGACGTACTTTCTAGTCAAGCGGACGCCGATGAATTTATGTTGAAAAAGGCGCAAATGTTTATAGACCAGATGAACGGTAAAATTTTCGATTAGTCTTAGCTGATTTGATAGATGTCATAAATTGGAGAACCATTAGCAGTTATGCTGATGGTTCTTTTTTTGTAAGTAAGAAAAGTAATTCTTTGTTTTTGCTTCTCTTTTTTGCGATCTGGTTTGACCTCTTTGATATCGCAAAATGTTGTTTGATTACATATAAAATTGCAAAATTAGCCAAGAGATCTAATCTGAGCTAATGAATTTCTGTTTTTTTATTACAAAATGCTTGAAATTCATCCACTCGTTAGTTTAAAAAAGAATAATCATTGTGCCAATAGTCAAGGAATAGCTATGCAAATTGGTGTGCCAAAAGAAATACTCGCAGGAGAAACGCGAGTCGCTGCGTCGCCTAAGTCGGTTGAGCAGCTTGTTAAGTTGGGTTTTGACGTCGTAGTTGAATCTCACGCTGGGGAGTTGGCGAGTTTCGACAATGCCTCATTTGAAGCCGCAGGAGCGAAAGTAGTATCGAAAGATGACGCTTGGAACTCCGACATTATTTTTAAAGTTAATGCGCCAATTATCGATAGTGAAAATGGTGTTGATGAGATTGCTCAACTCAATGACGGGGCAACACTTATCAGCTTTATCTGGCCAGCACAAAATCCTGAATTGATGGAGCAGCTATCAAGCAAAAACATCAACGTTCTTGCTATGGATGCTGTTCCTCGTATCTCTCGCGCTCAAGCTCTCGATGCACTCTCTTCCATGGCAAATATTGCCGGTTATCGTGCAGTTGTTGAAGCGGCACACGAGTTTGGTCGTTTCTTTACTGGTCAAATCACCGCTGCTGGTAAAGTGCCACCTGCCAAAGTTCTTGTTGCGGGGGCTGGTGTTGCTGGTCTTGCCGCGATTGGTGCTGCGGGTAGCTTAGGCGCTATCGTTCGCGCATTTGACGTTCGTCCAGAAGTAAAAGAACAAGTTCAATCAATGGGTGCTGAGTTCCTTGAAGTTGATTTCAAAGAAAACTCTGGCTCGGGCGATGGTTACGCGAAAGAGATGTCTGATGAGTTCAACAAGAAAGCTGCTGAGCTTTACGCTGAACAAGCAAAAGACGTTGATATCATTATTACCACAGCCCTTATTCCGGGACGTCCTGCTCCTAAGCTAATTACCAAAGAGATGGTAGACAGCATGAAAGCTGGTAGCGTAATCGTTGACTTGGCGGCAGCAAATGGTGGTAACTGTGAATACACCGTCGCTGATCAAGTTGTTACAACGGCGAATGGCGTCAAGGTTGTTGGCTACACCGATATGGTTGGTCGTCTACCTACGCAATCTTCTCAGCTTTACGCAACTAACCTCGTTAACCTGATGAAGCTGCTTTGCAAAGAGAAAGATGGCAACATTGACATCGACTTTGAAGACGTAGTGTTACGTGGTGTGACTGTGGTGAAAGAAGGCGAGGTGACTTGGCCGGCTCCACCAATTCAAGTATCTGCGCAACCTGAACAAAAACCTAAAGCCGCACCTGTACCAGAAAAGAAAGTAGAGGAACCGGTTTCACCAGTTAAAAAGGTGGTTGGTCTTGGCGTTGCACTTGCAGCGTTTGGTTGGGTAGCGTCTGTTGCACCAGCAGCTTTCCTTGCTCACTTTACAGTATTTGTTCTTGCGTGTGTTGTAGGTTACTACGTTGTTTGGAACGTAACCCATGCGCTACACACACCGTTAATGTCAGTAACGAACGCAATCTCAGGCATCATCGTCGTGGGTGCGCTACTGCAAATTGGGCAAGGCAACGGAGTGGTGACATTCTTGTCATTTATTGCGGTTCTTATTGCCAGCATTAACATTTTCGGTGGTTTCACCGTGACCAAGCGTATGCTTGAAATGTTCCGTAAAGATCGATAGGAGTAACAAGGAATGTCTGCAGGACTAGTACAAGCAGCTTACATTGTTGCTGCTATATTTTTCATTTTAAGTTTGGCTGGTTTGTCTAAGCAAGAGTCGGCTCGCTCGGGTAACTACTATGGTATCGCGGGTATGGCGATCGCGTTGATCGCGACGATCTTTAGCCCTGATGCGCAAGGTTTCATCTGGATCATTATAGCGATGGTGATTGGTGGCTCTATCGGTATTTTCTACGCTAAGAAAGTAGAAATGACCGAAATGCCTGAGTTGGTTGCGATCCTACACAGCTTTGTTGGTTTAGCTGCTGTGCTTGTAGGTTACAACAGTTACTTAGCGCCACCACCACCAGTTTCATTGGATCCAGCGGGTATCCACGCAGAGCACGTTATCCACTTAGTTGAAGTGTTCTTAGGTGTGTTTATTGGTGCGGTAACTTTTACAGGTTCTATCGTTGCGTTCGGCAAACTGCGCGGTGTGATTTCTTCATCACCACTAAACTTGCCACATAAGCACAAGATGAACTTGGCTGCGATTGTTATTTCGACGCTTCTGATGATTTACTTCGTTAAAGCTGACGGCAGTATGTTCGCTCTGATCGTGATGACGCTGATTGCCTTTGCGTTTGGTTACCACCTAGTTGCTTCAATCGGCGGTGCTGACATGCCAGTTGTGGTTTCGATGCTGAACTCTTACTCAGGTTGGGCAGCAGCGGCAGCAGGTTTCATGCTAGCTAACGATCTATTGATCGTAACCGGTGCGCTAGTTGGTTCGTCAGGTGCGATTCTGTCTTACATCATGTGTAAAGCAATGAACCGCTCATTTGTTAGTGTAATCGCTGGTGGCTTTGGTCAAGAAGTGGTTATTTCTGGTGACGAAGAGTACGGTGAGCATCGTGAAACTAACGCCGAAGATGTGGCTGATATGCTGAAAAATGCGAAATCTGTCATCATCACTCCAGGATACGGCTTGGCAGTGGCACAAGCGCAATACCCAGTACACGAAATCACTGAGAAATTACGTGCACAAGGTGTTGAAGTTCGTTTTGGTATCCACCCAGTTGCTGGTCGTCTGCCTGGTCACATGAACGTTCTGCTTGCAGAAGCAAAAGTACCGTATGACATCGTTCTGGAAATGGATGAGATCAATGATGATTTCCCTGAAACTGATGTAGTATTAGTTATCGGTGCAAACGACACGGTTAACCCGGCTGCTTTAGAAGATCCAAATAGCCCAATTGCTGGCATGCCAGTTCTCGAAGTATGGAATGCGAAAGACGTTATCGTATTTAAACGTTCGATGAACACGGGTTATGCTGGCGTACAGAACCCGTTATTCTTCAAAGAGAATACGCAAATGCTGTTTGGCGATGCTAAAGAGAGTGTAGACGCTATTGCAAAAGCACTATAAGCTTAGTTAACGCATTGAAAGGTCAGCACTATGCTGGCCTTTTTTATGTCAATTTTTCCACGAAAATCGGATGAATTTGGTGATATATAATTGACACGAATATTACACTTAGAACATTCAGAATTGTCATAATGACTCTGTCTGGTGGTAACTAGCTGATTTAATAAGATTTGCCTTGAAACTCACAAAGATAAAGATTTTGGTTTGTTTGTTAAGCCTCGCTTCAACAGGGGTAAGTGCAGACACATTGCCAGAACGTATTGATAAATTTGTTAATTTATTCAAGACAAGTGAAGCCTCTGTGTCATACGACGTGCGCGTATTGCAATCGGATTATCCAACACGTTTGCTTACGCCACAATCTATGCTTCCCCAGACATCGAGCTATCCGTTAGAAGACATCCAACGACTGTATAAGTTGTCAGTATCTTGTACCGGAAAACTGCCGCTTAGCCCCTTAGTTACTGAGCCTCTCGTTTTTACGCGGGCGATGTGTAAAGGGTCCAAACTTGGCGCAACTTGGTTTGCTCGCAGCACGCTTATTCACCCCGGTGGTGGTACCTACGCTAATCGTTACATTGTCACTCATCCTGATGAAGTAACTGAGTTAGAGCAGTACATGCATATCAAAGAGCGACCGCTGGCAAATGAAAACACCTTGCTTGGTCGTTTGCAGCGCATGGGTGAAGAGACCATGACTGCACTCATCTCGGGTGCGAGTATGTTCTTGGAAGGGGAAGACCTTTGGCTACGCAAGAACGACAGTTACTACGTTTACCCAGAATCTGTTTGGGGAAAAAATGTTACTGAAGCGGGCTTAAGTTTTACCTTAGGTGCCGATTCTGGCGCTTGCTTTGTTCAACGAGGTAACATTTGTTGGGATGTTGAGGACCATGCGGATTTTTTAAAGATAAGTATGGTCGGTTTGGTGATTGCCAATATATTGTTGGTGATCGGTTGGTCGATATACCGCTGGAATACCAAACGCAAAGAGATGAAGAGCAGAATGTTGGTGCTGCAGATTTTGACGCACGAGCTAAGAACGCCGATCGCCAGCCTGTCCTTGACGGTCGAAGGGTTTAGACGCGAGTTTGAGCAACTACCAGAAACTGTTTATGATGAATTTCGCAGGCTATGTGAAGATTCTCGACGGTTAAGGCAATTAGCTGAAGCCAGTAAAGACTATTTGCAATCAGACAATAAACCTCTTGCCTCTGAATGGGTACCATCAGTGCAAGAGTGGTTAGAATTTAAGATTGATGAGGAATTTCATGAACAAGTGAATTTTTCGATCAATCAGGATGTTGCGGCTAAACTTAACGTATATTGGTTAGGGACATGCCTCGATAATCTCGTTAGAAATGCGGTGAAATATGGAGTTAAGCCGATTACATTAGATGTGAAAACGTCTAATCAAAAAATTACGTTCAGCGTTATTGACCAAGGGAAATTAACTCAGAAAGACTGGCGAAATTTGCGAAAGCCTTTCGTGAGTAAGAGTGGATTAGGGCTGGGCTTAACTATCGTTGATTCAATGGTCGGGAGAATGGGTGGCAAGATGACACTCGTTGGTCCACCGACAACGTTTATTTTGGAGATACCTTGTGAAACAAACACTGCTTCTCGTTGAAGACGACAAAAACTTAGCGGATGGACTACTTGTTAGCCTTGAACAAGCAGGGTACGAATGTTACCACGCAGAAACCATCGCTGATGTAGAGCAGTATTGGGCGAAATCGGACCTAGTCATTCTTGATCGCCAACTACCAGACGGTGATTCGGTATCACATATAGGACAATGGAAAGCGATCAAAGAGATCCCGGTGATCCTACTAACTGCACTTGTGACAGTTAAAGATAAAGTTGCTGGATTAGACTCGGGCGCAAATGATTATTTGACTAAGCCGTTTGCTGAGGCAGAGCTTTTTGCTCGTATTCGCGCACAGCTCCGTGCACCAGATAACCAAGAAGAAGATGACAGTAAAGTACGCACAGAGAATCTTCTCATTGATAAAAGTACCCGTGAAGTATTCTTTAATGAACAACAAATTACGCTAACTCGTACTGAATTTGATTTGTTGTTGTTCTTGGCAAGCAACCTAGGACGCGTGTTTACTCGTGACGAGCTACTTGATCACGTATGGGGCTACAACCATTTCCCAACAACGCGCACTGTCGACACGCACGTTCTTCAGCTTCGTCAAAAGTTACCAGGATTGGAAATCGAAACCCTACGTGGGGTTGGCTATAAGATGAAAGCATGATCCGACATTTACTGTTACTAACAGGTGCGCTACTTAGCGCGCCTGTTGCGTCTGAGGGTGTAACGTGGTTTGAAAGCAATTCACCACTAACGCAAACTCATAAGCATCTACTCAATAATGATCTCCCAGCGATGTTTTCATCGTTGGTCGAAGTGTGGCAGCTTGAAAGTAGTGCCGCACTGTCTCCTCATCTCAATGATCTACTTGTTCAATCGTTTGAAGTTGATTGTGGTAAAGGGCTTGGTAATAAAGAGTTTCCTGATTGGTTAAAAGGCGTGTTGGTGCAACGCTCGGAAATTCAGAGTCCAGGTCGTGATGCATTTCGTGCGACGATTGAAGTGCAATCCACACAAGGGATTTCAGATATAAGCCTGACTCGCTGGGTTGATAAAAGTGTCTCAAACGATAACTCATTGGAATTGGTACGAGAAAACCAGTCTGGAATTGTTACCTATTCAAAGCGATACAATATCAACAACAAACTTGCGATGGGGCTTTACCGCATCGATATTGTCAGTGAAAGCAACGAATCTTGGAGCTCTTGGCTAATCCTAGGTGATCCCAAGCTCTATATGACTGTGCGCTGGGCATCGAAAGACCACTGGCAAGTTGAACAAAATGCCTTACTCAATCCAAATTGTCCGCTACCAAAACTGAACGCCGCAGTTTACGACTACGTTGATGGCACATACAACCAAGTCTGGAGTGGAAGCTACGAATCTGACTACCCAACCTCTTTGCCATTAAGTGAAATTGATGCCGGTCGTTATGTTTTAGCCGTTTCAATGGCACATCGCCGTTGGCAAGGTAAGATAATCGTTGAACAAGCGCAAATTATCAGCAAAACGTACGATGTTTCGGTGGAGGAATAGTTAAAGTTAAGCGACAATGAGCCGATAAAATACTAACGTAACTAATTATTTAGCTCAGATATGAAAACCGCATACAAACTATTACCTCTTGCTGTTGCAATGTCATTTGGCTCAGCTCATGCAGCTAACTACGCCATCGAAGCTCGCGGCGACGCAATGGGTGGCGTTGGTGTTGTTTCGGCAAACTTTCTCACTGCTCCTTTTTACAACCCAGCTCTAACTGCAATTTATCGTCGTAATGATGATGTTGGCATGATCACGCCAAGCTTCGGTATCAACTATACGGACACTGGCACATTTGTTGACGATCTTGAATTCGCAGAAAATGTGGTAAAAACTGGTGATGCAGCTAACGCGCAAAAAGCTCTAGACCAGTTAAAAGGCGACAACTTAAAAGTCGACATTGGTGGTGTGGTCGCTTTTGCTATCCCGAACCGTTATGTTGCGGCAAACGCATTTGGTAAACTATACACCGAATCTTACGCAACCGCGGAAATTTCGACAGCGTCAAGTGATGCACTCGTGAATGCGCAAAACAGTAGCGTACGTGCAGTAAGTGTTGGGGTTGCGGAAGCGGGTATTTCTCTAGCTAAGTACCAAACCTTTATGGGACAGCACATTTCATTCGGTGTTACGCCTAAACTGCAACGCGTTTACACTTATGTTTACGAAGCTAGCCTGAGCAATTATGATCTCAAAGACCTAAGAGATAACGGCGAAGGTGAAAGCATGTTTAACATGGATGCTGGTTTCCTTTGGTTTTATGGACCTTTCCGTGTAGGTGTTGCTGGCACGAACCTGATTTCTCGTGATATTCAAACGCAAAATATCCCTGGTACTAACCAGTCATACTCATATGAAATGTCGCCTCAATACACAGTGGGCGCGGGTATTGTAGCTGACTACTTTACTTTGAGTGTCGATTACGATCTTAAAGAAGAAGAACGTTACGTCGGTTTTGATGACAATACCCAAATGCTAAGAGTAGGTGCTGAGCTTGATCTACTGCGTCAGCTTAAATTACGTGCTGGTTGGAAGAAAAACTTAGCTTATGATGATAGTGAAGATACCTTAACAGCCGGTATCGGACTTTCCCCACTTAACTTGTTCCAACTCGACATTGGTGCAAGCTATACCAATGAAGATTCGATGGGCGGTTACATTAACTTCTTAACGAGTTACTAGAAATTCAAGCAGAATCATAATATAGTCGGCTCCTAAATTTAGGAGCCTTTTTTATGTTTGACGATTTAAGCCTAAGCCACGAAGAGCAACAAAAAGCAGTTGAAGAAATTCAAAAGCTGATGACGCAGGGCGTAAGTACTGCTGAAGCCATTAAGATTGTTGCTACGCAAATTCGCGAGAACGCGAAGAAAGACCAAGAATAGTGAAGGGCAGGTGACTGCCTTTTTTATTAAAAACATAGCGCACTATAACTTAATAACTACATATCTAAAGTCCTTACTTGACCGCTACCTTTGAACGTGACATCCCAACTATCCCAAAGATAAATTCTATAAAATAGTCGGCAAGAATGCCGGTAAATCTAATGATAACTATAAATAACAATTACTTAATGCAGCATAATTGTCTGTATTAAACTTAATCTGAATTAGGCTGTAATAAAATTACATGATGATTGTTAGCCAAGGGAATGCGGTATTTTACATAGAGGAATATACTGCTGTGTTAGCTTGTAACTTTTTTGTGTTGCTTGTCCGTTACGTTGTATCGCTTGTTCGCCTAATAATTGAGTAATACGAAACAACGCTTATGAGCGGAACAGCTTGCGTAAAAAATCATGCTCTTCTTCGGACAGGCTAATAGCCGTATCTGAATCTAAACTTGAAGCAATATAGCGTTGTAACTCTTTTAGTTCACTAATGTTCAAATTGGTGATGATCGACTTGATATGTTCTAGTGAATGCTGATGTTCCATCGTTAGATCGGTATGAAATTGGAGTGAACCAATCCTAAATCAAATGAGCAAAGAATAAATGTAGTAACTTTTTATGCGCAACGGTTGCTTGTAGGATTTCTATTGCGTTCCGCTTTGTTCAAATAATTTCAACGGTATAGGGATTTAAAACGTGATTTGCTTGTCCATTAATCTGGGAATAGCCCAGTTCAATGGAAATTAGAGATGAAAATAACCACCAGATTTTGTTTCGCATTACTAATGTTACCAGGAGTTGCTGCTGCAGAAGCGTCGAATAAACCATATGTATTAGACTGTGCAGCACAACATTTGAAAGACGGCAGATTTAATATAAATATTGAAGTCGTTGTATCTGAAGGCAAAGCTAACATAGAGTCTCTAGCAGTTGGAGATGATGCTAGCGAAAGTGAATCTGAGATACCTAAAAAAGAGCTGCAAGATTTCACTCAATGCATTTTGCCGTTATTGACTAATGAGAACATCGAATTTGAGGAGCACTAATGCTAATCAGCTAGGGTGATTTCAAGCCCTGCAAAAGCATTATCACAGTGCGTATTATCTATCTTATGTTAAATAGGGTTTTATAATAATGAGCGCTAGGTTTAAGTAGCGCTCTCTTCTCTTACTGTTGGCTAACTGATATAGGTCTTCACATTAAACATAACCAGGTTTACCATAAAATACCTAATAATCAGTTAGTTAATCTTTGATTATCTATCCGTTTATTAGGTTTAGCCGCCAGCAAGTTTAACTGTATGACCTTTTTTTTCCAGATGTGCTTTGATCTTATCTCGTGCGTCACCTTGGATTTCAATTGTGCCATCTTTAACAGCACCGCCACAGCCACACACTTTTTTAAGTTCTGCAGCAAGCAGTTTTAACTGTACGTCATCCAAATCCAAACCGGTAACGATGCAAACACCTTTACCTTTGCGACCTTTGGTCTGCTTCTGAATACGAACAATACCATCGCCTTTAGGACGAACGACTTTCTCTTCTTCTGGCTTAATGCGACCAACTTCGGTCGAATATACTAATGTCATGACTAATTCTTTTGTTGCTCAGCTTTCTTGCGTGCGATTAGATACGCTTCAATGTGTTTTTGAATTGCGATCTTTCCGCCTTTAATCAGCTTTCCATTAAACAAACAGTACCAAGCGTTTGGCTCGCCGGTATCATTCTTAATGATATAGCCATTAAAGTTTTCTTGCACTGCTTTTCCAGAGGTTTCTCGCGTCTTCGCCAGCGAAGCAAACTCTTTAGGATCTATGATTGTGGCTGAATCGCAAAACCAATCGATGCTCTTTTTAAGCGCTGCCATTTGCCCTTGGAGAACACGATTTTTGATTTGGACTTGCCAAACTTCTTTCGATGAGCCAACTGTTCTTAATTCAAAGCCTCGGTATGTTGCAACAGCCATATTTATAGTACTTTTTGTTGAGTGTTATCATTAATGATAATTGTAAATTGCTGTTAAGCAAGTATATTTGTCACGTTAGTTTACAAATGGAGAGCTTCTTTGAAAAAGAATGTTCCATCAATCACAGATAGCGACCGAGTTAGGCATTTTACAAAGCTATTGGCGACATCAATAGATAAGGATGCTATCGATGAATTGACCTCTGGTGTCTATTCAAAAAGCTCACTTTTGGCGCTGAGTAAAGACTGGAATCTATTCCTCGAATTTTGCCAGACCAAAGGCGTTAGCCCAATCCCCGCCTCTACTACCGCCGTTCGTTTATACATCGAAAAGGTCTCGGCAGAGAAGAAGTACGCAACGGTAAAACGTTACGTTGTGACAATTTCGCTTATTCATAAGGTGCTGGGTTATGCAGATCCAACAAAAAACGGGCGCGTACAATCGAGCTTGAGCGCAATTAGGGTCGACAAAAAAGGTGATCACCAATCGACCAACGCATTTAAGCGCGAACATCTAGAACAATTACATAGCAGATTGGAACGCTCTGAATCAGTCAAAGATTGGCGCGATCTGGCTATCTACCATGTCATGTATGAATGCCTTCTTAAGCGCTTTGAACTTAGAGAGCTTACGCTCGAAGATGTTTACATTCACAATGATGAGATATCTGTGTTTGTCGCCGACTCTGAAATTAGATTGTCTAAACCAGCCAGTTTATCGCTGTTGAAATGGTTAAACGTACGCGGGAGTTTAGGTTCATTTGTATTCACGGCGATTGATAGACACGGGAACTTGAGCTTTGAGCAGTTGAACGATTCTTCTATCTATAGAATCTTGCGCCGTGCGAGTGCTGAACTAGGATTGAAAATCACTTTTTCTGGTCAATCATTACGTGTCGGTGCGGTTCAGGAACTGGCAAAAAATGGCGTAAAAATAAAAGAGATTCAACAAGCGGGACGCTGGCTAAGCCCTGCTATGCCTTATCAATACGCGGGGAATAAGACATCAGCAGAGCTAGAAAAGATGCGCTACTTATCGTTTAAGTTTATCGAATAGGTCTTAAATCGATGTTTTTACGCATGATGCTAGGAATTCATGGAACTTGTGACCATGGTTTTCTAGCATTTTCGGGAACATCGAAATCGGCGTCATTCCCGGGAAGGTGTTTACTTCATTGAGATATATTTCGCCATCTGGTGTTAAGAAGAAGTCGATACGCGAGAGATGACGTAGCTTCATTTGCTTAAACACTTTTTCCGCATTGATGCGGATGGTTTCAACTTGTTCCGCTGTTAGATTTTGCGCAACGATATCGGTTGTTGAGTGGCTCGTTGTCGCATACTTTTCTTCGTAGCTGTAGAAAGTATCTTCTGGTGCTTTTACTTCGCCAGGTAAGGTAAGAACGAGTTCACCTTGGTATTCGTACGCTGCAACTTCAAGCTCACGTGGTTTCACTGCTTTTTCAACCAATACTTGGTCTGAGTATGTGAATGCATCATCAATCGCTTGCTGTAATTGCTCGATAGACGTGACCTTGTAACAACCAACAGATGAGCCCTGACAGGCTGCCTTAACAAACACGCTGCCCCATTCGTCCATCGCTTTTGCAGTGCGCTCAAACGCTTCTTGCGTGTTTTCAGATAAGAACAGATATGGTGTATTTGGGATGCCTAATGCATCGTACCAAAGCTTTGATGTGATCTTATTGAAACTGTTGGTGCTTGCTTCTGCACGGCAGCCTAGGTAAGGAATGCCAGCCAGTTCCAACATCGACTGAATATCGCCGGTCTCACCTGGGAATCCATGAATACAAGGGATGACAAAGTCGATGTGCAGACTTTGATCAGCAAAATTAAGTTGACCTGAATTGGTATCAAGCAGTGCCAACTCGCCTTGCTCTGTGAACCAACCGTCTTTCTTCATCTCTACGCGAATAACATCGAACTCAGGGGTCATACCAAGTTGCGATTGGAGATAATTAGCAGAAACTAATGAGACTTCGTGTTCAGACGAACCGCCGCCACAAAGAAGAAGAATAGATGTTTTTTTCATTAAAATCTTTCCGTGATGCTTTAGAAGCTAGTGAGGCAATATGATAATAAAAACTGGTAAAAGTTACACTGCCAAAGCGTAGATTTTACCAAGCTCTAAAGCTAATAGGTGAAAGTGTAAGCATTAAAAAAGGGGCTAACGCCCCTTCTTCGATTAATTTAGCTTATTAAGCGTTGGGTATGGTGAATTCTTGATTGAATCAATACTTTTAACGAATGGTTTCAAAGCTTGGAATTCACTTGGAAGTTGGCTGATTGCCTTCTTCGCGTCAGCTTGTGTTGCGTAGTCACCATAAAGCACTGTGTACCACTTAGTGCCATTCACTACTTTGTAGTTTTCCCAAATCGGCTGTTGTGTCGCTGGAAGGTTACGAGCAAAGTGGTCAACTTTAGTTTGTGAGCCAACAGCAACCACTTGGATGGTGTAACCGTAACGAGCCATTTGAGAATTTTGCTGTTTATCAGATGGTGGAATAATGGTTACAGCCGGTTTTGTCTGCGATGGAATAGTTACAACTTCTTCAACGACAGTCTCGGTCACCGTCTCAGTTACGGGTTGCTCAACTTGCGCAACTTTATAATCTTCACGGTAACTTTCTGAACTTACGTCTGTCGTGTATTGACTAGATACACAAGCAGAAAGTAAAACGGACAAACCAACGATTGCTATTTTTTTCATGGAATCTTTAAGCCCTAGATAGAAATTACATTAAATCATGCCGTTAGAAGGCTGCATAATCAAGCGAACAACGAAATTATATTATGAGACTCTGTGACTTGTAACACAAAGTAATCAACGGCTTGCTCTTTCTGGCTAAAACTCCATCAAATTACACAACAGCAGCCCTCCTTCTCCGTTACGATATAGTAAATGACAAGTTAGGAAGATGATTTATGAGTAATCTTAACCACCTTTTAAAACCTAGCTCCATCGCGGTGATTGGTGCATCTACTCAGCCAATGCGCGCTGGCAACATTGTGATGAAGAATTTGTTACTAGGCGGTTTTGAAGGCGCGATAATGCCGGTGACACCAAAGTATAAATCGGTATCCGGTGTGCTAGCCTATCGTGATATTGAATCCCTTCCCGTTGTGCCTGATGTTGCCATTCTTTGTACCCATGCTAGTCGCAATATTGCGCTGTTCACTCAACTGGCGGCAAAAGGCGTCAAATCAGTGATTGTTTTATCTGCTGATATGCACGAGGAAAGTAGCACCGGAGAAACGATTCAAGAATTGTGCGTTAAGATCGCTCGCACCGCTGGAATGCGTGTGCTTGGTCCTAATAGCTTGGGGATTATGTTGCCGTGGCTTAACTTCAACGCATCTTTTTCACCGGTTAGTCCGCAAAAAGGCAAAATTGCGTTTATCTCCCAGTCTGCTGCGATGTGTACCACGATCCTTGACTGGGCAAATGATAAAAACATTGGTTTTTCCGCGTTTATTTCTCTAGGTAACGCGGTTGATGTAGATTTCGCGGATCTTCTGGATCATCTCAGTACAGATACACATACAGAAGCGATCCTTCTCTATGTTGATTCGATCAAAGATGCGCGCCGCTTTATGTCGGCGGCTCGTGGGGCATCCCGTAATCGACGTATCCTCGTACTAAAAGGTGGTAAAACGGTCGAAGGTCGTAAGGCGGCTCAAGTTCACACAGGTGGCAGTGATACCCTAGACATCATCTATGATTCAGCTATACGTCGTACGGGTATGTTACGCGTGCAAAACTCGCATGAATTGTTTGCCGCGGTTGAAACCCTAACCCACTCGGTACCTTTGCGTGGAGAACGCTTAGCCATTATCACAAACGGTGGTGGTCCAGCGATCATGGCAGTCGATACCCTGCTCGACCGAGGTGGTAAACTGGCAAGTCTGGATGAATATACAGTAAGTAAGCTTGATAAGGTTTTACCTACCAGTTGGAGCCGAAGCAATCCAATTGATATGGTCGGTGATGCTAGTGCTAAACGCTATGTCGAAACACTCAATAGCCTGATGGACAGCGATTGTTGCGACGCGATATTAATCATGCATAGCCCATCGGCAATCGCGCATTCAGAGCAGACGGCTCAATCGATCGTAGATGCCGTCAAAGCCCACCCAAGACATAAGCGCTTTAATATTTTGACTAACTGGTCGGGTGAACTAACCGCTAGACCTGCACGGAACATTTTCACTCAGGCAGGTATTCCTACATACCGCACAGCGGAAAGTGCCGTCGTCGCGTTCATGCACTTAGTCGAGTACAGACGTAACCAGAAACAATTGATGGAAACCCCGACAACGGCAGAACCCGTCCATGTCAGTGAAGTCGAAAGTGCTAAACAGTGGCTCGGTCGTCAACTTGGCGAGAAAGAAACCGTCTCACTAGACACACACCAAATTGGTCCTTTCTTAAAGTACTTTAACTTTGATGTGTTACCCACCTGGATAGCCAGCGACGCCAGCGAAGCGGTTCATGTGGCGAGTGAGATTGGTTACCCTGTGGCAGTGAAGCTGCGCTCTCCCGACATTTCTCATAAGTCTGATGTGCAGGGCGTAATGCTAAACCTGCGTAACAGTGCCGAAGTTGCCAATGCAGCCCAAGCAATTCTCGATCGAACCCAACTCTCCTACCCGTCTGCCAATATTCATGGCTTGCTAGTACAAGGCATGGCAAAACTTGCCGGTGGCGAAGAGCTAAGAATTAAGGTTAAGTATGATGAAACCTTTGGTCCTGTTATCTTATTGGGGCAAGGTGGTTCCGAGTGGGATGAAAATATCGACGCCGCTTCCGCGCTGCCACCACTTAATATGGCGCTGGCAAGGTACTTAATCGTTCGAGCAATAAAAAGCGGTAAGATCAGGCTGCAAAAACTGCCTGAACCTATCGATATTGATGGGCTCTCTGAGGTGTTAGTAAAAATTTCTCAAATTGTCGTTGATTGCCCACAAGTGCATGAGCTGGATATACATCCAGTGCTGGCAAATGGCAGCAAATTTACCATTCTTGATGCGGATTTAACCCTGCGCCAATACCAAGGTGATGCGCAAAGACGTCTCGCGATTCGTCCGTACCCAGTCGAATATGAAGAGCACACTAAACTCAAAGATGGCTCAAATATTCTACTTCGCCCAATATTGCCGGAAGATGAACCATTGCACGCCGACTTTATCCATGGCGTTTCTCGTGATGATCTGTATAAACGCTTCTTTTCTGAAGTCGGTGAGTTTAACCATGAAGCGCTGGCTAAGTTAACGCAGATCGATTACGACCGAGAGATGGCTTTTGTTGCTGTTTCAAGTGTCGGTAGCCGCCAAGAAATCATAGGTGTTAGCCGTGCCTTGATAAACCACGACAATAGCGACGCCGAGTTCGCAGTTTTAATCCGTTCGGACCTCAAAGGTAAAGGCCTTGGAAAAGTGTTGATGAACAAAGTGATTGATTATTGTCGCAACAAGGGGACGCTACGTATGTCGGGTATTACTATGCCGAGTAACCGAGGCATGTTGATGCTGGCGCAAAGCCTCGGATTTAAAACAGAAATTCAATTTGAAGATGGCACTGCTGATATGGTTCTTTCGTTACAGAAATAACGACCTATTTAAGTTGCCAGTGTTTTTGTAGATACTGAATACACCAAGACTTCGCTTCACCGATTTGATTTCGCTTCCAGGCTAAAATGATCTCTATTGGTGAAGTCTCAGTATCAGCAATTTGTTTTAATTTACCTTGGGCGATAAGTGGCTCTGCAATGGTGACTGGTAATGTACCAATCCCTAACCCAGCGCTTAGCGCTTCGACTTTCGCAGCAAAGTTGCTAACGGTGAGACGTGGTTGTCGTTGTAAAACGTTGACTGACATCGCTGGTTGCTCACGCGCGGTATCTGCAATCGCAATCACCCGGTACTTCTCACGTGCTTGTTCGTCAAATACGCCTGCTCGCTTGTGTACATAGTGATAGCTCGCCGCGACCCAAATCATTTCCATTTTGCCAATCGTGACCGATTTTACGTCAAGAGGCAGCGTATCAAGTTTTGGAGTGACTAAGAGATCGGCTCTACCCGCTTCCAATGCTTCCCAACTGCCAGCTAGAATCTCTTCTTGCAGTCGAACTCGTGTACTGCTGACATTGCCTAGCGCATCGACCAGAGCAAAGAAATTATTGACTGGAATGATGCCGTCAAAGGCTAAGGTGATATCAAGCTCCCAACCATTGGCTAACACGCTAGCATCATTAACCAATTTCTCAGTCGCTACCAACAAGACTCGACCACGCTCTAGAATAAGCTTACCAGCATCGGTAAACACGGCTTTATGACCAGAGCGATCAAAGATTGTAATGTCTAAGTCTTGTTCTAGTTTTTGAATTTGGTAGCTAAGCGAAGAAGGTGCTCGGTCAAGCTCATTGGCTGCAGCGGCAAAACTGCCTCGACGATCAATCGCATCAAGAATATGTAGGGCTTCGAGAGTAATGGGGCTTTGCAAGTTAACTTCCTGTACGTCTTTATGATGGTTTTATAAAGCCAACATTAGCATTGCCAATTACAAGTGCAAACACTCTTGGGTGATAAGTGCGAATTTTGTGTGATTCAAAAACAACAAAAGCCAGCAAACGCTGGCTTCTCTGTCATATCATTCAGAAAAGTAAAATAAAGAGGGTTGAATGATAGATTATTTAGATGCTGCCATCTCTTTTTTAACCATGATCGCTGCTGCTACGATGAACGCGACGATTAGACCTAATTCCATGACTTACCCCTACGGAAGAAAATTTGCGGACCAAAATTACTAAATTTCCCGAACATTCTATCAGTTATTTCCGAACATTAAATACCTTAACTCAAAGTTTGCCAATTCTGTGAGTTATTCTACATAAATGTTGGAATTGCAGAGTAACTTGCACCCTTTGAACCAAGTTATGAAATTATGATGTTTGCTTGCGGACTATTTGCAGCTGACTTTGCCGCCGATCATCTTAAATGCAGGCGTTCCGCGTACTAATGTGTCTCTGGCAAACTCGCGCTCACAGTTAGGGCAAATACAAGGTTTAACTGTAAAATCTTCCACAATCCGCTCTTTGAAACACTTAACTAAAGCCCCCTTTCCACCCTTTTTGTACTTAAACAGTCGAAATTTACAGTTTGTGCAAAAGACCTCGACTGTTTTACTCGGCAGCTTTTTATTCGGTTTTGCCATCGCTATCGTTCAATCCTATCCATTACTCTAGTCCTTTCGGTTTAACCCATACTTGGCTAAAGTCAAACCAACCAAGCGCGTTGCATTTAGCATTCTGTAACGAGCCGCACTGATCTTTACTCACGCCAAGCCAACAGTGAAACATAGGCACAAGCTGTTGGGTCTGTGCCAGTGCTTTACCTATTTCATGTGCAGGAAATGACTTATTATCATTGCTTTGCCAATTAATGATTACCTCACGCCAAGTAGCAAAATCTTCACTACGACTCATTTTTTCGATGTCGCTGTAGTCGAGCAACCACCCAGCTATGGCATCTTCACGATGATTGGCAATACTCATCGGTTTAACCCAAATATCGATATCAGTCGTGTTGGGCATTTCAAGATCATAGGTGTGTAAAACCACGTCTAATCCATCTTGCTTGAGCAGGAACTCCAGTGCTTTTGCTAAAGTTGGAAACATCGGATGTTTAGCGTGGTAGGCAATGTTAATCGTGCGATAGCTTGGCGGTGGCGAGTAATTCGCTTGGCGAGTGTGGTGATACCAACCCGGCTTTAAACCATGTGCAGGAAGTGCGCCTAACTCAACGATCTTATCTTGCGGTAACTGATGGAAAACATTGAGCGAAGAAAGCCTTTGGCTAAAATACGCCGCCCAATCATCTGATTTTGCCAAACCGTCTCGGCGATTAAGCAACAAGTAGGTACAACCGGGATCTAGCTCAACCTCATCATTCACTACCGCTGCTTGCGGCGCTATCGGTTTGGATAGACTTGGGAACACCATCGAAGAATGCGCATCGTCAATCACCCAAACTTCAACGCTGTCGATAAGCGGTCGAAAGCCAAAATAGCCATCAAACGCATGAAGAACTAAGCGCTTTTCGTCATTTTGAAATACTTTGTACGGACCTGTACCAATAGGAAATTGGTCAAACTCATCATTACGACTCGATGCTGGGAGCAATATTTTCGCGCACGACTCGGCGAGCAAGATCGGTAGATGGTAGTCGTCACGTTCTAGATGTATATCAATAACGTTCTTTTGCGCTGACGTGATTTCTTTAAGGTGGGAAAAGAGTTTGCGTGAACGTAAACCATTGAGACTTTCAATGATGGCTTCTACAGTAAGCAGATCCCCATTGTGAAATCTAACCGCCGGGCGAATATAGAAGCGCCAATGGGTAGCACTGATCATTTCCCAAGTATGAGCAAGATCGGACGCTAGCTGTTCATTTTCATCGAGCTTGGTTAAACCGCTAAAAATCTGTCTTACTATGTGGCGCTCTGAACGACGAATGTTCTTTAAAGGATTGAGCGCAAGAAGTGGACGATAGTAAGGTAAGCGAACCACTTGTCGCCCTTCTTGCTGCTGAACTCCAAGGTAGCTCTCGACAACTTGCGCTAATTTTGCAGTATCTTGATCGAGTACCTTTAGAGCATGACCAACCTTGCCTTCTTCAAGATAACGGCGTGCGAGATTTTCGCTGACATCAGAACGGCTGCGCAGAAAAACGAGTTGAGAGAGTTTGCCGCGCCCAGGAGAAGGATGCCATTCAATCCAGCCCTCTTCTTCCATTTTGTTTAATACGATGCGGGCGTTACGTCTGGTACAACAGAGTATGTCGGTGATTTCTTCCAACTGAACACCGCAATCAATACCATCATAATGTTCGAATAGGGTTTCAAACTGAACTCTAAGGCGGGGGCTACTCATAAAGAGGAAAACTCAAATAAGGATACTATGTGCTATTTTCCTCATTTACGTGTCACAATCAAGCAATTACTGAATCGCGATTCCAATTTGATTTGCTAATTCAAGCAGTTGTTGTTCGTTATCTAGCTTTAATGACCACTTAGCCTCGCTGCAGTTCACAGCGACAACATTTGCTCCGCGACCAATTAATTGAATCGCGTCGGTTTGTGCTTGCAAGGTGATCATTTGATTTCCGGCGATTTTTACGACGATTTCGTGTGGCGTTGCGATAATTTTTCCGGCAGAAAACTCAATTAACATGATGACTCTTTAATCCTATCTGTTTGGACTGGCGTCGTGAGCAGTCATTGGATTGCTACGGCTGGCACGGTGTTTTTTGACCGCAATCGTTAAGCGGCTGGTACACACTAGGCGGTCTCGCTCATCGCTGATATTGATCTGCCAAACCTGGGTTGAAACTCCGAGATGAATTGGTGTCGCTTTGCCAGTCACCGTACCCGAACGCATAGCACGCACGTGGTTAGCGTTAATATCGAGCCCAACACAATAAGAATCTTCTTCAACGCAAAAGTTGGCAGCAACCGAGCCCAATGTCTCTGCTAGCACTACTGATGCCCCGCCATGCAGCATACCAAGCGGCTGATGAGTAAAATGACAAACAGGCATGGTTGCGCAAATGTAGTCATCCCCAACCTCGCTATACTTTATTTGAAGATGGTCGATCAATGTGTTGTGAGAAGTTTGATTAAGACGTTCAAGGTTGATGTCTCTTTTCCAAATAGTCATAAACTTATCCATTTGCGTAGGTTACGACTATTGTAACCTAATGTTATGATTGGCGAACATAATGAATTTACAGGGAGAGCGTTATGTCGTGGCTTAAATACAGCGCACTCGCAATCGCTATTGGCGTTAGTGCATGTAGTTCGTCGCCAACAGGGCGCAATCAGCTGCTGTTATTTTCTGATAGTGACATGAGTAATTTAGGTGCTCAGTCATTTGAGCAGATGAAGCATCAACAGAAAGTCAGTAAAGATCAGAAAATTAATAATTACGTTCAATGCGTCGCAACCGCAGTGACCAGACAAGTGCCCAAACAGCCATCGTTTAACGATTGGGAAGTCGTGGTGTTTGAGAGCGACCAAATAAACGCCTTTGCCCTACCCGGTGGTAAAATTGGCGTTTATACCGGCTTGTTGAATGTAGCAAAGAATCAAGACCAACTGGCGACGGTTATCGGTCATGAAATCGCGCATGTGTTGGCAGACCATAGTAATGAACGATTATCGCAATCTCAGTTAGCAAACACAGGGTTGCAAATCACCAGCATTGCCCTCGGAGCTTCTGATTACGCTCAATATCGAGACGCCACCATGGCGGCTTTAGGGCTTGGGGTTCAGGTTGGTGTCTTACTTCCCTATGGACGTACACAAGAGTCTGAAGCAGACATTGTCGGTTTAGAATTAATGGCGCGCGCTGGTTTTGATCCCAAGCAAAGTATTGCTCTGTGGCAAAACATGGCGAAAGCTTCCAAGGGTCAACAGCCTCCAGAGCTTTTATCTACGCACCCTTCTCATGGTACGCGTATTCAAGATCTTAGCCAAACAATGCAGCGCTTACCCGCCTATTCGGCGCAAAAGCCAAATTGCCAGAGTTAGTCGCTGGTTTATGTTACAGACAATAAAGGGAGCTATTTGCTCCCTTTATTAATGTACTGTATATAAAATCAGGTGCCGAGAATTTGCAGTGGCAAGCTAAGAAGTGCGTCGCCGGACTGAGCAAAGTACCATATGATACCGACCAACCCACTCACGAGTGCAACATACCAAATCGCCGCCACCACTTGACCATAACGATCTAGCGGTAATAGATGGCTTGCATGTCGATAGCGCCATTCCATCAGGATCTCCAGCATACCCATAATTAACAAAAAGCCGAGTAAGCTAAGCCCAAATGTGTAGCTGATGGCTATCCCTCCTAATGCAGCAAGAGAGCACAGCACTAAACCAGCAAGGCTATTCATAGAAAAGCTAATGCTTTTTAAAATATGACCGCCATCAAGGGGTAAAATAGGCAGCAGGTTAAATAAGTTTAAGAAGGCGTTAAATGCCGCTAAACCGGCGAAGAAGATCTCCCCAGTAACCCAATACACTAATAGTAAAATTAGTGAGAGAACAAAACCAAACATCGGTCCCATGATGGAGATAACCACATCTTGCCAACGCGTGTTGATTTTTTCATCGGATAACGCGAGACCACCAAGAAACGGCACTAGGTAGATACCTTTGGTTTTCATACCGAAATATTTCATTGCTTTAACGTGACCATATTCATGCACAACAAGACACGCAATAAGTGCTAAAGCAAACTGGAATGAAAACAGCCATGAATATGCAGCTAAACTTGCAGACGCAAGCACGACTTTTATCAGCTTGGCACTTTTAAGCATTTTCATGCCAAGTGAAAACAGACCAATTAAGCTAAAGCGGCGCTCGGGTTTTGGTGGATTAACCGGTGTTTGCTGCTCGATATCTTTACTGGTGCGTTCACCTTGTGCAATCACATCATGGTTGAGTTGCACTGAATATTTGAAATTGAACGGCTGCCAACTTAATGAAACATCCAGCTGACAATAAAGCGTTTCTTCTCCTCTTTGTAGCTGAAAGGTATGAGAGGTTTCTGCTCCTCGCTCAGCATCAGCAACCATTTGCGAAACGACTTGGTTGTCCCAGTACAATTCTTGCCAACCTGCTATGCTGCCTTCCAGCCTGAGAGGACGACCAAGAAAATCAATCGAAAGTAGCTCCACTTTTAACCTATTAATTTGCTATATAAATCCATTCGATTATGCCTCTTGGCACTAAAGAGGTAAAGCAAATGCGACCAAATGTTACATTGTAACTATAACTAAGTTATTGAGATGATGAGAAGTGTTGGATAAATAGGCAAAATAGACGGTGAAAAATGAGTTTACAGCGGTTAAACCTTTGCTTTACCGAATACCCCTTTTAATTAGTCGGATAAAGTGCATAATAGGCCCCGTTATTAATCCCGACTATATGTGAGTCCATTATGTCTATTGAAGCTACAATGCTACAACGTTGCGAATCTAAGTGTGAATTATGCGCTGCTGAAGCACCTCTTACTGCTTACGCGGTACCACCGCACAGCCACGTAACTGTGGATTACGGCATCATGGTATGTGACAAATGTCTGGGCGAAATCGAAGAACCAAAAGACATTAACCACTGGCGTTGTCTAAACGACAGCATGTGGAGTCAAGTTGTACCTGTTCAAGTAACTGCATGGCGCCAACTAACTCGTCTTAACAGCGAGAGCTGGGCACAAGATGCACTTGATATGATGTACATGGAAGAAGAAACGAAAAACTGGGCAATGATTGGTATGTCTTCTGACGACAAACCACTTGATTGCAACGGCGTTGAACTGAAAAAAGGTGACGACGTAACAGTAATTAAAGACCTTCCAATCAAAGGCTCTACTCAAGTAATCAAGCAAGGTACTGTGATCCGCGGTATCGGTCTTACTGATGATCCAACACACATCTCAGGTAAGGTTAACGGCGGTCAATCAATGTACGTTATCGCTGAGTACTGCCGTAAGAAGTAATTCTTAACGCACTAAAAAGAAGAAAAGCACCGGTTTGGTGCTTTTCTTTTATCTAGCGATCCACTTTTATCTAAGAAGCAATTTTCTCTATCACTTGTTTTAAATCATTGGTGCTTTCTTGCACCTGTGCGTTCATTTGATTGGTTTGCGTCATTAGTTCGTAAGAGTCGGTATATTTGATGTTAATCGATTGAATATTTTCATTAATTTCATCTGACACATGAACTTGTTCTTCTATCGCCACGGCAATCTGCTGATTTCGATCTACCACGTCTTGCACCAGCTCTTCCAACTGTTGAATACTCTCTTGAGCTTGAGTGATTGATTCAACTGTACTGCTCGACTTTTCATTGCCCTTTTTCAACGCATCTACCGCTGAGTTACTACCATGTTGAATGCTCTCAATCGCAGATTGAATTTCGGTGGTCGACTCCTGAGTTCGTTGTGCAAGTGTTCTAACTTCATCAGCAACCACGGCAAATCCTCGCCCCTGCTCTCCTGCTCGAGCTGCTTCTATTGCCGCATTTAACGCAAGTAAGTTGGTTTGCTCAGCAATGTCATTAATCACCTCAACAACCGACCCAATTTGATCGGTTTGCTGATTTAGGTCGGTTACAGTATCAGAAATCTCTTTTAGTTCGTTAACCAACTCCAAAACAGAAAGGTTTACATTATCGATGACAGCGCGGCTTTCGCACATGGTGTTTTGCGCTTTAAGAGTGGCGTCGGCAGTTGCTTGCGCGTTCTGCGAAATCTCAGCAGAGGCTGCTTGCATTTCATTGACCGACGTTGCGACAACGTCAATCTCTACCTTTTGTTCACTGAGGTTTTGTGTCACTTTCTCACTGTTGCTCGCTGCGTTATCCGCATTTTTACGAGTCTCATGGCATGAGTCCATTACAGATATCCCAACGCGTCCCAACAAGGCATTGGCATGTTGTTTACGCATCTTCATACCAAGCTCAACCTCAGCAAGATCGTTGACTCGCCCACAGTAGATGTGCTCCATTAGTGGGTTATTGAAATCTTTACGCGCATCTTGCGCAATTCGTTCAAGGGGACGAGTTAACGTATAGATCGCGGCAATCGATATAGCCGCCATGGTACCAACTGCAACGAGCGGACTTTGACCATAAGCGGTGAGTGTTGAAGCAACCCCCGCTCCTGCTGCAATCCAAAATGAACTACGCATCCACAAGCGTGTTCGCGGTAGCCAAAGCGCCAAAGGCTTTTTGTTGTCCCTCAGTTTGGCATAAGCTTTTTCTGCACGCTTGACATGAATTCGCTCAGGTTTAAAACGTACCGATTGAAACTCGACGATTTGCCCATTGTGCATAATTGGCGAAGCAAAGGCATCAACCCAATAATAACCACCGCCTTTGCGCTGGTTTTTTACCATCCCCATCCAATGGCGACCAGATTGGAGATGAGACCAGAGATCTTTGAACGCAGCTTTGGGCATATCTCTATGTCGGACAATGTTGTGAGGCTGCCCCTCAAGTTCACCATCTCTATAGCCAGCCACTTCGCTAAAATGGCTGCTTGCGTATTTTATATAGCTTGACGGGTCAGTGATTGAAATTAGGTTGTAATTTGCGGGATAGTCGTATTCCATTTCATTCATAGTCTGTATCCTTACCTAAACCAACATTATGCGCAACAATGTGCTTATATGAGTCAAAGTAATGATAGAGCAAGATTGGTGTTTTATGTGAACTAACCCGAATAAATCTATGGTTATTACATGTAACCGACTAATAAAACGAGATAAAAATTATAAAAAAAACGCCAGCTTTCGCTGACGTCTATCTTTTTCTGCACTTAATCTTAGCGATAAAGACCAATGTCTCTTTGCATATGACCTGAAAGTTCACTTGCGTAATGTGTGCGCGGTTCAGCGCGTTCAGTAAACAAGATGTCCATAAAGTGCATCAACAATCCTTTGATGTTAACCGAGTAGGTTTTTCTTTCCTTAGAGATAGGTGAAATAATGGTGTTAGCGTCAAGTACCTGTGCCATGTGCGCCTCTCTTAATAATTCGGATAACTTTAAATCTGAGAGAATTTTAACCACTTTTTTTAGGGCGAAATAATGACAATTCTTGAAATTTAAGATTAGATTTTCTTATGAAACAAAGCATTTACAATACGATGTTGGAATTATTCTTTACCATTGCATTATTTTGCTTATACGCTCATTTTATGCGCATAAATATCGATTAATAAAAAACGCCTCGCAGCATTTTAACGGTTTACTAACAAAGTAAATGTTATTACTACGAGGCGTCAATCACACTTCAACTCTATGAAGTAGCGCGCTTTTCTAAGCCGCTTCAGCTTGGCGACGTTGTTTCATCACAGAAGCGATTACTGCTACTGTCATTGTTATCAAAAGCACTAGTAATGATACAGGAGTTGGAATCGCCCACTCAGTACCAACCAATAGCATCTTGACACCAATAAACATCATGATGAAAGCTAGCGCAGGTTTTAGATAGATAAACTTATCCATCATACCTTGCAGTACAAAGTACAGTGAACGCAGACCCAATAGAGCAAACACGTTAGCTGCTAGTACCAAGAATGGTTCGCGGGTTACGGCGAAAATGGCAGGAATAGAGTCCAGAGCAAACATCACATCCATAAACGCGATAACACCAATAACGATCATCATAGGCGTTACGCAACGTTTGCCATTTTCAACCACAGTTAGCGCATTTTCACGGTAACCATCAGTTACAGTAGCAAACTTACGAATGATCTTTTCTGGCAATGGGTTAACTTCTTCCTCTTCGCCTTTATCGCGCGCAAGTTGAATACCCGTCCAAATTAGGAATGCTGCAAAGATGTACAGTACCCAGTGGTATTGAGCCAGCAATTGCGCACCAACTGCAATCATGATCGCACGAAGGATAAGCGCACCAATTACCCCCCACAACAGTGCACGAGGACGTAGGTGTTCTGGTACTGCATACTGAGTAAAGATAATTGCGAAGACAAATAGGTTATCGACGCTCAGTGACTTTTCAAGCAAATAACCTGTAACGAACGATACCGTAGCTTTTTCAGCACTGTAGCTGCTACCTGGAGCGTAGAAATCCCAGAAGAAGTAGATAGATGCTGCAAATACGAATGCTAGCGCAAACCAGAAAACACTCCAGATTGCTGCTTTACGGATGGTGATTTTACCGCCGCGAGTTTGCCAGATATCTAGCGCAACAAGCGTCAGTGTAAGAATGGCGAAGCCAATGTAAGTAGACGGGGTCATGCGTCCTCCCAATAATCGGAGGGATCTGGAATATAAAACAACGATCCCTACCGCAAACAAAAGACCTCCTTCCCTAGGAAAGAGAATTTGATTACGTTGGTCTCGTCGAAGCGCGAAGCGCTTATACTTACCGGAAAGGCTTGAAACCTAACGAGATGACGATAAGTAAACCAGAGGCGACTACTCCCCAAACGAGGCGGATTGTAAGGCTCAAACCGCGACTTTGCAACTGCAAAAAATGAAATGTGTGTTTAATATATTTGTCGATATGTTATGAACAATTTAATCATTGATGTGACAGGTTATTTTGCAAATATTGCGCACAAAGCTACCAGCAAAATAGATTCAGTGAGCAAAAAGGAGCACGTTGTGCTCCTTCTCATTACATACCACCATTGGGTATGACGTATACCATCGCTGCCCAAACGCTAATCCAGCTTACAACGACCGCAACATCGATCCAGTCTTTACTCCACATAACGACTCCCTATTCATCGGTTTAGGATCAAATGAATCAGAAAGTCTTAAGCAAAGAACATACCAACTGGTCAATTAATGACCTTTTGATACCCCGGTAACGCAGTTAGTGTTTAGCACTTCAGGCTTGTCTTGTAAGTAATCTATGAAACAGTCAGCCATTGAGTAATTGGTGACCTGTCCCTCGCCGTCCATATTAAGGATTGCTTCGTAGCCCTCTTTGCCTTTCATGGTGTAAGCCGAGGATGTGCCACAATAGCATGTTTCAGCGTCGACGGATTGCCATATACCATCAATCATGATGGCAAGTTGCTCTATTCGTTGACCTTGCGGAGCGAGAGCATTGTAATCAAATCGTAACCCAGCCACATAAGGGTATGAACCCGAACCGGTTCCCTCAACACCATTATTGGTTGCATTATTGATTGCCCCTTCGAGAATTTCGGCAATGTATTTCCCTTTAATTTGGTAGACGCCAATCGGCACCAAAAACGGCAACACTTTTCCGGCGATATCAGCAACTGAAATAGCGCCTTGGTTGATCGAGTTTCTCACGCCACCAGCATTGTGAATGGCAAACTGTGCAGTATACCCCTGTTTTCGCATCATATGACGGAACGAGTCAGCGACCAACGGTGCGATGTCACTGCCGCCTTTTTCATCAGGGATGCGCACATGGCGCAACTTTCGTTCGGTTGACGCGATGTAGGTTTGTTGTAGCTCGCTAACACGCGATTGGTAACGCTCTTTAAGGATCAGTTTTATCGTTGGATCTTTACGGCACACCACCACGTTCGGATGTTCATCGACTTGTTTTTTAAGCTGTAGATAGTCATCTTCGTGCCAAGAGTTATTGCGGCTAGTATCGACAAACAGTCTTCGCCCAATAAGTAGCTCATTCTTACCTTTAAAATGAGTCACTCGACCGAACTCATCAAACTCGATTTGGGAATGGCCAAGCGCTAATGCGTGAAAACCCGCTTGTACAACGTGCGTATCTTTTACTTTCACGCCATATACATCGTTTTTACCTAAGCCAAGGTCAGAAAAATCACCTTGTAGAACATGGCTATGACCGCCAACAATCAGAGAAATGCCTTCGACATGATTCGCTAAATCTAAATCAGCCTCATAGCCCATATGGCTAAGCAAGATAATTTTATTGATCCCTGCTTTGCGGATCTGAGTGACGGTATTGTTAGCTGTTTCAATGCAATTGACAAATGGTGTATCTGAATCCGGGTTTGAGATATCCGCCATTTTATCCAGCGCTAAGGAAAACACCGCTACAGGTTCTTCCTCCACGTGTTTTACTATCCACTGCGCTGATTTGGTGCTCGGCTTGTAGCTGTAAACATTGGGATTTCCACTCAGAACCATTGGCTTGTCACTTGACTCGTTGGAAAGATCCCAATTACCTGCCAATAGAGGAAAATCGATACGGTTAGCAAACTCAGCAACCGGTAGGTTACCCATGTCTAGCTCATGGTTACCGACCGCCATAGCGTCTAAATTAAGTTGATTGAGTAAGGTGGAATTGGCTTCGCCTTTAAACAGCGAGTAGTAAAGCGTGCCCTGAAAACAATCGCCGGCATGCAAAAACAAGAAACCTTGCTTATTTACTAATGCTTGATGGCGCAACTGCTCTACTCTGGTTTTAATGCGTGCAAATCCGCCTGCACTTACAAATGGAGACGACTCTTTACCGTTATACGCAATATTGAGTTGCAGAGACGTTGGTTCGAAGTAGGAATGTGTGTCATTAATGTGAGCCACCGTCAGTTTTATGGCTCGACTTTTTATCATTGTCATATCTCATCTCACTTTACAGCGCCATGCTAACGCATTCTTTATGACAAGTTGATTACTTTTTTGAGTTAAATTTGTGGCAATCGAGATATGTGAGCTAAGCTCATGCTTATATTGAGTTTTTCTTTTATGCTTAAACACATAGGTTTAAAAAATTACGAGTTACAACGAGGGTTTCAAAGTTCCACTGGCTCAGGTGAGCCGCAAACAGATATCCCGCTTTGTATACTAGTAATAAACAACAAATAAAGGTGAAACTATGCTGTTAGAGCGAATTGAAATTGCTGGTTTTCGCGGCATTAAGCGCCTGTCTATTTCGTTTGAACAATTGACGGCTTTAATCGGTGAGAATACTTGGGGTAAATCGTCATTGCTTGATACGCTGTCTGTCGCCCTTCCCCCGGACGGTGAGCCGTACCAGTTTAAATTGACAGATTTCCACGTTGATTATTCTGTCTCACATCCACAAACTCAAGATTTGCAGATCGTTATTAGCTTTTTGGCTAACGATACTAAAGAGGTAAATTCACGTCGTTACCGTCGTATAAAACCGGTCTGGGTTACTGACAGTGAAGACAATCACCGCATTTACTATCGTCTAAGCGCCAGTCGAGATGGGCATGAGATTGAAACCCATTATGACTTTCTAAATGCCGACGGCGATCCTCTTGCACTGCACCACTGTGAAAAAATTGCCCAAGAGCTTATGTCACTGCATCCAGTCATTCGTCTCAAGGACTCTCGCCGCTTTGAGCGTCCCCCAGAATCCAATGGCACTAGCGTTAATGAAAGAATTGAAAAGCGTATTAACAATACTTGTCGCCGATTGATGGCAATTCCAGGGCACGTTAATAAAGGTGAAATGCGTAGTAGCTTAAAATCGATGGGAATGTTGGTTGACCACTATTTTTCATTTAAGTCTAACGCGCGTATCGAGCATAAAAAACCGCACAGTGGCATCTTCTATGCGGGTAAATCCGATTCGATATCAATCACTGAATACGTTGAAAAGTCCAATAACAAGCAGACACGTTTATTGTTACTTGGGCTGCTGAATGCCTATTTACAAGCGAAAGGTCCAAACCGTCTACGTAGAGGTGCGCGCCCAATATTAATTATTGAAGATCCTGAAGGTCGCTTGCATCCTACGCAATTAGCTCGAGCTTGGGGCTTGCTGCAAATGCTACCTATGCAGAAAATTCTGACTACCAATAGTGGTTCCTTGCTGTCCCAGCTTCCTGTCCACTGTATTCGTCGTCTTGTGCGCCAATCAGATAAAACTATCTGCACCAGCCTTTCCACTCAAGGGTTATCTCGAGACGAACTGAGACGAGTGGGTTTTCATATTCGTTTCCATCGCTCGGGTGCGTTATTCGCACGTTGCTGGCTATTAGTGGAAGGAGAGACCGAGGTTTGGCTGTTTAATGAGTTAGCCAATCAATGCGGATACAATTTAGCGGCTGAAGGTGTGCAAATTATTGAGTTTGCACAGTCGGGGCTTAAATCGTTATTAAAAGTGGCGAAAGCCTTTGGAATCGATTGGCATGTGGTGACTGATGGTGATCCTGCCGGTAAAAAATATGCAGCAACGGTTAAAGCTCGCCTTGGGCATGACCAAGAACGTCACCGCTTAACAGAACTGCCTGATAAAGACGTTGAACACTTCCTTTATAACAATGGCTTTGAACCATTTTTCCGTGAGTTGGTAAAGATCCCGCTTGATCACCCTATTCCTGCCAAGAAGGTGGTGAATAAAGTGCTGAAAAAGTACGCCAAGCCAGACCTTGCACTCGCGATAGTTTCTCATTGTGAAGATAAAGGTATGGAATGTATCCCATTGCTTCTGCGTTGGACGTTAAAGCGTGTGGTAACGATGGCAAACGGCAACACATAATGGTGTGTTGCCGTCGTTTTGGTCAAAATTTCTGATAGACGAAATCAAAGTGTTTAATGGCGACTTTGCGCTGCTGCTGAGGTTGAATCTTCTGCTTGTTCGCATTTGCTGTGTAGCCAAAGTCCCGTACTCTTCATAACATAACCAAATAGACCGCCTAATATCAGTGAAGGTATCACGATTTGCCAGTTTCCATCGGCAGCAAAGGTGGCACACGAACCTATGAACGTCCCTGGGATAAATGCCAACCAGGCGTTCTTAGCTTGCAGACACATAAAGAGAGTGATCAATCCTGTCAGTCCGTAAGCAAGTATGTCCATATCGATGAAACTGCCACCTTCGATAATCATCATCGCCCAAAATACACCACTTATATTGGTGATAAGGCTTATCAATAATCCTTTAATGCCTTCAAATGGCGCGGCAAAGAAACTGGTACATCCTAAAAATCCTGCCCATGCGAGTAGACCAAAACTGACTGCAACCCACCCCCATACGGCGGATAAAATGGCAGTAGTAATTGAAATTGCGACGAGCACGCTCATAGGAAACCTCAGTGGCTTTTAAACAGATTGGCACACTATAGAGGCTAGAACGCAAATAATCTTGACGAATATCACATTTAATGTGTATCAAAACTATACTCTTACAGTGTTTTGTTAGCGCAATCGATAACCCACTAATTAAAGCAAACGAAAAAGCCCAAGTGACTGTGAGCACTTGGGCTTATATAACTTACGCAAAAAATTAGCTTAAAAAACGGATTTGCCTTTCATCATGCGCAGCCCTTCTCGCTTGATACATTCAACTAGAGGGTTTTCAATCATATCAGCCCGCCAAACAAAAGAGAGCGTCCTTTCCATGTTGAGTTCTGGAACATTGAGTGCAACCAATGCCCCACTTTCTATATAGCGCTCAACATCAAGATAAGGTAAACAAGTCAAATACTGACCATTGGACACCATTCGACGCAATACCGGGACGTGCTCGTATTCGCGCCAAACATCCAAGTCTTCGACCAGATGATGAATCGAACTATCAAAGATCATCCGAGTCCCAGAGCCGTGCTCACGCAATACCCAACGAGCTTGTTCCAGTTGTGAAAGCGAGACACGTTCTGATTTGGCAAATGGATGATGGGCAGACGCTACAACTGTTAAATGGTCACGACACCAAACTTCTTGGTGTAAACGGTTGTCGTCGCAACGTCCCTCGATAATACCGATATCGTATTTGTAGTCGATTAGCCCCTGCAAAACGTTATCGGTACTCTGCACGCTTAGCTTGATACGTAATTCTGGAAAGTCATTATCAATTCTACTGATAAGATCTGGAATCAAATGTTCGGCAGGAGTTTGGCTCGCCCCGACATTGAGTTCACCACTTAATAAGTGTTGTTCAATAAAGCCTAATTCAATTTGCTGTGCGTCTTGTAACAGACGTTTTGCCTTCGGTCTAAGCCAATTACCCCAATGAGTGAGAGCCATCTGCTTACCTTGCCTCTCAAATAAGGGTCTACCAAGCATTTTTTCTAGCTGAGCTAACGACATGCTCGTCGCTGATTGAGTTAGCGCAAGTTTGTCTGCAGCCATGCTTACACTTCCAGTGTCTGCTACTGCATCAAAGACTGCCAACTGCTTGAGTGAATAACGCATAACACTCCTTTTCGTTATAACGTTAATGGGTTGGTTCTGATGTGCGATACGCGATTGTGCACGAAATTCATTCTACTTGGATTTTTGGCGTTATCAAATTTTCTGATGAGATTTCTAAACATTATCAATTTTACCTGTAGGAATTTCGAGCTTAGTCTGAAATGGCGATGCAGAGATAGGCACGCAAAAATCATAAGGAGGTAAAAAATGAAATTCATGACTAGGAGCGCGTATGTCATCTAACCACGCGAACAATCAATGTTTTTCCCCAGTTGAGATGATGGCTGAAGCTGAAAAGTTTGCCTTGAGTAAAGCCAAAAAAAATACCGGAATGACATTGAGCTTAGCCATTATGGCGGGTGCATTTATCGGGCTGGCATTCTTGTTCTATATCACAGTGACAACCGGGGCGACACAATCTGGATGGGGACTTAGCCGCTTAGCAGGCGGACTAGCATTCAGTATGGGTTTGATACTGATCGTCATCTGTGGGGGTGAACTCTTTACCAGTTCAGTCTTGTCGAGTATTTCGTGGGCAAACCGCCAAATCAGTTTTGGCAAAATGCTCTCTATTTGGGGGAAGGTTTATGTAGGTAACTTTATTGGAGCCATGATCTTACTGGTTATCGTGTCTGCGGCTGGCTTATATCAGATGGACCATGGTCAATGGGGACTCAATGCGCTCAATATTGCCCAACATAAGCTTCATCATACAACGGTGCAAGCCTTCGCTCTTGGTGTGCTGTGTAACCTACTTGTTTGTTTAGCCATTTGGCTCACATTCAGCAGCGCGAATGCGATGACTAAAGCCGCGATGACCATTATGCCAGTTGCGATGTTTGTCTCCAGTGGCTTTGAACACTGTGTCGCAAATATGTTTATGGTGCCACTTGGCATTGTTATTCAAAACTTTGCGCCTGAAACGTTTTGGTCCATGACTGGCACAACAGCAGCGCAATATGCAGATCTAAATATTATTCAGTTTGTTACAGCAAACTTAATCCCGGTAACGCTAGGCAATATTGTTGGTGGTGCTGTGCTTGTCGGGTTGGCGAATTGGTGTATCTACCGTCGACCACAACTTAAAGCAGCCAACATTTCAACAATTACAACTACCGCGAATATTGCGTCAGTTAAGGAGAACACTATGAACAGCAACATCATCGTTAAAAACATTATGAACACTCAACCTGTAACTCTTAGCGCAGAAATGACGACTCCGAAAGCGATTGAGCATCTTCTGTCTCATCGTGAAGCAAGCGCTCCGGTAACGGATGTACAAGGTCGTTTAGTTGGTTTCTTTTCAGTACACGATGTGATGGTTGATTTATGGTGCCAAGACTACATTCCAAGCCAAGGTCAAAAGGTGGTTGATATTATGTCTCGCGACGTGGTTGCGATTGACGTCAACGACAAATTGGTCGATGTGGCTGAGTATCTATGTATCGACAAAGAGCAGTTATATCCGACAACTTCAATGGGCATCGCTACTCGCTTCTCTACTTTATCTTTGGAAGAGCGTGCCAAGAGTATTAAAGTCAACAAACCACATGTGCTACCAGTGCTTGAAAATGGGCAAATGGTCGGAGTCATCAACCGTCTTGATGTACTTGACGCGCTGCGCACAATCTACGGTAAACCAACTGAAGTAACCGAAGCACAGCAGATTTCTGCATAAGTACAACGCTAAAACTAAAAAGCGCCCTTTCGTTACTCTAAAAGTAGCGGGGCGCTTTTTTATTTCATTAGTCAAACAGCTTGATCAGACAAGGCTATTTTTTGATCCCTTCAACATGCAACTCCATATCCACGTAGCTAGAGTCACCCATTACTGGAATATTAAAATCTGCCAGTTCTAATCGTGTCGTACCGACAAAGCCAGCGCGCTCACCACCCCAAGGGTCTTGTCCTTGACCAATCACTTCAGCATTGATTGTGATTGGTTTAGTGACACCATGTAAAGCTAGGTCTCCAACAAGGTCAAATGAACCATCACCTTTATCCACTACTTTGCTACTGGTAAAGGTCGCGGTCTTAAACTTACCTGCGTCGATAAAATCAGAGCTGCGTATGTGTTTGTCTCGCTCAGCATGGTTTGAATCTAAACTTGTGGTATCAACATTAACAGTAATGCTTGAGGCTTCGATATTGGCTGGATCGTAAGAAAACTGACCATCGAACGTGTTAAAGCGACCTTTGATAAAACTGTACCCCAAATGGCTTACTTTAAAGTTAATTGAAGCGTGCGCACCCTTGGTATCAATTACATAATCCGCTGCGCTTGCTCCTAAAGGTGCAAACATCGCCAAAGTCAGTCCTGTGGCAAGCAATGCTTTTTTCATTTTGAAACTCCTATCATTTTGCGTAGCGTGTTGTCTTTATCTATTACATGGTGTTTGATTGCGGCAAGGGCATGGACAGATGCCATGATAATCAGTGCCCATGCAGCGTAAAAATGAATTTCTCCTGAGATATCAGCCTGATTTTCAAACAGAGCACCCAAGGCGGGGATCGTGAATAAGCTAAACACATCTATTCCGCGACCATCCTCGGTTGAGATTAAGTAACCAGAGATAAATAAGGTGAACAAAACCAAATACATCATGCCGTGAACGGCTTTGGCTGCCAGTTTTTCGATTGCCTTGCCTTCGACCTTTGGTGACGCTGTCACCACTTTCCAGGTAAGACGAAATAGCGTCAATGCAGCGAATAAAATACCAATTGACTTGTGCCAATGGGGAGCTGTGCGATACCACTCACTGTAATAGGACAAATCCACCATCCACAATCCGACGGCAAACATTGTAATAACGACAATAGCCGATACCCAATGAAGCGCTCTCGCGATCAAATTGTAGTTCTTTACCTCTTGTTGCATGGTCCCTTTTCCCTAAACGTGCTGTCTCATCGAGTTAACACAGTATTAACCAACATTAACATGGTTAAAATCTTTCTCTTTTGATTAAGTTGTTCAAAATTTCTGAATGGTGCTATCGACTGCAATTGGATTAGAAATTTGTCGTTAACAGCTACGAGACTATGTGACTTAAATTCAATCTTGAGCAGAAATCACGAACGACATAGGGTTAAAGCTTAAAATGTCCAACGAATTTAACACTCTACGTGGTAACCTCTAGCTCTTATTGCAAACGGATTTGAGGGAAATATCTTGTTATTGGACGTGCTCATTCAGAGTGTTAATGAGTTTCAAGCAGACTGCATGGCTTTGTGTGAGAAGCATTACCCAACCATTCATAACCGTGGCATGAGTGAACATCATCTAGCAATGGCGTTTTCGCGTCGCTTAGCACGTACCTTGACTGAGTTTGGACACACTTGCGATTACTCTCCACTTGAAACCCACCCAATCAGTGAACAAGCAAGCCACTTTCGAGTTTCATCCGATGCAGGAACGGTATGGATTCTTACCTCCCACTTGTTAAGTGCGGGTAGCACTTGCCGCAATAAACTGTTTAAAACAATTCAGCACTGGCAAGCAGAGTATGACTATGCGATTCAACCAAATGATTTGCTGCTACTGCTTTCAGATCATTGGATTACACGTAGTAAGCAAAGTCGTGAGTTAATTCATTGGTGGACAGGTTTTTTGCCTGATGATGTCGAAACTTATCGTTCACAAGGGGTGAGTTTATATACCAGTGACTCACAACTGTCGCTCTCATTAGAGCAACGTTTTGCCATCACGCCCTACTACACCAAGGTAACGCACCCGCTAAAACGAGCGTCCGATCAACAGCTCGTGCGCAAATACGTCCAACTCTATTCCGTGGTACAACTCAGTTAGCTTGTCATCTTTTTTTCACTTGGTGTGTAGATAATGTCAGGTAACGCTTTATAACTACATAACATCGGTGAAAAAACTCAAACGTTATCAATACGAACGCTACGCTGTTTTGTGTAGCCTCGCCTATCAAAAAGTGTTTAAACAAACACGTTATGGATTTGCTCCAAATGGTCAGCGAGTTATCGCTAATCGTTTTGGTAAAACCATGATGCGAGTGCTGTGGAGTAATGACAGCGACGAAGTGATTGTCGTTATTAAGGGGTCACACAACATTGCCGATTGGCTGCTTAATTTGCGCATATGGCAGGTACGCGGCTTGAAACACCTCGATTATCCCTTTCATGCTGGCTACGCTTATCAACTCCAGCAAAATAGCCCAGCTATCCATAAAAAGGACGAGTATCACTCTTCTGTATACCAACGCTTAATTAGCATTCTTACCCCTCTTATTTTGCAAGGTAAACGTGTAAGCTTTACGGGGCACTCTTGCGGTGGAGCTATTGGCACAGTGCTGGCTGATGCGATTGAAAGGCAGTTTCCCAAATCAATTAAGCGCGTTGTTACCTTTGGTCAGCCTGCGATAGGTGGTAAAGCTTTTCGTAACTGTTATTTACTCCATCATAGAACCTATCGTATATGCTGCGACCTTGATATTGTCACCTTTCTTCCACCTATACCGTACTTCTACCAACATGTGGGTAAAATGCTCTGGCTATACAATGGTCGTATTTATGAGAATACACCAACTGTATTAAGATTAGTTCAGTCACTTGGTTCATGGTTACTACGCCCTTTCTCATACCATTTAATGAGAAAATACATTCGCAATAAAGACTTCTTTGACGAAAGATAAGTTACAAATTTTGAAAATTAACGCTGAGTCAATGTATTGCACGCCATTAATTGGCATAAATTGTAACTTTGGTCAGAAAGTCATGTTTAACAGAATTAACAATGAGAGTTCTCGAGGCTCAACACTTTATTCGTTGACAAAAAAATGTCGAAAGCAATAACATGTTGAACGTTTATGCAACACGCGACACGACTTAGAGGCGAAATGGACTATGCTTTTATCTAGTCAAAATCAGTTTCAAAAGCTCGTTAAATGTAACGATGACAAGGAGTATGTCGCTCAGTATAAAGACTTAAGTCTTAAGAGCGTGTATCAGCCTATCTTTGATATCAATACACAAGTGATTGGTGTCGAGGCACTGGTGAGAATCACCGACTCATCTGATAACGCCATACGCCCTGATCTCTATTTTGGCGCGGAAGATATCTGCCTTGAAGACAAGATCAATGTTGAACGCCTAAGCCGAGTGATTCATATCCGTAACTTTGCTTACTCTACCTACCGCAACAAACAGTTATTTCTTAACGTTCTCCCCTCTGCCGGCGAATTTTTTGCCATCGAAGATATGCGTTTTAGTCTGCTGAACAAACGTCTCAAAGCGCTCAATCTAAAGCCTAGTCAAATCGTGATGGAAGTAGTTGAACTTAACGCTCGTGATGAAAGCAGTTTAACTAAAGCAATGAATAGATTGTCCGCAGGTGGATTCAAAATTGCCGTCGATGATTTCGGCACTAAAGCATCAAATCGAGCGCGAGTTGAACAAATTCGCCCCGACATCCTAAAAATCGATCGTTCACTGCTACTAGACTATATGGATGGTTCACCCCAAGAACTGACCAGTGGTTTGGTTCTGGCAAAAAAGATTGGCGCTAAAGTTGTTGTTGAAGGTATTGAAACAAAAGAACAATTTGAGGCTATGCGTGAACTTAACATCGATTTTTATCAAGGTTATTTTCTTGCTACTCCACAATCAATAGAATTGATTAAATTTGATTCAGTTGATGCTCTTTAGTTAACTAATCTTGGTTAATAGCATCTAAAGAGCTGCATAACTACCATACAAATCACTATTTTATCTAAATATTTCACTTTATTGTTTTAGATCATGAGTAGTACAACTTTTACTCGTGCCACAAATCATTTTTCTGTAGATTCCAATACACACTTTGACACAGTTTGTCATATTTTTAATTATCTACAGAGGTTATTTATGCTGGAGCTTCTAATTGGATTAGTTGTCACCGTTGCGGTCGGCTATTTTATTGTCAAGGGATACAAACCTGCCGGCGTTCTTCTCACTGCCGGTATTACTTTGCTGATTTTGACCGGTATCCTTGGTCACACTATCCTACCGAGCAAAATTGCATCAACTGGCAACATGATCACTGACTCACTTGAGTACGTGAAATTTATGCTACAAAACCGCGGTGGCGGTTTAGGTATGCAGATCATGCTATTGTGTGGTTTTGCTCATTACATGACTCATATTGGCGCTAACAATGTGGTTGTTAAACAGTTTTCTAAACCATTATCAGTCATCAAATCTCCTTACGCACTGCTTGTTGCTGCGTACATCGTAGCGTGTTTAATGTCTCTTGCTGTGAGTTCTGCAACGGGTCTAGGCGTGCTCTTAATGGCAACACTATTCCCAATGATGACCGCGATGGGTATTTCTCGTCCTGCGGCTGTTGCTGTGTGTGCATCACCTGCAGCAATCATTCTTTCGCCAACATCAGGTGACGTAGTTATTGCTGCTGAAAAATCAGGTATGGCACTTGATGTGTTTGCGGTGCAAACTGTATTGCCAGTATCGATTGCCGCTATTGCAGTTATGTCTGTTGCAGCGTATTTCTGGAATAAATACCTAGATAAGAAAGATAATACGCCAATGGAGCGTGTAGACGTTTCGCATATTGAAGTGAAAGCACCAGCGTATTACTGCATTTTGCCATTCTTGCCAATTATCGGTGTTTTCTTGTTCAACGGTCGTACTATCCCTGGTCTTTCACTCGATATCTATACCATTGTTGTACTGTCTATTTTTGTTGGTGCTTTGGTTGATTACGCAACTAAGCGTTTTGACGGTAAAGCGACGCTGGTTGACTTAGAAGCGTGTTATGAAGGCATGGCAGATGCATTTAAAGGCGTTGTGATGCTGTTGGTTGCAGCTGGTGTGTTTGCTCAAGGTCTGATGTCGATTGGCGCGATTGATAACTTGCTTCACCTAGCAGAGACAGCTGGTGCTGGCGGTATTGCATTGATGCTAATCCTCACAGGTCTAACCGTTGCAGCGGCTATCGCAACCGGCTCTGGTAATGCCCCATTCTACGCCTTTGTTGAATTGGCACCTGCATTAGCAGCGAAAATGGGTCTAAGTCCTGCATTCTTAATTATCCCTATGCTTCAGGCATCAAATTTAGGTCGCACTATTTCGCCAGTATCAGGCGTGGTTGTGGCAACGTCTGGTATGGGTAAAATCAGCCCATTTGAAGTGGTGAAACGTACTTCAGTGCCTGTGCTGGGTGGTCTAATTACCGTGATCCTAGGTACGCTATTACTCGTTCCTATGTACGCTTAAGCACAACAATTTAGACTAAGGCGCCTTCTGGCGCCTTTTTTGATCGCGCAGCGTGACAAATCTGTGAATCAAGCTGGTAAGGTGGTCACAGACACTTTACCCCAATTTAGATTACTGTATGGTTTGTTAATATTGCTACTTGCTAAAGGATTAACCGATGAGCAAACCAAGCATCACCTTGAACTGCGATATGGGTGAAAGCTACGGACCTTGGGTGATGGGAAATGACACCCAAGTAATGCCCTTAATTGATATGGCAAACGTCGCCTGTGGCTTTCATGCCTCCGACCCCAAAACCATGGCCGACACGATAAAACTCGCTATTAAACATGATGTTAAAATTGGCGCTCATCCAAGCTACCCCGACCTATTGGGATTCGGGCGGCGCACCATAGCAATGAACAGCGAAGAATTAACCTACAGCTTAATCTATCAAGTTGGTGCCCTTAAGGCGATGTGTGAAAGTTTCAATACCCAACTGCACTATATCAAACCACATGGCGCGCTTTACAACGATATGGTTAAAGATTTAACCATCTTCGAATCTGTCGTAGACGCCGCTTCTTGTTTTGGCGTCCCGCTAATGATGCTTGCGCATCCCGATAACCAACCTTACCTAGATATCGCTGATCGCTACGAAGTTCCACTACTTTTTGAAGCCTTTGCCGATCGCGCTTATTTGGCAAATGGCATGCTGGCGCCAAGAAGCCAAGCGGGTTCTGTGCTGACCGATTCTGATTCCGTCATCAATCAGGTTGAGCAGCTCATCCAATTTGGACAAGTAGAAACGCTTGATGGCAGCATTATTAGCATTGACGCCGATACGCTATGTGTACATGGCGATAACCCACAAGCGTTAGTCATTCTGCATGACTTACGTGAACTGCTGTGAGGTAACAATGAGCAAGAAAATTGACGTTTCATCCGTGTCAGAATGCGCGTTATTGGTTCGTTTTAAAGATGTTGAACCGGATCTCTTGCCATTACTTATTGGTGAAATGACACAACTGCTATATAGCCGTGGGCACTATTTCATAATGAATATCACGCCCGCAATTGACTCTTTGTTGATTGACTATTTGCCCCATCGAATCACTGACATGGATTTGCATCGGGTTCTTTGCGAGTGTCTCGATAGTGTTGATCTGCAAGAGTTGCAGCTGACGAACGCCTCACTAGTCAAACTTCCTGTGTATTACGATAAGGAAGTTGCGCCTGACATAGAGCGCTACCTATCCAAAGGGATAAGTTTAGAGCAACTCGTGGATCTTCACAGCCGAATCACTTATACAGTTACTGCCATAGGTTTTGCGCCCGGCTTTGCTTTTATGGATAACGTAGCCAAAGAGCTGCAAATGCCGCGCCTAAGCACTCCTCGCCTGCTTGTACCCAAAGGAAGCGTCGCTATTGCCGACCATCGAACTGCAGTCTACCCTGACGATTCGCCGGGCGGTTGGAATATCATAGGTAACTGTCCAATTGAACTCTACCAACCCAACTTACAGCCTATGATCCCATTCAAAATTGGCAGCAAAGTACAATTCTATCCAATCAAACGGGAAGAGTTTCTTAAGCTTGGGGGCAGCGTTAAAGGAGAGTTTCTATGACTCAATCGGGTTTGAAGGTATTAAAACCAGGTCCCTTGAGCCTAGTTCAAGACCTAGGGCGTTTTGGCCAAGCGCACAATGGTATCACCCAAGGTGGTCCACTCGATGAATACGCTTACAGCTGGGCAAATTGCATCCTAGGCAACCATGTTAATCTACCTTGTATCGAAATCACGCTCGGACAAACTGAATTCGAAATATGCTCCAAAGGTGCCTTTGCTATCTGCGGTGCTGACTTGAAAGCCACTCTAGATGATAAACCACTGACTAACTGGTCTTCTTTTATCGCCAATCAAGGGCAAATACTGCGCTTTTCACTGCCTAAAAATGGCTTGCGTTGCTATTTGGCAGTTCAAGGTGGGTTCACTGTCACCCCGCAACTTGGCAGTTGCGCAAGCGTCGAGCGCGATAAGCTTGGCGGACTCACACAAGGACAACCTCTCCAAGAAGGTGACCGACTCGATTATCCACCGCTGTCAGCTAATCAGTACTTTGAAACCAAACAACTGAGTTTTCGTTTTCAGCCTGACTACGACTTGCCCATTACTTTGCGCGTTATCGAAGGGTATCAGCGCCAATCACTCAGTCGTGAGGCGATAAATTGGTTTTATGACACAGAATTTGAGGTGAGTAAGAATATCAATCGCATGGGTTACCGACTACAAGGCAGCGTCTTCAATATACCGGATATTGAAATGCAAAGTGAAGGCATCGCCTTGGGCGCGATTCAATTACCTCCAGATGGACAGCCTATCGTGTTATTTAGCGATCGACAAACTATTGGGGGTTATCCAAAGATTGGCTGCGTCTCACGAATAGACCTGCCTCGCTTAGCTCAAGCCAAGCCCGGACAGAAAGTCCGTTTTGTAAAAGGTAGTCAACGAGAACTACAACAAGATTGGATTGCATGGGCAAACTACTTTGGTTATTAAAGTAACAGCATAACCGCCTAACTCTCATCTCAAACTGCAACGCACAAGAAAAAGCCAGCTTATTTGCTGGCTTTAAGTCAATTCAGTAACCGTAGACTTCGGCTAACTCTTGTGGGTAACCCCTTTGCTTGGCGAGTAATTTGGCTTTTGCCACAACTTGTTCTTCTGTCAACGAAAGTACGTGTGGATGAGCGTCTTCAACACTTAAGTCGACGTTAGAAGCTAAATGCCAGTGCTCGGCGATCTTCTTCACAGCTTCAAGGGCAGAAGAACCTTTTACCACCTCGACCCTTGCATAGTGCTGACCTGCAAATGATACATCAGCCGCCCTCAGTGTTTCGTCTTTGCCGGGGATCTGCTGCGCACCAAAAAGTGGCGTACCGAACTCGACAGCACTGTCGTAACTAGGAACAAAACGGCTCATATGTTTAATCGCTTTGTTACTACGCTCAATACGCGCGCTCTCGCTCCACCCCGTAGTGATCTTATGCTCTAAACGTGATGGCAATTTAGGTTGCGAGGAGACGCTACTGTTGCAGACCAAACCGTCATCAAACAAGGTGATATCTTTTGTCATACCATGCAATTGGAATACTGAATTGGCATAAGGCGTCAATTGCGCCATACCATTCTCAGTTCCACGTGGTCCGTGGAAAATAACTTCCGGCCATTGCTGCGTGTTAGATTGCCATTTCGTCACATACGCAGCTTTAAACTCAACCATTCGAACTCGAGGTGCCTGAGCTAAGTCATCGACAATCCCTGTTTCAAAGCCACAAGCATTGATGACATAGTCATAACTCTGCTCGACCTTTGTCACCTCTCCAGCCTGATGCTGTTCTAAACAGAGGTGCCATTGATCATCAGCCCAATTCATATTCACCAAGCGAGTGTTAACGCGCACATGACATTGCGGCGAGTTTTCAAGCACCAGCATCGCTGATGCAGCGATACGGAAAACACTCCAGCCATATTCATTCACAGCGACAACTGGGTATTTAATGCTATCTAGATCTGCATGTTGGGCAAATGGAATTACCCACTCGTCATACGATTCAGGTTTTAGTGGCTGTTTGTGATGCTTAAGTGCAACAAGTTCTGCTTTGCTATAGAGCTTAAAATATTGCTCTGGTTGCCCAAGAACACAATTACGTGGATCTTGATCAACCAGTTGCTGATAGGCTGAACGGATCTGTTCAAGACGTGGTAAAAGTGCCTCTGGATCGCCACCATCACTGTTTGGTACCACAATCAAGGTTGGGCGTCGGTTAAGCGTGTGTGGATAAAGACGAACAGACTCGATTGACTGGTGTAATAAGTCTAAGCATTGCTCAACAGAGATCTCTCGATATAGATTACCACCAGCATGAAGATGGCAAATCGGTGGACCGCTAACTAAGCTATCCTTTTTCTCTATCAGATCAACCTTTATACCCAACTCTGCTAAATGCAGTGCTGCGGTAGCACCAGCGATCCCACCACCTACCACAGCGACTCTAGTGCTCGATGTTTGATCAATATTTTGGGTCATTTGTATGCGTAATTCATTATTTCTAACGACATTTTAATGTCTTTGGGCTGTTAAGAAAATCACATTTTTTACAAGGCGATTTCGACTTATTTTCATCATAAAAAAACACAAAAAAAGCTTGACGCATTTTCAATAGATTTCCAAAAATCTATCTGTGTGCATAATAACTTTGCGCAAAACGCGGTTTTTATTGGCTTAGCGCGTTTGCGCAATAAAATGCGCTTTAAGTTATCCCAAACTTTATCCACAAGTTCTGTGGGTAAGTGAATAATTTAGCGTACACGATATTAGCTAAAGTCTTTATTTACAGGCATTAACAAGCGTTTTATTAAACTGTTCACAACGACAGCAAGTGTGCAAAAAGCCAGTAGTGGTAACAAGATCCACAGTGGATAATGCAAGCGACTTTCTAAATCAAATCCAACACTCATGATCGCGCCGACCACCATTTCAGCACCAATTACCGCAATCGCGCCAGCCACAATCGCCATCACGCCATATTCGGCCCAGATGGTGCGCACAACGCGTTTTCTACTCGCCCCTAATGTGCGATAAAGTTGAATCTCACTTTGTCTCTGACCTAAGCTCAAACGCAGCAGAGTAAAGATAAGTACCGCACCAGCAACCACGCTCAGGGCGGCTAATAATGTAACTGCCCAAACGATTTGTTTGATCAGCTCCTGTATCTTCGCTCCCATCACGCGAATATCCATCAAGCTAACCGTGGGATGTTGGCGTGATAAATCGTTTAACAACTGGTCATGTTGCTTATCAATGCGAAAACTTACCAAATACGTTGCCGGGATCTGGGCCAAAACATCAGGTGTAAAGATAAAGTAGAAGTTTGGCTTCATATCTCGCCACTCAACGTGGCGGATCGAATCAACGCGAGCAGTCACTTCTTGGCTATTGATGACAAAACTCAGCGAGTCTCCCACCTCGATTGCCAAATCTTCAGCCACCTCTTTTTCTACCGAGACGCCTCCTGAGCTTTGCCAGTCACCAGAGAGTAATTCGTTGTGGGCTGGAATAGCATCAGCGAAGGTGAAGTTAATTTCGCGCCGCAAGGCATCATTATCGTTACCTCCTTGAGAATAAACTTTTGCCTCTTGTCCGTTGATCGTTGCGACACGCCCCCGAATAATTGGATAAGCATCGCTACGCTCGATACCTGCGTTATCTAACTGAGCTAGATACGCTTCGTGTTCATAAGGTGAAATATTTAGAGCAAAGGCATTAGGCGCATCTGCAGGGAGTGTTCGTTGCCAATCTGACAAAAGGTCGGTTCTTACCAGCCACATAACCGCGAGTAACATTAACGAGAGTGCTAAAGCACCAAATTGCACCGCGGTGGCAACCGAAGAACGATTGATACGACTTAATGCCAGTTTAAACTCAGTTGAAAGCGGCAGCTTTGCCATAACGCGCGTCGTAATAACGCTGACAACGCCAAGAACAACAAATAGTACCAACATGCCTAAAAGAACTAACCAAACCAACACATTGCCACTGTATACCCAAAGCATTGGCAATATAGGCACGAGGACTAGCGCATAGGATGTAAAGTTTCGTTTGCCTAATTGCGGCTGCATCACATTGACGGCACTGACGTTCAGCAGGTGAATAAATGGGATCCCTAAAGCGGGAATGGCAATCAGCAAACTGGTACCTATCGCAATGATTGCTGGCATAACTCCGTATGACGGTAATGGACTCGGCAGTAAATCGACCAAGGGAATTCGCAGAAGATACTCTAAACCAACGCCAACCAGACTACCCACGACCGAAGCTATCAAAAACAAAATAGCGATTTGAATCGCTAACCAGCGAACGAGCCATGTTTTACTAGCGCCAAGACTTTTAAGCATCGCGATGGTTTTCTGTCTTGTGGTCAAGTAGTGCTGACAAGTAAGAACCAGAGTAGTTGCTGCCATGATGACGACAATCGCAACGGTAAGAGATAGATACTGTTGCGTGCGTTGGAACATCTCATTGGTACGACTGGCACTATTTTGATCGCGCCAAGAATCGCTTGGTGTCAGTTCTACGCTATCCTTGAGTGCTTCGATTTGCTGCTCGCTGCCGTTAATGTACAAGTTGTAACGCACTCGACTGCCTAACTGCACTGCCCCGGTCTTCTCTAAATCACCGCTGTGGATATAAGCTGAAGGCATTTGCTGAAATGGATTAAAACTCAATCCTGGTTCTTCAACAATTTTGCCTGAAACAACAAAGTCAGCATCGCCAATCGTGACAGGGTCACCCTGCTTAACCTTCAGTTGGTTAAATAACCTCTCATCAAGCCAGAGCTGATTCGGCTCAACCGATGTTAACTGCTGGTCATCGCGCAAAAGCTTTAGTTGCCCTTGCAGCGGGTAATTACTCGGTACAGCTTTAACCGTAATAAGCTTCATCTCAGAATCACTAAACGCCATGGTTGCAAAACGAACCATGGTAGAAGTATCAAGCTTTTGTGTGCTGATGCTATTAAGTAGTGTTTGAGGAATAGGATTTGATGAAGTGTAAACACTGTCTGCTGTTAACGCTTCTTTGCCCTGTTTAACGATTACCTGTTCCATGCGTTCGGTCAGCGCAGTTAAGGCAAAAATAGACGCAATGATCAGGGTAAGAGCGACTGAGACCGGCCAAAGTTGACCATGGCGGATCTCCCCTAAGCTCCAATTGAACAAATAGCGGTTGAGCGCTGTTTTACTGATCCTTGCCATTATTGTTCCTCCACTTGACCTGCATGGATGGTCAAGGTTCGGTCGCACTTAGAAGCTAACGACATATCATGAGTAACAAGAACCAGTGTGGTACCGTGTTTTTTGTTGAGTTCAAACAAAAGCTCAATCACTTTTGAAGCAGTCTTCTGGTCAAGATTCCCTGTCGGCTCATCGGCAAAAAGAATCTTAGGTTCAATCATAAACGCACGAGCAAGCGCGACACGCTGCTGTTCACCACCTGATAATTGTGCAGGAGAATGATGTAATCTGTGTCCAAGTCCAACGGAATCCAAAAGTTGCTTAGCGCGCTCAACGTTTTCACTCTCTCCTTTTAATAGACAAGGCAAGGTAACGTTATCTAATGCTGACAAACTTGGGATCAATAAAAAGCTCTGAAAAACAAATCCAACGGATTCACTACGGATTTTGGCGCGTGCTTCATCATCGAGCTTAGACAACTCATTGCCGAGCAGCATTACATCACCTTCAGTGGGGGTATCTAAACCCGCCAGTAACGTCATTAAGGTTGACTTGCCAGCACCAGAGGTGCCAACGATCGCGACACTTTCTCCTGCCTCGATCTCGAGGTTTATTCCTTTTAGGATTGTTAATTTTTCTTGATTGGTGGAAACTGTCTTAAATAGAGACGTTGCTTTAATTACGGATGTTTGCATGATACGACTTCTTCCCTTACTACTCGCCTTGTTTATTGTTAATCCTGCTTCTGCAACAAAGTTACTTGTCCTTGGAGACAGCTTAAGTGCAGGCTATCAAATGCCGATTGAAAAAGCTTGGCCTAGTTTATTACCAAATGTGATGGCTGATAACGGTAAGCCTATCACGGTCATTAATGGCAGTATTTCCGGTGATACTACCGGCAACGGCTTGGCTCGTTTACCACAATTGCTCTCAGAACATAACCCAACTTGGGTACTGATTGAACTTGGCGCCAATGATGGACTACGCGGTTTTCCGCCCAACGTTATCGAAAGCAATTTGAGCACTATCATTAACCAAATCAAAGCTGCAAACGCCACGCCTTTTTTAATGCAAATCCATGTGTTACCAAACTATGGTAAGCGTTACACGCAAGCCTTTTCTGCTGTCTACCCTAAAGTAGCCGATCAGCACAACGTGGCATTAGTGCCTTTTATGCTCGAACCCATCATGCGCGACAACCCTGAATGGATGATGTCTGATGGGCTCCATCCAACACCGGACGCACAGCCTTGGATAGCAGAATTTGTTTCTAAACAGTTAATTAATCACCTCTAATTGCCATAGCTCAATAAAATTTACTTAGGTTTACGTTAAGTTAGTTCTTTGACCTGTTGGTTTTGGAGAAAACAATGATAATTAAACCAGAAATATCGGGCGTGGTGGCACGGAGTGCGCATCCACTAGGTTGTGAAAAGGCAATCCTTCAACAGATTGATTACGTTAAAAAAGCCGTTCCGATCAAACAGGGTCCTAAACGCATTCTTATTATTGGTGCATCGTCAGGTTTTGGCTTAGCAGCGCGTATCGCGCTGACCTTTGGTGGTGCAAATGCTGATACGATCGGTGTCTCTTTTGAACGTGGTCCTTCGGACAAAGGCGTTGGAAGCGCAGGGTTCTACAACAATCTCTATTTTAAGCAATTTGCGCAAGCGGAAGGTCGTTTAGCCATCAACATTCAAGCCGATGCTTTTTCACCACAGACTAAAGAAGAAGTAATCGAGGCAGTTGAAACTTACTTTGAAGGTGAAGTTGACCTGGTAATTTACAGTGTCGCCAGTGGTTTGAGACCAAATTATGCGACAGGTGATCAATGGCGTTCAGCAATTAAACCGATTGGTGAAGCGGTCTCTGGGGCTTCTGTCTCATTTGAACATGATCAATGGTTTGAATCTGTACTTGAGCCTGCGACAGACGCTGAGATTGAAGGCACCCTGAAAGTAATGGGTGGCGATGACTGGGAAGCTTGGGTGGATGCTTTAATCAATGCTGAATCAATTGCTAAAGGCTGCAAAACCATTGCATTCTCTTATATCGGTCCTGAGCTTACCCACCCGATATACTTAGATGGCACTCTCGGTAGAGCGAAAGTCGATTTACATCAAACCAGTCACTCTTTAAACCTCAAACTAGCTAATTTTTCTGGTGGTGCCTATGCCTCGGTGTGTAAAGCACTCGTTACCAAAGCGAGCGTTTTTATTCCTGGTTTAACCCCTTACCTGATGGCGTTGTACCAAGTAATGAAAGAAAAAGGCACGCACGAAGGTTGTATCGAGCAAATGCAGCGTTTGTTCAGTACGAAACTTTACGGTGTTGATAAAGTGCCTGTTGACGGCGAGCGACTGATTCGTATTGACGATTTAGAGCTAGACCCAGACACACAACAGCAAGTTGCTGAAATCGTTGCGAAAATGAATCAGAGCAATTTTATCGACGCTGCAGATTATGCTGGTATCAAACAAGAATTTATGCAGTTAAATGGCTTTGAATTGCCAGATGTTGATTATAGCGCTGACGTTGATTTAGAAGCTTTGATCGCATCCCTTAACACGGCTGACTAAATCCTCCCTCCCTTTTATCTCAATATTGAGAATTAACATTATTCACGATAAGCCTCCTCACCCACGGGGAGGCTTAACTTGTTACACTCGCGTACAAACAAGAACGAAGTTTCCTACTATTATATTTATAGAGGCATTGGATGCCTCATTTTAGGCTCTTAGCCACCAAGGGATGATTTTTATGTCAAAAATCAATACAAGCGAATTAGTTATTCCTGAGAGTATGAGCGAGAATTGGCAAGTGATTGTCAATTTGATGGCTCAACTTATCCCAGTGCCTTCTGCACTTATCATGCGTATTCACCCGAACTCTATCGAAGTTTTTTCTAGCAACAACAATTGTGAACATCCCTATTCTCCCGGCGACAGTGAGAATCTAGGTCAAGGTTTGTATTGTGAGTATGTTATCGAGAACCAACAGCAACTTTCGGTTGAAAATGCATTGGTTGACCCTAACTGGTGCCACAACCCCGATATCGCTTTAGGCATGGTTTCTTACTGCGGTTTTCCAATAAACTGGCCAAATGGTTGCGCATTCGGCACTATCTGCGTTTTGGATTCAAAACCCAACAAAATCTCTTCGACTGCTGTTGCTCTACTAAATAGCTTTAAAGAGTCAATCGAAGCACAACTAGCAACTCTTTATCAAAATGAACAACTAAAGCTATTAAATGCCGAACTTAAATCGCGAGTCAGCACCCGTACCAAAGATTTAGTTGACCTCAACTTCTCACTCAATCAAGAAATTGACAAACGACGGGCTGCGGAAAAAAAGGTTCTTTACCACCAACGCCATGACTTGGGTACTGGTTTTCTTAATCGCAACTGTTTGGAGTTTGAAGCAACCAGAGCCGTCGATATCACGTTAGAACACCCGCAATATGCTGCGTGTGCGGTTCATATCGGTTTTAGTAACGGTAAGCTTATTCAAAGCAAATACGGTTTTAATGTATGGGAAAGCATCTTAGTGCAGTTGCGCGAAAAGCTCGGTTATCTAACTCGGTATCACCTACAAACTGCGCGACCAACATCGACAGAGTTGGTCTTTCTAATCGAAACCAATCATTTGCAGGAAGATATCGAACAATTTATTCAACAGTTAATCGATGTTAGCCATTCTGAGTTCGAGATTGAAGGACAAGCGCTTCATCTGCATAGTTACGTTGGTGTGAGCACTACTGAGGACGCAACCTCAGGCACTTTACTACTACAGCATGCCTGCGAAGCAATGCGATCATGTAAAGATTCCGGTCACAAGTACACCCGTTATTCTGAATCTATTTCCCTGATACAAAGTGATTTAAATCAGTTAGAAAGCTACCTACTGCAAGCGGTACGAAGCGACGACTTATTGCTCTATTTTCAACCTAAAGTCTCGCCTAAGACGCATCGTTGGACGGGAGCCGAAGCTTTGCTGCGCTGGCGACATCCTGTGTTGGGTGACATTTCTAACGAAGCGCTTATCAAAGTTGCTGAGCAAAATGGCTTAATCTTTGAGGTTGGTAATTTTGTGTTGCGTTCAGCAATCGCCAAAGCATCAGAATGGGCTAACAAGGTCAAAGATTTTAAAATAGCGGTCAACATCTCAGCTGTGCAACTTAAAAACCCTCATTTTGCCGAGCAGATTGAAGACTTGTTGGTCGCTTATCAGTTACCTGCTGAGTACCTTGAGTTAGAAATCACTGAAAGTACGCTCATTGCTGATGAAAATGTGGCACATAAATCCTTGCACTCATTAAACAGACTAGGCGTGACATTGTCACTTGATGATTTCGGAACTGGCTATTCATCGTTCGATTATTTGAAAAAATACCCGTTCGATGCGATTAAGGTTGATAAGAGCTTTATCAAACAACTCGACAGTAATGAACATGATAAAACTATTGTTCAATCCATTATCAAGATCGCGAAAAAGCTCGATTTGTCGATTACCGTTGAGGGCATTGAAACCCTTGAGCATGAGGAATTTATCATCAACGAAGGGTGTGAATACGGGCAAGGTTTCTTCTACGGTCGCCCCATGCCGTGTGATGAATTTGAAATATGTCTGCTGAGTAAACATTTGCCCGAGAACGTAAATCAAACCTTTCAGTAGCTTACCCCTTTACTCTAAGGCGCGCGATTCCTATAATCGCCGCCTAATTTACCAGTCAACTGTGAGTTCAACATGGATCAACTGATCGCAACTCTTAAAAAAATTGAGAAACAGAATTACCGAGCTTTCCAGCAAATCAAAGGTAGCTATGACTTTACCGACTTCACTCTGTTTATCGATTATGTACAAGCTGACCCGTTTGCTTCGGCTTCGAGATTGCGTGCTATTCGTCCATGGTCATTAACCGGACTTGAATGGTTAAAAGAGACCTCTCCTGCTTTTCAAATGGCCGCTCGCGATTTCATTGCTCGCCAGTTCGCTGAATTTGCTAAGCACGAAGCTCACATCAGTATCGCGCTTACCGGACAAACTGTATTAGATTCAACCTCAGTACTATTTACCGAACAAGGTATCGAGCTACGTTTTCGTGCGAATCTGCCTGCGGAAGGTCGCTCTGTGCTAGGTAAAAAAGCGATTAACATCTTAACTTTCCATCTGCCGAAGTTTATTCGCCGTGCGACGATCGAGCGCGAGTTAGATAAGTCAGCTTTAATCGAGCATTGCAAAGTAGTAGAAGATCAGCATGCTTTGCGTCAACAACTTGAAGAGCACAATCTAGTCGCCTTTGTTGGCGATGGCGCAGTTCTGCCACGTCTTGCCGGTAACAGCGATTTACCGATGAAAGACGCAATCACTTTTACAACCCCAGACTCTTTAGCTGTCACGCTAACAACGCCAAACCAAGGTGAAGTTCGCGGTATGGGTATTCCAAAGGGCATTACTTTGATCGTCGGTGGTGGTTTCCACGGTAAATCGACACTGCTAACTGCGATCGAACGTTCTATCTACGATCACATCCCAGGAGATGGTCGTGAGCTGGTGGTAACTAATCAAGCGAGCATGAAAATTCGCGCTGAAGATGGTCGCTGCGTACACAATCTGAACCTGTCAAACTACATTAATCATTTGCCAATGGGTAAAGACACATGTGACTTTTCAACCCAAGACGCCTCAGGCTCAACGTCTCAAGCTGCTTGGCTACAAGAGTCGATTGAAAGTGGCGTAGAAAGCATCCTTATTGATGAAGACACCTCAGCGACCAACTTCATGATTCGTGACGAGCGAATGCAAGCTTTGGTAACTAAAGGTGATGAACCAATCACACCGCTAGTTGATCGTATTGGTCAATTAAGAGATGAATTGGAAATCTCAACCATTGTGGTTATGGGTGGTTCTGGTGATTACTTGGATGTAGCCGATACGGTGATCCAAATGCATGATTATCAGGCTGTAGACGTAACAGCGAAAGCGCAACAAGTTATCGCCCAGCACCCAACTCAGCGCGTAAATGAAAGTGAAGAGTCGCTGGCGACATTTAGACCACGTTCACTTAATCGCGCAGCGTTGCAAACGATTTTACTCGACGGTAAATTCCGCGTTTCAGCCAAAGGCGTTGATTCGCTTCGTTTCGGCAAAGAGTTTACCGATTTGAGTGCACTTGAGCAGATCGAATCACCATCTGAAGTAAATGCAATTGGTTGGCTATGGTTCCAACTAGCGCAGCTACCTGGCTGGTCAAATAACCCAGCAAAAGAGATTGCGCAGATGCTAAACGAAAAGTGGTATGAGTCAATGCCAAGCCAAGGTGACTTAGCCAAACCACGTGTGCTCGATGTTATGGCTGCACTGAGCCGTATGAGAAAAACACAATTTAAAGCGAACAACTAATAACCAAAAAGCGCCAAAGGGCGCTTTTCTTTTATGCTCGCAATACATTCCATGCTTCACACACCAGACGAAAATGTGCGGTATTGCCACTTTGTCGATCAGGATGCCATTTTAGTGCGAGTTTTCGCCAGCGTTTACGGATCTCGATATCGCTCGCGCCTTCGTCTAGTTCAAACACTCGTAGTGCTTTATCTCGAGTGACATCGCCGACTTTTAACTTCTCACTACCAACATAATCTCGATAACGAGTCCAAAATTCATCCAACAGTCGACGAATTTCGCCATGTTCGGCTTCGTAATTTGTCCATTGGGTATAATAATCACGCAGTGGGTCAACACTTTCAACACTCAAATCGAGTCGCCTTCCCCAACCACTGAGCAACGCGATATCCATCGCTTCGACTTGAACATAATGATCGGGATACAGTGTTTCTTGCAGTTGATAAAGCGCATTCATCATCAAAAAGTTACGTTTGAATAAATCTTTATCTGCGCGCTCATCAAGTTGAGGCATCAACTCGAGGTCAATAAGCTCGCTGGCAAGCGTGTGTACTTTCCATCCCGTGGGTTGACGGCGCAATACTTCAAGTATTGGCCACAGTAAGGGGTTTTCAATTTCAGCTATATTGGCAAGACAACAATTTTGCTGCATAACATCCTGAACAATCGACAAGTATTAACTTTAGTTTAGTCCAGATACTTTACTTTTTTGTTCGTTTTTCGAATAGCTATTTGCAGTTCTTTGTTTTGAACTAATCGCACATTTTTTAACTTAACTGCCCTACTTTTCGTCATCATCCTTCTTGATTAATAAAACAGTGTACAAAATAACAATTGAACACCGTTTTATTATCGTATACTCTTTGCCAGAGTCTAATGACTAAAATGGAATAGACGCACTAGGAACAAAATTATGACTACGAATAGAAATATTAAGACGCTGTTACTGCTTACACTCGGGTATTCACTACTGTTCACCTTCTCAGCAATCAACCCTGTATCTCGAGCTGTATGGATTGCTGAAATCATTCCCGTCGTCTTGGCTCTCGGAATCATCTGGTGGATGTCGAAAAGTCATGAATTTTCTAGAACATCGTATATTTTGATGTTTATTTGGATTGGTCTGCATACCATCGGCTCAAAGTATACCTTTGCTGAGGTTCCGTTTGATTGGTTCAACTCACTTATCGGCTCTGCTGATAGAAATCATTTTGATCGAGTAGCGCATTTTTCAATTGGTTTTTATGCATACCCTATCGCTGAATACTTGATTAAGAAATGTAAGGTAACCCCGTCTATCTCTTTGTTGTTTGGTTTGTTTTCAATTATGTCTTTAGCCGCCGCGTATGAAATTATCGAATGGTGGTATGCCGTGATCGCCGGTGGTGAAGAAGGGATCGCCTTTTTAGGCTCTCAAGGCGATATATGGGACGCGCAGAAAGATATGCTTATGGATACATTAGGCGCGGTATCAGCACTAACACTACTCGTGTTTCAGCGGCGCGTATTTTCTTCGAGCCAAGTTAAATAAGGATTAAACCCCTCGCTAAACGGTAGCTGAATGACTTGAGGGGTTTCATAGCAATGGTTTTCTACAATGGTTCTTTCAAGCTCACTGTAGCAAGACTGCTTAGACTTGATCACTAACAATGTCTCATTATCGCAGCACAGTTCGCCGTGCCATACATAGTGACTTTCAATTGGCATTGTTTGAATACATGCCGCTAGCTGTTCTTCTAGGATAGCTTTAATTAACTGATTTTTGTTTTCGTCATTATTTGTGGTTGTTAGCACTACACAATATTTTTGATTCATAAGTAGACCATTGATTGTTAAGTCGATTGTATGAGAGTTTTGGAAGCGAGCGTGTATTATTGATTGTTTTCTTAATTAATTGACACAATTTTTACTGTGCAGATAAAAAACAGTGCTAGGCTTGATTTTGAATCAAAGATCATGAGTTAACTCTCATAGTTTAATTAAAGTACACAAACACCAAGACACTTTAGCTCACATTAAATTAAACTATAAATAAACGCACTAACATTACGCTAACAATAATAATTGCACTACAACAATAATTTCCGCTTACTGCAGGAGCCTACGTGAAAGAAAAGTTATTTGCTATTGATGATATAGATCACTGCCCACTGTGTAACTGTGACGAGTTTCTGATTTCCGAATCAGGTTCGTTTTTGTGTGCTCAGTGTGGTTCATTTTTTGAAAATGTAAACCATATCGTTTCCCATCAAGCGTTTACACCAACGTCTTCACTACCAATTATCTCAACACATTCAATGTTAGCTCATTAAAGATAAAGACCCTTTTCAGGGTCTTTATACTATCTGCGTTACTTCACTCAAACACTGAATCGTTCCCCTAACTCCAGGATAAGATTCCTTACTTAAGCCTGAAATTTGATAGGTTCTTATACCAGCTCGTACACCAGCTTCAAGCCCCTTAGGTGTATCGTCGATATAGATACACTCATCGGGCAAATAGCCCATATTCATCGCAGAATAGAGAATTGAATCAGGTTCGGGCTTCCAGCTATTGGTGTCAAAAGCCGAAAAAACTTTTCCAGAGAAGTAGTTCAGTAGCCCTGTCAACTCAAGTGCATGCTCAACTTTATCTCGTGGTCCGTTAGACACCACACAATACTCAATATTGTTTTGCTCTAAATGATCCAATAACTCTTTCGCCTTAGGCATTGGTCGAAGTTCTGATTCGAACAATTGGCGTAAAATAATTCGGTATTGTGGTTCAAGTACGTCAAGAGATGTGGTTATGCCCAGCCTCTTTTTAGTATCAGTGAGAATATCGGCAAGTTTACCACCAACAAAGTGTTCCATCGCTTGTTCAACACTGAGCTCTGCTCCAAATTTCCTAAACACCGAAGAGAGCGCGCGACAGCAAAGAACCTCACTATCAACAAGAGTTCCTTCACAATCAAAGATGACACATTTGGTTTTATTCATCTAACTTACCTCAGAATGAATATATTATTTTTACCCTCTAAATATTAAAACGATTTTGCGTAACTGAAAGGTTTGAGTTAACAAATCGACCTCTTGAGCATGATAAATTTTTAAAATGTGGGTATATGTCACTTTTGAAATATAACAACTGCATAAGTCCGTATTTATTTATCAGGCGACGCATTTCTTATTTCTATAAATTTATCTATATGTCGTAAAAACAGCGCTGTTAATTGTGGGTCAAACTGCTTACCTTGCTCTTGATTGAACAACTCGATGACTTGATCGATTGTCCATGCTTTCTTATAGCAACGCTCACTCAAAAGCGCATCAAACACATCAGCCACTGCCGTTATTCTGGCAAAAATATGAATATCTTCCCCAGCTAAGCCTTCAGGGTAGCCTTTGCCATCCCAACGCTCGTGGTGTTGATAGGCGACCGTTGCGGCAAGTTTAAAGATGTGACCATCACCCGAGCTTAACAACCTGTGACCGTGTAACGTATGCGTTTGCATTAATGCCCACTCCTGCTCGGTTAACTTGCCTGGCTTTTCTAAGATCGATTCTGATACCGCTATTTTACCGACATCATGCATGGGACTGACGATTTCCAGCAATTCGACATCGCGGTGAGTTAAACCATAGAGTTTTCCTAGCAGAGCCGATACCTGAGCGACTCGTCGAACATGATGACCAGTTTCGCCTGATCGCGTTTCAATCGCATCACCAAGAACCATGATCATGTCCTTCTGGCTCTTCAAGGTTCTTTTTTGCAATCGTACAATTTTCTTGTTTTGCTTATTGATGCGCTTTTTCTGACGAATATAGATCCCTTGGGTAACAATAACCAAAGCCATGCAAAAGAAGATGGAAAGCCCGATACTGACAATCTGCCAGTTTTGCTTTAAATAACTTTGCGGCTGATTGAGGTAAACCGTTTCATCTGGCAGATCGGCAGGTTTAATATTAAACCGTGATAGCGCTTGATGATCGACTACCGTTTGTTCTATGCGCTCTATATCGAGTTCATCACTAAATTTAATCGGCAAAAACTTAGCCAGTGCAACTGCCATCTGCGTACCGATGTGAGTAGAGCGATGAACATAGCCACCGAACACACCATCGGTAATAAAGAACTCCCAAAAGACAAACACGGGCGCGGCACTATTGCTTGCAAACTGGTGCGCTAAATAGTTGTATCCATGGTAAACCCCCTGTTCTGTTTCCGTATTGTAATGGGTTAGTAGCACCGCATCATTGGGGGAGATATTTTGCAAAGACTGCGCGGCTTGGGACAAAGGCAAATCGCGAATTTCTGCCAAAGCTACAGAAGGTTCGTTTTCAAGCGCTCGAACAACCGCTTGATGAATATATTCAGAGGTTTTTGTACGATCAGCAACGTAATAGAGTGTCTTAATGTTTGGTTGGATTGTGGTAATTAGCTCGAGTGTTTCATCTATGGGATCTTGTTCAAATATGATGTGTGAATCGGCTGTCAATGAGTCGAGATTCGCCTCAAGGTTATTGATCCCGCCAGCAATGATCGGCAGACCTTCTAACGGAAAATCATCCCAATCTTGGATTAGTTCTAAAGCATTGTCATCAGAAACGAGCACCGCATCAAACTGGTGATTACGATATTTAGCAATGAAATACTGCTTAAACTCTTGATGGTAATTGGCGTGAGCGATACGTTTACTGTCTAGATATTCTATCGACAGTTTATACAGAGAGTCTGACTGCTTAAGTGCTTGTTCAATACCATCCTGTAGATCTGCGGTCCAACGATATGAAGGCGAGTATGAATGGATGATAAGGATATTTTTACTATGCCACTGCTTTGCGTTCACTTCACCACAAAACAGTGCCAATACTATGAGCGGGATATTTAAAAGTGATTTCACAGCCGTATGGTAATGTTCGTAATTATCTGAACAAACAATACCATACCGAACTCTGCTTAGTTGAAACTATGGTTAGATTTCAAGATAAGCGTCACTATTGAGAGGCATTTCTGTCGATTGCGTAACCTTCTCTATCAAAGCACAAACAAAACTGTTTTGATTTACACTTGGATCTACGTAGAGATCAGAAACCAACAACTCAGCGTTTGATAACGTCACGATTGCTGCTGCGACTGGTTCGCCATCTCTAAAACCTAGAAATAGTTGGCACGGCTCGGAGTAAATAATCTGTGTGAGAAACTCAATGATCATCTGCTGATCCGTCTCTTGCTCCCATCGTTTAGATTGCAGCAATGCAAACATGACGGTGAGTCGATGGAAATCAACCAAATAGATGTCATTTGATTCAAACGGGTTAGCGTCTGAGGGCTTAGAATCCTTATCAAATTTGACGTATTTGCGCTCATCAACCCATGACTTGTAGATCTTGAGACCTTCTAAACTCTCTTTAGTTGGAAACTCAACATCAACTTGTTGATATAGCCATTGATTTTTGGTTGCTGCAATTTGTGGGACCTGATGAGACATTGGTGTCAGCCATATAAAATACACTTTTCGAAGCTTAATCACCTCTAGCGTTGAATACAAGCTTTTCAACGACTCTGTTCGCGCGCTTGTTAATAATTAGCTAATAGACCTATGCTAAAGATTACATTTTGTATAATCTAGAAACGTAACTGCTGCTTTGCTTACCAATTCAGCGACAAGCAGCCATGGTCCACCACTTAAGTCTAGTTAGCGCGATTAAGCGCAACCAACCAGCCACAGTGGCGTTTCACAACCTCTTACTAATTCAAGTTTCACCGTTCGAAAGGATAAATGATGAAAAAACTGCTCGCAGCTGTCTTACTTACTGGTTTGATTACTGGTTGTTCTGACAATGAAGTTGGCGATGTTTCATTGGGAATGTTTACCTTAAAAGACATCAAAATTGAAAATCTAAAAGATGATGTTGTTACTGGGGTGACATGCCATATCGCATCTATTGAAGCAGACCTTAGCCTTGCAGATCCAAGCGATAGCTCAATATCTTGTCGTCAAACTGGTGATATCACTCCTGAGATGATTGCTCAAATTGACAAGAGTAAATCTGGAGAAGTTGTTTTTAAGAAATCCAAAAGTATCTTTTTCAAGTCAATGAAAGTTCGCCGTATTTACGATGCGGAAAACCAGACGCTACTCTACCTTTCTTACACAACAAAAGAGACTGATGGCAGCTTCAAACATAGCTTATCTACCGTTCCGCTATGGGGCACAAAAGCATACGTTGTCAAACCAGAAACAAATTAAACACCAGCCGCTCTTAGAGCGGCTTTCTTTTATCGCTTAAGTTACATCACTCTAGATTTACACTTTCAGCCAAAGCAAACTTGTGGCTTAGATAGCATCACTTGAGTGTAAAGTGCTCTTTGCAAAACTTAACCCACTTCGTTATCGCTCAAAATTGTATCAATCAACATGATGACGCACGTTTTAGTGAAATTTTGATGAAAGGAATCTATCATCAATGTGATATGATGCAGAAAATTTTTAGCACCCCTTAGACCATGAAATTTCCAGGCCAGCGCAAATCGAAGCACTATTTCCCAACTCACGCTCGTGATCCATTGGTAAACCAAGCGAAGCAACCTTCTAAGTTATACCGACCAATCATCGTTGGTGTGGGACAAACTATCGTCGATATCGAAGCTCGTGTTGATGATGAGTTTCTTGCCAAGTACGACTTGAGTAAAGGTCATTCTCTTGTACTTGAAGAAAGCAAGGCTGATGCTCTTTACGTTGAGCTTGTTGAACGTGGCTTGATTACTCACCAATATCCTGGTGATACCATTGGTAATACACTACATAACTACTCTGTGTTGGCAGACAGTAAGTCAGTATTACTTGGTGTAATGTCACGCAATATCGAAGTAGGCTCTTTTGCATACCGCTACCTGTGTCGTACTTCTGCGCGCATGAATCTAAACCACCTACAGATGGTTGAAGGTCCTATCGGTCGTTGCTATACGTTAATTACCGAAGATGGTGAGCGTACTTTCGCAATCAATGAAGGTCACATGAACCAACTTCATCCAGAAAGCATTCCTGAGAGCGTATTTGATAAAGCTTCGGCGTTGGTTGTTTCTTCTTACTTAATGCGTGGTAAACCAGAAGACCCAATGCCTAAAGCAGTAGCGCGTGCAATTGAAATTGCGAAATCGAAGAATGTTCCTGTCGTACTTACTCTTGGAACTAAATGGGTGATCGAAGGCAATGCTGAATGGTGGCAAGAATACCTACGAGAGAACATCACCATCGTTGCAATGAACGAAGAAGAAGGCGAAGCTCTAACTGGTATTTGTGATCCCCTTCAAGCGGCAGACCGTGCTCTAGAGTGGGTGGATCTGGTTCTTTGCACCGCAGGTCCTAATGGTTTATACATGGCGGGTTACAGCGATGTTGAGACACTTCGCGAAACTGACCACATGCTTCAGCACGGTGTTATTTGTGAATTCAATCGCTTTGAGTTTAGCCGTGCAATGCGCAAAGAAGATTGTGACACTCCGCAGAAGGTCTACTCTCATATTGGTCCTTACCTAGGTGGTCCAATTGAGATTAAGAACACTAACGGCGCAGGTGATGCTGCACTTTCCGCTTTGCTACACGATATTGCGGCGAACAGTTTCCATGTCGTTACTGTTCCTGGTTCTACCAAGCATGACCGTTCATACTTAACCTACTCATCGCTTTCGCAAATCTGTAAGTATGCAAACCGCGTGAGTTATGAGGTTCTTACCCAGCACTCTCCTCGCCTATCAAGTGCTTTACCAGAGCGTGAAGATAGTCTCGAAGAAGCCTACTGGGATCGATAATTAGAAAATAAGCCGCTATAGCGGCTTATTTTTTTATCTCATATGGAAACAGCTGTAACTGTTGCTCGCTTAATAGCATACAATCCATCCCAGCTGAGTGAGCAGCCTTTAAGCCTATTTCGGTATCTTCAAATACCAAACAGTTTTTCGCCTCAACGCCTAATTTTTCAGCGGCGAGCAAAAAGGTATCAGGATTAGGCTTATGATTCTCTACGTGATCAGCGCCGACGATCACTTCGATTTTGTCTTCTAAGCCAGACGCACGGATTAAACGCTCAGCGCTATGACTTTGGCTACCGGTACCAATGGCAATCCGCTTAGTCCGGTAAAACTGGTTCAAGATATCAAGCGTTATTTGAATTGGTTGAATATTGTCAGACATCTTGCGAAAACAGTCCATTTTATACTCCGATGCTTCATCGCAATCTATCGACAAATCGTAACGTAGATTGATTTGTTCAAGGATTTTCCTACTTGGCATGCCTCCTAGACTGTGTACCCAATCTATATCAAACGGAAACCCGTAAACTCGCGCGGTTTCATACCACGCCTGAAGATGTGTCGGCATGGTATCGAGTAAAGTTCCATCCATGTCGAAAATAAATGCATGATAGTGTTGAATATTTTCCAATGCTACAACTCCATGTGATTCTAAGCGCATATTATTATCATTCACTTCCTTTCGTTACACTTTTATTACATAATGATTTTCATAACAAATATTACAGCATAACAACATCAGTTTCCCGTCAGTCAAAGATTGGAAGACATTATGAAAATAAAAACAAAATTATACTTACTTGGCGCAGTTGCAATTGTAGGTATCACCTCACTTTTGGGAACAAGCGCTCACTTAACCCAAACCACAGACGAACTAAATCACGCAACGCAACTGACTAAAGACTTGGAAATTCGTCTTCTTAACCTCAGACGCAATGAAAAAGACTTTTTGCTACGCGAAGACTTAAAGTATTTGGATAAATTTCAAGACAATATGGCGACATTTCTCGAGGTAGAATCTGAGTTAGCCAATATTCTCACCTCACATAACTTACCAAGCAGCGCAAGGTTAAAGAGTGACATAGCTCTGTACAATACTGCATTTGAGAATCTCGCCCAATCTTATAGCGTCTACGGCTTAACACCTTCTGAGGGATTACTTGGTGAGTACAACAAACTAGTTACTGAACGAAAAAGTTCATTTTCAAATCAACAGTTAATCAACTTGATCGCCTTTGATAGTCAACTTAAATCCGGAAAGTTTGAGCCCCAGTTACTCGCTAGCAAAGACCCGATAATTGTCGATGCAGCAAAACGTTTGTTCGATCAGAAGAAAGTAATAGGTTTACGTTATGATCAAGGCTTGCTAGGTGAAGCTCGACAAGCTTCGCATGCAGTTGAAAAACAGTTCAGCCAATTTTCGCAATCTTTGAACCAACAAGCAAACGACGAAATTAAGCAGTTAGCCATAATAAAGAACAGTTTGAGCGGCGTTGTCGCAATTATCATCATTGTATTGATCGCGCAAATTGCTCGTTCAATCATGAGCAAAATTGAGTCACTTTTACGAGTGATCCGAGATATATCGGATAACAATGATATATCACTGCGTGCAAACTTAACTGGTAATGATGAGCTTACCGATCTTGGTCGCTACTTTAATCAATTACTCGAAAAGCTAGAAAGCCTGCTTTCCAACACTAAGAACAAAGCTCATGGTCTTTATGACAGTACCTCTAACATGCACAACGAGCTGGAATCCGTGATCTCGCAATTCCAAGTGCAAGCAGAACATACCACGCATATGGCGACTTCCGTACAAGAAATGGTTGCGACAATCCGCGAGATATCGGAGAGCACTTCTGTCGCGGCGGAAGGTGTTCAGCAAGCAAGTATTAACGCCGACGATGGACGTAATGTTGTCGTTGATACCATCGACAATATAACCCAACTTTCAGAGCGCCTTTCAGGTAGCCAAACGTCAATTAGCTCACTAAATCACCATGTCGATAAAATTGGCGATGCGGTCAATATTATTCAAGAAATCGCTGAGCAGACGAACTTACTGGCATTGAACGCAGCTATTGAAGCAGCGCGTGCTGGTGAGCAAGGGCGTGGTTTTGCGGTAGTAGCGGATGAAGTACGCGCTCTTGCAAGTCGAACTCACCAATCGACAACAGAAATCACCAACGTTGTTACTGCTATCCAAAATCAGATGACGACAGCAATGAGTGACATTGAAGAGTGCAACAATCAGGGCAAACAAACGCTCGCTGGGTCAGAAAAACTCGACATGAGCCTTGCACAAATATTGTCAGATATGCAGGGTATTCAAGCCAATTCAGAGCGCATCGCTTCAGCAATTGAAGAACAAGGTGTGGTTATGACCCAAGTTAGCGACTCGATCACCGAGCTAAACACCATTTCAGACAACAATACCCAGTCAGCGAAGCATTGCTTAGTCGAAGTCGACCAGGTAGCGCTACAAGCTTCAGACATGGATAAAGAAGTCGCGATGTACAAAACCTCGGCTTAATAATAAAAAGCCGCCGATAGATGGTAGTCCAGCTATCGGCGGGCAATTGACCAACGAATACTTCATTTACCCGTTATTATTTGGGTCAGTAATGATTAAAGCAAGTTGCTCACTGATAGGATTATTTCCTAGCTGATCTGCGATATTGTTAATTTGAATCGACTGTGACTGACCACCCTTATTTATCGTCAAAGTAACATCATTATCGTTTACTTCGGCGATAACATTTTCGAGAATATCATCAATGGTTTCACCCGGTTCTAACAGATCGCTAAGGTCAATAGAATCCTCTCCAATGGTAAAGTCGCCGATAACGTCAGTACCTCCATCGAAATCCTCAGCTTGCCAAACAAACGTATCACCGCCGCCCAAACCAAATAGAATTTCATCACCAAGGCTTGCTCCCAGGGTATCAATAGATTCACTGCCTTGTTGCAGTAATGACCCCTCAGGTAACACTGTGATATCCACTGGGCTCGTTTTGACTTCTGTATTATCGGCTGTTAGTACAACAACATTGAACGTATAGTTGCCAGGCTCAGCCACGTTTAACGATAGCCCAGATAAATCACCTTGATAATCGCTAACATCAATAGAACCCTTGTTGTCCACGCTTAGTTCATCATTACCTAGCTTGTATTGCGTACCTTCCGGGAGTTCACTGACATCCAGTTTTACTTTAAGCTGATCTAACGACAGTTCGTTACCGGCTAAAGCAACGGTGATATTGTTGATTGGGAAAAAGCCGTCTTCTACACCAACGTTATTCAGTGTTTCAAGCTTGATATTATCAAGTAACGCACCATAGCTATCTGAATCCTCTGACTCAAACACCACTCGATAATCACCACTACCGCTGGTTTGGAAATGTATAATTTCGGATGTCCAGTCTTTATCTTGGTCGTAGGTGTACAAAAGCTCCCTTGATATACCATCAGAAGACTCTAAGAAAATTGCCATCGGTGAGTAGCGATACCCCCGGCGGGCAACATCGAAGGCTAGTGTATAGAACTGCCCTTCACGAGCATTAGAAATTTCCGTATAGAGTTGGTTGTCACCTCGGCGAGCCTCCAATTCGAACACTTGGTTGTTCTTATCATCAGCTAAATTACCTCGATAAATGGGTTCATGTCCGACTTCTATAATGTCATTCTTATTGTCAGTTCCCCAGACACCCTCTGCTCCATCAGCTATTCCCGCTTGGGTATTGGCCGTATTGAGGTTTTCAACATCAAGATAACTCCATTTGTTACCAACATCTATCTGGTCGAAATCATGATACGAAATGATTGAATCTTCCTCTTGTTCAATCAAAACATCAACAATATCCCCTGTCGAAGTGATGCCTCCTATCATCAGTGTAATATCTTCGACACCTTCATCTAGTTCATCAACCAACGTCGGTAATACCACCGAAAACTCACTCACTCCGACCGGAACTGTAACCGTTTGTGAGATCGGATTATAAGTTACGCCGTGTGTAAATTGAGCGCTGCTTAGATCTACATCGTCTAGCGTTGCTTGATCACTCGGTAATCCAATCAGAATGGCAAACTCTGCCGCACTTAATACCCCGGTGTTCAACTCAACACGGAATACCAAATTATCCCCTTCAACCACTGCGTCATCTTGTAAGTAAATGCAATGAACACAAGGCTCAACCGGTTCAGGATTAACAATGATACTAACGGTCGCTTCAGAGAAGCCGCCTTTGTCATCGGTGATCTCATAGTCAAAGGTTGTCGGTCCCGAGAAATCATCATCTAAATCAACGTAGACGATGCCATCTTCCACCCAAATTTGAGCATTGTTCACTTCAGAAACATGAGTAAAGCGGATTGCGTCCGAGTCAGGGTCAAAATCGTTTCCTAGTAACTCCTCTATTGGGATTTGTAGTACTTCACCTTGATTCGCGGCATAAGCTCCTGAACCAGATGCAGTAAAGCCCGTTAAGAAGTAATCAGAAGAGTCCGTACCTCTTGCTGGCTCATTAACAAAATCCACTGCCTCAAACACCACTCGGTCAAAGGCAACATCACCGGAGAAGCTGTAGTTCCCTTGATTACTGCCATCATTAGCAATAAACATTGCGCTTGCGACAGCTGTATTTCCCAAGTAAGCCACCCACTTACCTTGCTCATGATTGCCTTGTCCGCCTTCATTTTTAAACAAGTTGGAAAAAGTAAAGCTGAACTCGGTTGCTGGCTTTTCTAAGTTAAATATAAACTGCTCAGAAATCCCTTCTTCACGATTAAATTGGATCTGATTGGCAGGACCGCCATTTTCATCTCCGCTTACACCACGTTTTAAGCCATCGCCTGAGATTTGCTGAGACTGACCATCATAAGCAGCTTCTATCTCACCCTCATTATATTCCCAAGAGCCCTCGTTGAAGCTACCGTATGCAACACTAAAGCCCTCGGGGTCATCTATCGCAACTGGTGGATTGTTATCAGGTAAACCAAGTGTTACCGTACTTTCTTCACTTACATTATTGTCACTATCTACCGCACGGTAATCAAAAGAATCATCCGGTACGTTAGTTTCTAAATAACGTAGCTCCCAATTGCCGGGGCCCTCGGTACTCAATTCTACATTGGTAATGGAGGCATCAGATGAAGGCGGGACATCAATGGTAATTTCTTTGAATAACTCAGCGTTACCTGACGTCGTCTTAGTGACTAACTGCTCAATCACGGAGCCATCATCTAACGTTACTCGGATAACGACTTTAGTCTCTTTCGGGTGACCTTCTTCAAACCACCCGCCCATGCCATCAAGTCCCAATGTGAGTGAGCCTGCTGGACGTTGGCTCAAATCGATATTAATCGTCTCGCCTTGGTTAATACCATTACCATCTCCCACACCTAATCCATATCCGATGTGGTTTTTATCGCCATAATATTGTGTAGGGACACTGCCGCTAGTTGTTATAAATATTTGGTCGACGACATCATCATTTTCATCGGTAAAGTTAAGCACTCGAATATTGGGGTCGTCTGTGGCTTCACCCCAGTTTAAAAAGGCGGTGGTGCTCTCATCACCCTCTCGACCCTCTGGCTCTTCTTTCACCCCAAGGATGAAGCCGGTAGATTGCTGGTCGTTTTGATAACTAAAAAGCTCAGGATCGAATTTTTGCAGCTCTCCAATTGGCGCACCACCATCGTCAAACAAAGTAAGCATATCTTCAGTAACAGGCTCACCGTCATAGAGTAATGTGCCGGACTTTGGAAGTGAGGTGATCACAACAGATAGTGGTGTATTTACAGCGTCATCTTCTAAGTCGGAAATGTGATCTTCACTAGCAACCGGACTATTAAATCGCACGCTAGCAAGACCATCACTATCTAGTAAAACAGTAAAGTCTTCAGATAGTGGCGGAGTATTTGGGGAAAGAATTGAAGCTATAGACGAAAACTCTCGGAAGATATCAAGCAGTACACCTTGCTGTGTCGTCGATAAACCAAGACGCTCGAAACCTTGAGTTTCAAACAACGTAGCAGCTATCGTTTCATCACCACTACGAAAAACCGTATCGAGCAGAGTGCCGCTCGATGTATCTTCACTACCTGCCCCAGGATCTAGCTCTTCGCTTAGTTCAGCAGGGTCTTGCCCTTGCTCGATCGCCTCTAAAACTTGGTTTACATCATCAGTGATATTCACTTGCGTTCCATCACTGCTGGATAACGTCGCTTGTGCCGATTGTTCAGGACCTTGCTCAATGATTACTTCATTTGGGTTGAGCGACTCTCCCGGGTTTAGAATTCGTGCGTTACCAGAGGCATCTATTACAATAGCTTGCCCTGCTGCTAGCTTAGCGATTGCTGCCAATCCATCATAGCTCATAGCCATCACCGTCCATTATCAAGTACAGGTTCTCAGCTATAATTATTGACTATTTTGACAGCGCGTTATTCCCAGAAAATGAAACTGGCAAGAAAATCAAAGCCAATAACTTGCACCAAACTCATAACGTTCTAATATTTAAAACAATAGAGGCACTAAATATGACCGTCTCAATAATGAGAATGGAGCATTTATTGTTGTCAAACAAAAAGAGGGCTAATTTGCCCTCTTTGTTATTTATGGTGTTGTGTTAGTTATATCATTGAGTAAACGAGATAACTGATCACCGCTGATCTCACCGGCATTAGCATCTAGATAGTTTGCCTGCTCTGCTAACCCCTCTAGTCTAATTTCTTGACTTGCGGAACTATCACCTCTTGACGCATCTACGGTTAATATTACGTCTCCATCATCTGATACAACAGAGCTTAAAATATCGTCCATTGTTTCACCTGAACTGAATAACTCAGAAAGGTCGATAATATCTTCGCCTAGTTCAAAATCTTTAATTGTATCTGCGTTGACTGAGCTTAACGCTTCGAAATCCCAGCTAAACGTATCAGAACCATCTAGACCAACTAAAATGTCAGAATCAGTTTTCGCCTCTAGTAAATCATCGCCATTGGTTGCTATCTGAACTTCACTCGCCAATGGTGATAGCGACGCGTCTAACACATTCACTTCGATATCGTCTGACTTAGCAACGACATCATTTTGGTGTAACACCTCAACAGTAAAATGATATGATCCCTCTTCTCCCACCTCGAGACGAAGGTTGGATAAGTCGGTCAATGTTCCAAGTTCAACCCAGCCATCTTGGTCAAGATCGGTAAAGGTTTGCTCCCCAAGAATGAACTTACTGTCAGATGGCAAATCGTTTAAACGAACTCTGACTTCAAGATCATCATTCGTAATACCAGCGTGTAAATCTGTCGAAAAAGTTATATCAGCTAACGGAAAGGGCTGTGCTTCAAAGCCCACGTTATTGAGTGTTTTTAGTTCAATGTTATCCAGTAAAGCGCCATAACTATCAGTCTCACTCGATTCAAAGACAATTCGATAGTCACCGTTATAGTTGGCGTCGCTTGGAATCTGGAAGCTGATTGATTCTGCCTTCCACTCTTTGCTTGGTTGATAGGTGTATATATCTGCACCGATTTGGTTGCCTTGGGTATCCTGAAGGGTAATTTTCATCGGCGAATCATGCAAACGACGAGCGACCACATCAAATGACAGCGTCAGGAACTGACCTTGTTCGGCTGAAAACTCTGTATAAAGATCGTTGTCACCTTTATGAGCTTCGAGTTCTAATACTTTCTGCTTATCATCATCGGGGTCTTTTGCGCCATAAACAGCATGGTCTCCAACTTCAAAGTTATTACTCTCAGTACCCCATTTTCCTGTAGACCCTTCCAGGAACTTTACATCATCAGCCTTGATATGTTCCCAATTTTTGCTGTTGCTCTCTTTATACTCTACTTGATTGAAATCATGATAAGAAATAACGGTATCGCCTTGCTGACGGATTTCCACTGCATTAACTGCAACTTTTACGGCTGCTTCAATGAGTTCCGAACTTGAAACTAACCCTTTATCATCAGTGATCTGATATTTAAATGAAATCTCATCCACACCTTCAGGTAACTGAACTTTGACGTAATCGCCATCAATCCAAGCTTTAGCACCGTCTGAAACCTCAGAAACATGAGTCAAACGAATATCATCGCCATCAGGATCATAGTCATTGCTAAGCAACTCAGCGATACTAATTGCAATTACCTGACCTTCGAAACCAGAATACTCGCTAGTTCTAGATGCCCGAAACCCAGTAATAAAATAGTCTGACGAATCACTACCTTTAGGTACACCGCCAGTATATTCAACCGCATCAAAAACGATTTTATTAAAAGAACCTGATAAGTCTTCGATATGATAAATACCTTTATTGCTGCCATCATTTGCAATGAAAACTCCAGTATCTACCACGTTGTTGCCATTATAGGTTGTCCAACGCCCCTGTTCATGGCTGTTACTACCACCTTCATTCAAAAACAAGTTGGAGACAGAAAAACTAAAATTATCAACATGGTCTTTTAATTCAATGACAAATTCTTCTGACTTGCCATTTTCAGAGTTGTATTGGATTTGAGCAGCTGGTCCACCATTTACATCATTTGAGACACCTTGCTTCAAGGTGTTTTCATTAACGTTATTACTAATTCCGTCAATGCCGTAGCGCGTAGAAATGTTAGCTACTCCATCATCTGACCAGCGTAAGTTATTATCGATATTAAATGTACCAAGCCTTACTTCAAATGATGTAGGATCATCTATAGCAACAGGTGGCTTATTATCAGCAATCTTAATATCTACTTGGGCTTCTTCGCTGAAATTACCATCGCTATCTAATACTCGGTAATCGAATGACTCATCTTTCAGTTCTGTTTCAAGATAACGTAGTTCCCAGTTACCAGGACCTTCGGTACTGACTTTTACTGAGGCAATACTGGCGCCTTTATGCTCGTGGGGAACATCAATGGTTACTTCGTGGAAAAGCTCACCGTTGCCACTAGTGGTTTTAGTGACTTCTTGCCTTAGAACTTCACCATTGTCTAGGCTGACTTCGATAACCACTTTAGTCTCTTTGCCATGCCCTTTCTCAAACCACCCGCCCATTCCATCAAGACCTAAGGTAACGGAATCTGCCGGACGCTGACTAAAATCAATAACTATCGATTCGCCCTGTTGGATACCATCTCCTTTGCCAACACCAAGACCGTATCCAACATGGTTTTTATCACCTAAGTACTGCATCAAAGTAGCCTCTTTGCCACTTTCTAGCTCAGCTCTTATCGTGATTATGTCATCACTGTCGTCAAACCTAAGCTCTCGTGTCGATGGGTCACCAGCAACCGGTTCCCCCCAGTTTAAAAATGACGATTTACTCTCATCATCTTTTAAATCTGTTTGTGGATCTTTCACGCCAAGAACAAATGTTCCTTCATTTTGATAGGTAAACTTGGTCGGGTCGAACTTAGTACCATCTACTAATTTTCCACTCTCATCAAATGTGGCAAGATCTTCTTCAACAATTGCTCGACGTTCATCTCCTAAACCATAATAAAGCGTACCCGTCGCAGGTAACTCAGTAATTACAATTTCCAATTTTTTTTCATCAAAATGGTCATCTTCATTATCGGAGATTTTGTCATACTTGCTGTTGGTTGAGTTGAATTTAATGCTAGCGAAGCCATCGCTGTTCAAATTTACACTGAAGTCTTTCGCTTCTGGAGGGTTGTCGTCAATGATTTGAGAGATTGCTGTCGCAGGGGTGTCATTTTTCACGTAAAGGCTGTCAGAAGTAACCTCTAACGTTAGGCTTTCTGAATAGTTTTCATCTTTAACGCCGTCATCACTGACTTTAACATAGACAATAAGCTCTTTATCACCCGCTACTATGATTAGCTCTTCAGCGGTTACGGCGTTATAGCCACCAGCGCCATCTGAGAGATAGAATTTGTTTGAGTAATCGTCACTACTTTCGGCTAAGTCTGTATCTATCCCAAGATTAAGGTTTAATAAAACGTCTTCTGTAACCGCTTCATCCAATGTAATAGTGAATGGCAAATACGCATCATCCGCCTCTTTGATTGTTGGCTCTGTGGTTACAGACAGCAAAGCAACAGGAAGAACATCAACATCGACCGTGACGGTGTCAGTGCCACCTTTTCCATCGCTGACTTGAATTTGGAATTTATCGCTACCGTTGTAGTCGGCATTTGGCGTGTAAGTCCAGTTTCCGTTTTCATCGATAACAACCTGACCATTAGAAGGACCGTTATTGGCATCTAAAAGGTAACTCAACTGATCATTATTACCATCAGTAGCATCAATTTTACCGCTATAGGATTGATCTTCTCTAGTCACGATGGCTTGAGATTGACCAACAGGGTCAAGGTTTTGCTCAACGGTATCTGAAATTGCTCTTGAGAAAAAGCTTACCTGCTCGACGACAGCATCAAACTGCTCTCTTGAAACACCCAGCTCTTGAAAACCGAGTGTTGTGAACCGGGTCTCTGCCATTGTTTCATCGCCATTGCGCGCTAATGATGCCGAGCCTGAAATACTTGAACCATTATCTTCACCTGCCGCGGTGGCAAATGAGTTATTGAGTTGCGTTGGGTCTGCGCCTTGCTCTAAAGCAGCAAAGATCTGTGATACATCGTCACTAATGTCGGTATCATTGCCGTTAACACCGACAATACTCGCCTGCACATCTGTGTCTTCTTGTGCTGATTCGCTCAACAATAACTCACCAGGCTTTGGGATTTCGCCGGGTTTGAGCATCCTGACATTACCGAATTGGTCGATCACCATGGTTTGACCAAACGCCAAATTACCGAGTGTTATAAATGCTTCCATTTTCATTGTCGCCACCTAGCCTATTCGATTGTTATATGTCAAGAACTTGTATTGATAATTTATACATTCATTCCGTTATTAATCTACCATCATATGCAACAATCAATAAACTTAAACACCCACACACAACTCGAGAGATCACAATAGTTTAACAATGCTCACAATTTTATATTTCTATCAATGTGACAAAATATCATTATTGAGACACCAATTTTGACTAGCTAAACCAAAAGAACTAGTACGAGCGATCTTGATTATTAGTACGATATTGCGACCATCGAGATGGTCGCTTTTTTAATGAGATTAAGTAGCTGTTGTGGTTACGCTACCTGCTTAACTTTAAAGTTACCTAGTAATGCTTCATACAACTCATTGTCCCCGAGAACACCTATCACGGTTTGTTCTTCCACAAGGACTAAAGGTTGGTCGGTACGCTGTTTTAGCTCAATCGCTTCACGCATAGAGATTTCTGGGTCAACCAAAACCACGCTAGATTCAACGATCGACTCTATCTCACGCTCTTGTTGTGACCAATCGACCAACGACTTGTGGCTATCCAATAATTCAATTTGGTTGTTCTGATTATCGAGCCACAATTGCTGCTTCTCGCAAATCAGCAATTTGTCCTGCTTTGTCTTAAGCTCATCACGTGTTTGCATTAATGAGCGACCTTTAAGCACATTAAGCGGATTGGTATGCGCAACAAAGTCTTTGACATAATCGTTTTCTGGCTCAAGAATAATTTGCTCTGGCTTACCATGTTGAATCAATTTACCTGACTCCATGATGGCGATATTATTGCCAATTTTTAACGCTTCATCCAAATCATGGCTAACAAACAAAATGGTCTTGTTGAGCTGTTTTTGCAGTTGAATCAATTCGTCTTGTAACTGTGTGCGAATAAGCGGATCCAGCGCCGAAAATGGTTCATCCATCAATAGAATGTCACTATCCATCGCAAAGGCGCGAGCTAGACCAACACGCTGTTGCATGCCTCCCGATAGCTCGTGGGGGAATTTATCTTCCCATTCAGCCAGCCCTACCATCTCCAGTTGCTCACGCGCTTTTTGGCGGCGCTGCTGTTTTGGTATTCCCTGCATTTCAAGCCCAAATGCCACATTATCAATCACGGTTAGCCAAGGCATTAACGCGAACTTTTGGAAAACCATTGAGACGCGATGAGTACGTAAATGGCGCAGTATTGACTCATCACAGCCAGAAAGCTCAACCATCTGGTCGCCATCTTTAATTTTCAGCGAGCCACGAGAGATTTGATTTAAGCCATTCACCGCTCGCAACAAACTCGATTTACCTGATCCTGATAAGCCCATCAGAACGCAGATTTCACCTTGTTTAATCGACAGTGACACGTTATCAACGCCAACCACTTGTCCAGTTTGATCAATAATCTCTTGGCGGCTGTTGCCGGCATCTAATAGCGCTAGTGCTTTCTGTTGCTCATTGCCGAACACCACATCAAGGTTTTCAATTGTAATTGCGTCCATGTTACGCCTCCTTCTGATTTGGTGCTTTGCACAAACGATCAAGGATGATCGCCACCAACACAATCGCCAACCCAGCTTCAAAACCTTGCGAAATATTGACCGTATTTAGTGCACGAACGACTGGCTTACCTAAGCCATCGGCACCCACTAGTGCTGCGATAACCACCATAGATAGCGATAACATGATGCATTGTGTTACACCCGCCATAATGCTCGGAAGTGCCGCAGGTAATTCAACCTTAAATAACAACTTCATCCGGCTTGCGCCAAATGCTTTACCTGCTTCAATCAGTTCTTCAGGCACTTTGGTAATACCCAAATAAGTCAGGCGTATCGGCGCGGCAATGGCAAAGATGATGGTTGAAATAAGCCCCGGCACAATACCTAAGCCGAACAGAACCAGCGTTGGAATAAGGTAAACGAAAGTCGGAACGGTTTGCATTAAATCGAGGATGGGTCTTAACAAGGTATAAAGCCAAGGACGATGCGCAGCCATAATACCTACTGGAACGCCAATTAATACGGAAATCGTTGTCGCAGCGAACACCAAGACAAAGGTTTCCAGCATTTCTTGCCAGTAGCCTAAATTTAAAATCGTCAGTAAGGCGACAACGACAAATAATACCAATGGTATGCTTCGGTGTAGCAACCAAGCTAATGCAGCCGTGATCAAAATTGGCAGAGCTGGCGGCATCCACTTAAATACATCCACAACGAACAGAATAATGCCTTCCAAGAAGAAAGAAACCGCGTCAAATAGACCCGCCGCATTGAGTGTTAACCAATCAACACCTGTTTCCATCCATTCACCTAACGGAATTTTGTTGTCCGTAATAAATTTCACAGTAAATCCTTCGTGCTTTTGATGAGCGCTAGTCACCTAGAGCTCTTAAATACAAGTTATGCTTTTGAATTTAGGTAGTTTGTAACCGCTTGAGTTGCGTCCTTACCTTCTAGCGTAGTCACGCCTTTTAGCCACGCGTCGATCTGAGTCGGGTTTGCCTTCAACCAATCTTGCGCCGCTTTCGCTGGCTTTTGTTTTTGGTTAAGAATCGCTTCCATGAGCTGGTTTTCCATCTCAAGGCTAAACTCGAGATTTTGAAGAAGTTGCCCAACGTTTTGACATTCATTGACATAGTTAGCACGCACATTGGTATAAACATTTGCACCGCCATAGTTCGGACCAAAGAAGTCATCGCCACCGGCTAAGTATTCCATTTCAACATTGCTGTTCATTGGGTGCGGAGCCCAACCAAGGTAGACAATCCACTGATCACGACGTACTGCGCGAGAAACCTGCGAAACCATCCCCGCTTCGCTAGACTCTACTAAACTAAAATCTTTCAGCCCGAATGAATCGCTATCAATCATCGATTGAATCAAACGGTTGCCGTCATTACCTGGCTCGATGCCATAAATACGGTCTTTGAATTTGTCGGCATGTTTTGCGAGGTCGGCGAAGTTTTTCACTCCAGCGTCGTAAACATATTTGGGTACCGCTAAAGTGTATTTCGCCCCTTCTAAGTTGGCACGCACGGTTTCAACAGTGCCCGCCTGGCGATACTTAGCGATATCCCCTTCCATTGTTGGCATCCAGTTACCTAGAAATACATCGATATCCCCATTTGCCATCGAAGAATAGGTTACCGGAACAGAGAGCAAATCGGTTTTGGTTTGGTAGCCCAAGCCTTTTAGAATTTCACTGGTTACTGCGGTTGTAGCTGTAATGTCTGTCCAACCGACATCAGCAAAACGAACGGTTTCACATTGGTTTGCGTATGCACCAGCAGCAAAAGTTGAAAGTGCGACAGTTGAGAGCAGTTTTGTCATGGTAGACATTTGTTTATTCCTTGTATTTGTTACTAACTTTCTATTTAAGCGAGAGAATCCAACTCTCTTTTTGGTGGATGCATGCGCTGCATCTCTTGCCAGTTCGGGGCTATCCAAACTGGAGTATCTTGTGATAATTGGAGCGGTTTACCCAAGATCATATCCGCTGCACGTTCCGCGACCATAATGGTTGGCGCATTCAAGTTGCCATTGGGAATGGTGGGGAATATTGACGAGTCGACCACGCGCAGCGCATCAATGCCTCTCACGCGGCATTGTTCATCAAGTACCGCGAGTGGATCATCGTCTGCACCCATTTTGCAGGTACATGATGGATGATAAGCACTTTCTACATTTTGTTTTACCCATGCATCAATAGCCTCATCAGAGGTGATTTCAACTCCTGGTTGAATCTCATCACCACGAAAAGCGTCCATTGCTGGTTGCGAGAGAATTTCGCGTGTTAAGCGAATACAATCACGCCAATCTTGCTTATCTTGCTCGGTAGAAATGTAGTTAAACTCAATTCTTGGCTTATCCGTTGGACGATTGGAAATGATCTCTACACTGCCGCGACTTTCTGGTTTGTTCGGTCCGACATGTACTTGGAAGCCATGACCATTAAATGCTGCTTGACCGTCATAGCGCATCGCAGCCGGAAGAAAGTGATACTGAATATTTGGCCACTTTACCCCTTCGCGAGAGCGAATAAACGCACATGACTCAAAGTGATTAGTGGCGCCAAGCCCTTTGCGAGTCAGAACCCATTCGGTACCAATCATTCCTTTACTGATCAGACCCAGTTTGCTGTTAAGCGTAATAGGTTGTTCACAATGATATTGAAAGTAGACCTCTAAGTGATCTTGTAGATTACGCCCAACGCCTGCTAAATTGTGAATAACACTGACACCAGCATTTTCAAGCACGGTACGCGGACCAATTCCTGAAAGCTGCAACAGTTGCGGTGAACCAATCGAGCCTGCACTTGAAATCACTTCTTTGCTCGCCAGACACGTTTGCTGTTTGCCTGATTTGTTAAAGACAACACCGACAGCCGTCTTGTTTTCCAGCAGGACTTTTTCCACTGTGACTCTTTTAGCCAAAGTAAAATTGCTGCGTTTTTTTGCACGGCTTAAATAAGCATTAGACGTTGAAGCTCGCACACCCTTATCGACTGTCATATGCATTGGACCAAAGCCCTCTTGCTGATAGCCGTTATAATCATCCGTTTGTGGGTATCCTGCTTCTTTGCCTGCCTCAATGAATGCTTGGTAAAGCGGGTTAAGGCTCATGTCGTTACCGTTACAAGTACCAACCGGACCGGAATCACCACGGTATTCATCTGCACCGCCAACCCAACTTTCGGCGCGCTTAAAGTAAGGCAGACAACTTTGATAATTCCAACCTTTCGCACCTTGCTGTTCCCACTCGTCAAAATCACAGGCGTGTCCACGGACATACACCATGCCGTTAATAGACGAGCTACCACCGAGCACTTTGCCGCGTGGACAGTGCAATTGGCGATCATCCAGTCCTTGTTCAGCTACTGTTTCAAACTGCCATGCGTATTTTTCACTGTTCATTGGATACGAAAGTGCGGTCGGCATTTGGATAAAAATACTCTTATCGCTCCCGCCGGCTTCAAGCAGCAGCACTTGGTAATTGCCACAAGCACTCAAACGATCTGCTAGCACACACCCCGCAGAGCCGGCACCAACGATGATATAGTCGTATTGTTTTTTCATATCAGAATCCTCGACTATTTACGCGTAAGGGCTGACGAAATCGCCCAATTCCACCAGCACACTCTTGGTTTGCGTATAGTGTTTGAGTGTGTCGACACCATTTTCACGCCCAATGCCCGAAAGCTTGTAACCGCCAACAGGCATCTCTGCTGGTGAGTCTCCCCAAGTATTGATCCAGCAGATCCCCGCTTGAAGTTGGTGAATAACTCGATGAGCCCTTGAAAGGTTTTGGGTAAATACCCCTGCCGCTAAACCATAATCTGTATTGTTAGCACGAGCGATAACCTCATCTTCATCACTAAACGTCATCACAGACATAACGGGACCAAAGATTTCCTGAGCAACATGTGCCATTGATTCATCGCAATCGACAAACACCGTTGGCGCGACAAAATTGCCTTGGCTAAGGTCACCCGTTGTGACTTTGTAGCCACCAATCAGAAGTGATGCACCGCTGTTTTTAGCTGTTTTAATCGCGCTCAACACCTTCTCTTCATGCTGTTTAGAGATCAACGCGCCAATTTGCGTCTCAGGATTAAGTGGATCGCCGATGATCAGTTTCTCAGTGCGCTGTTTCAGCCGTTCAATAAAACGCGGATAGAGATCTTGATGGACATAAACACGAGTACCGTGTGTGCAGACTTCACCTTGAGTATAGAAATTCGCCACCATTGCCGCAGAGACCGCCTGCTCAAGCGGTGCATCGGCAAAAATAATTAGCGGTGATTTGCCGCCAAGTTCCATCGTGACTTGTTTGAGCGTCGCCGCACTATCACGCATCACCGCTTTACCTGTCCCTGTTTCACCAGTAAAGGAGACTTTTGCGATAGCAGGATGAGCAGTCAGCATCTGACCCACTCGCGCATCACCTTGAACTACATTAAACACACCGTCAGGTACACCGGCTTCGCTGTAGATCTCAGCTAGCTTAAGCGCGGTTAATGGCGTTTCTTCAGAGGGCTTAAAGATCATCGCATTACCTGCGGCTAAGGCCGGTGCAGATTTCCACATCGCGATCTGAATTGGGTAATTCCATGCACCAATACCCGCGCAGATGCCTATTGGCTCCCTGCGCGTATAAAAAAACTGCGATTCACTAAGCGGTTGCTGATCGCCCTGCAGACTTGGGGCTAATCCAGCAAAGTATTCAATAACATCAGCGCCAGTTGCAATATCCACCTCAATGGCTTCCTGAATCGGCTTACCCGTGTCTAACACTTCTAAGTGTGCTAACTCATCATTGCGCTCACGTAGCAAAGCCACGGCTTTAAGTAGGATGCGACTACGCTCCGTGGCGCTCATTGCCGACCATTTTTGAAAGCCTTTTTCGGCAGACTCAATGGCTAACTCTAACACCTGTTGATCCGCTTGTTGCACCTGAGCTAGAGGTTCATTGTTGGCTGGATTGTAAGTAGTGAAATACTCCTCGGATTGACCAAAGTGCATCCCACCATTGATATAGTGTGATCTGATATCCATTTGAAGTGGTGACTCTTTATTGTTTTGTATAAAAGGTAATTTGTTTATCTAGGTAGTCATTGATGATGACGCGCGCTTGTTCAGCGTCGATACCTTCAGGGTTGAGCGTCCCGCGAAGCCAAATACCATCGATTAGTGAGGCGATACCATGCGCAATTAAATCTGCTTGCTGCGGGCTAAACATCGCTTTAAGTTCAATTTTTAGATGGGAAAGCAGACGTTTTTCGTTAACGCGTTGTAAACGCTTTAGCTGCTCGTCATGCATTGAATAAGACCAAAACGCTAGCCAAGTTTTTGCCACTTGGTTTTCTGCTTGATAGCCGACAAAGTTACCGTCAACGATGGCATTGATTCTTTGGTAGTGAGCATCCTTTGGCAATTGCTGCAATTGCTGCGTAATCGAAGATGAAAGTTGCCTTAAGATTTCTCGCATCGTTTCTTCAAGTAAACCATGCTTACCGCCAAAGTAGTGGTTAATGATCCCGGTCGATACCCCAGCCTCCTTACTAATCAACGATATACTCGCTGCATGCAAGCCAACCCGATCAATGACCGACATGGTCGCATTAACAAGCTGTGGTTTCCTGATTTGAGGCATCCCTACCTTGGGCATTTTGCATCCTTGTTATTTTTAATTGAACGGTTAGTTAAATATAGGATGCACGAATTTTACTTAGAACTCAAATCAAAATAACAATTCTGTTACCACTTGAAGTGAAAAGATACTGATAAAGCAGCATCCGATTTACATTGACACAAGATAATCAACATGCGTTCCAAAAGACAATAAGGCAAGATAAGTGGCTGTATCAAATATACATATTCCTTATAGACAATTAATCCTCCATCGCTTGCTACATTCGCTTTTTCTAGCAATTTGCCATTTGCCAACTATGTCATTAGTTAGCACTCTAAGCTTTTTATTGTCACTAAAATGCTTAGCAAAATGATTTGCTATTGATATGTTAAAGCGTGATAACACCTGAGCTCAGCGTAAAAAATTGAGTTTCAAATTGGTAGATTTAAGGTAAGCTCTGCGCCTGCAAGAAATAGAGTGTTACATTTTAAAATGGAAAATAACCACATACGATTCACCGTTTATGGATGTGTTGCGATCCTATTCTGGAGTTGCTTGTTAGCTAGCGCACGAGTTGTGACTGAACAGCTCGGTCCAATTGGCGGCTGCGCTTTACTGTATAGCGTCGCAGCTCTGTTATTAGTACTCATTCTCGGAGTACCAAAACCGTCATTATTCTCACTACGCTATCTGTTATTGGGTGGGAGTTTGTTTGTCTGTTATGAGATTTTTTTGGCTTTGTCGCTTGGTTTTTCCAATAGCCGTTCACAAGCGATCGAAGTTTCAATCGTCAACTACTTGTGGCCAGCATTAACAGTTTTGTTCTCTACTATTGGCGGCACTAAACGTCCTAACATATTGCTCTACCCTGCAATTTTGTTGGCATTCATCGGGGTTGCAATCACTGTAAGTGGCGAGCAAGGTTTCTCTTTAAATCTTTTAATTGCCAACATCAGCACTAACCCAATCGTCTATGTGATGTCTTTTACCGGAGCGGTGCTTTGGGCGGTTTACTGTAACCTCACTCGACGTCAGCAATCAAAACATAATGCTATTACGTTGTTTTTCATCGCAACAGCCATCGCCCTTTGGATTAAATATGCTTTATCCAACGAGCCCGCAATAAGCTTTAGCTGGCAGTCGAGCTTTAGTTTGTTGATCACCGCATTTTTAATGGCAGGTGGCTATGGTTTGTGGAATATCGCTATTATTGGCGGCAACATGGTGTTCTTGGCAACTTTGTCCTATTTCACGCCAGTACTGTCAGCGGTTTTCTCATCCATCATTTTGGGCGTGAGTTTAACCCACAGCTTCTGGTATGGCGTCGCGATGGTCACCTTAGGTTCGTTATTAAGCTGGTACCTGACTAGAGAAAAGCCAAAGTCCTCGTTAACGCTTGGCGAAGAATCCCCACAATAAAGCTGTTCGATTTTCTATCAGACAAAAAAAGAGAAGTACCAAGTACTTCTCTTTCACTTTTTAAGCTAGCAGTATCAACTAGAGACTGTTGTTAGTTCACCTCTAGTGACAGCGTCACTTGACTTGCGTCTTGGTCAACATCAAATCGGCTATCAAGTAAAAATACGCGTGATGCGTCAACCTTAGTGACATCGACAAGATACGCTTTAACCGATTGTGCACGCCTTTGGGCTAGTTGCCCTAACTCAGCAGGCGTTACTTGCTGCTCGTTCAGCACCAAGTTGTAGAGTGCGATATGCCAACGGCGATCGAGTTCTTCATCGGTATAATCTTTATCTTTGCTATCTAGATCTTGCTCTATCGTATCTCGAACCGCATCAGCCTCTGTACCAAACTGCTGCTGATAGGTTGCGATTAGAGCTTCTGACAGCGGACCTTGCACTGGAATAGAGCTAGCAGTTAAGTCCTGTGGTAGCTGTTCAACTGACATATTGGCTTGCTCAGCTAACTTCTGTTCGAATTTACTAAGTGCCAGTGCTTTACTGTCTTCAATCGCATCAACCGAACCATCGACAGACAGCGTTAGCATCGGGCGTGTCTCTAACGCCTCACCAAGTTGCGCAAGCTTTTCTTGTTGTTCTGCATCGAGTTGATCCACTCCAAAAGAAAAACTTACTTCGTTCAGTTCATCATCTGCATCCGCAAGTCCGGCGATAAACGAGAATGGCGCTGTGACTGCTTTGGTAATGATGTTAGATAGTGTCTGCCAAATTACTGCACCAACACTAAACTCAGGATCATTTACATCACCAGACACATCCATACCTAAGTCAATCACTCCATTACTGTCTTGCAGTAAGGCAATTGCGAGTTTGATAGGCAAATCTGTCGCTAAATCACTGTCACTTGCTTTACCCAGTTTTAGCTGATCAACCACGACATGGTTAGAACCTTGTAGCTGGTTGTTCTCCAACTTGTAGTTTAGCGCTAGCGTCAATTGACCTTTGTCGATGTAATGACCGGCATAGGTACCTGAGTAAGGGTTAACCGTGGTAAGTTCAATGCTCTTAAACAGTACGTCCAAATCCAAATAAGGCTTTTCCAATAACGGGTTGATTTCACCTTTGACTTTAACTGGTGCGTAACGGTCAATACTGCCACTAATATCTACCGACGCTTTAGTCCCTGGAATACTCGACACATGACCAATACTGCCGTGCAACTGTTCAATACCGGAAGCAAAGTTTGGTGTTAACGAGTTATCAGCAAAGAAAGCCGAACCGTCTTTAAACGAAATATTGCGCACTTTCAAAGCAAATGGCTTGCTGGCACCCGCTGCCGTACTACTTGTTTTTGCACTATTTTGCTTAGCTGCCGTTGGCTGCTCCACAACCAAATCACCAATATTGGTGGTTCGATCTTTGTTGATCACCACTCGCGCGTAAGGTTGGCTTAAGCTTAGTGTATCGATATCAAGTTTGGATTTATTGAGATCGAAGGCAAACTTGTTGACCGCTAAAGAGCGCCACTTAACAAACGGCTTTTTCAGCTTGTTGTCACGTACAGATAGATGATTAACCGCAGCGCTACCACTGGCAACAACCTTGCCATTAGCGTCAGCACTCAGCTTAGTATTAGCTGTAAACTCACCACTGGTTAATGTAGCGTTAACCGCAGTAGCAATGTACGGCTGGAACTGAGCAAGCTTAAGTGATTTGACGGCAATATCTGCATCGACACTCTGCTTTAGTACATCCGCCTCACCTCTTACGCTCAAATCACCTTTACCATTTAGAGACGCAGATAGATCAAACTCTATTGGCTGAGACAGATCGCTCACTATCGATTTAGTTGATAAGTTAATCGCAGCCAGTTGCCATTTATTGGCTTTATTGGTGAGCAAGTTTTCTTCAACATTTAGCGCGTAGTCTTTAAGCTCAATACCGCCTAGCGTCACCAACCATGGTTTCGTCATGCTGCCAGAATCAGTATCTACAGTGTTCGCCGTGCTTTTCGCTTCGTCACTCTGCTTATCGGCTCCAGCGGTGTTGTCGCTACTTTGCTCCGCGTTCGCGCTCGATTTAGGAGTAAATAACTCAGCAAGATCCGCGCCCTTAGCATCAACTTTTGCTGAGACCACTAATCCATTAGAGTCAATGCCGTCAACGATAACTTGTTGAGTCGCTGTATTCGCCGCAATACCTTTAATCGCAAAGCTTTGCAGTGAAACCACTGATTTACCGTAAGCATCAAAATTGAGTTGTTCAAGCGACAAATCACCAGAGTCGGTCACTACAGTAACAACATCTTGCTCTGGCGTTTCACCTAGCGTTTGCTCAACAGTGTATTGAGTAGCAAAACTCAATTTACCCGAGCTTAATTTGGCAGCAAACTCGTGATCAGCAAAGCTCCACAGTTTCGGTAATTGAATGTCTTTGATTGCAACATTACCAACCACACGTAATGGTTTTAACTGCAACTGACCTTCGAGTGCAACGTTAGCTGAATCGTTGTCAGTGATATCAACCCGGTAGTGATTAAGTTGAGCATCGCCACTCAAGAGATTCTGCGTAGCAAAATCAGACACAGTAACGTTGATACTTGGGTATGCAAGTTGCGTATCTGTGACTGCATCATAGAAGTAGATTTCACCGTTAGTCAGCGCCGTTTGCTTGATGTAGACCGGGAATAGTGGCGCGTTTCTATCAACCACCTCTTCATTTGACTGCTCGTTTTCCTGAGCTGGTGGGCTATTTTTCTCTACCGCGGCAAGAATGTCGCTAAAGTTAAAAGTGGTTTGCGGAGAGTCAGACAGCCTGTCAATCTTTACCAACGGCTGGTCCAGTTTGATGTACTCTACTTCAAGCTGACCATTTAGGATTGATTGCCAAAAGTTAACTTGCAGTGCAGCTTGGTTAAATTGAACAAATGGTTTATCCCCTTCAAGGATCGCAAACTGATCGATGCTAATTTGCAGAGTGAACGGGTTAATTGCGACTTTGCCCAGTTGAACAGGACGCTCAATTAGGCTAGAAAGTTGTTTAGGAACCTGTTGCTCTGCAACATAAGGAACTAAAGCGCCGACTAGCGCTGCATACGTTAGGTATCCACCAGCAGAATACGTTGCCCAACGAATTGCGCGCGGCAAAGTTCGAAACTTTGTGACCGCTTGACTAAACTTGCTCGACATTATGACTTCTTACTCCTTCGCCTATATCGAATAATATGCGCATTATACGCGGAACTTGTTGTTCGTTTTGTCAGAACCATTCAAATTCAACTGCTTATAAGTAATCGAACGTGATCTGTTTCTAGAGATTTAACTGATATAAAAAAGTCGCTGAGAGAAATCGACACCAACTCCTTTCAACGACCTTTCGCAATACAGCTAGACACTATTTTTGTAGTTGCTCTTTAGCCGCTTCTACCTTTGCAAAATCAAGACCTAGCTCATCAACCGCTTCTTTGATTAATGCTGGATTTTGCATCACCTGCGCCATCAACATTTGCAGCTTATCTTGCGGTAAACCTAGTTGGGCAATGGTCGCCATTGCTGCAAGTGGGTTTTGCGTCAACGTCTCGAAAATCTCGCTGATTTGCTCATCGCTAATATTGTTTTCTTTCAGCAGTGCGATAATAGGGTTCATCTCAATACCTTTCACATTCAATTAATATCTTGAGCGTAAGTTTATCACTAACTGTTACGCCGTCTAAGCAGATTGTGCCCTGCCTCGCCTGATTGAGCATTAGTTAAACTAACCAGACAAGCTAGCCGCGCTTGGCTATTTAACCAGTTGCTGATCGACGAGCGAATCAAGCACAACCAAAGCTGCTAACGAGCAAACTTCGCGCTCTTCAGTGCCGATAAAGCGAAGTTCTTCAATTTCGGCATCGGCTGCTAATTCACCGCTGAAATCAGCAAAATAACAAGTCAATTGAACCGTCACACCACTTGCTTTACCATCTGCTTGCGCACTATACGTTCCAGCGTATTTGATAGTATCTCTATCTAAATCAACCGACAGCTCTTCTTTGATTTCACGCACAAGCGCTTGCTGATCGCTTTCACCTTGTTCACGCTTACCACCCGGCAGGTAGAACAACTCTTTTCCTTTCGAGCGTACGGCTAGAAACTTACCATCTTGGATAGTAATCCACGCCAATTTATCAATGATTTTGTCCACTTGCATATCAACCTTATTGGAATTTAAAGCGGATTATAACGAAATCTCTCGAATACGGGCTAGCGTTTCATTTACTGACAATAGCGCCATATAGATTTCGTTATATCCCAATTACATTCAATGTAATTGGGTTATAAGTAGTTATTATCAGGTGCGCTGTTAAGATTCACCGCGCAAACTCAGTTAACCACTGTATTTGATTTATTGATGTTTGCTAACAACGTTTAGTAGGTGTTCTCTTACCTAGTCCAGTCTATGGATGAACAGAGTAATCTCATAAAAAAGCAACAAATCGAACTGGTTTTGTTTTAGTCTAGGTTTCACAAAATTCCGGCTGAGGAATCAAGGCTAAAGCAACTCCAGTTCACCCTTTTAAATCTGCTCGTCAGTCGCTATTTTTAGATTCCCTCCCTTCAACAACAACCTCCAAACAATCGAATCAGATATCACAAAAACGCTTGCTGGCACTTTGCCAAACTTCGAATTCGCTTATAGTCTCTTTCTCTTTAACCCGATGTAATTATCTTAGGAGCCCCGAAATTGCAGTACGTCGGTGAATTATCAGCGCTATCAGCCGCTGCGGTGTGGGCAATCGCCACTTGGATTTACGGTCAATTTAGCCATCACTTTTCTGCACTTCAACTTAATATCGTTAAGGGTGTTATCGCATCGCTAATGATGGCACTCGTTATCCCTTTAACAGCTACTATTCCCGATTCAATTGACTCAAAGCATTTACTGGTACTAGCCGTCTCAGGTGTTATCGGTATTGCTATTGGTGACAGTGCCTATTTTGCCTCGTTGAAACGTATTGGCGCCAATAAAACGTTACTACTCGAGTCTCTCGCGCCGCCACTGTCTGGCATATTAGCGTTAGTTTTCCTTGGCAGTGTGCTACCTATTCAAAGTTGGCTTGGGGTGGTGATCACCACTGTCGCGGTGACCTTCGTGATACTTCAGCCAAATAACACTGGGCAAAGCACTGTATCTTGGTCGGGTATTGGCTTTGGTTTGCTCGCGAGCACATGTCAGGCAACCGGTGTGGTGATATCACACTACGCTTTAGTTGCGGGGGATTTACCGCCACTACTTGGCGCATTTATCCGCTTAGTGGTAGGTGTATTGGCGGTAGTATTGATCATTATATTTGCTGAAAAACAGCCGTTTAAGCAGATAAAAAATCATTTTAAACAACTGACTCAACGAGCCTTTTTGACATTGCTTTTAGCGATTTTTGTTGGCACATTCCTCGCGTTGTGGCTACAACAATCAGCCTTAAAGTACGCGAACCCTGCCATTGCTCAGACCATCATCGCAACCAGTCCACTGTTTATGCTGGCGATCTGTGCATTCAAAGGGGAAAAGCCAACGATGAAAAGCATTGTAGGTACGCTAGCGGCTATTGCTGGCATCTCTTTGTTCTTCCTAGATTAGCCACCAACCCTAAGGGTTTGATCTTGATATCAAACCCTTACTGTCGCGCTTTTGACCGTTACTACTTGTTTATCTTTGATTTCAAAAATATTGTTGATCTGCGCGAGTACATTTCTATCGTGAGAAACAACCAAAACAATTGAATCCTTTAACTCAGTGCGAATGTACTTAAGCATGGCGACGACATCGAGCGGCGAGAGGTTAATTAAAGCCTCATCTAACACAACCAAGCGCTTATGTTTATCTAGGCTCATATAAAGTAGCAGCTTTCTTTTTTGCCCCGTCGACATTTCGATGGTTGAAATATCACGCTGGAAAATAAACTCATAATCTATCGGTATGTCGTTAAAGATCGCAGTGCATATTTGCGCGATACGATTGGCATCACGTATGCCGCGTAGATAAAAGTTGGAGTAGATTGAACCACGTATAAAATCACTACTCGGGTCAAGATAAGCGACCAACTTAGCAAACACCGCCCTATCTAGGTCAATACCATTATAGAATTCGTTATATTGCACTGCACCGGTGTACTCTGTATGGTTTTGTAGAATACTTGCCATTAAAGTGGATTTACCGCAGCCTATATTCCCCGCAAAACCATAGATATTGCCTTTGGTTAACGTTAGATTGATATCTTCGAGTAGAACTCGCTCATCAACAGAAATGGTTAGATTTTTCAGCTTAACACTTGAAATACCATCCACCATCAACCCTTTTTTCATCAAACGAGCTTCTATCTTTTCGAACACGTCCTTAAATGCGGTATTGAGATGGTAAGTTGAGGTTAAGATGAAAAAGCTTTTTGTCACCAAACTAATCATGCTTGAGGATGCACGCCCATTAAGGATAAGCAAAGCGATTAAGACATTAAAAATCTCAGTATTGGCTTTAGAGGCGAAAAAGATAGTACTAAACAGCACAAAGCTAGCAAGAAATGAGCTTAGTCTGACAAACTCGTCCCAGTTAAAATTAAACGTCGCAATGTCATGATCACTGGAAAAAGACTTCTTGCACGATAACTCAAAGTTATTCAAGGTCGCTTCAGTATCAAAAAATCTCAGTTGCTTGTTGTTTTTATAGTAAGAAATCCGCTCGTTGAGCAGATCCTGCTGCGCCGACTCATGCTCAATATATAAGGTGTAATTACGGTATCTCAAGTAAGTAGAGACAATAACTATCGCAAGATAAAAAGCGAGTAAAAGCAGAGCTTGTGATCCGATAAAAACAAACAGCAGCGCGACGACTAAAGAGAAATTCACCACGTCAATGATCAAACCGGACAAGTTGTCCCATATTACCTTGCGGTTAGATTCAACCATCCTCACTTTAGTCAGCACATCTTTATGTCTAAAAAAAGGCATGACACTAAGAATATAGCGTTCGATCTTCAATGCATTTTTGTCTACTGCGGTTAAGTGGTGTTTCTTAATAAAATGCTTGAGGGAATACTCGATACCCCACAATAGAACAAATGCTGTGGTGACATACAACAAGGTTGAAATTAACTCATTGAAGATCAGCCGAGTGTTAAACAAATTGGCATAAAACGCCGGAATTAAGATAAAGGGTACCGCGGCAATAAGGAGAAAATTGATGCGCGGATAAAGTGAAAAGATGGTTTCGATGAATTGGCGACTCGATAGTTTTTTAGGATACTGCTGAATATGGACGACTTCTTTGCCGATCAGGTGCTCGGTATCAATAGGCTTTTTGTCCTCAGCGACAAAAGAGGTACCAACTCGATGAACGTAACTCGCATCACTTTCCAACGTGACAAACGAATCTGGCAGATCATTGCTGTCTTTTACTGTTAGTCGCTCAAAATGATAATCAAACAATGAGTCTTGAAATAGCGCATCCAGGTAGGTGATAAACGAATCTAAATTCTCGTAACTTAGCCGCTCAAACGCTTTCCAATCAAAGTCAGCCTTTGAATCTACAATTAACTTCTTAACGGTTGCTTTCATCTACATCTCAGTCTGTTAGCAAACCAAGTTCTTGGTTTGATTGGCTATGTCATTCGCCGCAAAGGTTGAATTCAACTTTCGTCACCTTTGCGGCGCTACGATTTATACTTCTGCCTCTAAGACAGGCTGCTCTGAAGTTAGGTATTGAGATTCAAATTCACTCGACGCAACAGGTTTACCGAAGTGATAACCTTGGAAGTATTCACAACCAACCTCAACCAATTTGTCGACTTGCTGCTGCACCTCAACGCCTTCCGCCTGTACTTGGATATTCATTTGTTCTGCCATCATCATGACCGACTTAACCAAGTTGAAACTCGATTCGTCTCCTTCCGATATGCCGTTGATAATGTCGCGATCAATCTTCAATCGATCGATCTCAAAGTCTCTTAAGTTAATCAGCGACGTATAACCTGTACCAAAATCATCAATGAAAGTTTTCAAACCAAGATTATGCAGCTGTCTGATCTTGTCTCGAGCCGCAGCAGAGTTGCCAGAAATGGTATCCTCAGTGATCTCTATGGCGATAGAACCAGGGTTAACGCCTGATTTCTTGAGGTTAATTTCGATGTCATTAACAAAGTTTGGTGACAGCAGTAGCTCGCTGGTAGCGTTAATCGACGCGATCCATTCATGTTGCCAACAACCCTGCTTTTGCCATTTTGAAACTTGGTGAATCGTTGAATGTACAACCCAAAGTTCGACCTCAACCGACACCCCTTCTTGTTTAGCCAGTTTGAATAACTCATAGTTTGAGATTGGTCCGCGCACAGGGTCTATCCAACGAATAAACGCTTCTGCACCAATCAAACTTCCGTCAGCACGAGTTTGAGGCTGGTAAACTAAAGAAAAGCTTCCTTCGTGAATGGCATTTTTAAGTGACTCGCCAATCGGTAGCGCAGTCGCTATGCGTATGTCATGCAAAATCGAGGCAACGCGATCAAGCTCACCGGAAGTTTGCTCAATAACGTCTGTGGTAATTTGCTGGGTGCGAGTAATATCGTCAGACATCTGCACAACACGATTCGACATGCCATCAACTGCAGAGGTAACAAATCCAGCTTCCACCCCCATTCTTTCTGCGTGTTGTGCGAGGATTTTCTCCATATTTTCATTGGCAGCCGCCATGGTTTCCATGCGCCCTGACATGCTTGAAAGAGCCTTGGCGGCTTCATTCGCTAAGCTATTCATATTCTCGGCATATTGAGCAAAAAACTGCTCCATTTTTTGGTTAGTTCGCAGTTGTTCCTCGCGAATACTTTGCATCTGCTCAGCTTGATTGAGTGCAATTTGGTTATGCTGGTCAAGGCTTTGATTAAACTGCTTGACCACTGTCGAGCCTGAGTTCGATTCGAGCAAAGTATGTAAGTCAGTCCAGGTTTTTTCTTTGTCATGCACCAGCTCTAAGGTTTGCTGAAGCGTAACATGCACTTGCTCGAAGTTCTGATTGATGATGTTTTGTTCTGTATCAAACAGCGGCGCGATACGATCGCCATCAAATCGACTTCCCTCACTACTCACTTGGTGAAGATCAAAAAATGAATTGAGGTAGTTTGAAGCGACGAGAATAGAGACAGACGTACCAACACCCAGGATGGATGTTAAGAACGCAAGTGACATTGAGTCCAGCGCCAAACCAATTGAGTTAAGCAGCAAAGCCATACGCTCGGTAAAATCACCTGATGCGTTTAGACCAGCAGCGATGCCGGAAATCATATTCGCCAAACCAACAAAAGTACCGATCAGACCAAATGACACCGCCAAAGACGATGATAGCGTTACCTGACTACGAAAATACTCGATATTGGCGAATTTATGGTGCCTAAAGAAAAACGCAACACAGAAAACTGAAATCGGATAGAGGTAAGTGATTGCGATTAGCGCTGTTATCTCTGGTGAAAGCTCAAAACACTCGTATATAAACTCCCTTGAGCCATCAAAGTAATACGCTAATGCTGGTATCGTGATGTAAACCAGCAATCCAAAAATGTACATTAATCTATCTCCCACCGTACTTTCGATAACACTGATGTTGTCGCTACTATTTCTGTACTAATCTTCGTTTCTTCAGGTAAATCCAATATATTTAAAAGACGCATTATGTTAACTGCGCTTTTCTTTTCAGAGTCTCGACTTTCAATCGTGAAAGTAATATTGCGAGCACCAATTAACTGACCTTTAATTTGATCAACTAACTCTGGTTTCAACTTAAAATTCACCACATATTTAAATTCTTGCTTTACTAAATCCGCACTAAGAATTTCACGATAAGAGATCGGCGAATATGCCTTATCTTCTTCGACGTCGACTACAGCCTCTAATTTTGCTGCCGATGTAATTGCGGTTGACGTTTGTATCAGGAAGAAAATACACACCAGCACCATAACAATTAATGAAGATGCCAACGCATCAACAAATGGTGCAAGAGAATCATCATCCATTTGCGCTCTCCTCTTGCTGAGTTTCCTCTATTGGGTTGAGGTTGATGTCGATAAAGCAGGTATTGAATACTTCCTTTTCTGCTATCGTATACATTGGTGCAACCGGGATCGCATCATCAAAATACTGCGTCATTGTGATGTAGTTGTAAGTACTGATTTCTGTCATTTGACGTTCAGATGAGTTAAATCCATAAGTGCAGCCATTTTGATAAGAAATAACTCTATCATCTATTCCAGCCACTTCTGTTTTTAGTATGACTTCCCGTATCAATTGGGGCTCAATATAACTGCTTTCCATAACATAACGATATTTAACATCATTAATCCGGACTAAGCCTGTCGTTGGCATTATCGCTTGAACAAATGCGAGCAATGTTGCAATAACCACTAGAACAATAACTGCAAGTGCCGATGAAATGGCTGATACAAATCCAATCATTTACCAAACCTCAAACTTAATATCACTCGGAAGCACGCTAAAAATAAACTCCATAACATTAATTTTGTCGTCAACCACAAACACTTGCACATCAATCCCTAAATTTAACGAAAGATCTAAGAACTCCTGATCTGGCTTTATTGTCACGCGATAGTATCGCTTGCCATTTTTATTTTGTTCATCATAGGCGATTGAGTCTGAGCTCAACTCAACAATGGTTCCGCTAAATATTTCATTAAACCCCGGAGAATTAATTTTTAGACGAACTTCTCGGCCAATATTGAGAAAATGTCGGTATCTTGAGTCAAATTTGGCAGTTACTTCTTGCGAAGCTCCTTCTTTTTTCAACACGAACATTTGTGACGCTTCTTGTACAAACGTTCCTACCGCAAGTCCGTCAGTCAGCTCCAATATGCTGCCGTTTATTGGCGAGCGAATAACAGATTTTTTCTTCTTCTCAGCCAGCAATTGTTGTTGATAGGTTTTCTCGGTGATCTTGGATTTCAGGCTGTTGATTTGCTCATCTAAAGTCAGCAAACGCTCAGAGCGACGCATTTGAAAAACCATCAATTTGTCAGTCAGTTTTTTCTTTGCTTCCAACTCTGAAATCATAAACGAAACCAACTCGGTATTCAGATCGCTTAGCTCCGTTTCTAGATCGTAAAAGCGTATGGTTTCACCTTTACCTTTGCGAAGGGCATTGCGTTTTTTGGTAAGAATTTTGCGTTTTTTATACAGCTCATCAGCCTTTTTCTTACGCTCTAGAGCTAGATCAACAAGGAATTTTTGCTCTAGAAGGTAGTCTTCGTAGAAACTCAAAATATAGAGCCCGCCAGCGCCTGCCGATGGGGAGGCTTTTTGACAACCATAATCAGAATGACTAATAGGTGACGCTGAAAATTGATCACTGACTAAGAAGCAACGTTCATCTTCATGTTGCACCAACAAGCGAGTGTCCTGCTCAAGTTCTACCGTAATTTGTTGTAATTGATATTCATCAACAAGATTGCGATAGCGCAACATCGCCTGACCAATTTCAAGCTTCTCACCTTGAGAGACCATCAAATCAACGATATAGCTGTTTGATGGTGCTTTTAACGATACGTTACTCTCTTTGATCCCCGTTAACCCAGAACCAGGAGCCACTACCTCCACTTCCTTAAAGAGTAGGATATAGAGTAGTAACGTGGCTATTGCGATGCTGACTAACAGCTTATGTTTTCTGCTAACAATCATGGTCGACTAGTAAATCTTTTGCGATTTCAGCTCCATTAGTTCATAGAGTTGGTCGTACAAACTCAACTCCATGTTAAGTAGCGCGATTTCAGACTGATTGAGAGACGAGATGCTTTCAGCAATATCTAGATAAGTAACTTTATCTGTGTAGATTTCATTTTTCTGATTTTCAATAAGCTCTCGATTGATGCGTAATTGCTCAATCAAGTTGTTGCGTTTTGCCATGGTATTTTCATAGTCCAAGGCGGTCGCATCGAGCTGTGCGAGGAATTTTTGCACGCCCATGTCATATCGTTCTTTTTCCGCTTTATAGAGTTCCAATGCCGATTCTTGGTCAGCACCAATACCGTGGTTGTACAAATCGTAAGTGACGTTAAGACCAAAATACGAATCGTCTGTATCGCCCCATTCGTACTGATCGTTACCACCATAAAGCGCCACATGGGTCTCATTAACTAAATCAATTTTTAGCCGTTCACGCTGCGCTTTCGCACTTTGTAACGTCGCCTTAAGTAGGTATTCAGTGGAGCGCAGACCGTAGTTATCTCGGATAAGAGCGTGGCTATCAAATTTAGTCACATTGATATCTAACACCGAAACAAGCTTGTTGTAGTCAATTCCAATTCGCTGGGTTTGCTCTTGGCTACCGAGTTCCAAACCCGTTTCGATCCTTAGATCGCGAAAGTAGCGATCAATATTTGAAACAACGGCGAAGACTTGCTCTTCAAAGCGCGACTTGGTTAACTCCACTTCCATCGCATCTGATTGGGTCGATACCCCTGCTTCCGTGGCGTTAAGCTGTTTTTGATAGAAGTTTTCCAACTCGACACGGATTTCATCGGTTTGGCGCTTAAATTCACGGGTTAACTCAACCTTTGTCAGGTATTTGAGCACCACGTAGTAGATTTCTAACTCTTTTCCTTTGAGGTTCATCTCGCCAGACAAGCGATTGTTTTCACTGGCATCAATACGGTCATCAGTGCTTGAACCCCAAACTTTGGCTCTGAGTGTCAGTATAGCCTTACCAGTACTATCGGGATCGGGACGAGGTTCGCCGTAATACTCTTTTTGTTCTGATGAAAGCGTGGCTGTTGGGTAGAAGTAGCTCTCCTCTTTATCTTTTAAGATCTCGGTTGAGCGGAGTTCGTAATTTAACGCTTTATACTCATAAGAGATATCTAACGCTTGGTTAAGCACCTCTCTAAAGCCCAAATCATAATTTGCAAGTGGAGTCTGAGACGACGAGTCCACTACATTATTGCTTGATATTACTACCGCATTTTCATCAGCAAAAACTGAAATTGGCATCAAGCAAAACACGCCAAGTAGCGCACCTGCCAATCTAAACGACTGAATGTTATCCATCTGATTTTCTTATCATCCTTGGGTGTATCCAGCGAGTGACTTGCACTCGCTTTTCCGAGCAAAAGGTTAGAATGTAAACTCTTCTGATTGGTTTCCAGCAACATCCGTAATTGCAATTTCTACCAATTGTCCCGTGTCAATATTATCTATAGACCAACTGCCATTCTCCAGTACAGTGGTCGATTCTTTAGAGCCATCTTCAAGTAACACATCAATTCGTGCACCAAGCTCTGTGGCTTCTAGGTTTCCAGACAGGATAGCTGCACCAGCATCAATGTTGACGTCTAGATTGCTCGTATCCACCGCGACCTGATCGAACGTAATAGAGTTAGAACGCGTGTTTTGCACAATACCATTGACTGATTCCGTCAAGGTGTAAGCATTGATGCCACTTGAAAGCTCAATTGGAGTATCTTGGGCAGACAAGTCTATTGACCATTCGCCATATTTATCGGTAGTGGTAGTCAGCTCATCATCGCCAATCTTCAATGTGATCAATGATTGAGGCTCACCTCGACCTTCAAATGTTGGACTGATGTTATTGGTGATGTTGTCATTACTAAACAAGCCTGTATCAGTAGCACGGCTCAGACCGTCATCGATAAACGGCATGCTCTCTCTTGAGTCGTAAGTCACGCTAAACTCTTTACTCGACTCATTACCGGCAACATCTTTAGCATTGAGCACTATATTGTGAGTCTCGCCATCGACTAATGAGTCAAAGCTATAACTCCAACGACCATTAGCATCAACCTCGACATCAACTGCAATTCCCGCTCCTACTTGAATGGTAAGCGTCGCATCTCTTTCACTTAGAACGCCTGATAGAACACCCGTATCCGTGTTCCAAAGTACGTCGTCAGTTAGGTAATCAATATCTGCTTCAACCTTTTCTAGCGTGATAATCGGTGCGAAGGTATCAACCACCATATCGTGTTCAATGTGCTCGTTATTTCCCCACTTGTCCCAAATCGTAATATCAATTTCATACAAGCCATCAGAGAAATCACCGTTTGGTGTAAACTCCCAGTAACCGCTCTCATCGACCTCAATATCTTTGAATATCGGCGTAGTGCCATTACCGCTGATAACCACGCGCACCGTGGTACCAGGGTCGGTATTACCGAAGATCACTGGCTTGTCTTTACCCACATGTACTTGATTACTTTCTTCAAATACCACTCCAGAGTCAGCATCTTTCACCGCGACATTAATAGGTAAATCATCTGGTTTGACACTGACGATAAACTCGGTGTTGATTGGCTCACCTTGATCATCCGTTGGAGTATTGCCTGCTTTGTCTTTATAAACGACTTCTACCCGATACTCAGTGGCACTACCATCAGCATTTAGCGCAAGGTCATCGAGGAGCTTTATTTCAAAGACATCTCCGTTGGTGATCTCGTCTGTGCCACGGAACCATATTTCTTCACCTTCCATATCGTAGACCGTCACATAGAAAGCTCGGATTTGCTCGCCATCATTACTGTCTTTACCCACTCGCACAGCAAAGTCAGGATCGTTGGTGTAGTAAAGTGGCAGCTTAGTCTCTGGGTGGAGAGTCTTACTCGGGTCTCTAAATGTCACGATGTTATCTTCGAAAATGCTTACTTGTGGTGCTGGCATTTCACCCAATACCGTGTCGACCGCAAATTTGACTTCCGTAGACTCAGTATTACCCGCCTTGTCTTTCGCAACAACCGTCATCACATAACTATCATCGGCGTACTCAGAGCCCTCAGGACGCTGGTAAGAGAAAATCGTTTTATCGACTGTGAAACTATCTTGGTGAACAATTTCACCAGCTGAGTTTCTTACAGTGATTTCAATATCATTACCTTTCTCGGTATAGATTTTTACTTCCGGATTCGGATTGTTGGTGTTGTGCGTCCAATGCCAACCTTTTTCCTCGATAAAATCGGCAGTTAGAGAAATCCCCGAGTCAAAAATGATCGTTGAGCTTTCTGTCACAACATGCCCCACTTCATCCACTGCCTGAACCGTAAATGGGTACTCTAAATCCGGCATTGCTTCGGTAGTAATCGACCACTCGCCGTTCTCATTAACCCTTGTATCGTAAACCACGCCATGGATTGTGATTCGAATGGTATCCCCAATAGTTGCCCCAGAGCCTTGGAAGAATATTTTCTTCTCATCATTGGCATCATTGACGATGTAGATTGGGTTACCATCAGCATCATTCCCTGTATGTTCTACCGTGTTGTCTTTGTCTGTTGCAGGCAGAATGCTCCAGTTACCAATCACTGGCTCTGAGGTTCTAATGGTGAGATCCATACTTTCTGGTTCCCCAGAGATATTCCCTGCGGTATCTGTTGAGGTGACTTCAACAACAAAAGTGCCATCGAGGTCGCTGCCCAACAATTCATCTGGTTTGGGTGAGTAACTCCAAGAGTTACTATCACTCACCTGCGTTGCCACATCAATAATCGCAGCGCCAACTTTGATGTATTGCTTGGTATGCTCATCGTAAAGCGTTTTATATATCTTGATGTAGATGTCTGCTCCGGCTTCACCAGTACCTGCAATGACTGGGTTCGGAACCATGGTTTTATTATCGCTTGCAACATTATCACCAAAGATCAGCACGTCACCCGTGTCAGAAGAACCTTCCAATGCCACGCTGACATCTGGAGCGGTTTTGTCATAAATAATTTCGCGTGATACTTCTTGGTTTTCCGTACTCAAGGTATTACCCGCTTCATCAGTAACGGTAAAGACGACTTTATACTTGCCTTGTGCAAAGCCACCGTTTATCTGATCTTCTGGCAATTGGAAAGAAATCTGACTGCTGTTGGTCTGGTCTACTTTAACCACAAGTCGATCAACTTCTACTCCCGCCTCATCATACAAAATAGCGGTGATGGTATTGTCTGCCTCCGTGGCGCAGTTAAAGGTCAAATAGCCCTCTTCACCATTCACCGTTGCTAGATCTTTAGTAATAAAGTCGGTTGCAAATGCGCTATCATTTTCTAAGCTCACTTGGAAATTAATCGCGGTTTTGACTCGTACAACACCTTCAAACGAGTCTTTATTTCCCGCGATATCATTGGTAATAAGATCAAAGTTATAGGTGCCATCTTCTTGGTGAGGCAGTGTATATTGCCAATCCCATACCCCTAGCTCATCTGCACGCTCGACTAAACTGATGCTTCCCCCCGCTACTGCCGTCGCGACTTGTCCGTTTTGCGCAATATAGAATGTCTCATTACCATTCAACTCGATGTAAGCATCATTGAAATCACCAGTTAATGTGCCTTTAAAGGTTGGCGTATCATCGCGAGTGATATAGTCCGAATTTTTAACTGCATCATCGGGTCCCGGTGCGATACTTTGACTATCTGCCACAACGATGCCTTCAATCTCAGGCGTAACACGGTCAATAGTGATTTGACCAACGCTTCCACTTGGGTATTGATTTGGATTTTCGGGATCAAAACCAACCATATTGCCCGCTAAGTCGGTACTGGTTACCCAATAGGTATATTCGACGCCATCCTCTAAATCACTTGCCGAAACCGAAAATGACCCGTTTGACGTTGCTGTGGCAGTTAAGATTCGAGCGCCCTGCACGTCCCAAGACTCGCCTTTTTGCGCCAGAATCACTTTTACGCTCGCCCAAGCATCGGTCTTACCAATGATATTTAGGGTTTGGCTGTTGGTCAGCCCACCTTCACTACCTTCAACTTCTATTTGCGTTAGTGTGTTGTTGGTATCGATGACTAACTCATCGATTTCTGCATTGGTATAGCTGTTATCAGGAAACTGAACATTGTCTTTAGACACCGCAACTTCGATAGCGTATTGACCATCAGGGAGATAGTAGTTGCCTGCCGCCAAATCGGCGTTATCAACTGAGTCATTTATGGGTGAATAGCCATCACTGCCTGACATGCTGCCAATTGCGCCACTACCTAACTGTAGTGACCAAGTGCCATCGATTCCAGCTAAGGTTGAAAACGTGGTTGTCATTCCCGTTACTGAATCTGTGATGGTTACTCTAACCGTTGAATCTGGCGTAGCATTACCATACAGCCAAGGGTTCGACACATTGGTTAACGTATCGTCCAGCGCAGATGAATTGGAGTCATCTTGCAGATGGACCGTCACTGGCATAATGTCAGGTTGAATGGTGATTTGTTTCTCAATCACCGAGGTATTGCCCGCCAGGTCTTTGGATACAAGGAAAATGGTATGGATACCGTAAGCCATTTCACTGGTAGTGATCGAATAGGAACCTGACGTATCCACTTGGCTAACGCCAAGCAGATTTTGCTCAGCAATTGCACCAACATAAACCGACACTTCAGCGTGTAGGTTTTGACCGTACATTTGCGCGAATTCAGATTGCCCTTTAAATGTTAGAGTTCGATCACTGGTGATGATTTGATCGTCAGTTAAGCTAAACTCTCTTCTGTCACCGTCATCCTCTTCAACATGAACTTTCTGTAATCCCGCTCTAAGTTCAGGCACGGTAGTATCAACATAAAACTCACCAGTAACTTCTTGGTCTACTGTCGTGGTATTACCAAGTTGGTCGACAGCTGAAATCTCGTAACTGTATTTGCCATCTGGGAACTTGGTTGGCGTATTGCTATCACCGGAGAAGTTTGGTGCAAAACTCCAAATGCCGGAGACATTTTGCTGCGTTTCATCCCAAATTACGCTGCCGTATTGATCAAAGATACGCAATGTCACATCCGCATTCGCCTCGGTTGTCCCAGCGAACTGCGGTAATGGATTGTATGTCCAGCCATCCCCATCTACTTCAGTATCAGTGGTCAGCTTACCGTCTAATTCGACACTGCGGTCGATAACTAAGCTGGTTTCAAACTCAGATTTGTTACCAGCGTTATCCTCAGCCACCAACTTAATCGCATGATCACCCTCAGTTAGGGAGTTAATCAAGTTGCTTAATGACAGATCAAAGCTACCCGAAATATTGCTAGATAACAGAGAGTCCAATTCGACGACAAAGTCTGGCGTCGCCTTACCATCAACAAAGACGCTGATCTGCCCACCATTTGTTTCGCCGCGATCAATATTACCGGTAATCGTTAGATCATTTTTAACCCCGTTAGTCAGCCATTTCTCTTCGAACAGCTTAATACCATCTGTGGCATCTGACGTCTCTAGGGTGATGTTACTCATCACAGGAGCTGTGGTATCAAGTACGAATGAGCTTTCTTCTGATTGCGTAATTAAACCGACTTCATCTGTTGATTTGACATAGTAGCTATATTTGCCATCACCCAAGGTTTCCAACAACTCATCACCAATGGTAATATTCCACTCACCTGAACTGTCGGTCACTTGGTTAGCAAAGTATCTACCGACTTCTTCACCGCCAGCATTTTTCAACACAAGCATGACTTCACTGCCTTGCTCTGCACTACCGGTAAAGGTCGGCTTTGTCTCGTTGGTGAGGTCTAATCCCGGAATATTGTCATCATGATCAATACCCGAATTTAGCGAGACGGTCGGTACCTCTGGCGCCGTAGTGTCAACAGTGAAATTAAACGCGTCGACTCCTTCGTTACCCGCCTTATCCGTAACTGTGACCACTGCTTTCCACAAACCATCAGCAAGCTCATTAATACCAAGACTTGTGAGCAAAGCTTGATCACTAAGATCTAGTGACCATGTACCATCTTCAGCGATGTTAACATCGGTAATTTCGTATAATTGCCCTTTGCCATTGTCTAGCACAATCTTAATCGCGGAAACGTCAGTATCAGTTAGACCATCAAGTGTTGGCGTTGAAACACGAATGACATTGTCAGTTTTATTAAGATCTTCTTGCGTCATTGAATCGCCAATGCGCACGTCATCATCCGCTAATCGGTCAACTTTGTCCTCATCAGAGACATCCCCCGCGACTGAAACCTTCGAGTCATTGGTTACCAAAACCGTCTGTGACGCTGCATTTTGGTTGCCTGCTTTATCAAACACGTCAACCGTAACTCGGTAGGTCGAGTCATTGACCATTGCACTATTGTTGCCTTCACCAAATTGGAAGTGCCATTCGCCAGTGACACTATCGGCGTATTTGATGTAGGTTTCTGCTGGTACAGACGAATCTACCGCTAGGAAGTTACCATCGGCATCCAGAATCACTTTCTCAACAGTGATTGCGACTTGCGCTTCAAGTTCTGCCTTGCCGGTGATTACCGGATCATTAAGCTTGGTTACCCAGTCACCTAGATCACCAGTGTCATTGATGATGCCATTAAACATATCTGGCATCAGTAGATCTGTTGCACTGTCTGGTACGTCTTTATCAACGGTTACTTTTGCGTCAGCTGCAGAGATTTCTTTACAGTTGCCTTCTATATCCCAAGCTTCGATTTTATATGGAACATCAGTAACGCCTGAGAGCGCTAAACTGTCGAACGAGACTTCCCAAGAGCCGTCTTCATTAACCGTGACAAATTTATGCCTTTCTGCTCCGGTGTCTGGGTATAAAGTCACTTTTACTCGTGCGTGTGCGTCATTGTCGACCACCTGACCGGTAAACTTCAGGGCGTCATTGTTGGTGTATTCGTCATCATTTGAGAATCCGGTATCAATGGTCTCGTCCTTAGCCAGCTGACCGACACCATCAATTTCAGTATCAATTTCAATCTGTTTCTTGCCTGTCGTGGTAGCATTACCCGCCACATCAGTAGCTTTAACGTAGTACTGATAGCTGCCAGATTGCAATGTTTCGATATTGGCACTGGTTAACTCCCAACGCGACAAGGTTGGATTCCAGGTAATCGCGCCAGCCGAGCCATCATCGTTAATCGAACTGTAGTTCTGAACAACAACGCCCTCGTCATTTAATATGAAGAGTTCCACTTTGGCGTCACTTTCATTAAACGCGATATTAAATTGTGGCTTTTGCACATTGGTTTTGTTGTCAGAGCCATAATCAATATTGCCCTCAGAAACATCAGCGCCCATACCGCTGTCACTACTTGGACGTGAACCAAACCCAAGATCTAGCGTTATGTCAGCAACAGAAATATTCGGTACGGTTGTATCGATAACTAAATCTTTAACAAAAGAGTCTTTATTACCAAATTCATTGCTCGCTTCGACTTTGTATGTGTATTTCCCCTCGACGAGGTCGACATCATTTAGTGTCCAGGTGCCCATGCCATTGCCGTTATCGACAATGGCCACTCCATTGTTTGGCGAGCTATAAACTGCAAATGGCTCAGAGCTGCCCTCTTGATAGAAAGTGACCGTAACATCAAACGGTGCGTCTTCTGGCGTTGCAACTTGCCCTGAAAAGTCGGGAGTGAGGTTATTGGTTATAGAGTCCGTTTGATCTAAACCGGTGTCGTTTTCTTGGTCCGATTTTAAACCATCGTTAACCTTATCGAGATTCGGATTCTTAAACTTCATCTCAATATTGTTGCCCGCCTCATCACTGTCGTAGATGTAGGTGTTGCCGGCAGTATCAGACACAAATACCTGGTACTTATAAGTACCTTCGTTGGCGGCGCTCGCTTCACTGATAAGTCCTGTCGCCTCAATCGACCACTTACCATCAGTATCAGCCACTGCATAGTATTTACCGTCAAGTAAGGTACTCTCACTTGCATCAGATGAGTTTGCTGGATAGCGACTTGTCACATCACCATTAAACACAAGATAGATGATCGAGCCGGGCTCGGTATCACTTCCTTCAATGACAGGTGAAAGTACACTGGTTTTATTGTCATCTTGATCGACACCTAAATCGCTACTTGCTGCTAAATCTGCAGTAAGACTTGTGGTGCTATCAATCGTCACTTTACCGCCATCTACAACGCTTGAGTTACCTGCAGCATCAATCGCGGTGATGGTATAAGGTTTATCAACCTCATCGGTCAAACGAACATCATTACGGACAATCTCACTAGGGTTATCAGAACCAAAGCCAATAATCTCAGTAACAGGCTGCGACAGGTCCAGTTCCCAATTACCATTTGAGCTAGTTGCTTGGTAGGTTTTACCTTCAATGGTAACGAAGACATTAACCGATTCATTACTGCCGGCAATCGCGGCTGTGTTTGCGCCACTGTAGGTGCCAGCGAATTTTGGTTGAACGTTAAAGGTAATGCCATCGTCGTTCGCAAGGCCGGTATCATTAACGCTGTCACCAGTTACAAACCCACCGTCGACGATTGGCGCACTGTTATCAAGGATAAATGTTCCACTATCGGTATCGCTATTACCTGCTGCATCCTTACTGATCACTTGGTAGCTGTAGCTGCCTTCTGTAAAGCTTGGTAGCGAACCTGGTGAGGTAAGCAAGCTGCTATCAGATAGATCAATTGACCACTCTACTTGAGTATCTATTTGTTCAAGTGTTGGATATGGCAACTCTAGTTGGTACTGGTAATCAACATTGTTAAGAGTGACGGTTAGAGTAATGACCGAGCCCGCTTCCGCTAACCCAGAAATAATTGGGTTGTTACCATTATGCGAATTAGTTAAATCGTCATCGTTATCAATACCAAGGTCTGTACTACTATCCAGATCCGCGCTGATCGTGGTTGATGCATCAAAAGTATAGTTACCTGTTACCTGATCAGTGTTGCCCGCAACGTCCGTCACTATGACCTTGTAGGGATAATTACTGCCTTGAGTCGGCACAAACGAAGTTAACGATTCGCCTTCACCAACACTAAGTTGCCAAGATTTATTGAGTTGAGATTGATCGCCGTCGAGTGTTTTATTTGCCACCTTAACGAACTCTCCGTCCACTTCAATATAGATCTCAACCCTTGCGCCACCTTCAGCTTTACCACTAAATGTCGCAACACTGTCTGAGGTTATTTCTAGTGCCATATTACCCGCTGCCTGATGGCGTTCACCGGTGACGTTGGCTAACTCCACATCGACTAAATCGATGTGATTATCCACTAATAGCGTCCCTTGATCTGATGCTGTATTACCTGCTTTGTCAGTCGCTTCAATTTCATAGCGATAATCGCTACCTCCAGCATTAGGGGTAATGATATTTTCACCAAGTTCAAGATTCCAAGCGCCATCCGTGAGGGTTTGAGTGGTTTCAAATAACAACGCACCGTCGGATTCACGGTAAAGTCTAAACGTGACTTCACTATCAGGTTCCACTGTGATGTTAAAGCTTGGCGTGGTATCGCTAGTGATGTTGTCGCTATTGCTCTGTCCAAGGTCACTTGCATTATCAAGTTCAATATTGACTGGTGACACCTGATTATCGTATTCAAATTTATCTTCAGTGACAGCGATATTACCCGCGGCATCTTCAACTTGAATACGGTATTCATACTCACCTTCCACAGTGAGGTCATCCGCCAACTGAATTTCAAATTCACCATTAAGCGAAACAACGGTTACTGGCGCACCAGATTGAACAAACTCTCCACCCGGAGATTTGATATACAAGGTTACGATGGCGTTGGTTTCTGTTTTACCGACAAATACAGGCTTCTCTGCCGTTGTTACTTTATCATTGTAGTGACTGCTGTCTCGTCCCGTATCACCTTGTTCGCCAAGCTTCAACCCGACGTTTTCAAGGCGAGCGCTAGCATCAACAGTAAAGTTTTGTTGGTCAATAGTAACTGAGTTTCCGGCAACATCTGTCGCGGTCAATGTATAGCTGTACTCTTTGCCGTTGACATTGAGGTGCTGGGCATTAAAACGTGATAGATCAACTTGGTAACTCCACGTATCGCCATTTACTGTGACGGCTTGATCAGTCACCACACCATCAATGGAAATTCTAACGTCTACGCCTTGTTCAACGGTGCCAGTAAGCGTGATCATCTCTTTGTTAGTCCGTTGATCTTCGATGTTATTTGCATTGGTTGTATTACTATTTGCATCTAACCCATGGTTAGCAAAATCACGCGGGTCTTGCCTATCTATGGTGAAATCTGTCGAACTAATTGTTGATTCATTACCCGCTAAATCAATGGCTTTGAACTGTACTTTTACATCCTGTTCAATAGCACCAGATAAGTCCTCTAATGAGGCGAGATCCTCTTGCCAAATACCATTATCACTAACAGTGGTAAACAGTTTAAATTCACCCGTTTCGCCTAAACGGTAGTAAATCGTCGCGCCTTGCTCACCTTCCCCTTTAAAGTTAAGTACTGTCTTATTGGTGATGTTGTCATCATTGCTTTTGCCTGAATCACTCTCAGACGCCAGATCGACATTCGAGATAGCGGTGTTTTGATCAAGAATATATTTACCACTAGTTACGCTACTGGTATTGCCGGCACTGTCCGTCACTTTGATGGTGTAATCGCGCTCAACTCCGGCAATATCATCATTACCCAAATCTTGAACTAGGATTGACCAGTCACCACTGTCGTTAACTTTTTCCCAATATGAACCGACGCCAGCAACCTCAAGCAATACCCAAGCGCCAGCCTCGGCTTTACCTTTGAAAACTGGCGTGTCTTGGTTGGTCAGCAGCACTTCTGCCGAGACTAAAGCATTGTTAATCGATAACGTAGAAACCGCTTCTGGATTGTTAGTATCAATCTCAAAACTCTTGTTTTCCACCTTAGTCACATTGCTGGCTTGGTCGGTCGAACTTACGCTGTAGTTGTAAATGCCACTTGCCAAATCGCTATCGTTGTCATCAATTTGGACACGCCAAGTGCCATCATTCTCAACCTTCGCGGTAAAGGACTGCTGAGCATTACCGATCATCACCTGTACCACAATATTCGCGCCCGGCTCACCACTACCTTCAAGGATAGGTTTGGTGATGTTGGTCACCTGATCTTGACGAGACGCAAGCGCTGCCGCGCTGTCAGCCGCATTGGGAATACCGCTATCACTCTCTGCTTCCAGTTTGATGTCACTAGTTGTCAGGGCATTGGTTGCATCAACCGTAAACTCACCTTCCAATTTGAGCTCGTTACCGTCCGCATCTGTCGTATTGCCTGCTAAATCTTCTACGGTAATGACGTAGCGATACTCTACTTCTTGCAAATTGCTCTCAAGCGTTACGCTCCACTCACCTTGATCGTTTGCCTTAACTTGAATATCACTCGGTACCACGCCGCCATCAGCTCTTACTAGCGATAAGGTGATGGTCGCGCCAGCATCAGAAGTGCCACTGAAGGTTGGCTTGAGGTGGGCGTAATCTATTTCACTGTCAGCATCTCGGTTTTGGTTCTCTAAACCGCCGCTTAGTGTCGCGACTTTATCAATATGCAACGTTTGATTTTCAAGTTCACTTTCATTGCCTGCTGCATCGGTTGCTATAACGTCATACTGATAAACTTTCCCTGCAGCTGAAGTGTGATCACCAGCCTTATCACTCAGATCGACATTTATTGACCACTTGCCATCCGCTGTTGTGGTATCTGTATAAGTCACGCCACCAATGGTGATCGACACTTTGGCGTTCGCTTCGACCGTGCCGGTTAACTCAACCTGCTCTTGGTTGGTTCTTTCATCGTCAAGTGCAGCGCTGTTGGTCGCATCCGTTAAACCGTTGTTGGTTAAACCTTCTGGCGCCACGCGGTCAACGGTAAAGTCGACCTGACTTGGTTCTGACCAGTTACCCGCTTCATCTTGCGCTTTAAAGTAAACGGTGTAATCCGTCGCAGGATCGCCAACCAAGGTCTCTAAACTGGCAAGGTTCTTACTCCATATGCCGTTTTCATCTACGCTAGCAAATTCAGCAAACTCGCCTGACTCACCCAAACGATAATAGATAGTCGCGCCTTGCTCGCCTTGACCAGTAAAATTGAGTACCGTCGCCTTGGTTAGATTGTCATCATCGCTGTTACCTGAATCACTCTCAGACGCCAGATCGACATTTGAGATAGCGGTCTTTTGATCAAGAATATACTTGCCGCTGGTTACGCTGCTGGTATTGCCAGCACTGTCAGTTACCTTGATGGTGTAATCACGCTCAACTCCGGCAATATCATTATTACCCAAATCTTGAACTGGGATTGACCAGTCACCATTGTCGTTAGCTTTTTCCCAATATGAACCGACGCCAGCAACCTCAAGCAATACCCAAGCGCCAGCCTCGGCTTTACCTTTGAAAACTGGCGTGTCTTGGTTGGTCAGCAGCACTTCTGCCGAGACTAAAGCATCATTAATCGATAACGTAGAAACCGCATCTGGATTGTCGGTATCAATCTCAAAGCTCTTGTTTTCTACCTTAGTCACATTGCTGGCTTGGTCGGTCGAACTTACACTATAGCTGTAAATGCTACTTGCCAAATCGCCATCGTTATCATCAATTTGCACACGCCAAGTGCCATCATTCTCGACTTTCGCGGTAAAGGACTGCTGACCATTTCCGATGCTCACTACTACCACAATATTCGCGCCCGGCTCACCACTACCTTCAAGGATAGGTTTGGTGATGTTGGTCACCTGATCTTGACGAGAGGCAAGCGCTGCCGCGCTGTCAGCCTCATTGGGAATACCGCTATCGCTCTCTGCTTCCAGTTTGATGTCATCACCAGTTAGGGCATTGGTTGCATCAACCGTAAACTCGCCTTCCAATTTGAGCTCGTTACCGTCCGCATCTGTAGTATTACCTGCTAAGTCTTCTAAGGTAATGACGTAGCGATATTCTACCTCTTGTAAATTACTCTCAAGCGTGACGCTCCACTCACCTTGATCGTTTGCCTTAACTTGAATATCACTCGGTACCGCGCCGCCATCTGGTCTTATTAGCGATAAGGTGATGGTGGCGCCAGCATCAGAAGTGCCACTGAAGGTTGGCTTGAGGTGCGCGTAATCTATTTCGCTGTCAGCGTCTCGGTTTTGGTTCTCTAAACCGCCGCTTAGTGTCGCAACTTTATCAATATGCAACGTTTGATCTTCAAGCTTACTTTCATTGCCTGCAGCATCGGTCGCTATAACGTCATACTGATAAACTTTCCCTTCGACTGATGTGTGATCTGCTGCTTTACCACTAAGATCGACGTCTATTGACCACTTGCCATCCGCTGTGGTGGTATCTGTATAAGTCACGCCGCCAATGGTGATCGACACTTTGGCGTTCGCTTCGACTGTGCCGGTTAACTCAACAAGCTCTTGGTTAGTTCTTTCATCGTTAAGTGCTGCGCTGTTGGTTGCATCCGTTAAACCGTTGTTGGTTAAATCTTCTGGCGCCACGCGGTCAACGGTAAAATCGACCTGACTTGGTTCTGACCAGTTACCCGCTTCATCTTGCGCTTTAAAGTAAACGGTGTAATCCGTCGCAGGATCGCCAACCAAGGTCTCTAAACTGGCGAGGTTCTTACTCCATATGCCGTTTTCATCTACGGTTGCAAATTCAGCAAACTCGCCTGACTCACCCAAACGATAATAGATAGTCGCGTCTGGTTCACCTTGACCGGTAAAATTGAGTTCTGTTGCTTTGGTTAGATTGTCGTCATCGCTGCTACCTGAATCACTCTCAGACGCCAGATCGGCATTTGAGATAGCGGTCTTTTCATCAAGAATATACTTACCGCTGGTGACGCTGCTGGTATTGCCAGCACTGTCGGTCACCTTGATGGTGTAATCGCGCTCAACTCCGGCAATATCTTCATTACCCAGATCTTGAACTTGGATTGACCAGTCACCATCGTCATTCACTTGTTTCCAATATGAACCGACGCCAGCAACTTCAAGCAATACCCAAGCGCCAGCCTCGGCTTTACCTTTGAAAACTGGGGTGTCTTGGTTGGTCAGCAATACTTCCGCCAAGACTAAAGCATCATTAATCGATAACGTAGAAACCGCATCTGGATTGTTAGTATCAATCTCAAAGCTATTGTTTTCCACCTTAGTCACATTGCTGGCTTGGTCGGTCGAGCTTACACTGTAGTTGTAAATGCCACTTGCCAGGTCGCCATCGTTATCATCAATTTGCACACGCCAAGTGCCATCATCCTCAACCTTCGCGGTAAAGGACTGCTGACCATTTCCGATGCTCACCAATACCACAATATTCGCGCCCGGCTCACCAGTACCTTCAAGGATAGGTTTGGTGATGTTGGTCACCTGATCTTGACGAGACGCGAGCGCTGCCGCGCTGTCAGCCTCATTGGGAATGCCGCTATCGCTCTCTGCTTCCAGTTTGATGTCATCACCAGTTAGGGCATTGCTTGCATCAACCGTAAACTCGCCTTCCAATTTGAGCTCGTTACCATCCGCATCTACAGTATTACCTGCTAAATCTTCTACGGTAATGACGTAGCGATACTCTACCTCTTGTAAATTACTCTCAAGCGTTACGCTCCACTCACCTTGATCGTTTGCCTTAACCTGAATATCACTCGGTACCGTGCCGCCATCAGGTCTTACTAGCGATAAGGTGATGGTGGCGCCAGCATCAGAAGTGCCACTGAAGGTTGGCTTGAGGTGCGCGTAATCTATTTCGCTGTTAGCGTCGCGGTTTTGGTTTTCAAGTCCACCTGTTAACGAGGTTTGGGTATCAATCACCAAGTCTTCGCTTGAAACAAGGTTTGTCACATTACCCGCTTTATCCGTTGCAGTAATGGTGTACTTAGCCCAATTGCCATCATCCAATGCAATAGACTCAATTTGCCAAACACCATTGGTGACGATTGCCGTACCAAGTAGCGTATCACCGACAGACACTTTAATTTGTGCGCCATCTTCACCAGTTCCGCTAAACACCGGGGTATCATCAGAGGTAATGCCATCGCCCTGTATACCAGTATCCGTGAGCAGTTTTCCGCTGACTTCTGGTGCCTGCGTATCAATGACGAGCGTTTGATCTTTGAGCCTTGATGTATTGCCAGCAATATCTGTTGCCAGGATATCGTATTGATAGGTCTGATTTGCATCTAACTCAATATTATTGACAGTCCACGTTGCGACACCATCGGCATCGGTATCAATATTAATCACCGCATCGAGCGTCTCGAGGATGGTTTCACCCTGACGAATCACCAATTGAACACTCATTCCATCTTGAGCTTCAACCTGACCATTAAAGTTTAATATCGTGTTTTGGGTTTCACCGTGACCATTACTTGTATCACTGGCTAAACTTAATCCACCAGCAAGATGAAGTGGTGGCTGATTATCGATAATCAGAGTATTGCCCGTGTTTACGCTGGTATTTCCGGCTATATCTTCAACATGAACCGTGTATTGGTACTCTCCATCAGCCAATTCAATTGGCAACTCAAACTCCCAGTCGCCGTTTGAGTTTGCCTCAACACTGGCAAAATCGTTGTCAAAACCAACAAACTTGATAGTAACAATCGCGTTAGCCTCGGTCTTTCCTACTAAGATAGGGGTGCGAATCTGAGTAATATTATCAGTCTGGCTCGCTCCGGTATTGTTTGTTTCCGTCTGTTTTAGCCCAGTTGTCGATTCATTTAATGTACGATCAATCACTAACTCTTGCGCTGGTAGAGAAGTAACATTGCCTGCCTTATCGGTGACTGACACAACATAGCTGTACTCACCTTCCAAAATTGTATCAGGTTGATATTGCCACGTTGCACCAAACTCTGAATCATCAGCAACTACGACTGCACTTACCGAGATGTCTTTTCCATCTTGATCCGTAAAGGTGATAGTTACTTGGGAATCAGCTTCGACGCTGCCAGAAAATAATGGTCGATTTGCATTTGTAATACCGTCTACATTTGATAGACCAGTATCTGAGGCAGAATTTTGCTCTAATCCGCCATTAATTTGTGCATTATTATCGATGGTAATCGAGTAGCTGCTGTCTTGGCTTGCTCCCAATGTGATGGTATTGCCGGCTAAATCTCTGGCTTCTACTGTGTAGTAGTAGGTTTGACCATGTGTCAATTCACCCAGCGTACCGCTTGTTGGTGTTGCGAGAGCTAAATCTACTGACCATTTTCCGTCAGCCACTGTCGTTTGATACTGCGCACCATTAATATCGACAGTGATTGTGTCACCATCATCCCCGCTACCAGAAAGTGTTGGTTGGCTATTGTTAGTGACTTTATCGCTATAGGAGCCAACAATGAAATCAACACCAGTGTCGCTACCTGAAGCGGAATCTAGCCCAGCAGTTAGGCTAATTTCTTTATCAATCGTGAGATCAAGCTGATGTTCGGCGGTTAGAGTGGTGTTGTTACCTACCGAGTCAACAGCAGTAACCGAGACGGTGTATTCTCCACTGACTAGTATATCTTCACTTTCAATACGCCATGTTTCATCATCACCCACTACAAACTCGTAGTCCTTCTGGTAGCTGCCATCATTAGCTGTGACCGTCAAAGTAATCTTCGAATCAGCCTCACTTGTACCAATAAAGATCGGAGCTTTGCTTACGCCAGATTCTTTGAGGTTAGTGATGTTATCCCCATCGAGATTACTATCGCTTTCTGCGGCTAACTCGATGGTTAATTTCTGCGGTGGTGTACGGTCAACAATTAACGTTTGTTGGTCAGTGCTGGCTTGATTTCCCGCAGCATCAATTGACTCAATCACATAGTTAAACTCACCTTCAAAATCAAAACCGGTGAGATTGGCACTCCAGTTTTCGGCACTGTCAAACTGAGCCTCAATTGAAAGATCATTACCAAGCAAAGCTTTTAGCTTGCCATCGAGTTCATCATTGCCAGTTGACTTGAAAACAATGATGACCTGTGAATTTTGCTCTGCACTGCCGATAAAGCTAAACGCTTGCTTAGAGGTCGCCCCCTGCTGAGACCCCGTTTCATCAAGTTGGCTAAGACTTCCCGTCACATACGTTTTGGTATCGACGACAATCTGACCGGAAGTCTCACTGGTATTGCCAGCCGCGTCACTTGCTATCACTTTATAGCTATGCTCAACACCATCCCAGTCATTGTCAGCACCACTTGATAATTCTTCCGTCGCTTGCCAAGTCCACTGACCATCATCAGTTTTAACCAGTTCATTACTATCAACAAGCACGCCATTTATATAGAGTTCAATGCTTGTATCGGCGTCTGAACTTATTGCAAACTCTGGTGTGTTATCGTTGGTTAACGCATCGGTAATAACAGTTGGCGCGTTAGGATCAGTGCGGTCTATGGTAAATGAATGTGAGATTTCACCTGTGGTGTTTGCCGCTTTGTCTATCGCCTCAATGGTGTAGGTGTACGCTTGGTTATCGTTAAATTCAGTTGAGGCATTTGGAATAGTGACGGTCCAATTGTTACCATCTAACACCAACAGATGAGCGTAAGCGTCGCTGCCATCAATCTTAAAGATCAGGCGATCAAGATTAGCATCCGATACCGTGCCTTTAATGACTATAGTTTCTGCTTCGTTGGTGAGTTGATCACCTTCAACTCCACTATCGCTCTCTTTCGCCAACTTGCCACCACCAACAACGGGGGCACTGCTATCAACAATCAACTTGTTATCAAGCGTCGTTTCATTACCTGCCGCATCAATGGCGACAATTTTATACTCGTACTCACCATCTTGAGTAAACGTGATATTGGGATTTAGCGTCCACTGCCCATCAACGACGACGGCTGGGTAGTCTTGATGGTTAATGATCAGTTTAACACTTGCTCCCTCTTCCACGGTTCCGCTAAAAGTTGGCGATTGAACGTTGGTCAACTGACCATCTTGTTCACCAGAATCACTTGAACTATCCAATCCGCCTGAAACATCAGGTGGTGTCGTATCAACATAGAGATGACCGCTTATCGAGCTTGAGTTATTCGCATAATCAACCGCAATAACCTTGTAAGTATATCCAGGTAGCGCTTGTGACTCCGGCAACTTCAAATTATCCGCAAGAGTATAAGACCAACTGCCATCTTCCTCGGTCACAGTGAACGGGTCGATAGTGATTTCTTGCCACTCGCCTGCTTTATCATAGCCTGAGATTTGAATGGTTATTTTCGATTTGTATTCGGCAACACCGGCAAATGTTGGCGTTTGATCATTGGTGATCTTCAGTTTATCTTCAACATCTGGGTTTAGACTAACCTGAGAAACTTTGTCATAAACCAAGGTACCTTTTTGTGGCGCCGAGGTCTCATTACCCGCTTTATCCATCGCAACAATCGTAAAGTCATACGAATCTTGCAATGTTAAGTCTGCCGACGTGAGTGGGTTATCCTCGGTACTCCATTTACCGTCACCGTCGCTATCGTAGACAACAATGTCACGAACACCCTCAATACTCAGAGTGACCTCACCACCCGGCTCTACCGTTCCTTCAAAAACTGGGATGGTATTGGTCCACAGATCCGACTTGCCCGCCTCGTCATAACCAGAATCGTCGCCATCTTCTAGCTTGTAGGTCAATTCTTGTGGTGCTTGCGTATCGATAACTAAGCTCTCTGGGTCAAGCTGCATGGTGTTGCCCAAAGGGTCAACAATTGAGACTTGATAGAGATAATGGTCACCTGCGAGATTATCGTTCAACTCTGGCACGGTAACACTCCAGTTGCCCGCATTCGAGCCATTACCATTGATCACTTGTGAAGCGCTATCGATTATAGTTACACCGTCACTTGCAAGGATGTTAACTGTTACTGTTGCACCGGCTTCACCTGAACCATTAAATGTCGGGGTACTATCTTTTGTGATACCATCATTGTTAGCAAATCCCGTATCAGAGGTCGAACTCAGCCCGCCAGATACTGTCGTTTGCATATCTATGATCAGTTTACCAGTCAGGCTATCAGAATAGTTGCCTGCTTTATCAACTGAGTAAACTTGATAGTCATAAGCAATATCACTGTGCGCAATATCATTAGGTAACGTGATGCTCCAGCTGCCATCATCCTTCACCAATACCGAGCGCGTTTGCCCTGCCATAACAACGACCACTACCGTTCCGGCTTCAGCACTACCGCCGAAGGTCGGATTCTCGGTCGCAACTGCGGGGATGCCCTCTTTTAAAACTGGAGAAAGAGAATCGAGTGTCACTGACGGCTTGGTGGTATCTATGGTTACCGTCTGCGTAACCTCCGCTTTATTCCCTGCCGCATCTGTTGCTTTGATCGTATAACTATTTACACCTTCAGGCAGTGCGGTAGGCAATGTTGCCGTCCAGCTGCCGTCATCATTAACCACTGCCTCGACGGTTTGGTTAGAAAAATGAAGTGTTACTGACGCGCCCTTCTCAGCCATGCCGATAAACGTCGGTTTATCTTTAGCGGTATAGTTGTCATCGTTACTTCCAAGCTTTACACCCACAACATTGTCGGCAAAAGTGTCTTCACCGGCTTTCAGCCCACCACTAACTGAGGTTTTGTCATCATAGATAAAGCCGCCTGTTACTATGGTGCTCTCGTTGCCTGCGATATCGGTCGCTTTCACTGAGTATTCATAAGTCGCACCATCATCATGTTCAGCGCTCAGATGAGAATCAGCAAACAACTCGCTGCCGTCAATACTCCAATCACCCGACTCTACCTTGTTCAGCGTATAGTCAATATTGCCAATAGTGATGACGATAGTTTCAACATCTTCACTAACAGTACCACTGATATCCGGTTGCGCATTATTGGTCAGCGCTGGCATATTGATCGTTACGTCTGCCGGGGTGTTATCGATGGTCAACTTACCGCTATCTGTCTGAATATTACCTGCTAAATCAATGGATTTGAGCGTATAATCAATATCCTTTTCTTCAGCAAGCTGGTCGGTAACCTCTAATGCCCAGTTACCAATTTCATCGGTGACTGCGTTATAGACTTTATCCTTGATGAAAAGTTGAATTTCAGCGTGAGCTTCTGCGGTACCGACAAAGCTAAGTGCAGTTTTTCCTAGATTGTTATAAGTGGTGATACCATCACTGTTAGACGAGCCTTTGTCATCTGCACTACTCAATCCACCTTCAATTGCAACCGTCGAAGTATCAATGACAAGCTTGCTTCCCTCTAGCTCAGTAACATTACCAGCTTTGTCGACCGCTTTTAACGTGTAGTTGTATTCGCCATCAGGCAGAACTTTGTCGACTTCAACTTGCCAGTTCCCACTGGTAACTTTGGTTGTGTAACTCTCGCCAGCAATATTTACTACAACAAAGTATGGATTGTCGTCAGACGCCCCTTCTAGCGTTCCGGAAAATGTTGGGCTTTGCACCGAGGTGATATCATCGCTGTCTCTGCCATCTAGCACACCATCATCACGGGCATCATCCTGCGCACTTAGCTTGCCAGTAAAACCCTCTGGCGCTTGGGCATCAACGATAATTGAGCCGCTTGTTTGTGCTTCGTTACCCGCCGCGTCATTCGCTGTGATAACAAAATCATGTTGCTCAACGTTGCCTTCAACTGCCAACGCATCAGTGACTTGGATATTCCATATCCCTGAATCTAATACCTTAGCGCTATACTCCTTGCCATTGATCGAAAGCGTAATAATTGCGCCCGGTTCGCCATTGCCTTGGAATAGCGGTTTCATTTGGTTGGTGTAATTATCAGAGTAGGTTGCTTCTTCACCGTCAAAATTGACACCAGAGTCACTGGATGAAGCTAGGTCACCAGAAACCTCTGTTTTCGGGTCTACCGTGATTTTTCCGGTATCGGTATCATTGTTACCCGCTTTGTCAGTCACGCTAATGGTATACTCGAACTCCTTAACAATATCTGCGTCACTTTCGAGTAGGTTATTGGTCACTTTTATCGACCATTCACCACTATCTTTAGCCTGTGTGGTGTAAACCTTGTTATTAATTTTAATCTCAATTGCTGCACCGGCTTCCGCAGTTCCTGCAAACGTCGGCTGAATATGTTTGGTTAGGTTATCGCCAAGCGTACCTGAATCACCAAGTAAAGGATCGGTGCTTAAGCCGTGGGTGTATGGTTCAAGTATTGTGTCAATGGTAATCGTGCCAGACTTAATCAGTTCATTTCCTGCTAAATCTTTAGCGATCAACGTATAAGAATGAGTGGTATTGGTTAGCTCTTTAGTAACTTGGACTCGCCAACCTCCAAGGGGGTCTACTTCGGCATGGTAAGTTTCACCCGCTATCAGTAATGTCACCGATGCCTGCGGGTCAGTGACACCACTGAACCAAGGAGAGCGTATATTGGTATAACCATCTAACGCCCCTTTATCACTGTCTGCATCAAGCCCACCAGTAAGCTTACCAGGAACTTGGTTATCGATTTCTAGCAAGCCATCATAGTGCGCTTTGTTACCCGCAATATCGGTAAGTTGCACAGTGTAGCTGTAAAGATTATCGCTCAGCGATACCCCATACTGCGCTAAATCAATCGCCCAATTGCCATCGTCATCAACAACAGTGGATAGATCGTTAACACCATTGCCAAGGCTTAAAACGACTGTCGCGCCAGCGTCTCCTTTACCCGAAAAGGTAGGATTGCGAGTTTGAGTAATACCATCGCTATCAGAAGCACCAGTATCATCCTCTGCGAACAAAGTTCCGGTTACAGACGCTTTGTTATCGACCACCAGTGTTTTATTGACCGTCGTGGTATTACCTGCCGGATCCGTCGCCACTATCGAGTAATCGTAGGTATCATCAACAAACTGTGGAGTATTGGTTAACTCGATTTCCCATCGACCATCGGGGTCAACGGTGGTGCTGAATTCCTTGCCATTAATCGTCAACACGACCTTATGACCCGACTCACCTGTACCGGAAAATTTCGGTAAACGGTTTTGAGTAATACCATCATTGTTAATGTTAGTATCACTGCCTGCATCTACGCCGCCACTAAAGATTGGGTCTTTAGTGTCAACCACTAACACACCGCTACTCGTTGCCGTTGCACCGGCAAGGTCTTCCGCGACTATCTCGTATGACCAAGTGCCATCATCAAGATCTTCTTCGAGCTGTTTAAACCAGCGACCATCTTCCCCTACCTTTGTGATCGCCGTTTTTACCTTTGACCCACTGACCAAGCGGATAGTTATAATCGCATCCACTTCGCCAGTCCCATAAAACTCGGGTTTCGTTAAACTAGTATAAGAGTCATCCCAACCAGTTTTAGTGTCCTCAGATAGATAAGCGGATAAGGTGGTTTGAGTATCAATTGTTATCGAACCATTGGTTTGGTTTTCGTTGCCCGCCTTATCTAGCGTGGTAATAGTGTAGGCATAATTACCATCAAGCTTGAGTGCATCAGCGACTTGAATACTCCACGCTACATCACTGCGGGTTTCACCATCTTGATTGTCATCCAATACGATTGAATACTCTTTACCATTGATGGATAACGTAACCTTCGCGCCTTCTTCTGCTAAACCGCTAAAGGTTGGCGTATTATCTTTGGTGTAATCATCATTATCAAATCGACCTTTATCACTGCTAGAGTCTAATCCTCCAGAGATAACAGCTTGCGTATCGACGACAATCGTACCGACTTCTTCGACCTCATTGCCAGCATCATCCATTGCCACCAAAACATAATCATACGAGCCATCCTCAAGCTCATCAGTAACCGTTGCGCGCCAGCTACCATCAGCATTGACTATAGCAGCGTATTCTTCGCTGCCAAGTTTTAGCGTAACGTGTGCGCCTGCATCGACTACACCAGAAAAGCTAGGCAAAGTATTGGCTGTGTAATTGTCGCTATCAGACAAGCCAGAATCACTTGCATCATCCAGCCCACCTTTAAACAGTTGCGGGGGCAATGTATCAACTTCTATTTGAGCTACCGGCAAAGTGGCTTCGTTACCCGCTAAATCAATCGTTTTTAGAGTAAACTCGTAAACGCGGTCATCAAGCTCGATATTGTTCTCTGCCAAAGAGATAGCCCACTCGCCATTTACGACAGTGGTTTCTAAAATCGTTCCAAGTGATGGCTCAAATGAAAGGTAAATTTTGGCACCATTTTCGCCAGTACCGGAAAATGTCGGTTTGTTAAACTTAGTAAGGTTATCTGTCGCGGAAATGCCCGTATCAAAAGCAGCATCTAGGCCGCCAGAGAAGACAGCTTCAGTATCAATCGTTACGCTTTGATCATTGATAACCGTTTGGTTGCCAGCAAGGTCGTAAGCCGTAAGTGTGTAATTATGCGTACCTTGGCTCAGCGGTTGGTCAACCGGTATCGTCCAATTTCCATGTTCATTCGCTAGCGCTTCAAAAATTTTTCCATCAATTTCAAGTTTAACGATGGTACCCGCTTCAGCGACACCAGCGAAGGTAGGCAGTGTATTTTTGGTAATTTTATCGACGTTACTAAAGCCAGTATCCACCTCAGCGGTCTCAATTAAGTCTCCGCTAAAGCCAGTTGGTGCCAGCAAGTCGACACTAATATTTCCGGTTTCTTCGGAAACATTGCCCGCATAATCGCTAGCCGCTACTGTGTATTCATAATCGCCATGCGAAAGAGCGACATCAACCCGAACGACCCAATTGCCATCTACATCGGCTTGCGTGGTGTAATCTTCACCATCAATACTCACCGTAATAAAGTTGTTCGCTTCAGCAACACCTGAGATAAAGGGGTTTTGCTTATTGGTATAACCATCATTATCAAATCGCCCTGAGTCACTATCGGCTGAAACGCGCCAAGACTCTTGAATTGGTGCTTCGCGATCAATCACCAATTGTTTTTCAATGGTTTTTACATTCCCTGCTCTATCTTGCGCCACCAACTTGTATTGATAAGTTCCATCGGCAAGCTCCGCTAACACCGCGTCGTATTTTGGGCGAGTATGATCTAACGACCAAGAGCCATCGCTTTCAACTACTGCTTCTATCGCGCTGCTTGCTCCATTAAAGTACAATTGTACCGTTGAGCCCTCTTCGACTTTACCCACAAAAACCGGCGAGTTATTGTTCGTTACCCCATCAGTTTGCGAGTAACCCGTATCCACCGCTTGAGTTTGTTTTAAGCCACCGGTAAAGGTAATCTGAGTATCAATTTCAACGGTATCCGTTGTCACTTCAGAGCGGTTACCTGCAGCATCAATCGCCAATACGGAATAGTTTTGCACACCATCACTAACAGCAGCCACCGTTGTTAATGACCATTTTCCGTCACTGTCAGCTTCGGTTTCGTAGGTGCGACCATCAATGGTTAGACGAATCGTGGCGTTAGCTTCTGCGGTGCCTTCAAACGTTGGCTTGTTGTCTGATGTGAGCTTATCGCTATTTGATATACCCAAGTCACTATCTTGAGTAAGGGCGACGGTTGGCGGCTCCGGAGCCACGGTATCTATCGTTAGTGTTTTACTAAATGTCGCTTCTGCTCCACCTGTACTAATTGCCGTAACATCGACAGCATAGTCGCCATCGACAAAGCTCTCACTGACTTCAATTTTGAACACACCCGTAGCATCGGCTACCGCTTGATAAACGGCTGAGTTAATTACCAAGGTCACGTTCGCGCCTTCAAGCGTTAAACCGGTAAACGTCAAACCTGTCGTAATATTGGTGGTAAAGTCGCCGGATTTGCCGCTGTCATCTGCTTTATCAAGGGAAACGGATAGCGTAATTGGCTCTTCTACTAACTGTTCGTTTTCATCTGCATCTTGAGAAGGTCGACTTGAGGACGAACTGCTACTAGTAGGAATAATTGGTTGTTGAGGTGTTAGAGTGAATTTTTTTTCCGGACCTTCACCTTCAAACTCAGACACATCGTTGTCGACATCAGTGAGCTGCTCTTGGACTTCAACTACGAAGTCCTCGACCTCTGACGGACCATCAGGCTGAACCTGCTCTGAACTCTCTTGGCTTTGTTCAGCTTTTGACTCTAATTCTTGCTCTTTTAGCGCAAGCTCCTGCTCTGCTTCTTCTAGTTCAACTTTAAGTTTTTGTAATCGAGCGAGTTCAGCTTCAAGCTCTTGCTGCCGCTGCTCTTGCAACTCTTTCTGCTGTTCTAATTCTTCTTGCGCTTCAGCATCTTGCCCGAACGGAATTTCTTGCTCAGAGGAAATGACATCTTCGAGAAATACATTTTCTAACGACTCTAAATTTACTTTTGCCGACTTAACTAGCTCTTGCATCGAGACCACATCATCACCATTTAAGACGGTTAGTGTGCCTTTCGCAATATCAATCAACGCATCCTTAATAACTTGTACTTCACCATTTTCATCTTTTAGGTGCAGATCAAAACCATTAACTTTAACGTCATCCAGTGATTTGATATTTAATTGAGCCATAGATATAAGCCTTCCAAGCCAGCAATTCGTTAAGCACTTCCTAATTAATTTCTGAAGTGCGCGCTTCTTATAAGAATTCAGCCAGAAACAATGCAGCACAAAATTCTATTTATACTGATTTGTTGCAAAGCAAAGACAATTACTTGCAAATCATAACAATAGCGAGAACGACAAAATTAATTAGTTGAAAGGATAAATTAAAGCTTTCGAGACGAGTCACATATATTCGCGAGCGGTATGTAATGATACAAGACATTTATAAATGCATTTAAGAATAGGTCACTAAAGATAAAATCAACTATTTTATCGGCTGAAACTCAACCTCATAACTAATGCTATAATTATCATTAAAACAGTGTAAAAATCTAACTCAGCCCGCCAACCACTTAGTTTAAGACAGTAAACGATGAATAAATTAGACTAACAAGAATAATTGAAATATTTATAACAATCTCAATATAAACCATACAAATAATATTAAAGCCTCAAGCGCACTAATATTTATTCAAGCAAAGACCTCTACAAAAGCTTTTATCCGCACAACAGACTGCAAAAAGCAACAATTAGCAAAGCGAGAAATACATTCAAATATACAGCATGAATCCCTGTATATTTAAATGTAACTACCAAACAGTCAATAAATCCCTATGTAAAGTTGAAATTCATTTCTCTTCTTATCCATATATTGATTCAAAAGATGGTCAAACATTAGTTAATTAGGCTAATCAAAAATAGTGAAAGTTTGTTATTACATGGGAATAAAACGAGAGGCTATAGGAGCACTCACTATAAATATGGCGCTTCTAATTTACTTCAGGTCACTGATCGGATGTACGTCTACTCTTCTTCAAACGTTATCTCACAGAAAGAGCAACTGAATTTTGAGAGAAACTAGGATTTGAGAAAAACTAAGACAGATCGTCAAGTACCCGTTGGGTAAGTTGTATCAACCTCTCTGCTAGATCGGAAGAAAGGTTTGAAGCATCAACGTTCGCTTTGAATTGTTGTAAAAAGCCTAATGCATTGTCAGGTTGGGTTGATGGAGAGTCACCGTACAGTATGGCGAGAGAAACTAACACCGAGTAGTAGTCATATAACACCGAGGCATGCTTGCTATGACGAGGATAGGCAAAACCATGCGTTTGCTGGACAACTCGGCGCTCGACCCAAGCATCCCCTACTCTTCGAGCATTAGAGAAGTCGATGAAACATAGAGTGCCATCTTTTTTTAGCAGGATATTACTCGGTTTCAAATCACCGTGCACTATATCGACTCGATGCAGTTCCTCCAATTTATCGAGTATCAAGCAAGTGATCTGCTGCCTCTTATCAGCGAGAGAGGGAACTCTTTCATGACACTTCATCACCTCATCAAGCGACTCACCTTCAATATAGCTCGTCAGTAGAATGCCCCGTTCGCCATCTTTTTCAAAACCCAGACAGTGGTGAGTTTCAATACCAAGCGTCGAGACGCGCTCTAGCCAAAGCGCCTCCCGCTGCAGCAAAATGGTCGAGAGCAAGTCCTCAGTATACTTAACCCTCACATTCTGCTTTCTATCAGCCAATATCTTTTCGCCGTAAGTCCTCTCTAACTCATATTCAGCCAAATACGTACTCGCCCACTTCGGTGTTAACGGGTCTACAACCATGAGGGGACACTAAGCTGACTAAAATAGGAGCTATCCAACGGCTGCTCTGTACCTTCACCACGCACAAGCAGATTTACTTCATTCGTTCCGCTTTGATAGCGCCATACCATTTCGTTGCTACCAACTTGAGTTGATGCATGCATCTTGTCGGCAACCTTGAACCAGCTCCAAACGCCTGCTTCTTTACTTCGCTGCATCACACCCAGTGTATCCTCGAGCAAAATCGATATTTCTTGCTGTTGATTACTCGGGATGGGCCACGCTTGTGTACGCCAGAGTTTAGGACCATTTTGATATTCAAATAGTTTGCTACTGCTGGTTAGCGCAAAGCGTGTAATATCCGGTGACATCTTGACTGCCTTAACCGCGAACTTAAATCCCAGCTTGTTGCCATCGAACATCTGTTGCTGAATACGTGTGATTGCATCATTGAGCGGCTGATATTGCCACGACAGCGCAAGATATTGGTGTGGGATGAAACCGTGGATAAACAGCTCTCTATTTACCGTAATATCAAACTGGCTCGCGTACTTAGCAGCAAAGCGATCAAACTCTCCATTGGGTTTAAAGAATGCTTCTACATCCGCTAACTTTGCATCCGACGCTGCGCTTGAGCTAAATGGGTAATGATTCGCTAACCTTGCTTGGTAAAAATCACTGACTGTGCTCCAATCCTGATTAATCACTTCTCGAACCGAATCTAAAGCTAAACCATTAACCAACGAGGCTTGCTGTTGCATCAACTCAGGTAAAATAGGCACATTATAGTCGTCCGCCAAACGATTTAACTGCGCAACCGGGTTGCTGGCATCTTTGTTTTCCAATTGCTCAAGGAAGTAGTGACCTTTGAATTGAATCTCTTTCGATTTCGCTGTCCAATCTCGAAGTGAGTTTAAATTGCCTATAGCGATATCATAATGGCTTTGTCCGGTTTGATTCGCTTCAATAACTTGATGCAAATGGCGAAACGGAAAAGAGATCGATTCTGCGACTTTTTCCATTGCAACACCTTCAGATGAAGTCACCGGTGAAGTGCTCTGCTCTTCTGATTTGGTGTTTAGTTGTTTTTCGTCAGGCGACTTCGACAGATTAGTATTAACATCTATCAGTTGGTAAAACTGAAACAGCGACGAAAAATTCGCATCAGTCACCAGAGCTAATTGCTGCTCACTCCCACCCCAACTATTGACCTCGGTCAAATGAACATTATTGGTTAAGGTCATCCAGTAGCGAATATAGTCTTTGACATAACGATCACGCAATTGGCGATTAATGCGGTTCATTTCTGCATCACCGTTAATTCGACCCATTACCCCCTCATAGTCTTGAATCGCTTGTGATGCTAACTGAAAACCAGTTTCATCGCTTAGTTCTTCAAAACCATCACGTGTAAATACATAAGGAATTAAGTAACCACTGAAGTCGTCACTAAAGTGAAAGACCTGCTCATAGCTTGGGTTTAGCTGCTTACGTATATCAACCCGCTTGGCAAACTCTTGATGCTGCATGATATGTTGATAGAGCAGTTCGCTTACATCATTGGACGAAAGCGATGACTTCACCAGTTCAAGCAACTGCTCATCGAATGCTGGAGGTGTCGCGGAAGTCGCCAGTACATCTTTCGCTAACAACTGAAAACGTTCGATAAGGTTGGCATAACCGCTCCCTTCTTCATTCAGTGCCTGCGTATAGTAGTCCACCAACGGTTGTGGTGAGTGGCGCTGTGCATTATAGAGAATTTGTTGCAAGTTAAGTAACTCAAGCGTCTTCACCTTATCATCTAACGAGTTGTAGACGAACATATCTTTCATCAGGTAATCCCGCATAAGGGTCAAAAGTTCTGACTTTAGCTCGCGATAATACGCTTTCGTAACCTCCTCTTGGATACTGGAATTAGGTAGCCAAGAGGAAATGTACCAAGGATGATTATCTTGCTCATAGAGTTGAACAATCTCACGTAGTTCAAACAAACTGAATACGGGTGATGCAAGATCATCAGGCTGAATTTTGTTCACGCTGAGATTTTCTTTGTACTGAGTCAGCATCATTTGTGCTTTGGCGTCTAGATCTTGCTGATAGAGATAGCCCGCTCGCAACATAGAGACAAAACCTACAAATAGCGCAACCATTGCTGTTACGACAACCCATCGACTGGCACGGTAAGTGACCTCTTTTTTCTTATTAACCCCAACCAATGTTGACTCTTTCAAAATACAGGCAGAAAAAAGATCTTTGGCAAACAAACTCAAACTCCTATTTGGCGTCTCAAGTTTTGCCATGGAGTCATAACCAAAATCAGCAGCATGCATCGCCGAAACAATATCTCGAGCTGAATTATCTCCACCACTATTCACCAAAAAATAACCACGGAAGAACAATTCAACATTATCAAATTGATGCTGATTAAAGGTGAGAGAAAGAAAGTCCTCAATTTCGTAACGTAAAGCTGAAAGCTGGAAAACACCTGCAAGTGCCGCATCTCTATAATCAGCGTTTAGCTGATGCTTGAGCGAACTTGGTAGACACCCTGCAATGTTTTTCATCAATTGCTCGAAAGATTGGTCAAACCATGCTTTGTCATATTGATGACTTTCTTCAATATTCCTCAACACACCAAACGGCAAATCGCGTTCATTTTCATCTAGTGGTGAAAACAGCTCACATAAGTCTTTGACTTGCGACATGTCAGTAAATGCGCAGTAGACTGGTAAAGTTAATCCTGATGAATGGTTTAACTCTTCTAACATTGCACGATATTTTTGGCTAAGTTCACTGACCGATATTTCAGAACGATCGAGTAAGCTACCTAAACTCACAGAACACAAGATGCCGTTAAAAGCCTGTCGTGCTCGTTTGGCTAAAACGAGCTCGATCAGCAGTTGATAACTTTTAGATAGGCTTTCTTTCGACTTCGACAGGTCAATTGTTACCATAATTACTGAATCAGAAGCCCAAAAGCGCAGTGCTACTAACTCCTCAGGTAAATCGTCGCTTGGTTCGACTTGCTCAAATCCCATTTGCTGCAACCAAAGTTGCTCAGAGCTTGGAGCTTCAGTCAAATGTACATACCACGGAATGGCATAAGGGTTGCTAAACAATTTGCCATGTTTACGCCACACGAGATTGAACAAACGCCTAATCTCTTCAACTCGCCAATTGTCTAACTGCCTCTCTTCTTGATTGACCTTTTCTCGGCGAAGTATGAGAAATATGCCCCAAAATGTAATAGCGAGAACAGACAGGATAGCTAAAGTTTGGATTACCACTAGCCACGCGGGCTCCAAGCGATAGGCTCCGGTTAACCACATCAATGCGGCGATCACACTGGTAATCAGCAATGCGGCTATGCTCGCGAAAGTGATTGCTTTGTTTTTACTTATCATTGATGAATCCTACTGCTTTGCCCTGGTAATAAAAGCGTCGTCTATCCCTGCACTTTTTGCATCATCAAGTACTTTTCTTGCCTCTTGGCTGGTGGCAACGTAAGTCGAGACTATATAAAACTTACCTTGTTGAATAACTTCTGCATTTGGCAACATACCGCCATTTTCTGAAAGGAAACTCTGCGCTGAAGATTGAGAAGACAGCGTTGCTAACTGCACTCGCCAACCGTTTTTTAATTCAGAATTATTTTTGAACGTAGAAATACCGTTTGCCGTCTTAGAGAGTTCTTCATCCGTACTGACATAGACATACTCTTTTTCTTGCACGTTCGCTTGGCGATAATAATTTTCGGTAAACGCAGGTAAGTTCGTAAAAGCCTGCGCATTAACTGGAATGATCAGGCTATACCAATAAGAAACACCAAACCAACTGCAAACAACTAGCGCGCCAAACAGCATAATGCCTTTTGACAAACGTATAGGTCTCTGTGGTCTCGAGCGACGTTTCTCTGTTGCTGGTTTGGGTCTTGATATGGAGTTTTGTAACTGTGCACTGCCTTCCTCGCTTTCGATAAATATCGCTTCTTCGAGACGCTGAACCAGTACACCCAAGAGCTCCTTGCCTTCAACGCGATACCTGCCTCGAAAACCTAACTTAATCATCAAATAGATAAGTTCCAGCAAATCCTTAAGTAAAACAGGTTGTAACAAAGCTCGCTCGGCGACTAAGTAAAACTGCTCGCCACCATTTTTTACCCCAAACAGCTCACTCACTATAGTTTGATTTACCCAACCAGACTCTTCGCCCCATTCCGAGTGAAGGATCTGCTCATCCAGCATGACAGCAAAAAGAAAACAGGTTTTGTCGGCAACCGAAGGCGGATAGTCGAGTTGGGCAACCTTATATTTTAAGTCAGTCAATTGCCCTTTGATTGCCGAGCGAAACGCGTACATATCTTTTGGTGCTTCAATGCGCTTCACCGAGATAATCAGAGACAGAAGATCGGAACTAACACGCAGGATTTGGTTATCAAATAGATCAGTTTTACGTTGAGCAAGGCTGTATCTTGCCTGATTTTTAATCGCGTTCAGACCACTGAGTCTTACTGTACCTGTTTGCGTATCTTTGTCGTCTGCAGTTGATACTTGTATCGGGACTGTTACTTCGTCGAGCAAATCGTTCATACACTTACCCCAATGCGTAGAGCTTGATCGCTAAGTCAGGAATTCGGCTGTCGACGTGCAGAGCAATCGCCTCACGTTTAGCCTTTAATTGCTGCCAGTAATCATGCGATGTTTCGATTTCAAAATAGGCTAGATCCGCCTGAGCTTTAAGCTCCGAAGGCGCAACAGGTAAAGGTTTTATCGTGACACCTGATTGGCTATTGCGTACCAGTTCTGCGATTAAGCTAATCCCGCTTAACGTGCAAGCGTTAGGAAATACGCTCGTTAGTGATGAGGCTCCCATAGCGGACTTGGCGGAAATAACTAAACGACGACCATCCATCTGCGGTAAAGTTGGGATCGAGAGGCGCAACAAGCGACGTTTTTCAAATAAATTACTATCCCAATCAAATTCAGACACTTTATCGCTTTGAACCATAGATAGTTTTTCACGTAAGCGGGCAAACAAAGGTCCGAAAGCGACATGCATATTCTCTTTATTTAATACAGCATGCTCAATACTCCCCATTGCTGGTGCAAAGCTGTCTAACTCTGCTGAAAAACACGCCAGTTTTTCATACAAAATCTCTACGCGAGTTTCGGTTTTTTCCGCTAATATCGACAGTTGAGGTAGCCAGCGATTCAATGTTTGTAACCACAAAAACTCACGCATCAAAGTAAGGTCGCTTTTGGTTTGTTCGCCGACACTGATGCGCTCTATAACATTATTGGCGCGAGCCTGAACTAGGATTAACAGCTCCTTAAGCCGCTCTTTTAGCAAGGTTGACGCGCCATATTGTAGACACGCAGGAATGAAACCGCGATCTAGGACAACTTCACCGTCCTCTCTTCTTTCCAAGATCCGAGCGACTGGGATAAGCACTAGTCCATTGCTGTCTTGCCCCTCTAACACCAAACGCACGTTCGCTTCTGCCAAGGTTGCACTAATGCCACTTTGCTCAGAATCAGTCGCATCAAATAAGCTGTGTTCGGCGGTGACATAACGCTTTAACTCTTCACGTTCACCATATTCATTCTCTCCCTCTATTGAGAGGGGTAACGCTAAGTAGATAACTTTGTTTAACGTATTTTCGGGGATCTCGATGATCAGTTCTCGAGAACAATCAAATAGTGTTCCGTCTTGAAAGATTCCACTGCAACGCACAACACTAAATTTGCCAAGTTTTAAGTAATTAGCTTCTGTCTCTAGTGCTGATACCCCATAGCTTTTGCCATCGGAGGTAATATCAACGTACTTTTGAATATATTGTGTGATATATCTTTCTGTCTGTTGAAAGTGTTGGGGTGCCACAAACATCCCTTCTTTCCAAACTACTTTTCTCTGATGTTTCAAAATGGGTCTCCTTACCACCATGAACTATCAACTGGCTGAGAAATCTCAATGCTCGCTTGCGAGATTTTTATGATAATTGGGTTTTCATCTGGCTCTTCAACTAACGCAACGACTGATTTAGCCGTAGCCACCTCATAATCAGCAAACTCAGCAAACACCGCTATGTACTTCGTATCCTGTTGTACTTCGACAACAAATGAACGCGCTTCTCCTGGTAAGACGGGCGTCATTACCTTGGAGTCAACCAATGAACCGGCGAGAACACTATCTCCCGATTCATAAATACTGACAAAATCCGCACTTTCAAACGCACCAGAGTCTCGTAGTTGATACAACCTAACCACAAGGGGACGCGCAAGTTCGTCATCAAAAGTGTTGATATCTTCAACCGCCTGCATCTCGACTGGCACTGAGATTGATGGTTGAAAAACAACGTCATCGCCAGAGCTACAAGCCATCAACACAAAAGCCAAGCAAGCAGTTAAAAAGCCATGAAAACAACTTTTACGCATGACTATTTCTCCCTTAGTTCTTCCATCAGCAGCGCCGTAAACTGGCGTTTAAATTCGCTCTTTTGCTGTTTGCGCATAAACTGCTTCTTGTACAAAGACCAATACTTCTTGTCCTTGTTTCCCCAGCCGGAGATATAGTCATTGAACTCATCTTCTAATGCCTCGGGATTGAAGTCAGCGAGAAACTTATCAAGCGTCACTTCAATGCAAGAAAATAGCCTTTCACGATCAATAGCGGCAGTCAGTGAGGTTTGTTGATGTTTAACTAACTGATTGAGACGCTCGATGCTGGTATCCAACGCTTGAAGCTGAAGATCGTTACTCAAGGTGATGCCAGGATCACTAGATTCAGCACTAACTTGATGCTCGGTCACCATCACAACGTTGCCGCTGCTTTCACTCTCGGCAGCCAGCATTGAAAGCTCATCATCTTCTTCAAAAGGGTCGTATGCATACGCATCTTCACTGAAGACATTTTCAGAGGAAAACGTGACTGCATCTTTTCTTGTTTTTTCCGGTGTGATTGACTCAATGTCATTAGCAAAAAAAGCTTCCGTTGGCTCTTCAATTACACTGTCAAAACTAAACTCAGCATTTTTCACCACGTCTTTATCACTGTTGCCCACTCTGCGTTTCTCTGAGTGAGCAACATCGGAGAATAGCTCATCCATGTTGCTGACCAGCATCAGATAGCCACCAATACGAACATTGTCGCCATCATTGAGTTTTATTGATTGGCCAACACCAAGATCGACGCCATTGACCTGACAGCCGTTGACACTGCGATCAATTAACTGAAAGCCTCCGTCCTTTAGAGGGGAAATTTCCACATGCACGCGAGACAAGGTACAGCTGTGGTCTGGCAGTTGAATGGTACACTCGTAGGAACGCCCTATCGTACCGCCACTGCTAGGAAGCGTGATTTGTCGACTTAAGACCTGCTCATTTTCAGGCAGCTCAACCAATTGAAAGCTTATATTCATGGTATTCCCTTACCTCTACTTCAATAACACTTGCGCAAGGAAGTATTAAATTTGTCTAGAAAGCCTGGCGATTGACGTAAAAAGTCATTAGAAAAATGAACCATCAGATCTTGTTTCTTTACCCTCACCCGTTGAAAGTAATCCAGCGGCACTTCGGCTTTTTTCATCGACTCTTCAAAAACCAGTTCATATTCATAGGCAACATCCAAATCACCTTGCCAAAGCATCTGCAGCAGTGAATCTGCATCGCGTGGCTTTCTAATTACATTGTAGCCATCTCTTTTCAAAGATAACCATTTGTTTGTATTAAACTTAGCTCCATACCTTAAGCTGTATTTTGTGGTTTCATCATTTACATCAGCGTAAACATTTGGCGCAATAAACCACGCCAAATTTTCCGACACCACTGGGTATGACGCAGTTGCAAACGTCGCCCGGCGACCATTGGCTGAACCCGAGAAAAAGCCATGCATTTCACCCGTTTCGACCATTAACTGTGCCTTATCCCAGCGCATAACATGAATTTCGTAAGGTTGCCCCATGTTTTGTAAAGCACACTTAACACGCTCAACTGCCAGCCCACCAATCACACCGTTACTGTCCACAGTTTGATAAGGTGTCCATACCTGAGTTGCTAGCACCACTCTTTCTGTGGCAGCTGCGGCAAATGTACTTAGGCTATATAAGCCAAACATTAAACTCAGCTTTAACCCTATTACTCCAGCCAGTTGCCAAGCATGAGTTACCATGCGACCTCCATCACTACATTCATAGATTTAGCTAATCTCGACCAACAACTCGCCATTAGACGGGTTTGTGGTAACAGATACATGGTTAACACCAAGCCCTTGGCTTAAGCGATGAATACAATCAACCGCAAGCTTTGGCATTAAGGAGCGATTGATAATTTGTTCAATCGCACGGCCGCCCGTGGTTGGGTCAGTGTTTCTGCTGACGATAAAGTCGATAAATGCCTCATCCCAGACAAAGTCTGCTTTGTATTTTTCAGCCAGTTTCTTAGCAACACGATTCAAACTGATTGTCGCAATTTGGCTTAACTCTTCTCGATTTAGCGGGTAATAAGGGACAATGGTTGTACGTCCCAAAAACGCAGGCTTGAAGTGTTGTTGCAACGCCGGGCGAATATCTTCAAGCAGCTTCTCATTTTCTAGTCGTTCTTCATTTTGATCACAGATATCGACAATCGCTTGATCTGCCGCATTTGAAGTCATGATGATAATGGTGTTCTTAAAATCCACCGTGCGACCTTCACTGTCTTTGATGTGCCCTTTATCGAAGATCTGATAGAACAGATCGTGCACCCCCTGATGGGCTTTTTCCATTTCATCAAGCAAAAGCACTGAATATGGATTGCGGCGAATAGCCTCTGTCAGTACGCCACCTTCACCAAAGCCGACATAGCCAGCTGGTGAGCCAAGAAGCATAGAAATCTTATGCTCCTCTTTGAACTCGGTCATATTGATAACCGTCAGATTATCTCCACCACCAAACACTTCATCTGCCAACGCCATTGCGGTTTCAGTTTTACCCACACCACTCGGACCACACATTAGAAATACACCAACAGGTTTGCGGCTATCGGTTAACCCTGCACGTGAAATTTGAATACTCTTAACCAATTCACGAATCGCGACGTCTTGACCAATAACACGCTGATGTAAGGCATCTTCAAGAGAGAGCAATTTCGCCACTTCTTCTTGCACCATGTTACCTGCTGGTATGCCAGTCCAATTCTCAATCACTGTAGCGATCACTTGCTCATCAACTACTGGGAAAACTAAAGGTGATTCGCCTTGGATTTCGCGCAGCTCTTGCATGGCAGTATGTAGCTTTTGCTGGCTCTCGGTATCAAGCTCGTTCTGCTCACGGCTTAGCTCGATGTTGTCACATAGAGCGGTGATCACTTCAACCAACTCACGCTCTTTGCTCCACTGCATGTTAAGAGCCTCAAGCGCTTGGCTCTGCCGTGTAATCTTGTCTTTTAAGCTCTGCTGATCTTGCGCTTTATCGATAAACACCGCGCCTTCTGCATCAAGGGCATTTAACTCACTTTCTAGGTAGCGAATATTTTGCTCCAGTGATTCAATGGACTCTGGCTTTGCTCCTTGGGTTAACGCAATACGGGCACACGCGGTATCTAAAAGACTGATCGCCTTGTCGGGTAATTGGCGAGATGGTAGATAACGAATTGATAAGTTTACTGCAGCTTCAATCGCGTCTTCTAAGATGTACACACCGTGATGTTTACGCAGGGCTTGGCCAACACCACGCAATATCTGTTTGGCGTCTTCAGCATTGGGCTCTTCGACACTGATAACTTGAAAACGACGAGTAAGTGCAGGATCTTTCTCAAAGTACTTTTTATACTCAGCCCATGTGGTTGCGGCAACAGTGCGAAACTCACCGCGCGCTAACGCAGGCTTTAATAGGTTCGCCGCATCATTTTGCCCAGCCGCACCACCCGCTCCAATTAGGGTATGTGCTTCATCAATAAAGACGATAATTGGCACTGATGAACTCTTCACTTCATTGATGACATCTTTAAGGCGATTCTCAAACTCGCCTTTGATACTTGCTCCCGCTTGGAGTAAACCAAGATCTAAAGTGTGAATTTCTACCCCTTGAATTGACGGGGGAACTTCACCAGCAACAATACTGTGTGCCAGACCTTCAACAACCGCCGTTTTACCTACACCCGGTTCACCGACCAAAATAGGGTTGTTTTGACGCTTACGACAGAGAATATCTATCACCATACGTACTTCACTGTTACGACCGAGTACTGGGTCTAGCTCTCCGTCACGAGCTTGTTGAGTTAAGTTAACGGTATATTTCTCAAGCGCGCCGCCTACGGTGTTTGCTGGCGCCGTTTCACCATTTACGGCTGGTACTTTGGCAAGTTTCAATGCTGCTAATTGAGCAGACAAGGCTTCAACAGAGATCGTCTCAAGCGCTGATAATTGAAGCTTTTTCATACCCAACGAATCGGCTTGCACAAGCGATAGCAATAAGTGCAGGCTGGTTAGCTCCTGGTGCCCAAAGTTCACCGACGCTTGCATCCAAGCATCTTCCATCAACTCGCTCAGTGCTCGGCTTATGGTTGGCTGACCTGTCGAACCTGTGCGTAAGCGGTTGATTCTATCGGTTAGTTCAGCGAGCAGCACTTTGCTGTCCACATTTTGTTTGCTGAGAAAGTTCACCAGATTGGTTTCATTTGCTGTCAACAGTTGTACAAACCAGTGCTCAATCTCTATCGCTACCACGGTTTGAGCCATAGCAGCACCGGCTGCCTCTTCCAATGCTGCTTTTAAATTACTATCCAATTTAGCAACCAGGTTGCCCAACTTAATTTGTGACATCAAACTTTCTCCTGTTGAATAAGTATCTTGCGAAACTCCGATTTTCGCTTTTGCGGCGCAAGGCAATTTGCTTCACCGAGTCGTAAGCCATGACTGGTTTGAGTGAGTCTTGGTTGTTCGATAAACTCTCGCTTCACATACATGTAGAGTTTGATATCAAGACTTTCGCGCAAATAAGCCTGCACCAAAGATTTCATTGCATGGGCAAAGTGCAGATTGTTGAGTAAGCCCAAATATTCACTGCGCGTTTTCGGCGTGATATTAATTTCAAGCGCTTTGAAGGCTTGCGTTCCCCGCGAGCCCAGCCAAAATCCTTGACCCAGACGTTGATTTTGCCCTTGCAGCTCACCTAGCTTTGACTGGTATTTGGCGTGAATTCGATAGAAAGAAGATGGAGCCACGGCAGGTGAAATGGCTAGGGAAAAATAATTGCAAAGCAAACGCTTCAACCCATTGAGGTTTCGACTCTTGTTTCCAAGCGCTAACCCATGTCGAAGCATACTCGAATTACTCTTTTCTCGATTAGCACCCGGAAGCGCAAACATGCAAGCAAGTGCTGATTGTTGACTCAATCGCCCAATAGAACCAGTGGCTAACATGTCGTTTTCTTGTTTGAGCAGCATGCTGTTATTAGTTTCAATAAACGCTCTTAGCTCAAAGTAGCGCTGATTAAAGACATCGATGAATTTTTGTAATGCATCCTCGTCTTGATGCAAGCTGCCAAGCAATTCAGCGTATAAATAATCTGGCATCAATCCTTTGGCTCCGGACAACGCCTCAAGACCTAATTTGATCCGTACTTTATCGCTATCGAAACGGATGCTGGTTACATTAGATGGACTTCCTTCCGGCATCACCTCAGGCGTTAACGACAAGCGTTTCTCTTTTGGTAAATCCAGCGCGCGCAGTAACCTCACAACTTGGATAAAGTCAAAAGCACTAGGTTGATGCACTAAGCTTTGTTGCACGGTCACTTGTGTTAAAGACATAACTGACTCCCATGCAACTTTTCAAAGTCAACGCCGGGAGCGTCACTACCGAAACGTTGTACCGACAATTGGATAAACCTGTCAAAGCTACAGTGCTGGGCAAACACGGCATTGAGGACCTGAGCAAATACCGAAAAATCGACGCCCAACAACTCATCATCGACGAGCACTTCCACCTCAGTGCCCGAAGCAAAAATACTCTGTCGATCAATCGTGATTGGCGCGACAAGATGACGATAGCTCACCTTTTTAATCGCGTAGGCTTGTGCACATTGAATCGTGTTGCAGCTCAGTCTCAGCACATCTTGTAATGCAAGAGTTGGCTCTTCTGTTTGTACTAAGGTGGCAAAATTAGCATTCAAGATCGCTAAAAAGCGCCATGTTAATTGGTTATCAAGCGATGGATATTGAGGAGCGGTCGGTGTTTTAATCACGGTCAATTCTCCCGGCAGCGAAACCGCTGCCATCGGCACACCCTCACTGCCTGTTGGGATCAAACACGGCGTTCTGCCATTACACACCTTTAACTTGGTCGACAATATCACCGCTTCTTGATCGGTCGGCATTTGCGTATAGCTCACCGACAAATTCATGCATCGGCGACCTTTATGATCCCAATGTTGACTACTTTGCCATTGTGGAGCATCACTGTCTGACCAATACCCACTTTCATACAAAGGGGTGAGTGGAACCTCTCCCGTTGGAAGTACCTCTGATACTGACTCAACGGAAACAACGGTATAAAGATCTTGTTGCTGCGCGTCAGCGATAACCGGCATAGAGAGCTTAGAAAAATCGTAACGCATTGGCTCGCCGCGGCGACCAAATAAATTGAGTGCCGGCACGGTATTGAGGAGAAAAACTTTCGGTCCAAATAAGCTTAAATACTCAACCGGCAGCTGATGAATAAAGAAAGTCAACGTCACTTCATTACTATCAAACGCTGAGAGTTCATCGCCAAGGTTATCGATTCGCATGTAAGCGGCTTTATCGGGAAACGCGAAATAGTCTCGTAAAATATCAAAACCAGTGAGGTGACCATCATAGCTAGGTAACCAGCAGAAATCGTGATCAGCTATGCGCGTTCTCAACCGCTTTGGCGCAATAGAAACTTGCTGCTCTTCATTGTAAAGAGTGATTGCTTCAGTGTTGAGCAACAAAAGGTCAATTAAACCACGCGCATTGCTTTCAAAACCGCGCAAATAGAAATCTAAATGCTCACTGCTCATTTGTGAAAACTGCGCATCTGGATCATTACATTTCAGAGTTACTTGAATGGCAGACTCAGCTCGGCGTAGCGCGTGAGGTGATGGAAAGTTAAAAGGCGCAGTACTCGCACAGGTATCAGCGATATGATACGGCTCTATTTTAGCGTCATCCACTAGGGTAAATATCGACTCAATGTCATCATGAGTCACCGATAGCTCAGTGCCTTTTTCTAACAATATTGGGCTGGTTGCCGCGTCGACGTCTAAATCTAAGCTAAACGGTGTGTAGCTTGGAATGATTTGCAAATAGCCCGGATAAACAATATTAATAAGATCTTGGAGAATTTCTGGAAATTGCTCATCAAGGCGTTTTTCTGTTTTAGCATTAAGTAGCGCAGCTGCTTCAATTAAACGACTGATGTTAGGATCTTCTTGATCGTTTTGGTTAAGGCGCATCGTCGCTGCGTGTTGAGGAAAGTCACTACTGTATTCCGCCAATGCACTGCGAATACTAACAAGTTCACGCTCGAAATAACTTAACAGCTGATCAGACAACTTCCTGCCCCCCCATCGTTGCTAATTGGTTAGACAGATTAATGTTCGAATCAAATAAGAACACATGCTCCCCTTTTGCTGTCTCTACTTTCGCCATTATCGAAAAACACACTGCGTTTTTACTTGGATCGCTCTCTTGAACAAAAACACTCACATCTGACAATCTTGGTTCAAAACTTTTAATCATTTTCTCTAAAGCACGCGCGAATTGATCATGGTCCACTTGGCTACTCAAGCTCTGTGCATTGTTTAAGCCAAAACAAAACAGCGAATTTTGCACCTGAGGAAAAGCATTGGGGACAACTCTCATTGGCGCTTCAGAATTGAGTAAAGTCGTAAGCTGGTAATGGATAGAGTCCAGTAGCGCATCACCACCACTGTTACTCTCTCGGTTGCTGACAAAAGTTTTCCAAAACGTCATGCGCGTGCCCTCGCTGCAAATAAGGAATCATCTGTACCTAAATCGGTGGAGAGCAACACTTCGCCGCAAACATTATCAAATTGATATTGAGGCTGAATGAGTACGTTGCAAACGTAACGGTCACTTTCACCGTGAACCTCTTTTACTTCAACGCGGCTCTTGCTAAGGGGGTACTTCGCCATCGTTGCTTCGTCTGCATTAAACAGATTGCTGGTATATTTTTGTAGCCAATCATTGAGGTAGCGTTCACATTCATCTGCACTCTGGAAGTTACCGATCATTCCTCTAATTTGGACTTTAAGAAAATGCGCGATTCGGCAGATCATTAATGTCGTTTGAATTTGTCCTGCGACCAAATCAGCATCATTTTTTGCCTTGTCCCATATCGAACGGTTACCCCGGAAAAAATACTTATCTGTCGTCGAGCTGTAACACAGGGGAATAAAGCCTTGTTCAGCGTAAAATGTACCCATTTCGGTATAGAGATTCAGCTCGCAAGTTGGCTGATAAGTCGCTGCTGTTCCCACGCCATTAGCGGGCACATTGACCAGCGATCCCATTAGCTTGTCTTGCCAACGAGACTTCATAAAGCCAAACCAGTTGATGCGATTAAATTCACGAATTGCGATTGAGGCAAAGAGAAATGCCGCGCTACCCCACAGCCCCTGCGGCACTTTGTTTGACTCTTGAAAAACTAACGAGCGCGACGACTGTAAACTATAGACTTCCCGCAAACGCACGCGAGGAAGAGTGACACCAATAAAACGTGATTGATTCAAACTGCGTAAACGTTGCCAAGCCGTATAGTCCGGACCTTGCAAGATTTTCTCAATTCGTTCGAGATCGGATAGCCAGTCCGCCCCACTCTCACCGAAAAATGACTCTTCTGGTGATAAGATAAATGGGCACAAACAGAGTTCGCCAAGGTTGGAAAGAAGCTCCAAGGTATATATATCATCATAATCAGATTCAATACCCATCGAGATAGCATGATCGACAACCATCAAACCAAACGGCTGACCACCCGAGGTGTTCAGTTCACGATTGGCAATCAGGTTATAGAGCGCGGTACGCTTTAAGGTCACTGCGGTATTCAACTCATGGGATAACTCATCCCAAGAGACATCTAACAGCTTAACTCTGATTTTTTGATAATTGACGGGAAGAAAAACCAGAGACTCTACTCCCCGCCATGTTGCTTCAAGTTGACTGAAACTAGGATGATGAATGATGTGAGAAAGCTGCTGCGACATACGCTTGTCTATCTCAGCAATCAGGCGAGTCACGCCCGCAAAGAACAAATCTGGTTCTTTGAGCATGTTCTCATCTAACTGAGCCAGCACTGATAAAGCATCTTTTACAAATGATTCATCTTCACTGTTCAATTGGCAAAGCTGCGCCTGCAAATTCTGATCAAACATCCATCATCCCTAACAGTCAGATCACTAGCATTTAGCCAGGAATCTTAGTCACCATACGTACCGAAGTGGTGAGTTCTTCGAGTTGTAGCCATGGTCTTAAATGCGCAACAGCGGAGTAGGCGCCCGGTTTACCCGGTTGCTCTACCACTTGAATTTGTGATTCGCACAGCGGCGTTTTAGAACGCTCTGAGTTACCCACAGCACCCGAGTTGGTGTACTGATCAATCCAAGTTTGCAACTGCTTCTGCACGTCGTTGGCTTCTAGGTTTGAACCTAGCATGTCACGCCCCATTACCTTCAAGTAATGTGCAATACGGCTACTTGCCATGATGTAAGGGATACGCGCTGAAATTGCGGCATTACTTGTTGCATCAGGGTCAGTGTAGATCTTCGGTTTTTGCGTTGTTTGGCTACCAATGAACACACCGTAATTGGTGTTTTTGTAATGCACCAATGGTAGGAAACCAAGATCACTTAGCTCTTTTTCACGTTCGTCAGTTAAGTTAACTTCAATTGGGCATTGTTGCTGGATATCGCCGGCATCAGATTTGAACGTAAGATTTGGCAGGTTCTCAACCTTACCACCGTTGTCCAAACCGCGAACGGCAGTACACCATCCAAATGCAGTGTGTGCTTGAGTCATTTTCAAGCCAAATTCAAACGCGGCATTTGACCAAACCAACTCTGAATTATTCGCTGGTTTCGGGTTGCCTTCTGCGTCGGTATTTAGCTCCTCGTAATCAAACGAATTTGCCGACAAACCATTTTGACCATAAGGCAGACGTGCAAGTGTTTGCGGCATAGTTAGTACAACGTAACGCGCGTCATCACTTTCACGGAACGCATTCCATGATGCGTAGGCTGGAGAATCGAAACCTGCCGCCACGGGTTTGCCTTCATTGAACGTTTCAAATGAGTCAAACTCGAACATTTGTGGGCTTGCTGCTGCGACAAAAGGAGCGTGACTTGCTGCAGCCGTTTCCCCCATATAACGCAGTAGTGCCACATCTTCATCTCGGTGTGAGAACGTATAGTCACCAATCAACGCACCATAAGGTTCGCCACCTGCAGTACCGAACTCTTTTTGGTATAGCGCATCAAACAGAGGACTGCGATCAACTGCCGGAGCATCTTCAAACTGCTCAATCAACTCATCTTTACTAAAGTCCACTAGTTTAATCTTGAGTGAACGACCCGTTTCACTCTCACGAACCAATTTGCTTAGCCCACGCCAAGAGCCTTCAAGACGTTGAAAATCGTCGTTTTGCATTACTTGGGAAAGCTGCTTGGACATCTGCTTATCGATTTGTGCAATCGCGTTTTCAATCGTTTTAGAGACGTTTTTGTCCCAGGTTACCGTGCCGGTAAGAGCTTGCTCTGCTAATACCGAGAACAGTTCTTTAGTGGTATCAGCTGGTGTTTGTGTCGTCGCAGCGATCGCGCGATCGAGCACGCTACCAAGTTCCGCTTCTGCTGTTGCTGCGGTTTGAGTGTCTAATTCAGAGCTCATTACTCACCTCCTTTGCTATCAATACCAAGCTCACTTGAAAGTGCGTTAATTTGGTCTGCACTTTGCAAAACTTCTTTAAGCAATTTTTCAAGATCTCTTGATCGATCAGCTTTAGATAGCAAGGTCTTAAGCTGTTGGCGCGTCTCAGCTAACTTACGCAATGGTTCAATTTGCTCAACTAACGCGTCAGGCTCAAAATCTTTCATTGATGAAAAAGACAACGCGGCTTCAAACTGACTATCATCATCTTGTAGAGTGTTATCTACTTTCAGTTTCAATTCAGGACCAACACGTTTTAATACCGTATCAAAGTTGTCTTTGTCGATTTGATAAAACGTTCTCTCTTCCAAGTCTTCACGGTCTTCTTTATGCGCAGAAAAATCACCAATCACACCAACCACAAAAGGCAGCTCTTTGTTTTCAACTGCGCCGTTTGTTTCGACATCATAGGTAATACTTACCCGGTTTTTACTTACACGTTTGTGTTGTGAATTCAAAGCCACGTCACTTCTCCCTGTTAATCAGATTAGGCTGCTTTCGACTCAAGCTTGCCAGTAGTGCAATCAAACTTAACTGTGTCGCCTTTTTCAATCTTACCGCCAGCACCTTCTTGGTAGTAAACCTTGGTCAACGTGGTGTAAGTCAATGAAAGATCTTCCGTAGGAAGCTGACCATCACTGCCTGAGATGTTGTAGCTAGCAATACGTGCTTGCTCAAGCGTTAACACTAGATATGGATCCGCACCCGCGCCGTCACGTGATGGTTTAGTTAGTAGAATCTCTACCGTTTTACCTTCAGCGCCCGGAGCAAATAAGAAAGTTGTTAAATGTGGTGATGCACCATCTGACGTACGATTGATGGTGATAGCATCAAGAGACACCATGCCTTTGTCGGCGTTATTGGCATTACCAACATCAACCGCAACACCACGGTTGGCACCCCAACTCATGTTGTCGATAGCAAAGAAACCTTTCTTACCACCGATATCACCAATCGTTGCCGCGCCTTTAATGTCGTTTAATCCATCAATTCGCATAAAAATAGAAGCCATGTTTTTTCCCTTTTCTATTAGTAGTCATTGTTGACTGTGAGTAACGTTTACCACTCTATGTTTGACAGTCCCGAGTCGGCACTATGTACATTAGGCGTGGTTGTTTCCTGTAGTTTCACTTCATCCTGAACTGAATCTAACGATGTTACAGCTTGCTCCATCGCTACCTTTGGCAGCGCAGCAGTATGATCTGCGCTTTCCAATCCGGCTAGATGTTCAATTCGCTGGTGAACCGCGCTATTGTCGCCCACCAATTCTTCAAGTAATTCTGGTAATGACATGCCTCCCCAACGAATCGCTCGCTTGAGCAATAGGTAGATTGGGCTGTGAGGTTCATGTTCAAGAAAGTAATCAGCAATGGCTTGTAGATTCGCCAGAGCTTGCTCTCGAGTCGCAACGCCCCCTGTTGGTAGCGTCACCACATTGGATAATGTTTGAGCAGCACTAACTGCTGCTACTGCTGGCTCGCTCCCACTCTGCGGTACTAGAGGCTCTGAGTGTTCAACCTGATTTGGAGATGCCTCTGGTACGGCTTGCACTGCAGACTCAGGATCTAGCGGCCAAAGGGAGAACTGCTCGCCAATGAGAAACTTCAACGATGAAATAAGCCTTTCGATGGCGTCTTTTACAAACTTAAAGCTGATTGGCGTTGCACCAGCATCTCGGCATTTGTCTGCTAGCGATGCTTCTAGACGAACCAAAGTATCAAGCGAATTGCCCAACGCTCGAATTCGAGCTTCTACCTCAGCCTTTTCGTGTCCATATGCAATCACTGCCTCATCTTTTAGATTAGACAAACTGCCGTCTTTTTCCGCTTTGTAAAAACGACCAAAATCAATATCACCGACTAAAGGCAACATTTGCAGTGGCATGTACAGCAAACCGCTTTCTGCCGTGTCGCCAACAAGTTGTAAAAGAGGCTTGATACGATGTTCAATGATCTCAACCGCTTGCTCTTGCTCAGTATCACCTTTACGCTTTTTTTCAGGTAACGTGGGGTGAAGCGTCGACCAGAAATTCTCAACCACTGCTTCCATTGCCGCTAACGCACCGCTTAGATGACTAAACGGCTCTGGGGTAAAAAGCTGTGCCACTGTGAACCAAGAAAAAATCTCGAGATCCTTCGACTTACTCGCCAAACACAAATGACAAGACTCAGAAAGCTTATTCCAGTTTGTGGTATTGGCATCGACTAGCTCAGCATCTTCACGAGCCTCAGGCACTTCAACGAGTTGCCTAAACGACGATTGCGCCATATTGAATTCGTTACGATACCCACGGAAGAGGGAGCGATTATCCTTAAGATATTCTCCGCTCGGTGTGTCTTCTGAGATAGGTGCCAATAAATCATCAAACATCGACTATCTACTCCTATTTTGCGTGGAAGCTAGCCGCGGTACCGGTAATCCCGGGCTTATTCTGAGATTTGGTAAAGTTGGACCAGATAAAACTCGCTAAGCAGGCAATCGCCCATGCTTGTGCCGGACCACTATCTTGGCTTTCTTCTTTTTTCCAATTGTATTTACCACAGCGAATAACCAGTGGATGCTTGCGATTTTTGTAGTCGTAGTGTTTTGCAGAGGGCAAGCTCTCACACTCTTTAGAGGAAGGTAACTTAAACTTGTTAGATAGCATCTTGGAAAGAATATTAGCCGCCAGCAATATCTTTTTGTCGCCTTCAGCTAGGCTGCGGCAATGGGTGATTGCTGTTCTGAGCTTATTTGCGACTTTGCCTGTAATATCGGCTGGAACGGTAATGACACACTTTGGGTCATCCCAAACAAATTTTTCTTCACCATCTAAACGGGCAAGTCGAGACAAATTGTAAAATGCATGACCGTAGGTTTTACCCCACGCCATCTGCCCCACATTCAACTGGAGTTCGACGATATGTGGGATAGTTTTTTTGCCCGTAGGTTTGTTGTTCACCTTGGTTGAGAACTCTATTTCAACCTGAAGGAAAAACTTAACATCTTTGTATTGGTCTTGAATCCCAAGACCCCAGAGATCTTTTACCGCTTTATTTTGCTTACCTTTTAGCGCTTGATATTCCGGCGTGGTGTAGATGTAATCTCTAAACGCAAACATCTGAGCGATGGTACTGAACACGATCGTTGCTCGGGCGATATCCTTTACTTCTAAAGGCGTTTTTACACCCGCAGTTTTGTCCGTCTTAGGATCGTCCCAGTTGGTAATACCACACTTTGCCGCAATACGTTCGCGAGTCTTTAGCGGACCACGGTTATAGGCAATAGGTTTACCACTTTCATTTTTCACGGTATTTGATAGATGTTGCATAAACTTATGTAGCTTGGGATTAGCCAGTTTTGCTTGTTCTACCAGTTCTTCAATTTGCTCACGTTTATGGTCATTGTCCCAAAACGTTGTTTGAGAAATCACACTCTCAAGAGTATATGGTGGTGGCATGGTTCCCTCCGCTCCACTAATCCATTTAAAGTCGAATCACGTTTATCTCTATCCACCGATCTGAACGGTAGGTGCACCGAACACAATGCTTCCGCCATGTGCCGTTGTGTCGCCCATTCGTGCCGCTGGCGTACTATTAATCAATACTGTCGCGCTACCCTTAACTATCGAATCTGGCGGACCTACACAAACGAGTGAATCACCCATTTTCGCCGCAGGTAAACCGCAGATCAGTACGTTAACTGCTCCTGGTCCAACAATCGGTCCCCCTACGTGGGGAATCGGTGGCGTCCCTGGGGTTTGCATTGGGCAAGTATGCATATCCGTTAGTCGCGCTGCACTTGGCATCAGTTAACTCCCTCTACAAGTACACCAGAGCCGCCATGAGCAAGATCAAGCGCCATATCAAATACTTGTTTGTAGTACGTTTTACTACCTGACCATTCTGGTAGCGCTGCTGCCGTATTAACCGCACCAGACACCGCTTTGGCATGGAGAAAATCTGCTGGCATCACAACAGGGTTATCAACTGGTGCAATGCTCCCTTGTCCACTCCAAAACACAGCTTGACCCACCCACTTTGCCGCACTCTGATTTGGCAAAGGTTTAATCAATTGCTCTAATTGCCTGCGAACTGCCTCGTTAGGCTGCTTAACCCAATTAGCACTCTTCACAATTATCTGATTTTCTTGCTCGGAGAAATCTTTGCCACGTATACTGGTTGCTTGAGTCGCCCACCAGATGGCTTCTCTCATTGGTAAGGCGTGGGCAAAGAAAGAGGCTAAGTCGATATTTAGTTCGGCTTTTTTTAGCGCCTTAATCACCGCAATTGGGCTATCTTTGCTGTCGATGACTTGCTGCGCCTCATCCGATAAATCGAAGTAGCTCAATAATTTTGCTGAATCTTGATACGGAATTTTCTTCATCAGTTCACCATCAAAATAGTGCCTTTAATGGCAGTTTGCCCTGACGAGCTGACTTCCGACGTCGCAGCACCAGATAACTTGGCACTGACGTCCCCTTTCACTTCTGCATTAAGCCCCTGTAACGTAGCGCCGGTGCTTCCTTTGGCAGAAAAACTGGTTGATGCACTTAACGCCATTGAAGTTCCTGCTTTAGCACTTAGCGACCCATCAGAGGAAATACTCACTGAAGTCCCTGATTGCGATAGGCTGCCGCCATCGATGCTCACTTTAGAACTCCCACTCACGCTCACCGTGTCACTTGTTATCTCAATCTTGTCTCCGGACATTACGATTTTGCTACTGCCGACTTTGAGCGTCAGAGTATCGTCTGCAGATAGAGTTATCTCTTTTGCGGTTTGCGAAATGGATTCTTTGGCATCAAGGGCATAGCTTTTCTGTGTTGCTAGCTCAATGCCTTCTTTAGCGGTGAGGATATTTTTTTGCTCTATCGTCTGCGTAACGTTCTTTGTCACCGTCGATTTCATCTCACCTTTAACCGTTTCGCTGTAGTCATTGACTACTTCACAAGTTAGGTCTTTCGCTGCATGCAGATAGAAAAGCTCATTGTCTTTTTTATCATCAAAGCGAAGTTCATTACTTTGACCAGCAAGCTTAGTCATTACCCCTGATTGGGTTGTATTCGCCGTTGGATAAGGTGGCTTGTTAGTGCTGTTGTAGAGGCTAGAAACCACCACAGGTTGATCCGGGTCGCCATTTATAAAACTCACTAGCACTTCTTGTCCTGCTCTCGGCAAAAATTGCGCCCCATAACTCTTACCGGCCATGGGCTGTGCAACGCGCACCCAACAACTGGTCTTATCGCCGGTCTCAGCATCCCAATGGAACTTAATTCGTACTCGACCAAGGGCATCATTGGCAGGCTCGCCTTCCGTACTGCCCGCAACGGTTGCCGACTGTAAACCATGTAAAACTGGTTTCTCTATTCGTGTTGGATAGAAAACTTGCCCTTCAGGAACTGCTTTAATCTGGGCGTCAAAGCTTCCCGACTCGTCATCAAATTGGTATTGAATCTGAGCAACTAAATATTGACCAACTTGTGAACTATTTGAGTGCGCAGCAAGCTTTAACAAGTAGCCCGCGCACAGTGCTGAGGAATTGGTGCTGGCAAGTACGCTATCATAATCGCTGTCTAGTTGTGCTCTTTGCACATCAATTAATTCCGTCGATAAATCGGTATATGAGCCCGTACTACTTGATGACGGATAACGGTATTGCGTCAGTTTAGTGTTGTTTTGCAGCGAGTATTTTGACTTCTGGGCTTTGCTGGTGATCAGCTTACTCTGGTTATAGTCGTAGCCCGCAATTTCTAGAGAAGCGCTATGAAATCTCTGTTCACGCTGCCAAGTATCAAGCACTTCGTAATCACCGGAAGGTGTGGCTGCGTAATCCATTGTGACCTGCTTGTCACTCGAGAATGGTTTACTTGCCTGCTGCAAATAGAGCGTTTTTGCATCATCATCTTTACCGAAGTAGTAATGTACGCCCTCTTCTGCCAGCAAACGAGTGACAAACTGAAAATCAGTCTCGTTAAACTGCACACAATACTCGCGCTTTGTACTTGGCATACTCTTGATGCTGTAGAATCCTTTAAAGCCAAGTTCATCAAAAATGCTAGTTACAATGCTTTGCACCGTAGTCTCTTGGAACACACGACAGCGTTGAGAATGTTGCAGCAGATATAGCCATGGTTTTAGCGTCAGTTGAATGCTTGAATGTGCAGAATCAATACGTTGAGACTGCAATTGCGCTTTTACAACATAACCATAGAAAGAACGAAGTGCTGTGCGGCTGCTCCCCGTATCTGCGTATAATTTGCATGTAATAGGCTCACCGATCCAATCAGCAGGATCCCCCTGAGAAACTAAAACAGACAGTTGCCATTCATAATCCAGACTTACCACTTCTGCACCACTAAATCCAGTGGCAACAAACTCTTTATTGCTCGAATTACTCGCAACCAACAAGCTTCCTTGAGGCTCAATAATCTCTCTCATCGGGTCTCCACTTGGCTTAGCTTAGTTTGTTGTTTATCACCCATCTGCGCCCTCTTGCTCACATCAACATTAACGAGCTCAGCAAATCTCAGTAGCTGAATCGGTGGATAGAGTGCCATTGCACGTGCAACCGCCATGTTGATAGTGATGGAATAGCTTTGTAGCTCCGCAATAGGTAAATCCCCCGGCGTTGCGTTAGCGAATAACACTTTTTGTGCTTGGTTCGCAGCGAGTTGACCTACGCGATAGTATTTATTTGATACAGATATCAGCGCGTTAGACTCAGTCACCATCGAGTCATAGGCTGAAGCGACAGGTAAATTATGCTTTAGTGCTGCTTGAGTGAATGCATCGCGATGAGACAAATTGTAAGAGCTAGAGCCAACATAAATTACATCGACATTTTGCTCGGCTAAACGTTGCATCTTTTTATCAAACTGATCCGCAAGGGGCTTATCGTCATCTCCAAGCTCATAAGTTTCGATAACCGTTTCAAACTCCATCTTATCTTCTAATTGTTTAAGCTTTTCTGTATTTAACGCCGAGTTAAGCTCTGAAGGCGAATAGAGCACTCCGATCTTGTTGACTGGGAAATATTCACGCATGGCACGAACTTGAACTTCTTCTTCGATACGATTTCGAATCCCCGTAACCGTTGGGCGACCTGAAACATCAGCACTTTCAATAATCCCAGCCCCCACAGGATCGGCGACTATCATAAATAGTGCTGGGATTTCACCTAGCTTAGTTTGACTACCATAATCTTGGCGCGAACCGATTAAAGCCTTGGTGACACTGGTGCCCCAGGTCACAACTAAATCCGGTTTCATTTGCTGAGCTTCAAGCAAGAAGCCATCAAGTTTGCTCTTATCGCGGTCAGCATTTCTCAATACCAGCTCAACGGGCAGATCATTGGTTTTTAGGTAATCTTGAAAGCCTTGGCATGCCTCTTCACAGCCACGCCAAACGGTCATATAAACTGTCTTTGTGGTCTGCGCGTGGGCAGTGCTGGCAAATAGCCCTAGAAGTGAAAGCAGACAAGGAAAAAGTACCTTTTTCATCACCGTTCCCCCTCACAAACTGAAGCCTCAGGTTTTCTGAGTACGACCACCATCGCCAGACCTGCGGCAATAATACCGCCACCCACAATACTCATCGCTTGACCAAAGCTATAGCTAGCTAACAAGGTAGCAACAAGAACCGGTCCAATCACACTGCCTATACGCTCAGCGGTACGCAAAAAGCCAAGTGTTTCAGTACGTCCAACTTCGGGGGTATCTTCTGATGCCTCAAGCGCGCAAGCAATCAGCGGCGCTTTGAGAATGGAATGTGCGATACCCATTAAGGCAACAGCGAGTAGCAGTTTATAAACAGAATCATCGCCATATAGAGAAACTAAAATTGCCCCGGACAAAATGGTGCCTAATACCACCAACTGTTTAGTTTTCTGGGTTCGATCGGCAATTCCTGAAGCAATTGGGCTTAATGGAATAATGATCAACGAATAGATCATCATGATACGACCAATCTCTGATTGGCTGGCATCGAGTGAAACCAAATAGAGCGGAACTAAAAAGTAAAGAAAACCAGTTAAGACAATTTTGGCAGGAATGGCGCAAAACAGAATCACTGCCATAAAACGTGCGTTTTTTAGCAGCAGTAACACACTGCCACCGCCTGAGGACTTGCCTTTTTTGACTCCGCCATCAAGCTCACCAATAAACATACGCCACGCCAAAATACCCGCAAAGGCAGCGAGAACAGCCGAGAGAATAAACACTGGTTGGTAGCCAATTCGGTCGGCAATAATCGCACCTAGCGCGGTGCCGCACATAGTTGCAGTCATCAAGACTCCAACAAAAATCGCCATACCTTTTGCTCGATTTTCCGATGTGACCACCGCGGCAATATAGCTCTGACAGCTAATGGTAATAATCGCGTAGCCAAATGCCGTCACGCCACGAGCTATGACGATATCCATACTGTCATTCGCCAACGCACAACCTAAATAACCAGCAATCGCGGGAACCAGACCGATAAGAAACAGCTGTTTTTGCCCCCAACGGTCGACCCACTTAGCAGCAAAAGGGGTGCAAACAGCAATTACCAGCATAAAGACGGAAATCGGCAAACCGAGCATTACATCCTTTGAAATCCAGCTATCAGGCTGATAGAACTCATTAACAAACAAAGGCATAAATGATTTGGATAGTTCTTCAGCAAAGGAGAATACAAATAGCGGGATACGGGCATCAACGATGTCCCCTTTATGAATACCAAGCTTACTTTGCAGACTAAAACGTTGAGATACTGATTGGAATTTAGAATCGATTTCCTTACTCTCATTACTGCTTGGAAGAAGCTTAGCGACCAACTGCTTAAAGCGTGACTGCAGCTCTTTTGAATCTTGGTTTAGTTTATGAGCAAAGCTACCAATCACCCCTTGAGAGGCAGTATGTTCATTGACAGAGAAATCCCCTTTCACCTGTCTTTTCAAAATAGATTCCGACTCTTCAAGTGGACCTGAGATGTAAAACATCACCACCACCATAACCACTTCAAAACAGACCAGTAACACGGCAACTAATACGATCGCGATATCAAAGAAAATGTCGGTGAGTTGCGATTGAACATATGTCGAACTCAAACCGACATAAACCCGTGCGTTTCCGTTCTCAATACCTTCGATCGGCAATTGAAATAGATCGCTTTGGGCAGCATCGGCGCTAAAGAGCGCTGGCATCAACAGAGGCAGCTCTTGCATAACAACCGTGACGCGCTGCCAGAACGTGGCACTGAGGTATTGATTGGAGTTCTTCTCGAAAGCAACCGCATAGCTAGGGTCAAGAGGCTCTAGGTCACCCGCGTGATAAAGCACTTGTTCATTTTGCGTTAAAGCCACAAAGTTCAGTTCAGGATACTTATTCAACGTGTCGGTCAAATAACTCTCCATACCACGTAACTCTTGATATGGCACGCCCACATCAATGGCTAATGCAACATCATCATGAATAACCTGGGCAATAGCATTCGCTTTCTTTAGTAACTCAGGCTTAATCGAAAAATTGAATTCAACCAAGGTATAAGCAGCACTTAAAAACGCAGCGACAAAAGCACTTAAGATAGTGATATAAATCAGCCGACGATTAATTAAGCTCGCAATAGTCTGTACTTGATTCATTTGACAACCTCCGGCTTTTCTCTTGTTTGAGATTTGCCATGGTTTGCCAATGCTTGTAACTGTTCGAGTTCTGACGCGACTTGAGCTTTCATGTCTTCGCTTTGTCGTATCTGTTTGGCAAAGCTTTCACTCATCGCTCCTTTGGTAGCGCTCTCATCAAGTGGATTATTGCCGGAAGAATAACTGTGGATGAGCTTAAATAGATTGGCAATATCACGAAAGCCCACACGCACAACAAAAAACACCACCAACGAAGTGACTAAAAAGATAACGACCGTTGCTTCTAACAGATGAAGTCTCACTGTCGAATAGACGCCATAGAGTGCGGTCTTATCGTACTGAATGACCAAGCTGCCAGTTAAGTTGCCAAATCCACCAAATGTCTGCAGTCCACTGAAAAGTTGGTTGTTGTCACTATAGAGCCATTTTTCCTCATTAGAGGTTAATGCTCGACGGACAACCTCTTCAGGAATAGTTGCCAGATCGCCTTGCTCGCTCGTGGTTTGCATCAGCATGTTGCCACCGCTATCAATTAGGCTAATAGCGATTACGTTAGGCTCACGCTCACGTGCTTGATTAAATTGATCAATGAGATTGTCTGCAGAATGGTATGGGATCCCCAAGCGTTCAACACGCTTGATTGAGGTATCAAGGGAAGACGAAATAACATCAAGTTTTGAAGAGACAACCCCAGACATTAGGCTATCAAATTTCATGTAGTTCATGAGATAGAGAAGCCCAAGCACTGACATTAGTATTACCCAAACGGTAATAACTAATCGCAAGTGGACCTCAAAAAATGCTCTCATCTTCTCAACCTCTATAAGTGCTCGCTTTCCATCACTTATCGTTTGTTGTAGTAAGAATATGCGCTTTATGAATGACGGCTAAATCATCAAACTCATACTTATTTACTATAAATCAAACTTTTCTCTAATTACAAAATAACAATAGAGCAACATAATAACAACCACGCATTTACTGGGTGTAACCGATGTAAATGATAATTATCTCAGCAAAACATAGGTTAGCGAATTTTATAAAACCACACTGCGCCACCGAAGAAAGCCGCAAATGTCGCATATGCAACTGCGCTGCGACGGTCAACTAAGATATAGTCGCCAGTAAGAGAGTTGATTTAGATGAAATCACTAGAGCTAGTGTTCTAGTAGGAAGGTTTATTCTGATAAATGTGGCTATATGATATGAAATAAATGACTAAATATGGTTAAGATACAACCATACTTTTAAGTGCTGGTCATACCTAACAATGTCGATTTCGTCACATCCGCATCCCGCCATCGATCTCCAGTACCCGTCCGGTGATGAAATCATTTTCCAAAGCAAATTGGATCGTTGCCGCAATCTCTTCGGCTTGCCCTAACCTGCCAACCGGAACCATCGAAAGCAATCGCTCCATTGCCAGCGGTTTTATTTGATCGGTCATCGCCGTTTTCACGACCCCAGGCGCTATCGCGACTGAACGAATCCCGTAACGACCAAGTTCTTTTGCCCATACCACTGACATTGCAGCAACCGCGGCCTTTGACGCTGAATAGTTACTCTGCCCAATATTACCCGCGCGAGCGACACTGGATATATTGATCAATACCCCTTTGCTATCGGTCTTGAGCATTACTTTGCTCGCTTCTCGCCCGCAAAGGAAAGAGCCGGTTACGTTAACTTCCAAGACCGATTGAAACTGCTCAAGCGACATCGCACTCAACTTACCTTCTTTCTGCTTGACCAGTAATCCATCTCGCATAATACCAGCATTGTTTATTAGGCCATTTAAGCACTTGAAGTCCGCATCAATTTGACCAAATGCGCGCACAACTTGCTCTTCGTTGGTGACATTCGCTTGGTAACTCTTGGCTATCACCCCCATTTTCTGGCATTGCTGTTCAGTTTGAATGAGCCCCTCAAGTTCAATATCAATCAAAGCAAGGTTAGCGCCGCATTTTGCTAACGATAATGCCATTTGCTGACCTAAGCCCTGACCCGCGCCCGTTATGGCGATAACCTTATTTGCAAGATCCATCACATCCCCTTAGCTTTCCAAGCGTTTTAGATAGGATTCAAACAAACTAGAAAAGTCTTTCTCTCCATTACCTTGGCGATTGTGCAAACAAAACAGGTTGCGCGCGACGCCTCCCATAGGCGTGGAAGTCTGACTTGCTACTGCCGCTTGCATGGCTAAGCCAAGATCTTTTTCCATCAGTTGGCTCATAAAACCGCCCTGATAACCGTTGCTTGCTGGCACATTTTTCATTACGCCAGGACATGGGTTGTACAGTTCTAACGCCCAATTCCGACCTGAGCTTTGCAGCATTATGTCTGATAGCACCTTAGGGTCGAGTCCATTATCAATGCCCAGATTTAATGCTTCACAGGTACCGCTCATTAAGATGCCCAACATCATGTTGTTGCAAATTTTCGCAACTTGCCCCGCCCCTGCCTCTCCGGCATGGAATATGTTTTTACCCATGTGCTGGAGTACATTTTTCGCTTGGGTAAATCCTTGCTCACTGCCACCTACGATGAAGGTCAAGGTTCCAGCCGCAGCGCCTGCCACTCCGCCTGACACAGGTGCATCGACAAATAACAGGTCTTGTTGAGTCGCCTGCTCAGCAACTTGGCGCGCGGTTTGTGGGTCAATGGTCGAAGAGTCAATCAAAAGCGTGCCTTTTGCCACATGGGCTAAAACACCATCTTTTGCAAGATAGACACTTTGTACATGCTGACCTGCCGGTAGCATCGTCACCACGATACTGGCGCCGTCTACGGCTTGGTGCAAAGAATTAGCGCGGGTCGCGCCTAACGCAGTTAACTCATCAATGGCAGTTGGGTTTAAATCATAAACTTCTAGACTGCCGCCTTCTTTTTTTAACGCGTTTAGCAGATTTTTCGCCATCGGCGAGCCCATATTACCAAGCCCGATAAATGTTACTTTGCTCATGCTTAAGTCCTTTAATAAATGGCTGCCGTTATAGAATGGCACTGACGCTTTTGGCTTTTGCCAACGGGTACTGCACTGAATCCAAGGGCGAGAAGAAACGTGTAACATCATCACAAGTTACTGCCGTCACATCCGAGTGCATCCAACTCGGTTGATTGGTTTTATCGATCAAAAGCGCTCTTACCCCTTCACGAAAATCCCCCTCTAGTCCACAACGAAGAGTCAAACCAAACTCCAATTCAAAGCACTGTTTTAAGGTTAAATCGCTATATTTCGTGAGCTGCTGATAACACAAGTGTAGCGATAGAGGACTAGCATAACTGGTCGTTTTCTTAGCATTGATTAACCATTTATCATCCGTCTCAAGCGCGGTGATGGCAGCAACCATTTGCGATAATTCACCTTGGCAAATCTCACTAACTAATTCGGAGTGAGCGATTAACCACCCCTCTTGATGATCGGCTTGATGGCGGCTTTGTAAAACGTCGGTTATCGCGCTACCAATATCAGCGCATTGCTTCCATTCAATCTGCGCAAGGCTTTCCAATACGTCCTGTTTGCGCTCAGCACTAATCACCCAATGGCTTAGCTCTAGTGATTGCATATCTGCAGCATTGATCTGACAAGCGGTTAAGGCAATAAATAGCGCATAGTGGCGAGGAATTTGATTAAGGAAGTAAGTTCCGCCAACATCAGGATAGAGACCAATTTTCACCTCAGGCATCGCAAAGCGGGTATTGCTATCGACGACTCTGTGACTTGCGCCCATAAATAGCCCGACACCGCCGCCCATTAAATAGCCATGTCCCCAAGCGATGACAGGTTTTCGGTAGGTGTGAAGTAAATAGTCACAGCGATATTCTAAGGTGAAGAAATCACGAGTCATTTCATAGGCGCTATCGAAGTCTTGCTCTTTGATCTCTAACGCGCGATACATTGCCTGTACATCACCACCAGCGCAAAATGCCCTCTCACCGTGACCGTGTAACATTACCGCAATAACCTTGTCATCTTCCTGCCACTCAAGCAATTGATGGTAAAGCTGATCTATCATTGGATAATCAAGTGCATTCAGTGACGATGGGTTGTCTAGCTCTGCAATACCAATCAGTGAGCCGTCAATACATTGTTGGTGTGAAAAGTTAACCTTACCGACCATGATTTCTCCTAACTGTTAGTCCATTGCGCTGGGCGCTTTTGCAAAAATGCATTAACCCCTTCTGTTTGATCTTGGGTGTTAAATAGCTGCATAAACAGTTCACGTTCCAACACCAAACCTGCTGCATGCGTGCCTGTTCTGCTTTGTTGAATTAGTCGCTTACATGCTTTGACAGAACTTGGAGATTGCTTTGCCACCCTTTCAGCAAGTTTAATCGCCACACTTAAGGCATCACCAGATGCCACCACTTCTTCGACTAAGCCGATACTTTGCGCGGTCTGAGCCGTGACTCGTTCCCCACACAAGATCATCCGTTTTGCCCAGCCTTCACCGACCAAAGCGGTTAAATTTTGCGTACCACCAGCGCAGGGCAACAAACCGACGGAAGCTTCCGGAAGCGCGAGCTGCGCGTGTTGTTCAGCAATGCGAATATCACAAGCAAGAGCGGCTTCAAGCCCACCGCCCATCGCGTAGCCATTAACAGCTGCTATGGTTACGCCATCAAAAGCGGACAAAGCTTCAAATGCTTCACCAAACGCATTCGCCATATCCAATGCCGTGCCTTTATCGCCAGAGACAAAAGTATTGAGATCCGCCCCTGCTGAGAAGAACTTGTCCCCTTCACCGGTTAACACCAAGGCATAAATAGCGCGCTCTTGACTCAACTCTTGTACAAGTTGCTTTAACTGTTTAAGCGAGTCTAATGTCCAAGTATTGGCAGGAGGATTAGCTATCGTGACAATGGCGATGTGTCGTTCGCGATCTAACTTCAGTAGTTGTGTCATCTCCGCTCCTTAAATGAATCTATCGGCACCTAAGTGGTTTCTCCCGCAACAACATCGAAACGACTTAAGTAGACATAACAAATTTATGATTAAATCTGCTGTTCCCTAATAGCTGATTAAAGCAAATCAGCCCCTTCAGAGAGTAGCCTTCTGGCAATGATCAAACGCATGATTTCGTTAGTACCTTCAAGGATCTGATGCACTCGCACATCCCTAAAATGCCGCTCTACGGGGTACTCTTTGATGTAGCCGTAGCCACCGTGAATTTGCAATGCTTGATCGCACACTTGAAAGCCAACATCTGTGGCAAAGCGTTTTGCCATCGCACAATAGGCAGTTTTGTCAGCATGATCATTATCGAGTTTACTCGCGGCTAGCCGTACCATTTGCCTTGCAGCAACCACTTCAGTAGCCATATCCGCTAACTTAAACTGCAATGCTTGAAATTGAGCAAGTGTGCGTCCAAATTGCTTGCGCTCGTTCATATACTGCTTAGCTTCATTGAGCGCCTGCTGCGCGGTTCCGACCGAACATGTCGCGATATTAACGCGCCCACCATCCAACCCCATCATGGCAAACTTGAACCCTTCGCCTTGCTCACCAAGTAGAAATTCAGCCGGAACACGGACATTGTCAAAAGTAACCATGCGCGTTGGTTGACTATTCCAGCCCATCTTGGCTTCTTTCTTTCCGTAACTGATCCCCGAGCAATCTGCTGGAACAATAAATGCGGAGATGCCACCCGCCCCCTCACCACAAGAACGCGCCATCACAACCAACACGTCGGTTTCACCAGCGCCTGAAATAAAGACTTTAGAGCCATTTAATACAATTTCACTGCCCTCTAGCTTTGCACTGGTAGTTAGCGCTGCCGCATCAGAGCCCGCGTTCGGTTCAGTTAAGCAGTATGATGCTAGCATTTCACCACTAACGAGGGACTCGCTAAACTGAGCGGCGACCTCCGGTTTGGCGAATGACGTAATCATCCAAGTCGCCATATTATGAATAGTCATAAAGGCAGTGGTAGAGGTACACCCCATCGCAAGCTGTTCAAAAATAATTGCCGCATCCAAGCGAGACAAACCGAGACCACCGTGCTGCTCAGAGGTATAGAGACTCAAAAAACCAAGTTCTCCCGCTTGACGCAATACCTCTTTGGGAAAATGAGCTTGCTGATCCCAATGGGCAGCACCTGGTGCGAGGATCTGCTCAGCAAACTGCTTTGCGGCTTCAGCAAACGCGATTTGATCTTCATTTAGTTCAAAATCCATCACACTACCTCGCTTAGTAGGAACTCTCTGTACGCTCAGCGGCTCAAGCTCTCGATATCAGAGTGACCGCTATTTTAGTGACGGCTACTTGAGTTCAATCGTCATATTAGGTCCGCTTGGAATATCCTCATCAAACCAACGTGCAGTCACGGTTTTGGTTTCAGTGAAAAAGCGCACAGCCTGTTTACCATATGCGTGTAAATCACCATAAAAACTGCCTTTCCAGCCAGTGAAGGAAAAGAAAGGTAATGGCACAGGGATGGGCACGTTTATCCCGACATTACCCACCTCAATATTGTGCTGATATTTGCGTGCAGCAGCACCGCTAGCGGTAAAGATCGATGTACCATTGCCATAAAGGTTGGCATTAACGAGCGCAATCGCTTGGTCAAGGTCATCAACTTCAAGCGTCAAAAGCACCGGACCAAAAATCTCTTCAGTATAAATCGACATGTCAGTAGCGACATTGGCAAACAGTGTTGGTCCGACCCAGTTACCTTTAGGGTAGCCTTCCACTTGGCAATCTGAACCATCCAACAAACAATCCGCGCCAGCTGCTTTGCCTTGCTTGATAAGTTCGACCACACGTTGCTTGGCTTGTTGGCTAATTAACGGACCATAACCTGCGTTTTCATCATTCCATGCCCCTGGCTGAACTTGTGCTAACGCCTGCTTAAGCTCTGGTATCCAAGCTTTGGTATCGCCAACAAAGACTGCCACCGAAATTGCCATACATCGCTGCCCCGCCGCACCAACCGAAGCGCCAACCAAGTTATTGATGACCTGTTGCTTATTGGCATCGGGCATGATCACCATATGGTTTTTCGCCCCAGCAAAAGACTGCACGCGTTTAAGGTTGTCAGTACCAGTTTTGTAGATGTATTCCCCGACAGAAACCGAACCAACAAACGAGATCGTACGGACGCGTTTGTCGGTAAGAATATGGTCAACTTGCTCTTTTTTGCCATGGACGATTTGTAGTACGCCAGAAGGAGCGCCTGCTTGAGTAAAGAGCTCAGATAACAGCATTGCCGTTAATGGCACTTGTTCAGAAGGTTTTAAGACAAAGGTATTGCCACATGCAATCGCCAAAGGGAACATCCAAAGCGGGATCATCGCTGGGAAGTTAAAAGGGGTAATACCCGCGCACACGCCAAGCGGTTGCACATAAGAATAACCATCAATATCACGGGCGATATTTTCAACGGTTTCACCCATCATTGAGCTACAGATATTTGCCGCCTGCTCGACGACCTCAATGCCTCGCCAAACATCACCTTTAGCATCAGCCAGTGTTTTACCGGTTTCGCTCGACAACAGGGTCGCAATGTTATCGTGATTTTCTTTAAGAATATGTTGATAGCGCAGCATTAATCGCGCGCGCTCCGGTGCGGCGACTTCACGCCAAGTTTTAAAGACCTCAGCGGCACTGGCAATCGCCGCATTCATTTCGCTTTCGGTGGCACAAGGAACTTGGGCTATCACTTCATTGGTGGCAGGGTTAGTTACATCAACCCATTGTTGAGATTGCGATTCAATATATTCTCCACCGATGTAAAGCTTCACTTTTTCTATCATTGTCACGTCCTTGTATCGTAAGTTTCAGGCTAACACGCACACAGAGAAAGTGAGTTCAGCCAATAAAGCCATTTAACAAATTTCTATCGCGATTGCCGTTGCCTCGCCGCCGCCAATACACAAGCAAGCGATACCACGCGTGCCACCACTCTGTTTCAGTGCGTGGAGCAGCGTCACGAGGATACGATTACCACTGGCACCAATCGGATGCCCAAGCGCACATGCCCCGCCGTGGATATTGACTTTGTCCGCATCGAGCTCAAGTGTTTGCACTGCATATTGAGTAACCACAGCAAATGCTTCATTAATTTCCCACAGATCAACATCCGCCTTTTGCCAGTTAAGTTGTTTAAGCAATTTTTTAATCGCGAAAACGGGCGCGACAGTAAATTCTGCTGGCTCGCGTGCGTGCGTGGCATGTGCGACGACTTTCGCCAAGGGTTGTAAGCCATGCTGCGTGCCATATTCACTGCTAACCAAAACCAGTGCGGAGGCACCGTCAGATATCGAACTGGAGTTAGCCGCGGTCACAGAACCATTTTGCGCAAAAGCGGGGCGTAAGGTTGGAATTTTGCTCGCATCCAGTTGGCTAGGTTGCTCATCATTTTGACACACAAAACTGCTCCGCTTGTGCTTAACCGTAACTGGCTCAATTTCTGCCCGAAATTTACCTTGCGCGATTGCTTGCTGCGCGCGACTGAGCGATTGAACTGCCCAATTATCCATACTCTCGCGGCTAAACTGATACCGCTCGGCAGTTTGTTCGGCATACACACCCATCAAATTGCCTTGATAAGCATCTTGCAAGCCATCATAAAACATATGGTCGAGCACTTGGCAGTGCCCAAGTCGTAAACCGTCGCGAGCTTTGGGCATCATATAAGGAGAAGCCGTCATGTTCTCCATCCCTGCGGCAAGCAGGGCTTGGGCACTACCCGATTGAATAAGATCGTGCGCCAACATAACGGTTTTCATTCCAGAACCGCACACTTTATTAATGGTTGTACAGCCTGTAGACATGGGAATTTCAGCTTTGAGGCTGGCTTGACGTGCAGGTGCTTGACCGACGCCTGCGGTTAACACACATCCGACATAAACTTCTTCGATTTGATCCGCAGTAACCTTACTCTGCTCAAGCGCCGCTCGCATCGCGGTAGCGCCAAGCTCACTGACGTGTGTGTGGGCAAAAACGCCTTGAAATGCGCCGATAGGTGTACGTTTTGCCCCAACAATCCAAGTTTGTCGTGTCATTCGCATACCCTTTGTTTGACGTATAGCTAATATATAAACTAGCATTTACGTTAACGTCAAGTTGCAACACTGTTAATTATCAGATCAACAAAATGAATTCAAACGAAGTCTCATGTTTTCAATTACTTTAAGTCAACGGGCTTAGTTGACTTTAACGTTAACGAAATGCGTTGCTGAACGGTAGCGACGCAAGATCGCAAGGTTTAAGCAATGGATACATTTAAGATCAGTGAGCTTGCTAAAGAGTTTGATATTACAACCCGCAGTATTCGCTTTTACGAAGACTCAGGTCTGCTTAACCCCCGACGTAAAGGCAATACCCGAATTTATAACGGGCGCGACCGCATTCGATTAAAGCTGATTTTACGCGGTAAGCGTCTCGGCTTTTCACTGGCCGATATTAAAGAGCTGTTCGAGCTGTATGACACGGATCAAAGCACCGAACAGTTGCAATACATGATCCAATTGATTGAACAAAAACAAGCCACGCTGCAACAACAAGCCCATGATATCAATGCGGTAATGATGGAGCTTAGCGCAGCAAAGTTACGCTGTGAGACGACTCTAAAATCAATCAAAGGCGATAGTGTCAACTAGCCCACTAAGCAAGCTAATAGTCTAGAAAGCAAGTTAATAGCCTACAAAGAAAGCTAGGCGACACCAGCGGCGAGGATACGCAATGAAATCGACTTACTCTTCCCTAAACTTTATCCATGATGAAGAAATCAACATGTTACGTGAGCAAATCAACAGCTTTGCTGCGTGCGAAATCGCGCCACTTGCGCAATCCATCGATCAAGCGAATCAGTTTCCTGATCATCTTTGGGAGAAATTAGGGCAAATGGGTCTACTCGGGGTGACCATTTCTGAAGAGTATGGTGGAGCAAATATGGGCTATCTCGCTCATGTTATTGCCATGGAAGAGATCAGCCGCGCGTCAGCTTCAGTCGGTCTTAGCTATGGCGCGCACTCCAATTTGTGCGTCAATCAAATCTATCGCAACGGCACAAAGGCGCAACAAACTAAATATCTACCCAAGCTGATTTCCGGTCAGCATGTTGGCGCGTTGGCGATGAGTGAGCCGGGTGCGGGTTCTGACGTGGTTGCGATGCAGCTTAGAGCAGAAAAACGCGCTGATCACTACGTGCTCAATGGCAACAAAATGTGGATCACCAACGGTCCTGATGCGCACACCTTGGTGGTGTATGCCAAAACCGATCCCAATGCAGGAGCTAAAGGGATCAGTGCCTTTATTATCGAGCGAGATTTTGATGGGTTTTCCCATGCACAAAAGCTAGACAAACTGGGAATGCGCGGCTCAAACACCTGCGAACTGGTATTTAACAACTGCCTAGTTCCGGAAGAAAATCTGCTGGGAGAGGAAAACCAAGGGGTACAAATTCTTATGAGTGGGCTTGATTATGAGCGAGTGGTGTTGGCTGGCGGTCCACTTGGCATAATGCAGGCATGTATGGATATTGTGGTGCCCTACATTCACGAGCGTAAACAGTTTGGTCAATCCATTGGTGAATTCCAACTTGTACAAGCGAAAGTCGCCGATATGTATACGCAGATGAACGCCGCCAGAGCCTACGTCTATGCAGTTGCCGCAGCATGCGATAAAGGCGAAACGACACGCAAAGATTCTGCCGGCGCCATTCTCTATAGCGCTGAACTTGCGACAAAAATGGCGCTGGATGCGATTCAACTACTGGGTGGCAATGGTTATATCAACGAATACGATACTGGGCGATTACTGCGTGATGCCAAACTGTATGAGATTGGCGCAGGCACCTCCGAAATTCGCCGTATGCTAATTGGTCGCGAACTCTTTAATGAGAGTATTTGAGGAACGGATAACGGATAACGGATAACGGAGTATAGCTCGTTTGCAAATGGAGAAGAGTAATGGCACATATCGTGAGCAAGATAAACCCACAGTCGCCGCAATATCAGCAAAACTATTACTCGATGGCTGGCTTAGTCGATGAACTCTATCAGGTTGTCGAGCAAATCGAAGATGGCGGCGGTGAAAGCGCGCGCAAACATCAAAGCAAAAAAGGCAAACTCTCTGTGCGAGAACGTATTCTTGCACTGCTTGATCCTGGCTCTTCCTTTCTCGAAATCGGGCAATTTGCTGCGTGGGAGGTTTACCCAGATTATGTGCCATGTGGCGGAGTCGTCGCGGGCATTGGCATGATAAACGGCACTGAATGTATGATTGTTGCCAACGACGTTACCGTAAAGGGTGGCAGCTACTACCCGTTAACGGTTAAAAAGCATCTAAGAGCACAAGAAATTGCACTGAAATGTCACCTACCCTGTATCTATTTGGTCGACTCTGGCGGCGCTAATCTACCAAGACAAGATGAAGTCTTTCCCGACAAAGAACACTTCGGGCGCATTTTTTACAACCAGGCACGTATGTCCGCCCAAGGAATTGGGCAAATCGCCGTTGTGATGGGGCTGTGCACCGCCGGCGGTGCCTATGTTCCAGCTATGTGCGATGTCTCTATCATCGTCAAACAACAAGGTACTATCTTCCTTGCCGGACCGCCATTGGTCAAAGCTGCCACCGGTGAAGAAGTTAGCGCAGAAGAACTCGGGGGTGCCGATGTTCACTGCCGTACTTCCGGCGTCGCTGACTACAGTGCCGATAACGATCATCATGCGCTTGAACTCGCGCGTCAAGCTGTCTCGCAGCTCAATAACTTAAAGCCTCAACAACTCAAACAGCAAAGCGTATTACCCCCTCGCTACGCTGCAGACGAAGTGTACGGCATTGTAGGGACTGATCTCAAAAAACCGTTTGATGCCAGAGAAGTGATCGCCCGAATTGTTGACGACTCCCAGTTTGATGAATTCAAAGCCTTGTTTGGTGACACTCTGGTGTGCGGTTTTGCCCATATTCATGGCATGCCAATCGGCATAGTCGCGAATAACGGCATTCTATTTTCAGAAGCGGCACAAAAAGGCGCACACTTTATTGAATTGTGTGCACAGCGGAAAATTCCGCTGCTGTTTTTGCAAAACATCACCGGCTTTATGGTCGGTAAAAAATACGAAGCCGAAGGTATTGCCAAGCATGGTGCCAAGATGGTGATGGCGGTGTCATGTGCCGATGTACCTAAATTTACCGTGATCATCGGTGGCTCATATGGTGCGGGTAACTATGGCATGTGTGGACGTGCTTATGACCCGACCATGATGTGGATGTGGCCCAACGCACGCATTTCGGTAATGGGGGGTGATCAAGCTGCCAATGTGCTGGCACAAGTCACGCGCGACATTAAAAAGCGCAAAGGCGAAGCATGGAGCGATGAGCAAGAACAGCAATTTAAGCAGCCCATTATTGAGCAGTACCAGAACCAAAGCCACGCCTATTACGCCAGTGCTCGTTTATGGGACGACGGCATCATTGACCCGGCTAAAACACGTGATGTGGTTGGTATAGCACTCTCGGCTGCGCTCAATGCACCGATTTCAAACAGTAAGTTTGGTATTTTCCGGATGTGATTTGTGTTGCTGGTGGCTGCAACAAAAGACTCAAACTCCATATTTAAGGCAAACGCTGACAAAGGACGTCATATGACAGATCTACTGCTCGAACAAGATAAGAACGGCGTGGTTTGGCTGAGCCTAAATCGCCCGGAAAAACACAATGCTTTTGATGATCAGTTAATCGCTGAACTGCTCGTGCAGTTAGATAAATTCGCATCCGATCCGTCAGTCAGAGCATTGGTTCTTGGCGCGAACGGGAAGCATTTTTCCGCTGGCGCCGATCTAAACTGGATGCAATCAATGGCAAAACTGTCGCAACAAGAAAATGCTGAAGATGCCAAGCAACTTGCTTTGCTACTGCATAGACTCGACACCTTTGCCAAACCAACCATTGCTTTAGTACATGGCGCGGCTTTTGGTGGCGCACTTGGTTTGATCTGCTGCTGCGACATTGCCATTGGCACACCGGATAGCCGCTTTTGTTTAAGCGAAGTAAAACTTGGTCTACTGCCTGCAACCATCGGTCCTTACGTTATTCGGACTATTGGGCAGCGACACAGCCGTCGCTACTTTCTTACAGCAGAATTGATTGACAGTAACACCGCTTTGCAGCTTGGTATTTTGCATCATCTTGATGAACAACCCGCGCAATTAGCCAAAGCGATCACAGCGCAACTAACCCAACATGGTCCACAAGCGTTAATGGCAGCGAAAGCGCTCTGCTTACGATGTAACAATCAACCCATAGACCAAGACTTAATGGCTTACACCAGCAAAGCTATTGCCGATGCGCGAGTCTCACCTGAAGGGCAAGAAGGTCTGCGCGCGTTCTTTGCAAAACGATCACCAGTTTGGAGGTAGTATGTTTAAGAGAATTCTTATCGCTAATCGTGGTGAAATAGCCTGTCGCGTGATCCGCACTGCCAAAAGCATGGGAATCGAAACCGTCGCGATCTACTCAGAGGCGGACCGAAATAGTCAGCATTGCCAGCAAGCAGATATCGCCGCTTTTGTTGGTCCCTCTCCTGCCGTCGAGTCGTATTTAAATATTGCAAAGATCATTGAAGTGGCAAAATCTCATCATGTTGAAGCTATCCATCCCGGATACGGTTTTCTCTCTGAAAACGCACATTTTGCCCAGGCTTGCTTTGACAATGGCATTGTCTTTATCGGTCCTACGGTTGATGCGATCAGGCAGATGGGTTCTAAATCGCAAGCCAAATCCATTATGGCGAATGCGCAAGTACCGTTAGTGCCGGGTTATCACGGCGAGAACAACTCAATCCCCCATTTAGTTAAGGAAGCTGACAACATCGGTTATCCGGTAATGATAAAAGCGGTGATGGGGGGCGGTGGTAAAGGTATGCGTGTGGTTAATAACGCGCAAGAAATGCCACTGGCTATCGAAAGTGCTCAACGTGAATCTCAATCTAGCTTTGGTGATCAACAGCTTTTGGTTGAAAAGTGCATCGTTAAGCCCCGTCATGTCGAGATCCAAGTGTTTGCCGATCAACATGGAAACTGCGTTTATCTCTCCGACCGAGATTGCTCGATTCAGCGCCGCCATCAAAAAGTCGTCGAAGAAGCCCCTGCACCCGGATTAAGCCGCCAACTACGTCAGCAAATGGGAGAAACTGCGGTACAAGCTGCGAAAGCGATCGACTATGTCGGTGCCGGTACAGTGGAGTTTCTGCTTGATAGCAGCGGAGAGTTCTACTTTATGGAAATGAATACCCGCTTACAAGTCGAGCACCCAGTAACCGAGCTTATTACTGGTGTCGACTTAGTTGAATGGCAGCTTCGCATTGCATCGGGCGAGCCTTTGCCTATTTCGCAACCAGAGATTGTCCATAACGGTCACGCTATTGAGTTACGCATCTACGCTGAAGACCCACATCGCGATTTCATGCCCTCCACCGGACAAATTTGCTACTTATCCGAACCGAGCCAGATAGCCAACGTGCGGGTCGATAGCGGTGTGATACAAGGGGATAGCATCAGTGAATATTATGACCCTATGTTTAGCAAACTGATTGTGTTTGGCGATGATCGACGCAGTGCAATATCACTGCTTAAAAAGGCATTAAATCACTACCATGTGCTAGGGATTAGTACCAACATTGGCTACTTACATAGCATTGTTAGCCAACCCCAGTTCGCTGATTGTGAGTTAGACACCGATTTTCTGCCCCGTCACAAAGTCGATATTGAGCAGCGACAAACTTATCCGCAATCCATTTGGTTAACCCTAGCCGCCGTGGCGCGATTGACGAAACAAATGCAGCAATCATCTGCGCTGCCAGCACCAACCACACATGGGTTTCGTCTCTCTCGCCAGCAAGTTATGCGCTTTACCTTTTCTGCCAATAAAAACAATCACCAAGTTACGATTACAGCTGACAAACAAATCGATAAGCAATTTTGCATCGCCGCAGATGGGCAAGAGCACAACGTGGTTATCTTTAACCAACAAGACGAACTCTGTGTTGAAATCGATGCTAAGCGCTATCACTACCACGCGCTGGTCAATCGAGATATCACGCATATTTTCTACCACGGACAAGTGGTCAACTTTAGCCATCAAGGCAACTACCAATCAAGCCAAGCTGACCTTGAGGAGCTCTCCCCCACCGCGCCGCTCAACGGAATTATCTCTGCCTTGCTGGTAGAAAAAGGCAGCCAAGTTAAGCAAGGTGACCCACTTTTGGTGGTAGAAGCAATGAAGATGGAATACACCATCAATGCGACTCAAACTGCGATTGTAGACGAAATCCTTTGTGAGCTCGGCGACCAAGTGCAACACGGCGATATACTGCTCAATTTGTCGAATTTGAATGATGATGTCAGTTTGGAGGGGAAATAATGCTACCAACCAAAGTCAATATCGTCGAAGTTGGTGCTCGAGATGGGCTGCAAAACGAGCAAACCGTTAGCTTAGAAGATAAGGTGCGTCTGATAGAAAGTCTAAGTCTAAGCGGATTAACACACATTGAAGCGGGCTCATTTGTTTCGCCCAAATGGGTGCCACAAATGGCAAATTCTGATCAGGTCTTCGCTCAAATCCACCAGCAGTCAGGAGTCATCTATAGCGCTCTCACCCCGAATCTCGCGGGGCTTGAACGAGCGATTGAAAGCGGCGTTAAGCAAGTTGCTGTATTTGGCTCCGCTTCAGAGTCGTTTAGCCACAAGAACATCAACTGCTCGACCAAAGAGAGCTTAGAGCGCTTTAAGCCAGTAATCGCCCTTGCTCATCAGCACAACATCAAGGTAAGAGGCTACCTATCTTGCACCATGGTTTGCCCTTACGAAGGTAATATTGAACCCAAACAGACAGCCGCTATCGCCGCTCAACTATTTGATATGGGGTGTTATCAAGTTTCTCTTGGCGATACTGTCGGAAAAGGCACCCCTAATCGAGTCGAAGCCATGCTGACTGAACTGCTCAAATCGCATCCAGAACAAGTATTGGCAGCGCATTTTCACGACACCTATGGGCAAGCATTAGCCAATATCTACCAAGCATTATTAATGGGTATTGAAACCATAGATAGCGCGGTTGCGGGCTTAGGCGGCTGCCCCTACGCGAAAGGGGCAAGCGGTAATGTCGCCACCGAAGATGTGCTCTATCTGTGCCACCACCTTGGCATCAAAACAGGTGTAGACTTAGAAAGAATCAATCAAGCCGGTTGGCAGATCTGCCGCGCTTTAGGTAAACAACCAGTGTCCAAAGTGGCGCTGGCGCTAGGAGAGCCGAGAAACAAAGTCTAATCACATCAACTCTTGCGCATCATGGCTAACGACTTAGTGCTTCACCAAGCGGGCGAAAATAGTCCTGCAAAGCGAGGTAGATAGTGCGGCGGTGAGCGATATCAGGATACAAACTAAACGTGTCTTGCTTAGTCGTCCCAGAAACCAAATAACTATTTTCAATACCTGAGCACGATTCAACCACTGCTTCAAAAGCGCGCGCCATCATCTCTGTTGGCATAGAAAAATAGCTTGAGCCCATAGCTCGATCCGCTTTGACACTACGTGAGACATAGTCGTGCTGCGCTTGCCCATCGTCACTCAGTAACGTTTTATCAAAAATCTCTAAAAGTTTCTCATTCAGTGGATGCGCAAAATGAGTCTTGTTTTTCAACCAACAATCACTGGCGAACAATATTTGTTGCTGCGGACCGGTTCTATCACCGATATCGAATGCTTTCTCGGCGATATAGTGATCAAAAGCATGCCAAAACTCATGTGCTAGCGCACCCGCCCCCGCATTTTTAGCCAGCGCTAACTCGCGCTGATTGGGCGCATAATGCGCTTGGACACCTTTACGGCCACCAGTACCAAAAGCTAAGTTAAGATTGCCACGCAGACCAATAGCACTTGGTGGTAACGCCAAGATAAACGCCAGATCAGCCAAGGAATCAAAAATCAAATTTGCGGCGAGGTCTTTTTCTTCTCTATCGACCCACTTGCCAACACGTATCCCACCAATACCAAAAGTCTGTTTGATATCAACGAACGATACTTGTTCACCATGGCGGTAGTCGGGTCCCTTGCGAGATTTGTATTTAAAGTTCGTTAATCGCAAAGCACCCTTCACTTATTGAATTTATCTGGTAGCCATCGCTGCTACTTGTATTGGGGCATTATACATTATCTACCAAACGAACTACGACTTGCTTGCGTCCATTGTTCTTATCCTGATAGAGCGCTGAGTCAGCGCGATCTAGCAATCGCTATTCAGCAAGCCTCCATCGTCTAAGATGGTTCCACCAAAACCATCACCAATTACAAGCGAGACGCTAAAAACCTAGCTGAATATGTCAACCTGCGCAAAAATGCGCGCTGACTGTCTGCACTACAGCGACGGACTGCGGCACACACGCAAGCAATTCCCAAATGATTAACTACTACGCTTGCATGATCATTCGGTGCATCTTAACAAGCTCATCAACGATTTGCTGAGTGAATTCATTTAGTGATTGAGGATTTGAAAGATACTTAACGTCATCTGCACTAAGGTTACGAAAGTTTATATTTCGCGTTGGATACGCATAAAAAGTGTCGTCTTCTTCTCGAGCATAATCATGCTTTAATTTGGGAATTTTTGTTTTCTTAGCATGCTTGGATTTTTCATTTTGATAAAGCCCAAAATACAAATGGTGGTCTTGTTGTACATACAAATAGAACGAAGGGTAATCACGTAACTCAAACTCTTGAGTGATCCATCTAGAATTACGTCTAGCTTGCACATATTTTCTGACTGTTTCCCTCGGATCATGTTCCAGAGCAATTGAGTCGTTTGATAACTCACCCAACTGTTCAGTCATTTTCTCTCCAAGCATCTCCCACATTGACAACTGAGCATCAACAACGATTTCTTCATACGCTTGATTTAATTCAGAGACAGACTCTAAGTTGTCGTCTTCTAGTAACAGTTTCTTCAATTTTTCGATGTGTTCCATATTCTCAACGCGATTAGTTAAATGACTTATAAGGTCTAGGTATTGGATGAAAGCTTCACGCAATGGCGCATTACGTGCAGAGAGTTCCGTGCATCGGTCTATCCAGTCATGTATGTCTGAGCGATAGCTTATATTGGTTATCTTCTTATCAAGATTACCTACGCTCTCTGGGCTAGGTTCTTTACCATCTAACGTAAGATAAAAAAGATGGATATCTTTGTATCCTTCGTCACGCATGGTTTGGTAGTAACGCTGAAGTTGCTTATCCTGATCAGTAGCATAGATTTTATTTTCTATTATGACGGCTGTCTTTTCAGAGCGTATTAAAATGTCGATGTTCTTGTACTCGCAAAGAACTTCAATGTCCCCTGCAATCTCTATCCCTTGGCGTTTTAGAAAATCAGTGAGAAACCGTTCGCCTTGATTATGGCTACCACTCGGGTTAAGAACATCGACTAAAAAACGAGAGTGGAGTCTAACTTCATCTGAGTAAGATCTAAGGACACTAAAAAGATTGTACTGTGAAGGTTCTTCATACTTGTCTCTCAACAGTTTTAGGTGACTGAAGAATTGTCTACTAATCATAAAAGCCTCATATGCAACAATAGGCAAACAATAAAGCAGAACTATTTATAACAACATGATTAAAAGTGATTTTTGATAATTTAAACGTAGGTTTTTTTATGGACTTTACGGATATTTGCACGTTTCATAGAGTATTCCCTAAACACCCAACTGCTCATGAAGGCTAAGATGATATTTTGAAAGAACTTACAAACGATCATCAATTTTCTCGTTCAAACCCGTACGTTTGTTATATGTCAGATAATCATCAAAACACTCTCTTTTAGACTTCAACTAAACTTGAAATTAAGAACAAAACCAGCAGTCAACTCCGTTGCTCTCACAACTCGTGAAGAATTCGACACTTCCTCTACCGATAGCAATCATGGTGTCAACGCCCCATACGAAATAACTCATTAAACTTCAACCACTTCAAAATTGCCGCATACGTAAACGTCAACTAACCTTAATAAAAAGTACCTTCACATTTTCGTCACTGTAAAAAGGAATCGAGCGTGAAAATACTAGTGCCAATAAAGCGGGTAGTTGACCCATACACCAAAGTTCGCGTAAAGCCAGATAACAGCGCCGTTGAAACCAATAACGTCAAAATGACCATCAATCCCTTTTGTGAAATCGCGGTTGAAGAAGCCATCCGGTTAAAAGAAAAAGGTATCGCGCAAGAAGTCATCGTGGTTAGCGCCGGAGAAAAAGTTTGCCAAGAACAGCTAAGAACCGCGCTTGCACTTGGTGCCGATCGCGCAATTCACATAAACAGTAAAAGTAACCTCGAACCTTTGATGGTGGCAAAACTACTGCAAGCTATCGTCAAACGAGAGCAGATTGATCTGGTGATCACAGGCAAACAATCCATTGATAGTGATAACAACCAAGTAGCGCAAATGTTGGCGAGCTTGCTTGATTGGCCACAAGCCACTTTTGCTTCACAAGTTGAGATATCAGGGCAACAGATGCAAGTTGTACGCGAAGTTGACGGTGGGCTAATGACGCTATCCATGCCACTGCCTGCCGTAGTCAGTACCGATTTACGCCTTAACGAACCGCGCTTTGCCTCTTTACCCAATATTATGAAGGCAAAGAAAAAACCGATGGATAGCATCACCGCTGAAGATCTTGGCATCGAAATACGCTACAGCCAAACGATCTGTGAGGTCACACCGCCCCTACCTCGTCAAAGCGGCATTAAAGTCGACAGTGTAGAAGAGCTTCTCGACAAACTTCGCAACGAAGCAAAGGTGATTGAATGAAAAACTTAATCATTGCAGAGCATGATAACCAACAACTGCATGCCGATACGCTCAAAGTCATCAATGCAGCCAGCCAAGTCGGCAATGAAAATACCGTTTTAGTGATTGGTTGTAATTGTAAAACCGTCGCCGAACAAGCAGCGCTTGCAGAGCATGTCTCTCAAGTGCTGCTCGTCGACAACAGCGAGTTTGCCGCTCACTTCGCCGAAAATACCACACCAGCGATCACCCAAATCGCAAACGAGTATGACGCAATTTGGTTAGCGGCTTCATCCAAAGGCAAAGACCTCGCCCCTCGCATTGCGGCAAAGCTGGACGTTGGTCAGATTTCCGACATTGTCCAAGTCGTTGATGAAAACACCTTTGTTCGTCCTATTTACGCTGGTAACGCTTTTGCCAAAGTCACGACCAGTGATCGCATTCGCGTCGTCACGGTTCGCACCTCAGCATTTGATGCAGTAACCCAAAATAACAGCGCCCCTGTCGACAACTACTTGCTGGACCCAATGCAGCCCTTGGTTTCATTGGTTGGCTTTGCCCAAACCAAAAGTGAACGCCCTGAACTCACTGCCGCTGAGGTCGTCATCTCTGGCGGTCGAGGTTTAGGAAGTAAAGAAAACTTTGCCTTAATCGAGCAGCTCGCCGACAAACTAGGAGCCGCTATTGGCGCATCTCGCGCAGCAGTCGATGCAGGTTTTGTCGCTAATGACTTGCAAGTTGGTCAAACTGGTAAAATTGTCGCGCCCAAGCTCTATATCGCGGTAGGCATTTCCGGCGCGATTCAACATTTAGCCGGAATGAAAGAGTCAAATGTGATTGTGGCAATCAATAAAGACCCAGACAGTCCAATCTTCGAAGTCGCAGACTACGGTTTGGTTGGCGATCTGTTTGATGTGTTACCGAAACTCATTGAACATCTCTAAGCGCCTCAACATAAACCTTCAATCTCAACTCTTTAACTAGCAAAGGCTCGAGGATCGACATGGCACAGCAAGCTCCTATATGGTCACCATCTAAACAGAGAATCGCTGAGAGCAACCTTACAAGTTTTATCAAACGGGTCAATCAATCCCGACCTTCTGCCCCTATTGGTGACTATGCTGCGCTCCATCAATGGTCAATCGAAAACGACGTTGATTTTTGGCGGCATACTTGGCACTTTTGCCAACTAAAAGGTGACTTAGGAGCGGAGAGCAGAACATTAGGCGATGCAAAATGGCAAGATAGTGTGGCAAATCGCGATACCATTTGGTTTGCAGATACCAAGCTAAACTACGCAGAAAACTTACTCCGTTATGCTCAGCAAAACCCCGAAAAAGTCTTCATCCTGTTTGCCAATGAGCGCGGTGAAAATCAGCAACTCACAGGACAACAGCTTGTCGACCAAGTCTCTTCCATTCAGCAATGGCTAATAGAATGCGGCGTACAGCAAGGCGATGTAGTTGCCGGCTATCTTCCTTATATTACTGAATCCGTGATTGCGATGCTGGCGACCACTAGCCTAGGTGCGATTTGGACATCAACCTCGCCCGATTTTGGCGTTGAAAGCGTTATTGAGCGCTTTGGGCAAGTTTCACCTAAAGTACTTTTTTGCTGCAATAGCTATCAATTTAATGGCAAAAACTATTCAATGGCGAGCAAAAATGAATCCATTAGCACAAGCTTAAGCTGTAACAAAAAGCATGACGTAAAAGTCTGTCAGATCGATTACCTCAAAGCTTCATCTAGCGTAGAGACCAACGCGACACAATGGAGCGCAATACTGGCTCACTACCCCGCGAAATCCGTTGCGTTCCAGCGAATATTATTCAACCATCCATTATTTATCCTCTACTCATCCGGAACCACAGGGCAGCCTAAATGTATTGTTCACTCTGTGGGCGGCACACTGCTTAATCATGTCAAAGAGCATGCGCTGCACTGCGATATAAAGGTTGATGATAAGGTTTTCTACTATACGACGTGTGGTTGGATGATGTGGAATTGGCACATCTCCACGCTTGCAAGTGGCGCGACACTTGTCATTTATGATGGTAGCCCGGTTTACCCCGATAGACGAACACTGTGGCAATTAGCTGACAAGCATGGCGTGACGCTATTTGGTACGTCAGCCAAGTACCTTGAAGCAATAGAGCATCAAGGCTATGCACCACAACAAGATTTTCAGTTGCACGCTCTGCGCACGCTCTGCTCTACGGGTTCTGCGCTCTACCCTGAACAATTTAGCTATGTGTATCAACACATAAAATCTGACCTGCACCTAGCCTCGATTTCCGGTGGTACCGATATATGTGGCTGTTTTGTGATCGGCAATCCTATCTCCCCGGTGTTTAAAGGCGAATGCCAACAAGCGGGCTTAGCGGTTGATGTTCAAGTGCTTAATCCACTTGGCGAACGGGTTATAAATCAGCGTGGGGAACTAACCTGCACCAATTCGCTGCCTAATTTTCCTCTGGGCTTTTGGAACGACAGTGGCGAGCGATATCACAACGCCTACTGGGATCAGTTTAACAACGTTTGGCACCATGGTGATGATGTTCTACAAACACAAACCGCCGGCTTTGTATTTTACGGGCGTAGCGATGCGACGCTCAATCCCGGCGGCGTGAGAATTGGTACGGCGGAGATCTACCAACAGGTTAACCATATTGAAGGAATCAGCGACTCAATCGCGATTGGTAAATTGCAGCCACAAGGCGAAGAGATCTGGCTATTGGTTTGCTTAGATCAAGGTATTGAACTAGATGAGACGCTGGAAAATGCCATTCGCTCAAGACTAAAAACCAACTGTTCGCCCCGCCATGTACCCAAACAGATCTTTACTATCAGCGAGATCCCTAAAACTCGCTCTGGCAAGTTAGTTGAACTCGCAGTCAAGCAAGTGGTCAATGGGCAAAGTGTCGGCAATATCGGTGCTATCGCAAACCCTAATGTATTAACGGAAATTGAACACGTTACCGCAGGCTATCGTTAAACAAATTGAATCGTTACTAAAAAGACTAACTCACGCCATTTAGTCGCTCGTGAGTAAGATAGCCAGTTTATCTTACTCGCCAAGGTTTCATGTTAGCGATTGAGCATCAAGCTACTGATTTAGCAGCAAATTACGCCGAAACCCATTTTATTATCTGGCGAATTAATCAGCAATATTAGTGATAAACTTCACATTTACACTTACCGCATGCAATTTTCTAGTATATCGCACTAAAAATCATCGCTGTAAGGCAGAGTTTACTTTTCGCTCCTCACTTTATCAATGCAACATTTAACATCTTGTTTACACTTATACGTATAGGTCTATATCGAAATTCGTCACTGTTTAACGGCTTTTTGCCAGCAGTAACAATCAACACTATCCAGATTCGCAGCAGACAGTGTTGTAGTAAAGCGGTAATTCCGCGTTCGACGGTGAGGACTTTAAGGAAGATCGGTTGAGACAAAAAGTCATGTCGAAGCCTGAATAATCAGACAGGCTTCGGTCAAACTAAGCGCTGCATGGCAAAAACGGCAGCGCGGAAAGGAGCTTGAGATGAACATTCAGGCATTACCCATGAAGCGATTTATCGACCATGATGGGAACCTTGTCAGCCAACTACCAAGCTGGGCTGATTTATCTACCTTAACAGGCTTTTATCAGGATATGGTGTTAACCCGTACCTACGACAATAAAGCCGTAGCCTTGCAGCGCACGGGGAAACTCGGCACTTACCCTTCTCACCTTGGCGCAGAAGCGATTGGAATTGCGGTTGGGCGAGCGTTAAAAGCCAGTGATGTCTTCGTGCCTTATTACCGTGATATGCCTGCCATGTGGTGTCGAGGTATTGGTATGGAGAAAAACCTACAATATTGGGGAGGCGATGAAAGAGGCAGTGATTTCGCCCCCGAAGGTAGCCCCTTCGCTAGTCGCGATCTTCCCTTCTGCGTCCCTATCGCCACACAATGTACTCACGCGGTTGGGGTTGCCGCTGCGCTAAAGATCAAAGGCAATCACGACGCGGCGCTGGTGATGTGCGGTGATGGAGGCACATCCAAAGGCGACTTTCTTGAATCAATCAACTGCGCTGGCGCCTGGAATATTCCGCTGGTATTTGTGGTGAACAATAACCAATGGGCAATCTCCGTCCCTCGTTCACTGCAATGCGCTGCCGAATTTCTGTCTGAAAAAGCCAAGGGAGCTGGTATTCCGGGTGTCACCGTTGACGGCAACGATGTGGTTTCCGTTTTTGATGCCGTATTTCATTCACTAGAGCGAGCACGCAAAGGGAAAGGTGCTACGCTAATTGAAGCGATAAGCTACCGATTAAGTGACCACACCACTGCCGATGATGCTAGCCGTTACCGTAATGAAGATGAGGTGCAAACTGCGTGGCAATATGAACCTATTCGCCGCTTGAAAGCTTTTTTGATCAGCCAAGGCGCTTGGGATCGAGACCGAGAGCAACAATGGCAAGCGCATTGTAAAGAGCAAGTTGAATTGGCAGTCGAGCGCTATTTAAACCTTGCCAATCAAGCCCCCGAAACTGGCTTTGATTTTCTCTACGAATCGCTTCCGCAAGAGCTTCATCCGCAACGAGATCAGTTGATCAATAAAGCAATGCGCATGCAAGGAGGCAAACATGGCTGAGCTAACACTAGTAGAAGCGGTTAACCTCGCCCTGCATCATGAGATGGCAAATGATGAAAGCGTCGTAGTACTTGGCGAAGATGTTGGCGATAACGGCGGCGTTTTTCGCGCTACCGTCGGGTTAAAGAAAAAGTTTGGCTTAAAGCGCGTAGTCGATACGCCGCTTGCCGAAGCGCTGATTGGCGGAGTAAGTGTCGGCATGGCAACGCAAGGCTTACGCCCTGTCGCCGAGTTTCAATTTCAAGGCTTTGTCTTCCCCGCCATGGAGCACTTAATGTGTCATGCAGCTCGTATGCGCAACCGAACTCGCGGTAGACTTACCTGCCCTGCGGTATTTCGCGCTCCGTTTGGTGGTGGCATCCACGCGCCAGAGCACCATTCGGAGAGTGTCGAAGCCCTCTTTGCCCATACAGCCGGCTTTAAAGTTGTCATCCCTTCCTCACCCCAACGTGCTTATGGGCTTTTACTGGCGGCCATTCGTAGCAATGATCCGGTGATGTTTTTCGAACCTAAACGAATCTATCGCACGGTGAAATCAGAAGTCATAGACAATGGTGAAGCACTACCATTAGATACGTGTTTTACACTGCGCAAAGGACGTGACATTACCTTGGTGACATGGGGGGCGTGCGTAGTGGAATCCTTGCAAGCGGCGCAAGCACTATCAATCCAAGGCATTGAAGCCGAAGTAATTGATTTAGCCAGTGTTAAGCCCATCGATACTGCCACGATTTTCCGTTCCTTGGAAAAAACCGGACGCTTACTCATCGTACATGAAGCCAGTAAATCTTGTGGTGTCGGCGCTGAATTGCTCGCACGCACCGCAGAGCATGCGATGTGTTTACTCAAAGCGCCACCAAAGCGCGTAACGGGAATGGATACCATCATGCCCTACTACCGCAATGAAGATTATTACATGATCCAACGCGATGACATTGTGCTTGCTGCACGTGAACTTATGGAGGATTGGCAATGAAGACATTTAATTTACCTGATCTTGGTGAAGGGCTTGCTGAATCTGAGATCGTCAAATGGCACATCAATGTTGGAGATATGGTCAAGCTCGATCAAGTCGTGCTGACGGTTGAAACGGCGAAAGCCACCGTCGATGTCCCTGCTCCCTACAGCGGTCGTATTGTCTCTCGTCATGGCGAAGAAGGCGATATCGTCAATATCGGCGCGCTATTGTTAGAAATCGATGAAAGTGGTTCGCTGCAATCTAAAACTGAGCAAGGTGCGAAATCACAAACCACAGACGCAGCGACCGTGGTGGGAAACGTTTCTCAACATGCGCACAACGTTAATGTCGACGACTTCTGGATTGGTGGAGAACACAACCCCTCACCCGATAATCTTGTTACCGCGCTGCCTTCTGCTCGTCTACTGGCAAAAAAACTGGGCGTAGATCTAAACAAAGTTCATGGTAGTGGTCCTGATGGGCTAATTGTTGATAATGATATATACCATGAGGCGGGTAAACAACGTCCCGGCACCGAAGTGCTTAAAGGCGCTCGCCGTACTATGGTCGCTGCAATGGCAGAATCTCACCACAATGTAGCCGCAGTCACCATCACCGAAGAAGCAATACTCGATGGCTGGCAACAAAATGAAGACGTCAGTATTCGCCTAATTCAAGCCATCGTCCATGCCTGCCAAGAAGAGCCCGCCATGAATGCCTGGTTTGACGCCGAAACCATGACGCGATGCGTGCACAGTACCGTCAATATCGGTATTGCGGTAGACAGCCGCCACGGATTGTACGTACCGGTTCTGCGCCACGCAGATGAATATCAACCTCATGATGTGCGCCGTTGGCTCGACCAAACAGTACAAGGCATTCGAGAGCGAAAAATTGGTCGAGAGCAACTCCAACACGCCACCATCACTCTTTCCAATTTTGGTGCGATTGCGGGAATCTACGCCACTCCGGTGGTTACGCCGCCTCAAGTCGCGATTGTTGGCGCGGGTCGCATCATAGAAAAAGTGGTACTACGTGATGGCAAAGCTGTCGCGATTAAAGCAATGCCACTTTCCATCACCTTCGACCATAGAGCATGCACCGGTGGTGAAGCAGCACGATTCACCAAAGCCCTTACCCAGCATCTTGCCAAAGCAAGTAAATAACAAATCGAACGGAGAAAGCCGGAACTCAATAATTACGCTATGAACAAGCACACAATCAATAAATAGAAAGGAGCTCCATTATGGCAACAGAAGCAGTAGAAAGAGAGTGCATGGAGTTTGATGTCGTGATCATTGGCGCAGGTCCTGCAGGTCTTAGTGCCGCATGTCGCCTCGCTCAGCTCAATCAAACGGCTGAAGCTCCCCTATCTATTTGTGTGTTGGAAAAAGGCTCTGAAGTTGGCGCGCACATTTTATCTGGCGCAGTGTTTGAAACTCGCGCGTTGGATGAGCTATTTCCAGATTGGCAATCGATGGACGCACCGCTTGTTGCCTCGGTGCAAGACGATCAAATGCTCTATCTCACCACCGAGCACAACCACATACGTTTACCAAACTTTCTTACGCCCAAGCCGATGCATAACAATGACAGCAACTACGTAATTAGCCTCGCTAACTTATGCCGCTGGTTAGCCACCCAAGCTGAAGCGATGGGAGTCGAAGTTTTCCCGGGGTTTGCTGCCGCTTCGATTAACTATGATCAGCAAGGTAATGTTACCGGTGTTAATACCAGTGACATGGGGCGAGATAAAAGCGGGCAAGCAAAAAACAACTTTGAAGCAGGCATTGAACTTAAAGCCAAATTTACCGTCTTTGCCGAAGGCTGCCGTGGACATTTGGGTAAACAGCTTATCAAACATTTTGCGTTAGACTGTGGAAAACAGCCGCAGCACTACGCGCTAGGTCTCAAAGAGATTTGGCAACTGCCTGACAACGCCTCACCAAGTGCAGGCTCGGTCATTCACACCACAGGATGGCCACTGAGTGAATCAAACACCACCGGAGGTGGCTTTGCTTACCACATGGAAAACAACCAATTGTCTGTTGGGCTGATTGTCGACCTCAACTACTCTAACGCCTACTTAAGCCCATTTGATGAGTTCCAACGCTTCAAGCACCACCCTACTATTAAACACCACTTACAGGGCGCAGAACGAATCGCGTATGGCGCCAGAGCCATAGCTAAAGGCGGGTTATCTTCACTGCCTAAACAGCAGTTTCCCGGTGGGTTACTTATTGGCTGTGACGCAGGAACCCTCAATGTCGCCAAAATAAAGGGCAGCCATACCGCGATGAAGTCTGGCTTACTTGCCGCCGAAGCTATTTATGCGGCGGTTGTGCAATCAGCAAGCGAGCCAGATTACCAAACACTGTTTGAGCAATCATGGCTATTCGATGAATTAAATGAAACACGCAACTTTGGCGCGAATGTGCATAAGTTTGGTACCTTACTCGGCGGTGCTTTGTCGACACTGGAGCACAACCTTTGGCAACCGCTGCTCAATCAACCCTTGCCTTGGACAGTAAAAGATAAAGCGCATGATCATGAAACGTTAAAGCCCATCCGTGACTGCCGACCCATTCACTATGCTAAACCGGACGGCATCATTAGTTTTGATAAGCCGTCATCGGTCTATTTGTCTGCCACTCAGCATGAAGAGAATCAACCTTGTCACCTACACCTTACAGAGCAAACCATCCCGATTGATGTGCATTTAAGTGAATTTGATGAGCCGAGCCAGCGCTACTGCCCCGCAGGTGTATATGAAGTGATAGCCGATAATGGCTCACCAAGATTTCAAATTAACGCCAGCAACTGCGTCCATTGCAAAACCTGCGACATTAAAGACCCTTCACAAAACATTACTTGGACCACGCCAGAAGGAGGTGGCGGACCGAATTATCGGAATATGTAACCCTTAAATTGCTTTACGTTCGGCGACAAAACCAAGCGAAGGTTATCGGTTCACAATTATCAATGCGCGCAAAAAAGAGGCCCCAAAAGGCGTAATGACAGCAATTATAAATCGATATAAATCTTACTTACATTGAATTACATTCCTTTATTATCAATAAGATACAAACAAAACAACAAGAGTAAAGCAACAACACACACATCGAAAACAACATTGCATTTTAACTTCTCAGATAGTTTGTATGGTTTCTATAATCCATCTCAAATTTGGTATAGCAAAAACATAATTCTTTCGCTATCCCAAACAATTAAATGGCTCGCTGTAAATTACTAAATTTTTTGGCTTCACCTTCGCTTAAACAGTACTAACTTAACAATGAATAATACAACGCTTATTATTGGCGGTTTTACATGGGACGTAAGATCTAGAAAATTAGAACGCATCAATGCTGGCACACTAGCAGATAACGATGCGAGTGATGATAAGAAACTCTCACTCACTCCAAAGCAGTTTAGGCTGTTGCACTGCTTGTTTCACGCCCATCCAAATGTATTACAAAGGCAAGAAATCGTCGATTTTGTTTGGGAATCAAAACCAACCTCTCCAGAGAGTTTGCCGCAACTGATTAACCGAACAAGAAGCGCTTTAGAAGACAGCAACAAGAACATTTTGGTGAACCAACCGGGAATTGGCTACTCGCTAAACTTCACGGTAAAGAAAGAGCCACTAGCAGTTAACGAGCAAAACGATTTTGAAAATTCAGCTCAGCCAATACCAACAGATGGTGTTGAAGCGAAACCAGCAGACCTGAAAATAAAACTAGTAATGCCTGTATTGATGCTATTGACCCTATTTAACTTTGGTTCGGCTGTTGAGGCTGCTTACTACAAACATCAATTTATAAGCGCTTTTTTCGCTATGCCGTACCCTTACGCAAAACAAATTGACAACAACAATATTTCTATCGTGATTGATAACAATGAATGTAACTATACTAAGAACACTCAACTACTTACATGCCAATAAAACGATTGCGATAGCTGTTCTACTACTACTCAATATCGCATCGTTTTTTGTGATATCGAACTCTGAAATCAATGTTTATGGTCGTATTGAGGCTGAAGGTTACCGATGGGCGATACACTCAACTCTGTATAAGCAAGATTTCAAAACCCGCATCATCTACTCAAACGTGGATGACCCACATGCAAAGACAATTTCTCATACCAACACTTATGTAGAGTCTGAGACGCATGGCAATTCGTTTATATCACTAGGAGACGATGACTCGATTGCAATTAGTCACAACCGACTATTTGCGATCGATGATAAGTGTGCGCTCTTCTTTAGCGGCAGGGATAAACTCGCAATGGAAAATGCCTCACTGCGATGTTTCTACTGACAAGCCCCCAGAGCAACTGCTCTGGGGTTAATCGTTAGACAGAAAATTCTAATACAGACAGCGCAATGCAACATTGCGCGTTGTCATTTCAACGAGATTACTAAAAATTAATCCGCACTGCTCATCTAGGTAAAACACACTATTATATTTAATCGGGATCGACTCTGATTGACCAATAGCAATATATTCGCCGCCTTTCGCCTTACTTAAACGATAATCGTAAGAAATGGATTTAGTTTGCTCCTCGTGCTCCTCTTTCATCACATAGATAACGTCACTTTTAATCTTCTTATTATGGAAGTTGGTATAGCTGCTCCAAGATGCAAATGACGTTTCGACTGTTCCATAGAGTTCAACAACACTAAATTGGTTAACCGCAAGTAGAACAGCATTCACAACCATGAATGACAGAACTGTCTTTAGCCTATTGGCAACGAAGAGTGAGTTTTTTCTTTTCATAAATACACTTAGTTTCACCAATTAAAACCTCAACTTTATCGTCAGTCGCAGTCAAAATATTGGGGTAAGGGTTTGTATGATGGACCTGTTTAAAAACAGATGCATAGTAAAATGAACTACCAACTTCATATACATGGTAAGCGGTACCTAAACACATCAAAACAAAAAGAAATTGCCACCAACCAAACTCTTGTCTTGTGTTAGTTACTTTTGTTGTATTAGCGACTATTGCTGTTTCACTGTCACTTACCACGCTATCAACCTTATTGCTCGCTAAGACTTTAAAGTTCAAAGAGTAGCCAACTCCTGGTTGATTGACGAGTATCTGTTTTTTTGAATCACCGATTGCTTGTCGAGTGCGAATGATCAATTGCGGCAAACTTTCCGGCGAAGTAAATGTACTACTCCAAACCTCTTCAACAATCTCTTCTTTCTTTAGTACATTTGGGCAAGCGTCGTATAGACACTTTAACAATTGATACTGCTTTGGTGTCAAAATGACAGAGGCATCACTAGCCGTGTCATCTGCTTTTTTAAGCTCTTTGGACTCCACTTCCCATATAAAATCACCAAGAATTATAGTGTTATCTTTACTTACCATCGGATAATTACTCTATGGAATACTGTATATAGAAAGGCAAATATTATACACAAATGCAGACTAGTGTGAAGCACATCACAATTTATGGCGATTTATATGGAGCACGTTGAAACTAAATTTGCGGCTTAAAAAGCTTGTTTTGTGTATTGGATACGATTAACTGGTGTTGCTGAAATTTGACCATTTGAAATAATTCAATAGCAATTGATTGTGCTGCTCTTTAGTGAAGCTTTAGGGCAAAGGTGTGTTTGTCTAAATCAGCTTGAGCAAACGCTATAACAAAAATGAGTTTAATGGGGTCATGCATGAGCACTTTTGAATTACTTCAGGTATGGATAACTCAGACAGGCAAAAGGCAAGACTTGACCCCATTTGTTCTATTAGTTCGGAGCATCATTCACCAACGCGAACGGGCGACGCATGTACCCGTAACGTTTACATCAAATCGTTTAATCAATCATACATAGGATGATCGATATTATTCAGCCCTGTCAGCTTCAAAACTGTTGAGCCTAAGGGGTAAATTATTGGCTGCGTATTCACAATCCATATATAGGTCAAGGCTTCTGGTTTATTGATTTTGTCATAAGTATGGATATCCTTCACCGCTCGCATTGGTTGTTCATTTAAGCTGAAACCAAAGAGTGGGATAAATAATAGAGCCAACAAGGTGACAAACCCAACTGTCACTCGCTGACCTACCGTACTAGACGATCTTGAGTTACAAATCCTATATAGATCAAACATCCTTATACAAATACGAGAAATCGAAAGCACACTAAATATAATGCTGAGCGCGATTGCGATCGGAGGGACAACTACTGATTTAACATAGTTCTTGCCGTCTTCAACACGTGCTCCTTTGGTAAAATCATGCTTAGCGTCAGCAATCAACGACATTTGGGTTCGCACTTCTTGCTGATAAGTTGGTTTAATATAACGAGCAAAAAATTGCTCTTTGCTTAGACCAAGTGGCACACCCTTTTTGTACGATTCCCCCATAACAGATTTGAATACTTTCTGAATCATTGAGAGCTGGATGAACTCACTTTTTGGCATGCCTTGGCGCAACTTTTGGATATCACCACCCGTCATAGCTTGAGAGTAAGCTCTCGTAAAATTGGCACGACTCATGTACTCAATTGAATCGAGATTAATACCCTCAGCTTTGAATTTTTTCTTTATTCTTTTCGCAACGCTGACTTCAGCAAGAAAGTCTTCCGCGCTATGGTGATAACCGTAGTTCATCTCGGTTAGTACAAAGAAACGAAACTCTTGCTCTAATGCAATTTTTGCAACGATATCACTTCGACTAGCAGGACAAGTATTGCCTGAGCACCAGTCTCGCCAAGTTTGATTTTCATCGGTCGAAACCTTAGCCATCATCTTCGTAATCGCGTTGAGGTTAGCTTGTTTACACCTTTGAGTTTTACATCGATCACTTCTAAATGCACCTTCAAAGTAATCATCTAACTTGCGAAAAACCTTTTTCTCATTGAGAAGACGGTAAATTCCATTTTCGAATTTATTGACTGCCTGTACATACTGTTCAAACTCTGGTTGAGTTGACTTAATCAAATCATTCCATACATAGTCTGGCGTTGATTTGAGCAACTCCATGTTGCCTGTTTGCAGTTGTTTCCACTGCTGGTCAATTTCTCTCGACGCTTCTAGATAAGCATCATACATGCCCTCTTTTTTTAGCTGTTGCTGCGTCATTGCAAAGGTTTTAGCCACATTCGCGCGATTATTGTATTGACTGTTGTAGTAGGATTCAGAATCTAGCAAAAACAACGGCAAAACTGCGTTTACGGTCAACGTTTCTGAATTAGTTCTTTGGTGACCAGTTGACGCACCACCGGAAAATAGATCTGTCTCTCCAGTAACTAACGCAACTCGGTGGTTCACTAATATCTGTGCTCTAGCGCGATCGGAAATAGTCGAGTTGCCAACAATTAGTCCGTCAATAATAATCGTTTGGAGAATAAACATGATTGGAATACAGATGCCCACTGACCCGGCAAGAGCGACTAAGTTTTTCTTAGGGTCGGTCGTTTTCTTATTTTTTGAATCCCGAATTGCAAAGACGACTAAGCCAAGACCTACCCCACTAAGAATGCGACCAAAGACTTCTAACTGATCAATCTTTGCTTTATCGAGAACTAAGCCTCCACCCGCGTTTAATAACGCCGCGTTTAAGGCAAACTCGTTTAGTATATAGATAACTTCAATGACTATCAGAAAACCTAGCCACTGTATCTTTTTTTTCCTATCATACTCACGCATAATCACTATAAGTTGGTTTATAAGATCACTCATAGCATTTCATCTCGTCATCTACTGCGATGCGCTCTACGGAGTGCCATTCTCCGTATTGCCATCTATCTTTGAACTCAGAGACTTTTCTCAAGCCTAATTCACTTAGAATAGATTCGTTATGTTCAATCCATCCAGAAAATACATAGCTTCGTTGACAATGAAAGTCTCGAGAAATCAATTCAATAAACTGGGATTTGCCATCACTTGCAAGAATTTCGTCGTACAACTCTTCCATTGACAGCCAAATCGTAGTGCGGATAGTTTGAAATAGGTCTTTTGTCGCGCACGAAAGGTGGAAAAAGTCACCAAAATCATCGGAAAGTTGATGAACTAAATCTGGTTGAGAAATTGTAGAGAAATTGTAGAGAAATGGTACCTGGCATCCGGCGGATTACTAGGACGTCCACCATCTAGCAAAATGCACAATCCAGAGTCAATGTGTAGTTGAGTTTCATCGTTGTTAGCACTATTGATGCATAACGCATCAAGAAGAATTGCCAACCTTTTCGTTTGTAAGTTTGTCATTATTATTTTTACCTATGTGACAGTAGGATACGTCCGTCTTGGCTAGAGATTTGAGTCATCAAATTTGAGGTCAAACTCGTGCTAGCCATTCTCAAGCACAAAAAGCAAGGTACAGTTAGGCTGTCCCAAGAACACTAAGGAAAATAGAATCTTTGAAAAACTTTGAGGATTTGGAGCGTACTGCGGGAATCGAACCCGCATCATCAGCTTGGAAGGCTGAGGTAATAGCCATTATACGAAGTACGCTTTATCGTGAAGGCACAGTTAATATGCCACAGATGACTGAAAAGAAAAGTCTTTTTTATTCAAAAGCCTGCTGTTTGCTCACTATGCAACCATTTGGTTCTTTTTCTAGCAACATTAGAGTTTTAGCCGTGGTTGGATAAAATCGATGAACACCGATATGCGTCTGGCTACATTGGATGTTCGGTAGAAAACCGCGTTGATCTGTTCTCTTCCCGTGTTGGTAAGTTTCTCACTTTGCATCAAAGAGACTAAACGCCCTGATTCGATATCATCGTTAACCATAAACCCCGATAACACTCCAATACCATTGCCTGCTAAGATCAGTTGCCTAACCGTTTCGCCATTGCTTGCGCTGATATTAGGCGTGATCGTTGGCAGGTTCGGAAGTGGCCACTGGTTGAGGATTTTAGGCGAGGTAAAGCCCACAACCTGATGATTTGCTAAATCTGCAGTGTGTTTAGGCATCCCCTTTTGAGCAAGGTATTGCGGTGATGCGACTATATGTAATTGGCTTTGCCCTAAAGCGCGCGCATGTAGGGTCGAGTCTTCAAGTTTACCAATTCGAATTACAACATCTGTGCGCTTTTCTATCAAATCAACAAACCCTTCATTTGAAGTTAGCTCCAATTCAATATCTGGATAGGTTTGATGAAACTCAGCCATCAAAGGAACAAGTTGATGGAAGATAAATGGGCTTGCGGCATCCACTCTTAAGTGTCCTTTCGGAGACTCTCCTTGGGATTGCAGTTCCATTTCTGCTTGAGAAATCATCTGCAAACCCTGCCTCACACTTTCAACAAACTTAACCCCTTCGTTGGTTAATTCTATACGGCGAGTGGTTCGGTTGAGGATAGTGACGCCTAGCTGTTGCTCAACTTTATTGACTGCGCGCGAAACCTTAGCCACCTGCATACCAAGCGCTTCTGCGGCGGCAGAAAACCCACCATTATCAATAACGGCAAGTAGTAGAACCAAATCCTCCGAGCGACTTTTCATCTTAATCCCCAGCTCAAAATACAGATCACAGCCTAACAATTGACATCATTTTCTACAAAAGTATTTTGTAAATACCTCTATTTTTCGCAATTAAAAGCTCACTGATATTAGCGCTACTTATTTATATGTAGAGATTCATTCATGCCTATCGCATTACTTGCATTAACCCTCAGTGCCTTTGCTATTGGAACCACTGAGTTTGTCATTGTTGGGCTAATCCCAACCATGGCGACCGACCTCGGCGTATCGATTCCATCGGCAGGTCTACTTGTCAGCCTTTACGCTTTGGGTGTCGCTGTTGGCGCTCCTGTACTTACCGCTCTTACAGGTAACTGGCCGCGTAAGAAAGTCCTTCTCGCCGTTATGTCGTTATTTGTACTGGGTAATATTCTTGCTTGGCAGGCTCCCGGCTATAACACTTTGATCCTTGCTCGCATCCTTACAGGTTTGGCTCATGGCGTGTTCTTCTCTATAGGCTCCACCATTGCGACAGGGCTTGTAACTAAAGACAAAGCAGCAAGCGCTATTGCAATCATGTTTACCGGTTTAACCGTCGCACTTGTTACCGGCGTACCTTTAGGGACTTATATCGGTCAGCAATTTGGCTGGGAAACCACTTTCTTAATTGTTTCTATCCTCGGTCTAATTGCTCTAATTGGCAGTGCACTACTTGTGCCAAATAACCTCGCTCAGCCAGCTGCGAGTAAACTGTCAACTCAACTAAAAGTGCTGACGAATCCGCGTCTGTTATTGGTATTTGCAATTACAGCTTTAGGCTATGGTGGTACGTTTACTGCGTTTACCTTCTTAGCACCGCTGCTACAAGATGTTGCTGGGTTTAGTGCCAACTCTGTCGGTATTATCATGTTAGTTTATGGTGTTTCTGTCGCTGTTGGTAACATTTGGGGTGGCAAACTCGCCGACACTATGGGTCCAATTAAAGCACTTACTGTCATCTTTACTGGTTTAGCTTTAGTGCTCTTTGTCTTTGGTTTCACTGTGTATAACCCTATCAGCGCAGTACTTACAATTTTAGTATGGGGAGCATTTGCGTTCGGTAACGTCCCTGGGTTACAGGTTTATGTAGTAAAGTTGGCAGAAAAATACACACCGGGCGCAGTCGATGTTGCCTCAGGCTTAAATATCGCGGCCTTTAACGTGGGTATCGCACTTGGTTCGTGGGGAGGCGGTCTTATCGTGACTAGATCTGATGTTACTGCGACGCCTTGGTACGGCGCAGCCATTGTTGTCGTTGCTCTACTTCTAACAAGGTTAAGTGGTCTGTTGGAAAGTAAAACAACCTCTCAACGTATTAATGTCGCGGGTTAACTGCCGAGATCATGAAATAGCATCAAAGAGGTGTCAGCATCAAGGTTGGCACCTCGGCATATTCTCGGCATATTACGCAATCTTTACCTTTCGCTTTGGCTTGGTACATAAGATTGTCTGCTTCAGAAAGAGAAATCGACAACGATGATTTGTGGTAATAAGCGCAACCTAAACTGATCGTGACTCGGCGCTGATCTTCGAAGATGACTTGTTGACGCACTGCCTCACGAATCTGCTCTGCTAGCTCTTCGGCTTCTGCCAGCGAAATTTTCTTGCATACCACGGCAAACTCTTCACCGCCAATCCTACCTACTAAATGACGTTTATCGACCACCGAATTGACGGCTTGTCCAACAGACTTGATCACTTCATCACCCACTTGATGGCCAAAAGTGTCATTAATCGACTTAAAATCATCAATATCGAATAACATGACGCAAGTATGACCGCCCGTAGAGACACGATGTGAAAACTGTGAATAGAAATGCCGACGGTTACTTAAACCCGTTAACTGGTCAACTTGAGACAATATTTTCAACTCTCTATTGGCTGTCTTAAGCTCCAAGGTTTTTGAGCGCACTGCCATGCGTAAAATGACAATATAGCTAAGCACCGCGATAACAGATAATGCGATTACGACCGGGATTAAGTAGCTTGGATATACGGTTTCAATATACATCCAACGGCTGAAGATTTTATGTTTGGTTTCGCTGCTGATTTTTGTCATGCCTTGAGCAAGAAAGCCTAGCAGATCATTATTTCCCTCAGCCACGGCCGGTCGAAGAATACCGGTATAGAGGTGCTGAATACCGGAGAACTGCTGGCCTTTCTCCAAACTATGAAAATAGAAGTTAGCCACCTGTAGATCGGCAACAAAAGCATCTATATCGCCGTCAAAGGCGGCTTCGAGCATCTGCGCATTGTTGGCAAAGGCAACAAAATTCAAATTAGGATAACGTTGCTCTGAATGAGATTGTTCAAAGCCCCCATCAACAACGCCAAAACGATAAGAATGTTCTCCAGAAAACAGTGTTGTCGTATCAACTTCTAGCAACTCGCGACTTACGAATAGCTGCGTATCTATGGTAATGATCGGTTGGCTGAACTCTAAGAAACCATCACGCTCAACAGAAAACAGTAGCCCTGCGTGAATATCTGCTCTTCCCTCTTTCACTGCCACGAGTGAATCGTTCCAATCAAGTAAGAGAAACTCTATCGGCTGACCTGTAACACGAGAAAATTCACGCCAGTAGTCAATCAAGATACCATCTGGTTCTCCCTTTGAGTTGATAAACGAGAACGGTTTCCACGCTTTAGAGTTGGCAATAATTAGAGGATCTTTACTAGGGAGATTTGATGCAAATAGGTGAAACGAACTAAGCAGCAATGACAGCAAGAGTAAACAACGCACAATAGACCTCTGTAGTTACCACTTATATTTAGTCGGCGACCGGACAATACTATTGGTATAGAACACGTTGTTAAATAAATGTATTTTTGAAGTTCTTTATTTAGAGGCACAGCACATATATGTGAAACTATATGTGTATTTTAGGGGGGATTTAGTCGAACAATAGAACCATACCGCTCGCTTGTGTATACGCAAAATGCGAGTGGTAAATAGGAACGGTATGGCACACAGAATTTAGATGTTAGCTGACGTGATGTAATCGTTCAGCTCACGATTAGAAACGGTTGTTACTAGCTCGTCATCTAGGTAGAAATCAACTGAGTCCACACCCTTTTCGCCGCGCAGTACTTTTTGCTCGCCGTTTAGGTAAGTGATTTCCATTTGTAGCGTGTTCTCATCAATTTGCTGCATCACCGCTTTTTCAATATCACTGTTGTTTGATAGCGGCACTGTGGTTAGTGAAGGATCTAGTTGACCGTTTACTTTGATGTAGTTCTTCGTTGGAGTGTCTACCACTGCCGGTGATTTACCAGAAATTGGGTTAGTACCGGTCCAGAATTCGATGGCATTAAAAATAAATAGGTCTACCGTACCCGCAAGACCATATACAGGTGATAGCAGTAAGAACATACCTTCTCGACCGTAACGGTTATCAACAATCTCTAGGTTGAATTTAGACACTAGACCAGTGGTTGCCATTTGCCCCATACAACCTGTTAGAGAAGACGCACCAAGCGCTGCGACTACAGCAATTTTTGCAGCTTTGAATTTCATTTTGTTACTACCTTAGAAAAAATTGCGCGCATGCTAACGCCACTCGCCGAAATTGGGAATCCACCACGCAATTAATTGACAAAAAACTTACTCTGCTTGGGCAGTAAATCTCAGTTTTCGATATTAATAACTACGCGCTAGCCTCCTGCTAGCTTAAAAATTGGTTAATTTACAATCAAAAGCCTGCTTTGTGGGATGTTTGTTGGTTTGATGCGCAGAGCAATCGTTTAAAAAATAAGTTTATTTTTATAATTCGAGGAAAAAGAGATTCCAATCACAGTTTATTTGGTTATAATTCGCGCCCATTGCGCTTTATGTTGATAAACGCAAACAAATTTTGAATAAATCGTGTGTTAAACCATCCTCTTCTATAGAGGAAAACTGAGAAATAAAATGAGCAAGATTGATAAAGCTATGCGCATTCTGCTAGCAGGATTCTGTATCAACCTTTGTCTTGGCATCCTGTATGCTTGGAGTGTATTTAACAAAGCGCTTGTGACTGAGTCAGGCTGGAGTGCAGCTGAAGCATCTGCACCTTACGCAACTGCAACAATCACTTTCTCTATCTGTCTTTTAGTTGCAGGTATCCTTCAAGACCGCATGGGTCCACGTATGATCCTGATCCTAGGTACTATCCTAACGGGTCTTGGCATGATCGCTTCTGGCTTTGTTAACTCACCAATGATGCTAAACATCACTTTTGGTGTGATCACAGGTGCTGGTATCGGTTTTGGTTACGCGTGTCTTGCGCCATCTGCAATGAAGTGGTTCCACTCTTCTAAGAAAGGTATGGTTAACGGCATCATCGCAGCAGGTTTCGGTCTTGCAGCTATCTACCTAGCGCCAGTAACTTCTGCGCTAATCGAAAGCATGGGCATCCAAACAAGCTTTATGATCCTTGGTGTTGGTATTCTTGCTATCGCTGTTCCACTAGCAGCAACAATCAACAACCCACCAGCAGGTTACTCTCCAGCTGAGCCAGCAGTGAAAGAAGGTGCAGCACCAAAAGCGGCAAGCAAGTCTGAAGACCTAACTTGGAAAGCGATGCTTAAAACGCCTCAGTTCTACTCTCTATGGATCATGTACGCTTTCGCAGCTTCTGTTGGTCTTATGATCATCGGTAACATCACAACTATCGCAAGCGTACAAGCTAACCTGCCAAATGCAGTTTACCTAGCGTCTATCCTAGCGGTATTTAACTCAGGCGGTCGTGTTGCTGCTGGTATGCTTGCAGACAAAATTGGTGGTGTTCGCACTCTACTAATCGCATTCGTACTGCAAGGCATTAACATGGTGCTATTTGCAACGTTCAAGTCAGAAGTAACACTAATCATCGGTACAGCAATTGCTGCGATTGGTTACGGTACTCTACTAGCAGTATTCCCTACTCTAACTGCTGAGTTCTACGGTCTGAAAAACTACGGTACAAACTACGGTGTACTTTACACTGCATGGGGTATCGGTGGTGCAATCGGCGCAGCAGTTGTTGGTTTCTCAATGACTAACGGTGAAGGCTACACTCTAGCGTACACAATCTCTGCAGTAATGATGGCAGTGTGTATTGTTCTGGCATTCATCACTAAGCCACTTTCAGAAGCTAAAGTTGCTGAACTGAAAAACGCTTAATAGCTTGAATTGAAAGTGAAAAGGCTTACCCTTGTGGTAAGCCTTTTTTGTATGTGTGCGTTATGGAATCTCAAGTACAACTCGCGAAAGACTATTACCTAGCTAATTTCAATCGCCTGATTGAACACGCTCAAGTTTGGTATAACGATATACTCCAACGTTCAGAACTGGAGTGGATATCTGCCTATCGCTCACTCGATAAAGCCAGTCAATGTCTGCTGGTGCGCTTATATAGCCGCAAAGGATCGTTGTTTCGCAGTGACAAACTCAACTACGATGAAATTCCATCCATTCCACTCGCTTTAGAGCAATTAGCCGCTAAAGGCTTTATTTCGCTAAACCCGGCGATTAGCGAGCAGCAGTTAGCCCAAACTCTGCTGACGAAATCCGAGTTAACTCCCCTATTTCCAAAGCGATTTTTAGGTCAAACTCGCTCACTAAAAAAGCCGCAAATGGTTGAACTACTCAGGGATGCGCCTTTTGAGCAATTCGACGAGCTCAATTTTGTTGTGATTGAGCTGCACTTCGCTGAGATGATTGACCTGCTATTAGCGCTATTTTTTGCCAACACGCATCAAGACTTAACTCAATTTGTTCTCGATGATCTGGGTTTAAATCAGTTTGAGAATTATCAACTCAGTATCGAACGCCGATTTTTCAACCATCGCGACGAAGTCGAACAACTGCTGGCGCTGAGTAAGTTAGCGGATAGCTATTGGAATGCCGATAGAAAACAACTAGAAGTAGTGAAACAGCTTGTCGATGCAATTCCCGCCGTCCTTGATCACCCATATATAGAAAGAAAGCGCCAACACCTTATCAATGATATCGCGCGTGACTTTGAACGCCTCGGCGAGTTTGAAGCGGCATTAAACCTGTTTAAGCAAACTTCACTGCCACCAAGCAGAGAGCGACAAGCAAGAATTTATGACAAGCTTGAGCAAAACGACGAATTTAGTGACATTGTCACATTAATTTTAAACCAACCCAGCGACATATCTGAGCTTGAAATCGGTCAAAAGCTTGAGCAACGCCTGCTACGTAAACAAGGAGTCAAAATTCCTCGCGTGGCAAAACCAACATATAAGGAGCATCACTTAGCGTTAGACTTGTCTCAGCAACGAGTGGAACTTGCGGTGAAACAGCATTTTGAAAATCAAGGTTGGCAAGTATTCTACACTGAAAACGCATTGCTCAATGGCGTAATGGGCTTAGCACTTTGGGACGCAATATTTGCCCCAGTTGAAGGTGCATTCATCAATGCCTATCAGTTCAAACCGTTGGATCTATATCATAAGGATTTTTACGCCAAACGCTCTAAGCAAATTAGCCGAGCGCTTGAGAAAATCGCGCAAGGCAATCATCAATTTATTCTCGGCAACTACCACAACAAATTAGGGATAAGCAATCCATGCGTCGTTTGGAGCCATTTAACAGAGGAGCTGCTTAGCTTGACGTTAAGCACCGTAAAGCCTGAGCTTCTGGTCAATTTAATCAAAGTGCAACTCAGCGATTTAAAGCTGTATCGAAATGGTATGCCCGATCTTATCGCATTTAAAGATGGGCAATTTGAGTGGATTGAAGTCAAAGGCCCTGGCGACAAACTGCAAGATAACCAAATTCGCTGGTTCAAACAGTTTAGCCGCCTAGGCGTGCCTTTTTCTGTTTGCTATGTAGACCACAAGCCCGATAGCTAATAAGACTTACGAAGTGGTTGAAGTAATACAACACAAAACCAAAATGTTGCCGCGATGAGAGTCGCCATATCAAGTGACAGCCAACCAAAGCCGTTTGAAAGAGTGAGAAAGAGTGGTGGTAACATCACACCGGCGCAATAGATATACGTCGATATCTGCCACTTTGTTTTGCACTCGCGACAACGATACGCTTTTCTCGCTCTAGCGCGTAGTTTCTCAAGTAAAGAGATGGATTTAGCCTGACAACTTGGACAACGAAACACAGTAAAGATCCCTATTAAAATGTGTTTAATCAACCACAAATAGTTTTGCACCAATACGCGTTGAAGAGCGGTGCGCTTCAGCATTATCTGCAACTTGATAGCTCATTCCCGGCTTTAATACGAACACGCGACCGTCATCCAATTCGGTGGTTAGCTCTCCTGACAAGCAAAACAATATATGCCCCTTTGAGCACCAGTGATCCGCTAAGTAGTTCTCTGAATACTCCACCATACGTACTCGTAGCTCGCCAAAATGTTTGGTTCGCCACAATGCTACCCCCGTCTCGCCGGAATGTTGTGTAACCTCAACATTTTCCCATTCAGTGATACCAAAAGGTAAGTTGTTGATCTCCATCTACCGCTGCTCCTTTCATCATTTCATTGGCGTTCTAACAACGAATATGACTAAAGTAACAAAACTCTGCTGATGGTGAACAGCCGATAAATGTGTTCTTAACCGCATAAATTTATGTAATGCAAACGAGTTTATAGGCACCTCAAGATTCACTGCGACTTGTTTTGAGCTTCTCAATCACATAAGGCGGCGCAATCTTCTCTAGCTCAGCCAAACACTGAGTGCCTTTTGCGTTATCGTAGCGAAGGTAGATATCACATAAGGCATACAACTGCTCAGGGGCACCTGAAATTAAGTAAGCTTTTTCAAACGAACTGGTCGCAGTTTTCACGTTAATCGGCTCTTGCAACACGCCATTTAAATACCAGTAGTAACTATTGTCTTTTGCCAAACTTGCTGCGGTCGCCATTTCCTGCGCCGCTTCTTCTGTGCGCTCTAAACGTACAAGCGTTAATGCTTTTGAATAATGCAGAGGGGCATTTTCCAAGGCATTTGCAGGGACTCTATGAATTGCGCTATTAAGCGTTTCGAGCGCCGCCTTATCGAGCTCTTGCGCTCGATAGTTATCGGCTAAACTTAACCATATTTGTCTGTTATCCGGCTGTGTAGCTAATAATGCTTGATAGATAACGTCCGCTTGTTGCCACTCGCCTTGCCAACGATAGACATCAGCCAGCAATACCCGTGATGAACTCTCCTGCTGAGGCTTTAGGTAATCAATCAACTCCGCAATAGGACGGCTCAGCTGTTGCTGCTGAACGGGCTCTAACCGTTGATAATCACGCACTAAATTCGCCCCACTGGTAACTCTTACTGAATGATCGGCGTCATTAAGCAGTGGTGACAACAAACGCCAACGATATTCAATGCCGTAGGGCTCTGCAGCAATCACCGCCGCCTCTCTAATCTCTGCATCTTGGTCTTTCAACCCTCGCGCCACCGCAACCAAGGCATTTTGGTTCGGGTACTGAGCTAGCTCTCGTAACGCTTTCGCGCGTTGGGCAGAGTCGAGTGTTTTGTCCTGCGCCTGATAAGACAAATCGGCAATATGCTGACTTAACGACTGGCTAGTGCTTGTGTCGGGCGCTTGTGTAACAAAACTACCAGCTTGGGTACTGGATAATGACCCATTGTTCGCTTGAGCGTTTATTTGGGTACCTGTTTCGGCACTTGTTTGAGCAAAAGTCGGTGCTGCAAACACAAGCGTCAACATCAACGCGACTTTTCTTATCGTGAATCGCTTCATATCAAACCTCATTTAGAATCGCGTTACAAAGCCAGCGGTCGAAACTTGGCGCTGCTGTAAATGCTGCTTTAACTGCTCATCGCTATATTTGCCAAAAGCGACCGGATTCCCCGTCGCGCGGAGAATATAAGCCAGTGATTTATCTGCGTGAGCAAAGAACTTATGCCAACCCGCACACAGATAATTCAGCCCTGGTTCGCCAGCTTGTGTACGAATAAAACGATTTTTCGGACACTCTCCATTGCAGGCAAACTGATAGTCACACGCTTTGCATTGCTCAGTAAGATTGCGCGTCTTGGCGTAACCAAATTTCTGCTGCTGCGCGCTGTAAGCCAAACTCTCAAGATTTTGGCTATGGATGTTACCTGTCTGAAACTCGGGATAGACGTAATGGTCGCATGTGTAGACGTCACCATTGGGCTCCATAGCTAACCCTTTACCGCAGATTTCACCCAATGTGCAAAGCGGGTTCGCACGTCCCATCCAACGCTCGACACTCGCTTCAAAATACTGAACGAAGACCTTACCGATGTCGTTTGCAATCCATTCATCAAATATCGTGATAAGGAAATTACCCCACGCTTGATCGGACACGCACCAAGGCTCCATGATTGAGTCTTTATTGCCAGGAATTAAACGCTTGTCGCCCTGCTTTAATTGTTCAGTTGCAGACCATGTTTGTGGCGCAGTGCTACGAAAACTCTTTTGTTCCACAATGGGAATAAACTGCATTTGCGGTGAGCGCACTTCATCACGTAAGAATCGGTACACTTCTAAAGGATTACAACTGGTTAAATTGTTCACGCAAGTCAAGGTCGCGAAGTTCACTTGATACTTATGCAGCAACTCGACCGCCTTCATCACTTGCTTAAATGTGCCGCGTCCTGCCTTATTGGTTCGGTAGGCATTGTGCAGCATCTCTGGTCCATCAATACTTAACCCAACCAGAAAGTTATGCTGCTTTAAAAATTGGCACCATTCGTCGGTCAGCAAAGTACCATTGGTTTGTAAATCATTGGCAATACTCACCCCTTCAGGGCAGTACTTTTGTTGTAACTCGACAATGCGACGAAAGTAATCCACACCCAACATGGTCGGTTCACCACCTTGCCATGAAAAGATGATCTCCGGGGTATTTTGTCCTTCAATGTACTGACGAATGTAGGTCTCTAAGGTGTCGTCATTCATCACTGGAGAACACCCTTTTTTGTACTCAAGTAGCTCCTGTTTACTTAGGTAGTAGCAATAGGTGCAGTCAATGTTGCATGCAGCCCCTATTGGCTTAGCCATGACATGTAAACGCTTGGAAGCTTTACCGTTAAACTGTGGACCTTGAGTAATATGCATAAGTCACCTAATCGTTGAGCGAATTGATGGTTGAGCTGAGTTATCTATCAACCTGAGCTAGCCATCGACCGGGCTAACTATGTAATAACCACATAATAAATCCTCGCCTTAACCGGTGCTTGTTATAGCGTATATAACCTTTTTTCATGGCGTTTATTGCTAGTGTTGATGGTGAACTTACTAGCGAGAGCCACCCTATGACCCCAGTTAACCGTTCGCCGATAAAGATTATCTCAATCTTTAGCTTATTAGCCCTGCTCAATGGTTGCAGTGCCGATACACCTCATCCTATTGCATTGCAAATCAATCAAGAGATGGTGCTCGTTGAAGGCGGTCACTTTGTTATGGGCTCAGAGCAAAACGGTGCCAGCAAAGCCGAGACGCCAGCAAGAGAAGTGCGTGTAGATAGTTTCTACTTAGCCAAGTTTGAGGTCACACAAGCGCTATTTGAAAGCGTGATGGGTTCTTCTCTCAGTTACTTCCCGGGCGATGATATTCCGGTCAACAACTTAAGCTGGCAGCAAGCGAACTACTTCGTCGAACAACTCAATCAATTAACTGGCGAAACCTATCGCTTACCGACCGAAGCCGAGTGGGAATTTGCCGCCCAAGGAGGCAATAAAAGCCAAGGTTTCACCTACTCGGGTTCAAACAACATTGATGATGTCGCTTGGTATGCCGGTAACGCACAAAACCGCGCTCATCCCGTCGGACAGAAACAGCCCAACGAGCTCGGGCTATATGACATGACGGGCAACGTAGGTGAGTTCGTCTCGGATGCGTTTGACGACACATTCTATCGCTGGGGTGGCAATGATAATCCAACCAATCAACAAAACAGCGATTCTGGCTTAGCACACAAGTCAGTACGAGGTGGGAGCTTCGCCTATGATGCTGAACAGTCGGAAAATTTTCGTCGTGATTTTGCTAGCCAATCTATAATTATGTCTGACATGGGACTACGTCTCGCCAAAGACCGATGACCACGTTCTCTTTAACGTCATAAAGATGAGCAAGGTTAGCCCCCTAGCAGTACATGATTGAATCCACTCTTACTTTAATATGGGTAACAACAACTATGAAAACAAACCTCTGTGCTCTAGCAATCTTATCAACCCTCTCATTCTCCGCGATGGCGATTGATTGTGACCCTAACCTGCTACCCTCATGGAAAGATGGTAGTAGTAAAACCGCGCTTTTAAACTATGTCGACAACTCGACTGATGAGCGCAAGGATTCATTTATTCCCGTTGCTGAACGCATCGCGGTGTTCGATAACGACGGCACACTTTGGTCAGAAAAACCTTATTACTTTCAACTCGCTTACACATTTGACCAAGTAAAGAATATGGCGGAGCAACATCCTGAATGGAAAACTCAAGAACCGTTTAAGTTTGTGCTCGAAGATGATGTAAAAAGCGTTCTCGCGGGTGGTGAAAAAGCACTACTTGAGATAGTCACCGCAACCCACAGTGGTATGACGGTAGAAGAATACCAAACTACCGTCGCAAATTGGATTGCCGCAGCAAAAGATCCTCGCTTTGAAAAAGCCTACACCGAGCTAACTTACCAACCGATGAAAGAAATGCTTGCTTATTTACAGGCGAACGACTTCAAAACCTACATCGTCTCAGGTGGTGGTGTCGACTTTATGCGCGCATGGGCACCTGAGGTGTATAACATCCCTGCGGAGCAAATTATTGGCAGCGCGCTAAAATACCAATACGACTACAACGATGGTCAACCGCAAGTGATTAAACTCGGCGAGATCCTGACCATTGACGACAAAGCCGGCAAAGTTGAAAACATTCAACACATCATCGGTAAGAAGCCGGTTCTCGCGGTCGGTAACTCGGATGGCGACCACGCAATGATGCAATGGGCAACGAGCCAACCCAACTCAATGGCAATGATTGTTCACCACACTGACGCCGAGCGAGAGTGGCAGTACGATAGAAAATCCAGTGTTGGTCATCTTGATAAAGCGATGGATGAAGCAAACCAACTTGACAATTGGCATCTTATCGACATGAAAAACGAATGGTGCACTGTCTACTGATGTCCAGAAAAACTTACAGGCGGGCTTACTGTTAAATTAGGTAGCTCCGCCTTGTTTCTTTGATGACTATCACACTTTGGCAGTACAATAAGTTTCATTGCTTAAAGTGGAAACAACAAAATGAAAAAAACAATCCTAACTCTTTTAGTAGCTTGCTCAATGATTACTCCAGCTTTTGCGGCTTTCAATGGTCCTGCGACTGCTGCTGTTAACACAGTAAAACAAGCAAATGATGCGGCTGATGATAGCGCAGTACTTCTGACTGGTAATATTATCGAATCTATTGGTAATGAAACTTACCTGTTTAAAGATGAGACTGGTCAAATTCAAATTGAAATCGATGATGAAGATTGGATGGGTGTGGATGTGACACCAAACGATCGCGTCGTGATCCGTGGTGAAGTTGATTCAGAGTGGAACACGCCTAAAATCGACGTCGATTCAGTGCAAAAAATCTAATTGCTGCCCTGCGAATTTTCAAAGCCACTCAAATCGAGTGGCTTTTCTATATCACGTCTAGTTTAAATTTGACCTTTGCAGCGTTACGCAATTGCCTTCCCTGCCATATTAAGCTGATTTCTCAACCAAATATGCGCACTCTCATTACTTCTGCTTGGATGCCATATCGCACACAAATCATGGATTTTGTCGCTAAATGGTAATGGTACGCCTTTGATCTGGTAAGCATCAGAAAAGGCTTTGATGGTCGATTCTGGTAACATGCCGATCAGTTCGCTATCGTGAATGACGGGCAGCATTTCCAACGCACCAGACGCGCGATAAACAATGTCTCGCTTGTTAAGTTCGGCAATATCGTCTTCATCCATCAGACTTTGTCTGCTTTGCCAGCGTGATACCACCACATGTTGCTCTGCGAGAAATTGCTCCACCGTAATTGAGCCCTTAATTCTTGGATGGTGCTCACTGCACACCACCATCAAACGCTCAGAAAATACCGTTTCAAACTTGAGCATCGTTCGCCCTCTTGGCGCCATATCAACAATAAGATCGTAACGTTGCAGACGAAGATCACTTTCATGGTCTTCAGTAAAAAGTGGATGGATTTCTAAACTGATGTGCGGTGCAATCTGACGGATTTGCTTGAACAGTTGCGGCATAAGTTCATAACTCGCCACCGAAACACAGGCAATTGAAAAAGTTTTATTGGCGATACTAGGATCAAAGTCTCGTGATGCTGAGAGTGTAGAAGTAAAGTTCTTTAATGCCGCGCCCATGGCGGGATAGATATCCATCGCAAAAGCGGTCGGTTCCACGCCATTAGGTGAGCGATGAAAAAGGGGTTCGTCGTATATATCTCTTAATCGCGCTAACGCTTTACTCACCGCAGGCTGACTGATCTCCAGCCGCACAGCCGCTTTAGAGAGGTTTTGTTCCTCATAGATAGCGACAAAAATTGGGACCAAGTTGAGATCAGTATTTTTCATAACGCTCCACAGCACTTATTACCAAAGTACTTACAACTACAGTAACAATGACCAAAGTTACTGATAGTATAGGAACTTATTTGATAATTAGGTTAGTGGTGCGTTAAATAATCGCGATTTTCATCCGGTCTCTGCGTGGTTTATTTCTCCGCTTTATTTGTGCTGCTGATAGTATTTAGCAAGCGTTCAAGTTCGGGTAACGCCGGTGGTATTGAACCTCGAAATCCACGCTTAGATTGATTGGTTTTTCGCTTATTACTAATCGTTCGCCACAATTTTCGCGTTAAATGACTATCTTTCTCCCCCGCTAGAAATCGTTGACTACTCTCACGCCATTGGTCATCGGGTTTAAATTTAGCCAACTCCAAATCGCCATTGGTCATTCTCAACTGACGGTAGATAAATAATCGGATTTTCCCCCACTCTCTTTGCTTAATTAGTTGATGTAATACAAGCCAAGCTGGCTTTGCGCGATGTTTAAAATAACGTTTAATCGCATACACACTTAAAACGATCAGCAAGAGTAGCGTCGCGGCTATCGACAAACCTTTTGCATACATAGTGACAAACGATTTCACGGTATGTTGAACCTCAAATCGACGCCCTTCAATTGTCACCGTTTCTAAACGGTTTTTGTGTGTATTCCACCACTGAAATGTTAACTCGGGAAAAGCAATCTCTCCTCCTTGTTGCAATACATAGACCGATTGCTCTTCACGGCTCGATTGATAGTCTCCTCGGCTTTGAGAGTCCGCAAGACGATTTGGCGTCGGATAGGCTTGATATGAACGTGTCGATGGTTGCCCTTCAGAATTTTGCTTAGCTTCTGCTGAGGACTCTACAGGGGCTTGTAGTAAATCCGGTAACAGTATCGATAAGCTATCTTGTGCTTGGATAGTAATCGCGCGCGTAACCGAATCGCCGACTTGCAGATCGTCATTGGAGGTTAACCACTGCTGTTCAACCGTTACGTTCGTTGCCGCAAACCAATTCGCTTTATCGCTAAGCAAGCCCGACGGTAATTGAGCAGTAAAACGTACAGGCTCTGTATAGAGTATGCCCGATACATTGCTACCATCAGGGGCGGATACCTGAACCCTTACCGCAATTGGCGGAACGACAAACTCGCCTGACTCTTGCGGATATAGGGTGACTTCCCAACGCTGCCTCGACCACGTTTTGCCATCTTTGCGCTCGGTATAGTTGGTCGCCAATTGATTGCGCTGCTTAGCGATCACATTAGGGATTTCGACACTGCCAATACGCGTCCCGCCGGTAAACCAGCGCGGCGTGGCGACCTCAATATTAAGAATGACTTGTTGGTTAACGCTAAACGTAGCGCTCGACGCCGGATTGGATTTATCACCTACCCAAGCAGAAATCTCCACATCTTGGCTTGCTTGCAGATCATAGATGGATAATCCCTGATTCTCTTGCGCTACACTCACTGCGCTAAAAAACAGTGAACTAAAAAACAGTGAGCCAATCAACGCCAGCCAAACAACGGTGGGAACGCGGTTTACTATCATTGTTTATCCTCACTCTCAGCGGTTGGTTCTGACACGACATTTGATGCTTCACGCAGTTGAATTTGAAACTTGGCGCGCAAAAAGTATTTAGGGTCAGCTTCAACACGCTTAAGCCACTTATCGGCTAACTCTTCGCTACCGAGAATTTCATTGGCGTTTAACGTTTCTTTGAGCATAAGCTCCGCCACTGTTTCTTCGTCAGCCCCATCCGCTGTGCGCGGTTTATCATCATCAAGCTCAAAGGACTCTTCTGGTCCATCTGTTGTGCCCGCTTGGCTTTCACTGGTTCGGTTTATCTCTTCGACAATACCGGCAATCACTGCCAGGTTGTGCTCAACGTCTGTTCTTAACGCTGAATTAAGCTGCTTGTCGTCAGCAAGATTTTGCAATAGTTCTCGCGCAGCTAAGTACTCTCGCTGTCTGGCTAAGGCACTTGCAGCGTTATACAAACCATAATTAACCACATCAGGATCTGGGTCGTTGAGCATCTCAAGAAAGGCACTATGAGCAAGTTTGTATTCGCCGGCATAGTAGTAAGCGGTGCCTTTTCTCAGTGGATCAACAAAATGTTTCGCCGCTTGTAAATACTCTTGTTGGTTGAACCAGCGCTGACCTTGCTGATTCGGAGTTAACCATAAATCCCACCACCACTGGGCAAACTTGTCCCAGTTTGAGCGCGTTTCTAATACCTTTACTTGCTCTGCCTTAATCGCCACCGTCTCTGCTTGTACTGGCGGCACAAACGCGAACTGAGCAACCAACAACGCCGAAACACACCATTGCACCAGCCAACCTTTTCTAAACCAGACTAACATCACCAATACCATGGGTATCAGCAAGTAATAGCCCATATCTTTCCATGGCATGGACGATTCACCATTAAGCTGCATATTTCTCTCAATCATACGATTGAGTTGTTGAATATCGCTATTGTCAATACTGATCTCCACCACCTTGCCTCCGGTCGCAGACGCCAAATTTTGTAGTGAGTTGATATCGATAGGATTGTTACTGACTACGTTACGATTGCCTGCCGCGAGTATCAAAAGCTGATGTTCGCTTTGCGTAAAAAAGCGTTGATAGGCTTCAATAGTGGTTGGATTAACACCATCGCTGACTAACAACACGCTCGCACCTATTTGGTCAGACAATTGTTGTTTAATCAGCGGCAACGCTTGTTCTGCTTGTTTGCCTGCAATGGGCATTATTTGTGGCTCAATTGCCGCTAAAAAGGGCTCAAACACTTTACTGTCTTGTGTAATAGGCATCGCGACATGCGCGGAACCCGCGTAAACAACCAACCCTGTGCGCCCTCCTTTTCTCGCTTTCAGCAAATCGCGTATCTTATGTTTAGAACGCTCCAAACGACTTGGTGCAATGTCGGTCGCCAACATGGAATCACTGTTGTCCAAAACCACCAGCAATGACGCTTGGTCTTCACCAAATGGTGAGGCTTCTCGTTGCCAACTAGGACCCGCACAAATCACAATCGCGACAGACACAATCACCATAAGCAATTTAAGGGGTAATTGCTTGCGCCAACCGCGCTCGCCAATGGTGAGTGCCTCGCGCAGATGCGCTGGCAGTACATCTTTCCAACTCGGTTTATTGTCTTCTCGCCATCTCAACCATATCAACAACGCCATCGGCAAGAACGCGAGTAACCATAGCGGGCGAATAAAGTGAAATTGGCTCAGCTCCGCTAGCCAACCTTCTGTTAGCCAACCACCTGTTAGCCACGTAAGAGAATCAAACATCATGTTCTCCTTGTGATTGGTTGGGTTGAGTGCGCGCTTTCGTGGTGCTTATTTTCATTGTCGAGGCAAGCATCCGACGTTTCAGCGTCGCCAAACTAAATGCCGCCAAATAGATCACCACCACAATTGCGATCAGATAATGATGTAAACTCTGTTTGGGGCGATAGGTGGTGCTTTCATATAACTGAGGCTCAAGCTCACCGATCGCTTGATATGCCTGTGCCAACTCATCACGGTTCAGTGCTTGAAAAGACTCGCCGCCAGATTCTTTTGCAATTCGATCCATCGTTTCTGTATCCAACGCCCCCTCACCAACCGTGAGCGGATCGCCCATCGCAATCACGTGGATGCGCACATCTTTCGCTTTGGCTACTTTTGCCGCATCGATTGGCTCGACAAAACTCCCGGTATCATTGCCATCGGTTAGCACAATTGCCACTTGCTGCGGTGAGTTAACATCACCAGCGTCATTACGGCTTTGCTTGCTTTGCTCAAATACTTTTATGGCTAAACCTATCGCGTCGCCAAGGTGCGTACTTTGCCCTGCCATCGCCACATCTGTTTGTTGTAGGAGCTCCATCCAGACTTTCTGATCGGCAGTAAACGGCGTTTGCACAAAGGCAGCATCGCCAAACAAAATCAGCCCTAACCTGTCACCCTTACGGGTTTGGACAAATTCACCTAACACTTCTTTCGCCGCCTCTAAACGAGAAACTTTGTCGCCGTTTTTCGAGGTAAAATCCTGCTCAGCCATAGAGCCAGACAAGTCGACCAACACCATCACATCACGACCTAAACTTTCACGCACTTGTGGTTCACCCAACACGGTAGGTTTTGCCAGCGCCAACACCACCAACAGCCATGAAACCACTAGAGTTGCTCGCTGCCACCAACTTGGACTTAGTTGACTTGCACCATGAGTTGGCGACTCACCAATGGCTGCGACAAGTTGACCAAAAAATGGCACTTTTATCGCCGTCTGTTTCGTGCGATAAGCGGGAACAAGCCAATAAACGACCAGTGGTAACGGTAAAATAACCAGCCACATCGGATGTGCTAATTCAACGCTACTCCAGTGGATAGATGATAAAACGCTATTCATGCTCACCTCTTATCCCCTGACTTCTCAAAACGGCTTTTCAACCCGACTCTCTGCACCAAACTCCTCCAATTAGATTGATGAATTAAATCATCGTTGCTGTGCTGTAAAACCCAGCGTTTGGCTTGGGTAACTAAGATCTCCCTCTCAGCTGCATCCAAATTGCTATTGGGATCATTGAGGCTCGCTAACCAGTTGGCAGGGAAGTTAGCAGAAAAGTCCCGTTCACTTGGCGTCAAATCATCAAGCACCTGTAAAAAAGCGGTATCATGAAGTGAACGGTGGCGCGCATTGAGATGCACCAACACAATCTTGAGAATAGAAAACACCTGATAAGGCTGTGTGGCGTGATTAATATCTAACTGCCCGAGCGCATTGATGGCTTCGCTGCGATATCGATTTACCCACCAATGACGTGCTCGTTTTACCAACAACATAAGCAATAGTAATAACACCAGCAGCGCTAGCAGTTGCCAACCGATGGTTTGCGGCATCCAACTGATGCTCTCAGGTACAGCCACATCATGCAATTCACGTAATATATAAGTGCTTGGCGGTGTATGTTCGACTGACATTAACGCCCCCCAACCATTTTTTGCAGCTGACTAATATGTTGCCCTGCGGTATCCAACTCGATGTGCGGCAAATGCTTCATTGCCATTAACTTCACCAGAGCATGACGTTGCATTTGGCTTTGCTGCCACAACTCATTACTCGCGAGATCGACTTTGCTGTGTGTATCTAGATTAAGCTGATATTGACCATCGCCTACTACCCAATTGGCGTTAGCCAAATGCTGCGGCAAAGAGTGTTCAAACGCATCATTGACCGTTATCGCCAATACATCATTATGTTGCTGCAATTGCTTGAGCTGATCTAAATCCTTAGCTTGGCAATCTCGCCAATCACTAATGAAGATCAGTGTTGATTGCTTGGGGCGCATGCGTTTAATTAACTCAATCCAAGACTTAAAATTCACCTGTTCACTGTCTCGCGAGTTAACACTTAACGCTTGATTAAACTGCGCTAACTGCTTTAACTGCGCAAGTAAATAGTGTTGTGAGCGTTGTGGTTTGCTATGCAATATGCGCTGTGGCGTCGCAACAACAAAACCAACGCGGTCGCCGTCTTTCAGTACTCGCCAAGCACACACAGCGGCACTCTCCGCCGCCACTACTGATTTCATTACCTTGTCAGAGGCAAAGAACATCGCGCTGCGTTGGTCAATACATATGATGACATTGCGATCTTTTTCTTCGGTATAGCTGCGCACATGTGGTTTACCCGTGCGCAGTGTCACCTTCCAGTCTAGATTACGAATATCATCACCCAGTTGGTAATGGCGTAACTCTTCAAAATTCAGACCACGCCCACGAAAAAGTGAGTTGTGTCGACCAGATAAAACACTGCCAGCTTTTAAATGCGGTAGGAGTGAAAACGACTCAGCTTGCGCTTGTAACCTCACCAAGCGCGCATAGTCACAATAAAGCCTCGAGTCGAGTTGTTGAGATTGAGGAACCAGTGTTGGCTTTGCCATAGCGCCTCCACTTATGCGATTTCTACATGATCAAGTAACTCATTGACGACACCAAGATGATTAACACCATCGGCAAGCGCATCATAAGAGAGCGAAAAGCGATGCCCCAAGACAAAAGGCACCATAGCTCTTACATCATCAGGCGTGACATGGTCACGTCCTTGTAGCCAAGCATAGGCGCGAGAACATTTATCCAACGCGATAGAAGCGCGTGGGCTGGCGCCAATTTCTATCCATGCATGTAACTGACTCTCTGGGTATCGCTCAGGTTGTCGCGTCGCCATGACTAATGCCACGATGTATTTTTCGACCAAGTCAGAGACGCTGATATGCGGGAGTTGTCGCCTTGCTTCAAGCACCAGTTCCGGCTCAATAAATTGTTTTTCAGCATGACTAGCTTCGCTTAGCGCGCCTAACTCCTCACTGCGTACTAAACGAATAATATCGCGCTCAGCTTCGTCGTGCGGATAGTCCACCGTCACTTTCATAATAAAGCGATCCATCTGCGCTTCAGGAAGTGGATAAGTCCCCTCTTGCTCTACGGGGTTTTGCGTCGCAAGCACCATAAAGAGATCGGGCAGTTGATGGGTTTTATCGCCAACCGTAATCGTGCCTTCTGCCATCGCCTCAAGCAAAGCGGCTTGAACTTTGGCTGGTGCGCGGTTTACCTCATCCGCCAATACAATACTGTTGAAAATAGGACCTGGCTGAAAATGCAATTGTGGCTTGCCCTCAACTTCCTGATACACTTCTGTACCAGTGACATCAGAAGGCAGCAGATCGGGCGTAAACTGAATACGACCGAAACTGGTGTTGAGTAAATTTGCCAATGACTTGACCGAGCGTGTTTTCGCCGTACCCGGTAAGCCTTCTAGCAGAATATGCCCGTTGGTTAACAGCCCTATCACCAAAGCTTGCACCACATGACTTTGACCGATGACACTCTGCTCTGTTTGTGCAATAAGTTGGTTAATGGCTTGCTGTGCAGTGTTCATATTCTGCCCTCAGTAGGTTGATTTACTTTGAAATACTACTGACTTCCCCAATAACTATTGGTTATACCGCCTATAGCTTTACTTATTCAGGCGTCAGCGTATTTTGCTTTTCAGCTGTTCGATAACTTGCGGCGGTGCGACTTGGCTTAATTCAGCCAGACACTGTTGAAATGGCGCTTGTACCTGTCCGGTACTTAGGTTTCTTGCTAACACTTCGCACTGCGCATAAAGATGTTGTGGATTACCACCGACTCGATAGGCTTGGTAAAGCGCGTTACTTGCTGCCAACAAATCTCGACGCTCTAATGCCAATCCATAGACATACCAATATTGTGCGTTGCTCTCAGCGGTTTGCGCCGCTTGTCGTAAGTAATTCACCGCTTGATCACCTTGATCTGTCCTTAGTAAGGCGAGCCCCATGCTATAAGGTAGTGCACTGGACTTAGGCTGTGCCTGCATGCCTTGTTGCAAAACGGCTAATGCAGACGCTTCCTTACCTTGAGAGCGATACAAATCGGCGAGATTGGCGTAACTGTTTTCAAAATAGGGCTCGATTTCGATCGCGCTTAAGTAAAGCTGTTCCGCCTCGGCTAAATCGCCCATATCACGGTGAACATTGGCTAAATTAACCAAACCAAAGCCGCGATCAGAATTAAAGCGCTGAATCTCGAGATATTCATTTAATGGATCATTAATTAGCATCCTTTGAGCATCACTCATTTCCCTATAACGGCTAACCAAAGCGGCTGCGGTTTCAGCGCGAATCGATAACACAGAGTCACTCAGTAATGGCGCCAAAATCTGCCATCGATCATTCAATTCATAACCGGCACTGCCTTCTATCGCACCTAAGCGAATCAGCTCAGACTCATGTTTGACCGCCCGTGCAAGCGCGACCAAAGTATTCTTGCCAGTATTGCCCCCCATTCGCTCCAACGCAGAGCCGCGAATGATGTCGCTTAAAGATGAATCTTGCGCCGAATAAGCCAACGCATCTGCCGCACCACTATGACCAATCGAATCGGCATAAAACGCGACCGAAAAGTGCTGCTGATTACGATATTTTGAATTAGGGAACCATTTCGCCACTTGCTTATCCGCCCACTGCGCAGTTTCATCCTCATGGCAAGAAGTGCACACATTCGGGGTGTTAATATGCTGGCTTATGTCGGCGCGTGGCACATGCCAGCTGTGGTCACGCCTTGGATCCACCTGCATATAAGTGGTTTGCGGCATATGACAGGTCGTACATTGCGACGCTTCAGTGTCAGGCTCGTGGAAAGTATGTTTCTCAGGGGTATATTCGCTGGCTAAATGGCATTGGCTGCAAATGGCTTCTTCAGCCACTTTGAGTTTTGCACTGTGAGGATCATGACAGTTGGTGCAAGTTACGCCTTTTTCTGCCATTGCCGATTGTAAAAATGAACCATAGACATAGTTTTCATCATAAATTTGACCATCATGATGATAAAGCTCTGGCGTGATCAGGCTCAAACGGTACTTATCAAGAAATGAACCTTTAACATGATCTGCTGTTTCATTAAGTTGTGTTCGTCGGCTGTGACATTGAGCGCACGTCTGCAGTTGATCAGTTGGATGAATCGCTTTGGGCTGCATGGTTGTGCTGCCTTGCTTAAATACCCACTCATTCACCGCTTGAGCAAGATCGCGGGTTAAACCGGAGTGCGCTTGTTTTTTGTCAGTTAATTGCGCGCTTTTTGCTAGCTCAACGTGCTGACTTGCTGGTCCATGGCAGGCTTCACACCCGACGTTGATCTCTGACCACTGGGTATTATATGTATTGGTCGTGGCATCATACTTCTTGGCTAAATTGGTCGAGTGACAATCCGCGCACATAAAATTCCAGTTCTGGCCGCTGTTGGTCCAATAAAACTCATCTGTCGGCGTAGTATCGGGATATAGATGGAACCATCGCTGCCCGCCTTTTAATTTCTCTCTAGTGTCCCATGCAAACGGTATTAGTTGCACTCGCCCATCCTCAAACTGGACCATGTATTGCTGCAGCGGCTCCCAGCCAAAGGTATAGAGAATTTGATAATCACGATATTGACCATCAGGACCTTGAATATTGACCCAATACTCGTCACCGCGCATGAAAAAGCGGTTGTCTTGGTTATTGAACTTAACCGTCGCGTCAGCAAAATCGCCCCGTACCGATAGAGGGTCTGCATGCTTCATCGCCATATCATGGTGTGACCCTTGCCAAGCCTCTGCTTGCTCTTGATGGCAATCACGACACACTTCAGATCCAACATATTGATTAGCTTGTGGCTGAGCATTCACGCTCTCAGCATTTGCATGCCCGGTAGCGAGTAGCCAAAAGAGTAAACCAATCCATCTGACTGCCAACGTCCATTGCATAACATTCCTTGTTATTTTTATCGTTGCGGTATGTAAAAAGATAGGCAGCTTTGCCTTTTTATACAAACAATTAGCAAAAAGGGCTCCGTAGAGCCCTTGGTCAGATTCCGATTACTTGTTTGGATTTTCTTGCAACTTCTCCATCACTTGCTCGAGTGAGAAACTGGCGGGTTTTTGCCTAGGTGGATACTCTTGGAATGTCTCTAAGAATTTGCCCACGTAGGCTTGTGCAGGTACCAACATATAGGCGCGGTCAATCATCCAGTCGTAGTAAGTATTGGAAGTAATATCCGCTACTTCGTATGGATCCATACGTAAGTTAAAGATTTTCGGCAAGCGCAGTTCAGTAAACGGTTCTGCCCAAATACGCAAGGTCCCCTCTGCGCGCTGCTCCATAAAGACAATTTTCCAATTGTTGTAACGAAGTGCGGTGAGGTCACCATCATCAGAGAAGTAGAAAATCTCCTCTCGTGGCGCGGCTTCCGACTCACCCGTTAGATAAGGTAAGAAGTTATAGCCATCAAGATGCAGTTTGTAGTTGGTATCACCCACTTGGAAACCTTCCAATAGCTTCTCTTTCACATCAGCATCACCCGCGGCTGCAACGAAAGTCGGCATCCAATCCATATGGTGCATGATTTCATTGGAAACCGTACCGGCCTCGATTTTACCCGGCCAACGTACCATAGCTGGCACTCGATATGCCCCTTCCCAGTTGGTATTTTTCTCACCACGGAAAGGCGTTAAGCCAGCATCTGGCCAGGTGTTCATATGTGGACCATTATCGGTTGAGTAGAAAACAATCGTGTTGTCTTTAATGCCTAAATCGTCGACTTTTTTCAGCAGCTGTCCGACATGGTTATCATGCTCAACCATGGCATCGGCATAAAAACTGATACCGGTTTTGCCGAGGTTTTCTTCCTTCACGTGAGTGCGGAAGTGCATGCGAGTAGAGTTCCACCAAACAAAAAATGGCTTGTCTGCTTTGACTGCGCGATCCATAAAATCGAGCGCCGCATCGAGCGTCTCTGCATCAACCGTTTCCATACGCTTGCGGGTGAGCGGGCCGGTATCTTCAATCTTACCGTCGGCATAAGACTTAATCACACCACGCGGACCAAACTTCTTACGAAACTCTGGATCGCTTGGGTAGTCTACATTTTCAGGTTCTTCCTCGGCGTTCAAATGATAAAGGTTGCCAAAAAATTCGTCGAAGCCGTGGTTAGTTGGTAAGTGTTCGTCCTTATCACCAAGGTGATTCTTACCAAATTGCCCTGTCATGTAGCCCATTGGTTTGAGAAGTTCAGCAATGGTGACGTCTTCTTCTTTCAAGCCAAGGTCTGCTCCCGGCAAGCCGACTTTACTCAAGCCGGTTCGAAGTACGGTTTGACCCGTGATGAAAGTAGATCGCCCTGCTGTACAAGACTGTTCACCATAATAATCGGTAAACATCATGCCTTCTTTGGCGATAGAGTCGATGTTTGGTGTTTGGTATCCCATTAAGCCAAAAGTGTATGCACTCACGTTTGATTGGCCAATGTCGTCACCCCATATGACTAAAATGTTTGGTTTTTCTGCTGCGATACTGCTACTTGCAAAGCCCATCAGAGCTGCTGCAAGAATCGCTAATCGGCGCTTAGCACCATGATTCGCTTTCATAGAAACCTCTTGTTGTGATACCGATCAATACGGACGATTGCTTAACTCTTGCCCACAAAAACCGATATGAGAACTTTTGCATCCTGCAGACAAACATATAGTTCACAAAATAAATGAATGCGAATTGTTAGCCATATTTTCACGACTCTCGTTTTGCCTACAAAACATCGGGTTATTACTCATTGAGCACCCGATAAAATGTGATACGCATCACTCTCACAGATCGATTACTTAACCGAGAGTAAAGATAATTATTGTCAAAAAATCATGGCGATACGCCATCAACATAACTAAGGGTTATATTCACTATAAAGCGACACTCAGCTTCAGGTTAGTTAAGTTAATTGCACAATAAATTTGTCCATCAAACCAGACTGTTAACTAACTTTGGAGCTTTTATGGCTAATCAATTAACCAAACTGGCTATTGGCGTTGGTGTGCTTGCCACATCATCCGTCGCCGTTGCTGCCGACAAACCCAATATCCTCGCTATTTTTGGCGACGATGTCGGTTACTGGAATATCAGTGCGTATAACCAAGGCATGATGGGATACGAAACCCCGAATATCGACCGCATCGCCAATGAAGGTGCACTATTTACTGACCACTATGGTCAGCAATCGTGTACGGCAGGACGTGCGTCCTTTATCACGGGTCAAGAACCATTTCGTACTGGTTTGTTGACGATTGGCATGCCGGGATCAACCCATGGAATACCGGACTGGGCACCTACCATTGCCGATTTGCTTAAAGACCAAGGCTACGTAACAGCGCAGTTCGGTAAAAACCACTTAGGCGACCAAGATCAACACCTGCCGACCAACCACGGTTTTGATGAATTCTTTGGCAACCTTTATCACTTGAACGCCGAGGAAGAACCTGAAACTTACTACTATCCGAAAGATCCTGAGTTTCGCCAGAAATACGGTCCGCGCGGTGTTATCAAATCCTACGCAGATGGCAAAATCGAAGATACCGGTCCAATGACGCGCAAACGTATGGAAACCGCTGACGAAGAGTTTTTAGAATCCTCACTCGCCTTTATGGAAAAAGCGGTTAAAGACGACAAGCCTTTCTTTATCTGGCATAACACGACGCGTATGCACGTATGGACTCGTTTACAAGAGAAATACCAAGGTCAGTCTGGCGTCAGCATCTATGCCGACGGTATGTTAGAGCATGACGACCATGTCGGCGTATTACTAGACAAGCTTGATGAGCTTGGTGTGGCTGATAATACCATCGTGATTTACTCGACCGACAATGGGGCTGAAACGGTGTCATGGCCAGATGGTGGCGCAACACCATTCCATGGTGAAAAAGGCACAACTTGGGAAGGCGGTATGCGCGTTCCTCAATTAGTTCGTTGGCCGGGTGTGATTGAACCAGGTACAAAGGTCAATGAGATGATGGCACACCAAGATTGGTTGCCAACACTTATGGCCGCCGCGGGCGTTCCTGATGTGAAAGAAAAACTGGCTGAAGGCTACCAAGCCAATGGCAAAGAATGGCGCGTGCATATTGATGGTTACAACTTCAAACCTTATTTTGAAGGCAAGCAAGAGCAAGGTCCAAGAGAGTCGCTGCTCTATTTCACGGCGAATGGTGAACTAAACGCGGTACGCTGGCATGATTGGAAACTCAACTTCGCCACGCTAGAAGGCAACATCTCTGACGCGGTTCGCTTCTCACCAAACTGGCCGCAAATCATCCATCTACGTGCTGACCCGTTTGAGCGAGCACCGCATGAGTCTGGCATGTACCTGCGCTGGATGGCTGACAACATGTGGCTATTTGTACCAATCCAAGATGTACTGGGGGATTTCTTCCAAACATTGCCTGACTATCCAATGCAGCAAGGTCAAACCATGAATCCTGCATCAATCAATTACCAGTCTCTTGGTTTGCAAGGTAAGATGCAACAACTTGAGCAGTTGAAACAACAAGTGAATTCAATGCAATGAGCACTGCTTAAGTAAGCATTAAAATCACCTCTTCAGACAATTCAGATTCAGTTGGGGTGATTTTTGTTTTTCTTGCGCGTTAGCGCGATAAATTCGCTTGGGTTGATAAACTGATAAAAAACGGGATGCTTGTCTGTATACCCAGTCATCCAGTTACCCTCACCGCCTGATGGATAACCTTTTGGATGCCCAAGTCGCATTGCAAAGTGTAAATGTGAAACAGTGCCAATTCCCCAACCTTCATTCGTATCCGCAACATACCCGATTAGCTCACCTTTTGACACATGGACACCAGACTTAATCATCCAGCGTTTCGCCGAGGTATGTCCATAGAGCGAGTAAAATTGATTACTGTGGGTAATCACCACTACCCCTCCATATGCATCATGTTGAGAAGCAAAGTACACTTGACCATCTGCAATGGCATAGACCGCTGTACCAGAAGTGGCGTAATAATCAGTAGCCGCGTGGAATTTATTGGCAAATTTCTGCACACGCCCAAACGCTGCGTAGGGTTGTAGCTCACCAACCTGCTGCATCGGCCACGCAAGTGCTTGGTACTTGTCACTGATCTGACTCAACTGTTGCGCTTGTAGCTCACTTTGCTGCTTTATTTGCGCTTGTTGATTGATGCTGTTCCATTTTGCCCAGCCAAGCGTAATGCTTAGGATAATGGCAAAAATACCCCACCTAAGTGTCCTAATTTTCATCACAAACTCCCTTAAAACAAAGCTTTCGGTCAAGGTACCCGAATATCCTTCTGATCTCACCGACCCACACCACACAAGCCAGATAATTAATCAAACCTTAATCTAGTCCTCTCAAGCTTTTTTCTCGTTGAAACATATTGTTATAAATAATGCAGATTGAACAATTGCAACAATTTATTAATTTATTGATAATGATACTTCTTATCAATCGCAAATGGATTAGTGATGTTTGACTCTGGTGGTATTAGTAGTAGTTATTCCGGTGAAATTGAAAACGTAAGCAGCCACAGATCAACTTCGATCCTTTTGGTCGAAGATGACATCACGCTCAATCACCAACTTACCATCCTGCTTGAAAATAAAGGCTATATCGTCCGAAGTTTCCACTGCGGCGCAGAAGCGCTAAGCGAACTTAAACACACTACATTTGATCTCGTGGTACTGGATATTAATCTACCCAACGTCGATGGTTTTGGCCTGCTGAACTATATTCGCTCACACTCGAAAATACCCGCCATCATGCTCACCGCCTATGGTGCAGAGGAGCACCGTATACAAGGATTGCGTTTCGGCGCTGATGACTACATCAGCAAACCATGCAATTTCGAAGAGGTCAGTTTGCGAATTGAAGCCGTATTGCGCCGCACACAAAATCAAACTTTACCGTCTTCATCTCGCTACCTTACTTATCAAGAGCTATCGCTCGATAAACAAAAATACCAAGTGACCGTCGATTCAGAAATAGGCAGCCACGCGGTTACCCTCACTCCGATTCAATTTAAATTGCTTTGGGTGTTAGTACAAAACAGCGATCAAGTGCAGAGCAAACCCTATTTATATCAAGCCGTTCTCGAGCGAGAGTTTAGTCAATATGACCGCTCATTAGATATGCATTTAAGTCGCGTTCGTAAACTGTTAACTCAGCATGGCATGGACAAGGACAGAATTAAAACTATTCACGGCAAGGGATATTTGCTCAAATGAAAAAAATACTTTTCTGGCGACTGTTTGTTGTTTTGGCGCTAGGTGGCGTCATTTTCTTTTCTCTACTTCACAGCGCCGCGATACTCTCCAACGAAAAAATGAGTTATCTGAAACAAGAACACCAGCAAGAAATTATTGATTGGGGAGATCAAGCACAGCGCCTGCTTGCCGAGGGCGACAAAACCGAATTAAACAATTGGTTAAACCAGTTGTCGGAAAGAGAAAATACTTGGGTAACCTTGGTAAAGTCGAGTATCGATGTGGTGGGTGGGAACGAGCTTAATCAACGTTTTTGGTCCGGCTATGGCATTGGTAGAAATGTAGAATGGAAAATACACCTCGATTTCCCCGACAACCCCATTATGGAAGTAGCACTAGCGCCAACTAACTACCACTTTTTAATAAAGCTGCCGCAAAGAATGCGACCCGGCACCTATATGTCCCACGCATTTTGGATCTTTCGCGTCGTCATTCCCTTCACCGCTCTATTTGCTTTAACCATATTTATGTATCGCTATGTTATGAAACCGATGCGTTATTTCTCAATCGCGGCGAGAGAGTTTAGCCAAGGTAATTATCAAGCGAGGATTAGTGAGCACTTGAAGCTTGGTCAGGATGAGTTAAGCCAGGTGGCGAGAACGTTCGATGATATGGCAGAACGAACCGCGACAGTGATCGAGCATAACCGCAACCTGATCGCAGAAATGTCTCATGAAATACGTACCCCACTTGCTCGTGTAGAGATGGCGACAGATTGTGCCGAAAATGGACTAGACAGCCAAATCATGATTGAACGTATACGCAGCGAAGTGAAAAACATGCGTCAAATGGCAGAAGACACACTTACACTCGCTTGGCTTGAAAACGAACGCCCTAATCTATGTAGTGAATCGTTTGATTTAAGTGAGCTACTAGAGTCGATCATCGAAGATGCCCGGTTTGAGTTTACCGACCGAGTCATTTTCAGTGATATTCCTTCCTCATTGCCAATTACACATTCAAGCCAAAGGGCGTTATCACAAGCACTCGAGAACATCATTCGTAACGGATTGCGATACACGCCAACTGGTGAAGCATTGATTGTAAAAGTCGTTTCTCAGCCAACTTGCTGGTTACTGACAGTGTCAGACTCTGGTCCGGGCATCGACCCAAGTCTAAGTAAAAAGATCTTTAAGCCCTTCTTTAAAGCCAACAATCAAACCTCTGCACGGAAAGGATTTGGCGTTGGTCTAGCGCTAGCGAAAAGACATATTGAGGCGGTTAATGGCTCAATTGAAGCGAGAAACCGCAAGCACAATGGCTTAGACATGATCGTAACTTTACCAAGATAATCATTTTTATTCATGATGTTACGGTGAACTCATTCACCCGACGTATGGAATGTAACAGTTGTAAAAGTCGTTTACTGCCTGATGGTAAATCTAGAGAATTTAACTCGATAATAATTCTCATTACCAAAGGAGTTACGGTAAATGGACACCGTATTTAAATTAAGCCCACTGGCGTTAGCTGTTATCGCCTTTTCATCAAACGCACAAGAGCCTGAAGTTGTTGAAGTAACTGGTCATCAACTACAAGGCGTTGATGCTGTTATCACTGCTGATGATCTCGCGAAACGTCAGGCAATTGACCTAGATGATATCTTTCGTGACACCCCCGAAGTAACTATTGGCGGTTCTGCAGGGATCACACAGAAAATTTATGTTCGTGGTTTAGAAGACACCATGCTCAACGTTTCTATCGACGGAGCAGCGCAGACGAGTAACTTATTCCACCACCAAGGACGTCTATCTATTGAGCCTGAACTTATCAAGCAGGTTGACCTTAGCGCGGGAGCTGGCCGTGCAACAAATGGTCCTGGAGCACTCGGTGGCGCTATCCAGTTTAAAACCAAAGACGCTCATGATCTGCTGCAAGCAAACGAGAAATTTGGCGCTCAAGTGAAAAGCGGATATTACACTAACAATGACGGTCAAAAATATTCTGCCAGTGTTTACGGCGAGTTGATCGGTAACCTTGGCTTATTAGCAACTTACGGTTATATCGATAGTGACAATATCAAAGATGGCAAAGGTATAAAACAGCCTTACACTGGCGTTGAACAGCAAGTCGGATTAATTAAACTATCAGGTGATATCAATCCTAATCATTATCTATCCCTCGCCTATGATTTCCGTGAAGATGATGAGACTCGCTTACATAAACCTCACTTCCAAGCCTCAGATCGCAATATTCCCCTCGACCAAGAAACAGATAGGAACACCATTACCGGCAACTACGTCTTCACCAACGGTGATTACGTTAAACTAGATTTAACCGCTTACAATACTCGTAGCCGTATCGCGCATAACAATCACCCTAGCTGGGGAACCAGTGACGGTAACATTGAGACGTTCGGCGGAAAAATCTTTAACACCGCACAAATTGCTGGACACACACTGATTCTCGGCACTGAATATCGTGATGATAAGTCGACATTTGATACTGAATACGATGGAAAAGTACATACTGAAGAGGGCGAAGTTTACGGCATATTTGTACAAGATGATTGGCAAGTGACCGACACGGTACTTCTATCAGCTGGTGCTCGATACGACTGGTATGAACTAAAAGACAATATTGATCAAGAGTTCGAATCATCAGGCTTTAGCCCAAATGTCTCGGTAAACTATGAGGTGGCTCCTGGAGTGAGTTTGTTTACTGGGTATGCAGAAGCATTTCGTGGGCAAACCGCTAAAGAGCTCTTCATTATTGACTGGACACCTAACGATCCAACGCGAGGTCCTGAGCGCGCGAAAAACTTTGAATTTGGTGTAAAAGTGGAACGCGACACCTTTAACGCTGGTATCACCGTGTTTGACACCAAAATTAAGAACGTAGTTGATAAAAACGATGATGGCGCATTCGACAACGTCGGTGACCTAACTACCAAAGGGGTAACGGCTTATGTGGGACAATCATTCGGAGATCTATCGACTCGCTTGAGCTACAACCAATCAAATCCTGAACTCGATGGCGTACCACTTAGCGATGGTGATATGACTCTTGGTACCTCTATTGGTGACACTTGGGTGCTAAGCTTAGATTATGCACTGTCGCAAGATCTCGAGTTTGGCTGGACCTCAACCTTTGTCGAGCGCTTAGATATTGTCGCGGAAGGCTATCAAGAAAAGGCAGGTTATGGTGTGCATGATTTGTACGCTCAATGGTTACCTATCAGCAATGAAGCGCTGGTGTTGACGCTTTCAGTTAAAAACGTATTGGATAAACAATATGTCGCTCATGGCACATACCATGGTTCCCAAGGTAATGAGCTAGGTGGATATGCCGCTGCTGGTCGCGATTTCCGCTTTAATGTGAGCTACGCATTCTAACAAGGAGCCATGATGACATTTAATCTAAATGCATGGCTAACGACCGCCTTAATGGCGGTCTCTTTTATAGCCAACAGCAAAACAATTTCTGTGGAACATCCTCTCGGTGTAACCACGCTTGAAAGTAAACCAGAGCGTGTGATTGTATTGGGTATGGATACGCTCGATATTGTCGATTATCTTAATATAGTTCCAATTGGTGTAGTCAAAGCGCCTATTCCGGACTACCTAACCAAATACCAAAGTGACCAGTTTGCTAGTGTCGGAACTTTGCATGAACCTGACTTCGAGACTATTTTTTCGCTCAAGCCAGATCTCATCATCGCCAGTAATCGCAGCTCACCTGCCTACGAAGAACTCTCTGAAATTGCCCCTACCGTCGTGCTCATGGCTGATACTCAGCAATTTTGGCAAACTACCCAAAATGGCTGGAGAATGTTTGGTGAGATCTTTGAGGTGGAAGACAAAATCGAGCAACTTATTGCAGAGACTTCGTTAGAAATAGATCAAGTAAAACGTCAAGCTCAAGCCAGTAACGCGAAAGCACTCATGGTCATGACCAACGGCGGCAACGTATCAACTTTCGGCGCAGGCTCGCGATACGATGCTATCTTTGATGAATTCGGTTTTGAGCAACTTGTGCACAACGACAAAGTCCTCGCCCATGGAGATCTAATAAGCTTCGAGTTTATTGCGCAAGCCAACCCTGATTATTTGTTAGTCATGGACCGTGACAAAGCCATAGGTCGCGATTCAGGTGAAGCGAAACAAGGGTTCTACAATGCACTAATCGCCCAAACCAATGCCGCTAAAAACAACCGCATTACTGAACTTAACCCTCAAGTTTGGTACATCTCCGCCAGCGGAATTACCGCGACTAAAATGATGATTGAAGATATGCATAACGCACTCCAGTAGCGACCTCACAAGGCTTGTTAGCTTTACGTCAGCAAGCCTTCTTACTTCTGCGATCCACCTCTCGCCTTTGATGCTGCCAATACTCGTTTAATCTTTGTTTGCACACAATAAATCGTTCTACACTAAGCGATTGATTAAATACTCAGGTTCAACTCACCATGACTCAAAGGTTTCCATTACTTCAAGGACAAAATGGCGTGCTGTTTGCGATTAATAGCACCACTGCGCTTGCTTTTGCTTTTATCCTGCCAGTAATGAGCCTTTTTTTGATCTCTGAGCTTGGTATGCCTCCCGTTTATTTGGGCGTGTACTCGACATTAAGCTCTCTAATGACTATCTTGGTCAGTCAGAAAATGACAGAAGCCATTGATCATGGCTATTCAAGCAAGAAGCTGTTTATCTTTGCCCTAGGTGGGATTATCGCATCTGCTGTTGGCTTCTCCTTTGCGACTGAGTTTTGGCATGCTTTGATTTTAGGTTGTACAACCATGCCGATTGCCTCATCGTCTATCCCGCTGATTTTAACTATTATCCGCAACTACGCTGATGCAAGTGGTCAAAATAGCGCGAAACTCAACTCGCAAATGCGCTCTTCTGTATCCCTATTGTGGATTTTTGGTCCACCACTCGCCTTTTTATCGGTCGATAAATTGGGGTTTAGCGCCAACTACTATCTTGCTATCGGTTTTGCGCTAACCGTCATAGCCATCGTTACGTTGTTTATGCGAGATGTCGAGAAAGTCGAAAGCGCCAAAAAGATTGAGTCAAACTCTAAGTTGCCCAAAGCGGTTTGGTTGCTAGCCGGGATCACTTTGTTGGCTAACATAGGTAACAGCACTTACATCAATGCAATGCCGCTTTTGATCACTGAAGAAATGGGATTAGCTCGATCTTACCCTGGCTGGTTATTTGGTTTAACAGCAGCTGTTGAAATCCCAGTGATGCTGCTTGCCGTTTCTTGGGCAGAAAAGTGGGGGAAAGCCAACGTAATCAGAGTAGGTTTTGTTAGCGCAGCGATATTCTATATTGGCATGTTCAATGCGGAATCTTTCTCGCACCTGCTTATTTTACAAGTGTTAAACGGCATCTTCTTTGGTATTTTTGTTGGGCTCGGCGTCACCATCCTGCAAGACTACGCTCCCCACTGCATTGGTAAAGCTTCAGCTTGTTACACCAATGCTATGCTTGTCGGTACCATGATTGGTACCTCAAGTATGGGGATCGTTTCTCAATACTTCGGCTTTAAAGCAACCTTGCTCTCTTCATTAACTGCCATCACTATCGCTATTGTCGCGATAAGCCTATTTATTTACCAAACCGAATCATCAAAGCCAGCGGCACTCGAATGTGACTAACTTGTGCACGAACACCTGCTATCTCCCAAGATAACTACACAAAACAAGCGCCAAAACCTATAAATTTCAAGAGAAAACCTTTGGTGAATGGTTATTAATTCTGTAGCCGTTATACTTACGCCAAATACAAAAAAATATTGAAGCAATGACTTTAAAAAAACTTTTGATACTTGGTTTTGTAACCATCTTTGCTGGCTGCGCAACTTATGCAGGCTTAAATTACGATCAGATGTTTGGCGAACAACAAGTTCGTGAGCGTCGTGTCGATATCGGAACACCGCCTAGCAATCACTTTTTAGATGACGTCAAGCCTATCATTGATAATCGCTGCGTTGTTTGTCACGCCTGTTATGATGCTCCTTGCCAGCTAAAAATGACATCAGTAGAAGGCATCGAGCGAGGTGCAAGCAAAGAGTTGGTATACGAGGGCACCCGTCTTACAGCAGCAGCGCCAACTCGTTTATTTGAAGATGCCGACACCACAGAGCAGTGGCGAGCGCTGGGCTTTCATCCGGTGCTAAATGAGCGAGACCAAACGCCTACAGCCAATATGGAAGCGGGGCTTGTCGCGCGTTTATTGATGCAAAAGGATCAGCACCCACTGCCAGACGAAGTTCAGTTGGAAGGTTTTGACTTTGCGATTGACCGCGAACAAGTGTGTCCGACAATCGAAGAACTGGATCAATACCAACAAGACTACCCAACTTGGGGAATGCCTTATGGGATGCCAAATCTGAATAACCAAGAGTACAACACGCTGCTAAGTTGGCTAGAAGATGGCGCAGTGATGAACAAGCAGATCCCTCTGACGATTGAACAGCAAGCCATGGTCAATGAATATGAGGCTTTGTTTAATGGTGAGAGCTTTAAACACCAATTGGTGGCGCGTTATGTCTATGAGCATCTATTCCTGTCTCATCTCTATTTCTCAGACTTGAATGCGACAACGCCCCGCTTTTTCACTTTAGTACGCTCAGCAACGCCACCCGGTCAACCTGTTAAACGCATTGCTACGCGTCGTCCTTATGATGCTCCAATGGTTAAGCGTGTTTACTATCGAATCATCCCTGAGCAAGGCACAATTGTTGATAAAACTCACATGCCCTTTGCGCTCAACAAAAAACGTATGAGCGATTGGCAACAGTGGTTCTTTAATGACGACTACCAAGTCACTCAATTGCCAAGCTACGCACCCGAAGTGGCAGCAAATCCAATGACAGCATTCATTGATTTGCCTGTAAAATCTCGCTTTAAGTTCATGCTTGATAACGCACAGAACACAGTTGCCGCATACATCAAAGGACCAGTTTGTCGCGGTCAATTGGCTTTGAACGTAATTAATGACCGTTTTTGGGTGTTCTTTTTAGACCCAGATAAAAGCGACATTCCGGAGGTTAATGACTTCTACCGTAGCCAAGCAGACAACTTGAAACTGCCGGGAGAGCTTGAAAGTAACACTTTGCCGGTAACCAATTGGGTCAAGTATTCACGTCAACAAGCTCGTTATTTAGAGGCTAAATCTGAATTCATTAATGAGTGGTTTAAAGATGGTAAGCATCTCGACACTAACGTGATTTGGACAGGTAATGGTACCAACCCAAATGCAGCCTTAACTATCTTCCGCCACTTTGATAGTGCATCAGTAGTGCAAGGCATGATTGGTACGCCACCAAAAACCGCTTGGGTGCTAGACTATGCACTGCTTGAACGTATCCACTACTTACTGGTCGCAGGTTTTGATGTTTATGGCAACTTTGGTCATCAGCTCATTACCCGTATGTTTATGGACTTCTTACGCCTTGAAGGTGAAAGCAACTTCGTTGCCCTACTTCCGCGAGATGTGCGCCACAAAGAACAATCTAGTTGGTATCAAAACCAAAGCACTCAGTTGAGTGATTTTTTACAGCGCAATGTAAAACCATTTGATCAACCAACCCAAGTTCCATACAAAACAGACAATCCGAAAGCGGAACTGTACGGCATCCTCCATGACAAACTAGAGCCTGTCTTGAACGATCGCTATGAAATTGTTGATACCGGTTTTAGTAGCACTAACGAAGCGCTGCTGCGTGAACTAAGCAGCGTAAAAGGTTCTGGTTTACGCCCAATACCACAAATTGTGATGCTGATGATTGAGTCTAAGCAAGGTAAGCAACAGCTTTTCACTCTGCTGCACAACAATGCACACACTAATATCTCGAGTCTGTTTGATGAAGAAAGTAACCGCGATTACGCTCACGACGATCTCACTTTGGTTCGCGGAGTGATCGGTAGTTACCCTGCCGCGTATCTATCCCTCAAAGAGGATCAGATCCCGACCTTGGTCAATATGATCAAAAATATGCAAAGCGAAGAAGATTACGTCAAGTTATTGGATGCATTCGCGATTCGTCGCAGCAACTCGGAGTTTTGGTCCTTTAGTGATTCAGTTCACCATTGGTACAAGCAAGATCAACCTATCGAATTTGGATTGCTTGACTACAATAGATTTGAGAATAGGTAGAAATCTTTCATCCTTCTTTCCTATTTCAGGAGGTGTGTATGAACAGCAAAGAGACAATGCGCAACCTAGAGCAGCAGATTTATGTTGCTTGTTCAGAAGGTGATTACGACACGGTCAACATGCTCGAGCATCAGTTAGAAATGTTACGCCGTAAAGCGGAGCACCCTTTTGACGATGACCCTTACGCGCCAGAGGGAAAACTCTTCCCCGACGATGAGTGGTAAACTCGTCTTACCTCGCACTCTAATGAAAAGCCCCAGATGGGGCTTTTTTATTTTCGCTGCCGTTTTTGCTTGTATAAACGCCCTTTCCCGAGCATAGTAACCGACCTGAGTGGACACTGTGCTACAAACTATTCCTTTACAAAGCACTTTTTGGCGCTATTATTCTTGCGCAAACGTTTTCGTGTCCATTTTCTTCGCATAATTGAGGGTTTTATGCTGTCGGATATAGATATTTGCCGTACTACATCATTGTCATCAATTCATGACATTGCCTCTCGTGCAGGTCTTCTGCCAGAAGAGTTTCACAGTCAAGGTAAACACAAAGCTAAAGTTTCGCTCAACTGCTTAAAACGTATAAATAATCGAGCAAGTGGTAAGCTAATTGTCGTTACCGCAATCACACCTACTCCACTTGGCGAGGGTAAAACGGTTACAACCGTTGGGCTTGCCCAGGGAATAGCTAAGCTTAATCACTCTGTGATGGCGTGTATTCGCCAACCATCAATGGGACCGGTATTTGGTGTTAAAGGTGGCGCAGCTGGTGGTGGCTACTCACAAGTTGCCCCAATGGAAGAGTTAAATCTCCATCTCACTGGCGATATTCATGCGGTAACGGCTGCACACAACCTAGCCGCCGCAGCCATTGATGCGCGTATCTACCATGAACAACGTAATGGTTACGATGACTTCGAAACTCGCAGCGGACTAAAAGCACTAAAAATCGATCCAAAGCGTGTGGTTTGGAAACGCGTAATGGATCATAACGACCGCGCTTTACGCATGGTAACTGTGGGTAAAAACGAGTTGGGTAAAGACATCAACGGTTTTGAGCGTGAAGATGGATTCGATATCTCTGCCGCCTCTGAGTTGATGGCGATACTTGCCCTCTCTTCCGATCTTAAAGATCTACGTCAACGAATTGGTCGTGTTGTGGTCGCTTACTCGCTTGATGGCAACCCTATCACAACCGAAGATCTGCAAGTTGCTGGCGCAATGGCAGTTAGTATGCGCGATGCGATAGAACCAACCTTGATGCAAACGCTTGAAGGTGTGCCAACGCTAATTCATGCAGGCCCATTTGCCAATATCGCCCACGGAAATTCCTCAATCATTGCTGACAATATCGCTACGCGTCTTGCTGACTATACGGTGACCGAAGGTGGCTTTGGTTCGGATATGGGCTTTGAGAAAGCCTGTAACATCAAGGCACAAGTAGCAGGCAAAGCGCCTGATTGTGCAGTCATCGTTGCGACACTGCGCGGTTTAAAAGCCAACTCAGGTCTCTATGACTTAAAACCAGGGCAAGCGATTCCTGATTCTCTGTTTGCCGATGATGCCGCTGCACTTGAAGCCGGATTCGCCAATCTAAAATGGCATATTGAGAACGTAGCAAAATATGGCGTTCCAGCGGTAGTAGCAATCAACCGCTTCCCACAAGACAGTGAAACAGAACTAAGCCAACTTCGTAATATGATTGAAGCATTGCCTCACAATGTTGAAGTAGCACTTAGCGAAGGCTTTGCTAAAGGCGGTGAAGGAACACTGGAACTGGCTAGCAAAGTACTCAAACAATGTGAACAAGAGTGTCAATTCACACCTCTTTATCAGTTTACGCAAACTACAGAAGAGAAGTTGATGGCGGTCGCTGAAGTTGGCTATGGCGCTTCAAGCGTAACACTGAGTTACCAAGCGCGACATCAATTGGAAGAGTATCAAAAGCAAGGCTTTGATAATCTTGCCGTCTGCTTAGCGAAAACGCCGCTCTCGATCTCGACTGACGGCAGTATTAAAGGAGCACCTAGCAAGTTCTACGTGCCAATTCGCGAGCTGAAACTCTGCGCCGGTGCTGGCTTTATCTACGCCCTATGCGGCAATGTGATGACCATGCCAGGGCTACCAGAAAAGCCTGCGTTTATGAACTTAGATCTAGATGATGACGGGAATATTATCGGTCTTAGTTAAGTACAAACATCTATCAGCAGAAACGAGCTTTAGGGCTCGTTTTTTATCTTTACTACTTTCTCTGCCACAACCTTGAGCCGACTTACCACTCACTCTGTTTATTGATAACCTCACTTCTATTCAGAAGAGATCGAAACCTAGCCTTTATCCCTATAAACAATAAATTAACAAAACTGCGGAATTTTTTCGCTGCGAAACCGTTCTGTTGTATCAAGTAGGAACAAATTTAGAGGTTAGTATGAGAACCAAGCTATCGTTATTACTCCCGCTGCTGGCAATATTTTTACTTGCTGCATCGTTTTTTGGTCAAGCGGACAGTGAAATGTCTAAAACCAAAACTAGCGGAAAAACAGAAATCGCAACTTTGGCTGGCGGCTGCTTTTGGTGTACGGAAGCTGATCTAGAGAAGTTGCCTGGCGTTATAGATGTAGTGTCTGGCTACTCAGGCGGAACGATTGAAAACCCTAGTTACAAACAGGTTGCGTCGGGAAAAACCAATCACATTGAAGTTATCCAAGTCACCTTCGATCCTGCTCAAGTTAGCTATGAACAAGTATTGGATCAGTTTTTCCGCCATATCGATCCCTCCGATGACAAAGGTTCTTTTGTTGACCGAGGCCCCCAATACCGCCCTGCAATCTTCTATCATAGCGCGCAGCAGCAACAAGTTGCGCAAAACTTCATGCAAGAGATAGAAGCGCTTGGAGTGTATAAAAAACCACTCAAAACTGAACTAAGACCGTTTGAAACGTTTTGGATCGCCGAAGATTACCACCAAGATTATTACAAACGTAACTCTGTACGTTACAAATACTACCGCTACTCCTCTGGGCGCGACTCTTACCTAGACGAGATTTTTGGTGATGACCGAACGTCGAATCCTGTCACTCTGCGTGAGATGATTGATGAAAATAAGCTCCTCACACAAGGAAAACGCTATTTAAAACCAAGTGATGCAGAGCTGCGTAAATCACTAACCGAATTACAATATTACGTTACGCAGGAAGATGGCACTGAACGTGCGTTTGATAACAAATATTGGGACAATAAAGCGGAAGGGATCTATGTCGATATTGTAACGGGTGAGCCATTGTTTTCATCGACCGATAAATATCGCTCCGGCACTGGCTGGCCAAGTTTTACCAAGCCAATCAAGGATGCATTTGTTGTCACGCAAACCGATTACAAATTAGTTTACCCACGAACTGAAGTGCGCAGCCGCTTCGGTGATTCACACCTAGGGCATGTGTTTAAGGATGGTCCGAAGCCTACAGGCTTGCGTTACTGTATGAACTCTGCAGCAATGCGTTTTATCGCCAAGGAAGACCTCCAAAAAGAGGGATACGAAGAGTACCTTTATCTTTTTGAAGGATAAGTACCCAAGTGAGAAAATAGCCCAACCATAGGTTGGGCTTTAACCTAATGCAACTTAGAGCACAATCACACCCAGTTGTTCAAGGAGCTGGGACTGCTGCCAACTGGCAATCTTAACCCCTGTCAAATTGACCTCTTTTGGATTTAAACCCGAAAGATCACAATCAGTTAAATCACATTCTTGAATAATGAAGTCGCCCCATATGTCACTTGAGAACTCACTATTACTCAAGTCAGATCCACGTAGCGACGCCCCCTGTAAGTTGGTATCAATCCAGCGATTTTCAAACAAGTCGCATTTTTCAAGCACTGCTCGCTCAAAGTTGGCATATGAAAGGTTGCAGCCAGTAATGTAGGCGGAACAAAAGTAGACGTTGTGACTGATTTGGTTAGCAAACTGCGCTTGAGCAAAATTAGCACCTTTCAAATCACATTGGCGAAACTCAATACCAAAACAGTTGCTGCCAACAAACTCGCTCATCGCCAATTGGCAGTTCTTAAAACTTGCCTCTTGCAGATTCGCGTAACGAAAATTACACCCTTGTACGTCGCCCGACTCAATAAAGCTGCATTGTTCAAACTCGGTTTCAACCAACTGCGCTCGGCTAAAATCACAGTTAAAAAACTTGCACTTCACAAACTGATACTGTGTAAGGTCTTGTTTCGAAAAGCTATGATTTTCGAATACTTTATCTTGAACATTCATTATCATTCTCTCTGACTAGAGCCGATTATTTACTTAGCTCGACTGCGCGCGACCAGTGTTCTAATACCACATCATCAACAGTATCAAACTGCTTCGACGCCCCCACGATGGCATAATAAAAAGACAACGCCACTTCTTGATTCCCAAGCAAATATAAACTGCGTAGGATGCGGGTAATACGTAATTGGTTATGGTTTTTCGGTTTTGGCCATTCATGACGAGCTAACGTTAACTCATCGCGCACTCGAACTTCCAAGCCTGTTCGCTCAAAACCATAATAATCCAGCATCATGTCCAATGAGGTTAAGTGCGCCTCTCGCGCTGACTTACTGCGAGAAAATTCCTCGCTATCGATTGCCGTTACTATCGGAGCATGACGATTGAACTTGTGCCCTTGATCGATCGGAAATAAGACCTGAATAAACTTATGGTCATGTTCTAGCCAGAAATAGTTATAACTTTGCAGATCGTGGATTGAACGCCCTAAGCTGTCTTTCTGTTGCCCTAACATAAATGCCGCAATTTGGCTCACAACTTAACCCAATAAAAAAGAGAACATCGTGCGATATTCTCTTTAATTTGACTAAAGATCAATTGGATAAAACTTACCTGTTAGCTTGGATCAACCAAATAACTTGCTCCAGATGCTTGGATTGCGTTTATCATGATACTCTTCACGTAGTGTATCTATCACTTTAAGCTGCTGTTTTGCGCCTTCCAAATCACCCTGCTGTAAATCTTGGTTGATCGCATCGATAGACGTGGAAAGTTTATTGAACCCCTCGACAAACAGTTCCTGCTTCTCTTGTGGGTAGCTAGCCTGCTTAGATTGCTTAACCAGCTGCGAAAAACTGTCGATGGCGGTTTGCATCTCAGCGACCGTTTGCGCTTCTGCTGCTTGTTTGAAATCGAGCTTCATCTGTTTCATGGCTGACTTAAGATCAAAATCGCTTGCCATGCTATGACTGGCAAACACCATTGCAGCAACCAAAATTACTTTTTTCACCTTTACACTCCTTAGGCGACAACAAATACATTATCCTCGCGCTAGTCTAATTCATACGAAGTCTGCTTCGAAACTACTCGCACTAGCTTAATTGTTTCAAAATTGGTCTAACATCCCTTCTATACTGAACAACATAGCTATCTAGCTGCCTAACCCAAACAGGTTGGAGGTGTGCTAAACGAATGATAGTTAAGGCTTATATTGAAAGCTCGACAATTTGCCATAAAAAAAGCAGTTATATATTAATCAATTAGACTTTAGGTAGTTGATGTAAATCAAATTGTCGTAGACAATACTGCGCCGTATTGAGTTTTTTCTTAATGCGTTTCGATTTTACCTATCAATCATATAGGTATCATCGATTGTCAATTTTGAGGTGTCGTTGATAGGGTTGCTTTCCTAGAAATTTGAATTAAGAAAGCCATCTTAGGCACGCAGTTACTACCTCGTTTTAAGGGAAAGATGATGGTAATTCCAGAAAACAGTAGCATCGTTATTTTTGGTGCTTCGGGCGACTTAACATACCGTAAGTTGATCCCAGCCTTATACCACCTCTACGCGAACAAGCAGCTTCCTGACAACTTCGCTATTTTGGGCGTAAGCCGCACTGAATACAGCGACGAGTCTTACCGTGAAAAACTAAAGCATTCTCTGCAGGAAATGGAAAAAACCGAACCTGCGACGCTAGACGCTTTTATTAATCACCTGCACTACCAAGCAATTAATACTTCAGATACCGCTGATTACAGCAAGCTAACCGCTCGCCTAGACGAAATTGCTAGCGAATACGCATTCGAACAACGCAATACTCTATTCTACCTAGCGACGCCACCAAGCCTGTACAGTGTGATCCCAGCAAGCCTAGCCGCTCATGGTCTAAACAGCGAAGAAGATGGTTGGAAACGCATCATCATCGAGAAGCCATTCGGCTATGACTTAGAGTCGGCACGTCAGTTGGATAAAGATATCCATGAACACTTCCAAGAGCACCAAATTTACCGCATCGACCATTACCTAGGTAAAGAAACCGTACAAAACCTCCTTGTATTCCGTTTCTCTAACGCGATGTTTGAGCCACTGTGGAACCGTAACTTTATTGATTACGTTGAAATCACTGGCGCTGAATTCTTGGGTGTAGAAGAACGCGGCGGCTACTACGACGGTTCAGGCGCAATGCGCGACATGTTCCAAAACCACCTACTGCAAGTGCTTGCTATGGTCGGTATGGAGCCACCAGCACAAATCAATGCAGACTCAATGCGTGATGAAGTGGTTAAGGTACTTCAGTGCCTAAAACCTCTTGACGAGCATGACCTGCGCAACAACCTTGTACTGGGTCAATACACTGCCTCGGATGTCCGTGGTCAACACCTAGTCGGCTATCGTGAAGAGCCTGGTGTAGCGGAAGATTCTCGTACTGAAACTTACGTTGGTCTAAAAGCATACATCAACAACTGGCGTTGGAACGGTGTTCCTTTCTATGTGCGCACTGGTAAACGCTTACCAACCCGTGTTACTGAAGTTGTTATCCACTTTAAAAACACGCCGCACCCAGTATTTGGTCAAGATGCCCCTGAAAACAAACTCATCATCCGCATTCAGCCTGATGAAGGCATTCAGATGAGCTTTGGTCTAAAAGAGCCAGGTGCTGGCTTTAAAGCGAAGGAAGTGAAAATGAACTTCCACTACGCTGACCTACAAGAGACACAAATGTTGACCGCCTATGAGCGTTTATTGCTTGATGCACTAAACGGTGATGCCACTCTATTCGCCCGTAGTGACGCCGTAGAAGCTTGTTGGCAGTACGTTCAACCTATTCTCGATTTCAAACAAGATCCACAATCGCTATTCGGTTACGCATGTGGAACTTGGGGACCAAAAGAATCAGACGATTTACTACAACGAGATGGACGCGCTTGGCGCTACCCTTGTAAAAACCTTACAGACACGGATTACTGTGAACTATGATCAACCATAAGATCTTTGATACTGCCGAGCAGGTTGTTGAAAGCCTAGCAAACGATATGAAAGCATACAGCGAGCAAAATCGCCCAGTGCATATTTCTCTATCAGGTGGCAGCACGCCAAAAATGCTGTTTAAGCTGCTTGCAAGCCAGACATACGCTGACTCTATTCAATGGCAAAACCTGCACTTTTGGTGGGGTGACGAGCGTTGTGTAGCGCCGGATGATGCTGAAAGCAATTACGGCGAAGCTAATGCACTTCTGTTTAGCCAAGTAGCGATTCCAGCAGAGAACATTCACCGTATTCGTGGTGAAGATGAGCCGCAAGCAGAAGCGGAGCGCTTTGCAAAAGAGATGGCGGACGTGATCCCTTGTGAAAACGGTACACCTGTCTTTGATTGGATTTTACTTGGTGTTGGCGCAGATGGTCATACAGCATCACTGTTCCCTGGCGTAACTAACTACCAAGATGAGAACCTATCAGTACTGGCTTCTCATCCAGAATCAGGTCAAATCCGCGTTTCAAAAACAGCGAAGGTTTTAGAAGCAGCGAAACGTATCAGCTACCTAGTGCTTGGCGCAGGTAAAGTTGACATCGTAAACGAAATTCACACTACTCCGGCGAGTGAGCTGCCTTACCCTGCAGCAAAAATCCAGTCTAACGCTGGCGCAACCGAGTGGTACTTAGATTCAGACGCAGCAGCAAAAATCGCTTAACGCGAGCGTCGTACGACACAATTGGAGAAAGACAATGAAAGGTGATATCGGTGTAATTGGCCTAGCAGTTATGGGTCAAAACCTTATCCTAAACATGAACGACCATGGCTTTAAAGTGGTAGCTCATAACCGTACAGCTGCGAAAGTAGACGAGTTTCTAGAAGGTCCAGCGAAAGATACCAACATCGTTGGCGCATACTCACTAGAAGAATTAGTAGAGAAGCTAGAAACACCACGTAAAGTGATGCTTATGGTTCGCGCTGGTGACGTTGTTGATGCATTTATCGACGCACTAACTCCGCTACTAGACAAAGGTGACATCATCATTGATGGTGGTAACACTAACTACCCTGACACAAACCGTCGCGTTGCAGCTCTGCGCGAGAAAGGTATTCACTTTATCGGTACGGGTGTATCTGGTGGTGAAGAAGGTGCTCGATTTGGTCCTTCTATCATGCCTGGCGGCGCACCTGAAGCTTGGGAAGCGGTTAAGCCTATCTTCCAAGCTATCTCAGCAAAAACTGATGCTGGCGAGCCTTGCTGTGACTGGGTTGGTAACGATGGCGCTGGTCACTTCGTTAAAATGGTACACAACGGTATCGAATACGGCGATATGCAGCTTATCACTGAAGCTTACCAGTTCATGAAAGATGGCCTAGGTATGTCTGCTGATGAAATGCAGGCTGTATTTGCTGAATGGAACCAAACTGAACTAAACAGCTACCTTGTAGAAATCACTGCTGACATCCTTGGCTACAAAGATGAAGACGGTGAAGCGCTAGTTGAGAAAATCCTAGATACCGCGGGCCAAAAAGGTACCGGTAAATGGACAGGTATCAACGCACTTGACCTAGGCATTCCACTGACGCTTATCTCTGAGTCAGTATTCGCACGTTGCCTATCTGCTCTGAAAGACCAGCGTGTTGAAGCTGAGCAACTATTCGGCAAGACTATTGCACCAGTTGAAGGTGATAAGCAAGAGTGGGTTGACGCTCTACGCCAAGCGCTACTTGCGTCTAAGATCATCTCTTACGCTCAAGGCTTTATGCTAATGCGTGAAGCTTCAAACGAAAATGGCTGGGACCTAAACTACGGTAACGTAGCACTAATGTGGCGTGGTGGTTGTATCATCCGCAGTGCATTCCTAGGTAACATCCGTGATGCATACGAAGCGAACCCTGAACTTGCATTCCTAGGTTCAGATGAGTACTTCAAAAACATCCTACAAGGCAGCCTAAGCGCATGGCGTAAAGTAGCAGCTAAGTCACTAGAAAATGGCATCCCAATGCCATGTACGACTTCTGCACTAACCTTCCTAGATGGTTACACTACTGCGCGTCTACCAGCTAACTTGCTACAAGCTCAACGTGACTACTTCGGTGCTCACACTTACGAGCGTACTGACCGTGCACGTGGTGAATTCTTCCACACTAACTGGACAGGTACAGGCGGTAACACAGCATCAACAACTTACGACGTATAATCGCTCGGTTAACGTAATGTAAAGCTTGTTATAGCAAATTCAAGGTCGGCGTATACTGCCGGCCTTTTTATTTCTCCGCTAGCAAAGGCGCACTCAGCCTTGTTCCTCATCCCTCTCATACTGTGATCTACGCCTAAAATATTTTCTAGGTGGAGGATGTGGGGATCATGAGCTTCAATTAAGGTATCCGGCACGAAATTGACGCAAGAATTTTCGTTTTCAGCAGCTAGTAGTGTCAGCACTAACAATAGATTGAGGTCACTTATGCATACGAATAAGTACTTTGTTTTTAATCCTCAAGCAATTGAGGAGCAGATTGAAAAGGAAACTCAATTGATATCAGAAACGGAAGCTGAACGTCAAAATTTAGTTAGACAAGCGCAACAAGCAGGCGAATTGGAAGACTAGATACAACAAGCCCAACACTAAGTTGGGCTTTTTCATTAACGCTAAAATATCTTACTTAAGAAACAGTTGAGAGACTCGCTTACCAATGCGAAAAAAACTGTAAAAGACGGCGACCATCAACACCACTGACAGCCCATAAGCAAGATAGCTTGGTACACCAAGCCCCCAAGCGAAGGTGAATGCAAGTCCCTGCAACGCTTCGATTGGCCATTGCATCAAGGGCACATTGCTCCCGGATGCAAACAAAAATAGAAACGCCGCAAAGCCACTAGTGGCTATGATTGTCCCTGCAACATTTGCTCTATTCATTTAGAAAAGTTACTGCAATTTTAAAAACAGGATTGTATTCCCAAGCCTTATATTGCGCTACAAAAACTTATCCAAATGCATCTAACTGCACACATAATCGCCGTAACTTGACGCTAACATTGATTAAATATACTAAAAATCGATGATTCATAAGCTAAGGATAAACCTTTTCAAATTTCTCCAAAACCAGTTCCGAGTTTTCATTAAAGGTTGCGCCCACTTCATGCGCATACTGAGTGAAAAACTTGATATGTGCCTTGTGCCACCATTGATAACTGCCATCTCCCTCGCCTTCTAACGCAGCAAACTCGGCAGTTACCTGGTTAAATGGACAAATTTGAACGTCTGTATGGCGAGTAATGCAAACTGGCTCTTGCTGCCAATTAAGCACAACCGTTAATCTGCCGACTTTAGGCAGTGGCTCCTGATCAAGATCGTAACCCTGTTTCAAGCTGCACGATGCTCGTTTGATCCCTTGAGCAACCAAGCGGGCGCACTCGTTGGCATTATATTCATCGGCGCAAAAATGTTCTGCATAGACTTGAGGGATTGCCGCCCGTTGATCATCGGTCAGAGTTGATAGATAAGAGTCTAAAAATGCACGCTGGTGCTGATTCATTTTCCTTTCCTTACTGCTTAATAATCACCAAGGATGCTCTTCACCTTACCAAGTAAAAAAGCACCCACTGCCTATCTAATGTAACGTTTGTAAATGTAATTACGTAAATTATCTATTGTGAATAATATATATGCTAGAGGTTGTATTTCATTTTCATTTGATACACAAATTGCTGGAGACAGTTCACATTTAATTACCTAAAGCAAATAACCACAAATTTATCATTGTTATTAATTGACTTGGCAAAGATAAAAGTCGTTATAATGAAAAAACAACATTTCTTTCTAAAATTGGGATTTAGGTTTAGACATGCGTGAGCTATATAATGACAATCAAATTACGTCCGGTTTGCTCAACAAACTAGCCATTTTTTTGATTGTACCGATTTTAGCTTGGGTACCCGTATTTACGCTTGATATCGAAATTGAATCGACTTACGACTATATCCTAGAAGTCACTCGCCTCTATTGTGTATTAGTCTTAGCGTCTATCGCTAAAGGCGTCATCAGCTCCCAAATCATTCGCACTGGCATCATCCTCGCTATCTTGAACGGCATTTATGATGCTTTAACAGAAATCGTCTTTATTGACATTCACATTAGTAGCCGTTTCCCTTTTGCTGATGCTCTGTTAGATGAAGCCCTACTAATTGGCGCTTATGCATGTATTATTATCGGTTCGTACAACTATTTGCGCCAAGTGAACAAATTGGCTCTGACCGACAATTTAACCAACTGCTATACAAGAGCGGCTTTAAAAATTATACCTAAGGGTAATTATCAGCTTTTCTATTTCGATATCGACAATCTCAATGAGTTAAATAATGAAAGAGGGCATAACTTTGGCGATAAGTTACTCTATACCTTTGGTGACCAATTAATAAATTGCTGTAATGACATTGGTTATGCTTATCGTGTAGGTGGAGATGAATTCATCGCGATTATAGACATTGAGAGTGCACGAAAATTTATCGACCAATTTATGCGTGCTTGTGACCGTGAAAGCATTCAGTTTAGCTATGGCACTGCGCCATGGGAGTCTGGCGATATTACGAAAGCTACGATCGAAGCAAAAGAAAACCTGAGCGAAATGCAGGAGTTCAAAGCATCTCCCTATCTGATTTAGTCACAACATTTGATGCGAAAAATCCCGTCGTTCTAAGATAGATGATACATGCTCAGTGCAATCCCCACTTTATTTTGCGCTGGTCTGTCATGTAGAATTATCGCAAGTCCAACTTACAGAGAACACCATGGCAAAACTGACACTCCAAGAGCAAATGCTAAAAGCAGGTCTTGTTAACGAAAAAAAATTAAAGAAGGCAAAAAAAGGCTCAAAGAAATCTCGCGTACAAGCACGTGAAGTAAAAGCCGCGGTCGAAGAAAACAAGCGCCTTCAACAAGAGCGTGACAAAGAGCTAAGTGCTCAACAAAATGAGCAGCGTCTAAACAAAGAGATTCAGTCACAAATCAAGCAATTGATTGAAATGAACAAAATCGATCTAGGCGATGGTGATATCAAATACAACTTTACTGATGGCACTCTCGTCAAGTCTCTTTATGTCGAGCAGCTTGTTCGTGATCAACTGAGCAAAGGTATTTTGGCGATTGCTCGCACAGAAGATAGCTATGTTGTGATCCCAAGTGCCGTGGCAGATAAAATCTCCCAACGTGATGAAACGGCGATTATCGACCAGAAAGAAAAACAAACCGATAGCGTCGATGAAGATGACCCATATGCAGACTTCGTCGTTCCTGACGATCTGATGTGGTAATTAGTCGCTTCAGACCTTCTAACGCCAAAAGCTAAATGAAGCCATCAAAGGAATTTGATGGCTTTTTTTGTGCCCCAATTTCAGCACAATCATTTCAATCGCAACGATTTAAATGCTAACCACTCGTAACAACAGCGTGACAAAGGTGTGTTTTTTAACGCATCTTTGCTCATTTACTATCTGATCTATCAATATTTCCTTGCATCAAAGCCATAATTGTGGATGATACGCAATCTAAATGATAATGGTTATCATACTTATTACTATATTCGTTAAGATTTTAGCAAAGCACCACTATCGTTCATCTTTTCATCAGAAAGCAGTAGGATCTATGGATAGCTACCACAAATTAACCCCAATTTTTATAGGCGTATGTTCCGCACTATACGGCCACACAGCACTCGCCCAAGAAAGCCAAACTAGCACACAGACAGAAAAACCGCATCTTGAGGTAGTGGTTGTCACGGGCTCGCAAATCACCGTTGATCGCGAAGAGCTTGAGCAAGCACCCATTGACAACCCATCCATCTCACAAGCACTAAAACATGAGCCTCGAATCGGTATCGATGATGCGCAAAGTTCAATGCAAGGCGGTGATTTAAAACCGGAAGAGATCTCGATTTCGGGTGCACGCCCACACCAAACCAAATATACCATTGGCGGCGTAGGTGTAAACAACTCCACCACTTTTGGCAACGATAACGAACTGCCGACCGAACTGACCTCCGGTCATACCTCTGGTTATTTTGTCGATACCAATCTTGTCGATAGCATTGAGGTGCTCGATCATAACATTGGCGCTGAACATGGCGGCTTTACTGGCGGTGTAGTCAACGCTGAACTGCGTAAGCCAACCGATGATTTTACTATCGATTACAGTTTCCGCATGAACGATAGCGATTGGAATAGCCCGCAAAAAGTAGGTGAAAACTTTAAAGATTCCTACGGCACTCCCATTGATGGTTCAGGAAAATATCAACCTAATTTCCAAAAACGTATGCATGCCCTGCACCTTGGCGGAGCGATTAGCGATACGCAAAAACTGGCAATAAATGTCAGTCACCAAGTGTCTGAAATTCCACTTGAGCAGAATAAAGACGTTGACCAAACGATGGATAACATCTTTGTGACTCATGTATGGCAACAAGGCGACTGGCAGACGACAACCGACCTGCGCTATGCAAATCATCAAAGCAATAACTTTATGAATGACTCACACAGTGACAATGCACCGCAGAAAAATAGTGAAACAACCAACTCACATACTGGTTTTGGCGGCACCATTAAAGTAGAGCGCAGCTTGCCGTTTGGTCAATGGGAAAATGTTCTCTCTTATGACCAATTAACGGACGAGCGCAATGCCGATAGCGACTATTTCGTTACTTATATGAAACGCACAAGCAGTGGTTTCGAGTTTAGCAACCAAGGTAGCTACGGTAATCTAGAGCAAAAGCAAGATTCTTATCAGTTCAAATCCGCACTGCATGGTGATCCCGTCATGTTCTATGGCATCGAGAGTATCCCTAGCATTGGCGTAGAAGCAAGCCATCAAGTTGGGACTGTCGACAGACCAGAAGATCATGTTGTCTATCAGCATCAAGAAATCGTGCCGGGTAACCCTGTTATCTCAACACTGACTCGTTACGACGGTGCTAACTACCATGCTGATGCGCAGCAATATAGCCTATTTGCCAGTAACCAAATGCAATGGGATCGTTGGGGACTCTATCTAGGTGGTCGTTTAGATCATATGAGTGTTTTCGATGCTACCGTTTTTTCTCCGCGTTTAAACACCAGTTGGGACTTTAATTTGGTTGACACCAACCGACTTACGTTAGGTGCTAACCGCTACTACAGTGCCAACTTATTAGGCTGGGCATTAAAGGCTGAGCAGAAAAAGTACCAATCAAACTCAAGAAGCTGTACTCCTAACGATGGTAACTGGCAAAACCTATCCCCAGATAATCTGACTTGTCAAACCACCACTGAGTATGAAGGCTTAGAACTTAGCCAAGCTGATGTCCCTTATTCTGATGAATACACCGCATCATGGGCTGTTGATGTAAACAACTTTGCACTGAATACCGTCTATATCTATCGTCAGCAAAGAGACGGGCTTTCTTATTCAACCGATTCAGCAGAGGGCACCGCGACTATCCATAACAACGTAAAAAGTGATGATCAAATTGTCAGCTTTGAAGCTGCGACAATCCAGCCTTATGAACTCGCGGGCGGTCACTTTAGCGCCAACTGGAAAGTTTCCTACAACCACCGCCGTGGTCATGGCGATCTAAAAGCGACTTACGATCAAGGTAATGACCTAAATAGCGGTTTCCAAGATGACTGGGTGCTTATTGATGGACAACTGGTTCGCTATGGCGAAATGGATGTCAGTGGCTACCAATCGCCAATCAAAAGTAGCCTTGACCTCAATATGTATTGGCAGGACATCGGCTTAGTGTGGAACAACCGTGTTAACTACCAACAAGGTAAAAAAACCACCGCGTTTCAAGGCATGGCGAGCGTCGAGATCGATGGGCAAATGGAGTCCGTTAACTCTCTGGCAACCACAGAGTTAGATGACCTTGTGACTTGGGATATGGCAGTCAACTGGACTCCGACTCAACTCGATGATCACGTCGTACTGGGCTTAAGCGTCACCAACCTACTTAACACCCAAGAAGTTGTCTCTGTGTCAGGAATTCAGCTTGGTAACAATATTCCAAATGAGCATTACAACTCAGGTCGACAAGTTTGGTTGAACATCAACGTACGAAACTAAGCCGATTCGAAACTAAACCGATTACTTTCCTTAACTTTCTAAACAACAAGGATTTGCGCCAATAGCGCTATTTTCTCTATGAAGTATATTTCAATAATTATCGCGGCATGCGTTGGCCTTTCAGGCTGCAATTACTATACAAGCTCGCTGCCTCAAGATACTGCCTTAACGTTGCGCCAAGATTTGATCCAAGGTCAACTAAGTAATGGCATGCGCTACATTCTGGTTGAAAACGAGCGACCACAAAACCGTGTATCGATGCAACTTGTGGTACATGCAGGCTCTCTTGATGAAGCGGATGACCAAAAAGGCATTGCTCATTTAGTCGAGCACATGGCTTTCAATGGTACTGAGAAGTACCCAGCCAATACGCTGATTGAGCACCAAGAAGCGCTGGGCATGGTCTTTGGTCGTGACGTCAACGCGATGACCGAATACTACACCACGTCGTACTTTCTTCACTTGCCAAACAACTCAGAGCAAATGTTGAACGAAGGCTTTGACATGCTCGCCGAGCAGGCCAGTTCGCTAGTTTTTGCTCAAAACGAACTCGAAAAAGAGCGCCCTGTGGTTGAAGAAGAATGGCGCAGTGGTCTAAATATGATGGCGCGTTTGGGCACAGCAAACCGTGAAATTCTCTTACAGGGGAGTCGATTTGGCGAACGTGAGCCAATAGGCGATATGGAGTTAGTGCGCCACGTTGATGCCAGCCGCATTGAAGCATTTTGGCAAGATTGGTATCACCCAAACAATATGACCCTAATTGTGGTCGGTGCCACCAATCAAACTCAAGTTGAGCAACTGCTTAAGCGTCACTTTGGCTCTTTACCGGCAAAAACACTGCCGCAACGCCCAGATCTAACAATTCCTCTCGATAATCGAGTGCGCTTGGAAGTAATAGCAGATAGTGAAATCACCACTGAAGTACTTTCGTTCAACTTTAGAGCTCATGAAAAAGAACCGCACACTGAAGCGGAACTAAAGGCACAGTTGCTGAACGAAATCACCATGCAAGCGCTGAATAAGCGTTTGCGCGAGCAATACCAAGTGGAAAGTGAACACGTGAGCAAGATGATGATGATGGCTCGCCCTATCGCCACTGGCTATCGCAACAACCGCCTAATGGTTTTGTTAACTGGTGAAGATTATGCAGCGTCAATTGATGAAGCGTTCTCTGAGCTGAGCCGTTATGCTGAACATGGATTTTCAGATTCTGATCTGACAACGGTTAAGCAAAGTATTACCAATCGTTATACCCAAATGGCGGATTCACTGCGAGACACCACCAACCGCCGTGTATTAATGTCGATCTTTAATCGCTTACGAGCACAATCACCGCAACTGGACACTGATGAGTTCGCTCAAACCGTTAAACGCTTGAGTGATGAGATTTCACTGCCAGATGTCAATTTGCATCTAAAGCAGATGGTCAGTGAGCTAAACCCTCTGGTGATTGCACAAATCAAACCAGAAAACCAAGAAAAGTTGCCGTCGGCAACACAGATTAACGTCGCGTGGAAAACCGCTATAGCCAATCCACCAGCATCGATTAAACCTGTTACGGTCAATAAAGAACTAATGGAAAGCGTGCCACCAGCAGCAAAGATCATTTCTCACAA
>NZ_QLYZ01000019.1 GCF_003350325.1 Vibrio rhodolitus | reverse complement strand
CGTGTTTTCGGAGCCACACTAATACTGTAGAACAACCTTGTATGCCGTACTTCTCTTGAGCCTGTTTATAAGTCAGTTCACCTCTTTCAACTTGGTCAACGACATCCAATTTAAAAGCGAGTGAATAGTCACGTTGGGTTCGTCTAGCTGCTGATTTCATAACACTCTCCAATTTTCTGATTGGGTTGTGTCAACCTTATTTAGGACGGGTCATAGTCAAAAGAAAAAGCGAGCAACCCGTGCTCGCTTTTTTCTGATTACGACTTTTCGTCTAGTTACTGCTTTTTCTTTCTTACGGTAGCGGCTTAAAGCTCACTTTCTGCTGCTTGAGCAATTGCGCCGACAAAATACACAGCACCCCACCCAAACCAATATAGCGTATCGCGGTCTGCGCCTGCTGCTCTACTTTAGGCTTGGCATGATAAGCAATCCCTAAACCCGCTGCACTCATCATCACTAAGTCATTGGCGCCATCGCCAACCGCAACCGTATTATGCAGCTCTACATCATACTGCTCTGCCAGTTGCACTAAAATCTCGGCTTTAGTTTGCGCACTCACCACTTCGCCAAGTACCTTACCAGTCAACTTACCATCAACAATTTCTAGCTGGTTTGATTGAGCAAAATCGAGATTGACCAGTTGCTTGAGGTGATCTGAAAAGTAAGTGAAGCCGCCCGAAGCGATAGCGGTTTTCCAGCCAAACTGTTGCAGTGTGGCAATCAGTTCTGGGAAATCTGGCATTAAAGGCAGCGACTGCCTAACTTGCTCAAGAATCGACTCGTCAGCACCGGCCAATTTGCCAACCCGTTGGCGCAAGCTCTGCTCGAAATCCAACTCACCTTGCATCGCACGCTCAGTGACTTCAGCTACTTCTTCGCCCACGCCAGCAAGTTTAGCAATCTCGTCGATGCACTCAATTTGAATCGCCGTTGAGTCCATATCAAACACGATAAGACCCGGTTTGGTCAGTTCAGGAAACTCACGCAGCGAAGCATAATCAAGCTCAAGTGCTTGCAGGATCTTTTCTAATTCAACCGTCAGTTCACCGGCCATTAAGGCGACTTCATACGCGCCAACTTTCCAAACATCAACAATCGCGTTGTACTCGCCGGTAAAGAAGTCGATATCTTCAAATTGTTTTGCGCTTAAGTACTCGCCAAAAACAATCCAACCCGCTTTAGAGCGGTCAAAGTTGGTCGATGATTGCACTTCCGGTAAGCGGTTCAATAGTGTGGTATGACGTTTAACCGTCAATTTTTTCAACATATCCATGTAAAGCATTCCTATTAACGTTGCTTCCAAGTTACCCTATTGCAATTTGGTTGCGCAAGTCTCAATATGCGCACTGTACTCGATAAATATAGATTTTTGCCCAATTATCACTACCATCAAAGCAGAGTGTAGTGAAGTTTAGCAGGTAACTTATGGACTCTTCCTTGTTTTCATTTCGCATGGCAATGCGGGTGCTAGCCATTCTTTTCTTGCTAGCTGGCGGTGCCATGATTGCGGTGAACAGCGTCAAAATCACTAAAGGTAACGAACAGATCCAGACCAATCAGTTGGAAACGTTAACTAAGGTTTTGATCTCGCAAGCCTCACTCTCAGCTGGCGCGATGATCGCTGATGCTGACCAAGAACGACTGCTTAATCTGACCAATCAGCTTGCTGAAGACAAATTGGTTTTTGACGCCACTATTTATGACGCTGAAGGCATTCGCTTAGCTTCAAGCGATCAAGCCAAGTCAGTACGAGAAATCCTCGGTTTAGACACGCCGTTAGAAACAGCGCGTATTGGTCGCCAACAATTGGTTGAGCCAATCATGCACGACAACGTGATTGTCGGCTTTATCCGTATGACCTTTGAGACAGGCAAACTTACCGCGTTTTCTGATCACTACTATCGTAAAAGCGATCGCTACATGTACTCAATGGTAGGGGTAAGTTTTATCGCTGGTTTCTTGCTGGCGTTTATTATTCGCCGCAAGCCAAAAAGCAAAGGCGAGAACTTGCTACTGAAAGATATGAATTAGATAGAAACCGGCGCAAGCCGGTTTTTTTTCATTTGGGAACGCTGACGCTACGGATGCGGGATGCGGGATGCGGGATGCGGGATGCGGGATGCGGGAAAGCATAGCGCTATCCGCTTGTCATTCAATACCATGCATAAACAAAAGTAAGATTCCCGACTCGCTGCGCTCTCGAGAATGACAACTTTTAGCAACGCTATTTATATCAACAATGACAGGTGAAAAAACGTATACGCATAAAAAAGGGCTGGCACTTAAGCCAACCCTTATAATTCTTATGCAGTTTTGCTTATCCGTAGCTCAGTGTTCCGTAAAGTGAAACGTTCCAAGCTCCGTAAGCATCGCGTTCCTAGAGCTTCGCTCGATTACTCTTCGTCGCCTAGTAGAACTGAATCTAGCGCGATAAGCATCATCTCGTTGAACGTGTTTTGACGCTCTTCAGAAGTGGTTTGCTCACCTGTTTTGATGTGGTCAGAAACAGTACAGATAGTCAGTGCTTTCGCGCCGTATTCTGCAGCAACGCCGTAGATACCAGCTGCTTCCATTTCAACACCCACGATGCCGTACTTGTCCATTACGTCGAACATTTCTGGATCTGGTGTGTAGAAAAGCTCAGCTGAGAATAGGTTACCTACTTTTACATCGATACCACGAGCTTTCGCTGCTTCTTCTGCTGCGCGAACCATTTTGTAATCCGCGATAGCAGCAAAGTCATGACCTTTGAAACGGATACGGTTTACTTTAGAGTCAGTACAAGCACCCATACCGATCACAACGTCGCGTACTTTGATGTCTTCGTTTACAGCACCACAGCTGCCCACGCGAATCACTTTCTTCACACCGAAGTCTTTGATTAGCTCAGTCACGTAGATTGAGCATGAAGGAATACCCATACCATGACCCATTACAGAGATCTTACGACCTTTGTAAGTGCCTGTGTAACCGAACATGTTACGAACATCACATACTTGAACTACGTCTTCTAGGAATGTTTCTGCAATGTATTTAGCACGTAGCGGGTCACCCGGCATTAGTACTACATCTGCAAATGCACCCATTTCAGCATTAATATGTGGAGTTGCCATCGTATTTTCCTTTTCAATATAGAAGAAGGCGCCAAATGAACGGCATTGACGCCAATAATATTCAGTTTACTCTGACTCAAGCATCTATCTATGCTTGAGTGTCTAATTTACAAGAAGCTCTTACCGTAATCCATTGGTGACGTAGCAAAATATTCTGCTAAAGTCTGACCAATATCAGCAAATGATTCACGACGACCTAATGAGCCCGCAGGGATCTTTTGACCGTAAACCAACACTGGGATGTGCTCACGAGTATGGTCAGTACCTTGCCACGTTGGGTCACAACCATGGTCAGCGGTTAGGATCAAGATGTCATCTTCTTGCATCAATTCTAGTACTTCGTTGATGCGACCGTCGAAGTATTCCAGTGCTGCTGCGTAGCCCGCAACATCACGACGGTGACCGTATGCTGAGTCAAAATCAACAAAGTTAGTGAATACTATGGTATTGTCACCTGCCGCTTTGATCTGCTCAAGCGTTGCTTCAAACAGTGCAGGAATACCAGTTGCCTTCACTTTCTTGGTGATGCCACAGTTTGCGTAGATATCAGCAATCTTACCAATTGATATCACTTCACCTTGCTTCTCTTCTGCTAGCTTTTGCAACACAGTCGCAGCCGGCGGCTCAACAGAAAGATCGCGACGGTTACCAGTACGCTCAAACTGACCTTTACCAGGACCAATAAATGGACGTGCAATAACACGACCAATGTTGTAATCCGCTAGCTCTTCACGCGCAATTTGGCAAAGCTCTAATAGGCGCTCAAGACCAAACGTCTCTTCGTGACAAGCAATTTGGAAAACTGAGTCTGCTGAAGTGTAGAAAATTGGCAAGCCAGTTTTCATGTGTTCTTCACCAAGATCATCCAGTACTTGTGTGCCTGATGCATGGCAGTTGCCAAGGAAATCATCTAGACCCGCGCGAGCAAGAATGCGATCGGTTAACTCTTTCGGGAAGCTGTTCGCTTTGTCAGTGAAGTAACCCCATTCAAACAGTACTGGCACGCCTGCAATTTCCCAGTGACCAGACGGAGTATCTTTACCCGAAGATAGCTCTGCTGCATGACCGTAAGCGCCGATGATCTCTGCATCCGCATCTAAACCAGGTGCAAAGCTACCAGTTGACTCTTTGTGCGCCATTGCCAAACCAAGCTTAGATAGGTTTGGTAGCTGCAACATGCCACTGCGTTGGTCGTTATCAGCCAAACCTTTATCACATTGCTCCGCAATGTGACCTAGCGTATCTGAACCCACATCACCGAACTTGTCAGCATCAGCCGTTGCACCGATACCAAATGAGTCTAGGACTAAAATAAATGCTCTTTTCATTGCTTATTCCTCAGGCCCACTTAGGAATCGATATTGTGAAAGCAGGCCTTGTTGATATTAAACGTCTTCTGCGCGGATTTGGCAGTACACATTTGGCGTTGGGGTGTACTCACCACCAATCGTCATTGCTTTACGTAGTGCGTTTGCAGCATCTTGCCACTGCTCTTCACTGCGAGCATGGATAATCGCTAGTGGTTTATTCTCATCGGCAACTTCACCCAAACGAATAAAGCCATCGAAACCAACTGCGTAATCAATCGCATCTGTCGCAACGCGGCGACCGCCACCCATAGAAACCACAGCCATGCCAATCGCACGAGTATCCATCGCCGAAACCACACCGGTTTGCTCAGCAAATACTGGCTTGATAATTGGTGCTTTTTCTAGGTAGTTGTCGTAATTTTCAACAAAATCTGCAGGACCGCCAAGACCTGCGACCATTTTACCGAAGCACTCAGCCGCTTTACCGTTGTCTAATACTTCCATCAGCTTGGCATTGGCTTGTTCTGTATTGTCAGCAAGCTTACCAAGTACTAGCATTTCCGCGCACGATGCCAACGTCACTTCAAGTAGACGCGGGTTGCGGTACTCACCGGTTAGGAAACGTACCGCTTCACGTACTTCTACTGCGTTACCCGCTGAGGAAGCCAACACTTGGTTCATGTCAGTTAGAATTGCCGTGGTTTTAGTGCCAGCACCATTTGCTACCGCAACAATAGACTTCGCGAGTTCTTCAGATGCTTCATAAGTTGGCATAAATGCGCCAGAACCTACTTTTACATCCATCACAAGAGACTCAAGACCTGCCGCCAGTTTCTTCGATAGAATTGACGCAGTAATGAGAGAGATGTTGTCTACTGTGGCTGTAATATCACGCGTTGCGTATACACGTTTGTCCGCTGGTGCAAGATCGCCGGTTTGACCGATAATCGCGACACCTGCATCTTTTGTTACCTGACCAAACACTTCGTTAGTCGGAGTAATGTTGTAGCCGGGGATCGACTCAAGCTTATCCAGCGTGCCGCCTGTGTGTCCTAGACCACGTCCAGAAATCATTGGTACAAAGCCACCACATGCTGCCACCATAGGGCCAAGCATCAGTGAAGTCACATCGCCCACACCACCGGTTGAGTGTTTATCAACAATTGGACCACCAAAGTTCATGTGGCTCCAATCGATAACCATGCCAGAATCACGCATCGCACAAGTCAGTGCAATTCGCTCATCCATAGTCATCTCATTGAAGAAAATCGTCATCGCAAACGCTGCGATTTGACCTTCAGAAACGGTGTTGTTGGCAACGCCTTGGATAAAGAAGTTAATTTCGTCAGCGGTTAGCACTTCGCCATCACGCTTTTTACGAATGATCTCTTGTGGTAAATACATTAGGTCCTCCCGTACTCGCATGAGTAAGGTTGTAAGGTAAAGAGGTAGAGATTGAAGTGGTGGCTAGCACCACTTCATCAAACAGACTAAATTTTCACCTATGGTGAAGATATTAATATGCTGTTGGGTCAGCTTTCTCGTCTGTCACTTCTAATGTATTAAGAAGGTTAGTCAGTAGGCTTGATGCACCAAAACGGTAGTGACGAGCATCAACCCAGTTATCACCTAGGATTTCGTCAGCCATTGCTAGGTATGCTTGCGCATCTTCTGCAGTACGTACACCACCCGCAGGTTTGAAACCAACAGTCTCAGCTACGTTCATGTCACGAATCACTTCTAGCATCATGCGCGCGTATTCTGGTGTTGCATTCACTGGCACTTTACCAGTTGAAGTTTTAATGAAGTCAGCACCTGCTTCGATACAGATTTGTGATGCTTTCTTGATTAGCGCTTCTTCTTTAAGCTCACCTGTTTCGATGATTACTTTAAGTAGAACGCTGTCACCACACGCTGCTTTACATTGCTTAACTAGCTCAAAGCCTACTTCTTCGTTACCTGCGATTAGCGCACGGTAAGGGAATACTACGTCTACTTCATCTGCACCGTATGCAACTGCAGCTTTTGTTTCCGCTACTGCGATTTCGATATCATCGTTACCGTGAGGGAAGTTAGTTACTGTTGCGATACGTACGTCTGGCGTACCTTGTTCACGAAGTGTCTTCTTAGCAATAGGAATAAAGCGAGGGTAAATACAGATTGCAGCTGTGTTGCCTACTGCTGTCTTAGCATCATGACAAAGTGAAATTACTTTCGCATCTGTGTCGTCGTCATTTAGCGTCGTTAGGTCCATTAGTTGAAGTGCACGTAACGCTGCTGCTTTTAAATCGCTCATTTCTATCTCCGATCAATATTCAAAAATGTGACTGTTTCTCCGCTCTCTGAGTATAGGCAGAGAAAGCAGTTATTGATGAACGGACTTGGTTCCTTGAAGACTCGGTGGCAAACAGCGAATTTGCCCCAATTGCTATCCTTGTCACCGCACAGTACCAGTTTGGCCTATGGCACAACAATCTATGATTGCGGTGTCTCTAATATCATATAACGTCGCCCTTGGCTTGCGCTATATGCGCTGCCGGATAAATCATTTATCCGGTGGTGAGAATTCATTGCTGATTTGAACGTAATTCAATCCAAATTCTATCAACGAATCTAACCATATAAAGAATCCGCGCAAAACTGTAGTGGCAAATAGAGCGCAAACGGTTTGTATCTCAAAAATCTTTTACCGAGTACTCACCTTTATTCACAAGCCTTGTGAAAGGAAAAGTTACTCTAAGCAAAAACAAAAAATGCCCCGCAGCATATGAGTGCTACAGGGCATAATTTCAAGTGGCGTCTATATTAAACTGACTCTTAATTATAGAGCAGCAAGGCTTAGACAGAAGCCTGCAATTGTTGCTGCCATTAGGTTAGATAATGTACCAGCAAGAACTGCTTTCATACCCATACGTGCGATATCGCCACGACGGTTAGGAGCCAAGCTACCTAGACCACCTAGTAGGATTGCGATAGACGATAGGTTAGCGAAGCCACATAGAGCGAACGAGATGATAGCAACTGTCTTATCAGACATTACTTGACCCGTTTCAGCTACAACTTGAGCTGTTTCACCAATGTATGGTGTGAAGTTTAGGTACGCTACGAATTCGTTGATAACCAGTTTTTGACCGATAAATGAACCCGCAACAATCGCTTCATCCCAAGGCACACCGATTAGGAATGCTAGTGGAGAGAATGCGTAACCTAGGATTAGCTCTAGCGTCAGTTCAGGCATACCGAACCAACCACCAATACCACCTAGCATACCGTTCACTAGTGCGATTAGACCTACGAATGCGATAAGCATTGCACCTACGTTTAGTGCTAGTTGTAGACCTGATGCCGCGCCGCCCGCTGCTGCGTCGATAACGTTAGTTGGTTTGTCGTCACCACCGTCCATTGCTGCTTGAATATCTTCTTCAGGCTGATCGGTTTCTGGGTGAAGGATCTTAGCGAATAGTAGACCACCAGGTGCCGCCATGAATGATGCTGCTACTAGGTACTCTAGAGGCACGCCCATAGATGCGTAACCAGCTAGTACACCACCAGCTACTGATGCTAGACCACCACACATTACTGCAAATAGCTCAGATTGCGTCATCTTAGGAACAAATGGACGCACAACTAGTGGCGCTTCAGTTTGACCTACGAAAATGTTAGCTGCTGCAGACATTGATTCAGCGCGAGATGTACCTAGTGCCTTTTGTAGACCACCACCAAGGATTTTAATAACCCATTGCATGATGCCTAGGTAGTACAGTACTGAAATTAGTGCTGAGAAGAAGATCAGTGTTGGAAGTACACGGAATGCGAAGATGAAGCCGCCGCCACCAAATACTTCGAACATCTTGTCAGAAACAAGACCACCGAATAGGAAAGAGATACCATCGTTACCGTAGTTGATAACGTTAGATACACCTTGAGAGAAACCGTTTAGAAGGTCGCGACCCCAAGGTACGTAAAGAACAAATGCACCAAGTACGAATTGGATAGCGAATGCGCCACCCACTGTTCTTAAGTTGATAGCTTTGCGGTTAGATGAAAATGCAAATGCAATAGCAAGAAGCACTACCATACCGACTAGGCTCATAAACAGGCTCATAGTTTATGACTTCCTTATGTTATTTGTTGGCGTGTTACAAAGTGGAGCTCAAAAGCGGAGGCGATTATACTTATCGAACCAAGTAAAAGTAGTACCCACCTCGCACTTTTTACCACACAACACGAACTATACATTAACAATTGAGACACCAATCACAAAACGCAACCGTTTAAATGAGTGCATTCATATAAAATCAACATTAAACACTCAATAATTAAACATTTCTTTGGTCGTTTTTGCTGCTATTTTGCTAATCGTTTGCTCGGACTCATTTCGGAGCAATATAAAAGAAGATAGAACATCTTTGGCAAATTTGGGCTGATTTGCTTCACCTTGATGTCCACTAAGTGGCATATCTGGTGCATCGGTTTCAAAAACTAAGCTTTCTAAAGGAAAGCGAGCGAATGCCATGCGCGTTTTATTGGCTCTTGGGTAGGTAATCGAGCCACCAATCCCAAGATGCAAACCAAGCTTGATATATTCCATTCCTTGCTCATAACTGCCCGTAAAACCGTGCACAATTGCGCCACGAGGTAAGGGGTACTGTTTAAGCACCTTAAGCAGCTCTTGATGCGCTTTTCTAACATGCAGTAAGACTGGCAAGTTGTATTGCTGCGCAAGCTTAAGCTGTTCAATTAAAACGGTGGTTTGCAATGCTTGATGCTCTCGTCCATGGTAAAAATCCAGTCCGCACTCCCCAATGGCAATACAACTCAAATTAGATTCCAGACGAAGTCGCATGTGGTTTATTTGCTCAAGGCTTTGCTCGGTAACAAACATTGGATGAATGCCTATCGCCCACTCCACCATCGAGTAGAGCTCGGCGTATTGGGCGATGCGATCCCAATTCGATTCATCCACTGCGGGCACCAATATTCGCTCAACACCAGCGTGTTTGGCCGCTTGTAAAGCAGCCTCAAGGTTAACGCCTTTATCTACCATCAAGTCTAAATGGCAGTGAGTATCAAACAAGCTCATGGTTAATTTTCCTTGGCACAAAATACTCTCATTTAGATAACAAATGCGTACATCACAATTATGATCAATAGATATATGACGATAACGTTTTCTATTGATATACATCACACTTTACTATTCTTCACTGGTTTTAAATAAATCAAGCAAACGATAAAATGACTAGTTAATGGTCGGATGTGTAAATCGCTCGGACCAGCATTTTAGTCATTCCAATGCTGAAATTTACTCTATGTAGCGAAACATTGATTTCACTTTTGTTAACAAAAGGTGAAAACAGAGAGCAGCTACTTTCATATCGCATTTGCACTACTAAGGATCTGATAGTGAAAAATCCAATTCTGAAACTCTCTACTCTAGCGCTTGCTATGTCATCATTCAGTGCTTTCGCAGCAAAACCAGCCGTAGTTTATGACACTGCTGGTAAATTTGATAAATCATTCAACGAAGCGGTTTATCAAAATGGCGTGAAAGTATTCAATGCCGACAAAGGTGTGACCGTTCGTGAATTCGAACCACAAAACGAAGCGCAACGTGAGCAAGGTCTACGCCGTCTAGCAAGCCGCGGCTTTACGCCAATCGTGGCAGTGGGTTTCAACATGTCTTCAGCTGTTGAAAAAGTAGCAACAGAATACCCTGATATCCAATTCACTATCATCGATTCTGTGGTTGATAAGCCAAACGTACAATCTATCGTATTTAAAGAGCACGAAGGCTCTTTCCTAGTTGGTGCGCTAGCTGCTAAAGCGTCTGCAACAGGCAAAGTTGGCTTCGTTGGTGGTATGGATATTCCACTGATCCGTAAGTTCGAGTGTGGCTACCGTCAAGGTGCTAAATACGCAAACCCAAGCGTAGAAACTTTCTTGAACATGACAGGTTCTACGCCAGCAGCGTTTGCTGACCCAGCAAAAGGTTCTGAGCTTGCTAAATCTCAATTCTCTAAAGGTGTTGACGTTATCTACGCAGCAGCGGGCGGCACTGGTATGGGCGTTTACCAAGCAGCAAAAGATGCGGGTAAATTCGCTATCGGTGTTGACTCAAACCAAAACCACTTACAACCAGGCACCATGCTGACGTCAATGGTTAAGAAAGTAGGCGTTGCCGCTTACAACTCATGGGATCAAGCCGAGAAAGGCACTTGGACTCCGGGCGTGAAAGTTCTGGGTCTTAAAGAAGGTGCGGTTGAGTGGGCATACGATGACAACAACAAAGACCTTGTTTCAGCTGAAGATCGCGCTTACTTGGAACAAATCCAAGCAGACATCATCAGCGGCAAAGTTGCAGTTCATGACTACATGTCTAACAACTCATGTGACATCTAATACTATCTGTAACGCATAAAACCAGCACTGCCACAGTGCTGGTCTAGCAATACGGTAAACGCCGCTGCTGACGTAGTAGCGGCGTGTTGTTATCTAAAAAGGCTTTATCCTGTGACACAAACTATTGCGATAGAACTAAATCGTATCGATAAGCGATTTGGCTCAGTACATGCAAACCGTGAAATCGATTTAAAAGTCCCAGCAGGCACTATCCACGGCATTATCGGGGAAAACGGCGCGGGTAAATCGACTCTGATGAGTATTATTTACGGCTTCTATCACGCTGATTCTGGCACCATGTCAGTTAATGGCGCTCCATATAAACCAAATAACTCTCAAGATGCTATTCGTGCAGGGATAGGTATGGTGCACCAACACTTTATGTTGGTGGATACATTTACCGTACTAGAAAACATTATTCTGGGGGCGGAAGAAGGCTGGAAGCTGGAAGACACCCTATCAAAGGCGCGCAAAAAACTCGAAGCTCTGGCAAAAGACTACGGGCTGGATGTACCGCTCGATACCCCTGTCGGTCAACTACCGGTAGGCTTGCAGCAACGCGTTGAAATTCTCAAAGCCTTATACCGCGACGCTAAGATCCTGATCTTAGATGAACCAACTGGCGTATTGACGCCGCAAGAAGCCGATCACTTATTCCGCATTCTCGATAAACTGCGTGAGCAAGGCACCACAATCATGATTATCACGCACAAACTGCGTGAAGTGCTGGCAATCACCGACAACATTTCGGTAATGCGCCAAGGCGCGATGGTATCGCACGTGGTGACGGCAAACACAGATAAAGAGCAGTTGGCTGAATTGATGGTGGGACGCAAAGTTCGCCTTAAAGTCGACAAAGAACCTGCTCAGCCGCAAAAGGAACTGATCACAGTAAAAGATCTGCAGTACTTTGACCAATCAGGTGTAGAGCGAGTCAAGAAAGTTAACTTCTCAGTACGTCAGGGTGAAGTGGTAGGTATTGCGGGGGTCTCTGGCAATGGTCAATCAGAGATCTTAAGCCTACTCTCAGGGATCATCCAGCCAGCCTCTGGCAGCATTAACCTTAATGGGCACGATATTACGGCAGATCACACCTTAGATCCGCAGCAAGTGCGAGGCATTGGCGTCAGCCATATTCCAGAAGATCGCCACAAGCAAGGCTTGATCAATAAGTTCTCAGCCAAAGAAGCCTTTATTCTTGGTCATCAGCACCTAGAGCAATATAACCAAGGCTTTTTACAAGATAAAAAAGCGATTGAACACGCCTGCCAAACCAGTATGGACAAGTGGGACGTGCGCCCAAATGACCCATCACTGAAAACCGCTAACTTCTCTGGTGGTAACCAGCAAAAATTGGTAATTGCGCGTGAAATGGAGCAAGACCCAGATGTGATCCTTATCGGTCAGCCAACTCGTGGCGTCGATATCGGTGCAATTGAATACATCCACCAGCAAGTGATTGCCGCTCGTGATGCCAACAAAGCCGTTTTACTGGTCTCAGTAGAATTGGATGAAATCTTAGCGCTTGCCGACCGTATTTTAGTGGTCTTTGATGGCACCATTGTCGGTGAAGTCTCTGCCGAGCAAGCCGATGAGAAAACTTTAGGTCTGATGATGGCAAACATTTTGCCGGATCACCTTAAACACCCAGAGACGCAAGGAGCGCAATCATGAGTCAAGCGAAAGTACCCGCTTGGGTAACCATGGCGTTACTACCCGCCATTAACGTGTTAGTCGCGTTTCTTGTTTCTGCTTTGCTGTTTATCTATATCGACATTAACCCGATTGATGCGGCAAAAGTAATGTGGACTGGAGCCTTTGGCTACGCGGAAGGTCTTGGCTATACCTTGTACTACGCCACGGGCTTTGTGTTTACCGGTCTGGCGGTTGCCGTGGCTTTCCATGCTGGTCTTTTCAACATCGGTGGTGAAGGTCAAGCGTATATCGGTGGTCTAGGTATAGGGCTTATCTGTCTTACTCTGGGCGAATTTGCGCCATGGTGGGTGGTGTTCCCAGTGGCGATTATCGTCGGCGGCGCATTTGGTGCAGCATGGGCGTTTATCCCTGCTTACCTGCAAGCAAAGCGTGGCTCGCACATCGTAATTACCACCATCATGTTCAACTTCATTGCCTCATCGCTAATGGCTTATCTACTGGTGGATATCCTGAAACCAGATAACACCATGGCGACCGAAAGTCGCGTGTTTGCGGTAAGCAGTTGGCTACCGAAGATGCATGAAATCTTAGCGGTATTTGGCATTGAGACAGCACCAAGCCCACTCAACTTAAGCTTTATCTTCGCCCTACTCTGCTGTGTATTTGTCTGGCTATTAATGTGGAACTCACGTTGGGGCTATGAGATCCGTGCCGTCGGTGCGAATCCAACCGCTGCGGGCTATGCGGGCATCAAGTATGTCAAAGTGATCGTACTGACTATGATCATTTCGGGCATGTTAGCTGGCTTCTTTGGTCTTAACGTACTGCAAGGTGAGCTGCACCAAATCAAGCTTAACTTTGTCGAAGGCTTTGGCTTTACTGGTATCGCGGTAGCGCTAATGGGACGTAACCACCCAATTGGTGTCCTGCTGGCAAGTTTGTTGTTTGGTTTCCTCTACCAAGGCGGCGCAGAGCTTAGCTTTGAGTATGGTGTTGACCGTAACATCGTTGTGGTACTACAAGGTCTGGTGATCCTCTTCTCTGGCGCCTTAGAGCACATGTTCAGACCTCACTTAGAGCGTGCATACCTTAAGTTTGCTGCTAAGAAACATCAGCAACCAACGGAGCAAGGAGCCTAAGTATGTTTGAAACTGTAATCTTAATGTTGGACGCGACACTACGCGTGGCAACGCCGCTGATCCTTGCAGCCCTTGCGGGTATGTTCTGTGAACGTGCGGGAATTGTAAACATCGCCCTTGAGGGTAAGCTTCTGGCGGCAGCCTTTACAGGTGCGGCAGTCGCTCACGTAACGGGGTCCGCTTGGCTTGGTCTGTTTGGGGGGATTGGTATTTCAGTACTGCTCTCTTTATTACACGGCTTTGCTTCAATCACCCACCGCGGCGATCAAGTGGTCAGTGGTATGGCAATCAACATCCTCGCCACAGGCTTAACCATCACTCTCGGTCGTCACTGGTTTAACCAAGGCGGTCAAACGCCAGCGCTATCTGGGGATGCGCGCTTTGCGCCTATCACACTACCTGGTGCCGATGCCCTTGCCGATGTGCCTGTGATTGGGCTGCTTTACTCTGAGCTGATTAGTGGTCACTCGATGCTGGTGTATCTATTGATCGCTATCGTACCCGCCACTTGGTATTTGATGTTCAAAACCCGTTTCGGTCTGCGTCTGCGCGCGGTAGGTGAATCGCCATCGGCGGTCGATACGGCGGGTATTTCTGTGGCAAGAATGCGCTATAGTGCCGTACTCATCTGTGGCGTGTTGGTGGGGATTGGTGGTGTCTACCTATCGGTCGCGCAAACAGCTCAGTTCATTCCGAACATGAGTGCGGGTAAGGGCTATATGGCGCTAGCCGCGCTTATCTTCGGTAAGTGGCGTCCATTTACCGCAATGGCTGCATGTTTGCTGTTTGGCTTCCTAGACGCGCTGGCGATTCGTATGCAAGGGGTAACCATTGGTGACTTCCCAATCCCAGTACAAGCCATCGAAGCAATGCCATATGTACTGACCGTATTCCTACTGGCAGGCTTTATTGGTAAAGCTATCGCACCAAAAGCGATTGGCGTACCGTATAGCAAAGAACGTGAGTAGTTAACTCACTAACGCCAAATAAGAAAGGGAGTGCTTAGCACTCCCTTTGCTTTTTAGATTTCATTAAGACTTCGCTTTATCTGACGATTCTTTTGGCGGATCACTGCGATATGGCACACAACTGCGCTTTTGTTCAGGGGTTAACCCCATCGACTGACACCAAGCATCATACTTAGCGACCCAGCGTTTTAACCATTGCCACATAAACCCTCCCGCTAGAATTGCGTTACTGTTCTTCGCGCTTAAATACTAGCTCGGTTGGCGTCGACTCTTCTTCGACAAAGTAGTAACCCGCCACGTCAAATTGAGTTAAGTCCGCCACGCTACTAATGCGATTTTCAATAATATAACGCGCCATCATGCCACGTGCTTTTTTAGCGTAGAAACTGATCACTTTGTATTGACCATTTTTGCAATCTTTAAAGATTGGCGTGATCACTTGAGCGTCCAACGCTTTTGGTTTTACCGCTTTAAAGTATTCGTTTGAGGCAAGATTGATCAGTACATTATCACCTTGCTCTGCAATCGCTTGATTGAGTTTATCGGTGATCATATTACCCCAAAACTGATAGAGGTTACTGCCCTTATCATTGGCAAGCTTAGTGCCCATCTCCAAGCGGTAAGGCTGCATTAAATCCAATGGCTTTAGTAGGCCATATAGACCCGAAAGCATACGTAGATGCTGCTGTGCGTAGTCAAAATCGGCTTCAGATAGGGTTTCAGCCTCAAGACCAGTATAGACGTCACCCTTAAAGGCTAGAATCGCTTGGCGCGCGTTCTCGGTGGTAAAGGTTTCGCTCCACTCTTGAAAACGACCGACGTTAAGGTCGGCAATCTTGTCACTCACCTTCATTAGACTCGACACATCGGCTGGCGTTAGCTGACGACATACATCGATTAACTGTTTGGAGTATTCCACCAACTCAGGTTGGGTAAACTTTTCAGTGGCAAGAGGCGACTCGTAATCGAGCGTCTTAGCAGGAGAAACAACTATCAGCATGACTTTACTCTATCCTTATTAATTTTCTCTGCTTAGAGTACAAAAAAAGCCATGCATTGTCTGCATGGCTTAATTGATTAGTTTGATAGCTATTAGCTATGACTGGAGCTTTTCGCTGTTAGTCTTTTTTCGGGTTGTCCCAAATACCTTCTTCAAGCTGAGATTTCAGCTCTGGGTATTCGTTGGCATCGAAAGTTGGCAATTTGCCTTCTTTTAACTGGCGATTGTAATCTTTCGCCAGTTTGATAACCGTGCCTGACAGCAAGATGATTGCCACTAGGTTGACGATTGCCATCATACCCATGGAAACGTCAGCCAATGACCAAACTACCGGTAGAGAAGCTAGTGCACCAAACATTACCATACCAAGTACTACGATACGGAAGATACCTAGACCCGCTTTGTGGTTGTGCTCTAGGAACAACAAGTTGGTCTCTGCGTATGAGTAGTTCGCAATGATCGATGTGAAAGCAAAGAAGAAAATTGCTACCGCAACGAAAATACCACCCCATTCGCCAACTTGTGAGCTTAGCGCTGCTTGAGTCAGTTCGATACCTGTTACTTCACCACCAGGTACAAACTCACCTGACATTAGGATAATCGCCACTGTTGCTGAACAGATAACGATAGTATCCATAAATACGCCCAGCATCTGCACATAACCTTGTGATGCAGGGTGTGGCGGATACGGTGTTGCAGATGCCGCCGCGTTAGGCGCAGAACCCATACCGGCCTCATTCGAGAACAGACCACGTTTAATACCGTTAATCATTGCTTGCGCAATCGCATAACCGACACCACCTGCTGCAGCTTCTTGGAAGCCGAACGCACTCTTAACAATCAGCGTTAAAATCGCAGGCAACTTCTCAATGTTTGAGAACATCACAAACATAGCAAGCAGTAGGTAAGCAAGCGCCATGACTGGCACAATCAGTTCAGCAACACGCGCGATACGCTTGATACCACCAAAGATGATCACTGCCGATAGTACAACTACCGCCATACCCACATACTTATCTTCCCAACCGAAAGCAGTATGCATAGCATTGGCAATAGAGTTTGCTTGAACGGCGTTAAATACCAAACCGAAAGCGATGATAAGGAAAATCGAGAACAACACGCCCATCCAGCGCATGCCAAGACCTTTTTCCATGTAGTAAGCAGGACCACCGCGGTAGTTGCCATCATCGTCTTTGGTTTTGTATAACTGTGCCAGTGTACTCTCTGCAAACGCGGTTGCCATGCCCAACATAGCAATCAACCACATCCAGAAAATCGCACCAGGACCACCAGCTGTCAGTGCCACAGCTACACCTGCCATGTTACCGGTACCGACACGCGCAGCAAGACTAGTACAAAGTGCTTGGAAAGAAGATATACCAGCGTTGTCTGCTTTACGGCTGTTCTTTAGAACAGAGAACATGTGCCCAAAATGGCGGAACTGAATGAAACCAAGGCGGATAGTAAAGTAAACGCCCACACCGACCAAAAGATAAACAAGAATAGACCCCCAGAGCAGGTCATTCATTAAATTGATTAAGTCTGTCATAACATCCTCAAAGTGAGTTTCGTCAATCCCTGCATCCCTGCCTTCCATCTAGCTGCGTACTAAGTGTCAAGTTCGTCTTAGTATTTATGATTTATTCTTTTACAGCTGAGATATGTAAAACCCGCTTCATGCTTCCCTTTTACGTATCGACGTATTTTTTGACGGGCGGATAATGCAGTGAAGGATGGCAAAAATCAATATGCAACCAAATGCATTTAGATGTTATTTTTTACTATAAACTCACCATCGATTAACACATCTCAAGACAAGAAGTTAACCATTTAAGATCACGTCAATTAACTATTAGCAACATTTCACAGTAGGGCAAGCTTCTCCTCCCTTTGTGTGAGTAGAGGGGAGCAATCCCTTGTTGAATCTGGTAGTTAGCAGCTTAATGTCGCCAATTTATTTCTATCTGCTGCGTACTTTCGCCAATCTGCCGCCAACAAATCGTTTAACTCAAGATGAGAAGCAATTTAAAACAGCCAGTTAACATCAAAAATAGCCAAGTTTGGTGAAATTAACATGATTAAATGGTCATTATTTGCGCAATGGTCACCCTTAAAAAGCCGACTCGAGCACAAAAAATATAAAAACTTCATTGTATCGCAACAAATGAGAAATCAATCATAGATAGGCTGGCAGCTCAATGGTATTAATCAAGCATAACAACAAGTAAAGAGGTGGCAGCATATGGATGGCTTAAACTTTGATGAAATGATGGAGATGGATTTCTCCAAGGGACGCTCAGCAAGAAACAAACCGGTAAAACGTAAATGGCGTGAAATTGAAGCGATTAATGATCGTCGCCGTTTAGAAAAAGAACTGCGAGATATGGATATCGGGCTTGATAACTTAGATGGCTTAGAATTGTAAAAAAAGAGGCGATATGCCTCTTTTTTGTTTTAAGTAATCTCGTTGTCGGTTTCACGCACTCGCTGAGCAAGTTGTGCGTATTGTTCAGCGATGGTCGAACCAAAAACCGGATCCTCATCATCACTTGCAAACGCTTGTTCAACCGCTTGCCAATCTTGCACGCTAAAGCGTTCGCTTATCATCGGCAAAATCTTCTTCTCTTCAAATTCCAAGTGCTCGCGCTGCGCTTTTGTGAACTCTTCAAGTTGTTCAATAAAAATTTGGTGAGGAACCACCGCATCTTGCAAGATCATTTCCACCGTGTTTTGAAACGAACGGGTCTTACACTCAAGTAGCTTATGCTCAAACTCTAAGTTTTCCATCTCGTCTTTATCACCATAATGCTCTTGATAATAATGATAGAGAATGTCTTCTTTCGGATGGTGCGAGTTTTCTGCATGTTCGGATAAATAGTCCACTACCTCTTTAATTAAGCTGTAGTTGACTGGTAACTCTTGTTTTAACCGTTCGACCTTATCAGCAAGGATCGCCAGTAATCTAACCATGTACCCATGTTCACGCCTGATCTTTTCAATCATCATCGTGCTTCTCCTTAAACACACACTCTTTGTAAGTGTATACAAAAGTCGGGCAAAAGGTTTGGAGAGCGTTCAAGAAAACGGATAATTATTGAACACTCTTCGATTAACTGTCGCGCTCTATGAGATCCATTAATCAACGGTTAACGGTAAGGTCCAATCAATTGGGGTCAAACCTTGTTGGGTGAGTAGCTGATTTGCTTGCGAGAAGTGACCACAACCTAAGAAACCACGGTGAGCAGACAGCGGTGATGGGTGTGGTGCCGCTAATACATGGTGTTTATTGCGATCAATAAAGCGCCCTTTCTTTTGCGCATGTGAGCCCCAAAGCAAGAACACCACACCAGCATTATGCTGATTGATCGCTTCAATTACTTTATCTGTAAAGAGTTCCCAGCCTGTCGTTTTAGCATGTGAATGGGCTTTACCTTGCTCTACTGTTAAAACCGTATTGAGCAATAGTACGCCCTGCTCTGCCCACTTCTGTAAGTAGCCATGCTGCGGGATCTCAAAGCCTGTTATATCTTGCGCTAACTCTTTATACATATTAACTAAAGAAGGTGGCGTTTTGATGCCCGGTAGTACCGAAAAACATAAGCCATGCGCCTGATTCGGTCCATGATAAGGGTCTTGCCCAAGGATCACGACTTTAACCTGATCAAATTCGGTTGCTTTAAATGCATTAAACACATCGGCTGCCGGAGGAAAGATGGTCTTGCCACTAGCACGCTCTTGCTCAACATAACTCATTGTCTGTTGAAAATAGTCTTGCTGCTTTTCACTACCAATCACGTCATGCCAAGTAAGCGGTGAAGTCATGATCTGTTCCTTCTTTAATATTGGAAGATTTCTTGCGCTTTATTGTAAGAAAAACTCGAGAAGGAACAAGGCTTAGCTTATGGGTGTTGCTGCTTTGTATTCCTTTGAGGAGTTCGATAATGCCCTTGACCATGAATATGTCGATTGGGAATTGGCATACGAGCAGGACAAGTGCGAGAAGTTGGAGAGTAGATATTCATAGCGGCACCTTCTTTTATTACTAAACACATTGCTGGGTAATGAGCTTATTAAAGAAAGATTAGTGCCACTTTTTAACTAATGGCTAGTCAATCGTCTTATTCTGCCAATGCTTGGCGGTGAAATGCCCGCAACTGGTTAATTTCCTGCTGCCAAATATCAGGTTCGATTGTCTCTAAGATCAATGGGATACCATCAAAACGGGGATCTTTGGCGATATACTCAAAGCAATCCCAGCCAATCTCACCTTTACCGAGCGCATGGTGTCTATCGACCTTACTGCCTAACGCTGATTTTGAATCATTGATGTGCATTGCACGCAAATAATGCATGCCGACAACGCGGTCGAACTCAGCAAAGGTCACCTCGCATGCCTCTTTACTTGAGAGGTCATAACCCGCCGCGAAGGTATGGCAGGTATCAATACAGACACCAACGCGTGATTTATCCTCTACCTGTTCAATAATCTGCGCTAGATGTTCAAACTTCCAGCCTAAGTTAGAGCCCTGCCCCGCAGTATTCTCAATCACAGCAATCACATCTGGCACCGCTTGATGGGCAAGGTTAATCGATTCGGCAATCTTAGCTAGGCACTCCTGCTCAGAGATTTTGTTGAGGTGACTCCCCGGGTGGAAGTTCAGCAAGGTTAAACCTAGTTGCTGACAACGCTCCATCTCATCAATAAAAGCAGCGCGAGATTTTTCCAGTTTCTCTTCTTCTGGAGCGCCTAAGTTAATCAAGTAAGAGTCGTGCGGAAGAATTTGGTCCGCAGAAAAGCCCAACATTTTGCAATTGGCTTTGAATGCGCTGATGGTTTTCGCTTCCAGTGGTTTGGCTACCCACTGACGCTGGTTTTTGGTGAACAGTGCAAATGCATTGGCACCGATCTCACGTGCTCGCATTGGCGCTTGGTCAACGCCACCCGCTGCCGATACGTGAGCACCAATATACTTAATTTGTGAGTTTGATCTCATTGTCATTTAACCACTTTACTCTTTCAGTTTGGCTACCTAAATACAGATAGTTAGCGCAATTTATCACCGTCAAATAGGTCATTTTGTAGTAAATTTACAACAAAATGAGCTTTTAACTATTTTTTAAATTATAAAATAATTTGTAATCGCCAGTTTTTAAAGGGTTTCTTGATTTAACTCAATAAAATCACCTTCAAAAAATTAAGGTTTTTAGTTGTAACTTGACCTAAATCAATATTAATATAATGGATATTCGCTATATAATACTTAGCTCAACAAATAATTGAAAATTAACACCATTAAAAGCCACAACATTGTGGAATAGGAGAGAGTGATGATTCAAGGTATTCAAATTACAAAAGCAGCTAACGACGATCTACTAAACTCTATCTGGCTACTAGATAGCGAAAAGAACGAAGCACGTTGTGTTGCAGCAGCTGCTGGCTACGAAGCTGACCAAGTTGTTGCTATCAGCGACCTAGGTGAGTACGAGAGCCGTGAAGTTGCAATCGAAGCTGCACCAAAGATCGAAGGTGGTCAACACCTAAACGTAAACGTACTACGTCGTGAAACTCTAGAAGACGCAGTTGCTCACCCAGAGAACTACCCACAGCTAACTATCCGTGTATCTGGCTACGCTGTGCGTTTTAACTCTCTAACTCCAGAGCAACAACGCGACGTTATCGCTCGTACTTTTACTGAGTCTCTATAATTTCTATTGCCACTCGGCACTAAAATTAGACACTAAATTCGAAAAGCAGGCGCAGCCTGCTTTTCTTCTTCTCATCAGTCTAAAACTGATGAGAAAACATTCACAGTGGCAATTAAAAAAACAAAACCATGTGAATAACATGTAGTTACACATCTATCTGTCAACTTTTGTTGAGTTGGGATTTTTATTCCACAAACCACTCAAACTGATAGTTGCGCCCGATAGGTTTAGGCTACATTTCTTTGCTCAATCACACTTTCGGCAAACCATTTGAAAAAATGGGACGCAAAGCTTCCGGTCTAAAGATGCTGGTCATCAATGATAGCGGGGTCGCCACTTGTTCAACAATGTTCAAGTGCTGTGGATGTTTATCAAACCTCTTTGATAGGCAAGCTTTCGCATGCGCCGAGGTGGGGCTTTTAGTCAACCTTATAAAGGAGCATGTGATGAAATCACTGCCAAATAAAACTCTACTAGCGCTTGCTCTAACTGCGTTAAGTGGTCAAGTAGCAGCTCACGGCTACGTTTCTGAATTCGACGGTGGTATAGCTGGCAGCCGCGCAGCACTGTGTAAATACCCAACCGCTGACACTAATGAAAAAAACACCAACTGTGGTGCGATTCAATACGAACCACAAAGTGTTGAAGGTCCTGAAGGTTTCCCTGAAGTAGGTCCAGCAGATGGCAAAATTGCTAGCGCACAATCCGCACTGGCAACAGCACTTGATGAACAGACAGCCGATCGCTGGGTAAAACGCCCAATTACTGCAGGTCTGCAAAGCTTTGAGTGGACGTTTACTGCGAACCACGTCACTCGTGATTGGAAATACTACATCACTAAAACAGACTGGAACTCAAACCAAGTTCTGTCCCGCGACTCTTTTGATCTCAATCCATTCTGTGTGATTGAAGGCAACATGGTGCAGCCACCAAAACAAGTTAGCCACGAATGTAATGTACCTCAGCGCGAAGGTTACCATGTGATCTTAGCCGTATGGGATGTGGGCGATACAGCGGCGGCTTTTTACAACGTGATTGACGTTAAATTTGATGGTCAAGGTCCAGTTGTGCCTGAGTGGAACCAAGCAGGTCAAATCAACCCAACCATGGATCTTAACCTCGGCGATAAGGTATTTACGCGCGTATTCGATAAGAGCGGTGAAAATGTCGCTTATCGCACTGAGCTCACCATCAGCGAGCAAAGCCTAACTCAAGCGAAAAACTGGTCACATGCGCTAGCGACCAAGATCAACCAAGAGCAAACGGCGATCAAAGCTGGTCAATACCGCGAAGATAAATTTACCCCAGCATACGGCAGCAACCCAGTTTACCTGCAAACGGGTAGCGGTTTGGAGCGTGTTGAAATTGGCTACCAGATTGAAACGCCAGAACCAGAGTACGCTTTGACCATTGAAGGTCTTGAGTCTGAGTACACCATTACAGAACAAGCTACAGAGCTTGATCTCACTTTAGCCGCTGAAGGCGACATTGACGTAGAGCTTACCGTTTACAACCATGGTCGTGCGGCACTAGCGAGCTGGACTGGTCAACTTAGCGATGGTCAATATCTGCCAGTTTCACTGACATTGTCGAAAGCAGAGCCAGGTCATCACATTTTAGTCAGCCGCATTAAAGATCAGGCAGGTAACCTTGTTGATCAAGTGAACTACGATTTCCACTTGGTTAACGCGCCAACACCTCCTCCAGCAGGCGACTACGATTTTATCTTCCCTGAAAATGTGAAGAGCTACACCGCAGGCACAAAAGTATTGGCAAGCGATGGTCAGATCTACCAATGTAAGCCATTCCCATACTCGGGTTACTGCTCACAATGGACAGAAAACGCCACTCACTACACACCAGCGACCGGTTCTCACTGGACAATGGCTTGGGACAAAGTGAACTAATGCTAGGCAGCATTTGTTGTCGTTCTGCTTCCATCGCAGATCGATAAATCACACGATTACGGCACTCATCTTGAGTGCCGTTTTTCTATGCAAGCGACAAGTAAATGCGGTAGATTGAAACACTCATTCCACTTGGTCATTAATGGATATGTTGCTAGAAGGTATTGAAACGCTGATCACACTGAGCAAAGCGAAAACCATGAGTCGCACAGGTAGCCTGCTCTATATTAGTCAATCGGCAGTGAGTAAACGCATTTCCAATTTAGAGAAGAAACTGGGTAAAAAGCTGATTGTACCGGATGGTAGGAATGTCCAGCTCACCAATGAAGCGTTAACGCTGATCGACAACATCGGTCCGACCTTCAATGAGTTAAGAGGGCTGATCTACGAACAGCAAAACATGGTGGAACATAGCCAAATTCGGCTTGATTGCTCGGAAACGTTAGTGGCGGGCTTTCTTTCGCCAATTCTCGGTGGCTACTTTGCACAAGATCCCTATTTGACCCTGACGACCAACCATACTCCGCGCATTATCGAACATGTCCAATCCGGCAAAGCCCATCTTGGTATCTGTGCTGGCTACCTGCCCTCTCAACACCAGTTGATGACCTTTGCCCTCTTTGATGAACCGTTTTATATCGTCTCCAAACAACCGTTGGCTGAATTACCACAAACCATCATCACCAACGATTTGAGTAACCCTGCCAATACTTACCAATACGGCATCTTAACTCAGCTCAACATTAAGCCTATCATGCAGATGGACTCTTACGCTGCAGCAGCTCAACTGGCACTCTCCGGTATCGCGCCAGCATTGGTGCCACTCTCGGTGATCAATACGTTGCAGATTGACGCGCAGCACTGCCATCACTTTAACCAACTGCAGTCACTGTCTCGACCAATCAATATCTGCCTGCGCCCTGCCACCTATCGCAATCAACGTATCAGAAAATTGATAGCAACCATTGTTGATGCTGTTCCCAAAGTAATTTCGTTGCCATTAGCATCGACATCGTGATCACGAGCGGTCTTATCCAGCGCTGACCTTTGGTCACCACAACGCGCGCACCAAGTTGCGCGCCAATAAAACCACCAACCGCCATCACTAACCCCAACTCCCAAATTGGCAAGCCCGCTAAAATAAAGAACAGCAGCGCGGCTATATTAGAGGTGAAGTTCAAGACTTTGGTACGTGCGGTTGCCTCCACCAGCGAAAACTGCGCAATCGCGACAAAACAGACGGTAAAGATAGACCCAGTACCTGGACCAAAAAAGCCGTCATAAAAACCTACACCACCACCGACACAGAGTGCAAATGCGGCTTCTGGTAACTTACTCTCTCCCTGTTCAGGTTTAGTGGTTGGGGCGAGTAAGAAGTAGAGAGAAATCGCAATCAGCAGCAAAGGAATAAGACTAGTAAGCACGCCTGCATCTATATATTGCACCGCTTCAGCGCCAATCGCTGAACCAATAAAGGTGCAAGCAATTGCCAGGCGCATCTCTTTTAGATTAACAATGCCATTGCGCACGAAGTACCAGCTGGCAGAAAAGCTACCAAATGAGCTTTGCAGTTTATTGGTGGCGAGCGCTTGAGTAGGAGGCACGCCTGCTGCCAGTAACGCGGGTAAAGTCAATAAGCCACCGCCACCAGCCATGGCATCAATAAACCCTGCCGCAGTGGCAACGAGTGCTAGCAGCGCAAGAATCTCGAATGTAATTTCCATCTATTATTCAGTAACTAAGTAGGTATAACGCTAACATTACCACCTCTTGCTCTATTGAGTTAGCGAAAGATTCGATTACTACCTATTCCTAATTTTCAACAATAAAAAGCACTAATATTGAGACAAAAAAAAGCCCACTCAATTGAGTGGGCTGTTACTAACTATTTGCCAGTTAAGCTAGGCTAGCTTTCACTTTCGCGTGTAGCTCTTGTACTGATGTTACTGAGCTCTTCGCATCCGCAGTGTGTGCCATACAAGTTGCAAACGCTGCGTTTAGCGTCGTGGTGTAGTTCACCTTCTCTGCTAGTGCTCCGCGACGTAGTACTTTAGAGTCTTCAATCGCTTGGCGACCTGCTGCCGTGTTAACGATGTAGGTGTACTCATTGTTCTTGATGCGGTCAAGAATGTGTGGACGACCTTCATGTACCTTGTTCACTAGACGAGGGTTAATGCCCGCTTCGCCAAGAATAACCGCTGTACCGTGAGTCGCATCAAGTTGGTAACCCAACTTAACTAGCTTAGAGGCTAGGTCAACGACGCGTTGCTTGTCTTCTTCACGAACTGACAGCAGTGCACGACCACCTTCAGGGTAAACGCTGCCACAACCTAGTTCTGCTTTCGCGTAAGCTTCAGCAAACGTTGCACCAACACCCATAACTTCACCTGTAGAGCGCATTTCAGGGCCCAATAGTGGGTCAACGCCAGGGAACTTGTTGAACGGTAGTACCACTTCTTTCACTGAGTAGTAAGGTGGAATAATCTCTTTGGTAAAGCCTTGAGACTCAAGAGATTGACCCGCCATAACACGTGCAGCGATTTTCGCTAGTGGTGCGCCGGTTGCTTTTGATACGAATGGAACCGTACGTGCAGCACGAGGGTTAACTTCGATTAGGTAAACTTCGTTGTCTTTGACTGCGAACTGCGTGTTCATTAGACCACGTACACCCAATTCAAATGCTAGCTTCTCAACTTGCTCACGCATCTTGTCTTGGATTTCTTGGCTTAGCGTGTAGGCTGGTAGCGAACATGCTGAGTCACCTGAGTGAACACCCGCCTGCTCAATATGCTCCATGATACCGCCAATCACAACGCGCTCACCGTCACAGATAGCGTCGATATCGACTTCAGTTGCGTCATCTAGGAAACGGTCTAGTAGAACTGGCGATTCGTTCGATACGCTTACCGCTTCGTTGAAGTAGCGACGTAGATCCGCTTCGTCGTAGACGATTTCCATCGCACGACCACCCAGTACGTATGAAGGACGCACCACCAGTGGGAAACCAATTTCTTTCGATTTCTCAACGGCTTGTTCCATCGTCGTTACTGTTGCGTTTTCCGGTTGTAGTAGACCTAGACGCTCTACTGCTGCTTGGAAACGCTCACGGTCTTCTGCACGGTCGATTGCATCTGGGCTGGTACCAATGATTGGTACGCCCGCTGCTTCTAGTGCACGAGCCAGTTTCAGTGGTGTTTGACCACCGTACTGAACGATCACGCCTTTTGGCTTCTCAACACGTACGATTGAAAGTACATCTTCTAGTGTTACTGGTTCGAAGTATAGACGATCTGACGTGTCGTAGTCAGTTGATACTGTCTCTGGGTTACAGTTAACCATAATGGTTTCGTAACCATCTTCACGCAGTGCTAGTGACGCGTGTACACAGCAGTAGTCAAACTCGATACCTTGACCGATACGGTTTGGACCACCGCCCAATACCATGATCTTGTCTTTGTCTGTTGGGTTTGCTTCACACTCTTCATCGTAAGATGAGTACATGTAAGCCGTATCCGATGAGAACTCAGCCGCACAAGTATCCACGCGCTTGTACACTGGGTGGATATTGAATTGGTCACGCAAGCGACGAATTTCGCTTTCAGAGACACCAAGCAGTTTCGATAGACGCGCATCAGCAAAGCCTTTGCGTTTCATCTGACGCAGAACTGCTTCAGTTAGACCAGCAAAACCGCCCGCTTTCACTTGCTCTTCCAGTTTCACTAGCTCTTCAATTTGCACTAGGAACCAGCGGTCAATGTTAGTCAGGTTAAATACGCCGTCCACTGACATGCCCGCACGGAATGCATCGGCGATGTACCAAATGCGCTCTGCACCTGCTTCTTTCAGCTCGTGACGGATTTTGGTTAGTGCATCTGGAGAATCTAGGTCAACCATTTCGTCGAAACCATTAGCACCTACTTCTAAGCCACGCAGGGCTTTTTGTAGTGACTCTTGTTGGTTACGACCAATCGCCATTACCTCACCAACCGACTTCATCTGTGTGGTTAGACGGTCGTTTGCGCCTGCAAATTTCTCGAAGTTAAAGCGAGGAATCTTAGTCACAACGTAGTCGATAGTTGGTTCAAATGACGCTGGTGTCGTGCCGCCAGTGATGTCGTTTTGCAGCTCATCTAGCGTAAAGCCAACTGCCAATTTCGCCGCGATTTTCGCGATTGGGAAACCTGTTGCTTTTGATGCCAATGCAGATGAACGAGATACACGTGGGTTCATCTCGATGATAACCATACGGCCATCTTTCGGGTTAATACCAAACTGTACGTTTGAACCACCAGTTTCTACACCGATTTCACGTAGTACCGCTAGCGATGCGTTACGCATTAGCTGGTATTCTTTATCAGTTAGAGTCTGTGCTGGTGCCACTGTGATTGAGTCACCAGTGTGGATACCCATTGGGTCGAAGTTCTCGATTGAACATACGATGATACAGTTATCCGCTTTGTCGCGAACCACTTCCATCTCGTACTCTTTCCAACCGATCAAAGATTCATCAATCAGTAGCTCGTTAGTTGGTGATAAGTCCAAACCACGGCGACAGATCTCTTCAAATTCTTCTTTGTTGTAAGCGATACCGCCACCCGTACCACCCATAGTAAATGAAGGGCGGATGATACATGGGAAGCCAACCATATCGAGCACTTTGTATGCTTCTTCCATGGTTTTTGCAGTATCGGCACGCGGACACTCAAGACCAATCGACTTCATCGCTTTATCAAAGCGAGAACGGTCTTCTGCTTTATCGATAGCATCCGCAGTTGCACCGATCATCTCTACACCGAACTCGGCAAGTACGCCTTGACGCTCAAGTTCAAGTGCACAGTTTAGAGCCGTTTGACCACCCATGGTTGGTAGTACTGCATCTGGACGCTCTTTCTCGATGATCTTACGTACCACTTCCCATTGAATAGGCTCGATGTAAGTTGCATCAGCCATATCTGGGTCAGTCATGATCGTTGCAGGGTTCGAGTTCACTAGGATTACTCGGTAACCTTCTTCACGCAGTGCTTTACATGCTTGTGCGCCAGAGTAGTCAAACTCACATGCCTGACCGATAACAATCGGACCAGCACCAAGAATAAGAATACTTTGAATGTCAGTACGTTTTGGCATTATCTACTACTCCGAATTAAGCGCTGTGTTTTTTAATTAGTTCGATAAAGTGGTCGAATAGCGGTGCTGCGTCATGAGGACCTGGGCTCGCTTCTGGGTGACCTTGGAAGCTAAATGCTGGTTTATCAGTACGGTGGATACCTTGTAGTGAGCCATCAAATAGCGATACGTGAGTAGCACGTAGATTGTCTGGTAGTGTTGCTTCGTCAGCGGCAAAACCGTGGTTTTGCGAAGTAATCATTACGACGTTACGATCTAGGTCTTTTACTGGGTGGTTAGCACCGTGGTGACCAAACTTCATTTTCACCGTTTGTGCACCTGACGCTAGCGCCAGAATTTGGTGACCAAGACAGATACCGAAAATTGGCAGACCTTTGTCTAGGAATACTTTGGTCGCTTCAATCGCGTAAGTACATGGTGCTGGGTCGCCAGGGCCATTTGATAGGAATACGCCATCTGGATTCAGTGCTAACACTTCCTCTGCTGATGTTTCAGCAGGAACCACTGTTAGGCGGCAGCCGCGGTCAACCAACATTCGTAGGATATTGCGCTTGGCACCGAAGTCATAAGCAACAACGTGGTATGGCAGTTCGCTGTCATCTTGCGCTTCTGGAAGACCACCCGTGAGCGTCCACGAACCTTGTTTCCATTGATACGCTTCTTTTGTTGTAACTTCTTTCGCAAGGTCCATACCTTTTAAGCCAGGGAATTCTTTCGCTTTTGCTAGTGCCAATGCTTCGTCTAGGTTGTTACCTGCGACGATACAACCATTTTGGGCGCCTTTTTCACGAAGAATACGAGTGAGCTTACGAGTATCAATGTCTGCGATGCCGACAATGTTTTGCGATTTGAGGTAATCAGAAAGAGATTGTTCGTTACGGAAATTAGAAGCGATAAGAGGAAGATCGCGGATCACAAGGCCTTGAGCGTGGATTGAAGAGGATTCTTCGTCTTCGGAATTGGTTCCGGTATTGCCAATGTGAGGATAAGTTAGTGTAACAATTTGCTGGGAATAGGAAGGATCAGTGAGGATTTCTTGGTACCCCGTCATCGAGGTATTAAAAACGACTTCACCAACGGAAATACCATCCGAACCAATGGACACTCCGCGGAACACTGTCCCATCTTCCAGGACTAACAGTGCTAATTTACTCAAGACAACCTCCAGAATAAAAATGCATAAATAATAAATTAATTTGCAACTTTGCCTTCCATTTCGCAATAAAAACGCGTTTTTTGGTGTTACAGACAAATTGGCGTAATTCTAAAGAGGCTAGTGAGCGGTGTCAACATTCATAATAAAATAAAATGCATTTTTTGAAAGATTCACAAGAAAAAAAGCCAAAGCAGCTAAAATAATAACTTTAACTGACATTAGTCGTGTGATTATGGCGACATTTTTCAAAAGAACGAAAAAACACCATTAAAAAGTGACTAGGAAATTAAATCCAGTTTAGCAAACGTTAAGCAAGCTAGATAACTGTAGTTTAATCCACTTTCAAGCAAATAGCATGACAAACACCAGTAAATAACACATTAAAGATAGAGGTTTGGGGTGGTTTCACCCAGTAATGTGGAGAGGGCAATATAGGACGGATAAAGAAAGCGCCAGCCTTGGCTGACGCATAATTATTTAAATTAGAGGATTGAGTTTACAGACTCATTCAATGTGCACTTTGATGACTAAAGTTCGTTTAAACCTAGTACATCAGTCATGGTATAAAATCCAGCTTGTTTGTTATTTAACCACACTGCTGCTTTTACTGCACCATTAGCAAATGTCATGCGATCGGTCGCTTTATGGGTAATTTCGACTCGTTCGCCAATATCAGCAAACATTGCGGTATGCTCACCAACAATATCGCCAGCGCGAATCGTCGCAAAACCTATCTCATCTTTGGTTCGCTCGCCGGTAATGCCTTCACGGGCATAGACAGCCACATCACTGAGTTTGTTACCCATGGCGCCAGCAATTGCTTCGCCCATACCAATCGCGGTACCTGACGGTGCATCGACTTTATGACGGTGGTGTGCTTCTACAATCTCGATATCGCAATACTCGCCCATCACCTTGGCTGCTTTTTCTAGCAACTTAAACACTAGGTTTACACCTACTGAATAGTTTGGCGCCATGACAACTGGCACTTCTTTCGCTGCATCATCAATAATGGCACGCTCTTGCTCAGTAAAGCCTGTGGTACCAATTACAATGCTCTTACCGTGCGCTTTACACAGCTCAAGGTTAGCCAGCGTGCTGGCTGGAGCAGTAAAATCGATAATGACGTCAAAGTTATCAACTGCTTTCGCTAGGTTATCAGTTAAGACAATTTCTAATTTACCTTCACCACATAACTCACCGATATCAACACCAACTAGTGATGATTCAGGACGTTCTGAACCCGCGCCTAATTGAGACTCAGGGTTTAGTTGGGTTGCCTTAACCAAATTACGGCCCATACGACCGGCTGCTCCTGCAACTGCAATTCTAACCATTGCGAGATTTCTCCATGCTTAAGAAACGAGACGAGAAGATCCTCATCTCGTATAAAAGATCTTCGTATCTAAACTACCAATAAACGGTTGTGCTGGCTAGTGTTTTGCGACATTGATCATGAAAACTCTTTGATCACTCGTTGTAATATCGGCACATTGGCTTCCGGAAAAGCGTAGTTTTCTAACTCACAGATCGTCACCCATTCGCCCTGTTGCCCCTCACGACCAAAAGGTTTACCCGTAAAATCAGTGACTAAAATAAAATCAAACTTGAGCGACTTATCAGGGTAGTCATACTCCAAGTGCTCGAATAGCGCTTGCTCTGTCACTTGAATACCAATCTCTTCATCAAGCTCACGCACCATCGCCTGCTCGATTGTTTCATCTTGCTCAACTTTGCCACCCGGAAACTCCCAAAAGCCTCCTTTGTGCTTATCATCAGGGCGTTTAGTAATAAAAATCTGCGACTTATCCTGATTAAATATCACTGCCGCCACGATATGAATTCTTTTCATACTTTCCTTTCCCTCAAATAGTTTACTCCCTACCTCGCGTACTATTCACTTACCCACGAGAGAGACCAAACCCAAATTTTACTTAAAAAAAGAGCCGCCTAAGCGACTCTCTAAACAACATATAAGTTTTTTGAAGCTAACCAAATACTAAGATTGTTTAAGGTTAAGCTGTAATGGCTTGGAACAAGGCAGCGACGCGCAGTATTCAACCTTTACAGCAACACATTTAACTTAGTTAGAAGCTAAGTTGTGTAGTTTGAGTACCAGGAGATGACGCGCAGTTTACAACTGTAAATGAGTATCATCGACACAGTAATCACGCGACACAACGACGATTCAGACTAAGTTATGCAATCTTGCCGTGGCACTGCTTGTATTTTTTGCCACTACCACATGGACACGGCTCATTACGACCCACTTTACGCTCATCACGTACGACCGGCTGCTGTGCACCTGCTTCTGCTGTTTCTTCACCATCCGCTAGTGGATTCTCAGCCGTTGCGTGTTGGGCTTGAGCTTGGCGCGCTGCCGCTTCCGCTTGAGCACGGCGCTGCTCTTCCATACGCTCAACTTCTTCTTGCTGTTGAACACGTACGCGAGACAGTACCGTAATCACGTCTGTTTTTAGTGAATCTAGCAAACCTTCAAACAGTTCAAACGACTCACGCTTGTACTCTTGTTTCGGGTTCTTCTGCGCGTAGCCACGTAGGTGAATACCTTGGCGTAAGTGATCCATTGCCGCTAGGTGCTCTTTCCAAAGCGTATCTAGTGTTTGTAGCATCACTGATTTTTCGAAGTTACGTAGCACTTGCTCGCCGACAACTTCTTCTTTGCCTTTGTAGACTTCTACTGCTTGAGTGATGATCTTCTCACGTAGCGCTTCTTCGTACAGTTTGTCATCAGCGGCTAGCCAATCTTTAACTGGTGCGTCTAGATCGAAGTCATTCTTCAGACGATCTTGCAGACCTTGCACATCCCACATCTCTTCTAGAGATTGTGGTGGAATGTATTCGTCGATAATTGCGTTCAGCACGTCATCGCGGTTTTGCTCAATCATCTCGCTAATGTCTTCAACGCTCATTAACTCATCACGCAATTCGTAAACCACTTTACGTTGATCGTTCGCCACGTCATCGTATTCAAGTAGCTGTTTACGAATGTCGAAGTTACGACCTTCAACTTTGCGTTGTGCTTTTTCAATTGAACGAGAAAGCATCTTCGATTCGATCGCTTCACCTTCTTCCATACCGCTTTGGATTAGGCTTGCCATGCGGTCAGAAGTAAAGATACGGAGTAGCGCATCTTCCATTGATAGGTAGAAACGCGAAGAACCCGCATCACCTTGACGACCAGAACGACCACGTAGCTGGTTATCGATACGGCGAGATTCATGACGCTCAGTACCGATGATGTGTAGACCACCAGCTTCTAGCACTTGGTCGTGAACCACGCGCCATTCCGCTTTAATTTGATCGATTTGCTCTTTCGATGGGTTGTCTAGCAGCTCAACCTTCGCTTGCCAGCTACCACCCAACACAATATCGGTACCACGACCGGCCATGTTGGTTGCGATGGTTACTGCGCCCGGTGTACCCGCTTCAGCAACGATTTCCGCTTCTTTCTCGTGGAATTTAGCGTTCAGTACGTTGTGCTTAATGTTGGCTTTTTTCAGTGCGTTTGACAGTAGCTCTGACTTTTCAATCGACACTGTACCCACTAGCGATGGCTGACCTTTTGCTACGCGCTCTTTGATGTCTTCAATGATTGCGGCAAATTTCTCTTGCTCAGTACGGTATACCACATCTGGCATATCGTTACGGATCATTGGTTTGTTAGTTGGGATAACTACCGTTTCCAAGCCGTAGATAGATTGGAATTCGAATGCTTCGGTGTCGGCAGTACCTGTCATACCTGACAGTTTGTCGTAGAGACGGAAGTAGTTCTGGAAGGTAATCGATGCCAGAGTTTGGTTTTCATTCTGGATCTTAACGCCTTCTTTGGCTTCCACTGCTTGGTGCAGACCTTCAGACCAACGACGACCTGGCATTGTACGGCCAGTATGTTCGTCAACGATAACCACTTCGCCTTGCTCGTTAACGATGTAATCAACGTTAATTTCAAACAACACGTGCGCGCGAAGTGCCGCGTTTACGTGGTGTAACAAGCTGATGTTCGTTGGTGAGTAAAGCGTGTCACCCTCTTCCATCAAACCGTTTTTGATCATCAGTTCTTCAACGAACTCTTGACCCGTTTCAGTTAGGTAAACTTGTTTTGATTTTTCATCAACCGTGTAGTGACCATCACCGCGGTACTCTTCTGAGTCTTCCTGATCTTGTTTTTGCAGATGTGGAATTAGAGTGTTGATGCGAGTGTATAGCTCAGAGCTATCCTCTGCAGGACCAGAAATGATAAGTGGTGTACGAGCTTCATCGATTAGAATCGAGTCCACTTCATCGACAACCGCAAAGAAGCGTTCACGTTGTACGCGGTCTTCAACACGGAATGCCATGTTGTCACGCAGGTAGTCAAAACCAAATTCGTTGTTGGTACCGTATAGAATGTCAGCTTGGTAAGCTTCTTTTTTCTCTTGCGGTGGCATGTTTGGCACGTTTACGCCAACAGTCATACCAAGGAATTCAAATAGTGGACGGTTCGTCTCGGCATCGCGTTTTGCTAGGTAGTCGTTCACCGTTACGATGTGAACACCTTTACCTGGCAGAGCGTTTAGGTAAGCTGGTAGAGTTGCGGTTAGTGTTTTACCTTCACCAGTACGCATCTCTGCGATTTGACCCGCGTTAAGAACCATACCACCGATAAGCTGCACGTCGAAATGACGCATGCCGTAAACACGCTTAGATGCTTCACGTACGGTCGCAAATGCTTCTGGCAACAATTTATCAAGGTCTTCACCTTGTTCTAGACGTTGACGAAATTCAACAGTCTTTGCCTTTAATTGTTCATCAGATAGAGCTTCAAACGTTGGCTCGTAATTATTGATTTCTTTTACAATCTTTCTCAGGCGACGCAATGTTCTGTCGTTGCGACTGCCAATTACCTTTGTCAGTAGCTTAGTTATCATCTTGTGTGAATCTCTCTATCAGTCGATCGGGCACGATCTCTACTTAATGCCTTCAGTCTCTTTCAGTTTTAAACTAAGAATACTGCGTTAAATCATTAATCACAGATATTGTGGTGAGAACTTAGATTTTCAAGGCATGAGTGTTTATTTATAGCCGCCTAGTGTAAGGGCTTTTCACTCGAACAACCAATCTCTTATTGAATTGTTTGAAGCACTTGTGATTTTTTGCCGACGAATGGCGCAAGTTTATCCGCTAAAAAGACTATTCGCCGCTGTGGTGGTTGGCTAAAATGGAAATGAACTAGAAAATTAAGGCTTAGTCATGCGCGACCACCGCCCTACCTTGGGAAATGAGATCATCTCTGATTCACGTTTTGCTAACTTGCAAAAACATGCCGAAGAGATCATGAAGATCAATCAACTGCTAAAAACGATCTTGCCGAAGAATGCGGTCGATCATTGCCGCGTGGCAAACCTGCGTGACAATCATTTGGTTATCGAAGTGGCAAGCGCGGCGATCATGATGAAGATCAATTACGATCGTCTCAATATTCTTAACCAACTGCGCTCGCAAGGGTTCGCCCGCTTAATTGCTGTCGAAGTGCAAATCAACCCCGACCTTTATCGCGTCAAAGGCGATAAAAAACGCACCGAAGACAAGCCGCGCGATCCAATTTCTGATACCGCTGCCGAATATCTTAAAGCGGTCGCTGAAGGGGCATCACCGAAAGTCAAAGCGCGTTTAGAAAGCTTGGCTAAACTCGCCGCCAACAAGCGAACATAAAAAAAACCAGGCTCTAAGCCTGGTTTTTTCTAATCTGGATTTGGCTGATTATGCTAGAACCATGTTTGGCTCTGCAAATGCAACTGGTGACACTTCTTCTTGCTCGAAAGTAACCCATTCCCACGCTTCTTGATCAGCAAGAACTTTACGTAGTAGTTGGTTATTTAAACCATGACCTGATTTAAATGCACGGAATTCACCGATAATTGGGTGACCACACATGTAAAGGTCGCCAATCGCATCAAGTACTTTGTGAGTTACAAACTCATTATCAAAGCGCAGACCTTCTTCGTTCAAGATACGGTAGTCATCCAATACGATTGCATTGTCAAAGCTACCACCTAGAACAAGGTTTTGCGATTGTAGGTATTCGATATCACGCATGAAACCAAAAGTTCGTGCACGAGAAATCTCTTTAACGAAACCTTTTGATGAGAAATCAAACACTAAGCGTTGTTCATCAGATTCAATCGCTGGGTGGTTAAATTCGATTTCAAAATCCATACGGAAACCATTAAACGGTGCGAATTCTGCCCATTTGTCGCCATCTTCAAAGCGAACTGGTTTCTTAATACGAATAAAGCGTTTTGCTGCATTTTGCTCTTCGATACCTGCTTGTTGAAGTAGGAATACGAAAGGGCTAGCACTACCATCCATAATTGGAATTTCTGGCGCATCAACTTCGATAACCACGTTGTCGATACCCATACCTGCTAGCGCAGCGTTTAAGTGTTCTACCGTTGAGATACGAATACCTTGATCGTTAACAAGAGCTGTACACAGCATAGTGTCACGAACTGATTCAGGATCCGCTGGAAAATCAACTGGTGGATTTACGTCCGTACGACGGTAAATAACACCTGTATTTGCAGCTGCTGGGCGAAGAGTCAAAGTTACTTTACGCCCTGAGTGTAAGCCTACACCGGTCGTTTTCACTATTTCTTTCAGAGTACGTTGTCTGATCATCTACTTGCCTCAGTAATGGTGCTACAAATCGCGCCGATGTAATCATCGGTCGCGCATCGTATCACATTTTCGAACCATGTCAAATTTTGACAGTATTAATCAGCTTGACGACGTAGGAAAGCAGGGATGTCTAGATAGCCATCTTTTTCAACTTTCGGTGCCGTGCTTTGGCCTGAGCCATTGCTTGCTGATGTAGATTGAGTTGCCGGTTGAGCCGTCACTGCTGGTTTTTCCTGCAATGTCTGTGCCGGTTTCTCTTCTACTTTTACCGCTGCTGGTTGTTGTGTTGCAACTTGTGACTGAGGTTGTGCCACAGGTGCCACTTTTGCTTTTCCGCCTGCTACTAATGTAATGTCAGGCTTTTTCTCATTACCGATACCGGTTGCTACCACTGTAACACGGATTTCGTCCGCCATATCAGGGTCAAGAGAAGTACCAATTACTACCGTTGCGTTGTCTGAAGCGAAAGCTTTCACTGTGTTACCCACAGTTTCAAACTCATCAAGACGCATATCAAGACCAGCTGTGATGTTAACTAGTACACCACGCGCACCCGCTAGATCGATGTCTTCAAGAAGTGGGCTAGAGATAGCCATCTCTGCTGCTTCTTCTGCACGGTCTTCGCCTTTAGCAACACCGCTACCCATCATCGCGTGACCCATTTCTGACATCACAGTGCGAACGTCAGCAAAGTCGACGTTGATCATGCCAGGACGTGTGATAAGTTCAGCGATACCTTGAACTGCATTCTTCAGTACGTCGTTTGCACTCGCGAAAGCTTCAAGTAGTGTGATACCGCGACCCAATACTTTAAGTAGCTTTTCGTTTGGAATAGTAATCAGAGAGTCAACGTGTTTCGACAGCTCTTCAATACCTTGTTCCGCAAACGCCATACGCTTCTTACCTTCAAAGCTAAATGGCTTTGTTACTACCGCAACAGTAAGAATACCTAGCTCTTTTGCAACCTCAGCGATAACTGGCGCAGCACCTGTACCGGTACCACCGCCCATACCAGCTGCGATAAATACCATATCGGCACCGCAAATGGATTCTTTAATTCTATCGCGATCTTCGAGAGCAGCGTCACGTCCCACTTGTGGGTTTGCACCCGCACCAAGACCTTTGGTCATGTCGCCACCAATTTGGATGACGCTATTTACGCTAGTCTTACGTAGTGCTTGAGCATCAGTGTTGATGCTGATGAATTCAACACCTTCAATGGACTCACGTACCATGTGTTCAACGGCATTACCGCCACCGCCACCAACCCCAACGACTTTAATTACCGCATCGTCAGACATTTCCATCATCGGTTCAAACATGTGTTATCTCCGTTTTTCCTGCTGCTCAGGTTAAAACTCTTTTTGTATCCAATTACGCAAGCGATCAAATAGCGAACTTACTGGCTGACGCTTTGGTTCGTTATATTCAGTCTCGTCGTTAATTTGACTGTCTCGTGCGTAATGAAGTAAACCAACTGCCGTAGAATGATACGGCTCTTTTACGTAATCTGTTAAGCCGCTGACCTCAAGAGGCTTGCCGACTCGAACTTGGTTGCGGAACACGCGCTCCGCACACTCTACCAAACCTTCAATTCGCGCTGCACCGCCGGTGAGTACCACACCCGCGGCTAAATGGTGTTTAATACCATCTTCGCGCAATTTTTCTTGAACAGTATCGATAGTCTGGTTAACCAGTCCCATAAGTTCAGTATATCTCGGTTCAATCACTTCAGACAAAGTTTGACGTTGCAAACTTCTTGAAGGACGACCACCAACACTAGGAACGTTAACCGTGTCATCTTTGCTGACTAGCTCACTCAGAGCACAGCCATACTTCACTTTGATTTCTTCGGCATCACTGACTGGCGTACCGAAAGCGAATGCAATATCACTGGTGACTGCATTACCTGCGTAAGAGAACACTTCAGTATGTCTTAACGCACCACCAGTCCAAATCGAAACATCCATTGTGCCTGCGCCGATATCAACCACGCACACACCTAAGTCTCGTTCGTCTTCGGTGATCACAGCATTACTTGCTGCCAAACCAGAGTAAACCAAGTGTTCAACGGTTAAGCCACAACGTTCAACCGCTTTAATAATGTTTCTTGCCATATCATTGTGGCAAGAGATCAAGTGCACACTAACTTCCATGCGCACCCCTGATAAACCTAGCGGGTTTTTAATCCCCTCTTGGTAATCAATCGTGAATTCTTGCGGAATTACGTGAAGAATGCGCTGTTCGTCACCAATTTTGATTGACTTAGCGGTATGAATCGCACGATCCATATCTTCTTGAGAGACTTCTTCATCAGAAATAGTTCCCATTCCTTTTTCTATACGGCTCGCAATATGGCGACCAGAAATGGAAATATATACATTGCGAATTTGACATTCCGCCATCAATTCCGCTTGATTTACAGCTCGCTGAACCGATTTTACCACGGACTCAAGATCGTTTACGCCGCCCTTATCCATACCACGAGATGGACTGGTACCAGCGCCAATGATGTTGATTTGACCGTCTGGTAGCAATTCACCTACCAGTGCTGATACGGTTGCAGTGCCTATATCAAGACCAACAATAATGTTGTCATCAGCGGTCTTCGTCATCTCTACTCTCTTGTTGTGACTCTTGTTCAGGGAACCAACCTACTGCGGCTCCCGTATCGTATCGGAGATCTATGTAGCTTACTCGCTGAGCGTCACTACCTAAGCTGTTATACAACGAGATAAAACGATTAATTCGCTCATCGAGTGACTCTTTACCTAGCTCTAAACGGATACCGTTATCGAGAATAATCTGCCACGCTCGTCGATCATTTAATACTAATGACGTAATGGTTAAACCCAAAGGTTCAAACAGCTGGCTGATTCTTTGCCAAGTGTCGAGTACTTCCAAGTTGGTACCCTTAGGGCCATAGAGTTTGACTCTATCCCCTTTTAACTTGCCAAGATCGCCATTAAAAATTCGACCATTATCATCAAGCAGAGCATCCCCATTCCAAATAGCTTTGGCGTGATGCTCAGTCAGAAATACTTTTACGGTATCAGGCCACTGTTTTCGAATCGAAACATGGGCAACCCATGGGATCTGTTCGATAACGTCTTGCAGCGCATCGACATCTTGGGACATAAATGTGCCAACATGCTCTAAAGTAGAAAATGCGCGCTGAACATCCAGCGCAGTGACATATTCCAGCTCGCCCTGAAGAACTAGCTTAGATAATGGCAGTCGCTGATCGTCCCACATCCAAGAAATGGTCGAGAAAAGCAAAGAGCCGATGAGAATCACCACGATTAAAAAGAAACTGCCACCGACAAGGTGTGTTTTTATCGCCGGAAAATCTCGCAGACGACGGTCTTGGAGAAAAGATGTGCTAATCAAAGTCCGTTGTCCTTGTTATACGCTCGCAATTCTTAATCCTATCCCTTCGCATAGGCAAAAGCATTAACTATAACCCTCGGATTATACTGGGGTCGTAAAAAGTATCAAACGTTGAAAGTGAGAAATCGTTTTTTTAACGCAAGAAATGCGCTAAATCTTCAAAAATCTCATTTTCAAGCCTGCATTTTCGCAATATTCAGCTCTAGCGCAGCAAGTTGTTTGGCAATTTTACCTACATCACCAGCACCTTGCGTTAAAACTAAGTCACCATCTTGCAATACATTCGCGAGCACAGTTGGCAAGGTTGCACTATCAGGCACAAAAATTGGGTCAATCTTGCCTCGACTGCGAATGGTACGACACAATGAGCGACCATCAGCGCCTGCAATTGGCTTTTCGCCTGCAGCGTATACATCTAGCATAATCAAGACATCAACTTGCTCAAGCACATTAGCAAAATCGTCATAAAGATCGCGAGTGCGGCTATAACGGTGCGGTTGGAAAATCATCACTAAGCGTTTATCAGCCCAACCACTTCGTGCTGCTTGAATCGTCACACCCACTTCTGTTGGGTGATGACCGTAGTCGTCCACCAGCATTGCTTGACCATTGCCAGTCTCAAACTCGCCAAGGTGATCAAAACGACGACCCGTGCCTTGGGTGCCTAGCATAGCGCTCAAAATAGCCTCATCAGAGATATCATCTTCTGTCGCCACCGCAATCGCTGCCGATGCATTAAGCGCATTGTGGCGCCCTGGGATATTTAGCGTGATATCAAGATTCGCGCGTCCTTTACGAACCACGGTAAACTTACCTTGCTGACCTTCTTGATGGTAATTCTCAATGCGTACATCTGCATCTTCCGAGAAACCATAAGTGATCACTTGACGACTTACGCGTGGGATTAACTCACGTACAACCGGATCATCAATACATAGGATAGCTTGACCATAGAACGGCAGGTTATGGAGAAAATCGATAAAGGTTTGCTTTAAGGTTTCAAAGTCACCGCCATAGGTATCCATATGGTCTGCTTCAATATTGGTGACGATGCTTACCATTGGCTGCAAGTGAAGAAACGAAGCATCACTCTCATCCGCTTCTGCAATCAAGATGCGGCTTGAACCCAAGCGAGCGTTGGTGCCAGCACTTTTAACTAGACCACCATTGACAAACGTTGGATCAAGTCCCGCTTCCGAATAGATTTGTGTCACAAGTGCAGTGGTCGTGGTCTTACCGTGTGTACCAGCAACCGCAATACCATGACGAAAACGCATCAGCTCTGCCAGCATTTCAGCACGACGCACCACCGGTATGCGCGCTTCACGTGCGGCTTTAATTTCCGGGTTTTCTTCGTTAATTGCCGTTGAGACAACAACCACACTCGCCTGCGCAACGTTCTCAGCTTGGTGTCCAATAAATACCGTGGCGCCTTTTTCAGTTAAGCGCTCAGTTACCGCATTTTCTGCAATGTCAGAGCCGGTAATTTGGTAGCCTTCGTTAAGAAGAACCTCTGCGATACCGCTCATACCAGCACCACCAATGCCAATAAAGTGAATCGACTTAACGCGGCGCATTTCTGGCACCATAGCTCGGATCTGAGCCAAATCTTGTGTGTGTTTTACGGTCATTGTATTTCTCGTTATTTGGTTAGCGCGATAATCGCATCTGCAACGACACGATCCGCTTCTAACTTAGCAGCGCCCCTAGCTTTGATTGCCATCTGTTGTAGCTGGTTACGATCCAACGACAGGATCTCATTCGCTAGCTTCTCGACAGTCAGCTCTGGTTGCTCAATCATTTTTGCAGCGCCACACTCAACCAAGTGGTCAGCATTTAGCGCTTGCTGTCGGTCTTTATGCATAAATGGGATAAAGATAGCGCCTACCCCTGCAGCCGAAACTTCTGAAACGGTCAACGCACCTGAGCGGCACACCAATAAGTCTGCCCATTCATACGCTGCAGCAACATCGTCAATAAATTCCATGCTCTCTGCTTGCGTAACTTGATTAGCCTCATAGGCTGTTGCCACTTCTTGCTGGCTATTTTTACCCGCTTGGTGGCGCACTTGGTAACCGTCACCTAATTGTGCCATAACTTGTGGCATGGTTTGGTTAAGAATGCGTGCCCCTTGGCTACCACCCATAACCAAGATACGAATGGGTCCTTGACGGTCTTGCATGCGCACTTGCGGCTCAGGCAAGGCAACGACATCTTCACGCACGGGGTTGCCCACAACCTCCGCACTTGGGAAAGCGCCAGGAAACGCTTGAAAGACTTTCTTTGCAATCTTCGCTAACCATTGGTTAGTCAAACCCGCAACTGCATTTTGCTCATGCAGAACGACTGGAATGCCCAAAAGCCATGCTGCAATACCACCCGGTCCACTGACATAACCGCCCATACCAAGCACGGCATCTGGCTGCCACGCTTTCATATGACGACGAGCTTGACCAATCGCATTAATAATTTGGAAAGGCGCCGCAAGTAAACGCATCACGCCCTGACCACGAAGTCCTTTTACTTTAATAAAATCAATCTCAATACCATGTTTTGGCACTAAGTCAGCTTCCATACGGTCAGCAGTTCCTAACCAACGGATCTCCCAACCTTGTTGTTGAAGCTTCTTTGCCACCGCCAATCCTGGGAATACGTGACCGCCGGTTCCACCAGCCATCACCATTAAACGTTTTTTATTGCTCATCTTCTGTATTCTTTTCTAATTGCTGTGCTTTAAGACGGCATTCATGATCGATACGCAGTAAAATCGATACGGCGACCGACATAATGATCAAACTTGAGCCACCGTAGCTGATCAAAGGCAAAGTCAGACCTTTGGTTGGGACAATCCCTGCCGCAGCCCCCACGTTTACCAATGTTTGGAATGCGAACCAAATCCCGATACCAAATGCGAGATAGCCACCAAAAAATTCATCACTTTCAAACGCTCTGCGCCCGATAAAAATCGCTTTCAGCACTAAGCTAAAAATCAACATTAAAACGAGCACAACGCCAATAAAACCTAGCTCTTCGGCTAAAACGGCAAAGACAAAGTCGGTATGCGCTTCGGGCAAATAAGCGAGCTTTTGAATTGAGTTACCCAGCCCTTGTCCGAACCAATCCCCGCGTCCAAATGCCATTAGCGACTGGGTGAGCTGATAACCGCTACCAAATGGGTTTTCCCAAGGGTCAAGAAATGAAGTCACACGTTTCATACGGTAAGGCTCTGCGACAATCAATGCGATCACCGCACCAATGCCGACCACCACCAACGCGAGAAACTGAGTCAACTTCGCGCCCGCAATAAATAACATGCCAAACAGGGTGACCAACATTACGATCACTGTACCCAAGTCTGGCTGAAACAAGAGCAATACCGCGAGCGTACCGAACACTAAAATCGGTTTAATAAAACCACCGAAGAAGGTCGCGCGAACTTCATCCTGTTTACGTACCAAATACCCCGCCATAAAGATAAACAGCGATAATTTGGCAACTTCTGCCGGCTGCAGGTTAAACAGACCTAGGGGGATCCAACGTGATGCACCGTTAACTGATTTGCCGCCAACCAGCACCACTATCAATAAGAACACCGCAATACCAAGAAGCACCGAACTGTATTTTAGCCAGTGCTTCATCGGAATTTGCAAAATAACGGCTGCCGTCGAGATCGCCAACAATAGAAAAACGGCGTGGCGAAACATAAAGTGAAACGGCTGTCCGGTTAAGCGATAACTGATCGGAAACGAGGCGGACGTCACCATCACTAAACCCGTTAACATCAAACCGAGCGAAATCCACACTAATTGACGGTCAAAAAGCGCTTGGGGAGCTGGGTGAGTAAACCAATGTTTAAAATTAGCGACTTGTTCGCGCAGCGGCATGGTATATCGTTATCTCTTATATTTTCTAGCCAAACTTATCCGTAAGCGGTGTTACGTCTGGTTCGCTGTTTCACAAACCAGACGACCAAACTCTTGTGTAAGAGATTGGGATCAGGCGTAGCGCTTGGCTAATTCAGCAAACGCATCACCACGCGCCATAAAGTTATTAAACTGATCAAAACTCGCGCAAGCGGGTGATAGCAACACCATATCGCCCGCGCTGAGCTGAGGCTTTGCCCATTCAACAATCTCTTGCATGGTGTCAAAACGTTTTGCCGACGGATGCAGTGACATAAACTTATCACCATCCGCGCCAAAACAGCACAGTTGCACGTTCAATCGTGCTAAAGCTGGGGCAAGCTCACTAAAGTCCGCCCCTTTGCCATCACCACCCACCATAAGGTAGAGTTTTCCTGCAAGAGTTAGACCAGAAAGCGCTGCCAATGTGCTCGCCACATTGGTTGCTTTGGAATCATTGACCCACTTAATCGCTTGATTATCGGCAACAACTTGGCATCGATGTGTCAGACCGCGGTAAGATTTCATTGCATCTACCCCTTTCTCGACCTCAACGCCTGCTTTTGCCAATAGCGCGATGACAACCAACGCGTTCGCCACGTTGTGACGCCCTACTAGGCTAAGCTCATCGACTGGCAAAATTCGCTGCTTGGCAAAGGTGAGGTATTCACGTCCGTCAAGCTCAGTCACACACGCTTGCGCCTCTGCTTCAATCGAAAACTCAACCACGTTTTTCTCTACATCTGGGTAGGTCTGCTTATCGTCAGCATTGACAATACAAGCCTGAGCATGGTCGAAAATACGTAGCTTAGCCTGACGGTAATCGTCCATGCCCTGATAGCGATCCATATGATCTTCAGAGAGGTTCAAAAACGCGCCTGCCACCAAAGATAAGCTTGAGGTAGTTTCCAACTGGAAACTGGACAACTCAAGTACGTAGAGATCAGCATCCAATGCCAATAAATCAAGCGCAGGGACACCAATGTTCCCGCCAACCCCAACGTTTAAACCAGCCGCTTTCGCGACCACGCCAGTTAAGTCAGTCACTGTGCTTTTACCATTTGAGCCAGTAATCGCCACGACAGGTTTTGTCACCTGCCAAGCAAACAACTCAATATCGCCAACCACCGGAATGTTGGCAGCCAGTACTTGTTGAATTTCGGGCGTCGCGAGTGCGATCCCCGGATTAGTGACGACTAGATCGGCATCAAGTAACCAATCGCAGCGCCAACCACCAGCATGTAATTCAACCTGCGCAGGTAGTTCTTCTTTACCAGGCGGGTTATCACGCGTATCGATAACCTTGACCTGCAACTCAACAGGCAAACGCATAAGATGCTTAACAACAGAGAGCCCGGTGATACCGAGCCCTACTACCACAACTTTTTCAATACCTTGCCAATGCTGCATGGTCATGGTGTTTATTTCCTTAACGTACTTTCAGTGTCGCTAGACCAATAAGAACAAGAACGATTGAGATGATCCAAAAACGCACAATAACGCGAGGTTCTGGCCAACCTTTTAGCTCGTAGTGATGGTGAATCGGTGCCATACGGAAAATGCGTTGACCACGTAACTTGTAAGAGCCGACTTGCAGAATCACCGATAATGTTTCCATTACAAAAACACCACCCATAATAACTAGGACAAACTCTTGACGTACTAGCACAGCAATTGTGCCTAGCGCACCACCAAGAGCCAGTGAGCCAACATCTCCCATAAACACTTGTGCCGGGTAAGTGTTAAACCATAGGAAGCCTAAACCTGCGCCGACAATCGCGGTACATACAACCACCAATTCCGATGCGTATGGTACATGAGGAATATGTAGGTAGCTGGCAAACTGAACGTTACCCGTAGCCCAAGCAATCGCTGCAAAACCTGCCGCCACCAGGACAGTTGGCATAATCGCCAGACCATCCAGACCATCGGTCAAGTTAACCGCATTACTGGTACCAACAATCACAAAGTAGGTCAGAACAATGTACATCAAACCGAGCTGCGGCATGACTTCTTTGAAAAATGGCACCACAAGCTGAGTGGCGCTGGTATCGTGACCATGAGCATAAAGCGCAAACGCGACAATAAGTGCGATCACTGACTGCCAGAAGTACTTCCAACGCGCAATTAAGCCATCGGTATTCTTACGCACCACTTTACGGTAGTCATCGACAAAACCAACCGCACCATAGCCACCTAGGACAAAGATCACCGCCCAAACATAAGGGTTACTCAGATCTGCCCATAGCAGTACCGTCGTAATAATCGCAGCGAGGATCATCACGCCCCCCATGGTTGGCGTACCACGCTTACTGAAGTGAGATTCAGGACCTTCGTTACGGACCACTTGTCCGATTTGCAACATTTGCAAACGACGGATCAAGTGTGGTCCCATCCACAATGAAAGACCTAATGCCGTCAGCACACTGACAATCGCGCGAAACGATAGGTATTCAAATAAGCGGAAGAATGAAAAATATGGCTGTAGCAGCTCTGCAAGCCAAATAATCATGAATAAATCTCCTTCAATGCAGTTGCAACTTTGCTCATTCCAGCGCTGTTCGCACCCTTAACCAACAAAGTGTGAGGACCTGCATGATGTGGCAACTGCTGTGTAATAAATTCAATCATTAGGTCATGTGAGTCAAAATGCTTACCACGACATACATCACTGATCGTTTTTGCATCAGCGCCATAGGTTAGCACTTGCTCGAAATTAAATGGGGCTGCATGTTCCCCGACTTGACGGTGAAGTTCAAGACTTTCATCGCCTAACTCTGCCATATTCCCCAAAATAAGCCAGCGAGTGCCGCTAAATCCAGCTAAAAGATCCGCAGCCGCTTTCATGGCAGGCACACTGGCGTTGTAACTGTCATCAATCAACTTAAGGTTATCGCTTAATTCAACAACTTCCACTCGCCCTTTCACTTTTGCTAAGTGTGCCAGCCCAGAGGCAATCGTGCTGAGATCCGCGCCAAGTTCACTCGCCAGCGCAGCAGCAGCCAGTGCATTGGCTACGTTGTGCTGACCAATAATACCTAACTGGATTTGCACCGTACCAAGCGGAGTGTGCATGGTAAAGTGCGCTTCGCCTTGGGCATTAATACCAATGTTGTCAGCAAAATAGTCTGCACTGGTATCTTGGGTTGAAAAGGTTTTAACTTGCTTGTCCGCCAACGCCGCTTGCCAATACTCACCACCATGGCTTTCTAAGTTAACAATCGCCACACCGCCAGATTTCAAACCTTGGTAGATCTCACCTTTCGCTTGCTTAACCCCATCAATCGAGCCAAAACCCTCTAAGTGCGCTGCCGCGACATTGTTAACGAGCGCGACATCTGGCTGCACCAAAGCGGACGTATAAGCAATCTCACCAATATGGTTAGCACCCAGTTCTATCACTGCGTAATCATCGCTTGGCGTTGAGCGCAATAAGGTAAGCGGTACGCCGATATCATTGTTAAAGTTGCCGGCAGTAAACAGTACCTGACCTTGCTGCGCCATAATACTTGCCGTCATATCTTTCACTGTCGTTTTGCCACAACTGCCGGTGATCGCTACCTTTGGTGTCGCGCACGTTTGATGAACAAATGCGCCAAGCTGCCCAAGCGCCACCTTGCTATCTGCCACAACCAATTGCGGGATCGCAACGTCAAGCTGACGAGAGACCAGCAGTGCAGTAGCACCAGCTTCAATCGCTTGTGCGGCAAAATCATGGGCATCAAAACGCTCGCCAATCAACGCAACAAACAGTGAACCAGACTCGATATTGCGGGTATCGGTGGATACTTGCGTGATCTGGCAATCCTCACCGATTAATTCGGCGTGCAGGCAGTCAACTAACTGGCTTAAAAAGAGTGGGATCATGAGGCAAGTCCTAATAGTTGCTGAGCAGACTCTCGGTCAGAGTAGTGAATGGTGTGATGAGCAAGCACTTGGTAATCTTCATGACCTTTACCTGCCAACAAAATAATATCTTGTTCTTGGGCATGCTCAATGGCGAACTGCAGTGCTTTGAAACGATCGTGTTCGACAATGGCACGCTCTGCTTGCGTCATGCCTGCCAACATATCTTGCACAATCTCTGCGGGGTCTTCACTACGCGGATTATCATCGGAAAGAATCACCTTGTCCGCAAGGCGCTCACCAATTTCAGCCATCATCGGGCGCTTACCTTTGTCACGGTCACCACCGCATCCAAAAATCGCCCACAGTTTGCCGTGGCAATGCACTCGCAGCGCTTGCAAAGCTTTCTCTAGCGCATCTGGAGTATGAGCGTAATCGACCACAACTTTAGCCTTACCTGAGTTAGCAAACAGCTCCATACGTCCTAACACTGGCACTAAATGAGGCGCGCTATCGAGCAGCAATTGTTTATCAATGCCGAGAGAAAGTAAGGTGGTAAAGGCAAGCAACACATTGGAAGCATTAAACTCACCAATCAAAGCAACCTTAAATTGCCCTGAGCCAAATTGACCATCAAACTCAATCTCAATACCTTGTTCTGAGTAACTGACTGACTTAGCCCATACCGAATTGTCATTGGTTTGTGGATGCAAAGAGACCGCAATAGCCCTCTCTAGACGCTCGTACCACTGCTGACCAACTGCGTCATCAATATTGATGATCGCACGCTGACATAGATGCTGACTGAATAAACTAAATTTCGCTTCAGCATACTCTTCCATCGTGCCATGGTAATCCAAGTGGTCACGGCTAAGGTTGGTAAATACACCTGCGGCAAAAGGCAGCGCCTTAACGCGCCCTTGCACTAAACCATGCGAAGAGACTTCCAATGCGGTGTATTGCGCGCCTTGCTCGGCCAATTGTGCGATGGTGCGCTGAACATCAACTGCGTTACCTGTGGTATTCGCTGCCGGTTGAAGATCATCAAGAAAACCATTTCCTGTCGTGCCCATTACCGCTGCGCGATGTGAAACCAGCTCTAGCCACTGCGCAATAAGCTGCGTAATGGTCGTTTTACCATTGGTGCCCGTGACAGCAATGAGCTGATTGTCATGTTTGGCATACAGTCTGCCTGCCAACTCTGAAAGAATGTCAGCAAGGTCGGCAATATAGATGATGGCCACATCAGCTTGATATTCAATTAAACCATGCGGTTTAGTCTCACACGCCTGCGCAATCACGGCATTCGCCCCTTGATTGATCGCTGAGGTAATAAACTTGCGTCCATCCACCGCATGACCTTTGATCGCCACAAACGTGACGCCAGTTTGGATCTGGCGGCTATCGAGTTCCAACTGACTGACTAACAGCGTTGCCAGCGGCTGCGGCACACTCAACCAAGGTGCCAATAATTGTTCTACTGTGAGGCTATACGACATTGAGAAGGTCTCACTCTATTCCTGCTTAAATTTGTTTTCGTCCGGTGCAATGTTGAGAATTTGCAGTGTCCCTTTCATGATTTCAGAGAACACGGGACCGGCAACCGAACCACCATAATAGTTATCACCTTGTGGCTCGTTGACGATAACCACTAATGCCACGCGAGGATCGCTCGCTGGCGCAACACCTGCGGTATAGGCAAAGTATTCATCCCCATAACCACCAGCAATCGCTTTACGTGAGGTACCGGTTTTCGCTGCAACACGGTAGCCAGGAACGGCCGCTTTGGTCGCCGTACCGCCCGGTTGAGTCACCGTTTCCAACATATCTAACACCATACGCGCGTATTTTTTGTCGATCACTTGGCGCGAAAAGTCTTGCTCGTTGTTCTCGATAATATGCACGGGTTGATATTCACCGAGATTACCTAAGGTCGCGTAAGCGTGAGCAAGCTGCAACGGAGTAATCGTTAAGCCATAACCAAAGGACAAGGTAGCAATTTCAAATTGTGACCAGCGACGACGATTAGGAAAAATACCTTCCGTTTCACCAACGAGGTTAAGTCCCGAGCGAGAACCAAAGCCGACCGAGCTGTACATGCCCAATAACGCTTCTAGAGGCATATCTAGGGCCAGTTTCGCCACACCGATGTTACTGGATTTTTTCAAGATGGTGGTTAAGTCCGCCTTGCCGACTTTAGAGGTATCACGCACGCGGCTGCCGCCAATTTGCATAATGCCGTTACCAGTATCAATGACGGTATGCTCATCCGCGACGCCATTTTCCAGTGCTGCGAGTACCACGAAAGGTTTGACGGTTGAGCCCGGCTCGAACGCATCGGTGATCACGCGGTTACGCATTTTGGCAGATTGCAAATCGGCACGGTTATTCGGGTTATAAGATGGCGCATTGACCATAGCAAGCACGGCACCGGTTTTCACATCCAGCACAACCGCAGAGCCAGAAGTGGCGCGATAGTCGGCAACCGCCTGTTTCACTGCGCGATAAGCGATCGCTTGCAAACGCTGGTCAATAGTCAGAGTTAAGGGTTTCCCTTCTTCACGCTCTTCAAGGGCAATGTTTTCAACCACGCGACCATAGCGATCTTTACGAATGATGCGTTTGCCTGCTTCACCGGTCAGCCATTTGTCGTAACTGCGCTCAACCCCTTCCAGTCCATGTCCATCAATCCCCGTTACACCAACTAAGTGAGCGCTAACCTCACCCGCAGGATAGTAACGACGTGACTCAGGTTTTAAGCCAATCCCGGCAAGTTTTAACTCGCGAATATAGTTCGCCATCGCCGGGCTTACCTGACGTTGCAGATAAATAAAGCGACGAGACTTATTGAGATTAATCTTATCCAGCATTTCCTGACGATCGAGACCAAGCACGTCAGCTAAGGCATGCCAGCGATCAACGTCGCCAAGACCTTCTTCTTTGAAAATCGTCACCGGATCAGCCCATACGGCTTCCACTGGCACACTGACCGCCAATGGCTCACCATTGCGATCTGAAATGATGCCGCGGGCAGAATAGAGTGTTTTCGCACGAATAGAGCGCATATCACCTTGCTTGATCAGATTGTCAGGCTCGATGATTTGGATATAGCCGATGCGCGCAACAAGTGCGGCAAAGATAAGGAAAACAAAGAATAGAACTAGATAAAACCGCCAGCGAATTAGTTGTGGCGGTTCAATTGGGGTCGATTTGGTGCTCGGTTTGGCTTTTTTCGCAGAACTCATGGTAAATCAATCACCACTTCTTTATCTGAATCTGGGCGCTTCATTTCTAAATCTTGTTTGGCGATGGTTTGCACACGACTGTGCTCCGCCAGCGCTGTTTCTTCCAACAGCAGGTTACGCCACTCATCATCAAGACGTTCACGCTCTACTAACGCTTGGTCTTTTTCCGATATCGCGGCGCGAGTCAGGTGAGTGGTAAATACCACCGCCATCGCACTTGCAAAGATAAGCAGTAACGCTATCAAGGGCCAGCGTCCGACCGTAAGTAGGTCGAGACCAATTAATTTGGCAAGGTTGACGGTGTTTTTACTCATAAGATCTTAAAGTTTTTCAGCAATACGTAATACTGAGCTGCGTGAACGTGCATTAAGCTCAATTTCTTGTTTACTTGGCTTGATCGCTTTGCCAACCGCTTTAAGGTTTGCACTGCCTAAAGCTTTGATCTGCTCTTCCGTTAGTGGGATGCCATGAGGCACTTCCGGACCTTTGCTCTCTTTACGGATAAAACGTTTTACCATACGATCTTCTAGTGAGTGGAAGCTAATCACCGACAGGCGACCTTCAGGTGCAAGAATACTCGCCGCACCTTTTAGTGCAGTATCAATCTCTTCTAGCTCACTGTTGATATAAATACGGAATGCTTGGAATGCACGCGTTGCTGGGTGTTTTTTCTCTTTAAAGCTTTTTGGTGCCGCTTCAGAGATCAATTTAGCCAACTGCCCAGTGCGAGTTAACGGCTCATTCTCTTCGTTTTCACGATACGCTACGATAGCTTTAGCAATACGACGAGCGTGTTTATCTTCACCAAACTCGCGAATCACCCAAGTAATATCATCCAAATCCGCTTCTAGTAACCACTGTGATACTGGGATACCCGACGTTGGATCCATACGCATATCTAGCGGGCCATCTTTCATAAAGCTAAAGCCACGCTCAGCATCATCAAGTTGCGGTGATGACACGCCAAGGTCAAATAATACGCCATCAACCTGACCAACTAGACCATGCTGCTCAGCATAGGTCGCAATGCCAGAAAATGGACCATGGACAATCGTAAAGCGCGGATCATCGATTTTTTTCGCTTCTTCAATCGCTTGAGGGTCACGGTCAATACTAAATAGACGACCATTTTCGCCCAATTTAGATAAGATAGTGCGGCTATGGCCACCACGACCAAATGTACCATCGATATATGTGCCATCCGGCTTGATTGCCAATCCATCGATTGATTCATTTAGTAATACAGATATGTGTTTAAATGCGTCTGTCATAGTTATCTCATCTAGCTGGCGTATTAAATAACGCTCACTCTCAGTGTACTGATTTCATCATTCAACGCCACCCTCTCAAGGAAGCATCACGTGATATTGCGCTAAGTTTATTGCTTGCGGAATAATTTTCGTCAATAAAAAGCAAAAAACCCATTATAACGAATACGTCACAATGGGTCTCGAATAGGTATCGCAGCAAAATGAAACCAAGGTGTAGGACTTTATCTACCTAAACCACTCTCGTTCCCACCCTCTGCTGGCAGTATTTACTACCACTCTTCAAGCGACGGCGAGGTTACCATACCTAAGCTAGGTGGGTAAATGCTCGGTTAACTCTCACATTTAAGTTAAACAAAAAAAAGCCGCCAATTAATCAAGGCGGCATAAAGATATTGGCATCGAATCACTCTTCGAGCGATTGAATGCTCAGTTTCGGGCAATACACGGGGGATCGCGTTGCCCTATTCGCTAAACAAACGCTACAACCCTAGCACTTAAACATTGAGACACTACTAATACTTTAGTTTAATCTGACCCAAGTGGTGATTTATTTAACAAATAATTCATCCGCTATTGGATAGTTCAACAGTAAAAACCATGTAAGCCGCACGGTTACTGCCGAGTCGCTAAGAAACGGTGCTAGCGTGGATTAAGAAAGGATACGATGAAATTTGTCTGCGCTAAGATCACAAAAGCCCCGCATTGCTGCGAGGCTTTGTGAATCCGAAGATTTGGAGCCGACATATAAGCCGGGTTCTGTTCCGCTTGCGCGGCGGTAGCCATTCGTCTAGGCCAGCAATCGCTCACTGGCTCGAGCAACCTACCCGCCTCCTTACGCGAGCAACGCAATGTGGAGGCCTATTTGGTCTTGCTCCGGGTGGAGTTTACCCTGCAACGAACTGTTGCCAGTCGTCCGGTGCGCTCTTACCGCACCCTTTCACCCTTACCTGATCCCTTGCGGGCCATCGGCGGTCTTCTCTCTGCTGCACTTGTCGTAGGCTTGCGCCCCCCAGGCGTTACCTGGCACCCTGCTCTATGGAGCCCGGACTTTCCTCCCCTTTGTCAGTCTCCCGAAGGACGTCAACGTCAGTTTCCCAAAGGACCTCAACGTCAGTCTCCCGAAGGACATCAACAAAGCAGCGACTACCCAGTCAACTCCGAGGGCGGATTGTATAGAGTTAGGCACACCCTGTCTAGCAAGATCACAAATAAGGTGTCATGAGCGGTTTAAGTGATTAGAAAGTGGGCGATGCGGGATGCGGGATGCGGGATGCGGGATGCGGGATGCGGGATGCGGGATGCGGGATGCGGGATGCGGGATATTTTGTCTTCTAGAGAACAAGCTGAGTCAATGGTTTTTAGTCATTGATAGTGAGCCTCAAACCTTAGCACTCTCAAGAGCGACGCACTTGATATATTTGTCATCCTCAAGAGCGAGGAACGAGCGAGTTGGGGATCTCGCTTTCACACAAAAAACAAGATTCCCTACTCGCGCTGACGCGCTCTATGGAATGACAAATCTTAGATTAGCGCGTACTAGTGCAACGCCCTTTACTACGTCGGGAAGCAAAACGTTCCGTAGGACGCAGTCTGTTCCCGCATCCCGAAGCGCAGCGTTCCAATGAACTTAGTCCAAGTTCTCCAAACCCCACTTGTAGAGTGCGTTCTTTTTCAGATTGTAGATTTCTGCTGCCAAAGCTGCCGCTTTCTTAAGTGGCAGTTCTTTGGTCAAAATAGCCAAAGTGCGCAGCGCTTCATCCGGTAACGTATTGTCAGCAACTTCGCGATGCCCGTGAACCAGCAACACCATTTCACCGCGCTGTTGGTTTTCATCGGCTTTCACCCACTCAACCAACTCACCTAGTGGTAGACCTTGGAAGGTTTCAAAGGTTTTAGTTAGCTCACGCGCAAGTACCACTTCACGTTCAGGACCAAGAATGTCGAGCATGTCATCTAATGAGTCTAAAATACGATGAGGTGACTCATAAAAGATACAAGTGCGCTCTACTTTAGCAATTTCGAGTAACTTATCTTTTCTTGCTTTGCTTTTTGGTGGTAAAAAGCCTTCGAAGCTAAAGCGATCTGATGGCAAACCCGATGCACTCAGCGCGGTAATCACTGCACACGCACCAGGAAGTGGCACAACTTTGACGCCAGCTTGACGACATTGAGAGACAAGGTGGTAACCTGGATCACTAATTAATGGTGTACCCGCATCAGAGACTAATGCGATAGATTGACCAGACAATAATTTTTCGACCAAAACTTGTGCTTTTTGTTGCTCATTATGATCATGCAATGGAAAGGTTTTGGTCGAAATATTAAAGTGAGCTAGCAGCTTACCTGTATGACGTGTATCTTCCGCAGCAATAAGATCCACGCTGTTCAGTACTTCAATAGCACGTTGGGTGATATCGCCTAAGTTGCCAATTGGAGTCGGAACAATAAATAGAGTTGGGATCTGTGCAGGTAAGGATTTGTTATCTGTCATTTGTTTAGCATCACTTCAACGATTAATATAGACATAATCTTATACGGAATTAACGAAGAACTCATGGCCATGAATAACCAAAAGCGATTAAGTGTACCACGCTTACTCACTCCTGTAGCCCTCGCGGTCGTTTTAGCGGCGTGTTCGTCTACTTCATCGACACCAAGAACGGTCGATATCACTAGTGATCCAACTCAATCTGTGACTAACTACCTGATGCGCGCAGACAGTAGCGAAGGCAGTTTGCAGAGTGATTGGCTGATCATGGCTCTCAAAGCCGCTGTCGAGGCGAATGACGTAAACCAAGCGCAGCTGCTGATAAACCGCCTATCACGTCAACCATTGACCGACATGCAACAAGCCGAGTGGCAACTGGCTCGTGCGCAAATGATGTACAACAACGAGCAATTTGAGCAAGCAAGTGAACTGCTTAATTTCCGTTCATCATGGCGCCTAGCCAATGAACAATGGAAAGATTACCACCAGCTTCTTGCTGATCTTTTTGCCAAGCAGCAAAATTACTTTGCCGCAGCACGTGAACTATCACAGCTGGCAAACTTTGAAGATAAATCTCAGCAGCCTTATCTAGCACAAGGGATCTGGGAAAACCTAAGCCAGTACTCAGAAGAGGAAATTACCCAGTTTTCGGTACCCGTTAACGAAGCTGAGTTTGATGGTTGGCTGCAACTTGCTGTCTATCAAGCCACACTGGCGAACAATGTTCCGCAGCTAAAGCGTACTTTAGAGCAATGGTTGGCTGAAAATCCAAGCCACCCAGCGGCGCTTTACACGCCACAGTCGATTCAAGAAATCTTAAATCTTGAGATCACCAAACCGCTCAATACAGCACTGCTTCTGCCGCTGTCAGGCAAATTTGCCAAGCAAGCACAGCTAATACGTGATGGTTTCATCTTACAAATGATGAATGATGAGCAGCGCGATCCGAATGCGACTCTGACGGTGATTGATACCAACGTTAACGATCCTGCGACGCTGCAACAAACCTTCATTGATAAGAATATCGACTTTGTTGTCGGTCCTTTAATCAAAGGTAACATTGCTGCGCTGCAACAAGCACAAACCGCAACGGGCGCTCCCCTACCGATGCTTGCGCTGAATATTCCTGATGACGTTCAATCTGGCACCAACATTTGTTACCTAGCGCTGTCACCAGAGCAAGAAGTTGCCCAAGCTGCAAAACATCTGTTTGAGCAAGGCTATCGCTACCCGCTTATTTTAGCGCCGCAAGGTCGCCTCGGTCAGCGTGTGGTAGAAGCATTTGATCAAGAGTGGAACAAATACAGCAGCAATAAAGTAGCCGTTAATCTGTTTACAGACAAACGCCAACTGCAACGCAACATCAATACCGCATTTGGCTTGCAAGATAGCCAACAGCATATCGCACAGATGGAATCTCTATTAGGTATTTCGCTTGAAAGCCAACCTCGTAGCCGTCGTGATATTGATGCGGTCTATATCGTCGCGGGCAGCAGTGAACTGACGCTAATCAAGCCATTTATTGAAGTGGCGATTAACCCAGATACCAATCCACCAAAGCTGTTCTCAAATTCTCGCAGCAACAGCGGTCGTCAACAGTACGAAGATCTTACCGGCGTGATGTACAGTGACATTCCACTGCTGATCCAACCTAACTCAGCAATCGAAGCGCAAATGAACCAAATGTGGCCAAAAGGTTCTAACGCAGAGAAACGCCTACAAGCGCTCGGGATGGATGCTTACTTGTTAATGGAGCAACTGCCACAGATGAAAGTGATTCACGGTGCAACCGTACAAGGTAATACGGGCGTGTTGAGCATCGATGACCACTGTGTGGTACAGCGTGAAATTAGCTGGGCAGAACATGGCGCTGCTGAGCAAGCTCAGTAAAGGATTGTTCTTTGAGTCACAAGCGGAACAATATTTGTCCGCTTGTGGGCTCACTTGTCTGGGCCGAAACTTTCGCATCAAAGGCGGAGAGCTCGATCTGATAATGCAAGATGGACAAAGCATTGTCTTTGTTGAAGTGCGTTATCGTAAAAATCAACATTATGGACATGCTGCAGAGACTGTTACGTTCATTAAACAGCAAAGGCTAATCAAGGCAGCCAATTTGTGGCTCCTTAAACAAGGACTGTCCATACATTCAACCGATATTCGTTTTGACTTAGTGGCTATTCATCAAAATGGTAAACAAGTAGAATGGATAAAAAACGCAATTACGCAAGGATAACTGATGCTCGATAGCATTAAAGAGAGCTTTACAGAAAGCATTCAAATCCAAATCGCAGCAGCCGAAGCACTACCTGATGCGATCACCCACGCAGCTCAAGCGATGGTATCTAGCTTATTAAACGGTAATAAAATTTTATGTTGTGGTAATGGCGGTTCATCTTCCAATGCACAGCAGTTCGTTTCTTGTTTGCTAAACCGTTTTGAAACTGAACGCCCTAGCCTGCCGGCAATGGCGTTAACCTCTGACAATACGACGCTAACGGCAGTGGCAAACGACTACCACTACGAGCAGATCTTCTCAAAGCAAGTTCGTGCCTTTGGTCAACCTGGTGACATCTTACTGGCGATTTCAACCAGCGGTAACAGCAAGAACATCATCAAAGCGATGGAAGCGGCAGTAACGCGTGATATGACCATCATCGCGCTAACCGGTAAAGATGGTGGTGAAATGGCAGGTTTACTTGGTGAGCATGACGTTGAAATTCGCATCCCGTCTCACAGAACGGCGAGAATTCATGAGGTGCATATGGTGACCTTACACTGCTTATGTGATTTGATAGACCAAGTTCTATTCCCAGCTCACGAAGAGTAATTCAATGAAATTTGTTAAAGCCCTATTTGTTAGCTTAGTTCTCCTCTCTAGCACTGGATGTGCTGGACTGTTTGTTGCTGGTGCGGCAACGACAGTCAATATCGTTACGGATACTCGAACCACCAAAGAGATCTGGAATGATAACAATATAGAGTTTGAGGTTGCGGGTTTAACCAACAAAGCGCCATATCGTGGTCAACTACGAGTCAGCGCAAGCTCTTATCAAGGTACAGTCGTATTGATGGGGCAAGCAAGCAACCAACAGTTACTGAATGAGTTTGAACAGCAAGCTCGCAAAGTACCTGGCTTGGAACAAGTTCATAATCAAGTGCGCATCAAGCAGCCACTCTCAATTGGTGAAGTGAGCCACGACAGCTGGATCACTACCAAGGTAAAATCAGCGTTAGTGACTGATAAGCAATTGAGTAGCACTAAAATCAAAGTGATCACTGAAGATAGAGAAGTGTTCTTATTTGGTTATGTCTCACGTGAGCATGCCGATCAAGCTGCGGAGATTGCGCGTAATATTTCCGGCGTAAAACAAGTGATTAAAGCCTTCCAATACGGCGAATAACTTTTCCGTCACGATCAAAAAAGCAGCGTAAATACGCTGCTTTTTATTTATAACGTTAAGCCAAGTGCTACTTCACCACACGTAGGCTAGGACGTCCTTTTGGTCTTGGTGGTTCATCATCAAATGAAGCACTCTCTTCCACTGACTCTTCGGCAAGAGACAGACTAGAGCCTTCTTCTACTTCTTCGATGTAACCATCCTCTGCGTCGTCAAACACATCCATGTAGGCTTCTTCAGGGTCAAACATCGTACCCGCGCCATTTTCGCGCGCATAAATTGCTTGAACAGCATAAAGAGGCACAATCACTAGATGTGGACGTCCGCTAAAGCGAGCATTAAAAGTGATTTCATCATCACCTAACTGCAAGTTGCCGACTGCGCGAGGTGCCACGTTAAGAATAATTTGTCCATCTTGAACAAATTCTTCAGGAACACGAACACCAGGCAAAGTTGCCGCAACAACAAGGTGAGGAGTGAGATCGTTATCCACCAGCCAATCATAAAATGCGCGAAGCAAATATGGTCGGCGTGGTGTCATATTAGAAATATCCATGCGCGCAATATTAACGAACTAGACGCATTTCACGTTCAGCTTCCGTTAGTGAAGCTAGGAATGAATCACGCTCAAATACACGGTTCATGTACACTTTTAGTTCTTTAGAACCAGGACCTACTAGATCGATACCTAGTTGAGGCAAACGCCATAGTAGCGGTGCTAGGTAACAGTCGATTAGGCTGAACTCTTCGCTCATGAAGTATTCAAATTCTGCAAATACTGGACCTAGTGTTAGTAGGTCGTTGCGTAGTTTGTTACGCGCAGCTTCTGATTCTTCCGCTGTACCATTTACCACTTTCTCTGCTAGTGAGTACCAGTTCTTTTCGATACGGTAGATCATTAGACGGCTGTTACCACGAGCAACTGGGTAAACAGGCATTAGAGGTGGATGAGGGAAACGCTCATCTAGGTACTCCATGATGATTTTTGAGTCATATAGAGCTAGCTCGCGATCAACCAGAGTTGGAACAGTTTTGTATGGGTTTAACTCAATCAATTCCGCAGGCAAGTTCGCTTCATCAACTAGCTCAACCTCAACGCTTACGCCCTTTTCAGCGAGAACAATACGCACCTGATGGCTATACATATCAGATGCACTTGAGAATAGAGTCATCACAGAACGTTTATTGGCAGCTACAGCCATGGAGCCCTCCAGCACACTTACAGAAATAAAAAACAATGGAGGCTAAGCCTCCATTGTAAACAGTCAAATATGGTAATTAGCACGACATGATAGCACAATTAATGCACATCACGCCAATACTCTTTCTTGAGCAGCACCACCACGATAGTGAAGATGACTAAGAAGCCCATTACCCACCAACCTAAGGTGTGACGTTCAAGTTTCACTGGGTCGCCAGAATACTCAAGGAAGTTAACCAAATCACGAACAGCATCATCGTACTCTTCTGAGTTTAGCTCACCTGAACCATCTGTCTCGATACCAACCACAACTTGTACCTCTTCACCATCAACCACTTTCGTGCCCATAATTGGTGTAGGAATACCTTGTAGCTCTTCCAGCACATGTGGCATACCCACACTTGGGAAGACCACATTGTTCACGCCGAATGGACGCGAAGGATCCTCATAGAATGAGCGCAAGTAAGTGTATAGCCAATCCGTACCACGAACACGAGCCACTAAGGTTAAATCTGGCGCAGGGCCACCAAACCATTTAGCCGCTTGCTTCTCTGGCATCGCGTTTTCCATCAGATCACCGACTTTAGCATTCGGATCAAACATCAGGTTATCTTTCATCAAATCAACTGGGATACCAATGTCACGCGCAACACGCTCGTAACGCTGATACTGGGTTGAGTGACAAGCAAAACAGTAGTTCATAAATAGCTTAGCGCCATTTTGCAGTGATGCTTGGTCAGTCAGATCGTTGTTTGCTTTGTCTAAAGGTACGTTTGCGCCCGCTGCCATCGCCAATGATGGCAACATAGCAAACAAAACTAAAATCCACTTTTTCATTTGAATGTCACCCTCTCTGGTAATGGTTTCGTCGCTTCGTTTTTGCTGTAGAAGAACAGTAGAACGAAGAACATGAAGTAACCTAAGCTGAAGATTCTAGCCAGTAAGGTATACAAATCTGTTGCTGGGAGTGCACCTAAGACACCCAGCGCGATGAAACTAATGGTGAACTGGATGATATTGAACAAGTGGAACTTACTGCGGTAGCGGTAAGAGCGAACTTTACAACGGTCAAGCCAAGGCAAGATAAACAGCACCGCAATTGACGCGCCCATTGCAATAACACCAATCAGCTTGTCTGGAACCGCACGTAGAATTGCGTAGAACGGCGTAAAATACCAAACAGGAGCGATATGCTCAGGTGTTTTCAGCGGGTTAGCCGCTTCAAAGTTAGGTGGCTCAAGGAAGTAACCGCCCATCTCTGGGTTAAAGAACAGTACGTAACAGAACAAGAACAGGAAGCCTGCGACACCCACCAAGTCTTTTACCGTGCCGTAAGGATGGAACGGGATAGAATCGATAATGTCGTACTTCTTCGCGTAGTAATCGTGGAACTTGAACTGAGTTTGGTAATCTTCGCCCATCGTGCCTTTTGGCAGTTTGGTCTCGATACCATCAGGGTTGTTTGAACCCACTTCGTGCAGCGCCAATACGTGCAGCACAATAAGCAGTAGTAGAACGATTGGTAGAGCGATTACGTGTAGGGCAAAGAAACGGTTTAGCGTTGCGCCTGAAATAACGTAGTCACCACGAATCCAAAGTGTTAGGTCATCACCGATAACCGGAATCGCGCCAAATAGCGAAATGATTACCTGAGCACCCCAGTAAGACATTTGTCCCCATGGTAGTAGGTAGCCCATGAAGGCTTCAGCCATCAACACAAGGAAGATCAACATACCAAATACCCACAGTAGCTCACGTGGTTTCTGGTATGAGCCGTAGATCAAACCACGGAACATGTGCAGGTAAACAACAACGAAGAATGCTGATGCGCCAGTTGAGTGCATGTAACGCAGCAACCAACCGTATTCCACATCACGCATGATGTATTCAATCGAAGCAAATGCGCCCTCACCAGAAGGCACGTAGCTCATGGTTAGCCAAATCCCGGTCAGGATCTGGTTAACAAGCACCAACATCGCGAGTGAGCCGAATAAATACCAAAAGTTAAAGTTCTTTGGCATTGGATATTCAGAAAGGTGCTTCTTGTACGCATTCATTGCGGGTAAGCGTTTTTCTACCCAATCCAGTAGAGCTTGCATTATGCCTCCCCTTCTTCATCAACACCGATCATGATCTTGGTATCGCTTAAGTACATATGCTTAGGCACAACCAAGTTATATGGTGCCGGTACGCCTGCAAATACGCGTCCAGCCATATCGAATTTTGAACCGTGACATGGGCAGAAGAAGCCCGATTTCACACCTTGAACCTGCTCATTGAAACTGTCAGGCAAATAGGTTGGAGAACAGCCAAGGTGAGTACAAATACCTACGGCAACGAAGTATTCCGGTTTAATTGAACGGTAGGCGTTCTGTGCGTAAACAGGTTGCTGCTCAACGCCAGATGCTGGGTCACTGAGTTGGCTATCAAGATCTTTTAGTGTGTCGACTACAGTCTGTGCACGACGAACCACCCATACAGGTTTACCTCGCCACTCCACACGCACCATTTGCCCCTCTTCCAGCTTGCTGATATCAACTTCAACTGGGGCACCTGCTGCTTTCGCTTTTTCACTTGGGTTCCAAGATTTAATAAAAGGCACGGCAACCGCTGCTGCTCCCAAACCACCCACAACCGCAGTTGTAGCAGTCAGAAAGCGTCTGCGACCGTTATTTAAAGGCGCATTGCTCATCCAAACATTCTCCCATTTGCTCCTTATGGATTATTGTTATTCCTTACCAAGAGCATGGCTAACAAATTGAGTTTTGTTGTATTTATTTGAGCGCAAATGATAATTAAAACCCTACTTTTTGACAAGGTAAAGCTACTTTTTTGCAACATTTATGAATACAAACGCTAAAGTCGTCACAAAAGCAGAACATTGATGTGGAGAGGATTTTTGAAGATGAGATGGGGAAAGGATTTACTTTACGCAGAAAAACAAAAAGCCTGGCATAAAGCCAGGCTTTTGAAGCCACATCCAGTAAAACTGGAAGCGAATCTTTGTAAAAAGATTAACGCTTAGAGAACTGTGGACGACGACGTGCTTTACGTAGACCAACTTTCTTACGTTCAACGCAACGAGCGTCACGAGTAACGTAACCAGCTGCACGTAGAGCAGGACGGAAAGACTCATCGTATTCCATTAGAGCACGTGTGATACCGTGACGGATCGCACCAGCTTGACCAGAAATACCGCCACCTTTAACAGTAACGTATAGGTCTAGTTTCTCAGTTAGTTCAACTAGCTCAAGAGGTTGTTTAACAACCATGCGAGAAGTTGGACGACCGAAGTACTCATCAAGGCTACGCTTGTTGATTACGATGTTGCCGCTGCCTGGTTTGATGAAAACACGTGCAGCTGAGCTTTTGCGACGGCCAGTGCCGTAGTATTGATTCTCTGCCATTTTCGAAATCCCCGATTAGATGTCTAGTACTTGTGGTTGTTGAGCAGCATGGTTGTGCTCAGCGCCAGCGTAAACTTTTAGCTTACGGTACATAGCACGGCCTAGAGGACCACGTGGTAGCATACCTTTAACCGCTAGTTCAAGAACCATTTCTGGCTTACGATCGATCAGCTTTTCAAAAGTGATTGATTTAAGACCACCAGGGAACTCAGAGTGACGGTAGTACACTTTGTCTTTAGCTTTGTTACCAGTTACAGCAACTTTTTCCGCATTGATAACGATGATGTAGTCACCAGCGTCACAGTGTGGAGTGTATTCAGCTTTGTGTTTGCCACGTAGGCGAGATGCAATTTCACTTGCTAGACGGCCAAGAGTTTTACCTTCAGCGTCTACAACGTACCAGTCGCGTTTTACAGTTTCTGGTTTAGCAACGAAAGTTTTCATGCTAATAATAACCCGTTAAATTAAGTTTAAACTTTACAGGAGTACCCATGTACTCCCACACTGTCTAAGAGCCCAGTCATCACCCCTTCGAGCGGTTGGCACTCTCGACCAAATTCCGAAATAACTTCGATATCAGGTCTGCAGTAACGGTGGGTCGCAGGATTATATTGAAGTGAGCTGAAAAAATCATCTCTTTTTTTTAAGAAAGATCTCACTTTTTACCTTAATCGCGAAAAAATTGTTTACTTAGGCCAAATGCTCTAGCGCTAAGTAATCATGGCTCTGCATCTCTGTTAAACGCGATATACAACGCTTAAATTCAAACTCAAGCTGACCTTTAGTATAAAGCGCTGCTAATTCGACTTCCGCAGAGATGATTAGCTTGACGTTGCGCTCGTAAAACTCATCCACCAATGCAATAAAGCGGCGTGCCGCATCATCGATACTGTGATCCATTTGCGCTACCTCAGAAAGCAACACTGTGTGATAGATACGCGACAACTCAATGTAATCATTTTGACTGCGTGCGGTTTGGCAAAGCTGGGCAAAAGTTGCGTGCAATACGCCATCAGCGGCTTTTTCTACCGCAATTTGACGATGGTTGATCTCAATTTCACTACTACTGCTCTTACCCTCACCAACCAATTGCGAGTAATAACGCTGCATGTTGTCGTGTGCCACCTGATCAATGGGATAATGATAAATCTCCGCTTGCTCTAAGGTCCTCAAGCGATAATCGATGCCACTATCGACATTCATGATCAGGCAATTCTGCTCAATTAGCGCGATCGCAGGTAAAAAGCGCGCCCGTTGTAAGCCATTACGATAGAGATCATGCGGAGGGATATTAGATGTGGCAACCAGAATGACGCCTCGTTCAAACAGAGCTTGAAATAAGGTGCCTAGTATCATTGCGTCGGTAATATCCGAGACAAAAAACTCATCGAAACAGATGATATCCGCTTGCTGTTTAAATTTGTCCGCCACCACATTCAGCGGGTCGCTGGTATCGCCTAAGCTATTTAGCTCATCATGAACTCGCAGCATAAAGCGGTGAAAATGGACGCGCATTTTTTTGTCGCTCGGGAGCGCATCATAAAAGGTATCCATTAAATAGGTTTTTCCGCGCCCTACACCGCCCCAAAAATAAAGTCCTTGAGGCGCTTGCGGTTGCAGCTCTTTTTTACCAAACCAGCTCTTCCATTTAGGTTGAGATGCTACCGGCGTCTGCTGGTAATCAATAAACTGATGGTAAAGATTATCGAGGGCTTGAACGGCTTGAAGCTGAGCACTGTCTTGTTGAAAGCTGTGCAATTCAATATCAGATTTGTATCTTTGTAATGGCGTCATGGCTAGACCTTTGATTCACTGCAGCGCCTAGATATCCACTCACTCTGCTCTATACTAATTTTTGCGCAGTTTCGCTGGATAGGGTCACACGCATTTTTCTTTATTGGTTTAATTTCTCATAGTACCATGTGACATGAGCATGTGTAACCACTCGGTAAACAACATGTAAAACAAAATAATAAGGAGCAATTATGCCTTGGATTTATGCCCTTGCTGGTTTGCTGGTTGGCGCAGTGATTGGATTCATTATTTCTCGTCTAACCGCACCTAATTACAAGAAACAGAAAAACCTCTACAAAGATTTAGAAACCGCGAAGTTCGAGCTTGAGCAACAAAAACAAGAACTCACTGATCACTTTGCGCAGACAGCAGAAATGCTCGATTCATTAGGCAAAGAGTACACTAAGCTATACCAACATATGGCGAAGACCTCATCTGAACTACTGCCAAACATGCCTGAGCAAGACAACCCATTTGCTCAAAAAGTGGCGCAGCAAAATAGCGCGCAAAACAGTAACGACGAATCACTAGAAGATGCACCAAAAGATTACGCTAACGGCGCAACTGGTCTACTACGTGAAGAGAAAAAAGAGTACTTAGACTCACCTGAGCAGAGCACTGAGAAAAAAGCGTCTTAACAGAGAATATCTTCATTATTCTGTGAACTAAGTGATTTTTTTCGAGTCATATCTCCCATAAGTAACTATTGTTCTGCTATTTGTTACGTAAATAATTATGCAAATAAGTAGAACGCTGAGGAGCCAACCATCGCACACCGCGAGTTGGCTCTTAATCGGTCATTACGTTATAGGAGTTATTCGATGAAAAAACCTTTGCTTGTCTTAACCGCCCTATCGCTAAGCTTAAGTTCTATCATCACATCTTTACCCGCCACTGCCGCACTTCCACTTGCGGTAAACGGCGAACAACTTCCAAGCCTGGCGCCAATGCTAGAAAAAGTCACCCCAGCGGTAGTCAGCATTGATGTCGAAGGCACACAAGTCTCGCGCCAGCAAATTCCAGAACAGTTCCGCTTTTTCTTCGGTCCGGACTTTCCTGCTGAGCAATTGCAAGAGCGCCCATTTAGAGGCTTAGGCTCTGGGGTGATTGTCGATGCGAAAAAAGGCTATATCGTTACCAACTTCCACGTCATCAAAGGCGCTGAGAAAATTCGCGTTAAGCTGCATGACGGACGCGAGTACGATGCAGAGCTTATTGGTGGTGATGAAATGTCTGACATCGCCTTGCTCAAACTAGAAGAAGCCAAGAATCTGACTCAAATTGAACTTGCCGACTCTGATCAACTGCGCGTTGGCGATTTTAGTGTCGCTATCGGTAACCCATTTGGTCTAGGTCAAACCGTGACCTCAGGCATCGTCTCAGCGCTAGGTCGTAGCGGGCTGAATATCGAAAACTTCGAGAACTTTATCCAGACTGACGCAGCAATTAACAGCGGTAACTCTGGCGGTGCTCTGGTTAACCTTAATGGTGAACTCATCGGTATTAATACCGCGATTCTTGGTCCCAACGGTGGCAACGTCGGTATCGGCTTTGCTATTCCATCAAATATGATGAAGAACCTGACCGAGCAAATCCTAGAGTTTGGTGAAGTGAAACGCGGCATGCTCGGGGTTCAAGGCGGTGAAGTCACTTCTGAACTTGCCGAAGCACTTGGCTATGAGTCGAGCAAAGGTGCGTTTGTTAGCCAAGTGATGCCTGACAGCGCAGCTGAAAAAGCAGGCTTAAAAGCGGGTGATATCATCGTCTCAGTTAACGGTAAGGCAATCAGTACCTTCCATGAATTACGCGCCAAGATCGGCACGTTAGGCGCAGGCAAAGAGGTCGAACTTGGCATCTTGCGTGACGGTAAAGAAAAGAGCTTTGATGTGGTTCTTGGTGAACAAACCAACGTTAAAACCACCGCAGACAAATTGCATGAAGGTCTAGCAGGTGCAGAGCTCACCAACACCAATGCCAGCGACAAAGTCCAAGGGGTCAAGGTCACTTCAGTGGCAAAAGGCTCACCGGCAGAAGGTTATCAGTTACAAAAAGATGACATCATCATCGGCGTCAACCGCCAGCGAGTGAAGAATCTTGCTGAGTTCCGTGCGATTGTCGAAAAACACAAAGGGGTTCTGGCACTAAATATTCAACGTGCTGACCGCACCATCTACCTCGTTGTGCGTTAAATTTGACAAAGCACGCTATTAATTAACAAGGACAGCGGAGAAATTCGCTGTCTTTTTTATATAATGCTATCCTTCTGATTTTGTTCTATCTGTGATTAATTTGGGGAAGGTATGCTCGGTTTTCTTTTGCGTTCAGTGGGACTTGGTCTCGCAACAGCAGCACTGCTGTTGGTAGCGGTTCCATCACTACGCACCAAGGTACTCCCTGAAAATATCACGCAGCCAATCAGTGATATCACTTCACTGCAGCTCTCTTTCAATGATGCGGTGCGCAAAGCTGCCCCTGCGGTAGTCAACATCTATAGCCGCAAATACACCGAAGAAGATCGCTCGAAACTGCTCACTCAAGGACTGGGGTCTGGAGTTATTGTCAGTGAAAAAGGCTATATCATCACTAACTACCACGTTGTCGCGCAAGCCGACCAAATCATCGTTGCATTGCAAGATGGACGCGTCGCCGCCGCGCAATTAGTGGGTAAAGATCGTCGTACCGACATTGCCGTGCTGCGCATTGAAGGCAGCAACCTCCCAGTGATCCCACTAAACCCTGATTACAAAGCCAAAGTGGGCGATGTAGTACTGGCGATCGGTAACCCATACAACCTTGGGCAAACCACGACCTTTGGTATTATCTCAGCTACTGGCCGCTCTTCTATCAGTGCCGGTGGACGTCAGGCGTTTATCCAAACCGATGCGGCAATTAATGAAGGTAACTCTGGTGGCGCTTTGGTCAATACTCGCGGAGAGCTAGTGGGCATTAACACCGCCTCATTCCAGCAAGCCACCGACTTAGAAACCTATGGGATCTCTTTTGCTATCCCATACTCGTTGGCTAACCTGATCATGAACAAAATCATCGCCGACGGTCGTGTGATCCGTGGCTATATCGGGGTTGATGGGCAAGATATTACTTCGGTCGCCGCGCGCCTACTTGGCAATGAGCACCTTGGTGGCATTATTGTACTCGGAGTTGATCCTAATGGTCCTGCTGCTGAAGCAGGTTTTCAGGCGCAAGATATTATCTTGAAAATTGATGGGCAAAAAATTAACGGTCGACAAAGCGTGATGGAGATTGTCACCGAACTGCGCCCTGGAACCACGGTAGATATTTTAGTGCTGAGAAAAGGTGAAGAGCTCACCATTCCGGTTACCGTCGCAGAAGATACGCGCGAATAGTTTCGCAAATAGCTTCTTGGATGACCACGAGCGTAAAAAGTCACCTTTCTTCAGCTCATTAAACAGATAAAAAAACCAGCCTAAGGCTGGTTTTTTTATACTTATTCGCTCGCGCTTTCTTCACTCGGCTCATCGCCAGAGTCAATCTCTATGCGCGTAACACGCTGTAAGCCACGAGGCAACAGAGCACCACGACGACCACGCTCGCCACGGAAGTTTTCAAGATCTGACGGTTTCAAGCCTAACTTGCGTTTACCTGCATACAAGGTAATTGAGCAATCTTTTGGAATTGAAATCAGATGCGAGACAATTTCTTCACGCTCTTTCGCTTTCGCTGCCGGAATATTGATGATCTTGTTGCCCTTACCTTTACCAAGTTGTGGCAGTTCCTTAATTGGGAATAGCAACATACGACCTTGGTTAGTAATGGCTAAGATTTCATCACTGTCCAAATCACTGATGGTTTGCGGCGTCATAACTTGCGAGTTTTGCGGCAGAGTCACCAGCGCTTTACCACTGCGGTTTTTCGACAACAGTTCGCTACCTTTACACACAAAGCCATAACCAGCGTCAGAGCCAATCAGCCACAATTGAGCCTCTTCACCCATGATCACTTGGCGAACTGAAGTGCCAGCCGCAACATTTAAGCGACCAGTGATCGGCTCACCCTGACTACGTGCCGATGGTAGTGAGTGTGACTCAAGCGAGTAACTACGACCATCACTGCCCAAGAATACCGCTTGTTGATTGCTCTTACCGCGAGCATGGGCGAGGTATTGGTCACCCGACTTGTAACTCAAGCCTTCGGCATCAACGTCGTGCCCTTTCGCATGACGGATCCAGCCTTTTTCTGACAATACAACGGTAATTGGTTCACTTGGTACCAAATCACGCTCTGTCAGTGCTTTCGCTTCCGCACGTTCCACCAGCGGAGAACGACGATCGTCACCGTATTTCTCGGCGTCCGCTTTGATCTCTTTTTTCAGCAGCGTGTTCAGACGGCGCTCAGAACCAAGTAGCTGTTCTAGCTTCTCACGCTCTTTCTCTAGCTCGTCTTGTTCGCCACGGATCTTCATCTCTTCCAGTTTGGCAAGATGACGAAGTTTGGTATCAAGAATCGCGTCAGCTTGAATATCCGTGATGCCAAAGCGCGCCATCAGCACAGCTTTTGGATCATCTTCGGTACGGATGATTTCAATCACTTCGTCTAGGTTGAGATAAGCAACCAACAAACCTTCTAAGATGTGCAGACGTGCTAGCACTTTATCTAGACGGTATTGCAGACGACGCGTCACAGTCGAACGGCGGAACTCAATCCACTCAGACAGAATTTGCACAAGACCTTTAACTTGTGGACGATCGTTTAAACCGATCATGTTCAAGTTAACACGGAAGCTCTTTTCCAAATCGGTCGAAGCAAACAGGTGGTTCATCAACTGATCGCAATCAACACGGTTTGAACGCGGCACCACAACGATACGGGTTGGGTTCTCGTGATCCGATTCATCGCGTAAGTCTTCTACCATTGGCAGTTTCTTCGCACGCATCTGGTTGGCGATCTGCTCAAGCAGTTTTGCACCTGACGTTTGGTGTGGCAGAGCGGTGATAACAATATCAGAGCCCTCTTTGTGCCACACTGCACGCATCTTGATGCTGCCGCGACCTGTGCGGTAAATTTTTTCGATTTCCGCTTGAGGCGAAGTGATTTCCGCTTCTGTTGGGTAATCCGGACCTTTCACAAATTGCATCACATCCGCCAACTCCGCTTTCGGGTTGTCGATCATGTGAATTGTTGCTTCTGCCACTTCACGTACGTTATGAGGTGGAATGTCAGTCGCCATACCAACTGCGATACCCGTTACGCCGTTAAGCAGGATATGCGGCAGACGTGCTGGCAACATTTGCGGCTCTTTCATTGTGCCATCAAAGTTTGGTTGCCACTCCACCGTGCCTTGACCCAACTCACCTAGCAGTACTTCGGCAAACTTAGACAGTTTAGCTTCGGTATAACGCATTGCCGCGAATGATTTCGGATCATCTGGCGCACCCCAGTTACCTTGACCATCTACCAGTGGATAGCGGTAAGAGAACGGCTGAGCCATCAATACCATTGCTTCATAACAAGCAGAGTCACCGTGCGGGTGGTATTTACCCAGCACGTCACCAACGGTACGTGCTGACTTTTTGTATTTTGCTGATGCCGAAAGACCAAGCTCCGACATCGCGTAGATAATACGACGTTGAACCGGTTTTAAGCCGTCGCCAATGTATGGCAACGCACGGTCCATGATTACGTACATCGAGTAGTTTAGATAAGCGTCTTCAGTGAACTTGCGCATCGGCAACTGTTCAACGCCATCATAAGTGATTTCTGTAGACATCCGTTAAACCTCTGCCATATCGCCGTTGTTTTGAAGCCATGCGCGACGATCATCTGCACGCTTCTTACCAAGCAGCATATCCATCATCTCCATGGTCGCGTCACTATCATCGATAGTCAGCTGAACCAAGCGACGAGTGTTAGGATCCATGGTCGTTTCACGCAATTGCAGTGGGTTCATCTCACCTAGACCTTTGAATCGCTGTACGTTGATCTTGGCTTTCTTCTTCGATAGACGCTCCAACACGCCTTCTTTCTCATCGTCATCAAGGGCATAGAAGACTTCTTTACCGCAATCGATACGATATAGAGGTGGCATCGCTACATAGATATGACCAGCTTCAACTAGAGCTCGGAAGTGACGAGTAAACAGCGCACACAGTAGCGTAGCGATATGTAGACCGTCCGAGTCCGCATCGGCTAGGATACAGATTTTACCGTAACGTAGGCTCTCTAGGTTGTCGCTGTCTGGGTCGATACCCAAAGCAACTGAGATATCGTGCACTTCTTGTGAAGCGAGTACCTGATCGGCAGAGACTTCCCAAGTATTGAGGATCTTACCGCGCAGTGGCATCACCGCTTGGAACTCACGATCGCGCGCTTGCTTCGCCGAACCGCCCGCCGAGTCCCCTTCCACAAAGAAGATTTCGGTGCGATTTAAGTCTTGTACTGAACAGTCTGTTAGCTTGCCTGGCAACGCAGGGCCTGAAGCCACTTTCTTACGTACCACTTTTTTGCTGGCGCGCATACGACGATGGGCATTAGCAATACACACTTCTGCCAGTTGTTCAGCCAACTGCGGTTTCTCATTTAGCCATAAGCTAAAGACATCTTTAACCACACCCGAGACAAACGCAGCGGTTTGGCGCGAAGAAAGACGCTCTTTGGTTTGACCGGCAAATTGCGGATCTTGCATCTTGACTGACAGTACGTATGAACAGCGGTCAAAGACGTCATCACCAGTCAACTTCACGCCACGTGGTAGCAAGTTGCGGAATTCACAGAACTCTCGCATTGCATCCAACAAGCCTTGGCGCAGACCGTTAACGTGGGTACCACCTTGGGCTGTCGGGATCAGGTTTACATAACTCTCGGTGATCATTTCGCCGCCTTCTGGCTGCCAAATTACCGCCCAGTTAGCCGCTTCGGTTTCCGCCGAGAATTCGCCTGTAAATGGCTCTTCAGGCAGCAGGGTGTAACCTTTTACCCCTTCAGCAAGATAGTCTTTAAGACCATCTTCGTAGTACCACTGATAGTCGTTTCCGTTCACTTTATCAGTGAAGGTGATCTCTAGCCCCGGACACAGTACCGCTTTAGCACGTAGGTTGTTAACCAAACGGGTTACCGAGAAATTCGCTGAGTCAAAGTACTTAGCATCTGGCCAGAAATGTACGCTGGTACCGCGATTACGACGACCACAAGTACCGGTTACCGTTAGGTCTGATACTTTATCACCGTGCTCAAACGCGATTTCGTAAACTTGACCATCACGTCTTACCGTAACTTCAACACGCTTTGACAGTGCGTTTACTACCGAGATACCTACCCCGTGTAGACCACCTGAGAATTGGTAGTTCTTATTAGAGAACTTACCACCAGCGTGAAGTTTACAAAGGATAAGTTCTACGCCTGAAACTTTTTCTTCAGGGTGGATATCAACAGGCATACCACGGCCATCATCGATGACTTCTAGAGACTGGTCTGCATGCAGAATCACTTGTACCTTAGAGGCATGTCCGGCAAGCGCTTCATCGACACTGTTGTCGATGACTTCTTGACCCAAGTGGTTTGGGCGCGCTGTATCCGTATACATCCCTGGTCGGCGACGTACTGGCTCCAAGCCATTAAGAACCTCAATGGCTCCAGCATTATATTGTTCAGTCATAATACGGAAATTCGTTATGGAAATTGAATTGGTTACTTTGCAGGGCGGCGGTTAAACACCAACGATGTCGCAATAACTAGCGACAATTGCTGAATACTTCAGCGCATTTAAACTGCAATAGTATAGGGTGAACATAGTCTGGAAGAGACCTGTTCATGTCAAGCGAGATACGTAAGTAACGAGTAAATTTATGACTCTTCCCTCAATGAATGGCAATTTTTTGAACAAGTCACTAAGGGAAAATTCATCAGACAAATTATAGAGCTAAAAACTCGATAATCTGTTGCGGGTATCTTTCAAAGTCAACAAAGCTATGATCACCACCTGGTTCTACCGTCTGTTTCGACTGCGCGAACTTCTCTACCGCTTGGCGATAATCAAGCACTTCATCTTCGGTTTGCTGCAACAACCAAAAGTCACTCGGGTTGCTTAATTCTGCCACATCGAGGGCTTTCAACTCATCAATATGATGAGGCTCTAGTATATAGCGCTCGTGGGTATACGGGTTTTCTTGTTCGCCCAAATAATCAAGCAAGAGTTCATAGGGCTTAACTGCAGGGTTGACGACCACCGCTTTAAAGCCAAACTGACTGTTGAGCCAAGTCGACATATAGCCGCCTAATGAGCTCCCAACCAAGCCGATCTGATAATCATTGCGATACTGCTCAACCATGTCCAATAAACACTGCGCTGCTTGCTCAGGAAAACAAGGTAATTGCGGTACCACGACTTTGATATCAGTGCGATGCTGAGCACAGTACTCTTTCATCACATTAGCTTTATGCGACAACGGAGAGCTGTTGAATCCGTGAATATACAACAATAAAGAGGGTTTCATAGGGGTACTCTCTGACTATTGGTATCGTCAACGCAAATCATTGTGATACAAAATTGGGGCAACCCCCAACGGATTAGTAACCGTTGGAGTCAAAGTTTGGGGAAAATAAGCCTTCTTCTAAGCGTTTCACTCGGGTATCAAAACTACCATCGGCATGCAGTTCCAGTTCACGCCAACCAGGAGAACAGGTATCTAAGGCAAAATCATCGCTGTTCGGTTTAAACTGAACACAAGTTGATGGCGTGGCAATCACCGAGGCGCCATGATGCACTTTGTGCATATCTTGATGTACGTGACCGCAGAGGATCGCGCGGACGTTGCTGTGACGCTCAACAACTTGCCAAAACTGCTCAGCGTCTTTAAGCGTATGCTGATCTAGCCACGCACTGCCTACCAATAATGAATGGTGGTGGAGCAAGACTAATGAATGGCGCTCAGGGTACTCCGCGAGTTTTGTCTCAAGTAGGTCTAACTGCTGTTGGCTAAGGCGACCATGCGGCACGCCCTCGACTTGCGAATCGAGCAAGATCATTTGCCAATGCTTGCCAAGCAACTCATGCTCGACCTGAACGATTTGCTCAGACGGCAGTATCGTACTCATACTTGGTTTGTAATCGTGATTGCCCGGTAACCAATAACATGGTTTTTGTAGCGGTTTGATCCCGTCGGCGAAGCGTTGATAGGAGACGTCAGTATGATCCTGAGAGATGTCACCAGTCGCTAGAATAGCTTCAAATTCAAACGCTTCTTGCTGTACAGCATCAACCACAGCGTTAAAACTATCATTAGTACAAACGCTGAGCAGGCTGCCATCTTCCGCTTCAAACAGATGAGTATCGGTAATTTGTAGTAGCTTAATTGTGTCTTTCACTGTGGTGTTCGACGTTACTTTCAAAGTTAAAACCTAAATATTCAGCGGTGTGCGGCTGATTCCATGTCGTAAACAAAACGACAGCCAGTCACCTAGAAAACGGTTCAATTGTGCTTTTTCGTCTTTTTGAACCATTTTGTCATTCGGATAATCGTATCGAGCTTTTACTCGATTTAAGTATTCACTGCTACACACTTCTGCTACTCGAGCATCGTGATAAAGCCTGACAGACATTTTCGGCAATGGAAATATTGGAACGTCATCGCTTTGACAAATATCGACCAAAGTTGTGTACTTTGTGACTTCGCCCACTTGTATTTGGTACGACATACTGGCAGCTTGATAACAGCGCACATCACCGACACTTGGTTGCGTTGGCAACAAAGCGTTCAATTTGGCGTAGTTAGTCTCATACACTCGCATCAGTTCAGCCAAATCAACGTGATACGGTTTTCTGTTTGCTGCTATTGCCATTCTTTTCTTAAACGTTGGTAATTAAGCTGTAACCACTGCAATGCAATGATTGACGCCCCATTTTCAAATCTTCCATTCTCTACCCATTGGTAGGCTTGTTCGCGGCTCACCACGTGAACACGAATATCTTCACCTTCATAGTCTAAACCATGAACGCCATGTGCGGTTGAAGCATCCACTTCACCGACGAAAACATCCAGTCGTTCAGAACAGCCCCCTGAAGATGGGTAATAAGAGGTAACCTTTGCCAATTTGCCAATCGTAATGCCCGCTTCTTCAATTGCTTCGCGGCGTGCAACCTCTTCGGCGCTCTCGTTGGTATCGATAATGCCCGCGACAATTTCCAACTGCCAAGGCTGCGCATGTTCTAGCGCGCCAACTCGAATTTGCTCAACAAGTACCACGCGATCGGTTATAGGATCATACGGCAGTAACGCGGCGGCGTGTCCACGCTCGAACATTTCTCGCTCGATCACGTCACTCCAACCACCATTAAACAGTCTATGTTTAAAACGGTACTTCACCATCCGAAAAAAACCTTGGAACAAGGTCTCTTTTGAGACTATTTCGACATCATGTGTGGAAAACTGTGGTGAATCATTATTCGACTGTTGCATTTGGCACCTCTGGTAATGAACCATATAGTTTACTTATAGAGTTAGAGTTGTGCTATCGACGCAGCTCAACTTTTTGTACAAATCTTCTATTAAAATTTAAATTTCTCAGCTTTTTATTGCACAGCCGGACAATTATGTGTAAAAGAATGCAAAGTTTAGAATGAATTAGCGTCAATTTGAGTTAAACTCTTGTACAGCTAAACCCATAATTTTATCTAGCAGGAATCGAACCCATGAAAAAACTGCTTCCATTATTTATCAGTGCAGCGCTAGGTGGCCTTAGTACTTCTGCTTGGGCTGATACTCTGGCAGATATTTACAACCAAGCTAAAGAGAATGATCCAACACTTTTGAGTGCAGCCGCTACTCGAGATCGAGCATTTGAAGCGATCAACTCTTCTCGCGCAAGCTTACTACCAAAAATAGCTCTTTCAGCTGGTTACGACATTAGTCGTACTGAAAACAATAACATCAAGACTGATTCTGATGGTTGGAGAGCTGGTATAAACTTTACCCAAGAGCTTTACAATCGCTCAAGTTGGATCACGCTTGATACTGCTGAGAAAACGGCTCGCCAGGCAGATGCAGCTTATGCAGCAAGCCAACAAGGACTTATCTTACGTGTATCTCAAGCATACTTCGACGTACTACGTGCCCAAGATAATTTGGTTTTTGTTCGCGCAGAAAAAGCCGCAGTTGGTCGTCAGTTAGAGCAAACTAAACAGCGTTTTGAAGTGGGTTTATCAGCGATTACTGATGTGCATGATGCACAAGCTCAATACGATGCAGTACTAGCAGATGAAGTTTTAGCAGAGAACGATCTAGTTAACAGCTACGAAGGTCTACGCGAAATTACAGGTCAAGAACACGCAAACCTAGATGTTCTTGATACTAAGCGTTTCTCTGCCAGCAAAACAGCTCAAACTATCGATGCTTTGTTGTCTGAAGCACAACAAAAGAACCTAAGCCTATTATCGGCACGTATTTCTCAAGATATCGCTAAAGACAACATCTCAAATGCTAGCTCTGGTCATTTACCAACGCTAAACCTTACTGGCGGTTATTCCCTATCAGATATGGATAGCGATACCGACGGTTTGCCTAGCCATAATGCAGAAACAGACACACTAGCTTTAGGCTTACAGCTTGACGTCCCTCTGTATACCGGTGGTGCGGTTACCTCAGCAACCAAACAAGCTGAATTCGCTTATGTTGCAGCCAGCCAAGATTTAGAAAAAACTTACCGTAGCGTAGTTAAAGACGTTCGCGCATCAAATAACGATATCAGCGCTTCTATCGGTGCGCTACGCGCATTTGAACAGACGGTGATTTCTGCTGAATCAGCACTTGAGGCAACTGAAGCTGGTTTTGATGTAGGTACACGTACTATCGTTGACGTGCTAGACGCAACTCGTCGCCTATACGATGCGAATAAGAGCCTATCTAACGCTCGTTACAACTACATCTTAAGTGTGCTAAGCCTACGCCAAGCGGTAGGTACACTAAGCGAACAAGATATCCTTGATATCAACGCTGGTCTAAAAGCCGCGAAGTAACTCGCTGTTTTAGATATAAAAAAACCTGCTCAATGAGCAGGTTTTTTTTCGTCTTGCGTTTGAGGCAATGATTACTCTTGCTCGCGGAACACAACTAAGCGTTTCGGAGCGACGCGACCATTGTCATCAATTTGCGCAACACCGATAAAGAGCTTTTCTTCACCACTGGTCATACGAACCGTACCTTCTGCAGGAGAACCCGCCACTTGTACTGGCATACCATGTTGAACCAAATCAGTTAACTCGGCATTCATGTTCACTTCTGGTAGGTCTTCGACTGCGGTATCCATCGGTAGCAGCAGCGGATCAAGTAAATCGCGCGGCGCAACCTCTTCACGGTGTGCTTGCTCAAGCAATTCATTCAACTGCTCTAGCGTTACCATACGTTCGTATGGGTACTTCGCAACACCGGTACGGCGCAGCATAGTCACGTGAGCACCGCAGCCCAGCATCTCACCAAGATCATCAACGATAGTACGGATGTAAGTGCCTTTCGAGCAGTGTACTTCCATCTCAACTTCATCGCCTTCAAAGCGATGCAGTACGATTTCGTAGACGGTGATCTTGCGCGATTCACGCGGTACTTCAATGCCTTTACGTGCGTATTCGTACAAAGGCTTACCTTGGTACTTAAGCGCTGAGAACATTGATGGGACTTGATCAGATTCACCACGGAACTTGTCGATGCACGCTTCTAGCTTAGCCAGATCCACGTCGACTGGGCGAGTTTCAACCACTTCACCATCAGAGTCTGACGTATCCGTGCGCTCACCTAGTTTTGCAATCACGCGGTAGCGTTTATCTGAGTCCAGTAGGAACTGAGAGAACTTGGTCGCTTCACCTAGGCAAATTGGCAGCATGCCAGTTGCTAAAGGATCTAGAGCGCCAGTATGACCCGCTTTTTCTGCAAAGTAGATACGCTTTACTTTTTGTAGCGCATCGTTTGATGAAATACCGGTTGGCTTATCCAGTAGGATCACGCCATCAATAGGACGACCTTTGCGACGACGAGCCATTACTCTTCGTCCTCACGACCTGCATCTTTTTGCTTTTGCTTGTCGTTACTTACAACTTCAGTCACAAGGTTAGACATGCGCATACCTTCCACTAGGGTATTGTCGTAGTGGAAACGGATTTCAGGAGTAAGACGTAGACGAATACGCTTACCTAGCATCATGCGGATGTGAACTTCATGCTCGCGCAGTGCAGCAAGACATGATTCAGGCGTTTGCTCACCCACGCATAGGAAAGTAACAAATACTTTCGCGTAAGCAAGGTCACGAGATACTTCTACGTCTGAGATGGTTACCATACCTAGACGAGAATCACGAACTTCGCGTTGAAGGATCATTGCGAGTTCTTTTTGCAGCTGCTGTGCTACGCGCTGCGTGCGGCTAAATTCTTTTGACATAATTCTTCTCTTATATAGAAAGAATGGGGGGATGGTTAACCCAGCCCCCCATGGCGTATTCAACAACCAATCACTGCCCTAAGGCAATTTTAGTCAATTAATCCAGTGTACGTTTGATTTCCACTGTTTCGAATACTTCGATTTGGTCACCTGCGCGAACGTCATTGTAGTTCTTAACGCCGATACCACACTCGTAGCCATTCTTAACTTCAGCAACGTCGTCTTTAAAGCGACGTAGTGACTCAAGCTCACCTTCGTAGATTACTACGTTATCACGTAGAACACGGATAGGAGCATTACGCTTGATCACACCTTCAGTTACCATACAGCCAGCGATTGCGCCCAGTTTCGGTGACTTAAATACGTCACGTACTTCAGCAAGACCAATGATCTCTTGCTTGAATTCTGGAGCAAGCATACCGCCCATCGCTTGTTTAACTTCGTCGATTAGCTGGTAAATGATTGAGTAGTAACGTAGATCAACACTTGCTGCTTCAATTGCACGGCGCGCAGAAGCGTCAGCACGTACGTTAAAGCCAAGGATGATTGCGTTTGAAGCTTCAGCTAGTACTGCGTCAGTTTCAGTGATACCACCAACACCAGAACCTACGATGTTAACTTTAACTTCGTCAGTCGATAGTTTCAGTAGTGAGTCAGCGATTGCTTCTACAGAACCTTGTACGTCAGCTTTCAGTACTACGTTCAGTTCAGCAACTTCACCAGCAGCCATGTTCGCGAACATGTTCTCTAGTTTAGATTTCTGCTGACGAGCAAGTTTCACTTCACGGAACTTACCAGCACGGTAGTTAGCAACTTCACGCGCTTTACGCTCATCACGTACTACAGTCGCTTCGTCACCTGATGAAGGTACACCTGAAAGACCTAGGATCTCTACAGGGATAGAAGGACCAGCTTCGTTGATCTCTTGACCTAGTTCATCACGCATTGCACGTACACGGCCGTATTCTTGACCACATAGTACGATGTCGCCTTTGCGTAGTGTACCTGATTGAACAAGTACAGTTGCAACAGGACCACGACCTTTGTCTAGACGAGATTCAACAACAACACCAGACGCCATGCCTTCAGCAACAGCTGTCAGCTCTAGAACTTCTGATTGAAGAAGGATTGCTTCTAGAAGACCATCGATGTTTGTACCCTGTTTCGCAGAGATGTGAACGAACATGTTCTCACCGCCCCACTCCTCAGGAATAACGTCGTATTGAGCTAGCTCGTTTTTAACGTTATCTGGGTTCGCGTCTTCTTTATCGATCTTGTTCACAGCAACGATCAGCGGTACGCCCGCAGCTTTCGCGTGTTGAATCGCTTCTACAGTTTGTGGCATTACACCATCGTCTGCAGCAACTACTAGAACAACGATATCTGTCGCTTGAGCACCACGAGCACGCATTGCAGTAAACGCTGCGTGTCCAGGAGTATCAAGGAAGGTAATCATACCGTTCTCAGTTTCAACGTGGTATGCACCGATGTGCTGTGTGATACCGCCAGCTTCGCCTGAAGCAACGTGAGTACGACGGATGTAGTCAAGTGTTGACGTTTTACCGTGGTCAACGTGACCCATGATAGTCACAACTGGTGCACGTGGCACAGCTTCAGCGTTGCTATCACGATCGCTTAGTACCGCTTCTTCAAGTTCGTTTTCTTTGCGAAGAATTACCTTGTGACCCATTTCTTCTGCAACAAGCTGTGCAGTTTCTTGGTCGATCACTTGGTTGATAGTCGCCATAGCGCCCATCTTCATCATCACTTTGATAACTTCAGTTGCTTTTACAGACATCTTGTTTGCAAGCTCAGACAGTACGATCGTCTCACCAATCACAACGTCAGCTTTTGCTACCGCTGCTGTCTTATCGAAAGCTTGTTGCATTGAAGATGGCTTAGCCAACTTACCTTTTTGACGACCGCCTTTGCCACCACGTGCATTGCGACCGCCGCGCTCTTGATCATCAGTCTTAGAAGACATTTTCTTCTGTTTACGACGACGACTTGCGCCTTCTACTTTACGATCTGCTTCATCTTCGGCTTCACGTGCGTAACGTGAAGTCGTTACATGGTAATCTGTATTTTCCATATCACCCTTTTTCTCTTCTGCAGCAGACCAACGCTCTTGGTTCTTTTCAGCCATTTCGCGAGCTTCTTCAAGCTTGCGCTGACTTTCCTCTTCAGCCTTACGCTTGGCTTCTTCTTCCTGACGACGCTTAAGCTCGTCGGCCTCTTTTCGCGCTGCTTCTTGCTTAATTTTGTCTTCAGCACTGCGTTCAGCATTCGCTTTCTCTGCTTCTGCTTTACGCTGTGCATCCGCTTCACGCTTAGCTTTTTCTTCAGCTTCGCGTTTCGCTTTGTCTTCAGCTTCACGCTTAGCCGCTTCTTCAGCTTCGCGTTTAGCCGCTTCTTCTGCTTCACGCTTAGCTGCTTCTTCAGCTTCACGTTTAGCTTGATCTTCAATTGCACTGCGCTTCACGTAGGTACGTTTCTTGCGCACTTCAACTTGAACATCTTTACTCTTGCCGCCACCAGCGTTGACACTCAGTGTGCTACGAGTCTTACGTTGTAATGTAAGGCGTGTAGGCGCTGAGTCACCCGACGTATCGCCGTGTTCTTTTTTAAGATGGCTGAGAAGCTGTTGCTTCTCGCCTTCTGAAATCGCATCGCTGCTAGATTTTTTAATACCAGCGTCAGCAAGTTGTTCAATTAAGCGGTCAACTGGCGTACCAATCTCTTCACTCAGAGTTTTTACTGTTAGTTGTGTCATTCCGCTTCCTCCTTGCTGAATTATTATTCTTCGTCTCCGAACCAACAAATGTTACGTGCAGCCATGATTAGCTCACCAGCACGCTCTTCTGTTAATCCTTCGATACCTTCTAGATCATCGATACCTTGGTCTGCTAGGTCTTCAAGTGTTGCTACACCTTTCGCAGCCAGTTTGAATGCCATTTCACGTTCTAGACCTTCTAGACCCAATAGATCTTCAGCAGGCTCTAGACCTTCAAAAGATTCTTCTTGAGCAAGAGCAAGCGTTGTCAGTGCTTCTTTCGCACGGTTACGTAGCTCTTCGATCAGTTCTTCATTTAGACCGTCAACTTCTAGTAGCTCGCTTACTGGTACGTAAGCCACTTCTTCTAGAGTAGAGAAACCTTCTTCAACAAGCAGTTGAGCGAAGTCTTCTTCGATGTCTAGGTACTTCATGAAGTTTTCGATAGACGCTTGTGATTCTTCAGCGTGTTTCTTCTGAAGATCTTCTACTGTCATTACGTTTAGTTCCCAACCTGTTAGTTGAGATGCTAGACGAACGTTTTGACCGTTACGACCAATCGCTTGTGCTAGGTTATCAGCTTCAACTGCGATGTCCATCGCGTGCGCATCTTCATCAACGATGATTGATGCAACGTCAGCTGGCGCCATTGCGTTGATAACAAATTGCGCTGGGTTATCATCCCAAAGCACGATATCGATACGCTCACCACCAAGCTCGCCAGATACTGCTTGTACACGTGCACCACGCATACCTACACACGCGCCAACAGGGTCGATACGCTTGTCGTTAGTTTTCACTGCGATTTTCGCACGTGAACCTGGATCGCGAGCAGCACCTTTAAGTTCGATGATCTCTTCTGCGATTTCTGGCACTTCTACGCGGAACAGTTCTTGAAGCATTTCTGGCTTAGAACGAGTTACAAATAGTTGGAAACCACGCGCTTCTGGAGCAACTTTGTATAGAAGACCACGTACACGGTCGCCTGGACGGAAGTTTTCACGAGGAAGTTGGTCATCACGTAGGATTACCGCTTCTGCGTTGTTGCCTAGGTCTAGTACGATAGTTTCACGGTTTACTTTCTTAACTACGCCAGTTACTAGCTCGCCTTCGTTATCGATGAACTGTTCAACGATCTGTGCGCGCTCAGCTTCACGTACTTTTTGTACGATAACTTGTTTCGCAGTTTGAGTAGTAATACGGTCAAACGTTACTGATTCGATTTCGTCTTCAACGTAGTCGCCTAGCTGTACTGTTTCGTCGTCGAAACGAGCAGCTTCTAGAGAGATCTCTTTAGTTGGGAACTCAACTTCTTCAACGACTAACCAGCGACGGAAAGTTTCGAACTCACCGGTTTTACGGTCGATAGCAACGCGTACATCGATTTCGATTTCACGCTTTTTCTTAGTAGAAGTAGCTAGAGCGATTTCTAGTGCTTCGAAAATACGCTCGCGAGGTACCGCTTTCTCGTTCGATACTGCCTCTGCTACCGCTAAAATTTCTTTACTCATTTTATATAGCCTCTAAGCTTTTAATTTTTAGGGACCTAAAATTTAGGGATCAGGTTAGCTTTGGAAATGTTGCTTAACGCAAACTGCTCTTCGTTACCTTCAACAGTAACAGAGACGGTTTCACCATCAATAGAGTGAATAATACCTTTCCACTTACGACGGTTACCTACAGCCATCTTCAAAACGATGCTCACTTCATGACCAATAAATTGCTCATAGTGCGCAGCTTTAAATAGTGGTCTTTCTAGACCTGGTGAAGAAACCTCAAGGTTATAAGCCACTGAAATAGGATCTTCTACATCGAGTACAGCGCTTACTTGATGGCTAACTTCTGCACACGCGTCAACATTGATACCATTTTCGTGGTCAATATAGATACGTAGTGTTGAGTGCTCACCTGCACGAATAAATTCTAATCCAACTAGCTCATAGCCAATCGCCTCTACCGGCGCTTCAAGCATTTCAGTCAGTTGTCTTTCTAAACCAGTCATTTGAACCACTCCAGAAACAAAAAAAGGGCATAGAGCCCAATTTAAATTCCAAGCAAGATCTAAATTCTTGTTACAAAAATTTAGATAATAAAAAACCCCGATATAGTCGGGGTTTTTTATTGCTGGACCCTGATGTGTTAAACAGTAGCTGTTTAACTCGCAAAACGAAAGCAAAGCGTTCTGCGCAAACTTGACCTAATCCAGAGGATTGGTTGCGGGGGCCGGATTTGAACCGACGACCTTCGGGTTATGAGCCCGACGAGCTACCAAGCTGCTCCACCCCGCGTCCGACTTGTTGAGCATTATACGCTCAAACAAAGGTTTTACAAGTTTGTAAATCAATGGTGCCGAGAGAGGGACTCGAACCCTCACACCTAAGGCACTAGCACCTCATGCTAGCGTGTCTACCAATTTCACCATCTCGGCAGCGTAATCGCTTATTGCGGGATTTCCTCGCCTACAGGGGCTGGAACATCACTCGCTACATCATCAGCTGTTTGTTCGATAACTTGACCTTGAGTCGGGTCAACCCACTGAGACTCAGTTTTATGAGTTGACATGTTACCTAGTACTAGGCTGATAACAAAAAATACTGTTGCAAAAATTGCAGTCATTCGAGTTAGGAAATTACCTGAGCCGCTTGCGCCAAACACTGTGTTTGATGCGCCTGCACCGAATGAGGCTCCCATATCTGCGCCTTTACCTTGTTGAATCAACACGAGGCCGATTACACCAACCGCTGCCAACAGGTAAATCACAAGTAGAACTGAAAACATGTTGTCCACCTATGTTCCAAATTGTTAGGCCAGCGCCGCTCTAGTTTACTCCAGAACAAGGCTAGCGACCTCCTTAATGAAGGCGGAGCAATACTAGCGAAACCAACTGATACTGACAAGAGAAAATTGACAAAAAAGCACAACTTGAGATTCAAACGGTCAAAAAAGGGGCAATTCGTAAATCTTCAATCAAAAAAACAAGAGAGAAGCCTTCACTTCTCTCTTACTTATCCCGCGATTGCTTAAAAGCTCGCTTTTACTGCATCAGCAATTTTTAGTGCCGAGCTTTGCACAAGCTCTGCATCTTCGCCTTCTACCATCACACGGATCAAAGGCTCAGTACCTGACTTACGCAGCAACACGCGACCTTTCTCGCCAAGTTCTGCTTCAACTTGAATGACAGAGTCTTTTACCGCTTGCGCTTCAAGTGGGTTTGAATCACCACTAAAACGTACGTTTTCTAGTACTTGCGGGTATAGCGTCATGCCTTGCGAAAGCTCGTTAAGTGAAAGTTCACTGCCCACAACCGAAGCAAGCACTTGCAGCGCAGCAACGATGGCATCGCCAGTGGTCACTTTATCCAGTAAAATCACGTGACCTGAGTTTTCAGCACCGATCTTCCAACCTTTCTCAAGCAGTTTTTCCATTACATAACGGTCACCTACCGCTGCACGAATAAATGGAATACCTAATTGCTTAAGACCATTTTCCATACCAAGGTTGGTCATTAGCGTACCAACAACACCGCCTTTTAGTTCACCACGACGCAGGGCATCACGCGCAATGATGTAAGCAATTTGGTCGCCATCCACCTTGTTACCTAAGTGGTCAACCATGATGATGCGGTCACCGTCACCATCAAATGCTAAACCTAGGTGAGCTTGCTCTTCAACTACACGTTTTTGTAGTGCACGCACATCTGTCGCGCCTACTTCGTCGTTGATGTTAAGACCGTTTGGCTCAACACCCATTGCGATGACTTCCGCGCCTAGCTCAGAGAATACTGATGGAGCAATGTGGTAGGTTGCGCCGTGAGCACAATCGACAACAATTTTAAGACCAGCAAGGCTTAGCTCTGAAGGGAAGGTACTTTTACAAAATTCGATATAACGACCAGCCGCATCGTTTAGACGCGTTGCTTTACCTAAAAGCGCGGATTCAACACATTCGATATCTTTGTCTAGTTCCGCTTCAATCGCTAGCTCAACCTCATCTGGTAGCTTAGTGCCTTCTGATGAGAAGAATTTAATACCGTTGTCGTAGTAAGGGTTATGTGAAGCCGAAATCACAATCCCTGCTTCAGCACGGAATGTTTGCGTTAAGTAAGCCACTGCTGGTGTTGGCATTGGACCGGTAAAGGTCGCTTTTAAGCCCGCAGCCGCAAGACCGGCTTCTAGAGCTGATTCCAACATGTAGCCAGAGATACGAGTATCTTTACCGATGATTACTTTTTTGGTGCCTTGCTTTGCCAGCACACGACCAGCAGCCCAGCCAAGCTTTAGTACGAAATCAGGAGTAATAGGGTACTGTCCAACTTTGCCACGAACTCCGTCGGTACCAAAATAACGTCTTTTGTCAGACATGAGGGTTCCTTTGTTTTAATTATTGATTGTTTAAAGTAGCGCTCACTACTTTTACTGCATCAAGCGTTTGTTCAAAATCGTGCACACGAATGATCTGCGCGCCTTTCATCGCTGCTATGGTAGCGCAACTTACACTGGCTGCAACACATTCTGCTGGTGTTTTATCTAACAGCTTAAACAACATTGATTTGCGCGACATCCCCGCCAGCACAGGTAAACCAAATTGATGGAATGCTTCAAGATTAGCTAACATCTGGTAGTTATGCTGCAAGGTTTTACCAAAACCAAAGCCCGGGTCGAGGATCAACTGCTCGCGCTTAATCCCCACTTCTTCGCAAGCGGTTATGCGCTCTTGGAGAAAGTCAGACACTTCTTGCATTAGATCGTCATAGTGAGGATTACTTTGCATGGTTCTTGGCTGCCCCTGCATATGCATTAGGCAGATAGGTACACCTGCTTGTGCTGCAACCTCAAGTGCGCCGGGCTCACGCAGTGAACGCACGTCGTTAATTAGATCGGCTCCGGCCTCAACGGCTTGACGCATCACTTCCGCTTTACTGGTATCGATTGAGATCCACACATCATGCTGCTGGCGAATCGCTTTGATAACCGGAATAACGCGCTCTAACTCATCTTGTAAAGAGACATCCGGCGCACCAGGTCGAGTCGATTCACCGCCAATATCGATGATCGACACCCCTGCTGCGATCATTTTTTCTGCTTGTTGTAACGCGTTTTCAATCGTGTTGAACTTGCCGCCATCGGAAAATGAATCGGGAGTGACATTAAGAATGCCCATTACATGTACTTGGGTCAGATCAAGAGATTTATTGTTGGCTGTAATTTTCATTGCTTACTTGGCTATAAATGCAAAAACCCCGAGTTGCCCCGGGGTTTGTTTAAAAGTCACGAATTATTCAGAGTCTTTTTTTTCTGTCGCTTCTGCTGAAGTGCTTTCTTGAGAAGTTGGTTGCTCAACAGTCTCTTCTGGCTGCTGAGGTTTTTCTTCTGCTTTCACTTCTGGCTTCGCTTGAGGCTTGTCGTCATCTTTGTTGCTTAGACTGTCAGCCCAACCCGCAGGTTCACGAATGTCTGCCTTACGCTCCATCAGATCATCGATTTGACCTGCATCGATGGTTTCGTATTTCACTAGCGCATCTTTCATCGCGTGCATGATATCCATGTTTTCTTCTAGGATTTTCTTCGCACGGTCATAGTTGCGGTCGATGATCTTACGAACTTCATCATCGATTAACTTAGCTGTATCGTCAGATACGTGCTTAGTTTGCGTAACGCTGCGACCTAAGAACACTTCACCTTCGTCTTCTGCGTAAAGTAGCGGGCCCAATTTTTCAGAGAAGCCCCACTGCGTCACCATCTTACGAGCAATATCAGTTGCACGTTCGATATCGTTTGAAGCACCTGTCGATACTTTGTCTGCACCATAGATTAGCTCTTCAGCAAGTCGACCACCGTATAGGCTTGAAATCATCGACTCTAGGTGTTGACGAGACATACTTACGCGGTCTTGCTCTGGTAGGTACATAGTCACACCCAACGCACGACCACGTGGGATGATAGATACCTTGTACACAGGATCGTGCTCTGGCACTAAACGGCCAACGATAGCGTGACCCGCTTCGTGGTAAGCCGTTGATTCTTTGGTTTCTTCAGAAAGAACCATCGAACGACGCTCTGCACCCATCATGATCTTGTCTTTAGCTAGCTCAAACTCAACCATAGAAACGTTGCGCTTGTTACCACGTGCAGCAAACAGTGCCGCTTCGTTTACTAGGTTAGCTAGATCAGCACCAGAGAAACCAGGTGTACCACGTGCAATTAGAGAAGGCTCTACATCACCCGCTAGCGGTACTTTACGCATGTGAACTTTAAGGATCTGCTCACGACCACGAACATCTGGTAGACCAACCACAACTTGACGGTCAAAACGACCAGGACGAAGTAGTGCAGGGTCTAGTACGTCTGGACGGTTGGTTGCCGCGATAACGATAATACCTTCGTTACCTTCGAAACCATCCATCTCAACCAGCATTTGGTTTAGTGTTTGCTCACGTTCATCGTGACCACCACCAACACCAGCGCCACGTTGACGACCTACAGCATCGATTTCATCGATAAAGATGATACAAGGAGCCGCTTTCTTCGCTTGTTCGAACATGTCACGCACACGAGATGCACCCACACCGACGAACATTTCTACGAAGTCAGAACCTGAAATAGTGAAAAATGGTACTTTCGCTTCACCAGCAATCGCTTTTGCAAGTAGCGTTTTACCCGTACCTGGAGGACCGACCATCAACACACCTGTTGGGATCTTACCGCCCAGCTTTTGGAAACGGCTTGGATCGCGTAGGTAGTCCACCAACTCTTTCACGTCTTCTTTTGCTTCGTCACAACCTGCAACGTCAGCAAACGTGGTTTTGATTTGCTCTTCGCTCATCATACGAGCTTTGCTCTTACCAAACGACATCGCGCCTTTACCGCCGCCGCCTTGCATTTGACGCATGAAGAAAATCCATACACCAATCAGTAAGATCATTGGGAACCAAGAGATGAAGATAGTACCAAGTAGGCTTTGCTCTTCTGGTGGAGTGCCCTGTACTTTCACATTTTGATTGATTAGGTCATCAAGAAGCTTCTGGTCGTAAACTGGCATGTAGGTAACATATTTAGCACCGCCGCCACGACGAACGAATGAGATCTCGCCGTCTTTAAAAGTTGCTTCCTGAATCTGGCCTTGGCCAACTTCCTGTACGAATGTAGTGTAATCAACCGCTCTGCCGCTGTTTTCACTTGGCCCAAAGCTCTGGAAAACCGACATCAACACTACGGCGATAACAAGCCACAGAATTAAATTTTTTGCCATGTCACTCAAGGTGTCAGCCTCGCGATAACTAATTGTAATTAAAGGTAGGGTACTACAGTTCGTAGACTGTAGCTATAGTGTTAACGACTGCTTGTATAAGCAAATAGTTAACCTTTGTAACCAGTGGCTACGATAAAGACTTCTCGGGAGCGAGCTCTCGAAGAGTCAGGTTTACGAACTTTAACAGTCGTAAACATGTCACGAACTTCTTTCACGTATTGATCAAATCCTTCTCCCTGAAAGACTTTTACGACAAAGCTACCATTTGTGGCTAGAACTTGTCGACACATATCCAATGCTAGTTCAACTAAATACATAGCTCTTGGCTGGTCTACCGAGTTGTTACCCGCAATATTTGGTGCCATGTCTGACATTACTACGTCCACCATTGCTGGTTGGATCCTATCTAGAAGTGCTTCTAGTACTGCATCGTCTCGGAAGTCGCCTTGTAGAAAGCTCACACCGGCAATTGGGTCCATTGGAAGAAGGTCACATGCAATGATTTGCCCTTCCTCTCCTACTATTTTAGCAGCATATTGAGACCAACCACCTGGAGCAGCACCTAAATCGACGACAGTCATCCCAGATTTCAACAATTTATCTTTAGCTTGGATCTCTTCGATTTTGAAATAAGCGCGTGAGCGGTAGCCTTTCTTACGGGCTTCGTTCGCGTACTTATCATCGAAGTGTTCCTTCAACCAACGACCAGAACTGGCCGAATGTTTTTGTTTACTCATTTTAATCTCAACAAGGGACAAATATGGAGCTATTGTTGTAATAGGCAGCGCCTATAGCTCAATAAATTATAGTCTTTGCCATTAGATGGCGTTAAAATAGCTTTTTTCAACCCTTATTCTATAGAAAATTGGCCGCGTAATGAACCTAAGCACCAAACAAAAGCAGCACCTAAAAGGCCTAGCGCACAGCTTAAAACCTGTCGTGCTTCTAGGCGCAAACGGACTAACGGAAGCTGTTCTAGCGGAAATTGAAATCGCACTGGATCACCACGAACTTATTAAAGTTAAGATTGCATCAGAAGATCGCGAAACAAAAGTTTTGATCGTTGACGCTATCGTTCGTGAAACAGGCGCAGAAAAAGTACAAGTGATTGGTAAAACACTTATTCTTTTCCGTCAAACTGAAGAGCGCAAAATCGAGCTACCACGTAAGTAATCGCTTGATTAAACCGCAATAAAAAAGGTCGCCTAGGCGACCTTTTTGCATGGTAAAATATCGATTAATTAGATGTACTCTACGCGATCGATTTCGAAGTCACGCTCACCACCAGGGGTTGAGATGATCACTTCATCGCCTTCCATCTTGCCGATCAGACCACGAGCGATTGGCGAGCTTACTGAAATACGACCGCTCTTGATATCTGCCTCGTCATCACCAACGATTTGGTAAGTCTTCTCTTCTTCTGTATCGCAATCGATCAAAGTCACTGTCGAACCGAAGATGATTTTACCGCTGTTTTCCATTTGCGTTACGTCAATAACTTGCGCAACTGATAGCTTGTATTCGATGTCACGAATTTGCGCTTCACAAATGCCCTGCTCTTCACGAGCTGCGTGGTATTCTGCGTTTTCTTTCAGATCACCCAGTTCACGAGCTTCAGCAATTGCTTCAGAAATTTTTGGACGCAACTTTAATAGTCTATCAAGTTCTAGGCGCAGCTTTTGCTCGCCAGCAACTGTCATTGGAACCTTTTCCATCATATACCTCTAAGCCAAAGCATGCTTTGGACAAAATAAAACTACCCAGCTCCAAGGAACTAGGTAGTCGATACGCTCATCAATTTATTCTAGTGTAAACAAACTTGCCTGCTAAATCATCTTAATTCCATTGGTGTCTGTTTTGTTCTTACTTTCCGTCACATTTCTCCATGCTCAAGATGTAAACCTTAGCCTTTTGTTAACTCAAAAAGACTAAAAAAAACAAAATCCGACCAGATATATCAACCTAAAAACAAAACCATTAATACACAATAAAAACATAAACTTAAGAAAACAAAACCAACAATAAAACAGCGTTCATAATCCAAATTTATATCGTTTTACTAACTCGCTCGGGAACTTTGGCGGTAAAACTTGACTCACGAAATGCCACGGCAACAACGCATTGATTTATAAAATATCAAACGTATGCGTGGCACTAAGTAGAGAAATTGAAGCTTAATGGACAATGCAGCTTCATTTCTAAATAACACGATTTATGGACAATAAATTAGGATTTATAAAGATGAACAAAACTCTGATTGCCCTAGCAGTATCAGCTGCTGCAATTGCTACTGGTGCTAACGCTGCTGAAATCTACAACCAAGATGGTAACTCTATCGAAATGGGTGGTCGTGCAGAAGCGCGTCTATCTCTTAAAGATGGTAAAGCTGACGACAAATCTCGCGTACGTCTAAACTTCCTAGGTAAAGCTCAAATCACTGATGGTCTATACGGTGTGGGTTTCTACGAAGGTGAATTCACAACGTCTGACGACGGTCGCGCAACTGACACAGATGCAAACAATCTAACTAACCGTTACGCATACGCTGGTCTTGGCGGTGCATTTGGTGAAATCACTTACGGTAAAAACGATGGCGCACTAGGCGTAATCACAGACTTCACTGATATCATGGCATACCACGGTAACTCTGCAGCATACAAAATTGCTATTGCAGACCGTTCTGACAACATGATTTCATACAAAGGTCAATTTGCTGACCTTGGCGTAAAAGCAAGCTACCGCTTTGCTGACCGCATTGACGATACTCAAACTGGCGGTTACACAGATAATGATGCTGACGGTTACTCACTATCAGCTATCTACGCACTGGGTGACACTGGCGTTAAACTAGGTGCTGGTTACGCAGACGGCAACCAAGCTGTTAAAGCCAATCCAAATGACACTGACTACACTTTACTACTAGATCGTAGCGAATACATGCTAGCGGCATCTTACTCAATCAACGACCTATACTTCGCAGGTACTTTTGTTGATGGTCAAGATAAAGACAAAGCAACAGGTGAAAAAGTAGATAACACTGGTTACGAATTCGCAGCAGCGTACACTATGAACCAAACTGTGTTTACCACTACTTATAACTACCTAGAAGCGAAAGACAAAACAACTGGCGACAAGCACGATGCAGCAGACAATATCGCTATCGATGCAACTTACTACTTCAAGCCAAACTTCCGCGGTTACGTATCATACAACTTTAACCTGCTAGACGAAGATGCAGCTAAAGGCATCACTAAAGCTGATGCAGAAGACGAACTAGCACTAGGTCTACGTTACGACTTCTAATTGCTGACTTTCAGTCACAAACATTAAACGCCTGCTCGCTTGCAGGCGTTTTTTTTATATACTCAAAACACAACTCGTCAATTGGCTAATTAGTTCTGTTATGTTTTTACCTCGCTCACTCCTACTTGCTGGCATCGCGAGTATATTCTCTTTGCAATCTCACGCTTATGCGCCGCTCGATTACTTGCCGCAAGGGAGCCGTGTGGCGATTGCTATCGAACCACTCAATAGTGATACGCCCTATTTAACCACCTCAAATCGAGAGCAGTTTTTTCCCCCTGCCAGCACGCTAAAAATTGTTACCGCTCTTGCGGCAAAATTAGCCCTTGGTGATGAGTTTCAATTTAAAACCCAATTGCAAACCAACCAGCGCGATTGGCTAGTGAGTTTTAGTGGTGACCCGACCTTAGCCCGAGCCGATTTAAAACAGCTGCTCTTACAGGCTAAACAGCAAGGCATGACGCATATTCGTGGCGACTTATGGCTCGATAATAGCGCTTTTACCGGCTATGAGCGTGCAATTGGCTGGCCTTGGGATATCATCGGTGTTTGCTATAGCGCCCCGTCATCGGCTATTAGCTTGGATGAAAACTGTGTTAATGCCTCCATCTACACCAACAAAGATGGCTCGACTCGTGTTTATGCGCCCGAGCACTTTCCTATTTATGTCAGCTCAAGCGCTAAAGCGGTTTCTAAGCAGCAGCAAAAGACAAGCCGCTGTGATTTAGAATTGCAAGTGTCACCAGATAACCACTATCAGCTCCAGGGCTGCTTAGTTGAACGCAGCAAGCCGCTACCACTTAAATTCGCGGTACAAGATCCTGCGCTCTACACCCAGCGCACCTTACACAGCTTACTAAACCAACTCGATATCAAACTCGATGGACGCATTCGTGTTGGCAGTCCAAATTCAAGGACATCAAACTTTACCCCAGTAGCAAGCCACTACTCGGCAAAACTGCCAGAGCTACTTAGCGTCATGCTACGCAAGTCAGACAACTTAATCGCCGATAACCTAACTAAAGCACTCGGTGCTCGCTACTTCTCTCTACCGGGGAGTTACAGCAACGGCACAGAAGCGATCAAACAAGTTATTTTGGAAAATACGGGGATCAATTTAGAGCGCAACAAGATCACTGATGGCTCTGGACTGTCGCGTAATAACCGCTTTACCAGTGAAGATATGAGTGCAGTGCTGCGCTACATCTGGCAAAACGATGATAAGTTAGATTTGATTCAATTGATGCCGACATCCGGTGAAAACGGCACATTAAAATACCGTAGCAGTATGCGCAATGCGCCAATCAAAGGGCAGTTAGTAGCAAAGAGTGGATCGGTCTACGGCAGTTACAATATGGCAGGGTTTGGCCTGGATAAATCCGGTCAACCGACGACCTTGTTTGTCCAATTTGTCGCCGACTACCTACCAAACCAAAAGGGCGATGAGAAACCGACCATCGCCCCTATTACTCAGTTCGAACAGATGTTCTATCAGGATGTACTGAAATACAGTCAGTTTAGTCCTAAGAAATAATTGACCACACTGAAGTAGATCCACATTCCTGAAATATCCACAATCGATGCTAAAACTGGGCTCACAAGTACCGCAGGGTCCAGTTTGCATACTCTCGCTAAGATCGGTAGCACGCCACCAAGCGTGGTAGAAAGTGTCACTTGCACAAACAGTGCGACAGCAATGGCTAATGCTACCGTTTCAAGCTCAAAACCGCCCGCACTACCTAGCTCACTAAAAAGCATTACTCGTGCAACAATCACCGCTGAGATAGCCAGAGCGAGGCAGATCGCCACCCGACTCTCTTTCCACAGCACCGATAGCCATTGCCGTTTACGCAGCTCACCCGTTGCTAAGGCTCGAATGACTAAAGTCGCCGCCTGAGTGCCGGTATTACCACCTGCAGCAGCAATCACTGGCATATAAACCGCCAGTAGTACCAGCTGACTCAAGGTATCTTCATACTGCGCAATAATCAGCCCAGATAAGATCCCCATTAGCGCCAAACCAATGATCCAGCCAATACGCTGTCTAACATGCTCGATAACCGGTGTCGCAAGATAACTTTGACTTGGCATTACCTCAGAGTAAATCAAACCCAACTGGTGTGCGTAGTGACGCGCCAATTTATCTTGACCATTGACTTCAAGCTGAGAGATCAATTGCTGCACATAACCCAAAGAGCAGTGCTGTAAGATCGCGACCGCTTCTTCAAGTGGCATCACAGTCAAAAGATGCACTTGCTGGGTTTGTTCATATTTCAAAAAGGCATTCCGTGCCGCGCCAATCTCCTCCGCAGAGAAGTTTGGTGAGTTTTCCATATAGATGTTATTCATTACCGTCATGGGCGAATCTCCCGATTAGCTTAAGGTAACGACCATCAAATATATCTATTTATAGCAATGAGTTAGATACAAGCGCGCTGAAAAAGATAATTCAAAAATGCGCACGAAAGCACCCTCGCAACATTGCGATAGCTATATTGGAATCTAGAAAAGAGAGGAGAAAAATCAAAGAGGGATCAAAAAGATGCTCTACCCGATGGGTAGAAACGTGGAAACGCCAATACCGAAGCGGGTTATTTTTCTCCCCTCATACTAGGGGGATGGTCGGTATTGTTCATAAAAGTCTCCAAAATCGCTGCGTAGCTCGCAGCGCGCGCATAATAACAAAAGTTTGCTGTAATTACAGGCATTTTAAGTATAAAAAAAGCGCCGATAACGGCGCTCTATCTATCGCGGTTCAAGCATCATTATTTGATAGTGATGCGAGCAAATTTACGCTTACCAACTTGGAATACGTAAGTGCCTGCTGCTGGTGCAAATTTCGCGTCAGCAACCTTTTCACCATCCATCTTAGCCGCGCCTTGCTTAACCATGCGCATTGCATCAGAAGTTGAAGCACATAGACCCGCTTCTTTCAGTAGGTTTGCCACTGGCGTTTCTGCTGCAAACTCAAACTCTGGCATATCATCAGGAATTTGGTTTTTAGCGAAACGGTTGATGAACTCTTGCTCCGCAGCATCTGCATCCGCTTCAGTATGGAAGCGAGCGATGATCTCTTTAGCCAGCAGGATCTTGATGTCGCGTGGGTTTTTACCTTCAGCTACATCCGCTTTAAACTGCTCAATCTCGCCCAGTGGACGGAATGATAGTAGCTCGTAGTAGCTCCACATTAGATCGTCAGAGATTGACATGATCTTACCAAACATCTCGCTTGGTGCTTCGCTAATACCGATGTAGTTGTTGGCTGACTTAGACATTTTCTTCTCGCCGTCTAGACCAACAAGAAGAGGCATCATCAGTACTGCCTGTGGTTTTTGACCATTAGCTTTTTGCAGCTCACGCCCCATTAGCAGGTTGAACTTCTGGTCAGTACCACCAAGCTCTACGTCAGTTTCCATTGCAACTGAGTCATAACCTTGAAGCAGCGGATACATAAACTCATGAATAGCAATTGGCTGACCACCAGCGTAACGCTTTTTAAAGTCGTCACGTTCTAGCATACGCGCCACAGTTTGGTTCGATGCTAAACGAATCATACCCTCAGCGCCTAGTTCAGATAGCCACTCAGAGTTGAATGAAATAGTGGTTTTCGCAGGATCAAGAATTTTGAACACCTGCTCTTTGTACGTTTCTGCGTTTTGCAGTACTTGCTCACGGCTTAGTGGTGGACGAGTGGTATTTTTACCAGACGGGTCACCAACCATTGCCGTAAAGTCACCAATAAGGAAAGTAACTTCGTGTCCAAGTTCTTGGAACGTGCGCAGTTTGTTAAAAATCACTGTGTGACCTAGATGGATATCTGGTGCTGTTGGATCGGCACCTAGCTTAATACGCAGAGGACGACCCTCTTTAAGCTTTGCAATCAGTTCATCTTCAGGGATCAGTTCTTCTACACCGCGCTTAATCTCGGCCAGTGCTGCTTCAATACTCGCCATTCTTGTTCACTCCCACAGATTTGGCAAAAATTTGATAATTTTACATCTTACTTGAATAGCGATGCTTTTTGAAACCAGTTAGACTAGTCAGCTAGCTTTTTTTGTCGAATTTTTAATACGGACATACGATGTTGTCTCTTTTTGCTCGGCTACCAAGGATTCATCGAGCTTTAATTATCCTTTTTACCGTCCTAATCGCTATTGCGCTTGCACTGCCTGACCCAGCCTCTTTACGTCAAGAGAAGAGTGTCTATGAGGTAGGCAAAGCTTATTCTCTGAACATCAATCCTGCTAACTTAAGCGCTGACAAGCCTAGCTCTCCTTTGGCACAACTTAGTTGGCAAAAATTCACTGTCGGCGCTGGCGAAAGTGCCGCGATTGTCTTTCAACGTGCTGGACTGTCATCACGCCTGCTCTACCAACTGACGACCTCAGGTAAAGAAATCAAAGACCAACTGACGAAATTGCGTCCCGGCGACATTTTGGAGTTTGGCTTTGATGCTGAAAATCAATTGGTGCAAATCAAACGCCCAATGAGTTCTTATCAAGCCTATGTCATCACTAAAGTGGGTGATGACTACCAAGGTGAAATGCAGTCCAAAGACATTGACTACCAGTACAACTATGCTGAAGCATCAATTACCTCTAACTTTTGGAATGCAGCGATTAGCGCAGGCTTAACCGCCAACCAAATTATGGAGCTTGCGGGCATTTTTGGCTGGGATATCGACTTTGCGCTCGATATTCGTGAAGGCGACAGTTTTAAGATTTTATATCAAGAGAAATTGGTCGAAGGTGAAGTGGTTGATCGTGGGCAAATCATCGCTGCGATATTTACCAACCAAGGTGACACCTTTAAAGCGATTTTGGATGATAAAACTGGTAACTACTACGACGAAAATGGTCGCGCGATGAAAAAAGCCTTCTTGCGCTCACCATTGGATTTTCGTCGCGTAACATCAAACTTCAACCCAACTCGCCGCCACCCAGTAACAGGTAAAGTGCGTGCACACCGTGGCACCGATTACGCAGCGCCAGTCGGCACACCGATTTGGGCAGCTGGTGACGGTATTGTACAAAAATCGAGTTACAACCAGTTCAACGGGAATTATGTATTTATTAAACACAGCAATACCTACATTACCAAGTACCTGCACTTACAACGCCGCATGGTTAAAACCGGGCAACGAGTGAAACAAGGGCAAACTATCGGCACGCTCGGCGGTACAGGTCGCGTAACCGGACCACACTTGCACTACGAGTTTTTGGTAAATGGCGTACATAAAAATGCTCGCACAGTAAAATTGCCGCAATCGAAATCTCTGACCGGCAAAGCCAAACAAACCTTTATGGCGAACGCAGAGATACGTTTGAAAAAGCTTGAACGCTACCGAGAACTACTGGCTTACAACTAAAACCCAAAGAAAAAGCGCTGATTAATCAGCGCTTTTTTTATTGGTAATGACCCGTCCTAAATAAGGTTGACACAACCCAATCAGAAAATTGGAGAGTGTTATGAAATCAGCAGCTAGACGAACCCAACGTGACTATTCACTCGCTTTTAAATTGGATGTCGTTGACCAAGTTGAAAGAGGTGAACTGACTTATAAACAGGCTCAAGAGAAGTACGGCATACAAGGTTGTTCTACAGTATTAGTGTGGCTCCGAAAACACG
>NZ_QLYZ01000018.1 GCF_003350325.1 Vibrio rhodolitus | reverse complement strand
AGATATAAAGCCATCCATGACCGATGGGTATGACTGCTACCAGAATGCGTTAGCAGAGAGAGTCAATGGGATACTAAAACAAGAGTTCCTACTCAATAGGTGTCAAGACATCAAAGAGCTCAACCAACTAGTAAAAGAGTCTATTAGTATCTATAACAATATGAGACCACATCTTAGCCTCGGGATGAAAACCCCAAATGAGGTTCATGAAAAAAGCCAGCTGCTAACGCAGTTGGCTTAGTATAAAACTGTCAACGTATTTTAGGACGAGACAGGATAACTACAGTTTAAAGCGCTTGATCTCGCTCTCTAGCTCATAAGATAGCTGAGACAGTTGCGCAGCTTGCTCTGCCGCTTCATTGGCTTCATCGGCTAGGTCTTGTGATACATCGCGAATACCGATGGTATTGCGTGTGATCTCTGAGGTTACCGATGCTTGCTCTTCCGCCGCTGAAGCAATCTGCGTTGCCATGTCGCTAATCACTTCCACTGCCGCTTGAATTTGCGTTAAGCTCACTGCCGCTGAATCTGAATCCACCACGCTAGTATCGGCTAGCTGGCGGCTATCGCCCATAATGCCCACCGCTTTTGCAGTCGTAGCACGCAGGGTTTCGATCATCTGTTGAATCTCTTGCGTCGATGAATGCGTACGCTGACTTAACACGCGCACTTCATCCGCTACCACAGCGAAACCACGTCCTTGCTCACCTGCGCGCGCCGCTTCAATCGCCGCGTTCAATGCAAGTAAGTTGGTTTGCTCTGCAATACCTTGGATAGTCGATAGAATCGTATTAATGCTGTGACCATGCGCTTCAAGCTCTTGAATCACTTGAGTCGCCACTTCTACTTCACGAGCGAGATTCTGAATAGATGATTGAGTTTGTACGACTTGCTGACCACCATGTCCACACACTTCTACCGCTTGTGAAGATTGTTGAGCGGTATTGTCTGCGTTGCCCGCGATCTCTTGCGTCGCAGCAGCCATCTCGTTGATCGCTGTCGCGACCATATTGATTTCATCTTGCTGAGTACGAATACGCGTGCTGCGCTCTTCCGCTTGCTGCGCGGTCGTTTTCGCTTGTTCGCTTAATGACGCTGATACCATGCTCAGTTTGCTGACCATTTGATGCATATTACCCACGAATGTATTGAAGCTCGTTGCTAGGCGACCGACTTCATCATTGCTATGCGGTACAAGACGTTGAGTTAGGTCAGCATCACCAGAGGCGATGTCTTCTAGTGCTTGTGATACACGTACTAAGTCGCGGAACAAGTAGCTAACAAGGAACGACACCGCGATACCCACTAGGATAGTAATCACAGATGCTGTTACTAGCAGCTCAGCTAAAAGTGTCGCATGACCTGCTTGTTCAGTTTCACGATCCATTTCGATCGCAAACAGCCAATCTGTTTGTGGTACCGCTTTAAAGTAAAATAGCTTTTCTACGCCGTTACGTTCGATGATCTTAATTTGACCAGAACCAGCATAACTCTCAACTAGCCCCATATTCAGTTCTGGAGACAGTGAATTGACTGGCTTTAACAGCAGATTTTTGTCAGGGTGCGCTAAAAAGGTACCAGTTTGCTTATCAATCAGCATCGCGTAAGCATTTTTACCTGCGTCTAGGCTAATAACGTCGTTGATCAGTTGGTCAATCAGAACGTCAGCACCGACTACACCAACTAACTGACCGTTTTGGCGGATCGGTTCAGCGATTGTTACTAGAAGTGAACCGGTAATCGCATCTTTATAAGCAGGAGTAATCACCTGTTTACCCGCGCGATTAGCGTCAGAGTACCAAGGACGAGTACGAGGATCGTAATCGGCACGGTTACGCTCAGGATGAGAGCGGTACATATCCCCCGCAGGCGTACCTAAGAAAATGTCATCGAAGCCACCTGCAATGCGAGCTTGTTTGAGAAATGGCACCACATCCGACTGGTTAACATAGCCATTAAACGCAGATGCGATATCTTCGCGAATGGTCACCCAATCAGAAATACCCGTTGCAGCAGTATTCGCCATACTTTCCGCACGTGAATACATGCCATTACGCGTTTGTTGATAAAGCTGGTCAGCAGACAACCAAGTAAGGGCACTCGCCATTAGCACTACCGCCAATAAGCTTGCACCTATGAGTTTTTGTTTTAGTGATAGATTCATTGATGTTTTGTAGCAAGACAGAATAGTAAGTGCGCGAATTTTAGCTACAAAAAAATACAGTTGCACGAAAATTCCCACACTTTTAGATATTTAGGTTAATTTGCGAACATATCACCAAAATAGAATATGAGACTGATTTAATAAATTATTTCGCTATTATCATTAGATGAGAGTGGTTAAAGAAAGAGGAAAAAATGGCAAGCCAAACTTCGATTGGGTGTCTTGCCAAAAATTAAGACGTTTGGAAGGAAAATGAGTGCTATTTGCTGCTTCGCTAGGCTGAAGGCTTACTTAACTTTCGCACTCACCAAAACTGTAGTGTGCCAGAATCAGGCTTTGGTTGCCGTCGATAGAACCGTACCTGCGCCAATAAATACCCCGCCAGTAACACGATTAAATACCTTCGCGCGCCCTCTGGCGAACAGCCAGTTAGAAGATTTCGCGCCCAAGAAGGCGTAAATCGCCAACCAAGAAAACTCCATCACAATAAACGTGGCAGTGAAGATAATATATTGACTAAGCAGTGATTGCTCGGGGCTAATAAATTGCGGAAAAAGTGCGGTGAAGAATAAGATAGCTTTGGGATTGCTGCTCCCAACAATAAAGCCTGACACATAATGTTTAAGCAGTGATTGCTCTTGACCTGTTTGGCTCTGTTGCAACTGATAGTCTTCTTCGCGAGACATAATGGCTCGAATACCCAAATAAATCAGATACGCAGCGCCGACGTATTTAATCACGTTGAAGACTAGTTCTGAAGAAGCGATGATCAACCCTAGTCCAGTAAACGACAAGGTTAATATAATTGTAATCGCACTCAGGCTGCCAAGAGCAGTAAATACACCAACTCGAAACCCTTGTGTCACCCCTTTGGTCATACACAATAATGAACTTGGTCCTGGTGACGCGGTAAGAATTAAAATGGCGACAAAATAGAGCGCCCACGTTTCTAAACTCATACTAATCTGCTCCTTGCTGATCATAACAACTCCCTCTCTCGGGAGACTTCGAATTGTTAACTTCCTTGTAACAAACATCAATTGAACAGAATTTACGCTCTTTGTCTAGCGATGAGTCTCTCTATTGGGTATCAGACATAAAAAAACCGAGCGCGAGGCTCGGTTTTTATTTCTATTTGAAGTCTTATTCCGCAGAGTCTTCTGCAGAATCGTCCGCTGGTGCATCTGAGTTTGCTTCAGCTTGAGCTGCTTCATTTGCAACTACTTCGCCTTCTTCACCCTCTTCCGTCAGCTCTGACTCTTCAATTTCATCGATACGCTGTAGACCTACCACTGACTCATCCGCAGCCGTACGGATTAGTGTAACACCTTGAGTATTACGACCAACCTGGCTTACTTCAGCAACGCGAGTACGAACAAGTGTACCTGCGTCAGTGATCATCATCATTTCATCGCCTTCTTCAACTTGAACAGCACCTACTACAGGGCCATTACGTTCTGAAACTTTGATAGAAACAACACCTTGAGTCGCACGACCTTTGATTGGATACTCAGCAAGCTCAGTACGCTTACCGTAACCATTTTCAGTCACTGTTAAGATGTCACCTTCATTAGAAGGAACAATTAACGATACAACTTGGTCTTCGTCTGCGAGTTTCATACCACGAACACCTGCCGCAGTACGACCCATTGGACGAACTTTGTCTTCGCTAAAGCGAACAACTTTACCCGCTTTAGAGAACAGCATGATATCGCTTTGACCATCGGTAATGTCGACACCAATCAGTGCATCATCATCACGTAGATTAACGGCGATTAGACCATTTGAACGTACGTTCGCAAACTGGTCTAGAGACGTCTTCTTAACAGTACCGTCGCCAGTCGCCATAAAGATAAACTTATCTGCGCTAAATTCCGAAACAGGAAGAATAGCAGTGATACGCTCACCTTCTTCTAGCGGCAGAATATTAACGATAGGCTTACCGCGCGCTGTGCGACTTGCTAGAGGTAGCTGGTAAACTTTCAGACGGTATGTCTTACCACGAGTAGAGAAACATAGGATGTTGTCATGAGTATTCGCAACTAGCAAACGCTCGATGTAATCCTCTTCTTTCATCTTAGTTGCGCTCTTACCTTTACCACCACGACGCTGTGCTTCATAGTCGCTTAGGATTTGGTATTTCACGTAACCTTCATGAGATAGAGTCACTACTACGTCTTCACGTGCAATTAGCTCTTCCATGTCAATGTCGTGGCTAGCCGCAGTGATTTCAGTACGACGAGCGTCGCCAAAGCCATCACGTACCGCTTCTAGTTCTTCACGAATCACTTCCATCAAACGCTCTGAGCTTGCAAGAATGTGCATTAGCTCTGCGATTTCATCTAGTAGTACTTTGTACTCGTCTAGGATCTTCTCGTGCTCTAGACCGGTCAATTTGTGTAGACGTAGATCTAGAATCGCTTGCGCTTGTTGTTCAGTCAGGAAGTACTGACCATCACGGATACCGTATTGTGGCTCAAGCCACTCTGGACGCGCAGCATCTGTACCAGCACGCTCAAGCATTGCCGCTACATTGCCAAGATCCCAACCGCGTGCAACTAGACCCGCTTTTGCTTCAGCTGGTGTTGGCGCGTTACGGATAAGGTCGATGATTTCATCGATGTTTGCTAGTGCTAGCGCCAAACCTTCAAGGATATGCGCACGCTCACGAGCTTTACGTAGTTCGTAGATAGTACGACGAGTCACCACTTCACGACGGTGGTTAACGAAGCACTTCAACATCTCTTTTAGGTTAAAGAGTTTAGGCTGACCATTATCTAGGGCAACCATGTTGATGCCGAATGTAGTTTGCAGCTGAGTTTGCGCGTAAAGGTTGTTTAGAACCACTTCGCCTACTGCATCACGCTTACATTCGATAACGATACGCATACCATCTTTGTCAGATTCGTCACGTAGCGCACTAATGCCTTCAACTTTCTTATCTTTAACTAGCTCAGCAATCTTCTCGATTAAGCGAGCTTTGTTCACCTGGTATGGGATCTCAGTAACGATAATGGTTTCTTTACCATTCTTCTCTACTTCGATGTCCGCTTTTGAACGCATGTAGATCTTACCGCGACCAGTCTTGTACGCGTCTACAATGCCTTTACGACCGCTGATTAGCGCCGCTGTTGGGAAGTCAGGACCAGGGATGTATTCCATTAGCTCATCAATTGTGATTTCTTCATTATTGATGTAAGCCAAGCAACCATCGATTACTTCGCCTAGGTTATGAGGCGGAATGTTGGTCGCCATACCAACTGCGATACCAGAAGCACCGTTTACCAGCAGGTTTGGAATTTTAGTTGGAAGTACTGCCGGAATTTGTTCCGTACCGTCGTAGTTAGGTACGTAATCAACAGTCTCTTTGTCTAAGTCAGCCAATAGTTCGTGTGCGATTTTCGACATACGAACTTCGGTGTAACGCATTGCTGCAGCAGAGTCGCCATCGATCGAGCCAAAGTTACCTTGACCGTCGACTAGCATGTAACGTAGTGAGAACGGCTGCGCCATACGTACGATAGTGTCGTACACAGCACTATCACCATGCGGGTGATATTTACCGATTACGTCGCCAACAACACGGGCAGACTTTTTATATGGTTTATTCCAATCGTTGCCTAATACATTCATCGCGAATAGAACGCGGCGGTGTACTGGTTTTAGGCCATCACGCACATCTGGAAGAGCACGACCCACGATTACTGACATCGCGTAGTCTAGGTACGAACCTCGAAGCTCGTCTTCAATGTTTACGGGCGTGATCTCTTTAGCTAAATCGCTCATAGAGCCATTATCCCTCTATTATCAGATCGTAAATACGATACGTGTAAGGTGCAAAAATATAACACACAAATCGTCACTTCGGCATCACTTTCCCTCTCCTTTTATCAGGTTGTGAGGTCGGTTGTGAATCAACTGCTGACTATTTGCACACAACTTGCATACCTTGCTGAATTCTGGTCATTTTATAGCCAGCTTAAGTGAAAACAACCATTCACTTTTGAGTGGTTGAAAATTGTCGCTATAATGCCCGTCGAAGTTTGCCAAATAGATAAATGGATTATGACAAAACAACAAAACGTAGATCCAAACGAGATCAAGAAGTTTGAAGAGATGGCTTCCCGTTGGTGGGATCTCGAAGGTGAGTTTAAACCTTTGCACCAAATCAACCCACTGCGTCTTAATTATGTCTTAGACAATGCCGACGGTCTTTTTGGTAAAACCGTACTTGATGTGGGCTGCGGTGGCGGCATTTTAGCAGAAAGCATGGCAAAAGAAGGCGCCATAGTGACTGGTCTTGATATGGGTAAAGAGCCTCTAGAAGTTGCGCGCCTGCATGCGCTAGAGACAGGTACGAAGCTGACTTATATCCAAAGCACGATTGAAGACCAAGCACTTGAAAACGCCGGTCATTATGATGTGGTTACCTGTATGGAAATGCTTGAACACGTTCCTGACCCACTTTCAGTGATCAAATCTTGCGCAGCTCTTGTTAAGCCTGGTGGTCACGTTTTCTTCTCCACACTAAACCGCAATATCAAATCTTACCTATTTGCGATTGTTGGCGCAGAAAAGCTACTTAAAATCGTGCCAGAAGGCACCCATGACCACGACAAATTCATTCGTCCATCTGAGATGATCAAAATGATCGATCAAACGGATCTTATCGAATATGGCATCACAGGTTTGCATTACAATCCGTTAACAGACAGCTATAAATTAGGGCGTAACGTCGACGTTAACTACATCGTTCACACCCGCAAATTCTAGCTTGGTCAATATTTGTTCGATCTCTGGCGGTAGCACATTGTGCCCGCCTTTTTTAATGAATTTTGCATAATTTACGTGCGATTGATTCCAGAATAATCAGCAATTTTTTCACTCCCTTTTTTTGTCTAAGATCAAGATATTTTTTTTTCGTTGTGGTTAACAAAGAACCGAATCAAAAACCGTATTTTCCTACAGTCACGCCACGCCTAATTTCATCGGTTAGTATTCACTTACTGTTTTTTTTTAATTAACTAGTTATCCACAGGAACTGCAAGATCTTGAGCTTGAAAATACCCCTCGATAGCACTATCTTGTAACCCGCAGAGACAAAGACCCCTATATCTTGTGTTTGCACTATAATTAACAAATAGATTTTGATCACAAAGCCGAATATTAATTTACAACAATTACACAAAAATACGGCTTTCATCAGTTTTGTTAGGGAAATGAAGCAGAATGAAACAACAACTCACTGTCACAAAGCGTGATGGCCGAAAAGAGACTATTGACCTAGAGAAAATCCACCGCGTGATTACGTGGGCAGCAGAAGGTCTAAACAACGTTTCGGTATCACTTGTAGAACTTAAAGCTCACATCCAGTTCTACGATGGCATTACTACATCCGACATTCACGAGACTATCATCAAGTCTGCCGCTGACCTGATATCTGAAGAAACGCCAGATTATCAATACTTAGCAGCGCGCTTGGCGGTATTCCACCTACGCAAGAAAGCATATGGTCAATACGAGCCGCCTAAGCTGTTCGACCATGTTTCTCGCTTAGTTGAAATGGGTAAGTATGACCACCACATTCTTGAAGATTACACCAAGGCTGAATTAGAAGAGCTAGACTCATACATTCAGCACGACCGTGATCTTGATTTCTCGTACGCGGCAGTAAAGCAGCTTGAAGGTAAATACTTCGTGCAAAACCGCGTGTCTGGTGAAATCTACGAAAGTGCGCAGTTCCTATATATTCTTGTATCAGCATGTCTATTCGCGAAATACCCGAAAGAGACACGTCTTGATTACATCAAACGTTTTTACGACGCAACTTCGACATTTAAGATTTCTCTACCTACACCAATCATGTCTGGTGTACGTACTCCTACTCGTCAGTTCAGCTCATGTGTTCTGATCGAATGTGGTGATAGCTTAGATTCAATCAACGCAACGGCTAGCTCGATTGTGCGTTATGTTTCTCAACGTGCTGGTATCGGTATCAACGCAGGCCGTATTCGTGCACTAGGTTCTGAGATCCGTGGCGGTGAAGCTTTCCACACTGGTTGTATCCCGTTCTACAAATACTTCCAAACAGCAGTAAAATGTTGTTCGCAAGGTGGTGTTCGTGGTGGCGCAGCGACTGTGTTCTACCCTATGTGGCACGGTGAAGCGCGTTCGCTACTTGTACTTAAAAACAACCGCGGCGTTGAAGAAAACCGTGTTCGTCATATGGACTACGGTGTACAGCTAAACAAACTGATGTACCAACGTTTAGTGGAAGGTGGCAACATCACACTATTCTCACCATCAGATGTACCAGGGCTTTACGATGCATTCTTCGAGAACCAAGCTGAGTTCGAACGTCTGTACGTGAAATACGAAAACGATCCTTCAGTTAAGAAAGAAACCGTTAAAGCAATTGAAATGTTCTCTTTGCTAATGCAAGAGCGCGCTTCAACTGGTCGTATCTACATTCAGAACGTTGACCACTGTAACACACACAGTCCATTCGACTGTGAAGTTGCGCCAGTACGTCAATCAAACCTATGTCTTGAAATCGCACTACCAACTAAACCATTGGTTAACGTTGAAGACGATTCAGGTGAGATCGCGCTATGTACGCTTTCAGCGTTCAACCTAGGTGCAATCAACGAACTTGATGATCTGAAAGAGCTATCTGAGCTTGTGGTCCGTGCCCTAGATGCACTACTAGACTACCAAGACTACCCGCTTCCAGCGGCGTACAAGTCAACCATGAACCGCCGTACTCTTGGTGTCGGTGTGATTAACTTTGCTTACTACTTAGCGAAGCATGGCGTGAAATACTCTGATGGTAGCGCAAATGGTCTAACGCACCGTACATTTGAAGCGATTCAGTACCACCTATTGAAAGCGTCTGTTGAACTGGCGAAAGAACAAGGTAAGTGTCCGCTGTTCAATGAAACGAACTACGCGAAAGGTCTACTGCCGATCGACACTTACAAGAAAGATATCGACCTGATCTGTGACGAACCACTGCACTACGATTGGGATGAGCTTCGTAAAGAGATCATGGAACATGGTCTACGTAACTCGACACTGACTGCGCTAATGCCTTCTGAGACCTCATCTCAGATTTCAAACGCAACCAACGGTATCGAGCCGCCACGTGGCTACGTTTCGGTTAAAGCGTCTAAAGACGGTATCTTGAAACAGGTTGTGCCTGATTTTGTTAACCTAAAAGACAACTATGAGTTGCTATGGAACATCGGTTCAAACGATGGGTACTTGCACCTAGTTGGTATTATGCAGAAGTTCGTCGACCAAGCTATTTCAGCGAACACGAACTACGACCCAAGCAGCTTTGAAAGTGGCAAAGTGCCAATGACTAAGTTGCTAAAAGACCTGCTGACTGCGTACAAGTTTGGTGTGAAAACACTGTACTACCATAACACGCGTGATGGCGCGAAAGACGATCAGAAAGACGCAGTTCAACCTGCTGATGACGATTGCGCAGGCGGCGGTTGTAAGATCTAATTTAGGTCTGAAGTCGACAACACTTTTCTTTAACGAACATTCGCCCCTTGAGCTTCGAGGGGCTTAAAAGGAATTGAGGCATCATGGCTTACAGTACTTTTAACCAAAACAAAAATGACCAACTAAAAGAACCAATGTTCCTTGGTCAATCGGTTAACGTAGCGCGTTACGACCAACAAAAATTTGAGATCTTTGAAAAGCTAATCGAGAAACAACTTTCTTTCTTCTGGCGTCCAGAAGAAGTGGATGTATCAAGCGACCGAATCGATTACAACAAGCTTCCAGATCATGAAAAGCACATTTTCATCTCGAACTTGAAATACCAAACACTGTTGGATTCTATCCAAGGTCGTAGCCCGAACGTTGCCCTACTCCCTCTAGTATCACTACCAGAGCTAGAAACGTGGATTGAGACTTGGTCATTCTCTGAGACAATTCACTCACGTTCATACACGCACATTATTCGTAACATCGTTAACGATCCTGGTATCGTATTCGATGACATCGTTGAGAACGAGCACATCCTAAAGCGTGCTAAAGACATTGCTCATTACTACGATGACCTCATTCAAATGACCAATGACTACCACCGCCTAGGCGAAGGTACGCACATGATTGGCGGCGAAGAAGTTAAGATCAGCCTATACGATCTGAAAAAGAAACTTTACGTATGTCTAATGTCAGTCAACGCACTAGAAGCGATTCGTTTCTACGTAAGTTTTGCATGTTCATTTGCCTTTGCAGAACGTGAACTGATGGAAGGTAACGCGAAAATCATCAAGCTAATCGCTCGTGATGAAGCGCTGCACCTTACTGGCACACAGCACATGATCAACTTGCTGCGTAACGGTCAAGATGACTTCTCATTCATGCAAGTTGCTGAAGAGTGTAAGCAAGAGTGTTTTGATCTATTCAAAGAAGCGGCTGAGCAAGAAAAAGAGTGGGCAGAATACCTATTCAAAGATGGCTCGATGATCGGTCTTAACAAAGATATTCTATGCCAATACGTTGAATACATTACTAACGTACGTATGCAAGCGGTTGGTCTACCAGCGGCTTACCCAGAAGCAACGTCTAACCCGATCCCTTGGATCAACGCTTGGTTGTCTTCAGACAACGTACAGGTTGCGCCTCAGGAAGCGGAAATTTCATCTTACCTAGTAGGTCAGATTGAAAGTGACGTTAAAGCAGATGACTTTAAGGACTTCGAACTTTAATGCCTAGCGTCAAAATCAACGGAATCGTCAATATCGCTTCTAACCCAAGCAACACTCTATTGGAGACGATGGAGCAAGCAGGCTTGGAAGTGGAATACAACTGCCGAGACGGTCACTGTGGCGCCTGTCGCTGCAAGCTTAAGTCTGGTGATGTCGAATACGTTGGTTTTGCGATGGCTTATACTCAAGCAGACGAAATCTTACCTTGTATTACCCTTGCCAAGAGTGATGTTGAACTCGAAGATGTGGTGTATAAACTCAAAGAGAAACGCGCTTAATCGAAGCTAGAAATTGACAAGTTAGAAAGTAAAAAGACCAGTCAACTGACTGGTCTTTTTGTCTTTAAAATCAATAACAAGAGTAGCTAACACTCAATGCGCTTAGGCGTCATTTAAACAAGTGCCTGAGAGCAATTGGTCTGCAGTTCCCATTGAAATGGCTTTGCCCGCAATTTCTCGACCATCGTCGTCAAATAGAGATAAACGAAACCCCATCCCTTGATTTGATTGATCTTCTTCTGGTGTGCGGCGCCAGAGTGAATGCACGTCGTAGTGGCTGGAATTAAATGCCTCGCCTAAGACTACTTTTTGACTCGCTACTTGATACCAAACCAAAATTTTAGACTGCTGAAACATACCACCCTCCTTGTGCGTTTCTGCTCAGAACTTTTAGTTTAAGATCAATTGAGCAAAGATCATGTGTCAATTTAGAGAAATTTAAAATTTCCCTAAATTGCAATGACTTAGCACTTAGAAGATTTTCATATAAGCAAGGCGATCTAAATCAAACAGTGAATTTACCTTTTGCAGGATCAACCGATAATACTGCGAGGTACGTGCATTTCCTTCTCACGTTTCAACGAGCTGTAGCTAGCAAACATCGTCTTTTGCGATAAGTAGCGACGCAGCATATCAACGCAAACTGTGGTGATCAGCGTCTGTTGATCTTCTCGAGTAAAGCGTCGGTTAAAGGTTAGCACTTGTCCCCACTCACCCTCTGGAGTTGCCAAGGCAACGGTAAATGAGTTGTCGATTAAGCGCCCAGACACAAGAGCAATATCAGTCGCACATTTATCTTTCGTCGCACCCGCCAATGCCAGTGTTTCCGCGAGCACATCACCATTTTCTGCGCCTATGGCAACTTGGCTTCCTAGAACCCAACCGTGACCACAGTATGCTTGTGCATCTGGATTAGCATGTAGCCAATTAGCCAAACTACCATGTGTTGATCTTTCCGCCAGAGAGATTGACTGCTTACGCTCTGCAATCAATTGACCGACATACTCATTCATCGGTTGATCAATGCTGACCACATTCGGCTCAATCAATTTGAAGATAAGCTGCATTAACTTAAGACGGGTATCGAGATCACCTTTCGGCCCGAATAATTTTACTTCAATAAAAGGCAAATAAGAGCGGTAGCCCAACTGGTAACCATCAGGCAATTGAAGCTTGTCTAGGGTATCAGAAAGTCCAGATTCTGAGGTGCCAAAGGTATATAGTTTTCCGCAATCAAGCCCTGCAACTTCGCTGTAGCTACGCTGCAAGTCTGGAATGATCTGCTCACTCACCATGCGCTTAAACTCGCTTGGTACACCCGGAGTAAAATAGAACACACAATCGTTGATCAGCATTTTAAAGCCACAAGCGGTACCTATTGGATTGTCGATAAGTACCGAGCCTTTAGGTAGCATGGCTTGTTTGCGGTTGCTTTCCGGCATTTTCATGCCACGTGCCATAAAAAACTGCTGTAAACGTTCCATCCAAACAGGCGAAAGCTCTAACTCTACTTCTGCTGCAGACGCGGCAGCTTCGGTACTTAAATCATCACTGGTTGGTCCCAAGCCGCCGTTGACAACAACGACATCGCTATTAAAGCTGAGCATCAATAACTCTTCAACCAAACCACTAAAGGTATCGCCAACGGTCGAGCGTTTCGTTAAGGGGAAACCATGTTGGAAGAATCTCTCCGACAACCATGATGCATTCGTATCGACGATATCACCGTGCAATACTTCTTCGCCTGTGCTTAACATTGCGATTTTCAACATACTTTTCCTTTCACAAAAAACTGTCGTGTGTCTAGATTTCCTAAATCAATCAAGTGATTTCAAATTGATTTACTACACTAGCTACTAAAGGATTCAACAATTTTGTGTTCATTTAATGACTGCTGTGGCGCTACTCACCGTGGCTAAAGACACAAAAAATAACATCGGAGCGACTTGTGCTAAATACACGTATTACCGCTGTGGCTTTTTCCCTGGCAATATCGGCTAACGCAGTTTGCCAAGAAACCTTTTCCTGGCAAGGTGAATCTTTTGAAAACCACAGTGTAATCAGTCCTGAGCCTCGCTTCTACTCTTTTCAAGACTTTCACGCACTAGGTCACGATGAAACGCGACTTTCTCTTGATCTGGAGTCGACTCCGCGTTACTTGCAGATATCCACTGAGCCGGATTTTGATTATCTCAAAGAGCAAACCTATACCATTCTAGGTCTTAGTGTCGTTACGGTTGGGCTAATGACACTCTTACCAGAGTCTGTGACCAAATGGGACGATGACGATCGCAGCTTCTCAAACCTTGGGAAAAAGTGGAAGGATAATGTCAGTGAGGGACCAGTTTGGGATCGTGATCAGCACTTTCTTAACTATATTATGCACCCCTACTTTGGTGGCGTTTATTACACCGCGGCACGTCATGCCGGGTACGACGAGTTTGACTCTTTTCTTTACTCTGCTTTTCTATCGACTTTTTTCTGGGAATACGGCGTGGAAGCCTTTGCCGAAGTCCCCTCTTGGCAGGACTTGTTTATCACACCGTTTTTTGGTTCGGTGGTTGGTGAACTTATGTTTGAAGCCGAGCAAGATATTGTCGCCGGAGGCGGTGAAGTATGGGGCTCAAAGTCGATGGGTAGTGTCACTCTCTTCTTTCTTAACCCTGTTGGACATATTCATGGCTGGGTAACCGATGCATGGGGCGGAGATGCAAGTTTGCAGTACAGCAGCACACCATGGTTTGGCAATCAAGAAGCCGCCCAATTTGCTCTCGATGCTGGCGCGGAATATGACCGTGTTTTTTATGGCGTGGAACTAGAAATCTCTTTTTAAAATCTAGAGTTGGATAACGTGCTCTATTTTGTGCTCGACGTTTGATTCTTAAGGTAACGCTAATAAATTAGGTCAAAAAATTGACTTAGATCAAACCATATAGACTCACGAGTTCTACACTGAACTTAAAGCAAAACAAAATTTAGTATCTGATTTTGCTTTGTTCCTTTGTCCTTCGCATGCATTCAGGAGGCATCATATGACGACCACATTCATCGTAAATTTTGTCGGAAAAGCATCACCTTCCACAATAAAAAAACTCGCCGCCGTTACCCATGAAAATGGTGGTAAATGGCTGATCAGTAAAGTGAACTTTATTGAAGATCAAGTTGCTGCTGTTATTAAGGTCGAACTGCCTAGTGAGAATGCCGAGCTAGTTAAACAAGCATTCAAAGATCAACCCAACCTTTTGGTTGAAGTGATTGATTCTGATGCGCATCAGCACTGCGCTGATACCATCTTCCAGATTCGCCTTGATGCCAATGACCGTGCGGGTATCGTCAATGAGATCACCCACCTACTTGATAATCAAGGTATCGATGTTCTTGATATGGATTGCCAACGCGTATTTATTGCTGGCGGTGGTGGTGTTAGTTCAAGTCTGTTTACTTCACAAATCGCGCTGCGCTTACCGAAAGAGATCCAGATTAGTGACGTGGTTAAAGAGTTAGAGTCACTCAGTGAAGATACACGCGTGGTACTCCAGCAATAAACGATACGACTCTCATTTAGGTGATTGTTGAAACAGCAAAGCCCGCATTCAATGCGGGCTTTGTCATATTGTATGGCTAGGTAACTTCTAACTTACGCTCCACTGAGATAGCGAGCGCTTAAAGTCGGAATAATCAAACTCGTTAAGCTTTTCCACCTCGCCACTGGTGCGCTGGCAGTAAACTGCTGGCATGCGCAGCCCGTTAAACCAGTTGAGCTTCACCATGGTGTAACCAGCACTGTCGAGAATATGTAATCTCTGACCAATTTCTAGTGGCTGCGTAAAGCTCGCCTCACAGAATTGATCGCCTGCCAGACACGAACATGAACCAATCACATATTGATGCTCGCCATTCTCATCAGCTTCAAGAATCGATGCCGGCTCATTGTAGATAAGCGTATCAAGGCGATGGGCTTCTGTGGCTGAATCGACAATCGCGGTCTTTTTCACGTTCTCAACAATATCGACTACCGTTACCACCAAGTCGGTGGTTTTGGTAATGATCGCTTCCCCCGGCTCAAGGTACATTTGTACGCCGTGCTTTTCAGAAAAAGCTTTCAGTGCAAGACCTAGCTTTTCGATGTCGTAGCCTTGCCACGTAAAAAATACCCCACCGCCCATGCTAACCCAATCAAGCTTATCGAGATAGTCGCCAAACTGCTCAGAAATTGCGTCGAGTAACGCAATAAACGCATCGACATCTTTGTTCTCACAGTTCATATGGAACATCACGCCATCAATTGAGTCGAATATCTCGGGCTTAATATGATCCGCTTGAACGCCAAGGCGCGAGAATTGACGCGCCGGATTAGCCAAATCTTGACCGGCGTAACTCACTCCCGGATTGAGACGTAAACCAATTGATGCTTTGCCCTCAACGATATGACGATAAGCGTTAAGTTGCGATTGCGAGTTGAAAATCATCTTGTCGCAAATATCGACCACTTCACGCACATCATCTTCGCTATAGCCAACGCTGTAGGCATGCGTTTCACCACCAAAGGTTTCATAACCGAGCTTCACCTCAAACGGACCTGAACTCGTAGTGCCATCAAGGTATGGTCTGAGAATGTCAAACACACCCCAAGTTGAAAAACACTTGAGTGCCAACACCAGTTTCACCCCTGAAATCTCTTTAAGCTGTTTTGCCTTTTCAAGGTTCTCAATCAACTTATCTTCGTTGATCATAAAATAAGGCGTTTTTAATTCACTATGCTGCATACAAACCTTTTCTTACTGCGGATTGTGCTCTTGCTAAACTTTGTCATTCCGGAGCCTGCCGTAGGTACAAGTCCGGAATCTCTCAGTTAGACGAGATTTCGCATCACGCTCGTTACTCATGATGCGAAATGACAAGTCTTTACTTCAATTTATGGATAACAGGTTGACCCGGCTCAAGCTCTTGAACATGCCAATCAAGACCAATAGCCGGCATAGTTGCTAAGAACGGATCTGGGTCTAGTTGTTCCATATTGAACACCCCCTTGTCCGCCCACTCACCACGGAAGAACTGCAGCGCAGCAGTGATCGCTGGAACACCAGTGGTGTAAGAAATCGCTTGATGCTCTACATCTTCATACGCAACTTCATGGTCGGCGTTGTTGTAAATAAATACACTACGCGGCTTGCCGTCTTTATGACCTTGCACCCAAGTACCAATACAGGTTTTACCGGTATAACCTGGTGCAAGTGACGTTGGATCTGGTAGCAATGCTTTGAGTACATGCAGTGGTTGTACGACAGTACCATCATGCAAAGTTAACGGGTCTGGGCTCAACAAACCGATGTCACGCATAACATTGAAGTAATTTAGGTAGCGATCACCAAAGCCCATCCAAAACTCAATGCGCTTCGCTGGAATAAACTCTTGCATTGAGCGCACCTCATCGTGTGCCATTGAGTAAACTTTATGGCTACCACAATTTGGGAAATCAAACTCTAACATACGTGAGTGACATGGCACTTGTTTCCACTGCCCCTCTTCCCAGTAGAAAGAGTCACCTTGGATCTCAAGCATATTGGTTTCTGGGTCAAAGTTTGTCGCAAACTTCTTACCATGATCGCCAGCGTTTACATCCATTACGTCAATGGTGTCGATTTCATCAAATAGATGTTTTACCGCGTAAGCAGCAAATACCGAAACCACACCAGGATCAAAACCCGCCCCCAAAATACCCGTGATGCCCGCTTGCTCGAACTTCTCACGATAGCCCCATTGCCAATCGTAAGCTTGTGGCACTTGCTGACCTTCGCTACACAAGTCCACTGCCACCGATGTATCTAAGTAAGACACTTTCGCTTGGTAGCAAGCTTCCATAATTGAGATGTTAACCCAAGGAGGACCAGCGTTAATCACTAAGTCAGGCTGAACTTCGTTAATTAGAGCAACCAGTGCCTCGACGTCGTCAGCATTGACTGCGCGCGCCTGAAGTTTCTTCGAAGGATCTTTAAGATTATTTTTCTTATCAATCGATTCGATGATCTTCTCACACTTAGCCAGTGTGCGTGATGCAATCGTGATATCGCCCAACACATCGTTGTTTTGCGCCGCTTTATGCGCGACGACCCAACCAACACCACCAGCACCAATTTGTAGAATTGCCATAGTTTTCCATTACCTCTATTTAACTAGCTCAGCCGCTAGAGATTTGACTTCATTGAGTAAAGATTCGAAATCTGAAATCTTTAAACACGGGTTCAAAATTGTGAATTTCAATGCAGACTTACCTGCAACAACCGTCTCGCCCAGTACTGCAATTCCGCGCGTTAACGCTTCGAGTCTTAGCGATTGGTTTAAACTGTCTAAATCCGTGACATGGGGATTGACTGTACGGAACAACACTGTAGTCAGCGAGGGCTCCGCCAGTAGTTCGAATTCATCATGATTTCGAACCAAATCAGCAACCTGCTGAGTCTGCTCAATCAGGTGGTCGTACATATTACCCAACGATTGAGGACCAACACTTTGCATGGTCATAAACACTTTTAGTGCATCAAAACGCTTGGTTGTGGCGATGGATTTGTCGACCAAATTCGGCAGCTCATCGTGCTCACGATTGAGATAATCGGCGTGATGCAATAAGTATTTGAAGTTAACTTTCTCTTTTAGCAGTAACGCGCCACAACTGATGGTTTGGAAAAACAGCTTGTGAAAATCAACGCTAAGAGAATCGGCTTGTTCGATGCCAACTAAACGATGTTTGTGTTGGCTCAGAATCAACGCGCCACCGTACGCAGCATCAACATGGAACCAAAGCTGATGGTGTTTCGCGACATCCGCAATTGCCGCAAGATTATCAATCGCACCATGATCGGTGGTACCTGCGGTTCCGACTACCGCAAAAGGAAGCAAACCTTGCTCTTTAAGAGAGATGATCTCCGCTTCAAGTGCGGCGGTTTTTATTGTGCCGTTGTCCTCGCAGTCAACGCAGCTCACCGCGTTTTCGCCCAATCCAAGTAGAGAAGCGGATTTCTGAACGGTGAAGTGCGATTTCTTCGAACACAAGATGCGCAGCTTGCTGGCAAATTCAGGCAAACCTTGCTTTTGAATCGAGTACCCAGCGAGCCTGTCGGCAATCCAGTCGCGCGCGAGCAGTAGCCCCATTAAGTTACTTTGCGTGCCGCCACTGGTAAAAATGCCATCCGAATTGCTGCCAAGTTGGTACTTATCGCACATCCAGTCGACCACTCGCTGCTCAACATACGTCGCAGCAGAGGCTTGATCCCATGAATCCATCGACTGGTTGAGCGCCGCAATCATCGCTTCTGCGACAACCGAAGGCATCAACGGTGGTGTATGCAAATGCGCGATACAGTTTGGGTGCTGAACAATAATCGAGTTTTTGGCAACCAATTCAGCAGTATCGTTGATAACTTTAGTCAGGCTTTGCTGCTGATTATCCAGATCAACCGCTTTAATTGCATGCTCAAGCAATTTAGGTTCAACACCCGAATATGGCGCATCAATTTGTTCAAACACTTGCTTCATGGCAGAAGTGGTTTGGTTCATCACTTTGGCAAATTGATCACTGCCTTGCGCCCCAGTATGGATAAAATGCTCGCGCCAGCTATCTTGCGGGTTTACGGCGACATGATTACCACCAGCAACTAGAATCGCCTCTTCTAGTACGCGCAAAGCAAAATCGAGCTGCTCGTAAGAGATGATAAGTGGCGGAAGGAAGCGGATTACCGAGCCATCTCTGCCACCTTTTTCAACAATTAAGCCACGCTCTAAAGCCGCGCGTTGAATGCGTAGCGTCAGTTCGCCATCAGACGCTGGCTCAGCAAACTTATTTCGCTCACCTTTGGGTTTACAAATCTCAACGCCAAGCATCAACCCCATGCCACGCACGTCAGCAATACAATCAACGCGCTTTTGAATCGCTTCCAAGCCATGGCGCAAGTATTGTCCAGCGACATATGCATGCTGCACTAAGCGGTCACGCACAATAATCTCGAGCGCTTTAGCGCCTGAAATCATTGCCAGTTGATTACCGCGGAAAGTACCGGTGTGCTCGCCCGGCAGCCAAGTGTCGTACTGCTTATTGATCACCAGCAGCGACATAGGTAAACCGCCACCAATCGCTTTAGACAAGCAAAGGATGTCTGGTTGAATACCCGACTCTTCATAAGCAAAGTGGTAACCAGTTTTACCCACACCACATTGAATCTCATCAAAGATCAGTAAGATGCCGTGCTCATCGCAAATGCGGCGAAGCTCTCTAAGCCAAAACGCTGGTGCGGGAACCACGCCCCCCTCGCCTTGCACTGGCTCTACAATCATTGCCGCTGGCTTCATAATACCCGCTTCATCATCCGCTAACAGGCGCTCGATGTAGCGAATACCTGCTTTAGCGCCTTCTTCGCCACCAAGACCGAATGGGCAACGCAGATCATAGGGAAAGGGCATAAAGTGCACATCAGACATCAGACCGGTGCGGCGGGCTTTGGTATTGAGGTTGCCCATCATACCCATGGTGCCATTGGTCATCCCATGGTATGCACCGCGAAAGGCGAACATGGTATTGCGACCTGTGGTTTGTTTAGCAAGTTTGATTGCCGCTTCCACGGCATCAGCCCCTGATGGACCACAAAATTGAATCGCAGAATTATCAGCAAGCTCTTGTGGAATAAAGCTTCTCACTCGCTGAATGAAGGTGTTTTTCGCTTGAGTCGTAATATCAAGCGTTTGGTATGGCAGTCCTGAATCTAACTGCTCTTTTAAAGCTTGGTTGATCTCAGGGTGATTATAGCCAAGCGCTAAAGTGCCAGCTCCGGCTAAACAGTCTAAATAGATTTGACCTCGGGTATCTTCAACTAACGCACCAAAAGCTTGTTTGATAGCAATAGGTAAACGACGTGGATAAGATCGAACTTGAGACTCATGTTGCTCTTGCTCCAATAGAGCATCGTCTAAAGTAAGATCATAAACCCCTTCCACGTGAGGAATTTGGGTAGAAAAATAGGATGCGATATTCTCAGTATCGACTTCAAAGGCTGTGCTCATGATTATTCCCTTGAAATGTAACCTCTCGATCACCTGCCAGTAAGCAAGATATAACAGTGCTTTCGCATACGACAGGCGTGCGAAATCCGTCCCATCAAACTGATGGGTTACATGTCAAAAAGAGGGATCAAGGCTCAGTAATGCTGCTGTTTTGAAGCACAGGGCATTTTGGTAGAACAAAGCTGATTTGTGTGTGTAAGTTATGTGGTTTCAATGTTGGGTTTCCCATTCACATGTCGCCGCCGCGACATCAGTATCCCGTCTATCGATAAAGGATTTATCGATACCTACCCTACGAGTGATCACTCAGCCCGAATGCTCACTCGCGTATCCCCCAGAATTATCTCCGAGATTGCGCGCGAAATTATCATAAATAGACATTTATTGGCAATGGTTTTTCACAATTCTAACAATATTGGTGTTCATTATTAATCATCACACCAATAACTGTAATATTCACCACCGATTTAAATATGCAACACCATCTAAATTGTTAATACACCCCAGAGCCGTGTTGCGCACTGGCTTTACTCAGTCTCAAAGCACTGGCGCACGTTTTGAGTGTGGCAAGTGATTAACACCACTAAATCGCATTTGCTGGCTACAAACTTCATTGTTGAGTTACAAGTCATTTAATTTTCTCATTTTTAGTACTTTAAAATTTCTACTTTTCAAAACCCTCAACTAGTCTTTAGTTAAGTAATACATCTATTTACCCAAACCAAAAACATCCGTCTCTTGTCAATTTGCATCGCATAGGGAGAGTATCGTGAGAATAACAACGACAATACTGGTTGGCGGTCTGTTAGCTAGTAATTATCTGAATGCTCAGACATTAGAGCAGGCTGTTGCGATTACTTTGAAAAATAATCCAGAGATAAAGCAGTCTTATAATGAATACCAAAGCGCGGTTAAAGAGCATGATGCTGCCGGTGGTGCTTATCTTCCCAGCATCGACTTAGATGCGGGTATCGGTTACGAGGGCATTGATCCTGCCGATTCGACCGGACGAGACGATACAGACCTAACCCGAAAGGAAGCGACGTTAAGCCTCACTCAGCTAATCTGGGACGGTAACGCCACCATTAATGACATTAGCCGCACCGGCGCTGATGCCGAATCGATAAGACTGCAACTTATCTCTGATGCGTCAGACATGGCATTGCAGGTCACCCAAGTCTATCTTGATGCCGTAAAGGCCACCGAAGTGCTTGCCCTATCGGAAAGCAACCTCGCGGTGCACAAAGAAATCTACCGCGACATTAAAAAGCGTGCCGATTCTGGTATTGGCTCCACAGCTGATGTTACTCAAGTCGAAGCGCGTATCGCGAAAGCGCATGGTAATCTGCTTGCGGCGCAAAACAACCTTATCGACACTCACACTCAGTTTCGCCGTCTCGTTGGACAAGAGCCACTAGGCTTAACTTACCCAAGAGCAGACATTTCCAAACTGCCCCTGTCTCTGACCGAAGCGATTGACGAAGCATACGAGAAACACCCAGTGATCAAGGTGGCGAAAGTCGATGTCGATGCCGCACGCTATCAATATAAGCAGTCAAAAGGCAACTTCTACCCAACCCTTTCTATCGAAGCGAGTCAGTCTTGGCGAGATGATGCCGGTGGCGATGAGGGTCGCAGCGAAGAGACATTAGCCATGCTGAGACTGCGCTATAACCTTTATAACGGTGGCAGTGATAGTGACTTGTCAGAACGTGCTGCTTACCAACTCAACAAAGCCAAAGACTTGCGTGATAACACTTATCGTCAAGTTGAAGAAAGTCTGCGCCTATCATGGAGTGCGCTTGATTTAACCTTGCAGCAAAAGAACTTTCTAGCGGACCACGTTGATTCAGCATCAGAAACCGTTATTGCCTATGAAAAGCAATATCGTATCGGTAAACGAACGCTACTTGATCTACTCAACACAGAGAATGAGCTGTTCCAAGCACGAAAAGACTACCTAGATGCTCACTACGCTGAACAGTACGCAAAATATCGTGTGATGAACGCCACGGGCAACTTGCTCGATGCGCTGTTAGTTGAAATCCCTACAGAATGGACTGAGAAGGTGGACTACTAATGAACAAATCACAAAGCTTAATACCACTTTTATTGGCGATGTCAGTCACCTCCTTAGCTTTCGCTGAAGAGGAGAATGATGAGTATGAATACATAGAAACGCCAGTAGCCGAACAGATAGCAGATCTTATTGATGACGATAGTGATGGCGTCGTTAACGCTCGTGACCTGTGTATCAGCACTCCTGAGGGTTCGCTAATTGATAACGATGGGTGCGGAATTATCGTAGAAACCGAAGATGAAATGCAGTTAAGAATCCTCTTTGCCAATGATTCTTCCACAATAGAACCCGTATTTGAGACGCAAATTCGCAATATGTCTGATTTCCTCAAGCGTTTCCCTGAAACCGCTATTGAAGTGCAAGGCTACGCTAGTGCAGTGGGTTCACCTGAGTACAATCTCGCGCTTTCTAAACGTCGCGCGGTAGCGGTCGAGCAAGAATTACTGGGCAACGGTATAACTCCAGATAGGGTCACTATTGTGGGCTATGGTGAAACCAATCTAGAAGCGAGTGGCGACGACGAGCTGTCTCACGCGAAAAACCGTAAGGTCACAGCTACGGTTGTCGGTTATGACGAAGAGCCAGTTAAGGAGTGGACTATCTTCAGCATTATCGAGAAATAACGCTCAAGACTTTGTTTATATCGAAACTGCGAATCCCAACACTATGTATAGAAAAACAAAACGCCTCGGTTGAACCGAGGCGTTTTTTATTTTCACATTGATTGAATGTCTTTCGATTACTTGTTTTTCGGCAACGATATATGCAGCAAGAAGTAACCTAGAATCGCAGCAGTCGTTGACCCCATCAAGATACCCAAGCGCGCATAGGTATCAAACTCAACGTTTGTCTGACCAAATGCTAGCGATGAGATAAAGATCGACATGGTAAAGCCGATACCACACAACACAGAAACCGCGAAGATGTGGAACATGGTGATCCCTTCAGGGAGCTTGGCAATACCCGACTTAACGGCCACCCAACTGAAGCTGAAGATACCCAGTGGCTTACCCACTAACAGACCCAGTGCAATACCAAGCGGCAGCATAGAAGTTAGACCTTCCATCGATACACCTTCCAGTGAGATACCTGCGTTAGCAAATGCAAATAGAGGAAGAATACCGAAGGCTACGTATGGGTGTAGCGCATGCTCCATATGTTTAAGCGGAGAATGCTCACCTTTCTTACCTTTAAGTGGAATAGCAAAACCAATCACAACACCAGCAAGCGTTGCGTGAACGCCTGACTTAAGCACTGCTACCCAAAGAATCGCACCCACAATCATGTATGGTAGGAGTTTGGTCACTTTACGCGAGTTCAAGATAAACAGGGCAGCTGTCATGGCAAAACCAATTGCCAATGCTGTGGTTGATAGATCACCCGAATAGAACAGAGCGATAATAACAACAACGCCTAGGTCATCAATAATAGCCAAAGCAAGCAGGAAGACTTTCAAGCTCACTGGCACGCGGCTGCCAAGCAGCGCCATAATACCTAGCGCAAAAGCAATGTCTGTTGCAGCGGGAATCGCCCAGCCTTGGATCGCCATTGGGTCATTAAAGTTAAATGCCAAGTAGACTAATGCTGGTGCTAGCATACCGCCTACAGCAGCGATCGCTGGGAAGATTGCGGTTTCTCGAGATTTCAACGCGCCTTCAAGCAGTTCACGTTTAACTTCCAAACCAATCAACAAAAAGAAGATCGCCATCAAGCCGTCGTTGATCCAGTGGGATACCGACATGCCAAGCACATAGCTATGCAAAAATGCTTGATAGGTTTCGTTTAATGGTGAATTAGCAATAGTCATTGCAATTGCTGCAGCAATGACCAACAACACGCCTCCTGCTGATTCCATCTTAAAGAAGTCGCGAATGATATCACTCATGTGATCGTCCTTATATTTATTATCTTAACGATTAACGAAGAATAACTTTGAGTGTATAGCTATCCTTAAATTTGTAAAAATCGCTTGTTTGGAGTTTATACATCGGAAATTCCGAAACAAACGAGCAAATTGAACGCATATTCCTTAGCATTCTATTTTAGTTAAAAGTGTTAACGTGCTACAACTCCCTGCTATACAACAGTTTTACTTGATATTATCTGTTCAAAGGATAGGAAACATAGAAATATTTCACAAATGGATTACATAGTGAAATTCTCACAATGTGAGATTTGCAAGTCTTGGTTAGTAACCCGCTAACTGCATAAAACCAAAACTTTTATGGCTGCCAGTGGTCGAAATCGGACCTTCCCAGTAAGGTAAAACAAACGGTAGCCACATGTTTGCGTTTTGAACTTGGGTATTCAAATTGATCCCATGCTTAGGAATACTGATCAACCAATTAAGTGGAATTTGTTTTTGTCCGGCTAACACACTGGTTTTTACTGGTGTGATAATGATGTCTGATTGCGGGATCGAGATAACCTTGCCAGAACTGGTCGACATTGTCGCAACAACATGGTCGGGCGCATCATGGTAGCGGTAATGATGAATCGACAAAGTGGTTTGATGATCAAGATGGAATACAAACCAATCCCAGCCTCTTTGCGTCACATCAAGCAGACCACTGCCCCACTCTTTGCTCATCCAAGCTTCGCCTTCAATTTCTAGCGACTTGTTACCATCTAACGTCAGTTTACCCGCCACCTGAATAAAAGGTGCGGTGAGATTATGCGACGCCAGTTTATTGTGTTCACCTTTGCTGATATAGCCTTTATTTCCTGGCAGAACATACGGGCCTAGCGCCACGCTATCGAGAGTCAACGCCAGTTTATCGGTCTCAACTTGCAGCTGTCCGGGAAATGGTGTGCGACCAAGTGAGCTCCAAGACCAGTTATCAATCCAGACTTTGAAAGGGGCTTTTTCCACTCCAGCTTGTCCAATTCCGCCGCGCGCGATACGCTGCTCACGCCATACTTTGTGATCGTTAGACACGACGATGTGAGACAAAAACAACTGAGAATTTTGCCAGCCTGGAACTTCTTGTGGATTTTTCGAGATACGGAAAAAACTCCACTGAATGCCGTAACGCACGCCCTGCTCGTCTTTCACGTTGGCGAAAAAGTGCCACCAACCATGTTGGAAACTCGGGTCTAAAGGAATGTCACGAGGGATCGCAACCGGTTTATCCGGTGAAACTGGGGTAAACTCTTTGGTCTTCTGGTTGAACAGCAAGTTCGCCTGCGTATCAATAGTGTTAACATGCAAACGATCATTTTGCCCAATGCCGCTGTTAAAGAGCGTCAGCGCAAGCACCAAAACCACCGCTGCCACAACTAGCAAGCGTTTTGTGTAAGATTTTTTGGTTGGCTTTCGCTTCATTTACAACGCGTCTCTTAAAGATTTCATCGGCGTATTGCGTACCAAACGCAGCACTGGCATTGCACCTGCTATAACAAGTGAGGCCATCGCCAAGATGATAGTATTCATGTATTCATTTGGAATAAATTGCAGTTCAAGCGTCCAGCCAAATGATTGTTTAATGACAATATCGACCACCAAATGAGCCAAGGCTAAACCTAATGGCATCGCGACAATAATTGCAATCGCGCCAAAGACAAACAACTGCAAGCTGCCCATCATGATCAACTCTTTACCAGACATGCCTAAACAGCGCAGCAAAGAGATATGTCTTTGTCGCGCAACTTCGCCTGCAACAGTTGAGAAGAAGATCCCGAACACAGCGATCACCAAGGTTATGCTGCCAAGGGTGTCCGCAATCGAGAATGTCCGGTCAAATACATACATCGCTTGTCGATGAATACTGCCGTTATCGAAAATGCGTTCAGAGCTTAATCTAAAGACGGACTCCATACGACGTTTAAGCCCTTCAGGGTTAACGCCGTCTTGTAAAACCGCGCCTAAAGCCACTGTGCCGCTACCAGCAAAGTTATATAACCAATTGCGATGTGACATCAGCACCTGATTGTAAGGGTTACCATAGTCATAGTAGACACCAACAACCTGCCAACCCTGTCCTGCTTTACCATATAGATTGATGTAATCGCCCGGACGAATGTTCTGTTTCAGCGCCATTGACTCACTGACCATCACGCCTTTCGAGTGGTGCAAATGGTACCAGTAATTCGGCACACCTAACTTCACCGTCAGCGCTTCTAGCTCACCTTCCGACGCACCTGTACTGACGATTTGTAGTGAACCTTTTGGCGTGGTGGTCTCTTTCTCCCAGCGCCACCATACGGAATTCACCTCTGGCTGTTTAGAAAGCCAAGAGCTCAAACGCGCAGCAGAACTGCTGTTGGGATGAATGTAGAGATCGGCAGCCAAACGCTGACTCAACCATTTATCGGTGGTGTCGCGGAAACTACCAACCATGGTCTCGATACCGATGTTTGCCGCCATCGCCAGCATAAATGCCATCGTCGCCACACCGCGATAGCTCATACTCGCAGCGGCATCCGAAAAGAACCAGCGCACTTTTACCCAGCGCATAGAGTAACTAAAGCTGGTAAACAAGCGCCAAATTAAAAACGGCGTAAACAGCGCCACGCTAAGCAGCATTAAACCAATGATGGCGAAGCCAGATTCTTGCGATTGTGGCGCTTGATAAATAGCAATGGCTGCTACGGCGAGCGCGCAAGCAATCAATGCTTGAATCGAAAACTCGGTGCCAGTGAAACGCAGCAGCGATAAACGCTTAGTCAATCGAATCGGCTGTGAGCGCAGTAAGCGTACCAAAGGCCAGGCACAAGACGCGAACGCACCAATCATCGCCATCGCTAAACTGTAACCGCTCGATGCAAAACTCCAGTGAATCGACAAACCAACATTTGCGTTATAAAGATCTTCTAAACTCGCTGACACGCTTGGAATAAGCTGGTTTGCAAGCAAAATACCAAACACGTTGCCGCATAGCCAACTGACAAAAACGAGTACGACCAACTCAAGCAATAAGGCTTGCGTTAATTGCCAACCTGAAACGCCAGTCTGACGCAAAATACCGACTAGCGGTTGGCGCTGTGTCAATGAGAGTGACATGGCTTGATAGAAAATAAACAAGCCCACTAGGAATGCCATCATCCCCATTGCGCTCAAATTCATGTGAAAAGCCTGCGTTAATGACTCTAATTCAGCTTGCGAGCTGCGCACTAAAGACAAACCATGCGGCAAGTTTTGCTTCAGCTGTTCCAATTTCTCTTCTGGCATTTCTGCACAAGCAATAGAAGAAATACCTGAGCCTTTCGCCAGCATACGCACCAACGCCATATCGGCAATAATGCGGGTACCGTTAAGGCGGTTCTCTTTTTCAATGCGTACAGGTCCCAGCTCTTGCCCATCGGCTAAACGAATGGTGCCACCATCTTGCCAACGCATATAGTTCGCTAAGTCTTGGCTAACCAAAATCGGATATGGCGCTTTCATGATGCCAAGCGAGTTGATGGTTTTGAGAGAGACATTTTTCTCAATCGACAACATGGCGACCGGATCGATTCCTACCAAGGTTAGATCAAGTTTCTTCGCTGTGGTGAGGTTAATCGCATTGAAAGGCGCGCACTGGGTATAACCATCGCGGCGCAATTGAATATAGTAACCCTGCGGAATATGATTAACAGCATGCTTAGGACGAATGCGGTATGGCAGAGGGTTAGAGAACAGTTTCTCACCATGCTGATAGCTGGTACGCGCATGCTCATTGATCGCGGTTACGCCAACTAATAAGGATACGCCAAGTGTAAGACCGAGCCAGACAAGAAGGATTTGAAAAGGGTAACGTCTGTAATGGCCAAGTAATGCTTTAACTACGGGCCATAACATGCAGCTGTCCTCCTTGAAGACGGATGCGCCCTTCCATGTGTAAAGCCACTTTTTCACTGTGAGTAACCAACAATAGCGTACACTCTAACTGACGAGTAAGCGTGGTTAGAAGACGCATAACGGCTTCTGCGTTACGCTCATCCAAGCTACCGGTTGGTTCATCTGCCAATAGCAGTTTTGGTTCCATATACAGCGCGCGAGCAATCGCCGCACGCTGCTGCTGACCACCTGAGACTTCTTCCGGGTAACGACCAAGTAAAGGCATTAAATCAAGCGCTGAAAGGATTTGACGCCATAAGCCTTGATCTTCCGGTAAGCCTTTTAACTGACGACAAAAGCGAATGTTGTCGGCGATATTCAGTGTAGGTAGTAAATTGAATTGCTGGAAGATAAGACCAATATTGTTACGGCGATAAGCGGTGCGGTTACTCTCTGACTCTTTACTCATCAAAAAATGAGGAAATTCAATTTCACCTTCATCAACCACATCTAAACCGGCGATCAAGTTGAGCAAGGTACTCTTACCCGACCCACTCTCGCCCATCAATGCGATCTGTTGACCTTGCGATAGTGTTAACTCAGCACCTTGTAAAACTGGGTGAAATTCACCACCGTCTACATAGCCCTTACATAGGTCTGTTAGTCGTAACATTTATCGCTCGCCATTAAAAAATTAGGAGTGTGAATCTACACTAATTCACGCCTAGTAGGAAGCATTTTGGACGACAGATCACAGTACATGTATTCGATTACACGGATATTACCCTATCTCGCTAATTTTCAATCAAATTCTTTAGCCATTTCTTACTCTTAACTCGATAGATTGAGCCACCCCATTTAACTAATTCTTCAGTGAGAAACAGCACATAAATCGCCTCTGGTTTCCATCCCCAATAAATCGCCGCAACCGCAGCCAGAGGAATACCAATTAACCACTGCGCGACAAGGTCTTGATACAGGCAGAATTTCACATCACCACCCGCTCGAAGCACACCGACAATTGCCATCATCGGGATACAACGAAGAATCAAGCCAAGACTTAACACCAAGATAAACTTGTCAGTTAACGCGCGAGTTTCTGGAGACAAAGCACTAAATGAATCGAGCACCAAATTACGACACAAGAACAGTAAGGCGGCCACAACAATGGCGACGCATATACTAAGCAACATGATACCAATCGCTTGGTAATAGGCTTCTTCGTACTTCTTAGCGCCAATTTGATTGCCAATCAGTACCGCGGATGCGTTCGCCATACCGATGAGAAATGCCAAAGAAATCGACTCAACTGGCGTCATCACCGAAAGTGCGGCTAGCCCTTGTACGCCTGATTGCCCCATGATCGCGTGATAAACAAATAAGCCACCCGCCCAAGCGAGAAAGTTTAGTGTGGTGGGCATTGAGAGTTTTAAAAAGCGCACCACTTTATCGATCTTTAACGTCGAGCGGATGTCTTCAATTGAAAACGCCAGTAGATGTTTTTTAAAGTGCAAGTAGCCAAATAAGGTAATGACTTCAATTGCGCCACTAACTACAGTAGCAATCGCCGCCCCTTTGATACCCAAAGCTGGCATACCAAACTTGCCGAAAATTAGCACCCAGTTAAGGAAAATGTTAGAAACAATGCCGATGCCACTGAAAAAGGTACTAAGCCCGGGTTGATGCACCGCGCGCAATCCGACCGCCATACTCGCCACACAGGCAACAGCTAACATGGTGACAGAGGTGATCACTAAATACTCACTACCAAGCTGATTAACCAGAGCGGAGTCTGTGGTTAATCCCATGATTTGAGATGGGAAGAAAACAAAAAGTATCACACTCAGTAGCGCAAACAACGTTGCCATAAACCAAGTCAAAGCGGTACTTTCTCGCACCCCTTGCCTGTCTGCTGCACCCCAGTATTGCGCAGTCAGCATCGCGCCACCGGTCGTTACCCCCACCAGCATAATCGTGGTCACAAATGTTGCGCGCGCCGCAACGCCAACCGCTGCAATTTCAGCCTCACCTAGCTGACCAAGCATAAGTACATCGACCAAACTACGGCTCGAAAACATGATGCTCTGTAACGTGATTGGCAGGGCAATAGCAATTAGGCGCCGGATAAAATCGCCTCTGGTATGGGAAATTACTTGGGACAGCAGCATCAAAAACCACCTCGATTATTTTGATAAGTCGTATTGCCAACTGGGCTGTTCATTATATACTCAATTAAAAACAAGAACATACATTTAGGTGAATGATGAAGAAAGTTCTAGTTCTCGGCGCATCTGGCTATATTGGTTCTCAGCTTTTATCGCAGCTATGCGATCAAGGTTACACCGTCACTGCTGCAGCGCGTCAAATTGAGTATTTAGAAGCGCGCACACTTCCTCATCCTCATCTAACGCTTACCTATCTCGATCTTGCTGATCGTGAGGCGACCGTTGATTTAGTTCCCCAGTTCGATATCGTCTATTTTTTGGTGCACGGTATGGCGCAAGGACACGACTTTGTCGATTACGAACTAGGCTTAGCAGAAAACTTCAAGCTCGCCTTGCAACAAAGCCAAGTTGAACAAGTGATTTATTTAAGTGCTATCCAACCTCAAACCGGAAACTCGGAGCACTTACAGGCACGCAAAATGACTGGCGAAGTGTTACGCCAAAGCGGCACGCCGATCACGGAAGTTCGCGCGGGCGTAATCATTGGCCCCGGTTCAGCGGCTTTTGAGATCATGCGTGATTTTGTTTATAACTTGCCTGCGTTGATCACGCCTAAATGGGTCGACTCCAAAGCTAACCCAATTGCACTAGAAAACCTCAATCACTATTTACTTGAACTAGCTAAGCACCCAACAGGAGAAAACCTGCTCTATGAAGCGGGCGGTCCTGACGTACTCAGCTACCGTGACCAATTCAAGGTTATTTGCCAAGCAAGCCAACGTCCCTATCGTTTATTCGCCACTTCGTTGCTTACGCCTAAAATGGCTTCTTACTGGCTAGGTATGGTGACATCGGTTCCTTCCAGTATCGGCGCTGCCCTGCTTGCAGGTTTGGAACACGATTTTATTGCTGACTCTAGCGAGCTCGAACAACGCTTTCCACAGCAGATGATTGGTTTTGAGCAAATGGTTGCTACCAGTATTGAGCAAGAAGGCAAGTTTGTGCGCAGCAACGTGTGGGGCTTTGATCCCGCCGCGCTTAAACGTTGGCAAGCAGGCTATGGTTATTATCCTAAACAAACTGGAGCGAGCATCGAAACTGAGCTTTCGGCGGAGCAGCTTTGGCAGGTAGTCAAAACGATTGGCAACCTCAAAGATCCCTATTTCTTTGCCAACTACTTGTGGCGTACTCGTGAGTGGCTCGATATTTTCTTTGGTGGCAGTAAGCCGCTACGCCGCTCCCCACAAGGACCGGAGCTTGAAGTTGGTGATTATATTGATTCTTGGAAAGTAATTCGCTGTGAGAAAAACCAATTTCTCTCTTTACTATTTGGCATGCAAGGACCAGGGTTGGGACGCCTAGAATTCACCATATCTGACTTAGGCGATAAACGCAGTTTGAACATCACCGCATGGTGGCACCCACAAGGTTTTCGCGGACTACTTTACTGGTTTGCGATGATGCCAGCCCATCTATTTATTTTCAAAGGGATGGTGAAAGCGATTGTGCGTAAAGCTAAGGCGATAAATATCTCGCCAGAGACGCCTTAGCTCGTTGTTACAGCAATTGTTCATCACTCGACTTTACTCTGCGAGTAAGCGTGGCCAGTTTTGATCGCCCTGACGTATATTGCCATCAATGTCTTGTTGCCAAGTCTGTTGTACTGACTTGCTGTAATTTAAATAGAGTTTACCATTGACAATATTCCACGCTGTCGGATCGATTTTTGCGGTATAGCCTTTACTGACAGCCCAAGCGCAATAGCCACCATACTGAGGAGCGTATTGGTCAGGGTTTGCCATAAATGCAATCAAATTCTCCTGAGTAGAAAAGTACCACTCAGCCCCATTCCATTGGTAAGTAAAATCACTGTTTCCCTTAACTGGCTGCGCCTGCGAAAAATAAGCGACGGGATCATAACCTCTAATTGCTTTACCGAAGAAGTCGCTATAAACAGCATCAATTGCAAAGGCAGAGCCTACGACACCGAGCCACATAACAAAAGTCAGGGTTAGTTTACTTATCAATTTCATCTGCCTGTTCCTTATACACTCATACATCCGTGGGCAAGTTAACAATTCGCCCTTTCCAGAGATTTTGTTCCTCATACAAGAGTAGAGCTATAAAGCGGATAAAAACTTTCACCCTGAAACAAATCCCAATTTGACGCAGAGGTTGGCTTTATGGCTTTTGCCAGCGTATTCACGCGAGTCACTGACATCGTTCAGACACATAGCCAAATGCCCAAGTTGTCACTCAGCTTGGGCACTAATGGCTAGAGGCAGTAGCCTATTAACCATCCAAAAAGTGTTTAAGCAAGCAACGCTCTGGTTGTCACTAGCTGGGCTATATTGCTCACTTCTGCCAATGCAGTTTTATGGACATTATCCGCAGGGATCACCTCGTCAAAAATAGGCAGGGCGCAGGTAGCACAAGCATCGTGGGCAATGGTCGTTTTTAGTCCATATTCAATGGTAGCGCGCGCGGTTGAACTGACGCACATATGCGTCATCATGCCAACAAGTACAACCTCTGTTACCCCAAACTCTACCAACACTTGATGTAAGTTGGTACTGGCAAATGCATTGGGGTAATGCTTGATAACCACAGTCTCCCCCTCGTTTGGCGCCACACTCGGATGAATTTTTTGCCCTTCTGTACCGGGTAACATAAAGCCAAGTTCCGGTGATGCCGCTAAGTGCTGAACATGGATAACGGGTTTACCATACTGACGGAAATGCTCTAACAATAATTTGGCGTTATCTGCTGCCGCTTCAGGGTTGTTAAGTGGCATAGCCCCACCCGCAAAATAGTCATTTTGAATATCAATAATAATTAGCGCTTGGTTCATAATTTTGCTCTCCTTGTTTCGATGGTGATTACTTTACTCAAAACAAACCCACGCTATAATGACCAAAATGGACAATATAAGGTCACATATGGACAATAAGGAAATTAACGTCGTTATACTTGTTACCGACAACGCGCTTAATTCCGCCGTTTCTGGGGTAGCAGATATTTTGTCGATAGCCAACCACCTAATGGTGAAACCACTCTTTAGGATCAAGACCTTAGCCAGTCAAAACTTGACTAGTTTGGATACGCCAGATTTACTATTTTTACCGCCCGGAAAAATGGGCACAGTGACTCATTATGATGGCGACACGCTGCAAGCTCTGAAAATGTGGCATACCAATGGCACTACCCTCGCAGCAAACTGTGCGAGCGTCTTTTGGCTTGCTCACGCCGGGCTGCTTGATCAACGCGCCGTCACTACCCATTGGAAACTCTGTGAACAGCTAGCACAAGAGTTTCCACTCATCAGTGAAGTAAAGCGTCATGAAATGGTAGTTGATGAAGGCAGCATCATTACAGGTTCGGGATTATTTGCTTTTCAAGATCTGACATTACATGTCATTGCTCGATATGCTGGATTTGAACTGGCAAAAGAGGTCGCAGACGTCTGCCTGCTCGATTTTTCGGGACGACTACAAGCGCATTATGAACGCTTTGTTCCAGACTTCAGCCACGGCAACCCTCTAGTGTTAAAAGCGCAGCATTACTGTGAGCAGACACCACTTGGTGAGCAAAATAACCAAGCAATGGCAGAAGTCTGCTGTGTGAGTGAGAAAACCCTAACTCGAGCGTTCAAAAAAGTACTTAACTTAACGCCACAGCAATATCGCTTGAACTACAAGATGGATTTAGCAAAGCGCGAGATGAACATCAATAAACGCACCGTAGAACAAGTCGCATATCAACTTGGCTACAATGATGTGAGTAATTTCACCCGCGTGTTTAAGAAAGTGGTCGGCATTACGCCAACACATTATCGTTCGCGCTTTATCAGCGAATAGAATCCTCTGTTTAGTTATTCAGCAGGTTACAGGCGCCCCGCCTTGAGTGCTTGTCGAAGACAATATTTGGCGACGAATTTATGAAATGGCTTAACAAAAGCCATATAAATTTTGCCCGAACGTGTTTTTAAGTTCACTAAGGTTGATAACGCAAACTCATTGTCTGATAAGCGCATGACCGACAGCCACATATCCATATTCGGCTCATAAGCCCCGCAAACCACCTCAGATTCTGTCACCAATTCAAAGGTCAGAAAACCAGCCTGCTTGCCCGCTTCAATTTCTTCAAGCGCTAACGACATCTCTGTGTTACTGACTGAAAAGCCCAACTTCTCAACCGCTATATTTCGAATCTTTAGCGCGCGTTGCACCGACTTTGGTAAATAGCCAAATACACTGTGATAAACCTGTTTCGCTTCTAAATTATGCTGGGTTACAGTGACTTTAAATGAGTCGCGATAATAACTTCCCGTTTGTTTGCCGTTGATACTGCTCGCGGCAGGAAAAGTAATCTCAGATATCATTGATTCGCCTTACTTGAATACACATAAGTCACTTTATTGTTCAATAATGGTTGAGTGTACCGAAACGACTTGTAGTTTTCCGTCTCGCTTTGCCCACACTCTCGAAAACGCAAAACAACCATTGGCTTCTGTTCCATTGTAAGTACCTTGAATCTCCGCTTTAACATAGACCAAAACAAAGGTGTCATGCGGCACAGTTTTAACATCCGTCAATTCAATGGTTCGAATAGAAAGTAAGCCTGATTGATGAAGCAAAATATCTTCTTGTTTGGTGCTTCTCTGCCCAAAATGATTAACGAAAACGAGCTCATCTGCTAATAATTGGTCGAGTGCCGCCGTGTCTGAATTTATCATCGCACGTTTGAGCGCCTCTTCCGCTATAACGACTAGATCAACAATCTCACTATTCATCTTTACCTCTTATTCCCTAGCTAACTGTGGTTTAACCAAACTCTTTTTTGCTTCACCTTATGATTCATTTATGTCTAAAACTCTTCACTATATTCAGCCTGATCATTTTTGACTTTAACTGTATTAATCACCTGTGTTCCTGCGATTAAATCATGCACACAGCGCTTATCTTTCCTAAAAATAAATAACACATCGACAGTTGGTAAGAACGAGCCAATTAGAGGAATAAAGGTGGATATAGAAATTGGTACAATGCGTTTAGCGAACAACTTCGGTAACCCAAGTAACTGACCATTTTGATCGACAATAGCAATATCAAAAACAAATTTGCCGATTGTTTGTCCCTTAGTATGTAATAGATAACCATGAATAAGCAGATACATGGCAAAACAATAGATCATGTAGGCAAATGACTCTTCGGGTAGCATCACACCAGAAGAGGCTATTCGGTCACCAAAATCGGTATACCACATCAATGGAATCACATACGCTAAGGTGATAACCCCATCGATAATTGCTGCCCAAAAGCGTGACCATCGCGACGCAAGGTCGACGCTATCTACTACCTGTAACTGTTTTTCTTGCTCTAACATCTAAAACTACCATTTCCTTGTAAGTGATTTAGCTAAATACCGGACGGAAAAAACTGCGTTCATAGCTGATAATGCACCCTGTCTTATCTGCATAATCAAATGCGTGAAGACAATCAGGATCGTCGAACGATTTATTTCGGTACTCTTCGTATGCAGATAAACTTTCAAATGTGAACAAAGCAAGGGCAATATTGTTAGCTCCTTCAGCTGGCAAAAAATACCCATTATGTTGACCACCAAATCTTTCAACTAACGGAATCCACATCTTGGCATACTGCTCAAATTCCGGTGTTTTCTTTGGATCAATAACGTATTTTATGTAGCAAGTAATCATGCAAAATCCTTTTTAAATGCATCTAACAACCAAATAACCATCAATAAAGTATTCTTGATGCACGCAAATATCACCTGCTCACCAAAGTAGCAAATATCCTTTATAAAGTAACAGGGTGATAACGTGCTATGACACGCAATATTGGCTGAGATCATCTATAGTTTGCAACTGAACTGTCTCTCAGAAACACTCAGTCGTTACTCACAAGACCCACTTAACCATTTGTACATAATGTAACTATCGATTAAGCCCAAACGCTTATGCCGATAGGCTTTAGGAATCGTGCCGATGATCGAAAAACCAAGTTTCTGCCATAAATTAACGGCAACGGTATTGGTCGAGACAACACTATTAAATTGCATCGCTAAATAGCCAAGTTCAAGCGCAGTCTGCTGTGAATGTTCGCATAAGAGCTTGGCGATGCCTTTTCCCCTCGCCTCACTAGCAACCATATAGCCACAGTTACAGATATGCTTGCTCGGTCCCATCGCATTTGGCTTTATATAATATGAGCCTAGTACGGCGCCATTTTCGACATAGGCGTACACTTTTTGCGGCGTTTGGCACCATAAAGCATAAGCTTGCTTACGCGTCATATCTGGATCAAATGCATATGTTTCTTGCGCTTCAATAACACTACTGAATGTTGACCAAAACGAATCAAAATCCACTTCTGTCATTTCTCTGATCATCACTTCTCCTTACCGTCGCAAACTTGTTAAGACGTACAATCATTACAGGTTAGCGCCTAAAAATAACAAATCAGGACGACAACCAATAGAAGAGAAGTGAGTGCTGATGCGCACTGTTAAATGATACAAGGATGAAATTATCGGCATCGCAAACTATGTGCTTATCCATGGCTCGCGAGCGAAGTTTCACGAGGTAAAATCAAGGATATGGGCAATATATTCGGCATAATTATCACCCACTCAAAGCTTGATCTCGATGCGCCCAATTCTGCTGGCAAAACCACCAACGCTTACTTTGTTAATCACTAGTGAATCTGACTCAACGGTGGCAGTAATTTCAGAGCGGCAATTCATGGCACGCCCTTGCTCAAAGATAAACTGGCTGTCTGTGTTTTTACTCAAGTGCTTAAATAAATAGCATGCCAGCGCTCCACTTGCACTGCCGGTTGCTGACTCTTCTAAGATACCCAGCAAAGGGGCAAAATTACGACAACTTGCCGTCGTGGTACTACCCTCTTCACACAATTCAAAAGCATGAATACCCACCACAGAATGCTTTTGACAGAACTCGATCGTTCGCTGTTGATGCAATTGGATTTGGTCTAAATACCCGATGGGTAGCGGCACAATAATATCCGCCAGTCCGGTTGAAATGACCTCTATGGGAAGCTGAGTACTTGATAAAATAGCCGAGTCAATGCCAACAAGCTCAGATACGTCCTCATAACTAAAACCGCCCAAATACTCGGGGAGCTTTTGCTCCATCACTACATGACCATCAGCTTCAATATTAACCCCAAGCAAGCCTGCCTTGGTCCTCTGAACGTAATATCCTTGGGTAAGAATGCCTTGTTGATAAAGGGTCGAAAACGCAGCCAAAGTAGCATGACCGCAAAAGTCGACCTCTTCTGTGACCGTGAAAAATGACACCTCAAAGTCAACTTGGTTATCTTGTGATACAAACGCAGTCTCGGAGTAGCCTACAGCCTTGGCGATCTCCAATTTCTCTTTATCAGAAAGCGCATCGGCATTTAATACCACTCCAGCCGGGTTGCCACCTTCTCCTTGAGCTGTAAAAGAATTAACTAAAAATACATCGACTGATTTCAACTTCCCTGTCTCCTTACCATAGTGTCAACTTAATCACCGACAAGCATACGTCCCTTGCCCGCTATAACAAAATGCCCAAATTGGTACTCCAACTTGGGCATTTGTCTAAACTAACAATTCACCTGCTCTTTCCGGTTGGTAGACAATGTCTTGAATGGTCACATTAACGTCTGTGCCATCCGGTTTCGGCCAATGAATTGAATCACCAATCGACAAGCCTAATAGAGCGCTCCCGATTGGGGCAAGAATCGAAACCTTATCTAGGCTATTGTCCATATCCCTTGGGTATACCAGGGTCATTTCAAACTCTTTTTTCGTTGCCTCGATAATAAAACGTACTCGCGAATTCATTGTCACGACGTTCGCCGGCACATCTTGCGGTGCAACAATATTACCGCGCTCAAGTTCCTCTTCTAGTTTTTCTGTTGAAACTGCATTGCGCGGTAGTGATTCAATTAAGTTATAGATTCGATCTACATCAAGCGATGAAAGGGTAATTTCGGGTTTGATATTCATACTGTCCTCATACAACAAAAATACGCTCGCCGTATTTTTTCCAAGACATCCTCACACCAAATAAAACGCCCCCAGTCTTCGATAAAAGAAGGCTGGAGGCTATATGGTATGAACTGAATTGTCTGAGAACCAATGTGCCTATAACGATCATGATTAGCAAATTAATGTCTGAGAAATGAGCTATCAGGCGACATATCTAACTCGCCATACTGAAGACAAAACAGATAATTAAAATGCCTGTAACAATTGGCGGTGATATTGGCTAACATCGAGCGTGACGCCATACTGCTTTACCCACTCAGCCAACTTTTCTTCGGCCTTATTGAGACTGGTCATAGTGATGGTATTGTCATCCAATTGCCATAGTTGACGCGAACCTTGATAACTAAAATGCAGGGCAAGCATGGCCTCTTTATTTCCCTGCTCTGCGGCGGCTAATAGCTTTTTATTTTTACGGTAAATAAGGTTGAGCTCTTGTTTTAAATGCCAAACATACGCCACTTCTGCCATTTTGGGATGCGTTTTCAGCTTGATTAACACACTCGCCAAGATTACCGCACTCACGACAACACCCAGCAAATTCCAGTGAAAATGAGAGCCTGACGGATCAGGGAACAAATAAATGAGACTTTGAGAGATTGCCAGGCTCGAGATAGCTAAACTGGCAATACACGCGACAATCACAATATTTAAACGTGAGCGATATAACTGCTTATCGATTTTTTTTAATTGCATCAAAAATCCATCATCTTACTAATCTTAAAATCCCGATCACTTTCGGTTAACGCATTGTAGCGTTTTTTAACTGTAAGATTGATTTAAAAGCGTAAATTCGCGAGCTTAAAACGCAACAAAAATGTAAGCGTTTATCATAATAAAAAGGCAACCTGCGCTATTGTGAGTGCACTGGCGAATCAAACAGGCGACTGACTCGAATTGCCACACCAACCCAAGTGGAGTTTTTGTATTTTTTGTCACTCTCTTGCCATTTTTCAATAAAGTCCCAATCCGGCGAGATTTCTTCAATATTGGTATCCAACCATTCACGGCGGCTATTGTTGATGATGTAGTGCGGAGAGTCAGGGTCCATGATCAAGGGGATCAATATTGTGCCATCCGGTGTTGAGGGTTGGTTATCAAGAATACAGATTGGCACAGCGAGTTTATCGACTAATTCTAATTCCGTTGGATAAGCACGACGAAGATAACTCAGAGTCTGACTATCACGCACCACTAACTCACGTTTAAGACCAAACTCACCAAACACATACAGCATTGCTGCGAGAGAGTTATAACCGGAATGCTCTATATAACTGGGGTTTTCACCTTTGGTGACAATACCAATAATTTTGTAGATCTCTAATGCCGCCTCTTCAAGGTCAAGGTTTTCACTGATGGTTACCCCATCGCCATTAAACGCTTTCTCTGTACGATTATATCGCTGCAGTAATTTAGCTTGTTTTAGCGGTAATTGCTCAAACGCATATAAGCAAGCCACTGTGCAATAGGGACCGCAATAAAGGCTACCTTGAGGTTGTTTGATATTGGGAAAAGCTAACATGCATGTCCTTATCTAGGTTTTATGTGGCTAATGTGTGGTTAGAAACGAAATGAAAAATCTTTAATAATCCCTAACCATTTTTATATGTGGCACACCGGTACTTTGCGCGACAAAGGCATCACCAGAGATTTTAAAGCCGAGATTTTCATACATTTTTATCGCATGTAATCTGGCATTCAAATAGATCTGCTTGGCTTTTCTTTCGCGTGCAATATCCGTCAACTTAGTGAGCACTTGAGTGCCTAAACCTTGTCCCTGCATATCAGGACGCACTACCATTTGTGATATTTTAAACTGATTCGGGCGTCCCTCACTCAAGCGCCCATAGGCGTATAAGTTGTCTTCGCAGGCAACTGCAATGTGGACGCTATTATTCTCCAGCGAATCAAACAGGATTTCTCTTGGCAAGTTTGGCTGTTTAAAAAACAGCTCATAACGTAAATCGAGCGCTTGTTGGTAAAGTTTATCTGTGTCTTTTATTTGAATAAGCTCCATCATTCACCCAATCTTCGCCAATCCGTTAGTTGTAATTGCTTACGTCTAACATAATAAAAAACCGCCATAATCAGTCCAAATAACACCCCGCCGAGTAGCGACATAAAAATAGCCTCAAGAATCGGCTTACCTTCTCTTTGCCAAATCACAAACCAATTTAGCGTGCCCCAAACTGTGGCAAACGTTGCCATCGAAATAATAAAATTGTCCCAAAAAGTCTGATAATGAGGCGGTGGGATTCGCATCCCCAATTTAATAAGAAACTTAGCAATGGGCGGATTGTAATGTGTCTTCCAGACACCTTTTTCATAGAGTTCTTGGCTCGCCGCTTTAAGCTTACTTTCATAATCCATCATGCTCACTCCCCCACTTCCATGCTGAACAAGAGTTGTGTGTTTTTGTTGTTCCTGTTTAAAGAATAGCCTCTATCTACACAGACTACCCGTCTCTATTTGTCCCGTTTCGATTCTCCTCGCATAAAAAAAGCTTCCCGAAGGAAGCTTTTCAACTCAATAAAAGCGCTTATTTAGCCACTTGATAGCTAATTGGAATCTCAGCAAGTTGTGCACCTTTGTTCTCAGGGAACACAATGTACTCACCGTGGTATTTCACGTTTGATTTGTAGTCAGTCACTTTATGCACCATAAAGCCCGCTTTACTTGCGGCTTCGACAAACAGCGCGTGATTACCGCGCACAAACCAGTTCATTGGTTTAACTAACAACTCACCATCAAAACACTTTTCGCACTGCTCAGAACAGAGTGCTAACGAGTTTTGACCTTCAGTGAAAAGCTGCACTTTACCTACACCAACCAGTGGTTCAGAAGTGGAGACTTCCCAACCCGCTTGTTCCATCACGTCAAGAAATGCTTCCACATCGCTGTCTTTGATTACTTTGGCATCTTGTTCCACTGGGAAGAAATCTCGGTAAAAAGATGAGATACGTTCAAAGGTAAACATCAGATTTGAGTCGTTACCTTTGGTGCGCCCCGCCTTCTGCCAGCGAGTGAGATCATCAACCACACAACGATGAAATCGTTGGCTCTTTAATGCTTTTGTCACCCAGCGGATCATAAAATTGTTGTTTGCTACTGGTGCATTCACCAACTTCTTCGCTTGATGTTCTGCGTGAATATCTTCTAACGCAGCATTTACCAACTTTTGAATTTCAACTGTATATTCAGCCATTAAGCCTTTCTTCCGTATAACCAATAAAATGCGGCAGACAAAACAGAGCATGCCGTCATAACTAAAATCATCGGCCAAGCGACGCCATTTGGCAACGCGGCAACAATTGCACCGATGATAGAGCCAATACCAAAACGTAGTGTACCAGCTAAAGAAGATGCCGTACCCGCCATCGTCGGGTAACCGCTCAGTAAAAGCGCCATGGCATTACTGCCTATGGTAGATAAGGTGCCAATGTACATCACAACAAACAGCACAATGCCCCACAATCCAAGATCGAGAGACCACGCGGTAAATAAACCTAAACCTGCTGCTAGCTGTACCCAAAGACCAAAACGCAGCATTGCATGAGAGCCGACTTTTTTCACCAAACGACCGTTAATGCTGGTCATAATGATCATTGCAATGATATTCAAACCAAACAGATAGCCAAAATGCTCAGGGCTGACACCATAGATATCAATGTAAACAAATGAACCTGCGGTTAAGAACGCAAACATACCAGCAAATGAGAATGCACCAGAAAGCACCAAGCCCATACCCACAGGATTGCGACATAAACGGATGTAATTACGCAGTGTCGTAGCTAAACGTAGTGGCTGCTTCTTCTCTGCCGTAAGTGTCTCTGGAATTTTCCACAGCACCAATAAAATAACGATGGCAGCGAAAATGGCGAGTACCCAAAAAATCGAACGCCAGCCAAACCAAATCGCTAAATAGCCGCCAATCATAGGTGCAATTAACGGAGCAATAGTAATGACTAAGGTTACAAACGACATTGCGCGTGCGAAATCTTCACGGTCAAACATGTCACGCACTACGGCTTGAATGATCACTGCCGCTGCTGCGCCAGCAAAACCTTGCGCGGTACGAACCCAAGTTAAAGCATCAATACCGTTAGTGGTTGCACTCACGACTGAAGCAAAACCAAAAAACAGCACGCCAAGTAACAAAACTGGTCGTCGACCAAAGCTATCGGCAAGCGGACCATGAATCAGTTGCCCTAAAGCAAAACCTGCGGTGTACGCGGTTAGCGTAAATTGCACTTCCCCAGCCCCAACGCCTAAATCACGGGCGATGGTTGGCATCGCGGGTAAGTACATATCAATAGCAAGCGGTGTTAAAGCACCAATCGCACCCAAGACGAGAAATAATAAAAAACTGATTTGTGGGGCGCTGGCGTGTTGTGTTGCAGTGTTAGACATACGTCTCCTAATCGGTTGCATTTCAGCCACCGCAATCCTTGCAGCAACTAAGCAAAATTGAGACACCCCCTTCCAATGGGATATTCACAAGTCACTTCTGGCATCAGCCATTACAAGAGTTATTTGAGTTATGAATGCACGACCGGAACACGGTCGTGTGAAGTGACGTGTGACTAGTCTATCCTCGACGAAAATCACCTAAAACACTAGTTCCCAGTAGGAACTAAATAATTTCCTATTTTAGCGATTATTTCTTACTAGGATTTTTCCTAGTAAGAAAACCGATGTGATTTCGCCAAGCTTATTACCACACTGAATCAATTTCTTCCTGAGTGAGGTAACGGTATTCACCCGGCTCTAGATCATCATCTAAGACGATGTCACCGATACGCTCACGATGCAGTTGATCAACCTTGTTACCAAGTGCGGCGAACATACGCTTAACTTGATGGTATTTACCCTCAGAAATCGTTAGCAGCAATTCATTGTTTGATGCATCCACAATTTCCATTTTAGCCGGTAGTGTTGCTTCTTTTTCGTTACGCAGTTCAATACCTTGCGCCAGTTTCTCAGCGTAATCATCACCAATCGCATCAGCCAGCCACACACGGTAAGTTTTCTCACACTTGTGTTTCGGTGAAGTGATGCGGTGCGACCATTGACCATCATCGGTGATCAAAACCAAACCTGTGGTGTCGACATCTAGGCGACCAGCAAAGTGCAAGTCTTCCATCTTCACCTCATCAAGCAGCACAAACGCAGTGTGGTTAAAACCATCTTCGTGCGAACAAACGAAACCATCTGGCTTGTACAACATGATGTAACGTGGGCCTTGCATCTTGATCTCGCGACCTTGCCACTCGACGATAGACTCATCCGTTACTTTGATAGCACCGCTTTTAACGACTTGCTCGTTAACCGTTACTTCGCCGCTTTTAAGAATTTTAGTCGCTTCTTTGCGTGTCGCACCTAACGCGTCACACAAAAATTTGTCCAAACGCACTTGCTGTAATTTGTTTGCTTGCGCTTTATTTGATTGCGCTTTATTTGGCTGCATGGATACCTCAACTTAGTTAGCTGCGCTATTATAGTGCGCCTAAAACAAATAGTTGAGCTATTTCACAGAATTTATGTACACCCTGCGCCCCTATCAAGCTGATTCCGTCAAAGCGGTAATCCACTATTTCAGAAAGCATTCAACTCCCGCCGTGATCGTGCTACCAACAGGCGCTGGAAAAAGCCTTGTGATTGCTGAACTTGCAAGGCTTGCCAAAGGCAGAGTCTTGGTGTTAGCGCATGTAAAAGAGCTGGTAGAGCAAAACCACGCGAAATATGAAGGTTATGGCTTAACTGGGGCAATCTTTTCCGCCGGGCTAGGACGAAAAGAGACTGACCAACAAGTTGTGTTCGCCTCGGTGCAATCGGTGGTACGCAACCTCGATGCATTTAAAGACCAATTCTCACTGCTGGTGATTGATGAATGTCATCGCGTGCCGGAAGATAAAGATTCTAGCTACCAAAAAGTCATCACTCATTTGCGCGAATTAAACCCTGGTATGAAAGTGCTCGGCTTAACCGCCACACCCTATCGCCTTGGCATCGGCTGGATTTACCAATACCACACGCGTGGGCAAGTACGCAGCGAAGAGGCGCGCTTTTTCCGTGATTGTATTTTTGAACTGCCGATTCGTTATCTGCTCGACGAGGCATTTTTGACTCCAGCAAGAATGATGGATGCGCCCGTGCTCAGTTACGACTTTTCGCAGCTTAAGCCCGCCAGTACGGGGCGTTATAAAGAGTCGGAACTGGATATGGTGATTGATCAAGCCAAGCGCGCCACACCGCAGATCGTCGAACAGATCATCCACATGTCAGGCGACAAAAAAGGCATTATGGTGTTTGCTGCCACCGTGCGCCATGCACAAGAAATTCATGGTCTACTGCCTGAGGGACAAACTGCGATCGTGATTGGCGATACGCCAACACCTGAGCGTGACGCCATAATTCAGCAATTCAAAGACCAAAAGATCAAATACTTGGTTAACGTATCGGTATTAACCACTGGCTTTGACGCCCCCCATGTCGACTTAATCGCCATTTTACGCCCGACCGAATCCATCAGCTTATATCAGCAAATTGTTGGGCGAGGCTTGCGCTTATCTCCGGGCAAAGAGGAGTGCTTGGTGCTCGATTATGCCGGTAACAGTTACGATTTATATCAACCGGAAGTAGGTAATCCTAAACCCGACTCAGACAGTGAAATCATCACCATTCCTTGCCCTGCTTGTGGCTTTAACAACAACTTCTGGGGCAAGCTTGATAGCAATGGCTTTTTGCTTGAGCATTTTGGTCGCCGCTGCCAAGGCTATTTTGAGGATGACGAAACTGGCGAGCGTGAACACTGTGGCTATCGTTTTCGCGCCAAATACTGTGGTGAATGCGGCGCAGACAACGATATTGCTGCGCGTATCTGTCATGAGTGCGATGCCACCTTAGTCGACCCAGACAAAAAGCTTAAAGAGGCGTTAAACCTAAAAGATGCGTTAGTTTTCGAATGCTTAGAGATGGAGCTTTCGACGTTTAAAGACGACAAAGGCAAAAACCAACTCAAGGTCACTTATCGAGGTGACAACCAAGCGGCTGTGCATGAGTTTTGGTCATTAACCACAGCCAAACAGAAAGAACGTTTCCATGCACAGTTTGTCCGCCCACACCTTGCAGACAAACATCGACCATTTGAAGAGTCCTCCCCCACTAAGGTGGTGGCTAACCAGCATCGTTTCCGCCCGCCGCAATTTGTAATTGCGCGAAAAGTGGGACGGTTTTGGAAAATGCGCGATCGTATCTTTGAAGATGAGCTCAACCAAGGCTAACCTGAATTTATCTAGCCAATTGAGCAAATTTGGCTTGATTCACTTTGCGTTCATGTTGAAATATTTATAATTCATTCAATGCTGGAGTAAGTGACAATTATCACCTTACGTCCCACCGAATAGAAAATTTGAGCAAAGGTAACTCTATGTTTAAAAAGCTGTTCATCAGCCTTATCGCAGTTGCTGGATGTAGCGTATTCGCTTTTCCTAGCTATGCTCACAAGCATGACAATGGTCATGAGCTCGTCCGTGATGTAGAAAAGCCCGGCACAAAAGTCGAGTTTGAAGAAGATCAAGATGAAGTCTACGAAGCGGTACAAAAAGGTTACATTCGCCCATTTTCAGAGATGTATGCGGCAGTAGAGCGTGATCTCCACGGTCGAATTATCAAAGTTGAACTCGAAGAAGACGACGATATTTGGGTTTATGAACTAAAAATTAACTATAACAACAATATCATTAAGGTGGAGTACAACGCAGAAACCTTGGAAATGATTGAAATTCGCGGTCGTAACATTAAGAAAGCACTCAAAAGTACAGAAGACTAAAAATGAAAATATTGGTAGTGGAAGACGAGCCTCGTTTGGGCGAACAGATCATTGAAGCACTTGAGCAAACAGGCTGGGTGCCTGAGCTTTCTCAAGATGGTATTGATGCACTTTACCGTGCCACCTCAGAAGAGTGGGATGTGATTGTGCTCGATTTAGGCTTACCTAAGCTCGATGGTCTCACCGTGCTTAAAGGCATTCGCGATGAAAACATCAACACGCCTGTGGTAATCTTAAGTGCGCGAGACACGCTAACTCAGCGCGTTGAAGGTTTAAATGCCGGCGCTGATGATTATCTGACTAAACCATTTGAGATGGTTGAACTGACTGCCCGTATTCGTGCTCAACTGCGTCGTGCCTCAGGTAACGCTTCGCCAGTAATGCAAGTAGGTAACTTAAGCCTAGATACACGCACTTCTAAAGTTATGTATCAGGGCGAAGCGGTAAGCCTTACTGCCCTTGAATATAAAGTAGTTGCCTACTTTATGCATAACGCCGACAAGGTGATCTCGCGTACTGAGCTTGTCGAGCATATCTACAAGCAAGACTTTGATCGCGACTCAAATACGATTGAAGTGTTCATTGGTCGCATTCGCAAAAAAATTGCCCCAAATGTAATTAAGACGGTGCGTGGACTTGGGTACCAGCTCAATGCCGAGTAAAAAGCTGTCTCTACTCAAACAGCTCAGCTTAAAAAGCCGCCTAGTACTGGCGGCTGTTGTCTGGCTGACCGCCATGATTATCGCTGCGGGTATTACCGTCCCGTCGCAGGTGTACAACTACATGGTTGCTGATACCAAATCGCAGCTCTCCATTTATATGGACGAGATCACCGGCAACTTAGAAGTAGATAAAAACGGGCAACTCACCCTTTCTACGCAACTGTCTGATCCGCGCTTTTCCCAGCCATACAGCGGTTTGTATTGGTCAGCTTCCACAGACGATAGCCAGATCCGTTCTCGCTCATTGTGGGATCGCACCATTGATCTCGAGAAGAAAAAACAACAAGCGTTTGGCGCCAAAGAAGAGCCGCTGATTTTTATTCAAAGCTCACTCTACTTCCCTGAATACAACCAGCCGATTTCGATCGTCGTTGGCATCGATGAACAGCCGATTGAAGATACCGTTGCTGACCTAATGGGCGAGCTTTGGATCATTCTTGCCCTGCTCTACTTTGGTGTTTTAGCAGTGATTTTCTTGCAGATTGCATGGTCACTTAGCCCACTTACAAAAATGCATCGCGAGCTCAGCCAACTTCGTCAAGGCGAGCGCACAGCATTAGGTGATGATTACCCGCGAGATATCGCCCCGGTGGTGTCCGATCTCAATGCGTTACTGTTTCATTATCAAGAGCTACTCGAACGTGCGCGCCATCATGCAGGTAACTTATCTCACGCCCTAAAAACGCCGCTTTCTGTGCTAAAAAATGAAATCCAGCATTTACCACAAAGCAATCAACAACAGTTACGTCAGCCTGTCGACCAAATCCAAAGCCAAATCGACTACCATCTTGGGCGCGCTCGCATGGCTGGCTCGATGAATATATTATCTGTTAAAGCCTCACCAGCTGAACGTATTGATGCGATTTCGATGGCGTTCGATAAAGTGTATGCCGCGCGCGACATCACCCTGATCAATGAAATCGAATCTGAACTCGAAGTTTCCGTCGATAAGACCGATCTGGATGAAATGGTCGGCAACTTACTCGAAAATGGCTACAAATGGGCACACAGTATTATTCGCGTTTATGCCGAAACCATTGATAGCAACAACGTCAATATCATTATTGAGGATGATGGTCCGGGTATTCCCGACGAGCAACTCGACAATGTGGTCAAACGCGGCGTGCGCTTAGATGAAACCACACCAGGTACGGGGCTTGGCTTAAATATTGTCGATGAAATGGCGCACAGTTATCGCGGTGCATTTCAACTCGGTCGTAGCTCGATGGGCGGCTTAAAAGCAACCCTAACTATGAAAGTGAGCCACTAGCGAGAAGCGAGAAGCGAGAAGCGAGAAGCGAGAAGCGAGAAGCGAGAAGCGAGAATATAATAGCGATAAAGGCAAAGGCTCAACACTAAGTTGAGCCTTTTTACTTTCTACGCTGCTTGCTGTGCCAATTGTTCGCGATTGGCACTTTCCCTTACCACAAAGTAGCTTAATACTATTAGAGCCATCGCCGCCAAGCCTAAGCTGACATAGAAGGTGGTGTAGTAATTAAAGTACTCGCCCACCACACCGACCGAAAGGCTTGCCACCAGCATCGAGACTTGCAACAAACTCGAGAACAAAGTCGAAGCCGTTCCAAGGCGATTTGGCATCATATCTTGCAACGCCACCATACCTAAGGTCGCGGTGATGCCGATAAAGAAGCCATTTAATACCTGTACCGCCAGCAATTGCCAGAACTCAGTAACATTGATCATGGCAACAAAGAACACACAGCCGCTAACGAGAGACAACGCTAGCATCTTCATGGTGCCAAAACGCGCTGCCAGTCGCCCCGCTTTGAGCATAATTGGGATTTCACACAACGCTGCCATACCAAACATATAACCCACCCAGCTCGCATTAACTTTTAGCTCCTGCGAAAAATAGAGCGGCATACTGGTAATGTATAAGTTGTTCGCACTGCACATAAAAATCACGGCGATACAGAACAACACCACCGTTGCGCCAAATGGTCCTTTAGTCTCTTTAGGTGCATCTTCCCCTTTAATCACGCTACTTGGCAAGTAGATCCAAGCCAGCACGAGTGAAATAAAGGTCGCCATACCAGCAACAACAAACGAAGCACTAAAACCAAACGCACTTTTCAACGTAAAGGCAATTGGAGGTCCCACTACCCAAGCAATAGCAATACCTGCTCTCATCACAGAGAGAAACGTCGTGCTGTCCTTAATATGCTTATCCGCGTATTCACGCCCTAAAGCAAACAACTGACCAAAACCTGAGCCACTTAACGCCCCAAACACCATTGAAACGGCAATCGCCACGTAGTAATCACGAATAAAGCTAAACGAGAGTACCGTGATCAAATAACAACTGAGTGAGAACAACAGAATGTTCTTACGGTTCCAACCTTTATCTGAGCGCGCGGCAATCCACTGTGATACCGCTATCCCTGAAACAATGGACAAAATCATATAAACACTGAGCATCATTGGTGTCGCGCCGAGCGCTTCAATAATAAACAGGCTTGATAACGGATAGAAAAATGATCCACAAATCCCGGTAATAAACGCCATCACAAGGAAGATCAACGCTTCCTTTTTCTTAAACATAACTCCTCCTAAATGCTGTTCTTCTTTTTTCTGATCAGAGTATTTAGTTAACGCACTCAGTTTAATGATGTTTTCACCAATACGATTAATGACTATCCATCATTTGGTGATACTTTAAACCCAAACTTAATCAAAATTTTGACTGAAAATAACAAAGTCGGTAGATTAAATATCGAGCAAATAGCGAAGGAGTTGCAATGAAGCCTACAATTGAAAGCGTCCTCAGTGAAAACAACTTCAGTTGGTACATCAAAGAGTATGATTGCCGAGGCAAGGTTGGAGAGTTTACCTGTTCATGGCACTACCATTCTGAATATGAATTGGTTTTGTATCACGATCCAAATGACGTATTTAAAGGACGCTATTTCGCTGGAGATAACATCGGTAGTATTCACCATAACACCATGCTGCTCTATGGTCCGGGTCTACCTCATCTTATCTCGGGAGAAATGAATGGTGATGATGAGCGTGGGCATCGCTCGCTGATCCTGTGGTTTCGTCACCAATGGGTTGAATCATTGATGGAACATTTTCCTGAGCTTAGAAATTTGCAGCGCTTACTCAAGCGTTCGGCTCATGGTTTGCTTTTTAGCCCTGAAACCACCGATCGCGTTTACCAATTGCTGTCAGATATTGAGCGTCATGAGCCGCATCACCAACTGTTATGTGTTCTCGAAGCGCTATGTGCTCTGGCTGACGATGATAAATCTGAGCGACTATCTCTCCATGCTTATGGTCTGCATGACATGAATATTGACGATGAATCGAGTCGTCGAGTGGAATTAGCGCGTCAATTTATCGAGCAAAACTATGCGCGGCAGATAAAGATCGACGATTTGTGCCAAGCTCTGCACATCAGCGAAAGCTCAGCTTATCGATTATTTGAACGTCATTTCCTTGAGAGTTTTTCAGAGCATTTGAAGCGCTTTCGCATCGGTAAAGCATGCGAAATGTTGGTCAATAGCCAAGACTCCGTTGCTTTGATTGCTGAGCAGTCTGGCTTTAATAACTTGTCTAACTTTAATCGCCAATTCAAAGCAGTCAAAGAGATGACGCCATCTGCCTTTCGCGCGCAGTTTAACTAAACGTGAATAGCTGAGCCTGAATAGATCGAAACCTAAATAGACAGTCGCAGCTGACTAACTGCGACTTCTGCCCTGTTTAATAAGCTAAGTGGTCGCGGATCACCAATATGCGACCATCGGTGTAGTACTCGTGATCATCATCCAATACGGTCGGAGCGGCTAGCGCTGCTAACTCTATCTGACGATTGCTCGCTTGCTCACTCACTTGCTTTGCCAATTTGTCACGCTCAAGGTCAACATTAGGATCAACGCTGTGCAACACGGTGACAATTCCTGAATAAGGCGTTAGCTGCAAACCATCATCATAACTCAGCGCCCCAACCCACATTTTTTGTTGGCTCTTAGCATCAATACCCGCTTGCCACCAGCGAATGTGGCTGCGACGCAGCAAGTCACCAGGTAACTGAAATGCCATCTCTTGAGGTTGATTATTCCAAAACAAGTCCGAAACCGGCGGCGTATTATCTTTTAACAGCTGAATGTAATCTTTTAGCTCAATATCATTGCGCGAAAAAGTCAGATTCTCAATCCATCCTAGCTCAAGCATTAAGTCTCTTGGGTTCTCGCCAATAAACATAATGTTCATCGCTTGGGCATCAAACACATTCGACAGCCCCGGATACACTTTATACGCCAACTCACTTGGCTGAATGATTGCTGCTAAGCGTGCCCCGCTACTCTCTTGCTGCGCAAAATCATCCGAGTAGAAGAAAAAGTGGCTGTAGTTTGCCCATAGCATCAGGGCAAAGAATACCCCTGTGAATTTAGTAAACAAAAAGCGCCAACGAAGTTTGTAACCAATAACGAGAAACAACAAAGTTGCCGCAATTGCGATTAACGTATATTGGTGCTCAACCACCACAAGTTTGGCTTGGCTTAATACTGGAAATTGCTCAATCCCATACGCCAGTAAATAACCCCACATGACAAACTGGCCAACGCCAAGGAGTAGACCAACCAAGCCAAACAATGAAAACCGCGACCAGCCGATTTTGTTCGTCCCGGCGATAAACGGGACAACCCAAGCAACCGGACCAAGTAAACGCGCGAACGCCAACACATAGTTACCTTTTTTGTACATTAAGTGGCGACAACGCGCGATTGGTCGGCGGGTTTTAGGCTGCCAAGCCAACAGTTTTTTCTGTGCTGGTACACCAACATAACGACCAATCCAATAACTGGCTTGATCGCCGATTAATCCGCCAAATAAGACTGCAATAACCCCCGTCCAAATCCCTTGATGAAGTTGGTAACCTGCCGCAATTAAAAAGGGTTCACCCGGCACAAACAGGTTCGGACCAATAAGGGCATCAAGCAATGCCCCTATAAACAAACTCATCCCATCAAACATCTGTTTTACCTAGATAGATTATTGCTCTTTGTAATGGCCGAATTTGTATTCCATCTCGTTATTACGCATCTCGCCAAAGAAGAAGCGACGCACATTTGCTTTCAGATAAGTCGCGCCCATTTTGAAAATACCATCTTGGTCTAGACGACGAGGGTCGAAGCCAAAGGTTAGGTTCAAGAAGCGGAAGCGCCAAGTTTTACCGGCACGTTTTACGTAGTCACAGTCTTCACACAGCGTAATATCTAGGTCAAAACCGCCAATTTCATTGTGTGCACGTTTGGTTGAAAAAATACACGCACCCACCGCTGTTGGAAATGTGTACTGAGTGATAAATAACCCTAAGTTAAATAATCCATAACCCAACTTATGAATCATTGGCAGATTCTTAGCACCCATATAAACACCAGCCACTTCTAGCTGCTTTTCTTCTAGCTGGCTTAGAGCATTGGCTAAGAAGGTTGGCTCCAGTCTTACATCGGCATCCAAAAAGAGAATGCGTTCATACTGCGCCATCGCAGCACCTGTATTACGTCCAAGACTCACGCCGCGCGCTTCCATATTGTGTACGGTTAGTTGTGGTAGTGACACTTCGTATGCTGTCGCAACTTGACAAGTGTTATCATCGCTATTCGAGTCAACCACAATCACTTCAAAATCTTGATGAGTTTGCTTGCTCAAATCATTTAGCAAACGTCCAATACGCTTTTCTTCGTTTAGGGTAATAACTACAATACTTACTGGTCCCATCTTTATTCTCCACTAGGTGATGGCTGATTATGGGACTAGTCTATGCTCGGCTAACTTAACCAATCGTGAGTGATTCATTCACAATCGGTTCATGTTTTGTTTATCAAAAACTTGGCTGGCTAAGCTGCGCTAAAAAGCTCTTACTCAGGGCAAATTGATGACATTGTAATCATCTGTAGAATTAACGGCGTATCTTGCTTATAAACCCAGCAAGCAAAAGGGAAAAGTATTGCTCTTCGCCATATTGAGTGGTAGTATCCGCGCTCGCTGTTGAAGTAACTACCAATTACTCATCAGCGTTTAGCACGATATGAGGTCGCATCATGTCGTGAATTCAATACTTATTTTTCGAGAGTAATACTATGAAATTTGAAGCAGTAGTACGTACTGAACTAGGTAAAGGTGCGAGCCGCCGCCTACGTCACGCTGGTAAATTCCCTGCTATCGTTTACGGTGGTTCTGAAGCTCCAGTATCAATCGTTCTTAACCACAACGACATCGTTAACCAAATGGACAAGCCTGAGTTCTACGAAGGTATCATCCTAGTAATCGACGGTGCTGAAGTGAAAGTTAAGCCACAAGACGTTCAACGTCACGCTTTCAAGCCAAAAGTTGAGCACATGGACTTCATCCGTATCTAATTCCTCTACCTAGGAATTAATCGGATATAATCCAGACCTTTTGCATAAAGATTATCGGAATTACCAACCGAGACATCTAAAAAATTCGAAACCCCAGAGACTTACCACCTCTGGGGTTTCACCGTTTATGGGCTTAATAAAAGTCTCACTGCTACCATTTCTCTTCAGCTTGCACCATTCGCAAATAACGCTCACGTAACGCCTCTCCTGCCCCTACCAGACATAAACAGCTACACAGATAGCGAGAAAGACCAGGCGAATATTTTCAGACAATCAGTGAAAACCAACACAAAAAAAAGAGAACGATGAAAAATGCGCAAGCTTTGAGAGCGATCTAGTGCGTACCAACGCCAGTATCATTTGCCAAACTTGAGAGGGGAACTGATTTGATCACGGGTAGAATCAGGGCGCAAAACGCTCTGCGCCTTACTGTTCTGTCGCAAAACGCCCAATAACAGTGTATCGAGACAGATTAATTGACTAATATAGCTAAGCCACTGATTGGCTGCGCAGACGGGCGAAATGCACTGGGTATTTAGTGCGAATATGGCGCTGCTGTTCCACCATATCTTTAAAAGATGGACCTTGAACTAACTGTAAGATCACTTCATTGTCGTCAAAACGCAAAACCTGCCCCTTGACCGGGATCTGATTATCAACGCCTAAACTCAATGTGCCCGTTAAGGTTAAACCTCGGTACAGTGACGCGAAGTTATTCATGATGATACGGATACCCTTTTCAGAGATTTCGCTGACATGGAACAGTTGATCATCAATGCGAACGGTCGGCATTGCTCGACGAGGATACCTCAGTCGATAATACTTACGCTTTTGCACGATCTCTTCCATGTAAAATTTCCTATATTGGGTATTACGGTTAACTCTTGTCGCTAAACCTTGCAACTAGGCTTTGTACCTGGTGTAAAGGTTGATCTTGGTAAACAGGCGACTGACCTTGGTCATCGGCTATTATTGTTATTATAACTATCGGCTATTGAAAGCCAAACTTTAGTTTAGTTTCTATCTAACAAAACCAGCAATTGACTCACTCTCGTCTACTGAGCCAAGACACGTTAGACAGAGCTCAAAACCAATTCCCTATCAACTCAATTAAATCAGCAAGACTAAAACGTAAAAACCCCAGCACTAAGCTGAGGTTTTCATCAAAGGACGATAAGTCATGGAATTAGTGTTCTCTGCCGGAAGGATTCACACCAAATTCTACTTGCTGATAAATGTCAGCCAACTTCTTCGGCTTCTTAGCTGTCGCTTTACGACTGAGTTTGCCATCTTCAGAATGGGATTGTTGCTGCAATGCCTTTTGATGCGCCTCAGCTGACTTAATGTATTCTGGATTCGCCATCGCTTGCTGGCGTGCACGATTTACGCGTTCTAATGTTTCCCACAACATACTCACCTCCACTTACTGTTTATACATACAGCATATCTAACCGACGAGTAATGTCAAGAAAATAACTGTATATTAATACAGCCTTAAATATTCTTAAGTGAACTACCTGAATAAAATCTGAGTGTTAAGTGATTAACCGCCTTGACTAAGACACGAACAACAACAGCTACTCCCAATGCAAGTCACTGTTTTTACGGATTGATCTCTATACTGCTAGGTTGTTTTTACCTACATGAACAATACAAAGAGTGGTATGAGATTAACTAGCATTCATCAATTAAATCCCATAAGTCGCCATTTTCGCAGTAAGAATATCTGCAATTTGGCTTAAGAATTATCATCTTACTCGAGCCAAAATCGGCTTTTATAGCGGTACGTCCTATTTTGGATCTTCGACTGTGAAATAGATCGAATAACCTTTTCGCCGCGATAGTTTCTTTAAAATCGCGTGGTAGTGTCATTAGTTAATAGACGCGAGTAGTTCGTAAAACATTAGGTATCGTAGGGAGATTGAGATGCCGAGGGAGCTACATGATTGACAAGGAAAATTGGCTTAACCGAATGTTGAGCCCTTTAGTTTTGGTCAGAATAGCTTACATCGCCGCCATCACTTTGATCACGCACACACTCATCACGGAGCATGAGTTAGTTGGGTGGTCCTATCTGCTATTTCCACTCGGAATGCTGATTGCCCTATTCACCAAATCTGCCAAGCGACGCAAGCTATTTGCAGTGCTTTCTTTTGTGCATATCTTAATTGGCGGTTTGATAGAGCCGTTAAATGTCGAGGCGATCGAGCGTTCATTTCTCTTGCTACCACTCTGTTACTTGGTGCTTTTCCCAAGTACGATTTGGCCCATCACTATTTCTTTAGTCTTGATTGCCCACTACATGTTTTCCGTACCCAAAGAAGGCATGCTCGAGATGGCAGACGATTCGGTAAAACTATTGCTGATCACTGTGTTTGCCACCATTATGACTTACTACAAGTTTAAATTTGATAGGCAACTAAGCATCTACCTTGATGAAAGCCGCAGTGACTTTCTCACTCAATTGCCTAACCGACGCGCTTTCTATCGTTACATAGAAAATTACGCTGATGCTTATATTGATAATCGCGACTTTGTCCTACTTAAGATTGATGTCGATAACTTTAAAGACGTTAATGACTCATTTGGTCCACAACAAGCCGATACCTTACTGAAGTTCATTGGTACTCGTCTAAAACAACTGGTGATGAACAAAGCCGAACTGTTTCGTTTAGAAGGTGATGAGTTTGTCATCGTGGTGACTGAAAAAGCCAATATTGATCAGCAAGTGGAAGGTATTGTACGTGAGCTATCACGCCCTGAGCGCTTCCACTTTGAACTCGACCGTGGCTTCTACCAAGTGACCTTTTCTGTGGGTATTTCTTCTTTGAAAAAAGCGACTAACAATCGTGATATCTGGTTAAAGAACGTCGATGTTGCGACAGTGAAAGCCAAAAATACCGGCAAAAATCGCGTGCGTTGGTACGATGAATCCTTACTGGATGAAACCATTCGTGCCCATCAAATTGAAGTCGAACTTGAACAGGCAATTCGTCTTAACCAGTTTGTGCTGCATTACCAGCCCAAAGTGTCGGTCAAAGATCAACAAGTACGCGGCGCGGAAGCTTTGATCCGCTGGCAGCACCCTGATCTTGGGACGATCAGTCCATTCGAGTTTATTTCGGTGGCCGAGCAAACCAAACAAATCATTATGATTGGGCGTTGGGTTATAAAAGAGGCGTGTGAACAAGCCAAAGCTTGGTACGATGCAGGCATGTCGGTACAAATCTCCGTCAACGTTTCTACCGTTCAGTTTGCTCATGATGACTTGCTAACTTATGTGCGCCACATTTTACGTCGCACTGAACTACCGCCTCATCTATTGCAAATTGAGATCACTGAAACGACTTTGATGAAAGACTCCGATCGCGTCACGCAAGTTTGTCATCGACTTCGTGAGCAAGGTGTCACGATTGCGGTTGATGACTTTGGCGTCGCCTACTCATCGCTTAATTATCTCAAACACCTGCCGATCGATGTTTTGAAAATAGATAAGTCCTTCGTTGATGACTGCGTGCAAGAACATCACGATCACATGTTAGTTAGAACCATAGTGCAGCTGGGTCACAATATGGGTAAATGGGTGATAGCAGAAGGCGTGGAATATGAAAATCAACGTGAGCTACTATTCCAAGAAGGCTGTGACGATTTCCAAGGCTACCTGTTCTCCAAACCTCTTTCAGCGCATGAATTTAGCCAGAGATTTGTTGAACATCCCGATCTTGAAGAGCTCAGTATCTAACCTTACAAATCGTCGAGGTTTTCTAGGTAATGCTCAGCTTTTTGCACTATCTGCTGCTGCACTTCATCATCCAACGCATCCCAAGAGCGATAAATCATGCCAATACGTGGGTTGTTGCCAATTAACGCCCGGTGTTTATGCATAAATCGCCAGTACAAGCTGTTTAAAGGACATGCCCCCTCCTCCAACTTGTGTTTAACGTTGTAGTGGCACGACTTGCAGTAATCGCTCATACGATTGACATAAGCGCCACTCGCCGCATAAGGCTTAGTGCCAACAATGCCACCATCGGCAAACAATGCCATACCACGAGTATTGGGCATCTCAACCCATTCAATCGCATCGATGTAAATCCCTAAGTACCATGCATCAACTTGCTCGGGGTCGATCTCGGTGATTAGGCAAAAATTACCCGTGATCATAAGCCGTTGAATATGGTGCGCATAAGCGTATTTAAGCGACTGACCTACCGCCTGCTTAATGCAGTTCAACTTGGTTTGACCGTGCCAAAAATAGCTTGGTAAATCGCGCGTTGCCTGTAGCGCATTCTTACTCTGATAATCAGGCATATTGCTCCAATATACGCCGCGAATGTATTCTCTCCACCCGAGGATCTGGCGCACAAAGCCTTCGATTTGGGCGATATCAATATCATCGTTACCTTGATAGGCACTAAGCGCCGCATCAATCACTTCAAGGGGGCTAAGCAGTTTGCAGTTAAGAGAAAATGAGATCCTGCTATGGTACAAACTCCAAGCTGATTGATGCTGGTCTGTCATCGCATCTTGAAAGCTGCCAAATAGAGGCAAGCAGCGCTGACAAAAAAATGCGAGCAGATTAAGACTTTGATTGCGGGTTACCGGCCATAAGAGATCATCACCTAGCTCACCGATAGTCATAACGCCATGGCGCTCGATTCGCGCTTTAATTTCAGTGATATCATTGGCAAACATCAAAGGTGCTGGCAGATCAGCAATGTCTGCCGCTTTAAGCGCTTTGCGATTGCGCGCATCAAAGTTCCATTTACCGCCCTCAGGTTTGCCGTCTTTGATAAGAATGCCGTAACGCCTGCGCATCGAGCGATAAAAATGCTCCATCAAAATGTGCTTATTTTGCGGGAACGACTGTAGTATCTCTTGGTAAGGCAAAAGAAAATGTTCGCTGGCGACGCAATACGAAGTCGCTTCATAACTGTGCGTTTCAAGCTGCTTCAGCAAACGAAACTCATCTGGTCGTTGATACTCAAAATGCTCTGCTTGATATTTTTTAATAATTGAATCAATGATTTGGGTTAGATTCTCGTACTGGCATGTATGATCGAGCGTCAAATACTCCACATGGTGACCAGCCTGACGCAGATGACTTGCAAATTCTTCCATGGCGGCAAAAAATGCCGCGACTTTTTGCCCATGATGCCGCACATAATCCGTTTCTTGCTTTAATTCCGCGATGAGATAAAGCACGCTCGGATCAACGCGCCCAAACCAAGAATGCTGATGGTTAAGCTGATCACCCAAAACAAGCCGAACTGTCTCTATTTTCATCGTCTCTTTCCCTATTGATGTGCGCTGCGTAGCTTGGGTTTGCATGGTTCAGGCTCTTTTGGGCCAGTCGACCATATCGACATTATCCGATGTTGCCACGCTGCTATTGCCATTCCAACGCAGAACAAACTCCCTTTGCGGATCGTACAATGCCGCTTGCTTGCTTTGATCGAAACGACGTGCAGAACGACTTGCCCCTACGCCAGCGATATACTGCCAGTTACCCCAGTTAGAGCCAACATCATAATCAACCAACTGGCTTTCCATGTAAGCAGCACCATAGCGCCAGTCAATACCCAATTCGTAAATCAAGCAACTTGCCACCAGTTGCCGTCCTCGGTTTGACATATAGCCAGTTTGGTTTAATTGCTTCATGCAGGCGTTAACTAGCGGGTATTCGGTATTACCCATTTTCCACTGTTTAAAGCGCTGCGGATAAAACGTGGTTAATGGCGGCTTGTTTTGCACTCCTTTACGCTGAAACAGAGAGACACCAAACTTGCGTGCATACCATTGAAAGTATTCTCGCCACAATAACTCAAAAAAGATCCAATAGGTTGACTCATTACTGCCGTTACGATGTTCATATTGATTGAGCGCATGCATGATTTGACTAGGCGACAAGCTGCCAACCGCAAGCCAAGGAGAAAACTTCGTCGAGTTCTCTTTACCATCTAATTCATTTCGGGTTTGCTTATAACGACTGGCAAACGAAGTGGAGAAATAACACATCATGTGCGCATGGGCAAAATGCTCGCCTCCGACAAAGTCATCACGACTACTAACGCTAACCTCAGGCAAGGTCACAGTCTCTAAGCTATGTTTTGCTGGAGCAGGAAGATTGGTTATTGCGCAATGTGGCAAGGCGATAGATTGACCTTCAACCATTTTACGAAATTGGGTAAACGACGCGGGCAAAGCATCGAGTGTGAATGGCAGCTCAAATTGTTGGAACAGTGTCCGCTGCGATCGCTGGCATATCTTCACTAAAGGAAAATAGCAGCTCAGATGCTGGACGATTAGCCTTTCATCATGGGCGACAAAGTCATCACAGTAGAGCGCGCTAATATTATCGTTGCTCATTAAGTGCGCTAGCGCAGAAAAAGGATGAGCTTGTGAGACAACTAGACGCTGTCCTTTCTCGTTTAGCGCTTGGTCTAAACTGGCGACAGATTGCTGCCAGAAGCGCTCTCTTGCACTGCCATAGTGTGATTCAGAGGTGAAACGCTTTAAGTATTCAGAATAGCTCGGCAAGCAATAAAGGCAGATAAGTTGGTCAACCTCTTGCGCCGCTTGTGCAAGCAAAGGGTTGTCATCTAAACGAAGATCGTTGGTAAACCAGTAAACGCCGATTGTTTTTTTACCCATCTTGAATCCACTCCGTAACTACACCGACTAATATTTACGTAAATGGCTCTTTTTAGTTCAGTTTCTCTTTACCACCGGCTAACGAATAACAGCTCAATTTGTCAGGCAAAATCTACCAACGTAAAAAAGGGAGCATTTGCTCCCTCTTCACTATCAGCGATTATTGCAAGTATGCGTTTAGCATCCACATTAGTTTTTCTTGCTCACGAATGTAATCACCCATCAATGCCGCTGTACCTTCATCTTCAGCTTCGCCTGCTTGCTCTAGAATCTGACGCTGTTTAAGAATAAGCATGCTAAAGCCTTTCACCAGACCTTGGACACAGTCTTGACCTTGAGTTGCATTAACGTGCTCTTTTAGCTCGCTAAGCTCTAGGTAACGCGTAAAACTATGATCCGGTGTATGACCAAGTGTAAGAATACGTTCTGCCAGCTCATCGATTTTGGTTTGTAGATCAGTGTAGATCTCTTCAAATTTCACGTGAAGTTCAAAGAATTGCTGACCTTTGATATTCCAATGGTAGCCACGGCTGTTCATGTATAACACTTGGTAGTGTGCAAGAAGTTGGTTTAGTTGCTCAGCTAGTTGAGCAGATTTTTCGCTATTTAGACCAATTAAAGTAATTTGATTAGACATCTTGATTCTCCTAACTCGATATGAGCAAACAACACTCGGCTGTGTTGTTTCAATGGAGCTAGAATACGCCTTCTCTCGTCGGTGGTAAAAATGCTTACAGCTATACTAACAATCGGTAAAATCGATTATACCTAGCCGCCGATAAGTGCTGGGTTTAAGCAATCAAATTAACTTATTTTTCAGCTATAAAGGCGTGAAACCGCTAAGGTCAAGAGCTACAGGCTCACCCAGCCAATAGACATAATCAGTGTGGTCAAGATAATCGTCCCCAGTTACGGCATGAATTAAAACTGAGTGACCATTGCGATTGGCGTCAAGCCATGCGACTGCGGCTTCAAATTCTTGATGAGTAAAATCAATCTCAAAGCTCCATTTAGTGTGTGGTCCGACTAAACGTTGATTGAATCGACCGACGAACAATCCAAATTCTTGATGAATTTTATCGCGGATTGACGCAGCGAAATCACTGCTTTGCTGATCAAAGTAAAAATGAGCGTGGTAGTCTTGATGAAGATTTTTCGGATAAGTCATAGTATTTTTTAGTTGTTGAGCTTTAGCGCGGCAGTCTATCACTTGAGCGCCTTGGAGACATTCAAGCTTACATTCCTTACGTTTGTCCAAGCTCAATCAGAAGGTAGACAGAGCTTACCGCAGCTAAATCATGCCCCGTTCTACCGCATATTTCGCCAGCTCGGCAGTACTACTTAACTCAAGTTTGTGTTTGATATTTTGTCGATGTGTCTCAACGGTTCGATAGCTAATATCCAGCTGTGACGCGACTTTTTTGCTGCTGTAACCTTGAGCGACTAATTTAAGCACCGCTTCTTCTCTTCGGCTGAGCGGATTTGGCTTATCGGCTGCGGGGAGCGACCCTTGTGAGAACAGAGTTTCTCTGACCGATTCACAGAAGTAAGTAGAACCTTGCTCAACCGTTTTAATCGCTTGAACCATTTTTTCTGCAGAAATTTCTTTCAACATATAGCCCACAGCCCCTGACTGCATTACTTTCATAATGTATTCTCGGCTATCGTGCATCGTCAGCATTAACACCTTAACCTCTGGGCACTCGGCTTTAATGATCCGCGTGGCATCAATACCGTTCATCAGTGGCATACTGATGTCCATCAGCACCACATCAGGCTGCAAGGCTTTGACTACTTCGACGGCTTCAACACCATTACTTGCCGTGCCAATCACTTTAAAATCAGACTCAAGACTTAGCCTAGCAATAAAACCATCAAGGACCACTTGGTGATCATCGACGATTACAACGTTGATCGGTTTATCCATAAACTAACTCATCCAACTCTAGTAATACCGTTATCTCGGTGCCAAACCCTGGCTCGCTTTCGAGATCAAAATCGCCGCCAATAAACTCTACGCGCTCACGCATATTACGCAAACCAATGCCAGTCTTGCGCAGTGTCGAGCCAACATCAAACCCCACCCCGTCATCACGGATAATGAGCTGAAGTCGGCTACCAAGTTGCTGCAAGATGACGTTCACGGCGTTGGCTTGCGAGTGCTTTTCAATATTGGTCAACGACTCTTGTGCCACTCGATAAAGCGTAGTCGCAACTTCCGATTTCAATTTGCTGTTTTGAGTATCAAACACCGCTTCGATACTCAAACCTGAGTGGGCACGAAAATCTTGCAACAGTGTATCCAACGCCGCTTCTAATCCAATATCGTCGAGTGAACTTGGACGCAGTTTATGCGATATATGCCGCACTTCATTAATCGCCATCATCAATGATTGCTGTGAATGTGCCAGATGTTGTTTCTGCGCTTCGTCTTCAAGTTTGTTACTCAAAAGCTCAAGATGGCACTTGCTCGACACCAGCAGTTGGTTAATGCCATCGTGCAGTTCTCTAGCAAGATGCTTCTTTTCATCTTCTTGAAACATAACCGTTTTGTGTGCAAGTTCTTTCAAACTTCGGTCTGCTATACGATGTTCATGCAAATTGACCGCGAGCGTTACCACGACAATAAGCGCAACGGTGACCACGACAATAATGATCATCGAAAAGAAGGTCGTTTCGATATTTTTGTCCACTGCACTTTTGAGGTTGGCGACTTCTTCGCTGACATCTTCAATATAAAGCCCAGTACCCACCATCCATTGCCATTTATCCAGCCAAGCGGCATAGCTAAGTTTGGTAACGGTTTCTCCAGTCGAAGGCTTTTTCCAAAGATATTGATGAAAACCACCGCCACGCTGAGCTTGCTCAAGCAAGGTGACGATCAAGAAATCACCATTGTTATCTTGAATATCGAGCAAGTTCTGCCCTTGAAGTTCCGGCATGATCGGGTGAACCAGATTTGTGCCCTCTTGGTCGTACACAAAAAAGTAGCCATCAGTGCCATAGCGAAGTTTTTCAATAATGGCTTTAACTTGCGCTTTCGCCACACGCTCATCTAAGGACGGATCGTTATAAACATGTCGAATCGAGTCTAGGGCGAGATCGACACTGTCTCGTAGTGCAGTTTCTTTTGATTTGATAAGGCTAGAACGGAAAATCTCCACCTCTTTATCACGAAGTGTCTGCGCTTGATAAACCGAAATCCAACTGGTGCTGATAGTGACCAGCAATAAAGGCAACAAGCTGAGCAAGATTAACTTAGCTTTAAGAGGCATTCCTTTTCCCCATTACAACTAAAACAAAGCGGCTTACTAATGTAAGCCGCTTAAATGTATCATTTACAACCGATTAACAAAAATCACATGATCACATTCCGTAAAATTCCGGGAAGACCAAAATGGTTGCCAGCACCGCTATCTGTATCGCGATAAATGGCATCACACCTCGATAAATATCACGGGTTGTTACGCCAGATGGCGCCACACCTTTGAGATAAAACAAACTAAATCCAAATGGTGGGGTTAAGAACGAGGTCTGCAAGTTCATCGCAACCAGAATCGCAAACCATGTCATATTGATGCCAAGCAGCTCGGCAACTGGCGCCAGAATTGGCACGATGATGAAACAGATCTCAACGAAATCAATAAAGAAGCCAAGAACTAAAATCACTAGCATGGTAATGATCAAGAAGCCCCACTTCTCACCTGGGATCTGTAGCATCCACTGCTCAACAAGGTGATCGCCTCCGGTATAGGTAAACGCCATCGAGAACGCCGTTGCACCAAGCAAGATAGCAAACACCATCGCGGTAACTTTTACCGTTTCTTTTGCTGCATCATAAATCATGCCCCAGCTAAATTGGCGATAAAGCACCGCTAACACGATTGCACCTGCGCCACCCAGTGCCGCTGATTCGGTTGGTGTTGCCACACCCGCGAAGATTGAGCCAAGTACCACGACGATCAACGCCAATGGAGGAATTACCGCTTTAAGCGCTGCAATCACCTCTTGCTGACGGCTAACACTTTCATCGCGCTCGATAGGTGCAGCGGCTTCTGGGTTCATTTTGGCATAAATAAGAATGTAGACGATGTAAGCTCCCACCAACACCAATCCAGGCCAGATTGCTGCTTGGAAAAGATCGCCCACTGGAACACCCAAAACATCACCAAGAAGAATAAGTACAATCGAAGGCGGGATGATTTGCCCCAATGTGCCTGATGCACAGATAGTGCCGCAAGCAAGACCTTTATCGTAATTGTACTTCAGCATCACGGGTAGCGAGATCAAGCCCATAGCCACCACCGAAGCTCCGACAACCCCGGTAGAAGCGGCAAGCAGAGCGCCAACCAGCACGGTAGAGATCGCGATACCACCGCGTACACCACCGAACAACTTACCCATAGATTCAAGCAATTGTTCCGCCAGACGAGTCTTTTGCAGTACTAGCCCCATAAAGACAAATAGCGGCACCGCCATCAAAACGGTGTTTTCCATAATTGATTGAATTCGGTATGGCATAAAGGCGAACATATCGAACCCTTCTGCCCAAACACCAAAGATTAACGCAATACCACCAAAGGTGAATGCGACTGGAAACCCTAGCAACAATGCAAATAGGGCAACAAAAAACATTACAATACCGACCACGTGCTGCCTCCTACTTCTCTGCTGTTGTATGCATTAGGTGTGGATTAAAAATTCGATTAAGTGAGTGCAGGACAAGCCCTACGCCACTGATCGCCATAAATAAGAATGAAAGTGGAATCATGCCTTTGATGATCCAACGATATGGCAGACCACCCGGGTCACCAGACATTTCATTTAATGCGTAGCTTTCTTTGGCGAAATCGATGCCGTACCACGCAACCAACAGGCAGAAAGGAAAGAGGAAAAATAGCGTGCCAAGTAGATCGATAACCGCTTGGGCTTTGTTCGACAGACGCTCATAGAATAAATCGACGCGAACATGACCGCCCGCTTTGATGGCGTAAGGCACACCAATTAGAAATACAGCCGAAAATAGATGCCATTCCATTTCTTGGAAAGCAATAGAAACATCGTTAAACACATAACGCATCACGACATCATAGACAACGTTACACAGTAACAAAATAAACAAGATACTGGATAGCCATCCTAGGATATCCCCGAATCGATTAAACAATCGCTCTATATAAATTAAACTTCTCATCCCTAACTCCATGGAACTTAAAAAGAGCTCCACTCAGCCGGAGCTGGTGGAGCGAATATTCTAATAATAATTAAGGGGTTTTCTTGGACTTCGAGTGACTGTGTCACTTCATTTTTTTACAGCTATTTATTTTTCAGCTTGGCTGTTTAGGTATGCACGGTGAGAAATATCTGACCATGGACGAACCTGTTCGATGTATGCCGCTTGAGATTCTTGAATCTTCTTCGCTAGCTCATCTTTTGCTGCGTGGTCTGCAAGTAGACGCTCATTCGCTTCTTCTAGCGCAGTAATCACTTCCGCTGGGAAATCCTTCACTTCTACGTTTGGATACTCAGATTTGATTGATGCCCAGTTCTTACCACTTTCATGCTTAGACTGAGTGTACATATCGTACGCGGCAGTCTTCATCGCTACTTCTAGAATCGCTTGTAGATCAGCTGGTAGGCTATCCCAAGTACGCTTGTTGACTAGGAATTGCAGCTCTGTGCCTGGCTCATGCCAACCTGTGTAGTAGTAAGGTGCAATCTTGTGGAAACCCATACGCAGATCAAGCGATGGACCAACCCACTCTAGTGCATCGATAGTGCGGCGCTCTAACGAAGTATAAAGTTCGCCCGGAGCAATGTTAGTTGGCTTAGCGCCAAGTTCTGCAAGAATTTCACCGGCAAAGCCAGGGATACGCATTTTCAGACCTTGTAGGTCATCGACAGAGTTGATCTCTTTTTGGAACCAGCCACCCATCTGCGTATCTGTGTTACCACCAGGGAATGACAGTAGGTTATGCGGTGCATACACTTCTTCCATCAACTCCATACCACCACCGTGGTAGAACCATGCGTATTGCTCGGTTGGCAACATACCGAAAGGCATAGATGTGAAGTAAAGTGTATTAGGCACTTTACCCTTCCAGTAGTACGACGCTGAGTGACCAAGGTCATATTGACCTGACTTCACCATATCAAAGACACCCAGTGGTGCTTTGTGCTTGTTTGATGAATCAATGGTGATCACTAGGCGACCATCTGACATTTCCTCTGCCATTTTCGCCATATTTTTAGTTGCATCACCAAAGATTGGGAAGTTTGGTCCCCAAGTTTCAGCTAACTTCAACTTATAAACTTTCTCTGGTTTCACTTCTTGTTGGGCGGTCTCTTGTTTAGACTCTTCTCCACAACCAACTAGCGCAATCGATGCTGCTAGTGTCGCAATACCAACTTTTAGCTTTCCATCTAAAAATGAATTAAATGCTCTCATTATCAGGTCCTTTGTTTCACGAGCGCCTTTACGACACTTCCTATTCAAATTCAGCATGACTTAACAATGAGCAAGATAAAATCGGCGAGAACACTGAAAAATTTAACAGTCGATTTATGCACTACGTAACCATACTACGTATATCTACGTAGCTAATATGACACAACCATATTATCTAACTGAATTATATGGAAATAAAATTAAAAGCAAGCAAAGACAAATCGCAAACGATACGTACGTATATTTCACCGAGGCTTCTGACTATTATTATCAAATATGTGATGTGAACGTTTCTATTTTGTAGATTTGTGCACATACAACGTGAATTGAACGTACAGTAGGACGGGACAATTGAAGCAAAAAAAAGCCCCCACATCTGTGGAGGCTTTTTCCTAACTTGAGCTGAGCTATTAAAGAGCTTTGTAGATAACTTTGTTGCCAGCTAGTTGTTCTTTAACTACTAGATTCTCTTCTAGTAGTTTTTTAAGTGCGCCAGTTGCCCAAGAAGCTGCTTTTGCTTCTTCTTGACCAGCCGCTAGACCGATACCCTTAGGGTTGATGCCATCAGTATTGCTAACAACAATATCTAGCACTTGTTGCTGCTTAGGAGTCAGAGCAACGTCAGCTTGCTTAACAGCAACGACTTTCTCCGCTGCTGGTGCTACAGCGACTTTCTTCTCAACTACAGGCTTAGCTTTTTTAGTTGCTTGAACGTTAGCAACTGCCGCTTTAATGTGCTTTTGCAGTTTCAGCTGCACTTTGCGCTTATGAGCAAGTCTCATCGAGTGTTTCTCCATTTCACTGCATACCGAGCAGTGGTGAAAATTTGAAGCGCGTTTTATACCAAAAATTTGCGGCTAATGACAGGAAATCGACACCTTTCTGCGACAAAAACGTGTGGCGTGTTGGTGTAAGTTTACAAAATAGTCGATATTTAAACTGATCCATTTAGCCTTCGTTGAGTACTGAATGGCATGTCTGTCGGTTGAAAACAAAGGAAATGGATGAAAACTATACATCTATACAATCATCGCTTTAGAAACATTTCCCTCAAGCAGATTTGGGTAGCGACACCCGTTGCTGTTGTGGCGGCATGCATCGTTTGGTTTGCGACAAATTGGCAGCAGTTAATTGTCGGTTTCTTACTGCTTATCGCCGCTTACTACGCACTAAAAAAGCTCATCGAACAATCGACCGTCGCCTATACGCTGACTGCTACCCATTTTCAGCAGCACTTTGCCAAAGGTGGCTGGGTCGTCAGTTGGCACAACGTGCAGAAAATAGGTATCTGCCAGCATCATCACGAGGGTTGGTATCAACCTCTCCCATGGATAGGGATTAAATTAAAAAGCTATGAGCCTTATCTAGACAGCATTTGCCCGCGCATATCCACTGAACTTTTACTCGGACAGCGCGCGTTACTGTACTTAGGGCTCAAGCAGCAAGGTCAGATCGCTTACTTCGAAGATAAAGTACTCGACTCTCGACCTTATCTTTCATCTCAAGGCAATACTTACACGGGTCTTCAAGCGATGTTAGCCAACAGAATGCGCTATCAACGTGACTTTTATGATTATGACGTGTTTATTGCCACCAGCGATTTAGATCGTTCAGGAGAGGAGTTTGTTGGTTTAATGAGACGCTATTTAGCTGCGGCGAGTCACGACGCGAATAAAGACGGTTTCGATAAACAAAAAGGTCGCGAAAGCGACCTTTGGAAAGATATACATTAGAAACCAGCCATTAATATAGCGGCATCTCATCTGCTACGAACGGGTTAGATGCACGCTCACGACCAAATGTTGACTCAGGGCCATGACCCGGAACGAAACGTACTTCATTACCCAATGGCCAAAGTTTGGTCTTAATCGAGGTGATCAGTGTGTTGAAGTCGCCTTTCGGGAAATCTGTACGACCAATGCTGCCGTTAAACAGTACATCGCCGACAAACGCAAGCTGCGCTTCTTGGCTAAATAGTACAACGTGACCTGGCGTGTGACCTGGTGTATGAAGTACCGCCATAGTTTGGTTACCAAAAGTAATCGTGTCACCGTCTTCTAGCCATTGATCCGGTTCGAAAGCTTGCGTGAGTGGGAAACCAAACATCTGGCTCTGACCTTCCAAGCCCTGTAGCCAGAAATTGTCTTCTTTATGAGGACCAACGATACGCTTACCGTCAAGCAATTCAGCTAAAGCTTGCGTACCACCAACATGGTCCAAGTGACCGTGGGTCAGTACCAGGCTTTCAACCTCAACACCCAGCTCTTTAATCAATACCGCGAGCTGTTTCTCATCACCACCAGGATCAATCACTATTCCTTTCATGGTTTCATCACACCACACAATTGAACAGTTTTGAGAGAATGAGGTAACAGGAACAACCTGATATTTCAAAGACATAGAAAAACCTTATATATAGCGAATCTGGCAGAACTATGACATGATAGTTAACTAAGCTCAAGCAGAGTTGGCTATCATGTAAAGCAGGGTTAAGACCAGTAACGCACAGGTCCGGTGTCAATGTGGACAAAGTTACTGCTTGGGTAATACCCCACACCACCTGCTTTGATTTCACGGGCAATATCGCGTACTTTGCGGAGATTAACGCCATCGAGACGAAAATCGATCGCTTGCCCTGTCATGTGGTAGCTTTTTTTCGCTACGCCGCTTGAGTTAGCACGCAACGCTTTATTGGTCGCTGGTGAACGGTAACCTGAGATGATCTGCACCTCAGCTTCAACCCCGAGCTCTGCTTGGATCAAAGAGATTTGATCAAACAACTTCTTATCCATCTTATGGATTTCATTGCGTCTAAAGTCACGACAGATCTTGTCAATTCTCACTAGTTCTTTGGAAACATAGTGTTGACCATCAAAGTAACGTGTCTCTAGGTTCTCACCTGTATGCACATTGTTCAGTGCGAGTGAACGTGAAAGGTCAGGATAGGATGCTAACGCAACGCTTGGGGCACAACTCGCCACCACTATCCCACTACCTGCCAACTTAATAAAATTTCTACGTGTAACTTGCACTGTTGTAAACCTTCATAACTGCTGTGGATCTCGTGCCGAAATGGACACTACCTAACTCTGTTATGAAGTGCAAATGCATAAACTGTGCTTAAAAGGCGCTCAAAACAGCCCATTCAAGATTAATTATTGAACTGAAAAGAGAAATATTTATAAATTGATAAATGCAAATATTTGTAAAATTTGCGTCAATGTGAAGCTTGCCACCTTATTGATTATCTAGGCGGTAAATATCATCCCTATACTGCACAACGCCCCCCTCACTCCAAGCCGTTTGATAGATGATATGCACTGGGATCCGCTGGCGCAAAGGAATCGATTTATTCGAACGCGTTGTGGTTTGCTGAATTTCAGCTAAGTCTATACCTTGATTCTCTAGCAGTCGCGCTGCGAATTGATCGGCATCCTTTACTCTCACGCAACCAGAACTATAGGCTCGCATTGGCTCATTAAACAAATGCTTACTTGGCGTATCATGGAGAAAGATCGCCCGGTCATTGGGCGTGTTGAATTTATACAGCCCTAAAGCATTTTGCTCGCCTGACATCTGCCTCATACGAAATGGAAACGCTTTAGGGTGAGTGCCATACCAATCCACCATTGTTGGGTCGATTATCTGACTCGATGTCCAACTACGTATGATCTTGATGTTATGCTTGGATAAGTAAGCGGGGTTTTCTTTCACTGCCGGAATGATATCTTCAACCATGATTTTCCAAGGCACATTCCAAGTTGGATTTAGCACCACCGATTCTAAGCTAATGGTCATCACCGGTGTCTGGCGGCTTTCTCTACCGACAATGACCTGAGATTCAAACATCGACTCCCCTGCAAACCAGTATTCCAATTGATAGCCCGGCACATTGACTAAAATAATCGTGTTGCGCTCTTCTGGCCAAATACGACTACGCTCAGCATTAATCGCGATGATTTTTAGGCGATCTTTCGTGCTTTTGTTTAACCAACGCAATGTGTTCGGTCCTATAATCCCATCGGGTTTGAGACCGTGCATTCGCTGGAACTGCTTAACCGCAACCTCAAGCTGTTCATCAAAATAACCGAGCTGGCGCTCTACAGCGAACAGGTCAACATCGACCTGCTGTAACCGTTGCAATAAGGCTTCGCGGTTTTCTAACAGATCCCCAACTCGCTTTAAGCGGGTCTCTTGCGTGTAAAGAGGCACAATATCGTAACGCTGACTGGCGATTCTTAAGTACGTCTCTATTAAGCCTTGATAATCATCACTATCTGGCGTGTAAGCATCAATTAGAGCATCCAATTGCTGTGATTGAATCGAAGCCTGCAGCTCTTGCAATGCGGCTGCACTTGGCAACGGCAGCGGTTGGAGAATTTTCTCTTCAAAAAACCATGTCTTGCCATGGTGTTTCGCCAATTCCGCGTAACTCATGTAAGCAATCAACGCATCGGTTGCTAACAAATCGTATTGATACCATTGATTACTCTCGCGATAAAACCGCAATTGATGGAGAAGTTGGGAAATAAGCGGACTGACGCCAGATTGCTCAATAAGTTCCAGTTGAAATTCCAACTGGCTGCTTTGCTGCAGATCAAACCACACCAGTTGCTGACCATTATTGCGATAAACGTGCTCCACCTGCTGGGGATAGAGGAAACTCAAAGGTTCACTAGGGCTTGTCCAGCCAATTTGTTCAAAATAGCTCTGTGACCATACAGCCGTAGGAGTAAGAGATAAAACGAATACGATCAGGGTTACTCGTAACATTATTCCATGCGCTTTTTCCGTATCATAAAAATAAGTATGGCAGAGATTCTCTGTTTGACTGTGAATTGTTTAAATCACGTTTTGTGTCGGTATAGCTTGGCGCGATAGGCTTAGTGCAAGAAAATCAAACGTCATCACTGCATGGTCAACTCGACGACGTTTGAATGTAGCTTGATATTTCAAACTACTTTATTTATCAGCTCGTTATCTATCCAAAAGTTTAGCCAATATAAGTAGGTTATCCGATTGCGTTCCAATGATTGTCCCATTGAACACCAGAAAGAGACGCCGTTTTGTCTTTTGGCTGAGATTGGGTGATCACTTGCCCTGAACCAGAGCTGACTGAAAACAGATCGTCTTTCGCCACCACACCAGAAGCATCCGGCAGAGCGGAGAGTTCAACCAACTTGCCTGTTGCTTTCGACCAAATTCCATAGCAGTTTCCCCTTGGTGAAGTAGCTAAAATCCACTCACTGGTTGCTGCTATGCTGGCGATATAGTGGTTAAACCGCGCCCATTGCTCTGGCTCCGCTTGAAGAGGGGTAAGCTTTTCTCCCGGCTTATGCATCGCAAGCAAAGAGGGATATTCATCAGGATCGCCGCGATACTGCTGACCACATAACACGGTTTCATCACCGTCATGAGCGAGATGGCGAATACTTAAGTGATGATCATCTAGCGTTAGCTGCTCCAACAGATCGCCCTGCGGGGACAAATAACTCAAACTGGGTTGCATCGATGCAAGGTTCAATGGCGTACGTCCATCAGTATGTACCCCGCCAACACCGATAACCAAGCGATCATCTGGCATAATGATCACTTCATGGGGTCCTAAACCAAAGCCACTGAACTCTGTCAGCTTCTTATACCCATCGGTCACATCATAAACGCCAATAATGCCACGACTGGTTGCGCGCTCTCCTTCGGTGGCAAACAGTAATTTACCGTCATTAGAGTAGACACCATGACCATAATAGTGGCGAGAAGACGCCGCTTTAATTAAGTGCAACATCTGACCCGAATTGTAATCAAACACCATTAAATAACTGCCAGGGCGGCGAGCAAACGCGACAGCGTGACCAAGCGTTGCGTTTACTGCGACGCCATGACCGCGCTCAGGCAGTGGTAATTGATGAATCGGAACACCTGCTTCATTCGCCACAACCACACTATAGCGCTCGCGTCCATTTAAAGCACAGCCCACCAAGCGAGGCTGTGTAGGCGCAACACCCGCACAGCCAAATGGTAATATCGGCGCGGTCGCGCCAAATAACGCTGCCTTAAGCAGCGTTCTACGGGTTTGATCAGTCACCATCGGTTGCGTTGAATCCTATTACGACACCTAACTCAATCGCCACTTCTTCATGAATAAGATAGTTAAGACGTTCCAACTTGTTATATTGGCTCATTACCTCGCGATAGCCTTGCTTCGTTTGCAATAAGTCAAACAAACTGTGCTCCGTTGGCCAGGTTTGCAATGTCAGTTCAAACTGAGCTTGAATGCGGTCTGCCAAAGAGGCTTTATCCAATGCTCTCAGGTGCGCATCTAAGCCATCGCCCTGAGCAAGATAGAGTTGCTGCATTGCCGCCACGTTGGCTTTTAGATTTAGCATTGAAGTACCGGAGCGCCATGATTCGGCAAAATACGCTCGTGGTTTACCCACTTTTGCTAGCGGTCGACTGAGTTTTTTCATGCTGTAATCCAGTTGATTAGACAACAGTGCGATATACTCTGAATCCCACTCTTTTGTTTTAAGCGCAGACCAAGGGTTGCTTTGCCATGCGGATGCAATTTTGTGCGCGTTATTAGCAAGATTTGCACTGATCGCAACACCAAGCTGACAAGCATTGGCATCGGTTGTAAGCGCAGATGCGCTATCATAGAGCAGCCATTCAAGAGAGCCTAACCCTTGCACAGTCACACTCTGCGCAGCAATTTCTTCAACCTGCCAATCGGCTTTGTCTTTAGCGACTAGACCCGACATTTTACGTCCTGTGGTGTTCTTTTTATCTGGCCAGAACTGAACATTCCAACTCTGCTCAAGCGCCGCTTGTGGTCCGCGCTCTTGACCTTGTAACGCCATCCAAGACAGCATGGTTTGATGCCATTGCTGCTTCACTTGCTCGGCACTATCTCCTGTGCTGCAGTACGCAGCAAACTGCTGATTAAGTACGGAAGCTTGCTGACTAAAACGCTGCGCCGCAGCTAACTCAACTAAGTAAATGCCTTGGCTGACATGGTTGGTTTGCTCAGGCTTAGCTAGAGTTTGCCCATCAGATTGGCACCCAGCGAGGAATAAAACGCCCAAACTGCTTAAGCAACCGACAATAATTTTACCTTTCATATGACCTCTACAAAGAGTTGAGGAACGCCAACAACGCGTCACGCTCATTGCGGTTTAACTTAAGAACTTTCTGTTTCGCATTTTCAGCTTCGCCACCATGCCAAAGCACGGCTTCCATAATTGAGCGAGCACGTCCGTCATGTAAGAAGTAAGTGTGACCATTGACCTCTTGCGTATAACCAAGTCCCCACAAAGGTGGTGTGCGCCACTCGGTGCCACTGGCTAAGTATTCTGGACGATGATCAGCAAGACCTTCTCCCATATCATGCAACAGCATATCTGTGTATGGGTGGATCAACTGCTCAGACAGTGCTGGCAGTTCTTTACTGCTCGCAGTTTTAACATCAACTTTATGGCAACTTTGGCAGCCAATTTGTTTAAACAGTGCTTGTCCTTGCTTAACTTGTGGATCATCAACATTGCGGCGGATCGGCACGGCTAAATGCTGCGTGTAAAACTCGACGAAATCGAGAATGTTATCGCTCACCTCTGGCTTACCACCGTTCGGCAGATCGCTACAAATCGACTGATTAGACGTACAGTTTTCATTAGGGAAAAGATTACTGGTTAAGCCAACATCGCCATTAAATGCAGCCGCATTTTGCTGCATCAGCGTTGGTTGCCCCGCTTTCCAGCCAAATCGCCCGATGGCGAAATCTTGCTTCTGTACATCCCAAACTCGGTTCACTTTGCCCGAGACACCGTCGTTGGCTGCCGCTTGCTCATCAACCCAAGCAAGTAGTGTTTCATCAGGTATCAGCTCTAATAGACCCAAACCTATCATTGGCGGTGCAACGCGTGCCGACATCATGGTATCTGGGTGCATCTCGCCGTAACCCAGTTCACTGATCGTTAGCTTTGGTTTACGCAAGGAAACTTGCGTGCCATCAGCAAACGTGACGGGAATTTCTTGATAACTAATATTAATTTTGCCTTCCGGCGTCTGATCTTGCAGAGCGAAGTCCTGTAGCTGTCCACCATATGTTGGCTCCGGGATCACGCCATCTTTGAACAGTGCTTTTTTCTGTTCTGGCGTCATTGCCGGAATACTCAAACGCACCAGCATGGATACCGCATGGAGATCGTTAGCTTCTGGTGGATGACCGCGTCCATCTTTGATGTGGCAGTTTTGGCAGCCATTGGTATTAAACAGCGGACCTAGGCCATCGCGCGCGTCAGTGGACGCTGGCGCTTGAACCCAAGGGTTACGGAAGAAACTGTTACCGACGCTAAAATCGAGTCGCTTGCTCATTGGTAAATTCGCCGCAGGCAAAGAAAAGGCATTGGCGCCCTCTTTTTTTACGGCGGTATTACCGCCAGTTTTGACTTCGTTTGCCATGGCAGACAGTGGGGTTGAAAAAAGTAGTATTGCTGCTAGAGAAGAATTTATATACCGCATCATTCCAGTGCTCTCTTAGTGTTGATGCTCAGCTAATATTGTTGTGATAAAGGGAAGCTGAACAAACTCAATATTCGGACAAAAAAGGGCTCAAAAGAGCCCTTGATGCAAATTGCCTTGCGACGCTTAAAACTCGTGGTCAGCCGTATCAGGATTTAGGCTATCAACACCGATCAGATTTGCCGCACGCTCAATCGAAGCCGTTTGTGCTACCAATGACATGATGGTTTGGTTAACAAGCGCGTTACCTTGTGTGTTACCCGCCGCAATCAGTTGATCAAAATGCTGATTGTCCTGCTCTGCTGCAGTAACCAGTTGACCGACTTGTGCACGAGTCGTATCAAACTGTTTTTGGATCTCATCAGCGGCTTTTTGATCTTTGTTTGCAACCAAAGCGTAAATGCCAGGACCTTCTAGTTTGCTTCCGTCTACTTTCTGGTATGTACCGGTGTAAACGTTATAGATGCCTTGCTCATTGTAGTAGTGAGAGTTGTGCGTGTTATCTGAGAAACAGTCGTGCTCGTCTTCTGTCGAGTTTGCTTCTAGTGCAACTTTCATACGCTCACCCGCCAATTCACCAAGTGAAAGCGAGCCCATACCAAACAACATTTTACGTAGACCGTTATCTGCTGAATCTTTTAGCAGCTCTTCACGGTAATTGCCTTTTTCAGATGCAGACCACTGCTTCTCCATCCACTCTAGGTCTTGTACCAGTAGATCCGCTGCCGCCTGTAGGTATTCACCACGGCGCTCACAATTGCCATTAGTACACTCTTTGCCTACCACAAAATCTGTGTAAGCACGCTCACCAGCACCAGCATTTGTACCGTTTAGATCTTGACCCCATAGTAGAAACTCAATCGCGTGGTAACCAGAAGCAACGTTGGCTTCAGAACCACCTACTTCATTGAGCTCTGCGATCAATTCTGGCGTGATCTTGGCAACATCAAGCTGAGTTGCACCAATAGTGAGGGATTTATTGGCGATAATATTTGCCGTCGCGCCTTCATTACCCAGCTCGTATTGGTAGTCAGTAGAAACGTAATCGATCAGACCTTCATCAAGAGGCCATGCGTTTAGCTGCCCTTCCCAATCATCAACAATGGCATTACCAAAGCGGAAAACTTCCGATTGCTGATAAGGAACACGTGATTCAAGCCAAGCTTGCTTCACTTGTTCAAACTTTGCTGCTGATGGTGCAGCAAGAAATGCTTCGATTGATTGGTCTAAAGATTTAGCAGTAGAAAGGGAGTCTGCGAAAACTGCGTGAGCTAAATCTGCATAATGTTCAACAACCTGTTGTTTGGTTACATCTGCTGCAAAAGCTGAGGTACCTGCAACGAGAAAAGCGGCCGCAACTGTACGTGCCAAAACTGTTTTTGCCTTCATGATTAAAATCCTTGTTGAGCTTGAAGTTGCTTACGAAAGGTATTGCTAATTGTTATCATTACCATTGCGTGTTGCGAATAATACAAATTTACAATTTTTTTGCAAGGCAAAAACAAAAAAACCTCATAAATATGAGGTTTTTGTCAAATCAGGTTAATCAATCAAACGTTAAAGCTTGAGAAGGTGCTTACCGTGGGAAACTTTGGCTTTCAGATAGCTTTCGTTACCATCTTTGATATGAGCAAGGGTATTTACGACTTCGACGATTTCGATGCCATGCTCTTGAAGCTCGCGCACTTTCTTAGGGTTATTAGTTACCAAGCGAATCTTATCAACACCCAGTGCCAATAACATTTGTGCCGCTTCAGTGAAATCACGCAAATCATCGCCAAAACCAAGGTGGTTATTGGCTTCGTAAGTATTCATACCTTGGCTTTGCAGACGGTAGGCATCAATCTTGTTGTAAAGACCAATGCCACGACCTTCTTGGCGCAAGTAAAGGATAATGCCGCCAGCTTCACCCATGCGGTCGATGGTTTCATCCAACTGCTCACCACAGTCACAACGTGAAGAGTGAAACACATCACCCGTCAAGCACTCTGAATGCATTCTAACTAGCGGCACCTGCGAGGTTTGGTCCGCTTGTTTGAAAATCACAGCAACATGTTCCTTGTCAGTCATCAATCCTGAAAAGGAGAGAATCTCTGCGTTAATTTTGCTTCCTACACCGACCTTAAAGTCAACTCTGGCACGTACTTCCGCCATATCAATACTCACTTGAAGTCTTTTCTTATCAATTTCTGTTATAGCATTCATCGTAAACGCCTCTATGGGTAACTATGAGGACTCTTACTCAAGAATTCAATGTTTAGATCACAATTGTTATAATATAACAAAACATTCTATTTAAAAAGCCGTAATAGTTTATGCAGCTTAAACGGAAAAACCCCAGTAACCTTGTGATTACTGGGGTTTCTAAAACTGAGCACTAACGATTAGGAACTAGAACGACGCCTGATTACGCTGCCATACAGAGAGTTCAACCCATACATGTTCGAGCTCTTTAAGCTCTTCTTCAGTCAGCAAGTTAAGAGTCGGTTGGCTTTGTGGCAAGGTGTGTGCTTGCAACGAACTGATATTTTTATAAAAGTCCTTTTTAAGTTGTAATAACAATGATTCCACGGCGCTTCCCTACTCTAATTCGTCAACTAGCCCAAAAGTTTATTCTTTGTCCTAACATTCGGATAAGCTTAATGATAACAAAATCGCCGATCTGCGCACCATTTAATCACATTAATGGGAGCAATATCACTTTTATACGTATTGATTTATGTTGTTAGATAAGATCCATTTTTGGATCTTCCGACAAATAAAAAGAGAGAATTGATCAAAAACCAATTCTCTCTCAGTACTTTTGTTTAGATCATCGATTAATGATCATTTATCAGTCACGCTTACCAAGCTTCACTTGGCCATTATCGGCAAACCACAGCGCTTCTGAACGGCGTCGAGCGATTAGGATTGGACCATCATCGTAAAACAAAAAGTTTTTCCAATACTTTTTGAATATTGACCACTTGGTTTCAATAATATTGTATTTTTCGTAGCAAAAATAAACGGTTACGTCATCTTGCCAATCGATAAACTGTAAGATCTCTTCCGGCAATTGCTCATCGTCCGACTCCCATGCGGACATCCAGTTCACTGTCTCTGCCGCCCAGTTGCCAGATTTCATTGGCCAATCACTTGAACTTAAACGCTCAGCATCAGGACTTTGTGCACTGATGTTATCTTTCCAAAGCTGTGCCGAACGAGCTTGATCCATTGGCTTGATCGCCTCTAGATCTTCTGCTGGTACAGGCATTGATTGATGCGTAAAAATCCATTTTCTTTGGTACTGATCCAAAGGTAAATAAGACATCTTGTTCCTCAACTAAGACTTCAACCAGCCTTTCTCGCTGGCTTCTTCAATAATTTGTTTCGCTCGTTGCCACAAAGCTGTAGAGCCCTGCTCTATTTTTTGGTTAACGTTAAACGCTTGCTCGCTCGTCACGTCATTTTCGATCCAGCTCTGACCATCATTGTGGTAGTTAAGCAACATGGGGATTAAACGATCCAGAGCTTTGGCATATTTCGCTTCCGCACTTTCTGCACTCTCAAACTCAAGCCAAATCGATTTTAGTTCTATCGCTTGATCTTGTGGCAGCATGCCAAACAGGCGCTCAGCAGCTTCAAGTTCTTTCTCGCTCTGCTGCAACGAAGCGGCAGTATCGTAAACGAACGTGTCCCCGGCATCAATCTCTACGATATCATGCAGTAATAACATCTTGAGGACTTTACTCAAATCAACCGGCTCATTGGCGTGCTCTTGCAACAAGATGGCCATGAGCGCTACGTGCCAACTATGCTCGGCACTGTTTTCCATGCGCCCCTGCGCGGATTTGACTCGGGTGCGGCGCAGCACCGACTTAAGCTTATCAAGCTCTATCAATAACGCGAGTTGCTGTTCTAAACGAGTTGTCATAGCGTGCTAGGCTCCCAGTTTTGGTTGGTCAACGCGGTTAATACATGATCGCGCCATTGACCATCGATCAATAAGTAAGCTTCAGCAAAGCCTTCTCTTACAAATCCCACTCGCTTCAGAACTGCCTCGCTTGCCGCATTGTGTGGCATATAGCTTGCCATGATTCGGTGCATGTTCTGATGTTTGAACATGTACCCCACGGCAAGTTTCAAAGCGCGCGTCATGGTCCCTTTCCCCTGTTCACCCTGTGCCAGCGAATAGCCAACATTGCAGGCGTGGAAAGGAAAACGAGTGAGATTACTGAATGAGATCGTACCCAGCATCGCTCCGGTTGGTTTGTCGATAATAAGCAAGTAGTAGCCAAGCCCTAATTTGTGCAGTTCATTGAGCTTAATTAAACGCTGAGTCCAACCGGAAAGCGTGAAAAACTCCTCTTCCCGTTTTGGTTCCCAAGGCTTCAAATAATCCCGATTGGTGACAAAGTACTCCCGAATCATATAGGCATCGGTAGGCTCTGCGGTGCGCAGAACAATGTCACCATCGACTTCAAAAACTTGCTGTGGCGTACTCACCTGACTCATCAAATCTTACGGATCCCATATTCGCGCAGTTTGTTTGCCACAGAGGTATGTGACACATCCAAACGCTTCGCCAGCTTACGGCTTGACGGGAACGACTGGTAAAGTCGCTCTAACACTTTCGACTCGTACTCTTTCATAATTTCATCTAACGAGCCGTCTAAGCTCAGCGTCGCACCTGCAGCGACGGCTGCTTCTAGTTGCGGCAGGTGGAATAGATCCACCGTGAGTGTGTCGGTTTCAAGCTCGGTTAATGCGCGCAATACCATGTTTTCCAATTGACGCATGTTACCTGGCCAATTGTATGAATTGAGTTGGTCGAGTAAATCTTCTGCCATATTCGGACGAGTAATTCCGAGTTGAGTCACGTACTTAGCAATAAACATTTCCAGTAGTGGTTCAATATCGGTCGTGCGCTCACGCAATGGTGGGATCTGGATCGTCAGAACATTGAGGCGATAGAAAAGATCTTCTCTAAAAGAGCCAGATTCGGCTAAGTCTGCCAACTTATGGCGTGTTGAGGCGATAACTCGCACATCTACTTGCACTTCATGCTCTTCACCAACGCGACGGAAGCGTCCGTCTTGCAGTAAGCGCAGCAGTTTGATTTGTAGATGCGGGCTCATCTCACCGATCTCATCGAGGAAAACCGTACCGCCGTTCGCTTGCTCAAAGATCCCTTTATGCGCTTCTTGATGATTAAACATGCCCGGACCATGACCAAACAGTTCAGTTTCGGCAACATCATCCGGCATTGAAGCACAGCTTAAGACCAAAAATGGCTGCTCTGCGCGATCAGAACGATTGTGACACGCGCGTGCCAACATCTCTTTACCTGTGCCGGTTTCACCTTGGATAAGTAGTGGCTGGTCCATATTCGCCAGTTTTTTCGCTTGGCTGATCAGCGCTTTATGGCGATTTGAAATACCAACAAAATGCTCAAAACCTAAATTGCTTTGCAGTGGCAGCATCTGTTTGAGCAGCGATTTATCTTGAGTCGCGCGAATGATCATTACCGTACTGGCTAAAATCGATTCTTGGGTTTCCGTTTCAATGTAGACCGGCATGATTTCCATCACGTAGTCTAAGCCATTGATCACGATATTTTCGCGCTGGCGAGTGATCTTGCCTTCTGCCCACTTAGAGAAGTTAAAGCTTGGTAGCAGATGGCTAATTTGGTGAGAAATCACCTCATGCTCTTCAAGATTAAATAGGCTTAGCGCTGCTTGGTTTGCCATATCGACATTACCACGCAGGTCTATTGCCACTACCGGCTCAGGTAGGTTGTTAAGCAGAGAGATTAGCTCAGTGTTGTGCCTTTCCATTGGCATGAACTGGATTTTTCGTACATCCTTAACGCCAGAAATTCGACGAATTTCCGCCATCAGTTCACTGAAAGTATCAAAATCAATATCTGGGCAGTTTAGATAAATGATGCCCGAGATATCAATTTCGATACCGCGTAAATCGAGATTTCTCGAAGCTAGAATATTAAGCAGCTCGCGAGTCAGACCGAGTCTGTCTTCACATAAAACTTCTAGACGCACAGAATAGTCCTAATAGGTGTCAGGAAAAGTTGACAGTAGTTTCCTCCAAGCCTATTTGCCCGTCAAGCAATGCAACATTACCAGCTTCACATTCACGTTATTTTACTGTCAGCTCGGCTACTTTTAGCGCAATTTGCTTGCGAATTGCCGACAATTTCACCGCACGCTCGGCATGCCAAGGCATTGGACGCAGCAAAGACATCGCTTTAAGCCCTAAACGAGCGGTTAAAATACCAACACCGATGCCCTGACCTGCCCTTGCCGAGAGCTTACCCGCCAGATCCATCGACATTAAATCCATACCGGCATCGATCGCTAATTCACTCGCGCCAGCCGCTGCCATGTTGACTAACGTCGACTTAAACAGTTGCAAACGAGACCAATAACCTAACTCGATACCATACACATCAGCTAAATTGTCGATCATTTTGAAATTTCGCCAAGCCACCAATAGCATATCCGCTGCCGCTAGCGGGCTGATTGCCACCAACGCCGCTGATTCGGTTGCATGACGAGTGACAATTGCTGTCGCGCGTTTATCTTGTTCAGCCACTACGATTGCATCATACATATCGAGAATTTCCGCATCGCTGTGTGACGGATTAACACCATTTAGCCAGCGATCGTAGCTTGGCGTTTCAGGCTTCACTCCACTGTCGTGAGCGAGCTTCTCACAAAACGCTTTGCCTTGCCCAACACTGTCACTTTGCAACAGCGCTTCACTCGCCTCTTGGATAGAAAAGTGATTACGTAGGCGGCGTAATTTCCAAAGCTCTTTGCCTATCGCGCCTAAACCTAACGCAGCAATAGCCGAGATAAAGCCAGCCCAGCCCAGCGCTAACCAATCTGCGCTTTGCACCGCTTGAACCACGGAATCGACCGCTTGCCAACCAACCAGCGCCGCAAAGCTTGTAAGCAAACCAGCGGCTAACCATTTACGCCCTTTCTTAGGACGAATAATCTTATCTAGTTGCTGTTCGCTGTCAGTTTCGCTTTGCTCATTTTCAGCACTAGCGTCAATATTTATAGGCACAAATTTATCAGTAGTGGCAAACTGCTGCTGCGCGTTTAACTCGATATTAGTATTCAAATCCGCTTGTAGAGGCTCACTGAAAACCTGCTTAGATTTATATTCACTCATTTCAGTTTGTCTCCTAATAGGTATTGCAGTGCTTTGTCGATACGAATGTGCGGTAACGGCTCATCTTGATGGCTTGCCATTGGTTTAAATGCTGTAAATTCAAAGCCTTTATTGTGCCAATAATCTGCCGCTGGCAATTTCTTCGGCACTTCACCCGGGTAAACCGTTAGTGCATGACCATCAAGTGCGGTGCCCTGCAGCGCCGGAATAGATTGCTCACCACTGGCAATAAAACCGCTTTGCGTGGCTTGAATCGATGCCATCGACATGCAGCTCATCTCTATATTTTCAAAAGATGCGCTCTGCCACGCAGGGTGCACCATTTGCTGCAGCAATGAGACCAAATTCGCATGCTGATCCGGCGTAACATGATCAGCCTTGGTAGCGGCAAACAAGATCTTATCAATGCGCGGCGCAAATAAGCGTTTAACTAAGTTACTGCGTCCATAGCGAAAGCTATGCATCAGTTGCTCTAGAGCGTTGCGCATATCCATAAAAGACTCATAACCAGCGTTGAGGGGCTGCAAGCAATCCACTAGCACAATTTGACGATCAAATGTCGAGAAATGATGCTTATAAAACGCCTTCACCACCTTGTTTTGGTATTCCTGATAGCGTGCTTTTAGCATCGCAAGGTTAGAATCGCGCCCCGCCTTATGCTCTTGGTCAAAGCGAATAGGGAAAAACTGCAACACAGGCGCTCCTTCCAACTCGCCCGGCAAAACAAATCGCCCCGGCTGCACCCAGTGCAGACCATGATCTTTACAGGCGTGAAGATAGTCGGTGTAGCTCTTTGCCACCGATTGCAGCTTCATTTCATCTGCTTCGCTATCAATATCAATTTGCTCTAACGCCGCCAGCCATGGCTTGGCAAGTTCAAGACGTTTACCTGTTAGCACCGCAAACTGGCTCTGTGACCATTGGTGAAAATCCATATCCAGCAGGGGTAAATCCAACAACCATTCGCCTGGATAATCAATAATGTCTAAATGCAAAGTGCTGGTGCTGCCCAATAACTTTTTGGTGGTTTTGGTTGGTTTGTATTTGATTGCTAGCCTGATTTCGCTCACGTCACGAGTCGGCTCAGGCCAATTAGGCTCGCTGCCGTGTAGTTGGCTCATCGCTTCATCATAAGCAAAGCGCGGCACCATCATGTTTGTTTGTGGCTCACGTTTTGCGCCAATCACACGCTTATCACGCACCGCATGCAAAAGTGGCAGTTTATCGTGAGTCGATGTATGAAGCAGTTGGTTAACAAGTGAGGTGATAAAGGCAGTTTTCCCCGCTCGCGACAGACCTGTTACCGCCACGCGCACGTGCGAATCCATACTACGATGCAGAAAATCATTCACTTCTTGTTTAATACTCTTCATTGAATCTCTCATGGTTGCTTAACTATCACTAGCGTAACTAAAGCTATATTAATCGTGGATGAACAAAAAACCTCTGATAGAAATCAGAGGTTTTACGTAAAGTCTTACCAAATGCCGGTAAAAAGCGAAAATGAAACGTGAGACAAGGTCTAGTCGTCTTCAATCAACTTGTAGATTACAAATAGTGCGATCTCTAGCAAGACAAATAGCACACACGTGATAGTGACGTACTTTTCATCAAAAATACTGATCCCGTGTAGGATTAAGTCATACCCAACGAAAAAGGCAACAACGGCTGCGATAATGATTTGAAGGATCTGAATAAAGCGTGGCATGAATTCTCCTAGTTCTTATTGTGATTTATTACTCTAGTAGCTTATGCCGATAGCTAAGTGACTGCAAGACAAAGCCCTAAGAGTATTGTCAGTGTAGAGACAAAAAGTGCAGCAATTGCTGCACTTTACATCTATAGTTAAAAGCTAACTAGGCTTCCATCTCTTGGATTTTAACTTTCCAAGTATCCGGACCAATTTGGTGCGCGTTAGCACCACGTGAGTCAACCGCAACCGTCACTGGCATATCTTCCACTTCAAACTCGTAGATTGCTTCCATGCCAAGATCTTCAAACGCCACTACGCGCGCTTTCTTGATCGCTTTCGCCACTAGGTAAGCCGCGCCGCCGACAGCCATTAGGTAAACCGACTTGTGTTGCTTAATAGATTCTACCGTTGCAGGACCACGCTCAGCTTTACCAATCATGCCCATAATGCCCGTCTGCTCTAGCATAAGGTCAGTAAACTTATCCATACGAGTCGATGTTGTCGGACCCGCAGGACCAACGACCTCATCGCCAACCGCATCAACAGGACCTACGTAGTAAATAAACTTGCCTTTAAAATCGACACCTTCCGGTAAGCCTTCACCACTCTCTAGCATGGTTTGAATGCGCTTATGCGCAGCATCACGACCAGTTAAGATCTTACCTGAAAGCAGAACGGTTTCGCCGGTTTTCCACTCCATCGCTTCTTCTTTAGTGATGGTGTCTAGGTTTACGCGGCGCGTGTTTTCACCCGCTTCCCAAGTAATATCTGGCCAATCTTCTAGCTTAGGTGGCGTCAACTCAGCAGGACCGCTGCCATCTAGAGTAAAGTGCACGTGGCGAGTTGCCGCGCAGTTAGGGATCAAACACACTGGCTTAGAAGCCGCATGGGTTGGCGCCGTTTTGATTTTCACGTCAACCACTGTGGTTAAACCGCCCAAACCTTGTGCACCAATGCCAAGACGATTAACACGATTAAAGATATCCAAACGCAGCTCTTCTTCTGCATTTTGTGGGCCGCGCTCAATCAGCTCATGAATATCAATGTGCTCCATCAAAGACTCTTTAGCCAGCACGGCTGCTTTTTCTGCGGTTCCACCAATACCGATACCTAACATACCTGGTGGACACCAACCTGCGCCCATTAGCGGCAGCGTTTTCTCTACCCACTCGGCAATATCATCGGATGGGTTGAGCATCACCATCTTAGTTTTGTTTTCACTGCCGCCGCCTTTGGCCGCAATTTGAATTTCGACTTTATCGCCCGGCACCATGTTTATGTGCACCACGGCTGGCGTATTGTCTTTGGTGTTAATGCGCTTACCGGCCGGGTCTTTTAGTACCGAAGCGCGCAGCGGGTTATCAGGATTGGTGTAAGCTTGGCGCACACCTTCATCAACCATTTGCTGCACGGTCATGTCTGTATCGTCCCATTGCACTGCCATGCCAATGTTAACGAAACAAGTCACGATACCCGTGTCTTGGCAGATTGGTCGGTGACCTTCTGCAGACATACGTGAGTTAATTAAAATCTGGGCGATGGCATCCTTTGCCGCTTGGCTCTGCTCACGGTGGTAAGCTTGTTCTAGGGCTTGAACGAAATCGAGTGGATGGTAATAAGAAATGTATTGAAGAGCGTCAGCTACGCTGCTGATCACATCCTCTCTGCGGATTACTGTCATTACTTGCCTCTTTTTGCTTCCGTTATCCCCGCTTTGTTAAATATTGCTTCCGACAATCCAACAAAACTTTGTCATCCGATTTTATTCTAAGTAGCGGGTTCTATTTTGGTTATGATACTCTTGCTTTTCCCAACACGCCACGCAGTGAACGATCTCTTTGTCACAATTTAAACAAATGAATAACACACAACCAAATCGCTTACAGATCAACCAGATTGAATACTCAAATCAGTTAGCTCAAACGCTGTTTGCGCCTATCTCGACGCAAAATTGGGCGATGTTACTGCGCTCTGCTTCACAGCAACACGTCGACAGCCGATTTGATATTTTGGTAGCTAACCCGCTGGTTACCTTAGTGACTCACGGTGACGATACCCATGTGTGTAGTGGCAACGACAATTATCACTCGCAGCAAGACCCTTTTCAGCTTATCGAGCAAGAACTTGCAAGCCAACTTGGTACACTCGATTATCAAGGTGAACTGCCTTTTATTGGCGGCGCACTAGGCTACTTCGCTTATGACTTAGGTCGCCGGGTTGAAGCGTTACCAAGCCTTGCCGAGCACGATCTCACCAGCCCAGATATGGCTGTTGGCATTTACGAGTGGGCGGTGATCGTTGACCATAAACAGCAACAAGCGTGGGTTGTTGGGCAAAACATTGAGCAGCATTGGCAATGGCTGCAATCACAACAAGCAACAGATGAAGCACCCTTTGCCTTAACCGCTGATTGGCAATCCAATATGAGTAAGGCGCAGTACGAGCAAAAGTTTGCTCAAGTACAAGAGTACCTGCTTTCAGGTGATTGTTACCAAATCAACCTCGCACAGCGCTTTAGTGCCAGTTACCAAGGCTCGGAATGGCAAGCGTACTGCCAATTAGAGCAAGTAAACCAAGCGCCTTTTTCTGCTTTTGTCAGAACTGAGCACAGCGCGATTTTAAGTGTTTCGCCAGAGCGATTTTTGCAAGTAAACCACGGTATTATTGAAACCAAACCCATCAAAGGCACCCGCCCAAGATTTAGCGATCCTGAACAAGATCTCGCTTCAGCCAACGAGCTGGCTGCAGCGGAAAAAGACCAAGCAGAAAACCTGATGATTGTCGATTTGCTGCGTAATGACGTTGGACGTGTGGCAAAACCTGGTACTGTGCATGTGCCTAAACTGTTCGATATCGAAAGCTTCCCTGCGGTGCATCATCTTGTTAGTACCATCAAGGCTGAGCTGGATGAGAAATATCACTGCTTAGATTTGTTACGCGCCAGCTTCCCTGGCGGCTCGATTACCGGCGCACCGAAAGTGCGCGCAATGGAAATTATCGAAGAACTTGAGCCGCACCGACGCAGCGCCTACTGCGGTAGCATTGGTTACATCAGCCGTCATGGCCGTATGGATACCAGTATTACGATTCGTACACTGGTGGCAGAAAATGACAAGTTACATGTTTGGGCCGGCGGCGGTTTAGTGGCTGATAGCCAAGCGGATTCGGAATATCAAGAGACGTTTGATAAGTTGAGTCGGATTTTGCCGGTATTATCGTGAGGGGGTTTTTCCCTTTCATATCCTACCCTGTCATTCCCGTGGAAGCGGGAATCTCTTTTGTAAAATCAGTATGTTTTGAGATGAGCGCGGTGGTTTGTCCCGCTTTAAGTGTTGAAGTTCTCTTTACGCTCAATACCAGCGGGCCAGTTACTCTTTGTCTTGCCAAAGAGTAACCAGAAACTCGCTTTTGTATCTTTGCCTTTGTCCGGCCGGTTTTAGGCGTTCCCGACGCCGAAAACCTAAAAATACGTCCTGTATTTTTGCCTATTCTTGCGGTTGTATTGGCTAGTAAACTATTAATATCCGTTACTTATAACAGGTTATAATTCATTAAAAAGCTTAGTTTCTCTGAAATAATCGCGATAAACTTAGACTAACGGAGCAAATATAGAACCTTGTTCTGGAGTAAAAAGTCTTTGGTACAGCTTACACGCTTCCGTATCTGTCATAGAAGAAATGTAATCCGCTATTACACGATCTAAGCTAGCCTCTTCAGATAATTTCTCTTGAACAATTTTTGGTAAAAGCGCGTACGGTTTTGATTTAAGCGCTAAGAAAATATCAGTAATTATTTTTTGACCTTTAAACTCCAGCGTTTGAACACTAGGTTGAGATATTACTTGCTCGTAAACGAAATCTTTGAAAGAACCAAGTATTTCTTGTCTTTCACTATCCATCGTACACTGGAAATCCAATAGTGGACTTTCGAACTTATCCTGTTTACTTATTGTCGTCCCGTTTACTAGTGCATTAATAATGCAGCTAATAGCAGCTTTAGTATCTTCTAAGCGACAAGATGCTAATTTATTCGAAAGGTAATTCTTATTAGTGCTACCCCATCGCTTAGTAACGAATATAGATAGTTCCTCAAGTTCATGGGCGAGTTTTTCACATACTTCATCTCGATGTAAAAGCTGCATGACTAGCGCATCTTCAAGGTCATGGATACCGTATGCGATGTCATCAGCACACTCCATGATACTTGTGTCAAACGATTTGAATTGAGATTTCAGCTTACCTTTTACTTCTCTAACAGATGTAAATAGCTCCTTATCTCGATCAGTAAATGGGCTTAGTACCCAATCTAGCGTTTCGCTTTCTGTATCGTGAATACATTTTGGAGGTGACCAATTTCCGATATCTATATCAGCAATTTTTTCTGATTTTGGGTATTGGCGGTTCAACTGGCTATGAAGTACAGGGTACTTGATAACACCTAGCAGGGTACGACGCGTGAGGTTATAGCCAAAGTCGCTCGAATATTCACCAAGCTTAGTTAATATTCGAAATGTTTGCCCATTGCCTTCAAACCCTCCATCACCATGTAGAAAATAGTTGAGAGTCCTTTCTCCATTGTGACCGAATGCAGGGTGACCTAAATCATGAGCTAAACAAATTGTTTCAATTAAAGGGATTGGTGCGAGCCATTTTTTACTTGGACAGTCTCTTTGTTCGGCAATAAATTTTAGGCGATGAGTTATCGAGTTACCTACTTGAGCTACTTCCATTGAATGGGTTAATCGAGTTCTGAAAAAGTCACATTCACCAACACCGTGTACTTGAGTTTTAGATTGAAGCCTACGAAAAGCTACGGAGTTAATCACCCTACTTTGATCTATTCTGTACAAATACTCGTGCTCAGTATCCGAATTTCGTTTTCTATCACTTTGACGTATTACCCATTCATCCATGATCTATACCCTTTAAATATGCAACAAAGTTAAACCACTCTACCAGATATTAACGTAGCCTTACTAGTACATACTTCAGGAATTATTGCATCCGTACTTGCAAAGAAATCGCCAGAACTATACCTAAAAGAAGTAACTCAACTAGGTAAAAATACAGGAAGTATTTTTAGGTTTTCGGTGCCGGGAACACCTAAAACCGACCGGACAACACCAATGAACCAAAAGCGCCTTTCTGGTTACTCTTTGGCAAGACAAAGAGTAACTGGACTGCCTGCATAAAATGCAAAGATAGCGACAAAGCTATAAGCAGGACATAGGACATGCAACAACCCCATGCCACAGCACCAACACTCAAACCGCTAGAAACTAACGCATCTGTGCTTGTAAAAGAAACAGTTAGAACTATCCCTAAGAGAAGTAACGCACTAGGTAAAAATACAGGAAGTATTTTTAGGTTTTCGGTGTCGGCAACACCTAAAACCGACCGGACAACATCAGTGAACCCAGAGCGCCTTTCTGGTTACTCTTTGGCAAGACAAAGAGTAAATGGATTACCTGCATAAAAAGCAAAGATAGCGATAAAACGATAAGCAGGACATACAAAAGAGCGAGCAGAGATTGGAATACGCCCACTCGCTATTCATTTTCCGAAGAAACTTTACCCTTTCTAAAATACTTCAGCCCCATCCAAACTAGATAAACCGCCACCCCAACGATGAGCGTAGAACGAAGAAGAATTGGTGCATCATGCTCTAATTGGTGAACATGCGGACCGATACTGGCAAACAGTCGGCTGGTAAAAAGTAGCCCCATAACTAGCAGAAAAATTTTGTTCATGTGTTCGCCCTTTCGATAGATGCATGCCACAGAACAATCTTGACCAGATCCAACCTTGCTCTGCGCGGATTAAAAAGCATGCGCCTCTATACCCTCATCGTCAACGCCACATCCCATCTAAAGCCAGTAAGCTTACATTGCATTTCTGAAAGGGCTTATTGCGTCTGTCCCTACAAAAGGAACTGCCAGAATTAAGCATAAGAGAAGTGAACCACTAGGTAAAAATACAGGATGTATTTTTAGGTTTTCGGTGTCGGGAACACCTAAAACCGACCGGACAACATCAGTGAGCCAAAAGCGCTTTTCTGGTTACTCTTTGGCAAGACAAAGAGTAACTGGACTGCTGACATAAAAAACAAAGATAGCGATGAGGCTTAAAGCAGGACATACCACTGTATGTTGACTAAGAAAGTATCGATACTCAAAAAAGTGAAACATCACACCCACTTCTCAATCATCGATTTAAGATCCGCCGCGGTATACGGCTTAGTCAAAATATCATCCATTCCACTATCGATGCACTTTTCACGCTCTTCCAAGGTGGTACCAGCGGTAAGCGCTACAATCGGTCGAGTATAATTGTGTTCTCTTAAATAGCTGGTAGCCTCAAAGCCATCCATTTCCGGCATACGACAATCCATAAAGATCAAATCGTAACTGCCCTGTTCTACTGCCTTTAACGCTTCAAGCCCATTTACTGCGGTATCTGGCACAATCGAGAGTTTTTTCAGCATCTGGTTAATAATGATTTGGTTCATGCGAATATCATCGACCACCAAAATAGCGAGGCTATCGAGCGCACGTTGCTCCTGCTCGTTTTGACCATCGCGAATAACGGCTACACTTGCAGTTTCAAGCGGTAAAACAATAGTAAACTCACTGCCAACACCTACTTCACTCTCTAGCTTGATACTACCTGCCATCAACTCAACTAAATTTTTACAAATAGCCAGCCCCAAGCCTGTTCCTTCATAGGTTCGCTTTGCGGTTCTATCTGCTTGAACAAAGGGATCGAACAATCGCTCTTGTGCACGTGCTTCTATTCCACAACCGGTATCAGTCACCGTAACTTGTAGCTCTGTCTCGTGCCAACTCGCCACCACTTCAACCTTACCGGAGGCAGTGAACTTCACCGCATTACCAATCAAGTTAACCAAGATCTGGCTAATACGCTCAAAATCACCGACAAAGGCTGGTGGCATTGATGTGGCTTCTTCGATTAGAAATAGGATCTGCTTTTCTTGCGCTTTGGGCGAAAAAATCCCCTCTAGCATTTGCTTCATTTCATGCCAAGTGAACTTGCTGGGGAAAAGCTCCATCATCCCGGCACTTATTTTACTGAAATCAAGCAGGTCATTGATGATATGACGCAGCAGATCGCCTGAATGAGTAAGGTTGACCAACATGGTACGTTGATCTGGGTTAAGTGGGGTATCAGAGAGCAGTTCAGCGCTACCCAGAAGACCATTAAGCGGCGTGCGCAGCTCGTGGTTTATCATCGCCACGAACTCTTTAGTCGCCCTTTCAGATTCTTCAGCACGCTTGCGCGCCATTTGAGTTTTGGTCACCATCAGTTGGCGACTAATCGCACTACAAATCAGCTCAACAACCAGCTCCATCTGACTTTGAATAAAGTCGAGCTCGATATCATTGGGCTCAATGTCGACGGTGAACTCTCCCACCATTCCACGTTCAATTTTTAACGGCAGAGATAGTCGATTTCCCTCCCACTTAGGTTTGGCGCTTTTCACCAGTGGAGCTTGATAGGAATATGAACCAAATTCTGTCGCAATAACACTGGGAAGTAAGTCAGGCTTTAGGTATAAGCCAACGTCGCTGAGTAACTTACAAGCTTTGACACGCTCAACAAAGCTCGACAGCAATCCATCATCTAATGTGCGGCTTAAAAATGAACGTCCAAAGTGGATAAGAGAGGCGCTGATATAACCTTCTAACTCAAGCTTTTGCAATCCTTTGAGGTTTTGGTTTTCTAATTGGTCGAGCACCAGCTTAAGTTGTTGATTAGCCTCGTACAGCTCCAAGCTTTTTTGTTCCAATAGCATCTCAGCCTGCTTACGTGAGGCTTTTTCTCGAGCGATTTTCCTTTCCAGAGCACTATTGGTCATTGCTTTACTCGACTACTCAATTTGTTCCTAAGCATCTCTTCCTTATCACACTAGCGTGAGATGAAAACGAACATGGCTGTTGTTGGAGGATTGATCATCCATCGCGATTTCCAGTTGCTCGTTAAAGTGATCGGCACAGCCCTGCACTAACCCTAAACACACATGCGACATACAGCGCGCGCTTTTATAATCAAAAACCAGTTCGGTTTCACTTTCAGAGATAAACTCAAACTTAGGTGGATTTGCTTCTGGATAGAGCTTTTTGACCTCGATATGGATGTAATCTTCCACTAAACGGACAAATTGGAAGCTGTTCTTACACTCGTGCAAACTAGCAGAATTAGGTAACGTGGAATAAAGGTTATTAAATACTGATTGGCCAAACACTTGTTGTAGTGTTTCCGGTGGAAGCTCGGTGATTTCACTCAGTTTGACGATAAGTTTAACCAAATCACGATGATCATAGCTTCCAACGGCGGTATATACTCCCTCGTCACCGGCACCATCCAACACCTGATCCAACACTTCTAAGCCAAATTTATCTTCAACCAAGTCCATAAACTCGGTAAATATGATTCCTTTCATCTGACCGCCTTTTTATGTTATACCCAAGTAAAGTTTCGATGCTCACAACTCAAAGCATGATCCATAAAAACGGCTTTTTCAAATAGATACGGGAGGAATTGTGCGCTTACCCACCAGTCGAGATGCGTTAATTCAACACTTTCAATTTAAGCAACCAGTTCCATACCATGAAGGTTCGCTAAGACGGCTCGCGTTGTTGCAAGATACACCCCTGCGCAAAGCCGCCGTTTTAATAGGGTTTGTTGAACGAGATGGCGCACTGCACGTGCTATTTACTAAACGGGCTAACCACTTAAAGCATCATCCCGGGCAGGTTAGTTTTCCTGGTGGCAAGTTTGAGCCAAGTGATAACTCTTTAATGCAAACTGTGTTGCGTGAGACGTTTGAAGAAATTGGCGTTACAGCCAACAAAATTGACGTTTTTGGGCAAATGGCGGCGTTACCAACCATTAGCCGTTTTTCTGTCACACCCTATTTAGCTTTTATTCAAGCAGACTACCAAACTCGTATCGACCAAAACGAAGTCGATGAGGTGTTTGAGGTGCCACTTGAGATTATTTTAGATCCGCAACAGCTCAAAAGTAGTACGTTTTTTATCAACCAAGATCAGCATAAGGTGTTCGGTATCAACTACGGTCAGCACTTTATTTGGGGGATGACGGCACAAATCATTCAAGCATTACAAGCGCAACTAGTATAAAAATAATTCACTTCGCGAATTTAGTCTCTTTTTGACATTTCATACGGTTAAAACGGGCGTTTGACGCAAACGCTTGCTATGAACAAAATAAATACAGCTCATCATTTTAATAAGTTTTTCTAATGCGAGGCATTAAGAAAAATCACGTGTAGCACGTCATTTTCGTGACAAAAAACTCCTTTTTGGAATATCATTAGCGCATCCCCATCGTTTTATGATTTAGATCTAATTTTTATGTAATTCTTTCTTGCAGAATTGCACCCGACTTATTTCCTGTTCCCAAAAAATGAGTATCCCAAATATGAACTCTACTACTACTTCAGCTGCGGCTGAGCAATCGTCTAGTAAGTTTACTTACAAAGACTTCACTTGGTGTCTATCACTATTCGGTACTGCGGTAGGTGCAGGTGTACTATTCCTACCTATCAAAGCAGGTGCTGGCGGTTTCTGGCCTCTAGTTGTTCTTGCTCTAATTGCAGCACCAATGACTTGGTTTGCACACAAATCACTAGCTCGTTTCGTTCTTTCTGCAAAGAACCCAGAAGCAGACATCACTGATACTGTTGAAGAACACTTCGGTAAAACTGGCGCGAACCTAATCACTTTCGCTTACTTCTTCGCTATTTACCCTATCGTTCTTATCTACGGTGTTGGTATCACTAACACGGTTGACTCTTTCCTAGTTAACCAAATGGGTATGGAATCAATTCCTCGCTGGCTACTTTCTGGCGCGCTTATCCTTGCGATGACTGCGGGCGTAGTATTCGGTAAAGAGCTAATGCTGAAAGCAACTTCAGCGATGGTTTACCCACTAGTATTCATCCTACTAGCTCTATCTGTATTCCTAATTCCTGATTGGAACACTTCAATGATGTCAGTTGCACCAGACTTCAGCTCTATGCCTGTAGTTGTTTGGCTAGCAATTCCAATCATCGTGTTCTCATTCAACCACAGCCCTGTTATCTCTCAGTTCTCAAAAGAACAACGCATGAACTTCGGTGACGACGCAGTTAAGAAAACTGACGCTATCACTGGTGGCGCTGCGATGATGCTAATGGGCTTCGTTATGTTCTTCGTGTTCTCTGTTGTTCTATCTCTATCTCCAGAGCAACTAGCAATGGCACAAGAGCAAAACATCTCTGTACTATCTTACCTAGCTAACGTACACGACAACCCAATCATCTCTTACATGGGTCCTGTTGTTGCTTTCGCTGCGATTACTTCTAGCTACTTCGGTCACTTCCTAGGTGCACACGAAGGTCTAGTAGGTCTAATCAAATCTCGTTCTTCTACTCCGGTAAGCAAGATCGAGAAAGGTTCTCTAATCTTCATCGTTATCACTACTTGGATCGTTGCAATTGTTAACCCAAGCATCCTAGGCATGATTGAAACAATGGGCGCACCAATGATCGCGGCTATCCTGTTCATCCTACCTGTATTCGCGATGCACAAAGTACCAGCAATGGCTAAGTACAAAACTTCAGCACCTGTACAGCTTTTCACAGTTATCTGTGGTCTTGCAGCGATTACTTCTGTAATCTACGGCGCTCTTTAATTACCAGCCCTTATAACTGGTAGCTAAAGCAAAAAAGTATAATGAAATTAAGCCTCCCTTTTGACGGGAGGCTTACTTATGAGGTAATCGATATGATTAGTGTTTTTGACATCTATAAAATCGGCGTTGGTCCTTCTAGCTCACACACTGTTGGTCCAATGAAAGCGGGTAAAGAATTTATTGATGATCTTCGTTCAATGGGAAAATTGCGCGACATCACTAAAATCACCGTTGACGTTTATGGATCACTATCACTGACAGGGAAAGGTCACCACACAGACATCGCTATCATCATGGGTCTTGCTGGCAATACCCCTGAGAAAGTAGATATCGACTCTATTCCGGGCTTTATTGCTCGCGTAGAAGAAACTGAGCGCCTTCCTGTTGGCATGCACTGTCACACAGTATCGTTCCCTAAAGATGGTGGTATGAACTTCCATACTACTAACTTATCGCTACACGAAAACGGCATGCAGATCCACGCGTGGATTGATGACGAAGTAGCATACTCTAAGACTTATTACTCAATCGGTGGTGGTTTCATCGTCGATGAAGAGAACTTCGGTAAAGAAGAAGAGAACCCAATCAAGGTTCCTTACACATTCACGACTGCTGAAGAGCTAGTGAACCAGTGTAAAGAGCACGGTCTTTCTATCAGTACTTTGGTAATGAAGAACCAAGCGGCACTTCACTCTGACGAAGAATCTCGCACTTACTTTGCTAACATTTGGAAAACAATGCGCGAAGGTATGGATCGTGGTATGAATACAGAAGGTATTCTACCTGGACCACTACGTGTACCTCGCCGTGCAGCAGCACTGCGTCAACAGCTACTAACGTCAGAGAAAACCTCTAACGATCCAATGGCAGTTGTAGACTGGGTAAACATGTTTGCTTTCGCAGTTAACGAAGAAAACGCAGCTGGCGGTCGTGTTGTAACGGCTCCAACTAACGGCGCATGTGGCATCATCCCTGCTGTTCTAGCGTACTACGACAAGTTCATCCAAACCGTAACTGAAAAAGATTACATCCGTTACTTCGCAGCTTCTGGCGCGATCGGTGGTCTTTACAAGCGTAACGCTTCTATCTCTGGTGCTGAAGTAGGCTGTCAGGGCGAAGTTGGCGTAGCATGTTCTATGGCGGCGGCTGGTCTTGCTGAGCTTATGGGCGGTAGCCCAGAGCAAGTATGTATGGCGGCTGAAATCGCGATGGAGCATAACCTAGGTCTAACTTGTGACCCAGTTGCTGGTCAGGTTCAAGTACCATGTATCGAGCGTAACGGTATTGCTGCAGTAAAAGCAATCAACTCAACGCGCATGGCACTTCGTCGTTCATCTGCACCAACAGTATCTCTAGATAAAGTTATCGAGACGATGCTAGAAACTGGTAAAGATATGAACGCGAAATACCGCGAAACTTCTCAAGGTGGTTTGGCAATTAAAGTTATCTGCTAACTTTAATAGTGATCACCAGTCGAAATATTATTAGAGTCATACTCTATTGATATATTTGACGATATAATGGCGACTCTTGAGGTCGCCATTTTTGTATCAGTCCAGTTCAATACATAACTGAGATTGAACATTGCAGTATCAATGAGGCTATATGATTGCAATCAAGCCGGCTAAGTTAAAAGATTTTGCCAGTTTAATGCAGCTTGAAGTGTTGGCAGAGCAAAAAGCCGCTCACCTACCCTTTGAGCAGGCTTACCATAACCGTTCCAAATATGAAGTGATTCTCGCGCTGTATGCCGAGCAGCACCCTATTGGCTATTTAGTCCTAGATAAAGCATTTTCCCACTCGGCTACGTTTGCCCGAAGACACGAGCTCGCGTTGAAATACATGGTGTTAGATAAGCGTTACCAACGCCAAGGGTGGGGTCGTAAGGCTATGCAGAAGCTGTTTGTCTACGCAAATGCTATCGATGCCAACAGTGACTCACTGTGCGTCACTTTGCCTGCTGCTGATGAAGCGTCACAAAAGTTTTTTGCCGCGGTCGGTTTTAGTGAAGAAGCTAAGCTGTTTTATGGGAAAAACGGCAAAGAGCGCATTATGCGCCATCGATTATAAAAGCCAATCTGAGATTGGCTTTTATAAGAGTTAAGGGGTTATTCCCCTTTATAAATGCAGCCTGCCGTGCAGGTTTCTTTGATTTCAACTTTACTTAGCAAAGGTAATGAAGGTTTTAGTTGCTGCCAGATCCATTTCGCCAGCACTTCACTTGTTGGGTTTTCCAAACCTTCAATATCGTTGAGATAATAGTGGTCAAGGCGATCATAGATCGGTTTGAATGCAGACTTGATCTCCGAAAAATCAATCACCCAGCCAGTATGCGGATCCACTTCCCCTTCAACGTAAAGACGAACTAAAAAAGAGTGTCCATGTAGACGACCGCACTTATGCCCTTCTGGAACATGAGGCAAATGATGCGCGGCTTCAAACATAAACTCTTTGTACAACTCTGTTTTCATCTCGGTTACCCAACTAAAAATTGATGTCACATCTTAGCGGACTTGCTGTTTCATCTCTACCGCATGAAGGAGACTTATTTTGTCTTATTTGCTTAAATAATTTCATTATTTTACACATCGAATTATATCTGCGTCGATTTTTTGTCGTCACGACAACAGAATGACCACATGTTAATCACATCACAATTACAATAACCCCACCTCGTGCATGGTCACAATAAAAACACCTTATTGTAACAACACTTGCGTCAGTTCCTTAAACTTGTTACGTCCATTCTAATAAAAAGTAACTTTTCATGCGCTCAACAATTACTTTTAAGCTCTTAGTCGCGTTAGTACTGGTTTTTGGTTGTGTACTCGCGGTCTCAACTTTCTATCAATACAAGCAACAAAAAGAACTTATTCACGACGTCTTAAGCGAACAACTACACGATAAAGCAAGCAATTACTTCGATAGTCTCAATATGATGATGCTTACCGGCACCATGTCACAAAAAGAGACCTTACGCGAAAAAGCCATGGCTCAAGATGGCATCGAAGAGGTGCGCGTTTTACGCGCCGAAGCTGTGAACAAAATCTATGGTCCTGGCGGTGCAAATCAAGCGCCCGTTGATGAGATTGATAAACGCGCCCTCGCGGGTGAATTGGTAATTGAACCGATCCAATCCGATTGGGGCAAAGGTTTGGTCGTCGCTCTACCGATGAAATCTAGCCTGAACTATCGCGGAACCAACTGTGTGGGCTGCCACGCAGCGCCAGAAGGCGAAGTACTGGGCGCGATTCGCCTTGAGTACAATATGAACCACGTCAATTCCATGGTCAGCAAACAGGCGATGATCGCCGTGGCTATCATGTCCTCTATCACTTTCATCGGTTTCGTTTTGACTATGGCGCTAACGCGCAAAATCGTTGTCACACCATTACAAGCTGCTTCTAAGTTTATGTCACAGGTTTCTGAGTCAAAAAATCTCTCCGGTCGTTTAGAGTCAAAGCAGCAAGACGAGATTGGATTGCTAACCAACTCGATTAACTCGTTTATGGATACCGTAAGTGACAGTCTGCACAAGGTGCAACAAACCACCCACTCTCTCTCCAGCTCTGCCAGTCGTTTGACTGACGTAGCACAATCTACCGATGACGCCGCGAATAACCAACAAGCAGAAACCAATGATGTTCAGAGCAACATTAACAATATGCTTGAGCAACAAAGCCATACCGAGCAAGCAACCCAAGAAGCGACCTCTTTGGTCAATCACACCGTTGAAGTGGTGACGCAAAGTGCGGCAAGCGCGCACAGTGCTAGCGAGGACATCAAACAACTTGTAGGCTCGATTGATAATGTTAAAGAGAAAATCACCTCGCTCAACGATCAGACAACCGAAGTGTCTTCGATTCTGGAAGTGATTAGCGGCATCGCTGAACAAACCAACTTGTTGGCGCTGAATGCAGCTATTGAAGCGGCGCGCGCGGGTGAACAAGGGCGTGGCTTTGCCGTCGTTGCAGAGGAAGTGCGTAACTTAGCAGCACGCACCGCTGAAGCCACCGGAAATATTGAAAGCATCATCGAGCAATTCCAACAAGGCAGCCAAGAATCGCTGGCGTCAGTTGACCAAGTTTGCGCCCAAGCCCATCAACGCTCTGAAGATGTAGAAAGCTTGTCGACCACTATGCACGAAGTGGTTAATGAAATGCATCAAGTGCTTGATCATACGAGAGAGATACAACAGAAGACACATACAACATCTTCGGTTAGCCACCACATTCAAGGTAAAGTGGATACCATTACCTCTCATGCTGATGATACCTCGCAATTGGCCTCACAAACGCGGGATATTAGCCTAGACTTAGAGCAGCTCTCCGAGCGTCTCGAGCAACTTATCAACCAATTTTCGTTAGGTCACAGCCATGACGTAAAAAAATAGCGGAATTATCGACGCGAAATCGATAATAAAGGTTGAAGCAATCGAATTGACAGGTAATATGTTCATTCGATGAAAAAGTAATGACAACCCAATGTTTTGGCGAAATTTCGGTCAAATGACTGCAAGATTCATCGCTCAGACATTGGGTTAAATTTTTACCCTAATCCTCAATGGAGATTATTGTTAACATGACTTACGCGCCTGTAAAAGACGTACTGAGCGGTAAGCTAGCAGTAGACAGTGAAGTAACTGTTCGCGGCTGGATCCGTTCGCGTCGTGATTCCAAAGCTGGAATTTCTTTCCTTGCCATCTATGACGGCTCTTGTTTCGACCCGATTCAGGCCGTGGTCCCTAATAATCTTAATAATTACAACGACGAAGTGCTAAAGCTAACCACTGGCTGCTCTGTTGAAGTAACTGGTAAGGTTGTGGATTCACCTGCTGCTGGTCAAGCATTCGAACTTGCTGCAACTGAAGTTAAAGTTGTGGGTTGGGTTGAAGATGCTGATACTTACCCAATGGCGAAAACTCGTCACTCTATTGAGTACCTACGTGAAGTTGCTCACCTACGCCCACGTACTAACGTAATGGGTGCAGTAGCACGTGTTCGTAACTGTCTATCGCAAGCTATTCACCGTTTCTACCACGAGCAAGGCTACTTCTGGGTTTCTGCTCCTCTAATCACAGCTTCTGATGCAGAAGGTGCTGGTGAAATGTTCCGCGTTTCTACGCTAGACATGGAAAACCTACCTCGCACTGATGAAGGTAAAGTTGACTACAACGAAGATTTCTTCGGTAAAGAGACTTTCCTAACAGTATCTGGTCAGCTAAACGCTGAAGCTTACGCTTGTGCACTGAGCAAAGTTTACACGTTTGGTCCAACTTTCCGTGCTGAAAACTCAAACACCAGCCGTCACCTAGCGGAATTCTGGATGGTTGAGCCAGAAGTTGCGTTCGCAGAACTAGACGACGTAGCAAAACTTGCAGAAGACATGCTGAAGTTTGTTTTCAACGCAGTACTAGCGGAATGTCGTGATGATCTTGAGTTCTTCGCTCAACGCATCGACAAAGAAGCGATTACTCGTCTAGAGCAATTTGTTTCTTCTGATTTTGCTCAAGTTGACTACACTGACGCAATCCAAATTCTTCTTGATTCAGGTCGTGAGTTCGAATTCCCAGTTGAATGGGGTATCGACATGTCTTCTGAGCACGAGCGTTACCTAGCTGAAGAACATTTCAAAGCGCCAGTAATTGTTAAGAACTACCCGAAAGACATCAAAGCATTCTACATGCGTGCTAACGATGACGGTAAGACTGTAGCGGCAATGGACGTACTAGCACCTGGTATCGGCGAAATCATCGGTGGTTCTCAGCGTGAAGAGCGTCTAGAGATCCTAGATGCGCGTATGCGTGAGGTAGGTATCGATCCTGAGCACATGAGCTGGTACCGCGACCTACGTCGTTACGGCACAGTGCCACACGCAGGTTTCGGTCTAGGCTTTGAGCGTCTAGTATCTTACGTAACTGGTATGGGCAACGTTCGTGACGTGATCCCATTCCCACGTACACCACGCTCTGCAAACTTCTAAGCCATTTGACTTAGACGTTACAAGTATCTAAGAGACCTCCTTCGGGAGGTCTCTTTTGTTTTGGGCAGATATTATAAAGTTACATGCGAGCACTTTAATCGCGACAGACACGCCCATCATCACTTCTGCTTTGGATCTACTCTATCCTGGGCGCGAGTTGCCAATTTTACGCCCAGTAAACACAAGCCAAACATCACAAACGGGATGGCTGCTGCGGTGTACTCTACCCATGCAAACTGCACAAAAGATTTGGTTAAAATCAAATGACCGACGATCACCAATAACGCACTGATGATTGCCACGCCAATAAGTAATATTTGATTGTTCACTTGCTGCTTTTCCATAGTGTACTCCTTATTCTCTCAATAAAAGCAGTGCACCACATTTTTGGGGAGACGACGTAATACAGTTTTAAACAAAAATGACTAAACAGTTGCTTCCTTTAGCGCTAAGCGAAGTAAATCACCCATTTGTTTAATCGCTTGTTCCGTTTCAGCTAAGTGAGCAAATGTAGTATTGAGGCGCACAAAACCGTCACATTCACTATTGTTAGCAAACAAGCTACCGCTAGCCACAGTGATCTCATATTCCGCTAACTGCTGGCTTAGCTTCTCACCACTTACACCATCTGGCAGTTTTAACCAAAGAAAATAACCACCTTGGGGCCGAGTGAACTCTACTGAACTTGGCATATATCGACGCAACATATCAGCCATGTGCTGGGTACGCTGGTGTAGGGTCTTGCGCAGCCTACGCAGGTGATTATCAAAGCTGCCGTGCTGCAGATAGTGAGCGATGCCCAGCTGAATAGGCGCACTGCCTGAAAGCGTCGACATCATCTGCAGTTTTTGAATCGGTTGATGAAAGCGTTTTGATACCACCCAACCAAGGCGATATCCCGGACACAAACTCTTTGACAGAGAGCAGCAATGCAGCACTTGTTCTTGCTGCCCATTATCAAATGACTTCAAGCTACTTGGCTTATCTTGCGCAAAGTAAAGCTCACCATAAACATCATCTTCAATCAGATGAACCTGATGTTTTCGCGCTAATTCCACAATCTTTTGTTTGCTAACATCACTCAAGCTCTGCCCGGTTGGATTGTGAAAGTTACTCATGAGCCAACAAGCTGTTACATTGTGTTGGCTAAAAGCTTGTTCTAACTGCACCAAAGCTGAGGTTTGATTGCTATGCAGCGCCAAAGGAATTGCCTTTAAGCCTAGCCGCTCGACACATTGCAAAGCGCCATAAAATGTTGGCATTTCTATTACCACCGCATCACCGGGTTTGGTGACAACTTGCATACTTAGATTAAGCGCTTCCAACGCGCCAGAGGTGATCACAATATCATCATGACTAATATTTAAACCTTGCTGGATGTAACGTTGAGCAATTGCCCTTCTTAGTCCCTCAATCCCCGGAGGCATGTGCGCCAAAATACTCTCGGGCTTGGCTCTGCGACCCGCACTGGCTAAACTGCGATTGAGCGCCTCCAAGGGAAAAAGGTTTGGCTCTGGAAAAGCAGAACCAAGTTTCAAGAACGGTTCTTGATTGTGGGATTTTAGAAACTCAAATAAGCGATCATTGAGCGAGGGATAGGTACACAAGGCGTCTTGCTTTGGGTCTTCAACTCGGTCGAGCTTTGCACTAACAAAATAGCCAGACTGCGGTTTGGCAACAATCCATCCTTGCGCTTCAAGCTGTTGGTAAGCTTGCAATACGGTACCCGTACTAACAGAGTGGCTGCGACTGATCACTCGAATCGAAGGCATCCGCTCCCCTGCTCGCCACGTGTCATGTTGAATTTGTTGCTTAATTAAATCTGCTAATTGCTGATATCGATTCATAATTCCCTCTGATGCAATCTCTCGCACCATAGCACAGACAAGATCAGAAATTCTCGATGCATAACGATTAGTGCAAAGTAATTAGTCACAATTCGAGCTAGCCAAGCAGCACGCAAAAGCGCAGTTTATATCCCATACTAGCAATAAAGAGCTAAACGACGAGGTGACGATGAAACAATTTACTTTGGATGATCTCTCTTACAACGGTGCCCATCAAGGAGTGCATAGCTGGAGTCACCCTGATGGCAGCAATCCTTACTTTTGGCACCCTGACTGGCTACATATTGCGGAAGACGCAATGGGACTGCATCCCAAAAAACAGCTCGACGTCCCACAAGGCGAAGTCGCCACACAGGAGCATGCCAAGCGAGCCATTATCGACCATCTCAACGAGAAGTAATTAATTCTCAATACGATGCCAACCAAAACGGTTGGCATCACATTATTTTTGCGCACATATGGTAGATTTACATAATAAGAGTGAACTACCTCAAGCCACACGATAAGCGACACTAATAATGAAAAAGTACAACGAAGACGATATTCAATACAAAGGTGAAACTAACGGCGTCCATGCTTGGACGACACCATCTGGACAACCTTACTACTGGCATCCTGATTGGCTGCATATCGCGCAAGAAGCGACCGGGCATCACCCTAAAGCAGAGATCGAAGTCCCTCATAATGAAACTGTCAGCAAAAAGCATGCATTAAACGCTATCTTAGCTGATTTAAACAACTGGGCGACTAAAGCTATGTCGAATAACCCAGACTTTGAAACTCACGCACACGAATCTCAAATTCAGCTCAAAAAGTAATGCTTTAAGCGGTCTTTTCTCGTGTGAAACTGACCGCTTTATCCAGAAAATAGCTCTTTCACTAATAAAAAGCCTCTATTCCCCTCAAACTCGGCAATAATGCGAGCCCTACTAGCACCATCGTTTAGTCACTAAACCCTTAAGCTACTTTAATTGACAATCAATTAGCGACTTTGGCATCCAAGACAAGATTATTAAGTTGGCACTTGTTTTCTAAGTTATGTCGGAAATCTCTGCCATTTATGGCGAGTGTTGTTTAGAAAAAATCCACGATTCATTTCCAATTTCACCAGCAGTGAATAAAATTTCTATTTTCTACCCATTTAGTGTTGTCACTTGTCACTCATAAAGGTATAAATATTCAGATCACAGTATTTATCCCTTCGATTAACATGGATGACGATTATGTTTGAAAAAGTAGTTGCAGCGCCAGCAGACCCTATCCTTGGTCTTACTGAAGAGTTTAAAAAGGACCCTCGCGCCGAAAAAATTAACCTTGGTGTAGGTATTTACAAAAACGAGCAAGGTGAAACCCCTGTACTTGCTACAGTAAAAAAAGCAGAAGCTGCATTGGTTGAAACTGAAAAAACCAAGTCTTACCTAACAATCGAAGGCACCGCAGAATACGGTCTTGCAGTGCAAAAACTGCTATTTGGCAATGACTCTGCAATCGTGGCAGAGCAACGTGCGAAAACGGCACAAGCACCAGGTGGTACAGGCGCACTTCGCGTGGCTGGCGAATTCATTAAACGCCAACTTGGCGATGTGAAAATCTGGATCAGCAACCCTACATGGGCAAACCACATCGGTGTATTTACCGCTGCTGGTCTTGAAACAGCACAATACAGCTACTACAACGCGGAAACCAAGGATAAGGACTTCGCAGCAATGGTAGCGGATCTAGAGCAAGCAAACGCTGGTGATATCGTACTACTACACGGCTGCTGCCATAACCCAACGGGTATTGATCCAACAGCAGATGAGTGGGAAGCACTAGCAAAACTTGTCGCAGAGAAAAAACTACTGCCACTGTTTGATTTTGCTTACCAAGGTTTCGGCTCTGGCGTAGAAGAAGATGCAGCAGGTCTACGTACTTTTGCTAAGTACAATAAAGAGATTTTGGTTGCGAGCTCATTCTCGAAAAACTTTGGCTTATACAACGAACGTGTTGGTGCATTTACTCTTGTTGGTGAGTCTGCCGATGTTGCTACTACCGCATTTTCTCAAGTAAAAGCTATCATTCGCTCTATCTACTCTAACCCACCAGCACACGGTGCGGCAGTCGTAAACTACATTCTAAACGACGCAGATCTTCGTGAAGAATGGGAAGCGGAAATTAAAGAGATGCGCGATCGCATTCAAGAAATGCGTGAATTGTTTGTCGCAACACTAAAAGAGCAAGGTGTTGATGCCGACTTTAGCTTTATCGAACGTCAAAATGGCATGTTCTCTTTCTCTGGTTTGAGCAAAGAGCAAGTAACACGCCTTAAAGATGAATTTGGTATCTACATTGTTGGCTCAGGTCGTATTAGCGTTGCTGGTATGACAAAAGCAAACATGCTACCGCTTTGCCAAGGCATTGCAGCAGTACTGTAAGATTCCCTATCAACATGACCCGTCCTGATATGGGTTGACACTTTTTAGTTAAAACGCTCGGTGTACTTCATCGGGCGTTTTGTATTTTAGCGCTGTATGAGGCCTCATCTGATTATAGATTTCTACTGACTCAGCGACCATTTTTCTTGCTTGAGCTACATCTTTAGGCTTTCGCAAGAGATATTCCATTTTCAAAATGCCGTTCACCCTCTCTGCCAACGCAT
>NZ_QLYZ01000017.1 GCF_003350325.1 Vibrio rhodolitus | reverse complement strand
TAAGGTCCGAACCATCGAGTACCGTTTTAGTTGCAAGCATCAGAGATCTAAGTCGTTTTTTGTGAATGTTTGGGCACTGGTTTTCGATAGTTTGCTGTAGAATTTGAACATCGCGCATCGTTAGGAATTCCTATTAAATCCATTTAATCAGGTGTGTTTTTGGCGAAATTCATTAGATCAGAATGAGCGATGTGCGTCTACTCATTGTTTTATATGGAAATTATGAGGGGATTCTTAAGAATGCGGCGTTATGTGCAAATGGAGTATTAATGTTAAACGTAGAAGAGATATTCGATAAAGGGCTTACAAATACTGAGTTGCTTACAGAAGATGAGTGGCTTATTTTTGTTGTCGCCTATTTAGAATCAGTAGCTGACATGGAAGGTTGGGATCACTTTTTTACTTACAATATGAATTGGTACCCGATACTTACTAACTCTTTAGAGCTCGCTAGCGATGAAACATCGTTAAAAATAATTGAAAATTATAAGCAGCATTTCGCAAAACTAGGGGTCAATTTCCACCCAGAATCAATTGACTCGTTTCTTGTATCCGCAGAAAGTGGTTATTATGAAAGCTGCCCTGATTGGAGAGAGCTGTTTTCAGGGGTTAGCGAGCAAAGGTGGTATAAAATTAGTGCTTACTTTTCGAGTCGTGGAATAAAAATTTGCACATAACAAGAGACTATGGCGTCAATAGTTAATTTTTGGCGCTATCTTTATCCCACATGACACCGTCTCTTAGCATTGAATTTAGTATCACAACCATCTTTCTCATGCAGCCAACGATAGCCACTTTTTTAGGTTTTCCTACCGCCAGTAATCGTTCATATGTGGCTTTAAAAAGGGGATTACACTGGATAGCCGACATCATCGCCATGTATAAAACGGTTCTGACTTGAGCTCGTCCGCCTTGGATCATTCGCTTACCTTTGAGGCGACCGCTTTCTCTTGTTATTGGAGCAACGCCAATGAGAGAAGAGGCTTGTTTATTGGTGATATAACCGAGTTCAGGTACATTACTGATGATAGAAGCGGCGACTATTTTTCCCACTCCTGGCATGCTTTGTAGTAGAGCGTTTTTGGCTTGATACTCAGGGCAGGTATCGATGAGTTTTGTTATTTTTTCTTCTATTTTTGTTATCTGGTTTTTGAGTGCAGTTAAGATGGGTTTTATAGAAGAGGCAAGAGATTGGGGTAGAACTTGTATTCTGTTTTTCTCCATGGTTTGCATCGAGAGTAATTGATTGCGTCTAGTGACTAAGTCACTCATTAAACGTATGTTTTCGCTTTTTATTTGAGTGAGTTTCGGTTTAATGGCTTCGGCATAGTGAGCAATAAGTGCCGCGTCTAAACGGTCATTCTTAGCTCTTTGACCTATAGCACCAGCGAACCTTTTTAAATGCAAAGGGTTGGCGATAACATAAGGCAAATTGGCTTTGTCACAGGCAAGAATAAATGGCATTTCTAGTCGACCAGTCGCTTCGATAACGACTCGTTGAGGTACGATGTTTTCTAATGGTTTTTATTGCCTCGATGATGCCTTTCTCAGTGTTTGGAACCGTGAAGTAAATATCGAGTGGGCGGATGTAAATGTCTAATTGTGACTTGCCAGTATCAACGCCGACATTAATGTTTTGAAGTGTGTCTGTATTCATAATAAGCTAACTCTTGCTTGCAAATGCGGGCTCGAGACCCAGAAGACTATTCGAGTGTGGTGCTTGGAGTTCTATCAGGCGTTCGTACTTGTTACCGGTCTCTCATTAGAGGAGCCATTGTTCAATCGAACTACCAGATAGAAGAACTTTAGTTGAAGCTAAAGTCTGGGTCTCACCTTACCCGATTTGAGTGGTTATTATCCATACAAGCATTTAAGAGGGATTCACAACGCTTGGCACTTTTGCTTCTACTTCAGTTTTAGTGTCTATGCACAATGCCTTAGGTTTGGGTGTAGGTGTTGTTCACCCCTTAATTGGGCGTTATGTGGCTTATCGAGGGAATGAGTGGACAATCTATCTAAAATCATAGGCTTAACTAATTCGTTTTTTGATTGCCATTGGTCTGTAAATGAACCAATACCTAAATGGCAAGGTGAATGGGATTGGAAGAGTTCAGTCCCTTACCACGATAAAGGCGGTGTCTACGCACTATTCGACTCTAGCGGGCAAGTTATCTACGTCGGCGTCGGCATATCTAAAGGTTGCGCTGTTTATAAGGAACATGGCATCTCGCGACGGTTACTTGCTCATGTAATTACTACTGATAAGAGCAAAGGTCGAGGATATTACAAACCTAAAGCTAAGTGGTCTGAAGCACACCAGTTAGCTGCCGTTGGATTTCCTGAAAAGTATTCATATCTAGCCTTAGCTTTAGAGGATTACTTAATTAGAGAGCTAAAACCGAGGCGGAATATAGCTCGTAAGAAAACAGCCACATAACAAGCAATTCAAGCAGATTCGCAACGCTTGGCACTTTGGGTTTGAATCGGCTTTAGTGTTTACGGCACAATGGTTGAGTTAGGTGGTAGCGTTGCTCACTACTTAATTGGGCGTTATGCCTTTTCCGTGGTTTGGGTGGGTGTAGTAAGTTATAGTTGTCTGATTAATAAACTAAAATATAGAATAGGTAGTTTAATTTGAGTAATCCAGCATCGAAATTACTTCAGGTCTTAAAAGAAATAAAAAATCCTACCAATGCACAAGCACAGGCGAAGCAGATTTGGGTTACTACTCTCGATGTAGACCCTAACATGACATCAGAGATTTATCGGTGTATAGCTGACGTCATTGATCTGACCGATGGAATAAGAAAAGATTTGGGCTCAATCAAATTTCCACTCGATACGATAGAGCCTTCCTTAATGAAAGTGGACAAGCTATTTACTAGTATGGATTTTAGTTCGTCATGGTCAATTTTCAACCAAGGCATAAGCGAAGATATATTTCGCGCATTAGAGCAAGCATCTTGGATTATAGATAATCCGAATTTTAGTCAATTTAGCAGGGATGAAATAAAAACGTTATCAGGTCTCTGCGATGAGCTAAAGAGTCTGTTTGAACAATTATCCCAAGTGGATGCTATCTCCGGTGAGTTAAAGGAGTTTCTAGATATTTACATTGCTCAATTGATTTCCGGGATCGAAAAATACCTTCGGACAAACGATATTCAAAGCTTAAAGCAAGCTGCCACATCAGCGTATAGCGTATTAGGTTTAGAGAAAGAGCTACTTAAAGCGTCTCAAAGCAGTAAAGAAGGTACTGAGTTTAGAAGTATTTTACTAAAAGTAATGCAGTTTATAGGCTATGGAAATGATGTTAAACAAATAGCGGACAATTTAATGTTATTGGCTAGTTCAGTCGCCGGAAGTAGCAATGAAGTCGTGTCTTCCGTAGTGTGAGTAAGCAAAGCATAACAAATAAGGATTAAGCGCTGCGCAGCCAGCGTTAAATCCCGAGTGTTGAACAAGCCCGAGCCTCTATATAAGTAAATTGTGCGATCTGCTTTATAAGGGGGGCTGCCTTAGCGTTTTCTTAAGGCGAGCGCAGCCATCGCAAGGCAGAGAGTTCTACCTTATCAATGAGTTAACGATTTTATATTATCCGTTTTATGTGTTGCTTCTCCTCATCTTCGTGACGGCCATTCTCCTTATTACTAATGCCTTTCGGCTACCTCATCTTCGTGACGGCCATTCTCCTTATTACTAATGCCTTTCGGCTACCTCGGTCGAGTGATGCCCACGCACATCATTTCATGCTGACAGCAAGGGCAAAGCCTTATTGCCCTGCTTTTGTTGGTTGGCACTAGAGCGTCAGGGGTACAAAACAGCCTGAGTAACAGCAGTTGTATGCGGATTAACGTTTGCCTGTTCTGCCCACGTAAGAAGCCGTAGTCTCGCACCCGTTGTAATCCTTTTGGCAGCACATGCTGCAAGATGAGCATCAAGAACTTCAGCGTGGGCAGCGTCCGCTTTTGCCATTGCTGAGTTTGGCTATCTTGATAGCGGAAGGTGACACTATTTTCGTCGATGCGAATGATGTCTTTATCAGGCAGCACACCACGATAGAGATAGCGTGACAGATATTCCAGCGCAGGCTGACCTCGTCCGACGAATCGGCAATCGACCACCCACTGATTGGGCATGGATGCTGGTAGCCAAAGTTGGGGGTGTTGGCGAATCGCGGTGAGCATTCTCGCTCGCCAGACTTTCGCGAGTGCTTTGGCATTAAACAGGTAGCGTGGATGGCTCTTGTGCCATACTTGTTTGGATGCTTCATATCGCCCCCCTGCGACGATAATGTGTAGGTGGGGATGGAGATTTCGTTGTCGACTATGGGTATGGAGCACTGCGGTGAACCCGAGCTCGCCTTGATGTTCACGTTGTGCAAAGCTTTTTGAGTACGCTGGATGCGACGCTGAACATCATGTGATAGAGCACTTTAGGTTGTGAGTAGGCTAAGGCTCGTAACTGAGCAGGCAAAGTGAAGGTCACCATAAAGTAAGGGACAGGTAACAGCTTTCGTTTTWGACGCAGTAACCAGTCCGACGTGGTGCGGTGTTGGCATTGGGGGCAATGCCGATGACCGCATGAGAGCGGCAGTCGGTCATCGTGGTGACAGTGAGCGCAGAACCATTGTGAGCGACCTTGCTGCTCTGTTTTACACTGCAACATTGCTTGGATAGCCGAGCGCATAGCTTGGCTGAGTTGATGACCATACTGATGTTCCAGCGCCGCTTTGTGTCTGCGTAGCAGTTCAATAAACGTACTCATACTGCCTCCCACGTAATGGTTAATGCATCAGCCAACTGATTGATGGCGAGCGCCGCATCGTGATGTTTTTGCTGTGTCATACGGGTGTATCGCGCCGTGGTGTTGAGGCTGGCGTGACCAAGTAGCACTTGCAGAGAACGTAAATCCACCCCTTGCTCGAGCAGATGAGTGGCAAAGCAATGGCGCAGTGAGTGCGGGGAGATATGTTTATTAATGCCACACTGTTTAAGCACGCGTTTCATGGCTTTTTGTATGCCGCCGCGGTCCATTGGGTTATCAAGGTGAGAGCCTTTACCTGGGAATAGCCACGTGGGATGACGATGGGTTTGCCAATAGGCCCGCAACACATGAAGCGTCCGATTGGGCAGTGGCACGAGTCGGTCTTTGCCGCCTTTACCATTGCGTACATGGAGCTGCATCGTCTGCGCGTCGATGTCATTCACGGTCAGGTTTAAGCCTTCACCGAGGCGAAGCCCCATGGAATAGAGAGTAAGAAAGAAGACTTGATAACGAAGTTGGTGAGTGTGGCTAATCAATTGTGCAACCTGATTAGGCGTCATCACATCGGGCAGAGTTTGGGTGCGAGGTGGTTTGACAATGTTGAGCCATTGCCACTGTTTATCGAGGGTGTAACGATAGAAGAACTGCAAGCCGTTACGGTCGAGTTTGATGGTACTCCACGAGTGAGTTTGGATCAGGCTGGCGAAGTATTGCTTAAGTTGGTCGGTGGTGAGCGTGTCAGGGCAGCAATCAAAATAGCGGCTTATCCGACGAACTGCACGAGAATAGGCATCAATGGTTGCAGGTCGTTTACCTTGCAGTTTAAGGTTGGTAAGGTGTTGTTCATAAAGAGAATGATAACGGTTGAGCTCGTTGGGTGTCATGGTATTTACTCCTGTCTATTCCATCGTTCAATGGGGTATCAGAAGTATGGCGCTTATGCGCTTTACTCTGCCGCGCAGCGGCTTCGTTCAACAAGTCAATTAACTACGCGCCTACGGCGCCGGACAGCCTACACTGCGCTTCGCTGCGTTCCAGCTGCCGGTTATTGAGTCGTTATACTCACTCGCCCAATCAAACATTGTTAAAGGAGGACGTTTGTCAGTATTTGATTTTTCGAAGATGCTATTTTTGGGACTTGGTAGCATCATAGTTATGGCATACTATGTTACGCACCTGGCTGAAAGTGGGGTGAATGATGAGTTTAAGAATAAACTGAAAAACATCGTTAAAAGCTTAAAAAGCTCACCAGTAGCTCTGCATGCGTTGATTACTTTCTCTCATATTTCTGATAATTTTTTTGGTTTCAGGTTAATCTCTTTTCAAGCTTTTTTTAAGTCAGCCTTACTCACTATATGTTGGGTAACTTTCATTACAATAATTTGTTACTTTTCGTTCCCTGAGTATTCTGCATGGATAAACGAAGCTAACTTTAAAAAAGTGATATTTAGTAGTGCTCTTCCAATAGTACTTTCTCTAATTGCTATAGATTTTGCTTCCTTGTCGGCGACTAGGCTCATTTTTAGAAAGTTAAAAACAAAAGGTCTAGTTAAACTTATCTTAGTTTTAATCATAGACCTAATTATTTCAGCATTGATTTTCTATTTTGGTATTACATCGGCTAAATATTTTATTGTTAACCCTACATGGCTCTCAATTGGTGATTCACTTTCAACTTGGTTATATTTAGACCAGCTACCTATTGCAATGCAAACGTTAAATGACTTAACTTCTGATATGCTGATTGAAATTTCTCCTGGGAATTATCAGATCAAAGGCGGATGGGATTCTGAGGTAGTATATGCATTTCCTGAGGGGATAGCATTCTACTCTAGCTTGCTCACTTCGGTTTGGTTATGGATGCATATATTGTCATATGCTCTTCTGAAACTTACGCAGCGAATAGATATTGTGAAAAACACTATGCTTAGATTTGTCGAAATCGACAAAAAGCCGTTTACAGCAATATCGATTATGCTAATCGTAGCTTATGTAATCGTGTCTCTGTTTTTGATAGCTGTGTTCGCAACAATAAGTGTGATGTGAGTATAACAAGCATTTCAGGTTTCAACACGGACTGTAATTGTTGGGGAATATAAATTTGACATGGTTTAATTTTTCGACAATTCCGCGTCATGCTTTTAGTGAAATGGTCTTTTAGTGGCTTGGCTCAAATCCCTAGTCGTGTGCGACTTCAATTCTTCGCCACATTCAAAACCCTAGCAGAAATGCTGGGGTTTTCTCGTTTATAGTCCTGCATTTGCAAAAACATCCTTACTCTGAGCCCTTAATGGAATGTTGGTAGCTCACACTTTTCTTATTCGCTCTTTATTGTGAAATGCACATTCTCTTTTCAGGTCACATTTTATCCAATGCGTGGGGTTTTCTCGTGCCAAACGTTGGCATTAGAAACAGTAAGCTTGGTATAACAAATAAAACGACAATAAATCATGGAAGATAGACACAATGCCGATTCATTTTCATCAGCTCACTGCAAAGGAAAACACCTCAACACTCACTGTCGATAACTGGCACATTGAAGCGGAGCAAACTTGGGGCATTTTTAGCTCACAGGGAGATATTGGCTCAATGCTTGGTGACTTGTTGTGCGGTGAAATCGAGCCTGAATCGGGCGAGTTGAGAATTGAAGGCTGCCATATTGCTCAAGTTTCGCTATCTGAACAGCAGCGCTTGCTAGAGCAGGAGATTGAAAAAGACGACACCGATTTTCTTGACCGCATTGACCAAGGCAGCTTGGTTTATGATTTGATCTTTGAAGTGAGTCAAGATGAAGCCTTAACGCAAACCCTGATTGAAGAGCTCGATCTCGTCCAGTTAGCTCAGAGCGGATTTCGAGTGCTTTCAACGGGTGAGACAAGGCGTGTGATGTTGGCGCGCGCGCTGGCAGCAAAGCCAGATTTAGTCTTGCTAGATAACCCGTTTACTGGCTTAGATGTCGAGCATCGAGGTGCATTGGCGGAATATCTGCAGAGGCTTTCTCAATCGGTACAAATGCTTATCACCTTTTCACGTGAATCCGATATGCCGGATTGGATAGAGCTGATTGCTCTGTTTAATGGCGGTAAGCTCGATAGCACCATGGATAAGCAGAGCTGGGATGAGCACCCAATCATCGCTCAGATTAAGTCTCAGTCAGAAAAGCAGAGCGAAGAGATGATGGGTTTGATCCGTCAGCACCAACATTCGACGCATTTCGACAACCCGATTTTTGAACTGAAAAGCGGTAAGGTGGAATACACAGATAAAACCATTTTTACAGATTTAAATTGGCGGATTGATAAAGGTCAGCACTGGCAAGTGAAAGGCCCCAACGGCTGTGGAAAAAGCACCTTGTTAGGGCTGATATTTGGCGATCATCCGCAGTGCTACAGTAATGATATTCACATCTTTGGCAAAAAGCGTGGCAGTGGTGAGACAATATGGGAAATCAAGCAACACATCGGTATGGTATCGTCGGCTTTGCACCTGCAATACCGCGTCAACTGCAGCGCATTGGATGTGATTCTGTCAGGTTTCTATGACTCCATTGGGCTATATACCCAACCAAGTAAAAAAGAAATCAATATCGCTAAGGAGTGGCTCACGATTCTTCATATGGCGCGATATGAGAAGACGTCATTTAAGCAATTGGAATATGGGCAACAACGTTTGTTATTGATTGCGCGAGCGATTGTGAAACAACCAACGCTGCTGATTTTGGACGAGCCTTATCAAGGTTTGGACTATTTAGGTCGAGTTCTGGTGAAAAATACTCTAGAGCTGATTGCCAAAGAAAATCTAAGCCAACTTCTCTACGTTTCTCACTACCAAGAAGATGGCTTAGACAGTATTCAAAATTATCTTGAGTTTCAGTTTGATCAACTCACACAGTGTTACAAGGGACACATTGCATGACGTTTGTCGTGTTCCTCATAACTGGCTTAGCGCTTTAACTTGCCGCTTTGGCGGTAGTTAAGATAGGTTGATTCTTACGCATTGCATATAAGCAGAACATTAAGAACCAAGCGCCGCTGACTGCCATGCCGATCATTGCTGAATGGGTATAACCAATGGCTACGTAACCGAGTAGGGCACCGAAAGCGACAGAAGTTGCGTAAGGTAGCTGAGTTAGGACGTGATCCATATGGTGGCAGCCAGCGCCGGTTGCCGACAGAATGCTGGTGCTTGAGATTGGTGAACTGTGATCGCCAAATACTGCGCCCGCCAATACGGCAGAAAGCATAGGTAGCAACATTTGAACATCACTTGCTGCAGCAATATCACCCGCTAGCGGCAGCATGATACCAAAGGTGCCCCAACTGGTACCGGTTGCAAATGCCATCGCACAAGAGAGCACAAATACCACAGCCGGCAGCATTTCAACTGGGATGTTACCGTTTGCCATTGAAGCTAGGTACATGCCTGTTTTCATGTCACGTACTACTGAACCAATCGTCCAAGCAAAGAATAGGATCACAATCGCAGGCATCATCGCGCTGATACCTTGCGGCGCGGCTTGCATCCAGGTTTTAGCACTTAGCTTTAGGCGCAGTGCTAACGCAATCGAAACCACCAAACTACACATCGCGCCATACACTAATGATGAGCCAACGTTAGTGTTCTCAAATGAGCCGATCACGCTAAATGGCAGACCTTTTTCTGTTAGAACGGCTGAGCCTGAATCAATCATAAAGTAAACGGTCGCTAGAGTTAGCGTTAGGATAGGCAAAACCATATCGATCATGCCGCCGTTGCTGTTCTCAGGCGTTTCAATATCGAGACCGGTTGGACGACCTCGAGACTCATCCCATAATTTACCCTCTAGAGCCCATTCTTCATGCTTACGCATTGGACCGATATCAAGCTGAAATGCGATCACACATAAAACCATGACCAAAGTGAACACTGCGTATAGGTTCATTGGAATCATTTCAACAAATGCAGAAATCGGGCTTTGGTCTGTTACGCCATGAGCTGCCATGATGCCGCCAATCAGAGCAATGATGTAAGCGCCCCATGAAGAAATCGGCATCAGTACGCACACAGGTGCTGCTGTTGAGTCGAGAAGGTAAGCCAGTTTCGCGCGTGAGATTTGGAAGCGATCCGTCACTGGGCGACAAATAGCACCAACTGAGAGACTATGGAAAAAGTCGTCGATAAAGAAGATAAATACCATTAGACCCGTCAGAGACTTAGCACTGCGGCGATCTTTACAGCGTACTGCTGCCCAATCGGCAAAAGCTTGCGTTGCGCCAGAGACACTCATCAAACTGATCAAAGCGCCTAGTAGCAACATAAAGATGATCATATTGGCATTTTCACTGTTTAGCGCGCCATCAGCCCAAACTAAGCTAAGCACTTTGCCAAACAGGTAATGTGCTGTTTCAAGTGGGGAAAAATGGTTTAGCATCAAAGCGCCGGCAATAATACCTGCGCCAAGTGATAGCAACACGCGACGCGTCGTCACGGCTAGAATCACCGCCAGAACTGGCGGTATCACAGACATTAAAGAGTCTGAAAAATTTATGAGGTTCATAATCTCTACACCTACTGCAATAAGGTGGAGATCTACCGAAAAGAGGTGTAACAAAGACGTCTGAAGGAATGACAAAGACTTGTTACCCCTTCAGGTAGCGCTCCATAGGAATTAATACTATGGCAGTTCTGTGCCTATTCGACACAGACCCAGCCACTTGGCATGATGGCTCAAGTGACTTCGGCGCTGACTCCTTTCTCCGGCATCATCGGGATCATCCTCCGCACGGGTACTGATAGGCAGCGCGCCTCTACTGATTAAGGGTTTACCGCGACATAATAGCAGCCAAGTAGCGCAACACAAGCATTATATGTTGTCAAAGGGCTACGCATTTAGCGCTTCATTGTGATTATGATTGGTGTAAACTCTCAGGTGTCATTTCAACAATCGAGCCCTCAAGTTTGCAGCCAGAAGAAAACCGAGTAAGAAAAGCCAGACGCATTGAAAGTGTAATGAACTCAGCGCTATGGCACTTAGGTCAGAAGGATCTCACTGAAGCAGAGCTGTTAGCGAAGTTGCGGTTAAAGACGGACAACCAAGAGTGGATTGACGATACCTTAGAAAAGCTGCGTGGTTTTGGGTATTTAAAATCCGACAAAGAGTTTGCTGAGCAGTTCACCGAGCGCTCGTTTTTCAATGAGTATGGCAGTGCGTACATTCGCGACAAACTCAAAAAGAAAGGGCTCGATGAGTCGCTAGTTAATGAAGCCATCGCCAAAGTGAAAGCGGCACTAAACATAGATGAGCAAGCCATGCTTAATCAACGGGTGAACAACTATTATCAGGCGTTTACCATGAGCAAAGAAAAGCTTATCGCGACGCTGCAAAAGCGCGGCTTTAGTTATGCTCAAGTAAGCCAAGCGATAAAACAGCATGCTTGTTTCGAACAACTGAAAACCAACCTTGAGATTAAGGCTGAAAAAGCGGATCTCGAAAAGGAAGTGCTCAAATATGCCCGCAAAGGCAAAGGACTGACGGTGATTCGCCAAGAGCTGCGTCAACGTAAAATTGATATTACCGACCTTGATGCCCTAGTTGAAAAGCTGATTAACTCAGAACAACTCGACTTCTACACCTCTTGCCTTGAACAGCTCGGTAAAAAATCGTATGACCTTAGTGTTCATAGTGAGCGCAGTAAGGCTTACGCGATGCTAAGCCGTAAAGGGTTTTCTTCTGATGAGATTCAATTTGCGCTAAGTGAGTCAGAGTAGCCTTTACAGTGTTTTGAACTGCCATAGCCATCCTATCAGTTAACCGTTTTGTGAAATCAACAATCACTATTCGGACAAATGTCCTATCGAGCAATACACCCTAAAACTAGGATTGGTGGATTTTATTTTTAGGGTGTCAAAATGAACTTATTAAGCAAAAGCCTACTGGCAACGAGCATCCTGCTTGCTACTGCTGCCTATGCCTCTGATGTGAGCGCCAATACTCAAGCAACGATTATTATTAATAATGCCCAAATCCTACCGATGGATGGTAAGACGCAAATCATTGAGAACGGTTCTATCGTCATCAAGGGAAACCAGATTGTCGCTATTGGTGACGCGCAAGTAGCGCAAGGATACCGTGCAGAGCGCGTTATTGATGGTCGTGGCAAAATTGTCATGCCGGGAATGGTTAATGGGCACACGCATATTGGCATGACGGCATTTCGTGGTTTAGGCGAGAGTGGGGTAGAGAACCGCTTAAAACAAGTGATGTTCCCGCTGGAAAAAGAGATGCTTGATCGCCAACTAATCCGCACCGCTTCACGCCAAGCAGCAATGGAGATGGCGTTGTCTGGCACCACTATGATTGCTGATATGTATTACCATCAGGATGAAGTGGCAAAAGCCGTGGCTGAGGTTGGTATTCGCGGCGTAATGGGTGAGACCGTGATTGGTTTTCCGGTGGTGGATGCCAAACAGCCTTATGGCGGCTTGGAATATGCGGAAAAGTTTATCAAAGAATGGCAAGGACATGAGCTTATTGTGCCAGCGGTGGCTCCTCACGCGCCTTACACTGTTTCTGCCGAGTATCTGATTAAATCTAAACAACTGGCGGATAAATACGATGTGCCAATGCTCACTCACCTTGCAGAGTTTCGCTGGGAAGATGCTGGAGTGAGAAAGTTCTCTAAACAAATGAGCGAAGAGCAATCTGTGGTTGAGTATTTAGAGTCGCTCAATGTGCTCGGTGACAACTTAGTTGCTGCTCACATGAACTACTTAGATGAAAGTGATATGGCGCTTGTGAAACAACATAACGTTGGCGTGGTTCACTGCCCTAAATCCAACCTCAAAGGGGCAAACGGTCAAAGCCCGGCTTGGATGATGCACAGTAAAGGTATTGATTTGGGAATTGGAACTGATGGCCCTATGTCATCAAACCAAAACGATGTGCTGACGGTGATGAGTTATACCGCGATGAACGCGCGTACTATTCATCAAGATAACTCTAAGTTTTCGCCGTATGAGCTGGTGGAGCTTGCCACTATTGGCGGTGCACGTGCGCTGAATATGCAAGATGAAATCGGTTCATTGGAAGTCGGTAAAAAAGCGGATATCGTGATTTTTGAAACAGATTCGCCAAACATGCAACCTAACTACGATCCGTTCTCAACCATAGCATTTGCTGCCTACCCACAAAACGTCGAATACACCATAGTTAATGGCAAAGTCATTGTCGAAAATGGACGTTTGTTGACGGTTGATTTAGCTGAGCACAAACAAGAGTGGAGCAAAGTTACCGATAAAGTTGGCAATTTTGCTAAAACCCTCAAATAATAGGCAAAACTTAGCTTTCTAATCCAGCTAGTAACGTTTATAGCTAGGAAAGCTTGCTCGGGCGTGTCTTCGGATGCGCCCGTTTTAGTATCAATTGCAGATGAATCCATATTGGTAAGGGTATTATGCGTCACTTTGAGTCTATTGCTGAACGTGGACAAGCGTTGTTGCTCGATTTAATTAATCAGAGTAATCCCAAAGAGAAGGCGTTTGCGAAAGGAGAGTATATCCTTAGGCAAGATCAGGTGGTTGATACCATCTACTTGGTCGATATGAATATGTGTACTATCGAATCATCTTGCAATAATGGGCGCGTGTTCAGCTTTGGTTTGTTCTTCTGCATCAATCAGATTTTTGGTGAGATGGAAGCCTTTACTGGTAAGCCCTGCCAATTCAGCATTAAAGCCTATGACGATCTCGTGGCAAAAGCGATCCCGATTTCTCTGTTTGAAAAGATAGTCATTGAGCATAGTGAAGTCGCCGTTTTCTTAGCCAAAAACCTTGCGATCAACTATCAAAATGCCACGCGCAATTTAATCTTTCAGCTGCTCAACCCAATTACGGCGCGAATCGCCTACGATATAGAGCAGCGCGTGCAGAACCTAAAACCTAACCGTTCGTTTACTGTTGCCCTCAATGAGTCTGACCGCTTTGGCTGCTCGGATCGCGTGTATCGACGCGCAGTCAAAGAGCTACTCGACAATGGCGTGGTTAGAAAAATCGACGGTAAGTTAGAGATTAGTGATTACCAAAAATTGCATCTGTTGCTGCGTAATGAAGAGAAAGACCTTGAACGGTCATAATGAGCGTAAAGTGATTTTATCGATTTATGATGACTTTTGTTTGCGCTTGGGTCGGCGCTTTCATTGAGAGCCCCGACACCTATAGTTTAACGCTTACTTAACCGTTACTTTTTCAATCACGATATCATGCGCTGGCATATCTTCATGACCGAAGCGCGTAATCGTATCGACTTTGGCGATTTGATTCACGACATCCATACCCATGGTGACTTTACCAAATACTGCATAGCCCCAACCGTAATTGGTTTTGCCGCTGTGATCGAGGAAGTCATTGTCTTCTAAGTTGATAAAAAACTGGGCAGTTGCAGAATGCGGTGCATCTGTTCTTGCCATTGCGATTGAGCCAGTCAGGTTTTTTAAGCCGTTGAATGCTTCGTTAGCAATTGGTGCGTGGGTGCGTTTTTCTACCATGTTGACAGCAAAACCATCATCACGAAGTTCATAACCGCCACCTTGGATCATAAAACCGTCGATAACACGGTGGAACAGCGTATTTTCGTAAAAGCCTTCGTTGCAGTAGCGTAAGAAGTTTTTAGTGGTTTCCGGCGCTTTTTGTTGGTCGAGTTCGATGGTGATGTCACCAAAGTTGGTTGTGAAAATGATCATGCTGTTCTGTCTTTTGCAAAAGGGTGTGCAGTATAGGCATAAGTGTTCAAGATTTGAATATTAATCAGCCATGAGTTAATACGGATATGTGTAACCATGCCTGACTAACTAAATATACTTCTCGAGTATCGAATACAACTTGTCTTTCTTAAGCGGTTTGGCGAGGTAGTCATCCATACCTACATCCAAACAGCGTTTGATATCTTGATCAAGCACACTGGCAGTTAACGCCACAATTGGAGTGGACGGTAAATTATTGGTTTTTTCGTGGCTACGGATCTCTTCGGTTGCGGTAAAACCATCCATTTCAGGCATCATGCAATCCATCAGCAGGATTTGATAGCGCTGACCTTGCTTGATTTTATTCAGCGCTTCTAAGCCATTATTGGCAATGTCATATTCGTAACTGGCTTTTTTAAGAAAGAGTGAGACGACTTGTTGATTAACGCGATTGTCTTCAACGATCAAAACGCGACCATTGTGCTTTCTCTCTTGTGGTGGATGCTGAATTTTAGCGCTGTAGTGCAGCATCCTCTCTCTCATGGCTTCTTTTGATTGGGTAATCGCACTAATTACACGCGAGCCTAATATCGGGTATTTAATAATGCCATCGACTTTGTCTTCATAATCAATGCCACCAGATTCGAGGGTTTGGATAATGATAATTGGCGTTGCTGGAGACAACTTATGCAGCTTTTCAATATATTCCAGCGTACTTTGGCTGCCGCCATGCAAGAGAAAGAAAACGTCACAATCTACGCTGTGGGAAATATTGCTGATATGAGTGACTTTGTTGATGCCATAAAACAGAAGAGAACGTTCTAAATCATCAGCGATTTGTTTTTCATGACAAACAATGCAGGCGTGTTCTGCAACAGTGGGTTGTTTGCGCGGAATACGTTCAAGCACCTCTACTGGTAAGGTGAAGTAGAAGCGGCTGCCCACACCTTTCTCTGACTCTACCTGCAACTGACCACCGAGCAAGGCAACGAGTTGCTGACTGATACTCAACCCAAGCCCTGTGCCACCAAAGTTACGAGTGGTTGAGCTATCTTCTTGTTTAAACGGTGAGAAAATATCTTCAAGTTTTGAGTTGTCGATGCCGATCCCGGTATCGATAACTGAGAAAGTTAAGTTGCATTGCCCTGCATCCATTTCGGCGGCAACTTTAATTGTAACCTTACCTTGTGCGGTGAATTTAACCGCATTAGAGACAAGATTCATGAGGATTTGGCGTAGTCGATGCTCATCGACTTTGACATTAAATGGCGTTTCACTGCCAATATCCACATCGAGTGTGACATTTTTCTCTGCTGCTTTTACAGCGATCATCGCTGCGGTGTCATACACTGCATCACGCACATCAGATGGGTAAGATGTAATTTCAATATGCCCAGACTCGATCTTGGACAGATCAAGAATATCATTAATCAACATCAGCAGCGTCTGTGACGAAGTATCAATCGCATGTAAGTAATCACGCTGATTGGGGGTGAGTGTGGTGTCAGCAATTATTTGTGACATACCAATGATGCCATTGAGCGGCGTGCGAATTTCATGTGACATATTCGCCAAGAAGGTGCTTTTGGCCTTGTTAGAAATATGCGCTTCTGTTTCCGATTTAACCAGTTTGCGCTCAAGTCTCGCGATCGACCAAGTTGCGTAGCCTAAAATCAGGGCGAGGCAGAGTGTTAATACCAACATCACTAGATGCGTTTCGTGATCAATGGCTTCCAATTGTTTCTGAATCTGCTCGGGGATGTGCTTGTGCATGACCGCGAGTTTACTCTCTACGTCGTGGATATCACGACGCAGTGCTCCGTGTAGACCATCATTGTGGCTATAGCCCAACTCTTGATAGGCTTTTTGTAATTGATTAAATTTCTGCTGATAAGCGAAGATAACATCACGGACTTGTTCGCTATCTCCGGCTGAAAGAAAAGAGAGTTTAAACAGCAAATTCTGCGAGTTGACTAACTGCTCAGCATCAAACGTACGGAAAAAGTAATAGGTGCTCTCTTGAAGGTCAATGATGGTTTGATGATAGCGCTCGTCGCCATTGACCAGCATCGTCTTTTCTAACTGAAACCAAGCATTTTTAAACTCTTCAATTAGACCTGTTTTATCCTCACCTTCAATAAACAACTGTACTTTAGAAAGGTTTTCAAATGTCTGTGAATAGCTGTTGACGGACGCAATGACATCTTCAGTTGAAAACTGAAAATCAAACTGATATTTCTCAAGTGTTTGCTTAATTTTATCGATACTTGCTTTGAGCTCGTTAGCTCGGCTAAGTGTCGCTTCAATATATTGCTTATCTACTCGGCTTAGAAAGTCCTTTTCTTGGCGACGAACTTCCAGCATTAGCGCTTCTGAATCAGAGATGGAGACTTGCAACTCACGCAGTTCGGCTTCCATGCTTTTGTAATAGTGATTCAGAGAGGCAAACGCGACTACAAGCCCAAGAATAAGTGCACTGGCGAGAAGCATCTGTAGTCGAATAGAATGTTTGAGAGTAGCCATGACAGATTTACTTTTTTATTGTTGATATTCAAAGCCTAGTCGATATTTTGGCTACTGCTATCTTAGTGTTCTGATTCTGTTACATGGGCGATAGGTTGCCTACCATTTTGTTTGTACCAGAGCGCGACTAAGATAAGTGAATTTGTATTAATGTTGAATGCGGTGTTGAGCCCGCCATTTTCATATTTCCCAGTCGGAATAGAGCGTGCGTGCAGGCTATTGGTTAGTACAGATTGGAATAGTTGCTCACTGAACTCATCCTCAAATAAAACACTGAAACCGAAGGCGACTTTGTGACTAAAAGTTTGCGGGTTCTCGATAACTTTGCCCGCAGGGCTAACGCTTGTCCAAGGCTGACCGTAATAAAACAGGTTGTTATAGGCGAACCAAGGGTTTTTGTTCATCGCATCTTCTGCGTAACTGTATAGTTTGCTTTCGGCAATTGAGCGTTGCTTATGTAATTGATAGATTGTGTCTAACTGATTCCAACCTCCATTTTGCCCAAACTCGATACTAGCTAGAACAAATGGATCACTGGTTAAAAATGGCACGTTGCGGGTATCCACTTCAATGTTAGAACCAGAGATGTCTACGGTTTTGATATAACGCTCCAGTTTTGGTAGTGGAATATCAAAGTTAAACATCTTAAAGCCCGTTGCCGCGTATTGTAGATAGCCATGTCGACCTTCTTGGCGATAGTACTCTTTGCCTTTGTAGAGTTTTGTCCCGAATAAAGTGCCTTGGTGGACCGCTTTTTCTAGCTGCCATTTTTTCACCAGAGCCGTGATTTGAGGTTCGAATTCAGGGTGTTGCTCTGAAAGGATATTAAGCCAGATCAGCAAACGACCAATATCGAGCGCAGACCAGCCATTCCCATTGGTTTTTGTTGTACTGAGGCTTCCCGACGGCTTGCCTGTTTTGGTGCTGTATTCACGGTTAGGCAATAGATCTTTATACAAGGGTAATTGATGTAATGTTGCTAGCGTTTGAGATAATTCAATATGCGCTTCTTCGCGGCTTTTTAACTGTAGTGCTTCTAACGCCATGGTGGCAGCAATGCCGCTGCCAACATCCCACATGGTGGTGTGCGCATAGCCTTGCACTGAATCCCAAAGCCCCGTTTTCGCGCGCCGATTGTTATCGATGTAGTGCTGTGCTTTCTTTGCCAACAGTAATTCATTGCGGCTTAATTTATAGCGAATCGGAAGCTGTTGATGTAAATCTGCCGCAATATCTTCATCTTGCTCATGCGTTTGGACTATGGGTGGGGCAATGACTCGTCGATGGAATTGAGGTGTCGTTTGCTTCTGATGCTGTGGTGAAGTGACACTTCGTTGCCCATAAAAGCTGATCTCTTCATCCATGCTATCCGCGCTTGCCAAACAAATTATTGGCAAGCAGATCAGCAATCCTGTAATGATAGAGGCAGTTAATCGGCGTGATTCCAAGTAGGAGTATCCGTTCAGTTTCAATCCTAAGATAATGATAATACAAGATTAACTATTTGCTACATCGGTATGAATAGTCGGACGTTTTTAAATGTATTGTGTGAGCCAACTAAAATCGACCTATAAGAAGAATATGAGCTAGAGTTGAAAAAGAGGTTGAGACTTTTTTATCGGGGTTTATATTCACCACCGAACATAATTTGTGTTTTTGCAATAACAATCATAAAAAATAATTCAACGGACAGTTCTGGCTAAATGGATTTGTATTTAGTTAGGTATGAGAATAATGCAATATTTCCGTGCTTTCGTTGAATCATTTGGGGCTGCCCCTTTAAGCTTGCTTGCTTCTCCCTTGCCGCAAGATCCTATTTATCAATACGCCTCGGGTGAGTATCCTCTTACTGAGGAATCAAGAGCTCGCGTGTTCGATTATCTACAAAATCAAACCCTCTATACCGATGACTTTGGTCAAATTGAACAGGCTGATTTTCTATTGGCATTTTCCTTTGGCGATGGCGAGTCAACAAATAGCAAACTGGCGTCGCTTGTCAGGGACTTAACAAAGCAAACGTCAAATCTACCGCTTTGTCTGCAACAAGAGATTGCTTCTCATCTTGCTGATATCAATCACTTTACGATAGCTGATCTAGACTATCAGACTACTGCTGACGTGGTCGCGAGAGCCAAAAGTAAAAAGCTTGGTTTCAATGTAATTGTGGTGGCTCAAGCTTGGCATGCCAAACGTTGTATTGAAACATGCCAGTCACTTGGTTTGAAGGTCGTTGCACTTCGTGGCGTCAATCATTTTCCTTTTGACGACCCACAGCCTTGGGTGAGAAACCCGATCAATTGGATCATCAAAGAAAGCCACCGTGAGCTTGCGACAGGAGATGAAATTAGTCAGAAGTATCAATTACTTTAACTAGCGAGGCGCATGACACGGTCTATACTCAATCTATAACTATATGCAACAAAGTTGGTTGGATGATGGAATTGGGTATAAAAAATCCTTTCGATGCTGTTCGAAAGGAGCTGTGGGCAGCGATTAGCTTTAGTGTCGGCATCAACTTTTTGGTGTTAGCGGTGCCAGTCTACAGTTTACAACTGTTTGATCGGGTGATGAGTAGTGCGAGTGTGGAAACCTTACTGGCACTCTTGGCTATTACACTCTTCTTGGTATCCTCACAAGCTTTACTAGAGCATATTCGCACCATGCTTATGCAGCGTTCAGCGCTCAAATTGGACGCAACGTTAAGTGGTCATCTTTTGGCTGGTAGCATTGCAGCCTCATCCAAAGCCAATCGTATTGAGAAGCATGCGCTGCAAAACTTAACCACTTTGCGTAATTTCCTCGTCTCACCTTCGACCAGTTCAATTCTAGACTTACCATTTACACCTTTGTTTCTGCTGCTCTTATTTGCTTTTCACCCATACATTGGTTTGGTTGCTCTGGTTGGGGTTGTGGTTTTTTCAGCACTTGCACTTTTGATGATGCTAGGTGGACGTAAGATGAGTGCGCAAGCGCAAGAGACAACCGCTAAAGTGAGCATGGAACTGAATGATTATTTGAGAAATGCCCCCACACTGAAAGCGATGGGAATGAGTGAAAACGTCGGTAAGGCTTGGCAAGAGACAAATGCTCAAGTTTTGCAGCAGCAGTGGTTGGTAAATTCTCGTGCGAGTCTTTTGCTGGCGATTAGCCGTTATGCTCGCACTTTATTACAAGTCGCGGTGCTGACCTGTGGGGTCTACCTTGCGTTAGGACAACATATCGGGATTGGTGCTGTTATCGCGAGTTCAATTCTTATTGGTCGAGTACTTAGCCCATTTGAAAGCGCAGTGAGTGGTTGGAAGTCTTGGTATAGCGCTTTTAAAGCTTGGCAAAGCTTAAACAAAGTGGTTTTAGAGCAAGAGCAAACCAAAAAGACACTGTTGCCAGAGCCTAAGGGTGAAATTCAATTTACCAATGTGAGTTTAAAGTTTCCCAATGCGCGTAAGCCAACTATTCAAGCGATTAACTTTAAACTAGGCGCTGGTAATGCCTTGGCAGTGATGGGCAATTCCGGTTCTGGCAAGTCGACATTAGCGGGACTGCTGATGGGGATTTATCCTCCAACCATGGGGGAGATCATGATTGATGGGGCGAGTATAGAGAAGTGGGATCTCAACCAATTTGGGCAATACATAGGTTACTTACCGCAACATGTGGGCTTGCTTGCTGGGACGGTAAAGCAAAACATTTGCCGTTTTACCGAAGGGGATGACGATGCAGTGGTACATGCAGCCAAGTTGGCTTGTATCCATGAGTTAATTATGGCGCTTCCTGAAGGCTATGACACTTATATTGGTGAGGGTGGGGTACTGCTATCTGGTGGGCAAAAGCAACGTATTGGACTTGCGCGCGCAGTCTACTCTAACCCTAAGGTACTGGTTTTGGATGAGCCTAACTCGAATCTTGACCCTGAAGGGGAAACGGCGCTTGCGATAGTGTTGCAACATTGCAAAGAGAAGCAAATTACTGTGGTGATGATTAGTCACCGACCGGGCTTTTTGCGCCAGATGGATTGGGTTATCAAACTCAAAGATGGCAAAGTTGAAAAAGCGGGGACTTGTGAGCAGTTTCTTGGCTTACATGTTGAAAGTGAGACTATTTCACAGACCAAAGCGAAAACTGCTTAAGGAGGCGTTATATGGAACTATTTAGTACAAAGCGCTTAATTGTAGCAGGTACGATTATTTCGTTGCTTACCGTGGGCGGTTTCTTATTTTGGTCGATGAATATGGCGTTAAGCTCTGCGTCGGTCGCGCAAGGCAGTTTGGTGGTTGAGAGTAAACGTAAGCAAATTCAGCATTTGCAAGGTGGTTGGGTTAAGCAAGTATTTGTTAAAGAAGGTCAGCAGGTGGAAGTTGGACAACCACTGATTGAACTGTCTGATACTAAAGCAGAAGCGGATTATCGTCGTTTTCTCTATCGCAGTTATTCTTTGCTTGCTCAGCAAGCCCGGCTTATTGCGCTAAATGAAGATAAAGCGGCGATCACTTGGTCTGAAGTGTTACAGCAAGGGGATGAAACCTTGGTGGTTGAGGCACTTTTACGTAGCGAAATCGTCCAGTTCGAACAAGCGAAGTTACGTCAGCAGCTGTTAGATTCTCAGTATCAGCAACAACTCGCGCTATTTGAAGAGAAAATCAAAGGCAATCAATTTCAGAAAAAAGCCATTTCAACCCAGCGAGATTTGGTTCAGCAAGAAGTTGCCATGACAAAAGGTCTGGTTGAAAAAGGGTATGTGTCAAAAACTCGTATGCTAGAGTTATTGCGTCATAAGGCTCGCATTGATGCAGAGCTTGCGGAAATCAGTCTCACCATTGATGTTACCCAACGAGAGCTTGAGTCGTTGCACCAAAGCTATCAAAACCAACTTCTTGAACTACAAAGAGAATACGCAACCCAGCTTAAAGCTGTGAATGATGAACTTAGGGATGTGCAGCAATTGATCACTACTGCACTGGATATTCGCGAACGTATCCTTATCCGCAGTGAATTTGCTGGCAAGGTAGTTGGAATGAATATCGCTAGTATTGGTGGCGTGATTAAGCCAGGTCAAATCCTAATGGAAATCGTACCGGATAGTGATGAGCTGATTGTTGAAGCGGTAGTTTCACCGAAAGATATTGATGTTGTTCGCCCTGGGTTAGAGGCGCGTGTGCGCTTAACCGCATACAGTGCGCGCAATACACCGCCAGTGGAAGGGCAAGTATTGCATGTCTCGGCAGACAGAGTGGTACAAGGTGGGGATGAACAAGCAACACAAGGCTATTTGGTTACGATTCGCTTTGATGCAGATGCTGTCGATAAGCTGGTCAAACACCATGGTGTAGAATTATATCCCGGAATGCTGACTGAAGTGCTAATCCTTGGTGAGGAGCGCACGTTATGGGATTACCTAGTTAGCCCAATAATGGTGGGTGTGGGCAAAGCAATGAGGGAAGTGTAATGAGCGACGAGATGTTATTTTGGCTCTGTTTTTACGGCTTCTTCATGGTTGTGTCTGCGCTTGTTGGTTACCACAAGAAAAACACAGTAGCGGGTATTTTGCTTGGTTATGTTTTAGGACCGATAGGCTTGATTCTAATCTTGTGTAGCCAAGATCGACGTCATGGCTATTGCCCTCACTGCGCCGCCAAGGTGGATCGCCACGCTTATCATTGCCCAAATTGCGAGCAAAAATGTTATAAGCAGTTGGTATAGATTGGAACGCTGCGCTCACGGATGCGGGAGGAGGGAACACTTAGTTACCGAGCGCTTCGCTCATGGAGAGCACTGCTTTTTAGAGCAGAACACTTGAGAATACGATATACCACTCCATAAGTAGAGCTTTGCTCTACGTTCCCACATCCGTAGCTTGCGTTCCGTAGGTAAAACTTTGCTTTACGTCGCACTCCTCGTAAGCGGCGCGATGCGCCGCTTTCCTGCATCCGCAATTTAACGTTCCAGCTTAAACATCATTAGTTTCAGGGAAGTTAATATCATTGCTGTCTAGGTCACTCCAGAGGACCACTTCTTGACCGGATTCATTTTCAAAGCGATAGCCGTAGAGAGAGCCAGTATCGATGTTGCTTGCTTGATAGATGCTTTGTAGTGAATCACTCATTTCGATGTTGCTCTCGGTGAGTTGCCATCCCCAACCACTTAGGTCAATGCTACTTGCGCCAGTGCAGACGAATTGTCCTGCGGTTTCGCCCGCGGTGTTGTTGGCTGCGATTTTATCAAGTGCTAGGGCAAGCTCTGTATCGGTAGAGTTAATATTGACCCCTTCAAGTTCTTGAAAGGCGTTGTGGCTCATATCAATCATGTTCGTTTCGTTGTCATCACCGACTAAAAGTACATCAAAGTCCGCCCCTCCGCTAAAGTGAACCATGTTGCCTTCGCCACCTTCGAACTCTTCCGAGTCAAATACTAGCGTGTCATTACCGGCACCACCAAAGAGTTGGTCAACCCCTGAGCCACCATCTAAGAGGTCATCACCGGTTTGACCAAACAAGGTGTCATCACCAGAGTCACCGGAGAGAGAGTCGTTACCAATACCACCATCGAGCGTATCAGCGTTATCATTGCCATTTAGCGTGTCATTGCCTTCTCCGCCTGAGACGTAGTCTTCGCCAGAACCACCAGATAGTTTGTCATCACCTTTTGCACCATAAAGCATGTCATTACCCCCATTGCCGGAGAGGGTATCATTGTCATCCTCACCGTAAAGTGTGTCACTGCCACCACCGCCACTTAGGTTATCAGCACCGTCACCGCCCCAGAGCTCATCATTTCCGGAGTCTCCACGCAGTGTGTCATCGCCTTCGTTACCATGTAGCGTATCATTGCCTGAGCCGCCGGATAGATAGTCATTTCCCAAACCGCCAGCTAGCGTATCGTGATCGTTTTGCCCCCACAGTGAGTCATTGCCGTCACCACCTTGTAGACTGTCATCGCCAGAACCGCCATAGAGCTTGTCGTGGTCGGCGCCACCATCGAGAGTGTCTGCACCATCACCAGCACTTAGCGTATCTTGTCCAGCACCACCAGAAAGAGCATCTACGCCACTACCGGTAGTAATTTGGTCGTTGCCTTCGTCGCCGTCGATGGTGTTCGTTCCGCTGGCGACAGAAATAACATCATTGCCTACGCCACCAGAGATAATGTTGGTTCCGCCTTGTGCGGAGATGGAGTCGCTACCATCACCACCATCAATTTGGTTGTAACCAGTGCCTGATACTTGAATAGAGTCATTACCTAAACCGCCAGTGAGAACATTATTGTCTCCTGAGGCTTTAATGGTGTCATTGCCTTCGCCGCCATCGATAAGGCTTGAACCTGCGCCAGTTGACTCAATTGTGTCATCACCTGCACCGCCTAAGGCGCTGTTGTTTGCCCCTGCGAGTTTAATCGTGTCTTGTCCGTCGCCACCATCAAGGGTATTGCTGTTGGAGTCATCTTCAAGGTAATCGTCGCCATCGCCGCCAAGCAATGTATCAGCGCCGCTACCTCCTAAAAGAATGTCATTGTCTGTGCCGCCAGAGAGGGTGTTGGTGCCACCTTCAGCAACAAGCTTATCTTCACCGACTCCGCCAAAGAGTTGATCATTGCCTGTTCCAGAATAGAGTTCGTCATTACCACTATCGCCGGATAAATGGTCATTACCGCCACCACCAAATATTAGGTCGCTGTCGTCACCGCCAGAGACTGTATCGTTACCTTCGCCAGCATCAATGAGATCTTGTCCTTGTTCGCCACTTAACATGTCGTTTCCGCCAGCGCCTGAGAGGGTATCGTTTCCTATGCCACCAACAGCATTATCTGCACCAGCACCGCCGTAAAGGGTGTCGTCACCTTCACCAAGTAAAATCGTATTGCTACCGGCTTCGCCATACACGGTGTCATTGCCTGTACCGGCATCGATGTTATCAGCGCCTTCACCGGCATACAGCACATCGTCGCCACTGCCACCTGTAATCGTATCAGCATCCGCGCCACCATAAAGGGTATCGGCAACATCACTCCCTATGATGGTGTCGTCACCTTCGCCGCCGAAAATATTGTGACTGCCCGTTTGAGCTGCATATAGAGTGTCATTACCTTGTTCGCCCAAAATGGTGTCTTGACCATCATCACGAATCGTGTCGTTGCCGGCACCGCCTGCGATAAAGTCATAGCCTTCACCGCCAATGAGTTCATCGTCACCGCCGCCACCAAATAGAGCATCGTTACCTGCTCCCCCTTGTACCAAGTCGTTACCTTCACCAGCGTCAATATGGTCATCGCCTTCACCAGCATCAATGCTATCAGCACCAGCGCCAGCAAAAATTTGGTCAATGCCTTCTCCGGTGCTAATTGTATCTGAGTCTGTACCGCCATAGACGGTATCATCACCGATCCCTGTATTGATGGTGTTGACGCCAGATTCACCATAAACGGTATCGTTACCTTCTCCAGTTTCAACTTGGTCATCGCCAGCACCAGCGAAGACCGTATCAGCACCCAAACCAGAGCTAATATTGTCATTGCCAGCGCCGCCAGAGAGTAGGTCGTCTTGATCGGCACTAATCAGAGTATCGTCACCGTCTTCACCGTAGATTTCGCTGCGACCACTGCCGCCATCAAGTGTGTCAGCCCCTTTACCACCAACGAGGACATCGTCACCTTCGCCACCAAGTAGGGTATCATCGCCACTGTCACCAATCAGAGTATCGTTACCAACGCCGCCAGTGATTTGGTCATCGCCTTGTCCACCAAATACGGTATCGTGACCTTCTCCAGCATCTATGGTGTCATTACCCTCATTACCTTCGATGATGTCGTCGCCCGCATTGGCGTTGATTGAGTCATCATCTGAGCCGCCATAAAGCTTGTCGCTCTCTTCTGAGCCAGTTAGAGTATCTTGCCCTGAACCGCCATACAGCTCACTGGCGTTGGCACCTGCAATCAATTGGTCATTGCCAGCTTCACCAAATAGCTGATTGTTATCTTGTTCACCTAGGATTTTATCGTCACCGCCGCCAGCGAAGACTTGGTCGTTTCCTTCGCCAGCATAAATCGTATCGGCACCATCACCTGTAAAGGCTTTATCATGACCACTCCCTAACGTGACGCTATCGCTTCCGCTTCCGGCATAAACAGTGTCATTGTCGCTACCCGAGTCGATTGTGTTATTGCCATCACCAGCAAATATTGTGTCATGACCACTTTCTGTGGAGATTGAATCGGCACCGCTACCCGCATACATCAGGTCATCACCGTCGCCGGTAACGAGCGTATTGTCACCGTCGCCAGCATAGATGGTGTCATGACCCTCGCCGGAGGTGATGGAGTCGTTGCCCGCATCGGTATAAATAGTATCGTCGCCACTTCCTGAATCGATGGTATTATTGCCAGTCTCGCCAAATACCGTATCGTTACCTTCCCCTGTGTTGATGATGTCATCACCACTGCCAGCGTAGACTTGATCATCGCCCAAACCGGTCGTGATGGTATCGATACCTTCGTTAGCGTGAATCACATCGTGCCCTTCGCCACCCTCGATAGTGTCATTACCTTCACCACCGTATAGCTGATCATCGCCAGCGCCACCGATCAAAGTGTCGTCACCCACATCGCCATACAAGGTATCGTTGCCTTCACCGCCAGAGAGGTGGTCATCACCTAACTCACCGACTAACGTATCGTGTCCGTCATCACCAGTGACGATGTCATCACCATCGCCGCCTAGTAGTAAATCCTCGCCAAGACCACCACTGATATTGTCTGTGCCAGTTCCGCCGAGGACAAAGTCATTCCCGTCTCCGGCGCTTATGGTGTCATCACCTTCTTCGCCGTGGATTTCGTCATTGCCGGCGTTACCTGCTAAGGTATCGGCGTCTTTACCACCAAAGAGTTTGTCGTGACCTTCGCCACCAAGCAAAGTATCTTGACCATCGTCGCCGATAAGTGTGTCGTTCCCATCTCCGCCTTCGAGGTGGTCATCACCTAACTCACCCATCAGAAGGTCGTCGCCGTCGCCCCCATAGAGTTTGTCATCCCCGTCAGAGCCGAGTAGGGTGTCGTTACCTTCGTCGCCATAAAGGGCATCATCACCAGAGCCGCCGACTAACACATCGTTGCCTGAGCCACCATGCAAGGTATCGTCATTGATATCACCATCAAGGAAATCATTACCTTCGCCACCGTAAATCGTATCATCGCCTTGTTGACCTTTTAGAATGTCATCACCCGCACCGCCATCAATGGTGTCATTGTAAATATTGCGCACTTGCACATTCATATCATCGATTTGGGAGATTGGATTGGATTGCTGATCAAGGAAGGTGATCACGACACTGCCATCGGCAGGAAGATCAGATTCAGGAATGTCGACATTGACGGTAATTTGCCCATTTTGGTCAACCGCCGCAACCTGTGTCGCGATGACATTTCCTTGTTCATCTGAGATTTCGATGGTGACTTCTTCATGTTCCGTAAAACCACTTGCTGAAGTTGATGTTTGCACCGCTTGATTGACCGCAAAGTTATCCAATTTCAGAGAGTGGCTTGTTTTTTCACCTTGTTCAGACGAGTGCTCATAGATGGTGGCAGCGGTTCCCCACGAGTGATCATTATTATTTTGTGGAGTCTCTTCCTCATTGAGTTGATATTCGATATCACCGAGGACGGTATCGGCGCCATCACCTGCCGCGATCGTGTCACTGCCTTCACCAGCAGCGACAAAATCATCACCATCAAGTGTTGATATCTCATCGTTTCCTGAACGGCTGTTTACTGCATCGTCTTCACTGGTGCCAACGATTACATCATCATGTTTGGTGCCTTCCATATGCCTTCTCCTAGCCTTACTGGGTGGAATCTGTATATAGCAATTGTGATACCAGATTCATATTTGAGCTTATTTTTAAAGCCTAGTCGTTGGAGACGGATTTGCTACGAAAGTTTATTAGTTACGGAAAAACAGAAGGATAGAATTAAAATGAGAAGCTATATGCAAGTGTAATAGAGCCATCTTTGAAACGCCCGGTGTCTTCTCCTCGCTCAGATGAACGCCAACGATTCCCAGAATAGTTATTATATTGCAAAGTAATGGTACCAGGTCGCCAGTCAAAATAGCCAAAACCATAGGTGAAATCGGGGTTCCACGGTTGCTGTTGTGATCTGTCAAAATAGTAAAACGCCGTGCCGTTGATGTACCAATTACCAAAAATAGAATACTTGCAGCCAAGGCTCACAGTTTGCAATGCAGTTTGATAAGAAGTCGAGGCAAGGTCGAAAAATTCTGGTGTGTAGTTATAGTCAATTTGGCAGCCAATCGCTCCTTCGGGGGTAAAAGTGAGCCAATCTTTCACTGGGTTCGTGATAGGAAATTTCCAACCTAGCGACCAAGTGCCTTGGTTAAAATTAGTGACTTTTTCTTCTCCGCTCGGCGAGAAGCGGTTTCCGCCATAGTTAGAGTAAACCAAACTAAGGGTGTAAGGACGCCAATCACTATAGCCAAAGACATAGGTAAAATCGGGATTCCAAGCTTGCTGTTGGTCGCTATCCCAATAGTAATAGAGGGTACCTGAGACAAACCATGCACCCGCAATGGAATATTTTAGTGAGAGTGTCGAAGTTGTATTGGTATTGCTAGGTCCGCTAGTGGCACCCGCAGGTAAGTTGGCTGACTCTGTTTCTGCCAATGGATGGTGATAGCCGATATTCCCACTTAAACCATCAAGAAAGGTTTTTCCTTCCCACTCTTGATACGGGAAATCAAAAGAGCTGCTGACGCCTTGCCAGATATCATCAAGCTCATCAGGTTCAGAAATTGGTTCTTTGGTTAATGTGGGGGAGTGGGTTAGAACATGATTAGAGGGCACCACTGCATGAGGACTGGTATAGGCATGATACTGGTCAGCATAGGCATAAGACACCCTAACTAAGAGTGCGAAAAAGAAGCCAAATCTAACAAACCATTTTACCAATCTTTATTCTTCCATTTTCGGTAACAAATCCGACCAAAGTAAAGCGAGCGATCTTAGGTAAGGTAAAGAAAAACATACCAAATTATTTGCATTGCTACTAATTGAGTCTAACCTAAAGTTATAGGGCTTGCTAAATAATGGCTGGATCAGTGACGGAGGTAGACTTCTTAACTGAAATTAACAGCCATAAAAACTAAAAATAACGAATAATCATAAGGCTAGGAATGAAGGAAATTCTGCTGGTGGATGACAGCCGAACCATCTTGGTTTATATGGGGTCGGTACTTAAGTCAAAAGGCTTTAAAGTCTTTACCGCAACAAGCGGTGAGGAGGCTTTGAACGTGCTTGCTAAGCAAGACAGCATCCAATTTGTCCTATCTGATTGGTTGATGCCGGGTATGAGTGGCATTGACCTTTGCCAAACTCTAAAAAACAGAGAGTATGGGCGTTACATCTTTTTTGTTCTCCTTTCTTCAAAAAACGATCAAGAGTCGATCGTGACCGGTATTGATGCTGGAGCGGATGACTTTGTCGACAAAAAAACCTCGGTAGAAGAGCTTGAAGCACGTATTCACGCAGGTTTTCGTACTCTCGCGTTACACAATGAAGTTGTGCAGAAAAACCACCAATTAGATACAGCTTACGAGACCATTAAACGCGATCTCGAATCGGCAGGGGACCTTATTAAGCAGATACTGCCAAAGCAAAAGCATTTCCCGTTTTTAGAGCTCAGCTATGTCTCGATTCCGAGCGCACAGATTGGTGGTGACATGTTGGGCTACATGCAACTTGATGATAACAATGTCGCTTTCTACCTCATTGATGTTGCCGGTCATGGCGTTTCTTCCGCTTTAATGTCGTTTTCTGTTCAGCAAAGTCTCTCCTTGCTAAGTGGTGAGTCTTCTATTGTGGTTCGCTCGACAGAAAGCGGCAGGCAAATTGTTCCGCCGGAAGGGGTGGTAGAAAAGCTTAACCAAATCTATTCCAGTTCTTCAACCAATGCTCTTTACTTCACAATGATCTACGCGGTGCTTAATACCAAAACTGGGTTGCTGTCTTATTGCTGTGCAGGGCACCCACCATTGGTGTGGTACCGAGGCAACCGTACGCTTACCGAGTTAGTTGGTCACGATAACTTTGTCGTTGGCGCGTTTGATGATGTCGAATACCAAGCCTCTAGCATTCAATTAGAAGCTGGAGATAGAGTTTGGTTTTACTCTGATGGCATCACAGAGGCTGATAACGGAGAGGATCAATTTTCAGAAGATGGGCTGCGTTCGACCATCGCAAATCTAAATCAATATCCGACACAACAGCAGACCGCCATGCTGGTCAAGTCGGTGCAAGACTGGCGGAAAACCGAAAATTTTGATGATGATGTGAGCTTGTTAGTTGCTGAATGGAAAGGCTCTACCAAGGGAGAGAATTTATGCGATATGAAATTAGTGAAAAAGGCGACAGCACAGTTCTTCGAATAGATGAAGAGCGTTTTGATGCGAAGTTAGCTCCAGAGTTTCGAAACCAAATTGAGTCGATAATGGGCGATATCGCTCCCCATTTAGTGCTTGATATTGGCGCGGTAAAGTTTATGGATAGCAGTGGTCTTGGTGCCGTGATGGGCGTGTATAAGCTATTGCGAGACAAAAGGATCAGCGTTGCGAGCCCACAGAAGCCAGTCCAAGACCTGTTTAAGCTTACGCGTATGGATCGTTTGATTAAGACTTACGATAGCGTAGAAACCGCATTGACGACCGCTGCCTAGAGGAGACGGCAATGAAAGGAATGATCTTAGCCGCCGGTAAAGGGACGCGAGTTCGTCCAATAACTCAATCGATTCCCAAACCCATGATCCCAATTTTGGGTAAGCCTGTTATGGAGTCAATGATTGAGCTCTTTGCCCAACACAATGTCAGCAAAATAGTGATTAACACCAGTCATTTAGCAGAAGTGATTGAAGGGTATTTTGGTGATGGTCACCATTTCGGTGTGCAGCTTTCTTACTCCTATGAAGGTGAATTGCTAAATGGTGAGTACGTAAGTAAAGCGCTAGGGTCTGCTGGTGGGATGAAAAAAATCCAAGAGTTTTCAGGCTTTTTTGATGAGACTTTTGTGGTGGTCTGTGGTGATGCTTGGATTGACTTGGATTTGACTGACGCGGTTCAACAGCACAAAAAATTGGGTGGAATTGCGACGATTATTACTAAGAATGTTTTGCCCGATGAAGTGGAAAAATATGGGGTAGTGGTTGCTGATTCACGTGGACAAGTGACAAGTTTCCAAGAAAAACCTGCCAAAGAAGAAGCGCTTTCAACCCAAATCAATACCGGAATTTACATCTTTGAACCGGCTATTTTCGATTATATTCCTCAAGATCAAGAATATGACATTGGTAGCGAATTGTTCCCTAAATTAGTTGAACAACACGTGCCTTTTTACGCTGTTGATTTGAAGTTTCAATGGCTTGATGTGGGGAACATTCATGATATCTGGGGTGTGACGAAAGACATCTTGGACGGCAAAGTACCAGGCTATCGCATACCAGGTACTCAAGTCAGAGCGGGTATTTGGCTCGGTATTAATACAGTGGTTGACTTGGATAAGTGCAATATACAACCGCCAGCGGTGATTGGTAGTGGTTGTAAAATTGATGACTCCGCAAACATTGTTGGTCCTGCTCTCATTGGTGCCAATTGTGTATTGGATGCGAATTGTCACGTTGAGGCATCTCTCATTTTCGACAACATTCATGTTGGTGAAAATACGCAAGTGAACCAACAAACCATTTTTGGCAATTACTGTATTGGGCATGATGGAAAACCTTGTGAAGGAATGCAGTGGCGTCATATGCGCTCAAATCCTAAAGATAGGGTGTCTGATGCGCTTAAATCAATTTAATGACTAAGGGAAATAGGGATGACCAATAGCCAAATAAGGCGGTTTGGCAGTACTTATTCTAGCTCTTTAGATGCTTCGAGAGAGGCGTGCAGTGAACTAAATGATTTTTGGCAGCAAGCGGGGATTGAAGAGGAGTTCTCTTCGCAAGTTGAGTTGTGCATTGTTGAAATGATGAACAACGCATTTTTACATGCATACCAGCAACAGGAAGGCTTGCCGATTGAGTTAGAGTGCGAGTTTTATACTAAAGCGCCTCCACAATTGAAGTTGTCTATTTCTGATCGTGGCTCTGCAATGTCACAGCAAGAATTAGACAGCAAGCTTAGTAATCAGTTTATTGAGCCAGATCCTGAAGATGAATCGACATGGACGACATCAGGGCGAGGTTTCATCATCGTCTCCAGTCTGATGGATTCGGTCGAGCTAAAAAAAGAGGGTGATAAAAACACCTTTGTCATGGTTAAGGTGTTGGTAGAGTTCGATTAGGGCTTTACCCATAAAAGCTTCAGCTAGCAACGTAAGTTTTAATAGGGAGAACAAGGATGGATCACTATTTTAAGAGCTTCGAGCATCGTGTTCCGCCAGAACCTGTTCCACATAGTATTCCAAGAGAACTGCTCTATCAGTATTTAGCGACATGCAACTTGACGCTTGGCATTTGGTATTTGTGGTGGCGTTGGTCATTCGCACTTAATTATGATGCTCTTTGGTTTTCCCTTCCGTTGGCTTTTGCAGAGTCTTGTGCGTTTATTGGTTCAATGTTGTTTACCTATAACTTGTGGAAAGTGAAAGACGAACCTAAACGTGAGCCGCCATTCAAGCTAGCAGAATGTGTCCATGAGACAGATGAAGATCGTCCCATCAGCGTTGATGTGTTTTTCCCGAGTTACGATGAAGAGCCTGAGTTGGTAAAGCTCAGCATTCTTGATGCCAAGCGTATTCGATACCCACATGATATCGATATTAATATTTATATCCTTGATGATGGTAAGCGTGAAGAAATGAAAGCCATGGCAGAAGAAATGCAAGTTGGCTACATCACTCGTGAAGGCAATATTGGTTTTAAAGCAGGTAACCTTCGTAACGCGATGGAACAAACCTATGGTGATTTCGTTGTCATCTGTGATGCGGATACGCGACCTTTTCCGACTATTTTGGAAAACACGCTTGGTTACTTTAGAGACCCGAATGTCGCTTGGGTCCAAACGCCACAGTGGTTTTTTGATATACCTGAAGGTGAGCGTCTTCCTGCTTTCCTCAAACGCAAACTGGGCAGTTGGGCAGAGCCCGTTGGCAAGGGTGTAGAGCGTTTCTATGGACCGGTTACTCTAGGTGAAGACCCGTTTGTTAACGACCCGCAGATGTTTTACGACGTTATTCAACGCAGACGTAATTGGGCAAACGCTTCGTTTTGCTGTGGTGCAGGCTCCATCCATCGCCGAGAGGCGGTAATGGAAGCGGCGCTGCGTGCTTATGCAGAGCAAATTACCAAGGAACAAGATGAAGTTGAGCGCCAGATCCGTCGCTTAACCAAAGAAAAGCAAGTCGATAAAGACGTATCAGACAATCTGCGCAATGAGATTCTGTTTGATACCGAATTTACCCCTTATAAGTTTCATGTCTCAGAAGACCTTTATACTTCGATAGTGCTGCATTCTGACCAAGAGCGTAATTGGCGGTCGGTAATGCACCCAAGAGTTGAGAGTAAAATGCTATCTCCGCAAGACTTGCAAACTTGGACAGTGCAACGCTTTAAGTATTCGGGCGGTTCGATCGACATTTTTATGAATGACAATCCTATCTTTCGCAAAGGACTAAACCTCAAGCAGAAGCTTATGTATGGCGCGAGCTTTTGGTCAAACCTTTCGGCGATCTGGAACATTATTTTCTTAGCCTGCCCAATCGTCTATTTTCTGACCTCGATTGCGCCTGTGAGCGCTTACGACGTGACGTTCTATATGCACTTTTTGCCGTATGTGCTGACCGCTGAACTGGCGATGATGATTGGCACTTGGGGAGTCGCTGGCTACAAGGGAAAAACTAACTTTTTATCTTTCTTCCCTGTTAATTTACGCGCGTTATGGACAGTGCTTAGAGGAAGAAAAATTAGTTTTCCAACGACGCCAAAAGAGAGACAAACCGGCAACTTCTTCAAGCTTGTTCTTCCTCAATCTATTGTGTTTTTTGTCAGCTTATTTGCCCTCATCTTTGCGTGGGTCGGTTACAACACAGGTGCTTGGGGCAATTATTCTTTCGGCGGTTTAGTTCTCAATACATTTTGGATTATTAATAACATGATGGCGATGTGGGGCATGATGGCTGCAGCATTTTGGACCCCACCGTCGGTCGATGAAGACCAGCAAGCTGCAACGGATGCAGAGGAGTTAAAATATGGAGTTTAAGAAAGCATTGGTGAATGCACGTCATCACATCGTTTTTATTCTTGGGCTTGCCACCGCACTGGTTATCGCTTTTGCCATTGAAACGCGTGAAAGCGGTCGAGTGCTCGGTAATATTTCTTTCGATGCTCCTGAGTCGATTCCTTTTAAACAAAGTCGAGTGCTGACCGCACAAGAGTATGAGTGGGCGAACATTGCTTGGCAGTATTTCGAAAATAACTATCAAGAGAACACCGGATTGGTCAATTCAGTAGATGGTTACCCTTCAACCACGATGTGGGATACGGCTTCCTATTTGATGGGGCTTATCGCGGCTGAGAAGCTCAATATCATCTCGAGTGATGTGTTTAACATGCGGATGGAAAAAGCGCTGACCACGCTAGCACGCTTGCCTTTGGTCAATGGCAAATTGCCAAACAAAGCCTACAACACGCAGACGCTAGAAATGGTGGACTACGAAAATAACCCCAAAGCCAATGGCATTGGGTGGTCTGCAATCGATATTGGTCGAATTCTCGTACCGATGAATATTCTGATCTGGCAGTACCCGCAGTTCAATCAGCAAGTCAACAATGTATTAGTCCATTGGAGTGTTGGTGAGATGCTGATTGATGGCTATATGTTTGGTGCAAGGCCAAGTGCGCAAGGTGACCAAATGGAACTGGTTCAAGAAGGGCGGATTGGTTACGAAGAATACGCATCTAAGTCATTGGCGCTAATGGGGCGTGATGTCTTCAATTCAATGAAATACATAGACTTTTTACAGATGGTTGATGTCTATGGGATACAAATTCCCACTGATAAACGCGATCCTGCTGAGTATCATGCGCATAACTATGTGGTAAGCGAGTCCTACATTCTCGATGGCATAGAGTTTGGTGCAGACAGTGTATCTAAAATATTTGCCCATCGTGTTTATGAGGCGCAGCAACGCCGCTATAACGAGACTGGAATTCTAACAGCCGTTAGTGAAGATAACGTCGATGAAGCGCCATACTTTGTCTATAACACAGTCTTCTCTGACGGAAAAAAATGGAATGCCATTTCCGATGATGGCAAAGATCAATCACACCTTAAGACCCTATCTACTAAAGCAGCTTTTGGCTGGTTCGCTCTCTATGACGATGACTATACCGTTTTACTGATCCAAGAGGCGAGCGAATTGCACTCAAACAAAAAAGGTTGGTACTCCGGTCGTTATGAGTCTGATGGGCGCACCAACAAAGCGATCACGGCCAACACCAATGGCATTGTATTAGAGTCGCTAGCTTATATCGAAAATGGACCGCTGTTAACGATAGGTGAGAAGTAATTACAAGAACTAAGGAAGGTTGTATGCGTGGTGTTTGTCTGAGTTTAATTACGCTTGCTCTGTTTGGTTGTGGTAACAAATACAACCAATTTTCTGATGATATTGTTGAAAGGAAATCGCACTGGGATATCCCTAAACCTCGTTCGGGCGATCTCACCGAACAAGAGATGGATATGGCTCGAATCGCATGGAAGTATTTTGAGAATAACTACCAAGAGTCGACAGGTTTGGTTAATGCGGTAAATAATTATCCTTCGGTGACTTGGTGGGATGCCTCATCCTACCTTGCTGGGATGGTGAGCGCATACGAATTTGGCATTATTGAAAAAGAAGAGCTGGATTCGCGCCTGACTCGATTTATCGCAACCTTGAATACTCTGGATCTATTTAGAGGTGAGTTGCCGAACAAAGCCTACAACACTCAAACCGCCGCGAAAGTGGACTATGGTAACCAGCCGGGAGAGATTGGTTACTCGGCGCTCGACCTTGGTCGTTTGATGATTTGGCTGCATATCATTAAAAACCGCTTCCCTGAGTTTGCCCCTAGCATTGACTCCGCAGTGCTTCGCTGGAATTTTTGCAATATTATTGATGAAAACGGCACCATGTTTGGCGCATTGCTCGAACCAGGTAAAGAAGTGCAGTATCTGCAAGAAGGGCGTTTGGGCTACGAAGAATATGCCGCCAAAGGGTTTGAATTGTGGGGCTTCGATGTGACCCAATCAATTATGCCGGAACCATATTCAACCATTAACTTGTACGGTTATGATGTGCCATACGATACCCGTGACCCACGTAAACTAAAAGCACATAGTTACGTTGTAACGGAGAGCTATGTGTTAGATGGTATTGAGCTTGGCTGGGATGTGGTCTCAGATCGTTCGCCACATGATGCTAACTACTCCCATGAATGGATGGCTGAATTTGCACTGCAAATCTACCGAGTACAGGAAGAGCGCTATAAGCAAACGGGGATTATCACTGCGCGAACGGAGCATCAATTAGCGGGTGCACCGTATTTCGTTTATGACACCATTTACACAGATGGTTTTGCTTGGAACACCATTTCAGAAGTCGGTGACTTTTTACCTCAGTTTTCTGCCGTTGCGATCAAAGGCGCGATGGGAATGTGGGTACTTTGGGATACCGAATACACCGACTTACTCTTTAATCATGTCGCGACCGCATATGATCGCGAAAAAGGTTTCTATGAGGGTATTTTCGAAAACGGCACGGGGCTAATTAATACATTCACCTCTAACAACAACGGTATTACGCTAGAAATCTTGCTCTACAAAAAGCAAGGCAAGTTATTAAAGTACCAAGAAAACACCGCACCAAGCGTATGGGAAAAAGCACTGGAGTCTCCTTTTGGCTACGAGGGGCAATGTTTGCCACGTAAAAAAATCACGCCTGTAGAATAGAGAGGCAGCGAATGCTAAAGAGTTGGGTTGTATTAGCGTGCCTCTATTTACTGACAGGTTGTGGAGTTATTTACCAAGGGGTAAACGAGGGGATAGATGCGATCAATCAATCGCAAATGTTGCGTCAGGGTCGCCATGGAGAGTTAACCGAGCAAGAGCTTGCTTGGGCAGCGACGGCTTGGAAATATGTGAGTAACAATACGCAGCTATCTACTGGTCTGGTCAACAACCTCGATAATTATCCGACCACTAACATGTCTGGTGTTGCAGATTATTTGGTTGCGTTACTTGCGGCGAAAGAGTTTGAATTTATTACTAATAAGGAATACGACGAGCGCTTATCTTTGGTGCTAACGTTTCTTAATAAAATGCCGCTTAGCCAAGGAAAAGTGCCAAATAAAGTCTATAGCACCCAAACTGCGCAGATGGTTAACTACGGCAATCAACCGCAAGATATTGGTTGGTCTTCATTGGACATTGGTCGATTGCTTATTGTCCTAGCGATTGTTAAGCGTCATTCGCCCGAATTTTCCGAATACATTGACAAAGCAGTGCTACGTTGGAATTTCTGTGAGCTAGTGAGTGAAGATGGTGAACTCTACGGCGCGGCAGTGCATCAAGGTCAGATCCATAGATACAAAGAAGGGCGTTTGGGTGTTGAGGAATACACCTCTTATGGCTATTTGGACTGGCATATATTGCCGAAAAAGGCTTTTAATATAGAGCCTTATGATGTGGCGACCCTTTATGGTATCGACATTATTTTTGATGGGCGAGATCCCCGCATATTCAATGTGTTAAGACCGGTTTATACCACGCCATATCTATGGATGGGTTTAGAGTTCAACTGGGACGATATCGGTGATGATAGTTCCAACGACGCCAGTCATAGCAACAATACCTTGTCAGCCATGGCAGACGCTATTTACCAAGTTCAAGAATTGCGCTGGGAAAATGAGCGTATATATACCGCACGTGGTGAGCATGTAGTTTCTGGCGAACCCTATTTTGTCTATGACGCTATATATGCATTGGGTACTCCTTGGATCACGATCGCTGAGGATGGCTCGTCTCACGATCACCTCGCGCTTGTATCAACTCGGGTTGCATTCCAGATGTGGGCTCTGTGGAAAACAGACTATACCGATCGACTTATGACTTTGGTGAAAGAGCTTTATGACCCACAACGCGGCTGGTATGAAGGGCGTTTTGAGTTGACCAGTGCGTATGAAAAAAGCCTTAGCTTGAAAACTAATTCTGGTGTCCTTGAAGCTTTGTTGTATAAGCAGAGAGGTAAGCTATACCAAACTTCACATCACAAAGAATATCGCGACGTGCAATTTGATTCACGATTTAGCCACCCAGGTAATTGTTTAGTGGAGACTTTTCGATGAAACGACTACTTATATTGGGGCTGTTAATCACTTTGTCTTGTTTTAGCATGGCACAAAGTGTTGTGCCTAAAGAAGCGATAGATACATTAGTCGCTCCGACATTGATGCTATCGAAAGGGCGTTTCGCGCAAGCAGCTGAGAGTTTTCATGCGCAAAGTACTCTTGCACTCACCATGGAGAGAAAGCTCGGCACCAAGCAGATGTGGCAACTAGCAGGGCTTGCTGAAGGTCTTGCTGCAATGGCGGCAGAGAAAAACCAAGATCCTATCGCTTATGAGTACTGGGCCAACAGTGTGCGTTACTTTTTGATGTCGGGCACCAGTTGGGTCGACGTACAGGGTCAACTTCATCAAGAGTATGAACAGTCGAATAGTCGATTGAATGTCAGCATGCCTATCAACGACACTGGCATCTCGGTTGATAATACATGGCTAGAGCTTTTTTCGTTGATTGAAGTTTGGCAAGAAAGGATGAACTATTTCAATTACCGTCAACCATCTTCGGATTTAGCACTGCAAGCGAATAGAGCAAGCAATCTGACCGTGGAGACTCAAGTTTCCGGTGCTAATACCGGAGAGCAGCTCAGGCAGTACTCACCCAATAGCCAGTTAAAGCTCTCGACGGGCTTTCAAACGAAGCAAACTTTTATCCCTACGCAGTCAGAGAGCAAGCTCAATCCAAGCCGACATAGTGCGATTGGACAGAGTAAACATGACAACCAAACTCATGAAGCAAGCGCACAAACGCTCGAACAACCCAATGTAATTGCCTCACCAGTGAAGCTAGATCGTGAATTTACAGAGCAAGATATGACACAAGAGGTAAACAATACGCAATCTAAGCGCGAGGACTTAAGTGAAGATACTGGAAAATTTCGCGCTAACCTTGACGCTCAAAGTAGTAAGGGCATTTCAGCAACGCAGCGGAGAAGCTTTTCTCCTGAGTAACAGATGCAAAGGCATATCGTTACTGGTTGAGTGTATTACACAGTTTATCATTACTTGTTTCACCAAAAACAGATGATGTTTGACCATGGTATTATTAGGTCTAGTTGCATATTAATTTGTTTTTATTCACTAAAAAATAAGTCTATATTTTCCAGTTGCTATATCTTGTATACAGAGCTTTTCCCTTCGGTTCATCAAAATTAGTCCCACTACCAAGCTAAAATATTCATCTCTCAAATGTTCTTTTCTCAAATAGGTATTGATTTATAAATAATGCATTTTAAAAGCATGCGATAAATCAGGCGAGTTTACCAATAAAAATAATTAAGTATCTAATTTTGCAATAATTCTATTTTTTATTAGCAGTTTACGGTGGTTTTCATGATTGTGAATTTACCAATAATCACCATTTTGTGAACTATGGTGCATTATTGACTTATTTGTTTTTACAAATTCAACTGTTAATTTATCTTAAAATCAATAACTTAGTACGTTTTGTGTAAGTTGTGACTTTACGCATCTTTTGGAAATCGTGATTTTAATATCGTTTTTCATAAAGTTTACCAACTAGCATTAGTTCGTGAAACAAAAGTGCGACATCAACAGATAGTGAACTTTTACCCTGGAGTATAAAAATGAAAAAGATATTAAAAACCACATCGATAGCTTTAGCTGTAGGTCTATTTGCTAACTCAGCACTTGCTGCCGATTACGCTGTTATTCTCAAAACACTAAATAACCCTTTCTGGGTTGAGATGAAAAACGGTATCGAAAAATACGCTGAGGAAAACAACATTGAAGTGGATGTTTATGCAGCTGCTTCAGAAGGTGATATGCAAAGCCAAATGCGTCTTTTTGAAGACGTTACAAACCGAGACTACAAAGGTATTGCATTCGCTCCTCTAAGTGCAAACAACCTAGTTTTCCCGGCGGTCAAAGCATACAAAAAAGGCATTCACCTAGTGAACCTTGATGAGCGTGTTGATATTGAAGGTATGAACAAGTCAGGTGCACAAGTTGCAGGCTTTGTTACCACAGATAACGTTGCCGTAGGTGCAACAGGTGCAACTTATATCGTTGAGCAGCTCGGTGCTGAAGGCGGTAAAGTCGCAATCATTGAAGGTAAAGCAGGTAATGCTTCTGGTGAAGCTCGTCGTTCTGGTGCGCAACAAACTTTTGATGCTGCAGAAAACATCAAGTTGGTAGCTTCACAACCAGCAGATTGGGACCGCATGAAGGCTCTTGATGTGGCAACTAACATTCTTCAACGCAACCCAGATCTAAAAGCATTTTACTGTGCTAACGACACAATGGCGATGGGTGTAGCTCAAGCGGTGCGCAATGCCGGCAAAACAGATTCAATCTTGGTAGTGGGCACCGATGGTGCGCCAGAAGCTCGCAAGATGGTTGAAGATGGTCAAATGTCAGCAACGGTTGCACAAGATCCTGCGCAAATCGGTGTTGAAGGTATGAAAATCCTCATTCAATCGGTTGATGGCGGTGAGCTGATCTCGATTAAGACGCCACCAAAGACAGCGATGGTGCCAGCAGTTCTGATCGACTAATTTTGCGAACAGGCGGCAGTCTGTGTGCTGCCGCCATATCACCAAGGGATTTACTATGGAAAGACCGATTATTGAGATGCGCAACATTGCTAAACATTTTGGCAAAGTAAAAGCACTGAATAATGTAGACCTGAGCATCTATGAGGGTGAGGTCCATGCACTTTTAGGTGAAAACGGTGCAGGAAAGTCCACGCTGATGAAGGTGCTTTCAGGTATTCATCAACCTACGGCAGGCACGATCAGTGTTGACGGTAAAGACTATGAAGCACTGACCCACCAAGAGTCAGCAATGCTGGGCATCAGCATTATTTATCAAGAACTGAGCCTAATTGAAGAGCTATCAGTACTGGAAAACATTTTTATCGGTCGACTTAAAACCAAACGTATCTTCGGCATTGAGGTTGTAGATTGGGACGCCATGCGCAGCGAAGCTGAGCAGATCATGAAAGATCTCGGGATGAAAATCGACCTAGATGCCAAAGTTGAAGACCTATCTATTTCTTACAAGCAAATGGTTGAGATTGCAAAAGCTCTATCAACCAAAGCGCGCGTGTTGATTATGGATGAGCCGACTTCTTCCTTAACGGAGATTGAAGTTGAAAAACTGTTTTCGGTGGTAAATCGTCTCAGAGAGAAAAATACCGCGATTGTTTATATCTCCCACAAGCTGAAAGAAATTCACCAAATTTGCGACCGTTACACAGTGATTCGTGATGGTAGCTCTATGGGTAGTGGTTTAGTTAAAGGCACCACAAACGATGAAATTATTCGTTTGATGGTTGGACGTGAAATCGACAACCGTAGCCGTGACGATAGTGTCTCGACTGAAAACAACGAAATTGTCTTCTCGGTGAAAAATCTTACCTCCCGCGACCAAAAAACAGTCAAAGACGTATCGTTTGATGTACGTAAAGGTCAGATCATTGGCTTTGCGGGTCTCGTTGGGGCAGGGCGTACCGAGATCATGAACTGCTTGTTTGGCATCGATGAGACATCGTCAGGGCAGATCATCTTTAAAGGCAAAGACATAACCCCTAAGTCGCCACTTGAAGCAATAAACAATGGCATGGCTTACGTAACAGAAGCTCGCCGTGAAAATGGTTTCTTTGACAACTTTAGCATTGGTCAGAATATCGCTATTGCTCGTTCGCTCAAAGATGGTGGCTATTGCGGCATGGTGGGCAAGATTGATGTCGCAGCGGAAAACCTAATGGCAGAAGATTTTAAGTTGCTGCTGTCGATCAAATGCGACTCGATTCACCAGAAAATCACCGAATTGTCGGGCGGTAATCAGCAAAAAGTCATTATCTCAAAATGGATGGCAGCCAAACCTGAAATCATCATTTTCGATGAACCCACTCGTGGTATCGATGTTGGCGCTAAATCTGAAATCTACAAAATAATGCGCAAACTGTGTGACGAAGGAAAAGTGGTCATCATGGTTTCGTCCGAACTCCCAGAAATATTGTCTGTGTCTGATTCAGTAGCAGTAGTAAACGAAGGACGTATTTCCAAAGTTCTCAACAACAATAACCTTACTGAAGAGGAAATAATGCAATGGGCATTACCAAACTAGAAAAACAAGATCTTCCGAAGAAAGAAGTCAACTTCGGTAAGTTATGGGAAAACTACGGTACGTTTGCGATCTTAGTGCTAATGATCATTATCTTTGGCGTGAGTTCACCTGAGTACTTTTTAACGGGCAACAACATCACACAAATCTTTACTCAGTCTTCGGTTAACGTATTGATTGGTATGGGTGTTTTCTTTGCTATTTTGATTGCGGGTATCGACCTTTCAGTGGGCTCTATCTTAGCATTCTCAGGCATGGTAACCGCTAAGTTGATGATTGCTGGCGTAGATCCAGTCTTGGCAGCCGTTATTGGTGGTGTCTTTGTTGGTGGTGCGCTAGGCGCAATTAACGGCGCACTGGTGAACTATACAGGTTTGCACCCATTTATCATCACTTTGGGTACTAACACGATTTTCCGTGGTGCGACGCTGATTATTTCGGACGCTAACTCAGTATATGGTTTCTCATATGATTTCGTTGAGATTTTCGCAGGTACGCTATTTGGTATTCCAACGCCTGTCATCATTGCTTTGACGGTGGCTGCTATCTTGTGGTTCCTAACCACTAAGACTCGTCTTGGCCGCAATATCTATGCTTTAGGTGGCAACGCTGATTCTGCGCATTACTCAGGTATTGATGTGAAAAAACACACCATGATCGTGTTTATCATTTCAGGTATCTGTGCGGGTATCGCAGGCATAGTAACAACAGCGCGTCTTGGTTCTGCTGAGCCTTTGGCTGGTACAGGTTTTGAAACCTTTGCTATCGCAGCAGCAATCATTGGTGGCACATCATTCTTCGGTGGTAAAGGTCGTATTGCCAGCGTCGTTATCGGCGGCTTGATTATCGGTACCATCAACAACGGTCTGAACATCCTACAAGTTCAAACATATTACCAATTAGTAGTTATGGGCGGTCTTATCATTACCGCAGTAGCACTTGACCAATTCTTCGCTCGTAAGGACAAAAAATAATGAAAAAGACTCCTTTGATCGCACCTTCTCTAATGTGCATGGACTTAACTAAGTTAGCAGAGCAAATTCAGTTTTTTGATGACAAGGTAGGCTACTACCATGTGGATATCATGGATGGTCACTTTGTGCCGAACTTGACGCTATCACCGTTCTTTGTCAGTCAAATGAAAAAGATCAGTACCGCGCCAATGGACTGTCACCTAATGGTGACCAACCCTGAGCAGTACGTGGATATGCTGGCAGAGGCGGGCGCCGCAATGTTTAGTTTCCATGCGGAGACGGTAAACGGCAAAGCCTTTCGTTTAATCGAAGATGTACGCAGAAAAGGCATGCAAGTGGGCGTGGTATTGAACCCTGAGACGCGTTTACACGATGTAGAAATTTATCTAAAGCACGTTGATAAAGTCACCTTGATGACTGTTGATCCAGGCTTTGCTGGTCAATCATTTGTTCCAGAAGTAGTGGATAAGATCCGTCAGTTCCGCGAGTTTCGTCAGCAGCATCAATTGAACTTCCAGATTGAGATTGATGGTTCGTGCAATAAGAAAACGTTCGCCACGTTGCTTGATGCGGGAGCTGATGTGCTGATTGTGGGTACTTCAGGTCTGTTTAATAACGACCCAGATCTTTCAGTGGCTTGGGACATGATGATGGACGACATCAAAAATGCATCTTTAGAGGTGGCGTAATGAGTAAAACCCCCGTTTTTATCGGAATCGATATGGGTGCGACCCATACTCGTCTCTGTGCTATCGACAAAGAGAAGAACATCAAAGTCATTAATAAGTACAAGACTGAGTCTATTGTAGAACCCGGTCTGGTTAGTGGTTTGATAGGTGTGGTGCAACGTGAACTAGAAGAACACCATCTTTCTGCAGAACGCTTGCTGATTGGTTTGCCTGCGACGATTTCTAAAGATCGAACTAAGGTATTATCGACGCCAAACTTAAGTGTTGATCAGTCCACATTTAACAGCTTAGTACCCACACTAAAACATGAGTTCAATTGTACGGTAGAGCTAGAGCGCGATGTGAACCTACAGATTGCTTATGACACTCATCATTTGCATGTGGAAGATAAATTGGTACTTGGTTGCTATTTAGGTTCTGGTTTTGGTTTCTCAATCTGGCTCAATGGTGATGTTTTTACTGGCGCACACGGTGTGGCTGGTGAACTTGGTCATATCCCTTATGGTAAAGAGGGCGCGGAATGTGGTTGCGGCAATAGTGGTTGTTTAGAAAGCCTTGTTTCTGGGGTAAGGCTAAAAGCTGCGTATGAATCACAAAACGCTGACTATGAACTGAAAGATTTCTTTAACCAAAGTTACAATGCGACTTTCATATCAGAGTTTGTTGATAACACTGCTAAAGCAATTGCAACAGCAGTTAACCTTTTTGATCCAGACATCGTGCTACTTGGTGGTGGTGTAATGGACATGGAAGGTTTTCCGTTTGGTACTCTGAGACAGCAAATTTACAAATATGTTCGTAAACCGCTTCCGAGCGAAGAGCTGACATTAATGAAGGCGACATCGTCGTCCTTCAACGGGGCAACAGGTGCAGCCTTGCAGGCACTCAACCGTAAATAGTTATAGTGGCTCCGAAAGGAGCCATTTTTTATTCAGAGAGACGTATGAATTTTAGTACTAACCAAGTCTATCCTCGAATCAGAATGACTATGCCTTCTTTAACCAAAACGGAAAAGAAGATTGCTGAGTTCTTTTTGACGCCAAGGACGATGCGCAAAGATGTCACCATTAATTCTGTCGCTGAGCAACTCGATGTTTCCACCTCTTTGATTGTTAAATTGGCGAAGAAACTCGGCTACGATGGTTTTAAAGAACTGAAAGCAGAGCTGCTATTAGTCGAGAGCGAGAAGCAGTATCTGCCTGACCAAAAGCTCAATAAAGACGATGACTGCGCGCAGATCGTGCAAAAAGTACTAAACAATTCTTTAAACGCACTGCAGGAAGTGCTCTCTTTCTCTAATGTACCTAAAATTGAGAAAGCGGCAAAAATGGTGGTCAATGCGCGTAAATTGAGTCTATTTGCGGTGGGTGGCACCTCTGTGATTGCAGAAGACTTTCACCATAAGTTATTGCGTATCGGCATCCATTCCTATGTACCCAAGGATTATCACATGATGATCATGACGGGCAGTTTGATGTCAGAGGAGGATGTGGTTTTAGTGATCTCTCACTCCGGTCAAACCATTGATCTTATTGATGCTGTAGAAGAGGCGAAAAAGTCAGGAGCTTCGGTGATAGCTATTACCAATAACTACAATTCCAAACTTACTTCCCTTGCGGATTGCGCTATTTTTGCCCCTGCATCACCTGAGCCAATTTTGGGTAAAAATGGCACGGCAAGGCTAGTTAAAATCGCGCTGGTGGACTGTTTGTTTGCAACTGTCGCTAACCTGTGTCCAGATATGACCAAAATTTCGATCGATAAAACGGGCGCTGCCACTAGCCGCCTACACAAATGATCTTTCTATCTTGTTAGAGAAGGCACTTTAATCCACCTTCACTTGTCATTTTAAGCGTGGGTGGATTGTGCACATATGGCAATTTTGCATTACGCTTAAAGCTCAATATATCGACTATTCGGGCTTTAAATTGAATCATCTACCTTTCTGCGCAGCTTGCATGGCTTGCGCCAGTTTTGCACCGAGTACCTGCGCCGAAGTGTTTGAAGATGAGTTGAGTCATCTTGACACCAACCGCTGGCAAGTTGCTGATGGTTGGGAAAATGGCTATCCGTTTTTTAGTCGCTGGGAAGCTAAAGCGGTGGATTTCGATAAACGCGGAATGAGCATCGAGCTAGCACCTGACAGCGTGCTTAATGAGCAAAACCAACGAACCTTCTTCTCCGGTGAAATTCGCAGTCATCAGTTTTACTCCTATGGCTGCTACCAAGTTGAGATGAAACCAATTAAAGCACCGGGAGTTATCACTTCGTTTTTCTTATTTGCAGGGCCTTATGACAAACCTAATGACGGCACTGGCAAACATAATGAAATTGATATTGAGTTTTTAGGCTCAAACACCAATATGGTACAGCTCAATTTTTGGACTGATGACGATGACTATTCCAACACCCATGAAACGCTGATTTTCCTCGATTTTGATGCTTCTCAGCAGTTTCATCGCTACGCTATCTATTGGGGTAAAGACTATTTGGAGTGGTTTATTGATGATAAATCGGTGCTTAAGGTGCGCAACAACCGCTACGATCCTATCCCCAATGCTCAGCACTCTAAATTGCGAGTGATGGCCAATGTCTGGGCTGCAGATCATGGGGTAGCGAATTGGGCTGGGAAATTCAATGTCGATAATAGAACGCGTTATACTGCTCGTTATCGCAACTTCGCCTTTGTTCCAGATGTAACTTGCCAAGAGTCTTTCCAAACCAATTTCACGAATAAATAGGATAAAATTTGTAGTCAACAGATTGCATACTAAGCTTAGATTAGAACGAAATATAACAATGTCAGTCTAGGGGATATCTATGCAATCATCGACTTCGCTTGCGATGAATTTGCTGCGCAAAGCAAATTCTGATTTTGACCTCACCAATCAGACACATCAAACCCAGTTGCTTACTCTTGCAGACGAACTGCTAGCACTGGAGAATCTATCAATCCAACATTTAAGAGAGCTCTCTAAGCAGCACAATGCTCCGTTGGAATTTCAGCTCGCTACTACCTTGGTTGAATCCAGAAGAAAGCTCTTGTCGATCACCAAACCTATTATAGTCGGTATTGTCTTTGCGATGTGGGGTGAACATCACCGTCTATTGGAAAAGTCGTCCGCCAATCCCAATGGAGAGGATTCATTACGTACTAAGATACGTCAATTAGAGTGGGTCTGTGCGCAGTCGCTCGTTCAATGGCAACTGATTTGTGTTGATGATGGTTGCCCACATGATAGTGCACACATAGCAAAAAGAATTGCCAATCAGCAATCTCGTTCGGTTTGTGATTGTGTGGATGTCTTGCAGCTCTCGGCTGCGATACCCACTAAAACTGGACCGCTGAAAGGCTTGGATCATGTTGATGATTCTCGCAAGGGGGGATCTATCATCTTGGGTTGTGAGCAAGCTTTGGCAGCCGGTGCCGATGCGGTTATTTATACCGATGCAGATAACTCAGTCCATCTTGGGCAAATTGGTTTACTTCTTGAGCCATTTGCAGAGCAGGGCAAGCAAGTTGTTTTGGGTAATAGAAAACACCCAGATTCAATTCTCGTTAAACAGGAAGAGCGCTGGGGGGTTGGTATTAAGACATTGCGTCATATGCAGCGCATGATAGGCGCACAGATCTTTGAACAAGGGATCAAAGATACCCAAGCGGCGTTTAAGCTTTATGGTCGTGAAGTACTGGAAAAGATCTTACGAAAGCCGACAGTGTATGATTTCTCCTTTGATACGGATTGGATTTTCGCTGCGATGGAAATCAATCAGCCGATCACAACCACACCATTTGCCTTTATTGATTCGGCTGCTGAGTCCGCATCGATTGTGCAAGGTCCCATGACAACCTGGTATGTATTGCTTGATGGTTTAGTCAAAGCAGCTAAGGCTCGTGAAGTTGAGTACAGTGTGGAAATGGCGGACGTGTTTGTGAGTGAAATCGACTCACACAAAGATCTTGAGCTAATTATTGATGTGTTACCCCCTGAACTGGCAGCGGCAACGGACAAAGACCTTGGTAATCCGAACGTGATGTCACCTCAAGCAGTACGTCATTGGATAATGAGTGCTAAGGCGTTAAGGGCACAAGAGGCTTTATGAGACTAGCTTAAAGAAGTGCTGTGCCGTTTACCAAACAAAAACGCCATTCATCGAATGGCGTTCTTACATCTATTTTTGCCAATTTTGTACCGCAGTTGAGTAGATAAGATCTAGCTCTTCTTGGGTAATGATTTGGCGAATATCTTGCTCTCTCTGGGGTTTACTCAGATAAGCAATCAGCTGTTTTCTTTCATCAGCTGATAAGGAATCCACCATATTGTACATAGTGTTTAGATCTTCATTATTCATACATTTCCCCCTAGCACTAGGTCATTGTACGAATAAGTTAGATTGAATGATTACACTCCTTTTTGGTCCCTTGCAGCAAGTGAAAACGCAACGGGTGGAGTGGCGGCATAGCCATGTTGTTTACCTGTTGTTAGCCAATTTCGCCAATTGGGCGGCAGTTCAAGCACACTGAGCTCAGATACGATGGAAGCAATTTTATCGCTATCTAGCGCCTTATCTCTTTGTCCGTAAAGGTGGATTAAGGCAATTTTAGCTTCGCTCGAATAAGGGTAGTGCTTAAGGTAACTTTGACTATCTTTCGCGATCGTCTGAGTTTCCCCCAATAGGTTTGACTGTTTTAAAGGGTTAAAGCTCTCCATATGTGAAGTTTGGAGATTCTTTATCCCTCTCGCTTTGAGAACATTCACTATTGTGGTGTGAATTTGTTGTTCTCCAAATAAGGCTAACGCGGGTAAGTATTCCACCAAGAGTACTGGTGGACATTCAAATAACTCATCGTAAAAGTGCGATAATGATTGCATTAGTTTTTGATGAGCCAACTGATCGTTATTTTCGTGAATTAGCACGTGGCAGTGAGCAAGAAGCAGTACTGCCTGCAATTGATGGAGTCTTTTCGGCGTTAATTTTCTACTCGCAAAGCGAACAAACTTGTTTGCGTGATACATCAACTCGGTTTTCGCCGGTGTACTCTCTGTTAAGGTGTAAATTGAGTGCAAGCAATGGAAGTGAGTAATAACGGTTCTTAGCCAGTTCACATCTGCCAAAGACATGTGCTGAGCGTAGGTGAGTCCCACTTTGAGCAATGATGCCCGTTTGCCTGCTTGTAAGTTCCATTGGCTTGCTTTTGCTGCTCGCTCGCCAATACTGGGTGTTAATTCGAAAGCCTTGGTTGCCCAAAGTGCTGCTTGCTCAAAATGATGACTTTCAGCATAGATATCAGCGATAACATCCATGACGCGGATTGATAGTGGATTTTCGGTGAGAAAGCTGTGCAGTTCCTCTAGTGCATGACTGGTTTGGTTTTCACGATGCAGCAGTCCGGCAATTGCGCACATCTTTGAGGCGTGGCAAGGCGTTGAAGACATGGTGATATAAACGTCCAAAAATTCCCACTGGTTATTCGCCATAAGGTGTTCAAGTAAATATGCTTCTAAGCTGACACTAAAACCAGAACGATTAATTATCTCAAACATGGTGGCAGGGGAAAGCGACTTGTCTTGCTGCAGCGCTTCGGTTATTTGTGCGAGTTTTTGGGTTTCTCTATGGATGGTATGCAGTTTTTCAGCGAGGGATGCGTTGCTTAGTGGTTTAGTAATAAAGTGGCGAACTTTTCCTGACAGTGCGGTCAACACGGTTTCTTGACGCGCATCGCCGGAAATCATGAGTACGCCAGTCGAGTTACCGATCAACCTGTTACGATAAAGTAACATGGCGAGTTCATAGCCAGTTAAATGTTGCTCAAGATGATAATCAAGGATTAAAACGTCAAAGTGATGGGTTTCCATCGCCGTAATAGCTTCTTGATAGCGCTCTACCGTATGGATGTCATCGTGTTGTACCCCAAGGCTCACTAGCTGTTGCTTAATTAACAACAAAGCCGTACTGGAGTCATCGACAACCAGTACGCGCAGAGTTTTTAGAAAGCTAGTATTAATTTTTCTCAAATGTACCTCCGGTACCCGGTAATGCTAAGCAGATCCATGCCTTTAACCTAGATATTAGACTACTAGTTTCATAATGACCACAAGCACAGAATGATAACCCGAATCTACGGGTTAATAGCACTGCAATCAATGACCTTAATGGCATAAAAAAGGGCTCGCATCAGCAAGCCCTTTAATGTGTGACGCAGATTACTAGATAGCGACGTTCATCGTTAATTGTAAGTCGAGTTTCAGTGATGAAAGCTTGTGCTTAAGTAGGCGTCGAGCTTTTTCTACTTCGGCTAAATCAAGTTGTTTTGCATCGCTATGGATATCAATGTTCACCCACAACTCTTGACCTACTTTGGTAACACCATTTAACTCAATTTCTTGTTCGAAGTGTTTACGAACAGCTTCAACCTCATGGTCCACACGTTCTTGGATCTTGCGGTCAGGCTTCATCATCAGTAGTTCGCGCGCTGCTTGAATAATCATCTCTGCAGGCACTTTGATGAAATAGAATGACATCAGAATCATCATCATTGGGTCAGCATAAATGCTGTAGTGAGCCCATGGTGTCAGTGTTAGTGCATAAGCTGCACAGAAACCCAAAGTTACGGCAACACTTAGCAGGGTATCCATTTGCCATTGTTTGCTTTCTGCCTGAATCAAACCAGAAGAAAAACGCTTCGATTTGTTGTGGATGTACCACCAACCGTAACCACAACCTATAACGTTAACTAAACCAAAAAGAGAGGCAATTGACGTATCCACTTCGCGACCGCCAGTAAACATTGCGCTGACCGCTGAATACAGAGAGTAGAGAACGATACTTAAGATCACCGCACCTTTAACAGCAATAACCACAGGTTCAATCACCGCTTTACCAAATTGAAACTGACCTTGTGAAGGGCGACTGATATAACGAGATGCTGCAAGCGACAATAATGTTAACAGCAGGCTGACCAGCGAGTAGACGCCATCAAAAACAATAACCAGTGAGCCCATCCAGACGCCAACCGCAAGTCCGCCGATCGCAAACCCTGAAGCTAGAAGGGCTGAGAAAGATAGAATTCGCTTTTCGTTTAAGCTAGTTTGGGCACACATGATTGAAAATCTCCTTAGAATTGACTCTATTCTTGTGAGTTCTAAGGTTTTTTACAAACCAGATCTTCAATATGAGCATGACTAGAAAATGAGTTTTCTATTTATGTTCAATCAAAACAAAGGCTTAATTAAATATTCCGCTGTCATTATTTTTGGCGCTGAGTGACTTTTGTCCAATCGGCTTATCAGAAATCAAACAGGTATTCATTGAGTTGCTCGGCTAGCCAAGTCATAGCGGGGTGCTCCTTCATGCCAGAAGGTGTGAACATACAGTAATCTTCTTGGGTTAAACCGTAGGTATGTTTGATGACGGCTAATTCCTGCTTACGCAAGTGATGACGAATTAAGGGCTCGGGTAACACACCCCATGCGTCTTCGGTTAAGATTGAGTTGAGCATGTAGTCAAAGCTCGAAAAACCAATATGTCTTAAGGATAGAGGCTTCAGTTCAGGGTTGTCTTTCTCATTGAGATAGACCATGGCAGCTTGCAAAGCATTACGTAAGTCGCCATCGGAGACTCGGCGCATTTTACTCAGTGGGTTGGCTGCGCCGCATACCGACATCATGCGGATTTTACCGAGAGGTTGATAAGTCACGTGAGGATCGTTGGTACGTTCGTAATCTACCCCGAAGGCGAAATCGACTTGACCAGTGACTACTAGGTTTGCCAAATCCCCAGAAGAGGCGAGTACGATGTTAAATGAGGTGGCAGGAAAATCACTGTTTAGCCGGTGAGCAAGATCTTGCCAAAGTTCGTCTGGCAGTGAGTCATCACGAGCGATCCACACTTCGGCACTAAACTCACCAGATACTTGTGCGCAAGTTTGGCGAATACGCGCTTCAGTAACCAGAAGATTCTGACTATCACGATAAATGGCTTTGCCTGCTTCCGATAGTGTCAACTGATTGCCGGAGCGAATAAACAGTGCAACCGACAATTCTTTCTCTAAAGCTTTAATCGACATGCTCAGTTTGGTACGGTTACAGTCGAGTTGGCGAGCAGCTTCAGATACCGATCCCGTATCAGCTACGGTACAGAAAGCTTCAATTTGCGACAAGTTCATAGAGATTTTCTGCGCTAGATAACATAGTTGTATGGTAATGTAATTAATCTTAAATGTCTGTTTTCACATAGCTATAGCTAGAATATAATGGACAGGTTATACCCAAGTCGCTTTTTAAATGACCGCTTAGGTTTTGCAATATGAATGTAAGGATACTTGGGTATAAATAACAGATTTTTGCTTTTTGAAGCAGTTTAGGGAGAGCACAATGGCGATCAATTGGGATGAACATGCTGAAACGTGGGATAAAGATCAAGCGACAGCGATCTTTGCAGAGGAAGCATATTCTTCACTAATTAAAACATTTAATATCAAAGGCAAGCATGTGCTTGATTTTGGTTGTGGAACAGGTTTGTTGAGCCAAAAAATGTCTCCTGTAGTGAAGGACATTGTGGCACTAGATTGCTCTGAGGCGATGATAGAGCAGTTGGATAATAAAGCACTGCCTAATGTAGAGGCTGTAGTGGACACGCTCACTCGCGGTTTAGCTGCGATGCACCCAGCATTTCGCAATCAGTTTGATCTCGTTGTCGCATCGTCAGTTTGTGGTTTTCTTGCAAATTATGCAGACACATCAGACATTATTTACTCACTGCTTGAAGAAGGCGGACATTTTATTCAATGGGACTGGCTCGCAACTGAGCCGGGTGAAGAGATGGCGATGCATCCAGACCATGTTGAACGCGTACTAAGTGGGGTTGGTTTTAAAGATGTCTCAACTTCCGTGCCGTTTGAAATTACAACCGAGCAAGGTGTATTTAAAGTGTTGATGGCGGTCGCGGTTAAGTAATCACTTATCTAGTAACCATTTTTACAGACAGGGCATTTTTATGCCCTGTTTTTTTACGCCTATTTATTACATATATCATTGTAATTGTTGATTAAAAATCACAATGTAAAGCATTTGTTACGCAATAGGTGGGGTGTAATTTAGCGAGATTTTTGTCTGTTGTTTCAACGCTCAATAAGCTTAAAGGAGTACAAGGAACAAAAAGTGCAGCAAGCGCACTAAGGAGGGAGATTGACACAATATGTATCAAACCCGGTCAATGAGCAAGGTTATGTCGCCTGGAGTGAAGAGGAAAATGCCATTTGGCATGACTTGGTCACTCGCCAGTTAAGCTTGGTACAAAAGCGGGCGTGCAAGGAATACTTGCGCGGCTTAGAACTATTGAATCTACCCCACGATCGTGTACCACAATTACCTGATATAAATAAGATTCTAAAACGAGAAACGGGCTGGCAAGTGGTACCTGTCCCCGCCTTGATAAGCTTTGATCGTTTCTTTGAATTGTTGGCAAACCGATGCTTTCCTGTCGCTACATTTCTAAGAACACGGGAAGAGTTTGATTATCTTCAAGAGCCGGATTTCTTCCATGAAATATTTGGTCACTGCGCGATGTTGACCAACCCTCAATTTGCCCACTTTACCCATGTATATGGTCAACTTGGTTATCAAGCTGATCCTAAGCAACGTGCGTTCTTAGCTCGGTTGTATTGGTTTACGGTCGAGTTTGGTTTGGTAAACCAAGATGATGAGCTGAAAATTTATGGTGGCGGTATTTTGTCTTCACCCGGTGAAACTCTCTATGCACTTGACTCGACAGTTCCGGTAAGAGCGGTCTTTGAGCTCAATACGGTGTTAAGAACGCCTTATCGCATTGACATTATGCAGCCAATTTATTTCAAGCTAGATGATATATCAGAGCTCTACCAATTGAGTCGACTAGACTTAGCATCAGAGGTAGAGCAGGCGATGCAAGCGGGTTTGTATCCGCCATTATTTTCTCCCAAAGAGCAACACAGTAAAGGAAGCGAATTATGTTGAACGAACTCAGATGTGAAGCCTGCACGCCAGAAGCGATGCCAGCAAGTTACGATGAACAGCAAGAGATGCTGGCGCAATTACAAGAGTGGCAAATCATCGAAAGAGACGGGATAGCGCAACTTGAAAAGCAGTTTAAGTTTAAGAATTTCCTCTCAGCTTGGTCATTTGCCAACAAAGTCGCCGAGCTTGCTGAAGAAGAGTTTCATCACCCGGCAATATTACTGGAGTGGGGTAAGGTGACAGTGACATGGTGGAGTCATTCGATTAAAGGCTTACACAAAAACGATTTCATCTGCGCTGCCAAATGCGACCTAATAGAGCCATAAACAACAAGAAAGTAAACTTGCTTCCAAGTTTCGCTTATTTACTAAAGAAATCGCTATCTTGCCGATAAAATAGTTTGAAAGCCTAATGCAATATCTTGGACGAGCGAATGAAAAAAATATTAATGGTCATCCTACTACTCGTTGGTATTGCGCTAGCGGGCGGCGGCTATTACATGTTTTATCTCAAACCTGAGCAAGATGCAGCCGCACGCGAGGCAGCAAATCAAGAGGCAATTACGCTTCCTCGACCCGCAGAGCCTGCTGCCCCAACGCCACCTCCGATGCCGGAGAAAACTGACTATTATGTTAGTCCGGAAAAGTTGGGCGTGCGTGAGCACCCAGATCGCAGCGCATTTATTGAGTCAATATTATACCGAGGTGATAAGGTTTACGTGCTGGAGAAGCGTGATGGCTGGGGGCGCATTTCCCCTTATTACGTCTACAATGAAGGCGAAGAGGAGGTAGCAGAATGGATCCCTATGGATCAGCTGCTCGAAGTGCCTCCGACAATTACCAAAGCGGAAAGAATTAAAACGATCAGTAGTTACATCGAAGGATCTGACGACTTTAAACAATATTTTGATGTGTTTATTGCCACCACCGATGACTTGATTAAAGAAGGCATCTGTTTACCTCCCGACTTTGAAGAGTTAAAAGGCTGGGTCAAATCAGTGAAGTACAGTGAAGATGTTTACTTCGTTTATTGCGGTGGTTTAAAGCAAGCCAATAAAATTTATCTTAACGTTAGTACCGGAAAGATTTTCTATAAATAGTCATCTAAAATAATGAAATTAAAGGGGTTTACATTGTAAATCCCTTTTTTGTTTTCCGCTGATTTTAACGCTATAATGCGCTCGCATTAAGTCCCTAAAGGGCGTTTCTCATAGATTTGTAGGTAAAGCGATGAAGTACGATTGGATTCTGTTTGACGCGGATGAAACCCTGTTTAAATTCGATGCATTTAAAGGTATGCAGTTAATGTTTGAACGCATGGGTGTTGAGTATACGCGTGATGATTTCGAGCAATACCAGAAAGTGAACCAGCCACTTTGGGTGGACTACCAAAACGGTACGATTACAGCAGCAGACATTAAGCATATTCGCTTCAAAGGCTATGCGGAGCAGTTGAATACCACGACTACCGCTCTAAACAGTGCTTTTCTTGATGCGATGGCAGATATTTGTAGCATGATCCCACAAGCTCGAGAATTACTAGAGGCACTAAAAGGTAAAGCCAAGTTAGGTATCATTACTAACGGCTTTACAGAGCTGCAAGAAGTACGTCTAGAGAAAATGGCATTGAGCGATATGTTCGAGCATGTGGTGATCTCAGAAGAAGTCGGTGTGGCGAAACCAGATGCCGGTATCTTTAGCTACGCGATGGAGCAGATGGGACAACCGGAGAAAAGCCGAGTGTTGATGGTGGGCGACAACTTACATTCAGACGTGTTAGGCGGTGTTAACTTTGGTATTGATACCTGTTGGTTAAATGCCACAGAACAACCACATTGCCAAGACATAACCCCGAGTTACACGGTAAAATGTTTGTCTGAGCTTAAGGCAATCTTATTGGCTACCGCTTAAATAATATCAATCAGCATAAGTCTTTGATCATTCTTGCTGATTAAAATCGCTGATAACGTTGTTGCAGATTTTGTAATTAGAATAACTAGTTAGCGGCAATCTGCGCCTAGTTCTAAGCGATTTTCCTTGCGCAATTTTCTGACCACTTACTTATCCTGATTGGTATAAACAAATATCTCCAAGGGCGCATTCTGCGCCTTTTTCATAATTGTTCTCTATGAATGGTAATTTAGATACCATTTATGAAATATAATTACCAAATAATTTCCAAAACATCACTGCGATACCCCTAAAGTGGTACTTATACCCCTTTTGGGTAGTTTAAATTGGTAATTGATTTACATCATGTATTAATTTTTCTTCATAAATGAAAATCTTGACCAGATACCAAATAAAACTGGAAAAGATTATGAGCAAGCTCAAGCTAGTGGTCGTCGGTAATGGCATGGTGGGACATCGCTTTATCGAAGATCTCGTTGAGAAAACAGACATCTCAAACTTTGAGGTAACGGTTTTCTGTGAGGAACCTCGTGTCGCTTATGACCGTGTTCACCTTTCTTCTTACTTCTCTCATCACACCGCTCAAGAGCTCTCACTTGTGAAAGAGGGCTTCTACGAGAAACACGGTATTCAAGTGTTACTCGGTGAGCGAGCGATTAACATTAATCGCCAGAATCGCATCGTTTACTCTTCATCAGGTCGAGAAATTCAATACGACAAGCTTGTGCTTGCCACTGGTTCATACCCGTTTGTTCCGCCAATCAAAGGTAATGAAAGCAAAGATTGTTTTGTTTACCGTACCATCGAAGATCTTAAAGCCATTGAAGCAACGGCGAAAAAGAGCAAATCAGGTGTTGTGATTGGTGGTGGTCTGCTTGGCTTAGAAGCGGCGGGTGCATTGAAAGCCTTGGGCATGGAAACGCATGTTGTTGAGTTCGCGCCAAAACTGATGGCTGAGCAGCTTGATCAAGCAGGTGGTAACCAGCTGCGTCAAAAGATTGAGCGCATGGGCGTTAACGTTCACACCAGTAAGAACACACTGGAGATCACCGCAGATGGCAAAGCTGCACGTAATGTGATGCGTTTTGCTGACGGCACTGAGCTTGAGACGGACTTTATCGTCTTCTCGGCAGGTATTCGTCCGCAAGATAAGCTTGCTCGTCAGATGGAGCTAGAAATCGCGCCTCGTGGCGGTATTGCGATTAACGATCACTGTCAAACATCTGATCAAGATATCTATGCTATCGGTGAATGTGCGTCTTGGAACGGCATGTTTTACGGTTTAGTTGCACCGGGCTATAAGATGGCAACGGTTGCGGTTGACCATGTTCTAGGCAACAGCGACAGCACTTTTGAAGGTGCGGACATGTCTGCCAAGCTAAAATTGCTGGGTGTAAAAGTCGGCTCAATTGGTGATGCGAATGGTCGTACGCCAGGTTGTAAGAGCTACGTCTACCAAAACGAAGAGCAAGAAGTCTACAAACGACTTATCGTTTCTGAAGACAACAAGAAATTGCTTGGCGCGGTTATGGTTGGCGATACCGCTGACTATGGTGACTTGCTGCAACTGATGCTCAATGAAATTGACCTGCCTGAGCATCCAGATGCGTTAATTCTCCCTGCACATGCTGGCGCAGAGAAGCCTGCCCTTGGCGCAGATGCACTGCCAGAAAGTGCGGTCATTTGTTCATGTTTCGATGTGACCAAAGGCAAAATCGCTCAAGCCGTTGCAGATGGCAATCATACGCTTGCTGATATTAAAGCGGTGACTGGTGCAGGTACCGGTTGCGGTGGTTGTATTCCTCTAGTGACGTCAGTGCTTAATGCCGAACTTGCTAAATCGGGCATTGAAGTGAAGAACGATGTGTGTGAACACTTTGCTTACTCTCGCCAAGAGCTGTTCCATCTGATTCGTATTGAAGAGATCAAAACCTTTGAAGAGCTATTAGAGAAGTACGGTAAAGGTTACGGTTGTGAGGTCTGTAAGCCACTAGCAGGCTCAATCCTTGCCTCTTGCTGGGGTGAGCACATCCTTAAGCCGCAATTGGTTAAACTGCACGACACCAACGATAACTTCCTTGGCAATATCCAAAAAGACGGCACTTACTCTGTTATTCCTCGTATGGCGGGTGGCGAAGTGACGCCGCAAGCGTTGGGCGTACTCGCAAAAGTTGCCGAAGAATACAGCTTATACACCAAAGTGACGGGCGCGCAGCGTATCGGTCTGTTTGGCGCGCAAAAAGATGATCTACCAGAAATTTGGCGCAAGCTGATTGAAGCCGGCTTTGAAACGGGTCAAGCGTATGCCAAAGCGTTACGTATGGCGAAAACCTGTGTAGGTTCAACTTGGTGTCGTTACGGCGTGCAAGACTCTGTTGGCTTAGGCTCATTTATTGAGAATCGCTACAAAGGCATTCGTACACCGCACAAGATGAAGTTTGGTGTATCGGGTTGTACTCGTGAGTGTGCCGAAGCGCAAGGAAAAGACCTTGGCATCATTGCAACTGATGCAGGTTGGAATATGTACGTATGTGGTAACGGCGGTATGAAACCACGCCATGCCGACTTGCTAGCAAGTGACTTAGATAAAGAAACGCTTATCAAGTATATCGACCGTTTCATGATGTTCTATATCCGCACGGCCGCGCCACTACAGCGCACTTCGGTATGGATGGAAAACATGGAAGGTGGTGTTGATTACCTACGCGAAGTGATTGTTAACGACAAACTAGGCATCAATGACCAGCTTGAAGCTGATGTAGCGAAATTGGTGGATGAGTTCGAGTGTGAGTGGACTGCGACCATCAATGATCCATCGCAACTGACTCGCTTCGCTCATTTCATTAACTCAGATAAGCGTGACGATAACGTAATGTTCGTCGCAGAGCGCGAGCAGCACCGTCCAGCCACCTTCACGGAAAAACACCCGGAAGCGAAAGGCGACATCCTTCACGTAGCAGTTGCAGATTAAGGTAGGTCACTATGTCATTTGAAAAAATCTGTCACATCAGCGATATCGTTCCAGGAACGGGCGTGTGTGCACTAGTGGAAGGTCAGCAAGTTGCGGTCTTTCGTCCAACTGAAGCGGAAGAAGTGTTTGCCATTAGTAACACTGACCCGTTCTTCCAATCAAATGTGTTGTCACGTGGATTGATTTGTCAGCACCAAGGTGAACTTTGGGTTGCAAGTCCGCTTAAGAAGCAACGTTTCAACCTAGTAACGGGGCAATGCATGGAAGATGAGCGCTTTAGTGTCAAAGCCTATCAAGCTCGCGTGACTGGCGGTGAAGTGGAAATTGCAGCCTAGCCAATTCCGGTAACAAAGATTCAATAGCTTAAAGGCTTCCTATCCTTGGCGGGGGACACAGGACGAGAGTAGGGAGCCTTTCACTATTCAATTTTAATTTAACTTTTTGGAGAGACATGATGTCTTACTTAAAACCAGCAGAATTTGTCCAAACTATGATAGCGACGGGCGAAACTAAGGTTCGAACTTCAACGCGCGACTTGATTTTACGCGGTACCATGGCGGGGATCATTTTGTCACTTGCGGTCGTGGTAGCGATCACAACCATCACTCAAACGGGTATTGGTATCGTTGGTGCATTGGTCTTCCCGGTAGGCTTTTGTATCTTAAGTTTAATGGGTTATGACTTAGTTACAGGTGTATTTGGTCTCGCGCCTTTAGCTAAGTTTGACCAGCGCCCAGGCATCACTTGGGGACGAGTACTGCGCTGTTGGGGTTTAGTCGGTCTGGGTAACCTAATTGGTTCTTTGCTGGTTGCCTTCTTAATTGCGCTTTCTCTGACGATGAATTTCAGTGCCGAGCCGGGTGCTGTAGGTCAAACGTTTATCAAGGTTTCAACAGCTCGCACGGTAGGTTTTGAAAACCTCGGCATGGACGGTTGGATTACTTGTTTTGTGCGCGGCATTCTATGTAACTTAATGGTCTGTTTAGGCGTTATCGGCAACATGACCGCGCGCACTGTGGCGGGCAAAATTGCTGCAATGTGGTTGCCAATTTTCATCTTCTTCGCGTTAGTATTTGAGCACGCGGTGGTGAACATGTTCCTATTCCCACTTGGCATGATGTTAGGTGCTGACTTTGGTATCGCGACTTGGCTTAACTACAACCTAATCCCAACGATTCTAGGTAACATTGTGGGTGGTCTGCTATTTACTTGTATCCCGCTATATCTAACTCACGCTAAAACCGCAAAAGGTCTAGAAGATGAAGCGGAAGCACAGTTCAACGCTGAACCTGCGCTAAGCAAATAACCCTAAGCCGCCCCGCTGTAGTGCGGGGCAGTTTGGCTATAACAAGTGTTTATTTATCTGTGTGAGTAGCACTTTTTATAACCAAATTTTTCAAGACAGGTATCGCAATGACGACCACTTCAATTTCTACTTCAGCATCGCTCGTTCAAGGTTTTGTCTCATTAGTAGGCGCAGGTCCAGGTGATCCGGATTTGTTGACCGTTAAAGGCTACCGCGTGATCCAGCAAGCGCAAGTGGTGGTGTATGACCGCCTGGTTTCTCCAGAAATTCTTGCACTGGCGAATGAGAAAGCGGAAATGATTTATGTGGGTAAAAAGTTGGATTATCACTGCGTGCCACAAGATCAAATTAATCAAATTTTGGTCGACAAAGCTCTAGAAGGTAAGCGTGTTGTTCGCCTTAAAGGGGGTGACTCTTTCATCTTTGGTCGCGGTGGCGAAGAGCTAGAAACGCTTGCCGAGCAAGGGGTTCGCTTTGAAGTTGTTCCGGGTATCACTGCTGCTGCAGGGGCGACAGCGTACGCGGGTATCCCATTGACGCACCGAGATCACGCGCAAGCGGTGCAGTTTATTACCGGCCACGTACAAAAAGATGGTAAAGAAATTGATTGGCAGGCAGCGGCGCAGTCAAATTCGACCTTGGTTTTCTATATGGGTTTAAAGCAAAGCGGCTACATTGCTGACAAGCTACTGACTCATGGTCTGTCCGATGATATGCCTTGTGCCATCATCGAAAATGGTACACGTCGCGAGCAGCGCGTTTTTCGCGGTAACTTAGCGGATCTGCCAAATCTAGCCAAACAGGCACAAAGTCCTGCTTTAATTGTGGTGGGTAGTGTGACCTCTCTACATGAAAAATTGGATTGGTTTAATATCAATAACTAAGTAACGCACTAAGCTATTTGATAGCGATCACGAGATGAGTGAATTTTCACCGTTTCTACTGGCTGAAACCAGCGGTTGTTTTGTATGTTTGAAAGAGATGTTAACGGACATTCGTGTGAGAAATTAAAACCTTAAATCCAAAGGTATCCATGAATGTTGATTCTTTGCTCAATGTGCCTAAAGGCTAGGTGCAGGAGGATAAGATGAACAATCACTATTTTCAAACTTCAAAACCGCTTAACCAGCAATTACAACAATTGATGCAGCGAATGCATGCGCACGCACCTAAAATTGCCCGTGTTTCTTACGCCAAATACAATCGCGATAACGATACGCTTGCAACCTATGCTGACAGTGAGTTTGAGCTGTGGAGTGAACTGCACCATGAAAAGCGCCTGAGTAAACTCAACCATCTTAAGCGCTGCGCTGCAATGGGTGTACCGCGCATTATCGATGATCTTGCATATTTGAGTCATTGTGACCGTCTCGCTTTCCTACGGCACAAAGGTTATCGCTCATCGGCAGCGATTCCATGTTTTCAAAACCATCGTTTTAGTGGCTTTGTTTTTTTAAATGCTTATGAACCGAATGTGTTTGATAGCAAGTCACTGCTTTCGCTTGCGCCTTACATCGAAATGCTTCAATTTGCGGTGGAATCTCACAGCCAAGTGGTAAACACCATTGTTGAGTTTGCTGATCGCCTGCGCACCGGCAGCACCGTCTATTGTCGAGACTCTTATTATCATGGGCGACGGATGCGTGCTTATACCAAAGTCATCGCTGAATATGTCGCAGAGCAGTGCAATTTAGACGATGAACAAGTCGATGCGATTGCTGCATTTGCCCAAATCCATGACATCGGTAAAACGTTGTTACCAGAAAGCTTGATCTACAATACTAAGCGGCTTGACCCGCATGAGTTGATGTCGGCGCGCTCACACATTGATAACGGCATCAAGCTTATGGATGAGATTGTTTCGTCAGTGGGTAACCCCAATCATCCAAGTATCACGCTGCTTAACCAAATCATGCGTTTTCAATACGAGTATCTTGACGGTAGCGGCTACCCATATGGCTTTAGCCAAGAAGAGGTTCCCCTTGCCGCGCGGATTATCACGGTCGCCAATATCTTTGACTCCATGACCACTCATAAGAGCTATAAGCAGGCTTGCTCGGTGACAGCGGCACTATTAGAACTAGAGAAAATGGTGCAACAAGGGAAGTTAGATGCCTTGTGCGTTGATGCCCTGCGTAGCGAGCAGCAATACCTTAAGCAGATCATCCATAAATATCCTGAGCCAGAAAAGTGGGGAACTGCTGATTAGGCTGGTTTAGTCTTTGACTCCATGGGCAATAGGTGTGCGCGAGAGAAGTAAGGCTGGTAAGATAGCTTGGAATTGAATTAGAGATATATACCCATGGAAAAAGTGGCGATCTTTGTTGATGTACAAAACATCTACTACACCACCAAGCAAGCTTATCAAGCCAATTTTGACTACAACAAATTTTGGGCAAAGGTGAGCCAAGAGTTTGATATCACTGCGGCGAATGCTTATGCCATCTCGTCAGCCGATCCTAAACAGCGTCAGTTTCATCATATACTGCGTGGTATTGGCTTTAAAGTGTGCCTTAAGCCGCTTATCCAGCGTATGGATGGCAGTGCCAAAGGAGACTGGGATGTAGGCATTGCTCTGGATGTATATGAAGCCGCATCAAGTGTTGACCGAGTGATCCTACTCTCAGGCGATGGTGATTTTGAAATGCTGGTGGAGAGAGTTCAACAGCGTTTTAACACCAAAGTGGATGTTTACTCGGTACCTGAATTGACCGCACAAAATCTTATTGATGTCTGTGATAACTATACTGCTATCGGGGAGCAACTGCTACTCAACAGAGGATAGAGAAGTCACTGCTGAGATTTTAGAATCGTGACTCGTGACTCGTGACTCGTGACTCGAGATTTGAGAAGAGAGAACTGAGAGCTTTTCTGCTCGTTTGAGATCTTTCAAACAGCCTCTGCATCAACACTGAGAGGCTGTTTTGCTGATTAAGCGTCGTTTTGCTGTTCTTGCTCGACGATGTCAGCTTGAACCTCTGCTGAAGTATTTTCTTGTTGTTCAGCTTCCATTTTAGCGCGCTCTGCTTTTGAGATATAACGAGGCTTGTTGCTGTTGTGCAGCTTGGCATTCGCCTTCTTCTGTTTTGCCTTCAATATTTGGTTAATACGCTTTTTACGGTTCATGCTAGCACCCTAGATTTTGTTGGTCGCGAATAATAGCAGGAAGTTGGCAAGGTTGCATTGCCAACTTTACAATTGATCTGACCATTTAATACCGTTTCTCATTGCCACCCTCAACTTCACTGTCACGCTGCTGATAGTGAGATTCGCGTCTGAAAAATCCACTATATATCTTCAAAATAATGAAGATATTCACAGAGTGTGATCATCTCTATTTATATTCATTATTTTGAAGATTAAATTGAGCAAAATTTATCCAGACGTACAAGAGGTTATCACTATGAGAATATTTCTATGTTGCTCTGCTGGAATGTCTACCAGCATGTTGGTCAACAAAATGCAGCAAGCAGCGCAAGCCAAAGGTATTGATTGCACGATTAACGCCTATTCGATTTCTGAGTTTGAAGAGTCACTGGCACAAAACGATGTTTGTTTAGTGGCTCCGCAAGTGAAATTTAAGTTCGAACACTTTAAGCAACGGGCTGAAGAAGCCGGTAAAGCTTGCGGTCTTATCGATATGATGAGCTACGGCATGATGAAAGGCGACGCTATTTTAGACCAAGCGCTAGAGCTGTATAGATCAACTCGATAAGGATATCGCTATGAATGCACTTACAAATATTTCCGCCATGGTTGAGAGAGTGGTGACTCCAATTGCATATCGAGTTTCAACCCAACGTCATGTGAATGCGGTTAAAGATGGTTTTGTAGCGACTATGCCATTTTTAATAGTTGGCTCGCTTCTATTAGTTTTAGCGTTTCCACCAGGTACCAGTAATGCTTTTTTGCAAGGCTGGCAATCTTTAGTAGACACTATTGGTCAAGGTAATATTTTATCTGCCTTCCAAGTTAGTATGGGTATCTTTGCGCTTTATGCTGCTTTTGGCATTGGCTTTAGCCTCGCTGAGCACTACAAACTTCGAGCGTTAAATACCGGTATGCTAACCATGTTTACTTTCTTGCTCGCCGTTGCGCCAGTTCAGTTTATTGATGATATTGGCGGGATTATGCCGATTGGTTACATGGGAGGCACAGGTGCATTTACCGCTATTATTTGTGGTCTATTTGTTCCTGAGCTGCAGCGCTTCCTCATCGCGAAAAACATTCGTTTGCAACTACCAGATGCGGTTCCACCTAAGATTTCTGCCTCATTTGATTTGCTGATCCCTATCGTTATTCTCACGGTCATTGTGGTGACAATCAACGTTTTCTTAGGCTCGTTTGACCTCAATATACCTTCAGCAATTATGGAGCTGTTTAAGCCGATTGTTGCCGCGTCAGATTCATTCTTTGCCTGTTTACTCGCGGTGATCATCATTCAGCTTTTGTGGTTCGCCGGCATCCACGGCTCGCAAGTTGTGGTGGTCGGGATCCTCTATCCAATTTTGTTAATTAACTTAGGTCTTAACCAAGATGCGCTAGCTGCGGGTGAAGAACTACCGAAGATTTTTGTAAACCCTGTTTTAGACTTCTTTATCTTCGTTGGTGGTGCTGGTGGTACTTGGGGCTTTGTGGTGCTGATGATGCGCTCCAAAGTTGCTCACTTAAGAACCATCGGACGTATGTCGATTATTCCTGGCACATTTAACATTAATGAACCGGTGATCTTTGGTACGCCAATCGTAATGAACGTGAACTACTTCATTCCTTGGATGCTATCGCCAGTCGTAAATACTTGTATTGTTTGGCTAGCATTTAAAACCGAATTGGTCTCAAAAGTAGTTGCGCTACCGCCGTGGACAATGCCTGCGCCAATAGGTGCTGTGATTGCAACTAACTCCAGTATTGCCGCGCTGGTTGTGGTTGCCTGTGTCTTGGTGAGTGTGGTGATTTACTATCCATTTTTCAAAGTGCATGAAAAGCAACTTCTTGCAGAAGAGCAAGCCAACCAAATGGATGAACAAACTGTCTCAGTGACTCCTCAAACGAACGGGTAATACAGATGGAACAGGTTATAGATAGCGAAAACGCAATCAGTGAAGAGTTTCTGATGACATTGTTATGCCAAGTTGGTGCTGCAAAGTCGGCGATTATGCAGGCGATGTTAGAAGCAAGAAATGGAAATTTTAGCGAGGTTGACCAGCTGCTGCAGCAAGCGGATGAAGCCTTGATAGAAGTGCATAAAACGCAAACCAGTTTAATTGGGTTTGATGAAGGACAGGGTAAGGTAACGATGACTCTGATCTTAACCCATATCCAAGATCATATTATGACCACGATGTTATGCCGAGACATCGTGACCGAAATTGTCGAACTTTATCAGCGCACGGCGGAGAAGCAGTAATGAAGAAACGTATTTTTGATTTAACCCGTGATGACGTCAATCAGATGAAAAGAGCAGATATTGTTGATTGTATTCGCCGCTCTGAAGGTCGAACTTTAATGGTTGAAAATGTGGTCTCTGCAGAGCCTCCGTTTGATCTCGTCTCAGGCGCTGAAATCGCCGCAGGTTTTGGCGCTGATATGATCACTCTCAACTGCCTTGATGTGTTTGAACCAAAGGGCAACGTGAATGGTGCGTCCAATCATGGAGTAAAAGATCATTTCACTATCGATGAGCTGAAACAACTGAGCGGCAGATTAGTCGGTTGTAACCTTGAACCGGTTCCCCAAGGATTTACAGAGATTGCTCTTGGGCGTTCGGTGACGCCGCAAACAATAGAAAAGGTCGTTGAACTTGGGCTTCATTATATTATGCTCACGGGCAATCCAGGCATGCTTGTCTCGCAAGAAACGATTTTGGATGCGATTAAGCTAGTTCGTGAGATCAGCCAAGATATCGTGATAATTGCTGGCAAGATGCATGGTGGCGGGATAGGCAACGATTATCAATTAGACATCATTGAGCAATTTGCACAAGCGGGAGCTGATATCGTCATGTTCCCAGCGCCATACACCACACCGGGAGTCACCCCTGATCTTGCGTTTAAGATGATGAGTGAGGTACATAAACACGGCTTACTAGGTTTATTAGCGATAGGTACTTCTCAAGAAGGTGCCAGTGAGAGCTATATTGAACAAGTAGCGCTCGCGTCAAAAGGAGCCGGAGCGGACATTGTCCATATTGGTGATGGTGGTTATGGTGGCTTAGCCGTACCAGAAAACATTATACGAATGGGCGTAACGATTCGCGGTCGTCGCCATCAGTTTAAACGTATGGTCAACCGCCGATAGCCTTGAACGGGATGAAGAACTGATGAAATTCGCCGCTTGAATTTTCCTATATGGAGTGGTTCAAGCGGCTTTGTTGTATTTAATTTCCATTGTTTTAATACCAATTGATTATAATGATATAACTATCATTTATAGATAAATTAGCCGAATGTGTGGAAAATTTGTTTCGCGAATCAAATTAACCATTAAAAATCATAGCTTTTATCTCTAAAGCAGAATTCAGACCAATTTTTTCACGGCTGTTCGGCGTGAAGGCTAAAAACGGTAAGGTCGAAAAAATCGAAGAACACGTGCAATTTATTCTAAGTCGCTAAGGTCTTCTCTAACGTACTATTTAGGTATTCGGGCAGCAGTGAGGGAGTCCGAACTTTGGTAAGTAAAGGAGATAATTATGATTAAGTTAGCCGGTGTAGCAAGTGTCTTACTTTTTAGTTCTGTAGCAATGGCGGGTCTGAGTGGTCCTTATGCGACAGTAATGAAAAGCAGTACTATGACAGGGAATGCGTACGACTCAAAAGCAGCAGCACTAGAGTCAGGGCGTATGATGATCGTTGATGTGAATCGTATGAGCTCAATTGAGTTGAGTCGTAATGTATTCTGGAACAGCAACGACCAAGTAGATTTGAATTCATTTGAGCTTCTTAACTCTCAAGTGGAAATTGAAGAAATCGTCACCAGCCAAGGTGCGATTGCTTATCAACCCGTCATCAGCGTGAGCTATGAATACCGCGCAAGAGAGCGTGACTAAACCTGTTTTCGCTAGCACTTAACAGGATTAGAATAATCAGATTGTGAGTTTTGTGGGACGCTTTGTTTCACCTCATTCAAAAAGCCCCCGACTTAGTCAGGGGCTTTATTATTTTTGGCACAACTACGCAGCGGAATCCGCTTCAACCAATTCCGGCTCGTGGCGTTCTGCACTCTCCAGCATCTTACGAATGATGAATGAAGAGACAAAAGCAATGGCTACCATCACTACCGCAAGAACGGTTAGCATTTGGAAGTAGTTACCGTAAACGGTTTGCACAACTTCCTGCGTGATCGCTTGTCCTTTTTCAAGTGCAATTGACGTTGAGAATACTGCACCGATGATGCCACTTAGCGCCATCGCAATGTAGAACAAAGATACCGAGAAGTTCTCAATATGCTTTGGTGCCACAGACAGAATAAACGCCACCACTAGACTGCCGACAATAACTTCCGCAAACGCTTGGAAGAAGTGGATCACGAAGAAGGTTTCAGGACGAATAATGACGTCAGCACCAACGTTCATCACTGCCATCGTCAAGATGCCAAATGCGATCGCGGTAAAAATAAAGGCGATACCAATTTTACTTGCAGTTGATAGAGTAATACCGCGTTTCTCAAGTTTGGAGAAAGTGTAAGAAATTACAGGTCCTGCCAAAATACACCACAATGGGTTCATCGCCATTGATGCTTCAGGCGCAATTGGAATGAAGCCAAATAGATCACCGCGCATGGTGTTGATCGTTACCATGGTCATTGATGTCATCATCTGACCGTAGTAAACGAAGAAACAAGTAGTAAGCACTGTCATGATTAGGATAGTACCCATCTTAAGTGCTGCAGACTTACCTGATTTAAACATCAACGAGATAAAGTACAGGATCGCCGCTCCGCCAATTGCGTATACGATGTTTTGACCGATATCCATGTTTGAGAACATGAAGAACACCAGACCAACCATGCCCGCAGATAACGCAATAAACGCTACCCAGTTTGCGATGCCAACTGGTTTTTGGTCGATGTCTGCTGCCACACCAACAAGTGGTTTGCGGAAGAAAATCAGAGTAACCAGCGCAAGTGTTGCCATTACCGCAGACAGAGTAAAACTGCCGTGGAAACCAATCACAAGTACGAACATTGGGAATAGGTATTGGCCAAGAAGGGCGCCGACATTATTTACCGAATAGTTTACCGGGTAGCCGTTTTCAAAGTCTTCTTGAGAAGCGAACGTGCGTTTGTATAGGCTTGGGTATGACGGTGACATCAAGCCACGACCGTAACTGGCTAGGGCAATACCAACTAAACTCATCGGTACATTAGTCGCTGAAGAGCCAAGGATCAGCAGCAGATAGCCAACGGCAAAAGTAAAGTAGGCAATGGTAAGTGAGCGGTAAGCGCCTAAGAATTTGTCAGCGATAAAACCACCCGCAATCGCGAACAGTGGACCGATTGAGGAGAATGCACCTACAACCATCATAGTATCAGCTTCACTGTAACCCAGATCTTCTAGGAAGAAGCGAGTCAGGATGACCATGACACCGTAGAAAGACAAGCCAAACATCATTTGGCAGAACATCATCGACTTGTTGAGCCTATTCCACATAACTTTCTCTTGTGATTTAGTTCAAATAATTGGGAAGGCGGACGATTATGTCAGAAAATCTTTTTGATGCACGAAATTTCCCCACATTTTAGTAGGATTTTATTCTGAAATTTCCAGCAAACGTTTGCTTGTTGGTGTTTGATACTGGAAATTATGCGCTTGATAGCTATGTGTGTAAGTGTCGTTGGTGAGAGATTGATGGATTGTTAGTGCCTTCTGCAAACGTCTGGCAAGGTGACGTTTGCAGAAGGCTTATTGACATGATGCATCTATTCACAGGGTGGTGCGAGATGAATAAGTGCTAGCCCGCCTAAAGAGGTTTCGCGATATTTACGATTCATGTCTTTGCCCGTGACGTACATGGTCTCGATCACTTTATCGAGTGAAATGAGCGTTTTGCTGGTACGTTTTAGTGCCATTCTTGATGCATTAATCGCTTTCATGGCTCCCATTGCGTTGCGCTCAATACAGGGGACTTGCACTAAGCCGCCTATCGGATCACAGGTCATGCCCAGTGAATGCTCCATTGCAATTTCAGCGGCAATACAGATTTGCTCATTGCTGCCCCCTCTTAGTGAAGTGAGTCCCGCCGCCGCCATTGAAGATGACACGCCAATTTCCCCTTGGCAGCCGACTTCAGCACCAGAGATCGAGGCATTCATTTTGTACAAAATGCCAATAGCTCCGGCAACGGCGAGGAAATCTTTAAGCTGCTTAGTATCTAAGCGGCGAATAAATTTATGGTAATACATAAGAACGGCGGGAATAACGCCCGCCGCGCCATTAGTCGGTGAGGTAACCACTTGTCCACCGGCTGCATTTTCCTCACTAACCGCGAAGGCAAACAGGTTAACCCAATCCATAATTGCCATTGGGTCACTTTCAAGTTCATGGTTAGATTCGAGTTTTTTCTGCAGATTTGGAGCGCGCCGCGTGACATTGAGTCCGCCGTCTAGAATGCCTTCGGTTTCAAAACCGCGTTGCATGCAAAGCTGCATCACTTTCCAGATCTGTTCCGCTTTTTGCTCTATTTCCGCCATCGGCTGAAAGCAGACCTCATTGCGTAGGATCAGTGATGCAAGACTGAGCCCCGTTTTCTCTGCGTCATCAAGCAATTGCTCAGCATTAGCAAAAGGGAAAGGAACCTCGACTGAAGTTTGATTTTTTCCGTGCAGCATCTGCTGTTCAGTCGCGATAAATCCGCCACCAATAGAGTAATAGGTTTCAGTAAATATGGGCTTTGAGTCGGAGTCGTAGGCGATAATCGACATGCCATTTTCATGCAGTGGTAAATTGTCTGAGTGAAAGAGAATATCTGTGTCGTAGTTGAAGATCACCTCTTTACTACCGGCAAGGTTTAGCAAATGGTTATCGATGGTTTGCTGCAATGCTTGTTTTGCACTGGTGACTTTAATGGTGTCGGGACGGTGACCAAGCAGACCTAAAATTACTGCTCTATCAGTATGATGACCAATACCCGTCAAGGATAGGGAGCCGTAAAGATTTACTTCTACTCTGTTAATCGTTTGTAGTAGATTTTTTTGCTTAAGTCGCTGGCTGAAATCGAACCCAGCAAGCATTGGTCCGTTGGTGTGGGAGCTTGAGGGACCAACGCCAATTTTAAATATATCGAATATCGACAGCATCACGGTATCCTATGGTTATAAACAAAACTATCGGCACTTAAACTATAGCTAGTGAAGGAAGAATTAGGCAGTGACAAGGCAGTTATTGAGTGAGTCAACAATAGAGAATGTGACTGAAGTCTTGATCGTATTAGGTAAACGGTTGGTAAATGATGAGTTAACCGAGGAAGGGCGATCACGTGTGAGTGCGCTGGTCGAAGTGCTGCCTAGGCTAACGCACAAGCAAGTGGCGATTATGTTTTGTGGCGGAGGTCCTGAAGAGCACGCTCGCACAGAAGCTGAGGCTTTGTTTGAGCACTTTACTCAGCTTGCCCCTAATTTTGCCCAATACCTATCGCCGCAGCGAATCATGCTAGAAAACCAGTCAACCAACAGTGTTCAAAATCTGATTTTTGCTGCGGACCTGCTCGCTGACCAGTTACTTGCTGAGCAGTTATTTGAGGAGCATTTAGGTTCGAAAATATCGCCGATTTGTATTCGCTTAGTGTCGAGTGATTATCACATTGAGCGGATTATTGAGATTGAAAAGCTGATGCCAGAGCAAGGCTTGGTTGGGCGTTTTATTCGCCACGCTCAGCAGCGTGGCATCAGCATTGATCTACCACTTGTAATGGCACAGCACACGATAGCTCAATACCCATATCAAACCGAGCAAGGCAAGGCATTTTTATTAATAGACAAGCTGACCACATATCGCGTTTATTTAGAAGGGGTTGTGGCCGGGGTATTTCAGCGTCCACTTGCAAGCGTGAGAAAACCGCCGTATCAACTAGCGTTAACTGCCTTGAGTCAACTACGTCAGCTTGATTGCATGTATAATAGCCAAGTAGCTCTTCGACGATTAACTGCGTTAGTTGAGCAGACAAGCCCAGAGGTATCTTTAGAGCGTAACAAAGAAATGTTAGTTGAGTTTAATCACTTGTTGCTTACTCTTAATCGCCAATTCGATCCAGATGCAGAGCATAACCGCGAAGTGCTTTGAGCGGTTATGCTAGCTTTGGCAAACAGCGAAATGTAAGAGTGGTTACTTGGAGTAGCCTTCGTTCTGTTGATGGTTTTGACGGTAATATTCCCACTGCTCGACACGCGAGCCATCTGGCAGCACGCAATAGGTCATTCTCTGTGATTGCTCGGTGACAGTTTCCAGTTTGCCATCTTGTTGAACACAGTAGACAGCTGCAGGATTTGAAGCCATTTGATATTCAGTTTTCTTATAGGGGGAATCATCACCAGCACAGGCGGCTAGGGTGCTGATAATGCCTGCGGTGATGAGCAAGCGAAGTGGTGTTGCAACTCGACTATTCTTCATTGTTTTCTCCGTCAATGGCTTACGGCTAAAGAATAGACGAGTTTTTTCTATGTTGCTTAAATTGGCATAACGCGGTTGCGACCTAGCTGCTTGGCTTCGTAAAGTAATTGGTCGGTACGTTCAATGATTGACTCCGCTGCTTCGCTCTCTTCTCGTTCGGCAACGCCAAAAGAAGCGGTGATGTTGCCAACCTGCTTGCCGCTACGGCGATCTTTGATGGACAGCTTTTCGATTGCTCTGCGCAAACTTTCGGCAAACTGCCGCGCGACGCGTAAACTTCGATTTGGTACCACCAAAGCAAACTCTTCGCCGCCAAAGCGATAAGCGGTAATACCATCTCGGCAACTGCTTTGCAGTCTTCTTGCTAAGCCGCGGATCACTGAATCACCAAATAGGTGACCATAATTGTCGTTGTAAGTTTTGAAATGGTCGATATCAGCAAGGATCAAACAGAAGTTCTGCCCGCTTTGGCAAAGTGTTTGGATATCGTTGTCAAATGAACGGCGGTTGTACAAACCTGACAAACTATCAAATAGTGCTTCACGCTGAACATCGGCAAGCTGGTTTTTAAGGCGACTAATTTCACTACTAGCGGTAGAGAGTTGGTTGGACAGAAAACTTGTGGAGTGGCGAATATCACGTGATTCCGCCACCAATTGACGAATGACCGCCATGACTTCATCAAGCGACATGCTTTCGTCTTCTACGCGCTCAAGATTCTTAAAGCTCTTATCTATCATCTCAGAGAACTGCGATGTATCACTGATAGTGTCAGTCATCGAACTCGCTACTTCACCAACAAGAATCTCGATATTGGCGCGTAAGTCACTGAGTTTGGTTTCATTTTGTGATGCGACATGCTTGTGATACAACTGCTCTCCCGCTGCTGGAGGGCAGATACCAAAGCTCTCAATCACGCTTTCCAATTCATGGTTGAGCTTCGGGATTGCGTTGTCAACATAGGTGTACCACAGCGCATAGTTGGCAGGCGTTGCCGCGACATGGTTTTTCATCATTAAAGGGACTGCTTTTTTTAGGTTAGCCGTCGACTTTTTAAATACGTCTTCTGTCATGGTCTGGTTTCAATCAATAAAGATGCAACTGCTTATCGCTAAGACGTAGCATGGCTGCATAAAATCACTATCTCAAGTATCAAAACTGCTAATGACTAGACAGTAAACAATCGGCTCTATGAGGTACAGAGTCCATCACTCATCGTGCCGAGAATTGTGATTTAACCGTCTAATACATTCACTTATAACGACAAGCTAGTCAGTAACTGCTTCTCGGTCTTTAGCGATCTGATCCGCACCGCGCAGCATTGCCTTGATGAGATCCCCGGCATTAAATTTCTCTAATGCTTCATGCGCGCCTACCTGATTAGCGCGATTGACACATATCTCACTAGATAGCGAGGTGTGTAAAATAATGTAGGCATGACGAAGTTCAGGATCGCTCTGAGTTTCAAACGCCAATTCGTAGCCATCAAGCCCTGGCATTTCGATGTCACTTACCAGTAAATCGATCGCTTTACCCTTAGCCACCGATTCGCGCATACAAGCAAGTGCCTCTGCGCCATGAGTACAAATTTGGTAAGGAATATTGATGCTATCTAATGCATTGGAAAGTTGGCGGCGTGCGATGGTTGAATCATCCACCAACAAGATATTGAGCTCTTTGAGTCGCTCTCGTTGCACATCGGTCAAAATCGGAATGCGTTCCGAATCTGAAAGTGGGTAAATCTTTGAGAGCAATAGCTCAACATCGAGCATTTGTACGATTTGTTCTTCGTAGCGTGTAATACCTGTGACAAAGACGTTGTTTCCTGCCGTCGAAGGTGAAGGTTCGATATTACGCCAATCACAATCAATGATTTTTTCAATGCTTCTTACCATAAAAGCCACGACGGTACGCAGGCAATCAGTGACGATCAGAAAACATGAAGCATACTCTTCGGGCTGAATTGGACGAAAGCCAATTGCCGCGGGCATGTCTATGACTGGCACATTGAGCTCGCGAATAGTGACAGTACCAATAACATGATGATGTGAATATGGGATCTGCGTAGTGGGCAAATAGGGGACAATTTCACGAACTTTTAGTGTTCCAATCGCGAACATTTGTTTGTTTGCCGTTAAGGTGAACATCAACATTCCTTGTGACTGATTCGCCTTGCTTTTTACTGCCATTGCAATTCCCATTTTTGATACTGACCATACTATGTTAGGACAAATAGTTGATTTTTCGTTGAAACAGATCAGAGATTGATGAATGAGAGAGGTTCTGTTGCAATAATGATGAAAAGGTTTGATGAAGATCTCAAAAATCTTAGTTACAATCTAGCTCATTGAGATACGAGTAATTTAAGACAATTATGGCAAACACAGCGGCAGCTTTGCATATTTTAGTAAAGCACAAAGAACAAGCTGAAGACATTATCAAACAGCTTAAGAAAGGCGCAAAGTTTCAAACTCTTGCGAAGAAATACTCAACTTGTCCGTCGGGCAAACGTGGTGGTGATCTTGGCGAATTTCGTCGCGGACAAATGGTGCCACAATTTGACAAAGTTTGCTTCTCTGGAGAGACCTTGGTTCCTCACCTAGTGAAGACTAAATTTGGTTGGCACGTGGTAAAGGTCCTTTATCGCACATAGTTCAAGTAATTGAATTTAATAAAAAAGGTCAAGCATGCTTGACCTTTTTTATCAATTTATCCTAGCTTATACGCTGTATAAGCACGCTTCGCCCTTTGGGCGAGTTTTAAAGCGGCGATGCAGCCACATATATTGGCTAGGCGCCGCCATAATGGAGCGCTCAATCGCTTGGTTGGTGTACACCGCTGCCAAATGTTCACACTCTTTTGGATAGGCATCAAGACTTGGGTGAATGGTCAAAATATAATGATCATTGCTGTCTCGAACCATGGTAAACGGCACAATCGCACAATCTGATGCGTTGGCTAATAAGCTTGTGCCTGTTGTTGTGCAGGCATTCTCGACTGCGAACAAAGGCGCGAATGTCGAGCGGCGACGACCATAGTCATGATCTGGTGCGTACCAGACGCGTTCACCAGTACTTAATGAGTGAATCATCTGTTTTACGTCACGGCGATCGATCAAAGTGCGGTTTGAGCGAGAGCGACCATGATACTGAAAATAGTCAAAGCATGGGTTGCTATTTGGACGGTAAACGCCCATGCCAGATTTTTTGATGCCAAACGCGCGAGCACCTAGCTCTAGGTTCATTGAGTGAACCGCCAGCATCAGAGCGCCTTTTCCTTGTTTCTCCAACTCTTCAAGCTGTTCCATACCAACAATCGTCACATGTTTGTTAACGCGCGAATCTGGCCAGAACCAAGCCATTGCGGTTTCAAATAGTGCTATCCCTGTATTTTCGATATTTTCAGTCACGAGCTGTTCTTTCTTTTCTGCGCTTAAGTCAGGGAAGCAAAGATCGAGGTTGCGACGAATGGTGTTGGTACGTTTCTTTATCCGCCCAAGAACAAGACGACCAATACGCTTACCTAATGCCAACTGCAACTTAAAAGGCAGCAAGCTTAGTGCATACATTAATGCGACTAATAGCAGCGTCCCCCAATATTTTGGTAGGAGAAATGACCATCTAAAGACGGGAGAAATGTTTTTCATTTGTTATATAAATAAGTCAAAAGGGCGCGCAGTCTATATTGAAGTTGTAGGTAAAACAAACAAAAAAATTGAACTAAATCACAATAATTTGGATGTTGATGATTTAACTGCAATTTATGTGATGTGCTGTGAAGGGTGGAGTAAACAAACTTGTCTTTTTCTCTATTATTACTTTCGAAAAAACTGAATGAGATGTCGTTTGAATAAAATCCAACCAATAGAATGAGTTAGATAGGAGGAATAATTTGCTCAGGGAGACAAGGCTTATCGCGTTTAAATAAGCCTTGTAGACAAAGTTCAACCGCTATTTTTGCTCTGCGTAGAATGCAGCGATGTCTTTTAAGTCTTGCTCATTAAGTTGACGTAACTGGGCTGCCATCATTTGGGCCATTGATGAGGTGCGCTTTCCCTGTTGGTAATCGAGCATCGATTGATATAGATATTGGGCGTTTTGTCCATTTAGATTTGGGTAGCTTGGATTGTTGGCAATGCCTTTCGCACCATGACAAAACACACAGCTCGGGGATTTCACTTTCCCTAATTTCGCATCACCAAAAGGTTGTGCGTAGGCGAGCGGAGCAATAGCTAAAAGAGCAATAAAAGCGAGTATATACATAAGGTGGTGACTGTGAGTGAGAAAATTATGTGTGCTACAAATAATAAAGCTTCCCGTAGGGGGAAGCTCAATAGTTGATTTGCTTAAATGCTCACTGTTTAAACGTAACTAGCGATTTTTTCCAAGCAAGTCTCAATATCTTGCCCGGAGATGTCTTTGTGAGTAACAAATCGCATTGGATTGCCGGGTGTGACTGTAATGCCATCGTCTGCCAACTTGGTGGCAAGTAACTGAGAGTCGATGCATTCATCTAGTTTGGCAAACACGATATTGGTATGAATAAACTCCGCATTCACAGCAAAACCTGGGATCTGGTTTAAGCCTTCAGCCAAGCGCTTAGCATTGATGTGGTCTTGTTTTAACTGCTCAACTTGTTCAGTCAGTGCCAGTTTACCCGCTGCCGCAAGAATGCCCGCTTGGCGCATACCTCCACCGACCATTTTTCTCAATCGGCGTGCTTTTGCGATGTATTCTTTACTGCCAAGTAGTAGAGAGCCAATTGGCGCCGCTAAGCCTTTAGAAAGGCATACCGTCATAGAATCAAAGTACTGAGCGATTTCTTTGACATCCACATCAAGCGCGATTGCTGCGTTGTAAACACGAGCACCGTCGAGGTGCATCGCTAGACCATTGTTATCAACAAACTCACGCGCCTTGGCAAGGTAATCCATCGGTAGCACTTTACCATTGATGGTGTTTTCTAAACTTAGCAGGCGAGTGCGGGCGAAATGGCTGTCATTTGGCTTTATCGCCGCCTGCAACTTATCGAAAGGCAGCGTACCGTCAGGATTGTTTTCAATTGGTTGAGGTTGAATAGAACCAAGTACCGCAGCGCCACCTGCTTCATAGCGATAGTTATGCGCCTGTTGACCGCATAGATACTCATCGCCACGCTCACAATGTGCCATTAGACCGAGTAAGTTTGCCTGTGTGCCAGAGGTAGTAAACAGGGCGGCTTCAAAACCATGTCGGTTTGCTGCCCATTGTTCAAGATCATTAACGGTTGGGTCATCCCCATAAACATCGTCACCAACAAGTGCTTGCGCCATCGCTTCGCGCATGGCTGGAGTCGGTTTAGTGACAGTATCAGAACGAAAATCCATTATTATTCCTATTCATTTCCAAAGCCGAAGTTATATTTAGATATAACCACACAGCTTAGCTTTGCTTAAACATGCAATGCTTTTGGCATCACTGATGCTGCCATTAATGATCATTTGCTCAACTTCAGCAAGAGATATGTGTAGCACTTCTATCACTTCATCATCATCGCATTGATAGCGGCAGGTTTTACTTAATGAGCGTGCAACAAATAAGTACTGGATCTCATCGCAAAATCCCGCCAAAGGGGTCACTTGCCCAAGAGGAATAATTTCCTTGGCGCTAAACCCAGTTTCTTCTTCTAGTTCTCGAGCTGCGCAAACCTCAATCGGTTCATCGCTTTCTAACGTTCCTGCGGGTAGTTCGAGTAACCATTTACGCAACGAGGGACGGAATTGATTGATAAAAACGAGTCGACCTTGCTCATCAATTGGCAGGATAACTGCAGCACCAGGGTGGGCGATTGTGGTGTGTCTAATTGATTGCCCATTAGGTAATTCGACGTCTTCTTCTACGAGAGAAATGCGTTTCCACGTGTGGATCACTTTCTTATCTGTCACTGGGGTAATGCTGCCATAGGTTGGGGTTCGGAAATGGTCTTTACATTACTCGTTATTTGAAGCGATTGAAAGCATGGGAAAAATACTTGCGCATAAAGTGAAACAATGAACCTTGATGACTATCACATTACGTAAACAAAGATTTCAAATCGTACTGATAAAAATCTATCTGCTATAAAGATTTGCTCTTGAGTTCAAATTCGCATATAACAAAATAGTAACAATTGATTAACTTAATCTTGAAGTTGTCAGTTTAGTTAGAGGAGCGATCAGTTGACGGTACTTTCCCAAGTGAATTATTCCAATAAAGCTTTGTTATCAGAGCGAATAAATAAACTGGCTCAAGCATTGTCAGATGGCGTGTATGAACGGGAAGACACAATAAAAATGTGCCTCCTTGCCGCACTTGCCGGAGAGAGTGTTTTCCTATTGGGTCCCCCAGGTATTGCAAAAAGCCTTATCGCAAAACGTCTTATTCAAGCGTTTGACAACTCTTCTTACTTTGAATACCTGATGACTCGCTTTTCTACTCCTGAAGAGGTGTTTGGACCGCTTAGCATACAAGAGCTTAAGGATAACGGGCGATATGTTCGTTTAACCCAAGGTTACCTACCTACTGCGCAGGTCGTTTTTCTTGACGAAATATGGAAAGCAGGCCCGGCAATTCTCAACACGCTGCTTACCGTCGTGAATGAGAAAACCTTTAAGAATGGCAGCGATATCGAACGCGTTCCAATGCGTTTATTGGTGTCAGCATCGAATGAATTACCGGATGAAGACAGCGGATTAGAAGCGCTTTATGATCGCATGTTGGTGCGAATCTTCGTTAACAGAATTCAAGATAAACAAAATTTCAAATCCATGCTTACGGTGGGTACGAATCAAGAAGCGCAAATCCCGCCCGGTCTGGCAATCACAGATCAAGAATATCACCTTTGGCAGCAAGAGCTTGAACAGTTAAAGCTCACTGATGATGTGTTTGAAAAGCTCTACCAGTTTAAATCACTACTAGAACAAAAAGCGGAACAAGCGGGCGTTGAATTTGCGCAATCTGACATGTATGTGTCGGATCGCCGTTGGAAAAAGTCCGTTAAGTTGCTTAAAGCCAGTGCGTACTTCAATGGGCGTGATGCTATCAACCCACTTGACCTTCTTTTGCTGCAAGACTGTTTATGGAACAGTGCTGAATCGCGAGACATCGTTTGGCAAGTGATCAAAGAGTTCGCCCTCAAATACGCTTTCGATCAGCAAGAGGTTGAGCAACAAATCGCGTTTTGTCGTGAAGAGTTAAACGATGTGCAAGAAGCGCTTGAAGACAAATTTGCCATGCAATTGTCGATGGAAATGACAACTGGCATCATTAAAAAGAGCGTCCATCATTACGATCTGTCGTCAGTAAAATCATACCGTGTCGGCAATGCCAGTGATTTGGTCAAGCTAGTGCTATTACAAAGCAATATGTCGGTATCTGAGCAAGAAAAAGGCGATAGCCGATGGGTGTATGTACCGCGTAATGAGCTAGAACGCGTCGTTAAAGACGGCAGCGGCGATGTCTATGGCTATGTTAATCAAAACACCAATATGTGCCGCTTACGCTTTGAATTGGATGGCTCAGACAACTTAGTGATCAAAGATATTGCCAATCGCGCAGTGTTGGTCACGGTTGTAACTAAGCAAGGCTTAGACTCTGGCCTGTATCAAGAGTGGCTATCTAAGGCTGAGCAAGCGTTTAAGCAGTTAGAGGACGCTGAATATCACCTGCGAAAAGTGAAATCGAACTTCCACGGCGCTTTGCCTCATGGCTTTATTAACCCAGAGTTGCCAATCGCGATGGAATCGAGTTTGCAGACCCTTCAACAGCAGTTAGAAAACACCAAAAGTGAATGTGAACGCATGGTGTTTCGTTTCAAGAATCTTGACCAATTCTTCTCATAGGGGCAACGAATGCTAGGCGCTGACGGACTAAACCTTGCTTTAATGATTGCTGATTCGGGCATGATTGACAGTGCAGTCAATGATTTGATGGCTCGTACACAAGTGATGGTAATGGCAGAGAATCGCGGTATGAAAACCTCGGTGAAAAATCACTTGGTCAAATGGCGCGGCAGCGTTAAAAAACGCATCACTAAAGTGTGTGAAACAGAACGATTCCAGCAGGAGTTGGCGCTCTATCAAGAAGTCATCCATTGGGACGAAGCGACATTTTTCCAAAAAGCGCCCGAAGTGGTGAAAAAGCTTGAGTGGCATAGTGCCTTTTATTTGGAGGCGCGTCGTTTACTTGAGAAAAACAAAGCGGTTCACAACCCCATGTTCCCACATTACTTTTGCGATCAGTGGTACAAAAGCTTATCGGATGCGATCCGTCAAGCGCAGCTGACAGAGCTGAAAGCGAATAAAGAAAAGGTGTTGAAAGATCTTTACCAGCGCATGGAAACCATGAAAAACATGGAAAAAGTGACGCAGGAAGGGGATGAAAACAGCGTAGGACGTTTATGGGATATGGCCTCGGCCAAACTGACCAAGACTGACTTAACGGTAATGAAGCGCCACGCTGAATTTTTGAAAAAGAACCAAACACTACAAGAGATTGCTGAGCAACTAGGTCGCATGGCAAGCGAAGTGAATGATCCGGAACTTAACCGTTCGCCGAATGAAGAGCTTAGAGTTATTGAAGAGACTTCAGATGAAGCCACAGATGATATTGTTGGTGTCCATGAAGGTGATGACCTCAATAAGCTATTACCTAACGAGACGATGTTCTTAGCGTATCCAGAACTTGAAGTGGTTTTTTACAAGCATCTGGTTGATAAGCGTCTAATGAACTACAAAACGCAGGGTAAGTCCCGTACGTTGCGTAAAATCAGAGCGCAAAAAACGGATCACAGTAAAGCGGAAATTGAGAAAGGACCGTTTGTGGTTTGTATTGATGCGTCAGGGTCAATGAGTGGCTTTCCTGAGCAATGTGCTAAAGCGATGGCGTATGCTCTGATGCAAATGGCACTTGCTGAAGACCGTGACTGTTATGTCATGTTGTTTTCCTCTCAAGTCATTACCTACGAGCTTACCAAACAAGACGGTCTACGCGAAGCCAGTGACTTCCTAAGCTATAGTTTCCATGGCGGCACTGATTTGGAGCCCGTACTTTCACAAACTATTGAGTTGATGAAAACCGATCGTTATCGCAATGCCGATATGGTGGTCATCTCCGATTTTATTGCGCCGGCACCGCTTGATGAGTTACAGCAGCAAGTTCGTGAATTGAAGCAGTGCTCCAATCGCTTTCATGCCATTTCTTTATCAAAATACGGTAATCCAGAACTGCTAGGCATGTTTGACCATAGCTGGGCGTATCATCCTAACCTTGTGGGTCGACTTATGCGCAAGTGGTAAGTCATTTACGCTGTTGCCAAGCTTCTCTGAACGCTATTTTCTATCCAAGGATTTAAGTTCCAGCAGTTTTGTTTCTTTCCGCTGTGCCTCGCGCAGCTTCAGGGCGCGAAAGTTATTATCCATGATTAACGCTCCAAGCGGTCTGCCCGAACAGGGTGTCTACTCACAATTCAACCTCGTAAACGGATTGAATAAGTGTGCAGGATTGTTTGACGCGTTAAAATATCAATTACTAGCCTATCGTAGCTTATTGGCGCGAACACCAGCGGTCTGGCATGGTGAACACCACTAGATGAAGCAAAGTATTAATCTATGTTGGCGTATTTAATAATTGGCTTACATAGTTTGATTAGGAATTCATATGAACAACCAACAACTGGCACAATTTCTCGATAAGTTTAACGGCGCTGAGGCAGACTATCCATTTGGACCTGACGCATTGGTCTATAAAGTGAGGGGCAAAATGTTTGCAATCCTTGCTCGCCGGGAAGGGCGTGAATATGTCACGTTAAAAGCAAAACCGGAGGATGGTGAGGTACTCACTTCGCAGTTTAACGATATTACCCCAGGTTACCATACCAATAAGCGTCACTGGATTACGGTCTATTACCCTGGTGATGTAGAAGATGGACTTGTTGAAGATCTGTGCGAACGTTCTTATGAGTTGGTTGTTAGAGGTTTAAAAAAGCTTGAGCGAGTGGCGTTAGGGTTTGATTAAGTATTAAAGGCGCGCGAAGCAAGCTAGAGAAAATTTAAGCAATTAGATCAAATCGCCACCCATCTGCGTTAATAATCAGCAAACAAACTAAGATTTGAGAAATTTGTTTGACTCCAGTCTGAGAATCCGTAAAGTGTGCATCGAACGCAGCGGTGGGTAACTTAAGCGTTTCAAAATGGCGCCTTGGCAGAGTGGCTATGCAGCGGATTGCAAATCCGTGGACCTCGGTTCGACTCCGGGAGGCGCCTCCATCTTTCTTTAGAAAGAATGCGACACTAGCTCAGTTGGTAGAGCGCAACCTTGCCAAGGTTGAGGTCACGAGTTCGAACCTCGTGTGTCGCTCCAAATTTAAGATGACGATTAATCTTAATCGGTATCTAGATGGTGTTTTACTTCTTCAGTAACGGCATCGCAAATTTAGATTTGTGTGCCCTGGTGGTGGAATTGGTAGACACAAGGGATTTAAAATCCCTCGGCGTTCGCGCTGTGCCGGTTCAAGTCCGGCCCGGGGCACCATCTAACTCGTTACGTCTGTAACACTAAATGCGACACTAGCTCAGTTGGTAGAGCGCAACCTTGCCAAGGTTGAGGTCATCGGTTCGAACCCGATGTGTCGCTCCAAATTGCTTCTGTACAATTTGGTTCTATAAAGGCGCCTTGGCAGAGTGGCTATGCAGCGGATTGCAAATCCGTGGACCTCGGTTCGACTCCGGGAGGCGCCTCCATTCTTGGATATAATTCTCTTTCATACTTCCGTTCTTAATATTAATCCAAATTAAGCTTCTGATATGTTACAAGTTTATCAATTGTTTGCCAGTAGATGATAACCGTTGTATTATCACGTCCCTTTTTTGGTATGGCTTCGTGAAAAATGCGAACCTTAAAATTTGTATTTTTATTCTTTATTTTGTGTGCAATCTGTTTTGTTAGCTTTCAGCCTAATTTAGCAAAGCAATGGTTATCCATACCAGAATTTGACGGTCAGAAACCTACGATTCTATCAGCACATAATTGGAAACAGTGGCTTGATGAGAGCGATGTAATGCCCAGCTACCAGTGGCGTGATCTACTTGAAAAATCCCACACAGAGCCATTGCTAACTGCCCAACACATAAAAGCGTTATTACATAAAGAAAAGGTATTTTCCTCGTTAGATTATGCTTATCTCTACGTGATTTTATATAATCTTAATCTGACATTTGATGAAAAATGGCTCTTGGATGCGATCAAAACCATCCCTAGCTCCATCACCTTGATTAATTGGATGGCACCGTTACTTGAAAGCGAATTTGCTCTTCATTCTTGGCATACAGGGCAACGAACAGTCGGTTATATGTTGCTTGAAGATTCGCTGAAAGAAGTAGAGAAAGATAATTATATGTTCCTCACTCCAAGGTTATTGAATTGGCTTGGTAGGATGGCTTTATCTGAAAATGAATTGCTTCAAGCCCAAAAATACTTAGTCAGAAGTATACATTTATCTAAAAAGCACGGTGATTTGTTATCTCAAAGCAAAAGTCATTATAACCTGCACAAAATGTACTCTTTTATGGGGCAGTGGGAAGAGGCGTTACAGCACATTAAACGAGCCAGAGAGTTACATAGCCGATTACCAGAACCGGGTATCAGTACTCAGCAAATTTATTGGTATAATGAATCGGTTTTGTACGGCTATTTACTACAAGTAGAGCGAGCAACTGAAGCGCACATGCAAGCTAAAAAATATTTCCGTTTAGGGATGCAGACTGACCGTTATCGTACGCTTGACATTCGTAGTAGTGCTAATATTGCCTTATTAAACGGTGATTATGATTTAGCAAAATCACTGATTAATGATTGCATCTCCTTAAGTCAGAGAGCGGGATTTAGCTACAGTCAAGGACGGTGTTATTTTAAATTAGCACAACTTGAAATGGCGAACGAAAACTACTCGGAATCCCTAAGATTTATTGATGTGAGTCTCGAGCAGTTTCAAAAGGTCAACAATGCACAGGCAACACTTAAGGCTCTGAAATTTAAAGCGAACATTTTTGATTTAAGTGGTGATTTTGTATCTGCATACGCTCTGGCGAAAGAAGTGTATCGAACAGAAAAAAGTCAATTACTAGATAAGTTACATGATTTAACTCATGCTCAAGAAAGTGTCGATTTGACGATTCAAAGGGATACGTTGAGTAAACAAGCTCAACAGAGTCGTGAGATGCTTAATCGTCAGAGTATGTATTTAACGTGTGCTAAATGGCTTGGTTCTTTAGCCGTGTTCGTTCTGATTTGCATGCAAATCAGAACGTATTTAGTTAAACGAGAGAACCTGATTCTGGAGAATAGTTCTTACTTTGATCAGCTGACGGGATTACATAATCGAAATTTTTATTATCTTCAGTTGAGCAATCCGGAGCGAATTAAGCAAGAAAAAGACTATCATCTTGCTGTGTTCGATATCGATCATTTTAAATCCATTAACGATAGCTACGGTCACTTAGCCGGGGATGAGGTATTGAGGCAATTTGCGCTGTTAGTAAAGTCGTGTCTAAAAGAGCAAGAACTGTTTGTTCGCTGGGGTGGGGAAGAGTTTTTATGGCTTGTTCAAGCTGATGAACACACTAAAGAGCGAATAGAGCGAGCTTGTAAAGTGGTCTGTAATACGCCGTTTATCACCTCTAAAGGTGAGCTTGCAGTCACAACATCGATCGGTGTGAGTCGTGCGGCATTGCCAGAACAGATCTTAGCGAACGAAAGAATCTTTCTTGAAGCAGATTCGAACCTGTATCAAGCTAAACATGCTGGTCGAAATCAAGTAGTTTGGTCTGTTTCCTGCTAAAAGCAATAAGCCCCATTAAATGGGGCTTATTGTCATTAGTTACTGAGCATGCGAAGAGTGGCTAAATTACAGCAGTTTGATCTTGTTTGCTTCACATTCTTCGATCATCGCGTCAGGCCAAATCGAAGACTGAACTTCGCCAATATGTGCTTTCTGTAAGAAGAACATACAGATACGAGATTGACCGATACCACCACCGATGGTGTAGGGTAGTGAGCCTTCCAGCACTTGGCTGTGGAATGGCAGTTCAGCGCGATCTTCGCAGCCTGCAATGGCCAACTGCTCTTTTAGGCTATCTTCACTAACGCGGATGCCCATAGAGGAAAGCTCCAATGCGCTATCTAATACTGGGTTCCAGAACAGAAGGTCACCGTTTAAATTCCAGTCATCGTAGTCAGGTGCACGACCGTCGTGCTTCTCACCGTTGGATAGCGTGTGACCGATATTACGAATAAACACCGCTCCGTGTTCCTTACAAATCGCATTCTCACGCTCTTTACCATCGAGATCTGGGTACTTGTCCAGAAGCTCTTGCGAAGTGATAAAAGTCACTTGCTCAGGCAGACGTTTTTTCAGTACTGGGTACTCTTGGTAGATGTAGTTTTCCGTTTTTAGAAACGCGTTATAGATCTTTTCTACCGTCGCTTTAAGATATTCCTCGTTACGCATCGACTTGTTAAGGACTTTTTCCCAGTCCCATTGGTCTACGTAAATGGAGTGGATATTATCAAGTTCTTCATCACGGCGAATCGCGTTCATGTCCGTGTATAAGCCCTCATCTTCCAAAAAACCGTAACGACCTAAAGCCATACGCTTCCATTTAGCAAGTGAGTGAACCACTTCAACATGTGCGCCATTGTCGTCGAGCAAATCAAAGCTTACTGGGCGCTCTGTACCGTTTAAGTTGTCGTTAAGACCCGTCTCAGGTTTGACAAAAAGGGGAGCAGACACGCGAGTTAGGTAAAGCTCGTAAGCAAGCGCAGTTTCAAAGTAGTCTTTGAGCTTTTTAATCGCGACTTCGGTATCGCGTAGTTCAAGTAGGGGCTGGTAGTTGTCTGGTAGTTGTAGTTTCATTGAACGTCCCTTGTTCTAATTTCTATGTTTAAATTTTTCAATACCTTACGATAGACAATTACTGTCGTCCACAGTTTTCTTGTGGAATATAAAAATTCACTTATTGATTGGAAATCGTGGTAGTAAAAAAGGTGGGTAAAAAAAAGCACCGAGCTCGCGTTGCGCTACTCGGTGCTGTTTTATCTGTGTGATGCGGATAATTTAGCGCGCTTCTTTTCCTTGGAATTGTTCCATCAGACGTTGCAGCGCTTCTATACTCTCAACCAATTGACGTGTACGCTCGATCGAGCTGTGTGAGGTCATTGAAGTTTCGTCCGCTAGCTGTTTAATGTTGACGATGTTTCTGTTGATCTCTTGTGTCACAGAGGCTTGTTGCTCCACTGCTGCCGCGATCTGGTGACTACTGTCATTAACGCTGTCGAGTTGGTTGGAAATATTTCGTAGCATTCCTCCGGTTTCATCGGCGCGAGTTTTACAACGCTCAGAGAGGTCGAGCCCTTTATCCATGGCACTCACAGCAGTGCCAGCCGTTTCTTGTAACTGGCGGATCATGGCGTGAATTTCATTGGCAGATGACCCCGTTTTAGACGCGAGGTTACGTACTTCATCGGCAACGACGGCAAATCCACGTCCCGCTTCGCCTGCGCGAGCCGCTTCAATCGCCGCATTCAGTGCCAGCAGGTTTGTTTGCTCAGAAATTGCGGTGATCACATCAAGAATGCCATCAATTTTCTGCGTATCTTGCGCAAGGCGATTGATGATGCTTTGCGATTGTGTCAGTTCTTGTACCAGCAAATCGACTTCGTTAATTGTTGCTTCAATTGATGCTAAGCCGTTGCTTGAGTGCTCATTGGCTTCTTCTGCCATCATTGAAGCTGCCGATGCCGCGTTAGAAACTTCAGCAATGGACTGGGTGAGTTCTTCAACCGCCGTTGCCACTTGTTCGGTTTCGGAGCATTGTTGATTTAGGCTCTGTCCCATCGATTGAATGGTACCAAACTCATCTTCGGCAGAGATCAAGATATGTCCTGAAGTCTCTGTGGCACGACCTGTGATCGCGCGTAGCTCCGCTTTACGCATCATCAGAGCCAGCTCAATTTGCGAATAGTTGTCAAAGTAGTTGGTATAAGGCTTTTCCATCAGAGGGTTATCATACGCTTGCCTTGCGATAGTTTGCAGTGACGCAAAGCGTTTCATTTGATAGCCACATGTGCAAAGTAGCGCTGTTGAGAGACCCAGCAGACAGAAAGCGATCCAGTGCGGTTGCAGTACTGAAAGCGTAAACGCAGCGAGTAAGATTAGCCCACTGATAGCGACAGACAGTTTATGAAAATCAAATCTTGCCGTGCTCGGTTTTTTTCCTTCACGCAGCTTTTGGTACAGCGACGAAGCGCGATTAATTTGCTCTTGTTCTGGTTTCGAACGAACAGATTGGAATTCAATAATATTGCCTTCAGCATCTTTAATAGGTGTAACAAATGCCGAAACCCAATAATGTTGTTCGTCAGTACATTGGTTTTTTACCAAGCCCATCCAGCTTTTACCTGCTTTCAGGTAGCTCCACATTTGTTCAAATGCAGCTTTTGGCATGTCTTGGTGACGAACGACATTATGAGGTTTACCAATCAGTTCTTCTTCACGATACCCAGCGATTTCACAGAAATCGTGGTTAGCATAGGTGACGTAACTTGAAGGGTCTGTTGTTGAGATAAGGTTGACCGAATGGCTGTACTCTTTATTTAACTGAGCATCTTTCGGTAAACCGGTGGTGCTGTTTTTATTCATATCCATTCCAAAAATTATGTATCTAGAAGTACTAGTTTTTCTTGTTATTCACTGAGCATCATACGAACTGATTACTTTTTGACGATATGATATAAATCAAAATGATGACCTAATTATGTATAAATAGTTAATGATGGTGGTATTTCACCAATTAGTGTGATGAAAGCAGAGTAATATGCATCAATTTGCCCTAATTTTGTGTAGCAAATTAATGGCTTGGTTCAAAAGTTCAGAAAAAATAAGCAGCTCATTCCGAATTACTACTGCTTATTTTGAGTGTTATATCATTATTTGATGTGTTGTCAGTTTAGTTGTGTTGGTTATTAACTGGTCTTGGTGGGGTAAAATATGTTCTTAATGAGTGTAAAATAATCATACGATTGATATTTAAGAAAATATTGTTGACGCTTAAATTTATTCGGGTAAAGTACGCCTCGTTCTCAGGGCAAAGCCTGTTGAGAACAGATGGTGTTTCCCATCGCATGATTGCGTTGCCCTGGTGGTGGAATTGGTAGACACAAGGGATTTAAAATCCCTCGGCGTTCGCGCTGTGCCGGTTCAAGTCCGGCCCGGGGCACCATCTTAATTAGATGCGTGGATTAACATCCTACTCGACGGTGCCGGCCGAAATGTCGGACCATCAAGTCTGGCTCGAAACACCATCTAAAGTAACAAAATGCGACACTAGCTCAGTTGGTAGAGCGCAACCTTGCCAAGGTTGAGGTCACGAGTTCGAACCTCGTGTGTCGCTCCAAGTTGCTTCTATACAATTTGGTACATTTAAGGCGCCTTGGCAGAGTGGCTATGCAGCGGATTGCAAATCCGTGGACCTCGGTTCGACTCCGGGAGGCGCCTCCATCTCTTTTCTTTCCGATAGTTTTAATTTTCCTCGACTTTTACTCTAGAAGCTATTTGGCGGTTTTATTTTGCCAAACCATGACTTAACTGAATATTTTAGTGATAAATTCGCGTCGCAATTGCCATATGTAAGGTAAAAGTGCGCCATCGAACTAAAATTACCTTCTAGAGGCGGTTAAAAGAGAAATCGTATCGTGTCGAAAAACCAGCTACAGCCAACAAATGTGATCGCCTGTGAAGAATGCGGATTGGTAAGTCGTCTACCTGAAATGCAGGAAGGGCAGTCAGCCCATTGCCCACGTTGCTCTCATACGCTTTCAAGTGTCAGCCATCAGCCTTGTGAAAAGTTGATTGCCTATTCTGTTGCTTGCTTAGTGATGCTTGCGATCAGTTTGTCGTTCCCATTTATGTCATTTAGCGTCAAAGGGATCACCCAAGAGATCTTCCTAATCAATACAGTGGCGATGCTGGATGCTTTTGAACAAAGCGCTCTAGCGTTGTTATTGCTCCTTACCGTCCTTGCCCTGCCAGCAGTATATTTAGTACTTGTCACTTACTTGCATCTGCGGATATGGCAGCAGAATGTTAAAGGTCGGCAGATTAAGGCGTCATCAAAGTTGGTCGCAACATGTAAGTGGCTATTTAAATTTGAGCCGTGGCTAATGGCAGATGTTTTCCTTATTGGCGTACTGGTGAGCCTGATCAAAATATCATCCATGGCGGATATTGGTATGGGCTACTCGTTTTGGGCGTTTTGCGCCTATACGGTGCTGGCGGTAAAAGCTATCTCGCTGGTAGACAGATACTGGATTTGGAACCAACTTATTCCACCTATTTCTCAGCCCGGTGTCAAAGTCGGGAGCGATCATATTTCAGGTGAGCACCTAGATTGTCATCAGTGCTTTCAGGTTAATCTGCCGCAATCTGAGCATGACAATAGCTGTGTACGTTGTGGCAGTGCCTTGCATCCGTTTGATCGCGTAGCGAGTTTGCAAAAGTCTTGGGCCTACTTGCTGGCAGCCATCATTTTCTATTTCCCTGCCAACCTATACCCAATCATGTACACCACGAGTTTAGGTAACGAAACGCCATCAACCATTATGGGTGGTGTTGTCTTGCTTTGGCAGTTGGGATCGTATCCGATTGCGTTAGTAATTTTTATCGCCAGTGTATTTATCCCTATGGCAAAAATGTTCGCTTTGGCATGGATTTACTGGAATGCCAATAGACCTAAGAGCTACGTCCTTACCCAAGCAATCAAGCGGCAAAAGCTCTACCGTTTGACCGAATTTATCGGGCGTTGGTCGATGATTGATATTTTTGTCGTCGCGATCCTCGTCGCGTTAGTGCAACTACAAAATTTAATGGCTATTACCCCAGGACCAGCTTCGCTCTCGTTTGCTGCGGTAGTCATTCTTACTATGCTTTCTGCTATATCGTTCGACTCTCGTTGTATCTGGAGCAACGCTAGCACCTTTGAGGAGTGCAATTTAAATGAGTGATAAAAATGATATTCAAGCGAATATCAGCTCGCGCAAGAGCCTTTCTGCGGTGTGGTTGGTGCCACTGGTCGCATTGGGGATTGGGCTTTGGATGTTGTTTCAGTACGTTAACAGCACCGGTCCTGTCGTCACTTTAGTCATGTCCGACGCGTCAGGCATTGAGGTTGGAAAAACCAAAATCAAAGCCTTGAACGTAAAAGTTGGCGTCGTTACCGATGTGAAAATCGGCAAAGACTATGAGCACATCATTGTTAAGGCGCAAATGGATAAAGATGCCGAGCGCATGCTACGCGAAGACAGCTTATTTTGGATTGTTGAGCCACGCGTCGGCAAAGAGGGTGTGTCGGGCTTAGAAACCTTACTATCGGGCGCTTATATTCAACTGCAGCCAGGCAAATCTGACGAGCGCAAAACGCGCTTTGACGTGCTTGATATCCCACCTGTTGCGCCGCCAAATGCGAAAGGTTTACGTGTGGTATTAAATCACGAACTTGCTGGGCAACTAAGTGTTGGTGATCCCGTTATTTACCAAGGTTTCACTGCTGGTCGCGTTGAAAAAGTCACCATCGATGCTGACAAACGTATTGCTCAATATCAGCTGTTTATCTTCGAGCCATTTAACCAGTTGGTCAGAAGTGCCAGCCAGTTTTGGCTTAACTCGGGTATGGATTTAGAACTGAACGCGGAAGGCTTTAAAGTGCGTGTCGACTCCCTAGAATCGCTACTGGGTGGTGGGGTGAGTTTTGGCTCGTTAGAAAAAGATAACCCGGGTATTGTGGTGGCGAAGGACTATCGTGAGTTTCCGCTGTATGACAGCAAAAGCGAAGCTGAAGAAGGGATCTATCGTCAGTCACTCAAGTTTGTGATTATGTTTTCTGATTCGCTTCGTGGTCTGAAAGTGGGTGCACCAGTAGAATTTCGCGGTTTGAAGATTGGTACCGTAACTAAGGTGCCCTGGAAACGAGCTAAGCTCGATGACGGTTTTGAAGTAACCAAATTGGGCGTGCAAATCAAGCTAGAGCCAAGACGCATCTTCGACCATGGTGAGTCGATCACCAACGAGCAATTACTTGAGCTTATCAAGCAAGAGTTTGCCAAAGGGTTACGTGCCAAATTAAATACCGGCAGCTTGCTTACAGGCGCGCTGTATGTTGATTTGGATTATGTCGACCCGGATGCCAACTTTGTCGCGCAGCAAGTTGATGGCTACACCATCTTCCCATCAATGCAGAGTGAATTGGCTGAAGTGCAGACCAAAATGATGGAAATACTGAATAATTTAAGTGAGCTACCACTTGATGAGAGTGTTTCATCGCTAAATCGTTCTTTATCCGGTCTTGAGAAGACTTTAGCATCGGCTGAAAAAACCATGGACAGCATTCGCACTATGGTTGAGAGCGACGATACGCAGTCCATTCCGCAAGAGTTGAAGCAAAGCTTGCAAGAGCTGCAACGTACGCTAGATAGCTTTAATTCTACCTCTAGCGTGTATCAAAACCTCGATAACAGTTTGGCTGAGATGGAGAAAACCATGAAAGCATTGCAGCCAGTGCTGAAGAAAATTGATCAAAAACCAGATGTGTTGATTTTTGGCGAAGATAGTCCAGCCGATCCAATGCCAGTGAAAGGGGCAGAGCAATGAGAAATATTTTATTAATTGGTATCTTGGCACTGACTGGTTGTTCCAATCAAGCAGCAACGAGCTATCAAGAATATCTGTTACCGGAGCCGGCTCAGCAGCAAATTGCGTCTCCTAAGGCTCCGCTTTTAATGGTGGAAGTTGAGCTTGCTCCTTATCTTGACGTGAATGGTATTGTTTATCGCACGTCAGCAACAGAAGTGGTACAGGCGAAGCAACATGCTTGGGCAATGGATATTAATGAGATTGTTGAGCAGCAAACCCTTGCCTTGTTACGTCGTCAGCAACAGGCGTTTTGGCCGGTGGAACTAAATCCAACGCTCAATCTTAACCAAGCGCACAAGCTTCTACTCAAACTTGAGAAGTTCAATGGCAGTTATTCTGGTAATGCAGAAGTGGCAGGGCAATGGTTATTGCTTGATGAATCTGGTGTCATCATCAAAGGTGAGCAGTTTGCGCAAAGCGTTGCGCTTAAACAGTCGGGTTATCAATCCTTGGTACTTGCTCTAAATACAGCGTTATCACAAGCTATTGCGAGTATCGCTCCGCAGTTATAGGGTTAATACCCAGCAAGCAGGATCACTCGTTATCCGTTTTTAAGGCGGTTTAAATTGAGCACGGGTCCTGCTTGTTCTTCATTTCTTTTTGTCGCATTGGCATGCTGTCGATGGTTTGTTTGACCTCATTCCAATCAGTAGTTTTTCCCCAGCGCAGCTTTTCTCCACCATCTTTCCCAATCAAAATCGCGGTGTGTTGTGTCGGATCGACGCGATAGAGGTTAAACAGCATACCTAAGTCAAATTGTTGTTCAACCCACGCCGGTTGCGTGTAGCCATCTTGCGTGATCACTAAGGTAATGACGTCACGTGCATCCAGCGCACAGTCATTGAGCAAGGTCTCCAGCTCAAACTGATTGACGTGCTCATCTTGCGAGGGGGCGAAATAGATGACGCTGCGGTGTGGCCAATGTTTTCCATAGCCCGGATAGCCTTGTACCGAAAATGTTGCGAGCACAAGACAGAGAGTCAGAAGGCGTTTCATACATATGTACCTAAGTATGTTTCTAAACCAAATTCTCCTTATATACGTCAAGTATAGTGGCAAAGCTCAAAGGCTGATTTTTTGGGAAGTGTGGTAAATGACCACTCTTTGCCAACAAGATGGTATGATAAAAGTATTATTGATAGTCAGCGTAATTAATCATGGCAAAGCCTCACTCAGAGCTTTTAACCGCAGAGCTGTTGAAAGAATATCAAACCGTCGCCTACATGATGGAAATCTATTGTAAGCGCCATCACAGAAGAGAAGAGGGGCGAACGCTTTGCTCTTTGTGCCGTGAGCTGCTTGATTATGCCGAGGTACGGCTAGACCGATGCCCTTATGGTCAAAATAAACCTACATGCAATCGCTGTCCGATCCATTGCTATAAGCCTGAGCCCAAAGCGCAAATGAAAGCGGTAATGCGCTATTCAGGGCCCCGAATGCTCTTGCCACATCCACTGTTAGCGCTAAGGCATCTTCGCCATGAAAAGCGCCCTGCGCCAAGTAGCAAACCAGCGGCTAATTTATCTAACCGCCATCTACGGACAAAAAATAAGGGAGCCTGAGCTCCCTTTGGAATTGATTGTTGGCGCTTATTCGCCAGCCATTGCTTGGCGTTTGGTTTTGATACTTGCTAGTAGCATGTAGATGCATGTTGCAAGTAGTGCTGCAAATAAGTAACCAAGCAAACCTTGCTCGCCCATCATAAAGCTATCTGCCAATACAGGACCTGCCACTGAGCCAACGCTGTAGCTAAACAGCATTACTTGCGTTACCGAGACAATGTAAGCTGGGTCTAGCTTGTCACAGCCAAGGTTGATTGCGACAGGGTAAAGTGCAAATGTCGCCATACCTAAGATGAATAAGCTAACACCAAGAACATGAATGCCTTCATTCATTGCCGCTAAGCTAATTGATGCTACGCCTAGTAGACAGAACATTGCCATCAACAGGGTACGACCAAGGTATTTTGAAAACCAAGGTACAAGCGGTTGTACAGCCATACCGCCAAGGATAACAAGTGCCATCAAGCTGCCTAGGTTATCGTTCGCAATGCCACGGTTATGCAGTTCTACAGGCATCAGACCGTAGATAGCACCCAAGGTTAAACCTGAGACAATACAACCGATGATCGCTGCATGGTTAAGCTTGCTGATTTGTTTTAGTGACAGTGCACTGCTTTGACCTTCTTCAGGTTGATCGGTGCGACCGAACATCAATACTAAGATTGCTAACGTTAGTAGCGCTAGAATCGCAATAAATGGGATGCTACCAGTAATACCTAAAAAGCCAATGCCAAGTTGACCTAGTGAGCTACCACCATAAAGTGAGCCCATGTATAAGCCTAGGCGTTTAGCGCGCGCACTTTCATCACCGTGTAGAAGCCAAGACTCAACGATAACAAAAACCCCAGCCACTGCCACACCTGCAACAAAGCGAGAAACGAGCCACGCAGAAGCGTAAACAGCCGTAGGTAGCACCACAATAGTGGCGATAAAGGCAATCAAACACCAGATAAAGGCTTTACGGTGACCGACTTTGTTTACGATAGGTTCAAAGACCATCGCACCTGCGAGAAGACCGGCATAAAACACACTGGCAAGCCAACTCGCTAATGAACTTTCCAAACCGTAGTGTGGAAGCATTAGTGGAATTAAGCTCATTAAATAGCCAGACGCAACCGCATACAGAGCAAGCGCAATCACAGGGACTGAAATGCGAGCTTTTGGCGCAGAAGCAAGAGTGTTTTCCAATGTCGTACCCTCTAAAAATAGGAGAAAAAATAGGTGGTTTATGGGCGCGACTATGGGGATTTTTTGAACAGCGGTAAAATGAAATCTTTTATCCTTTACGACAAAAGTTTTTTGTTATTTGTTGGGCTAGATATTTATATGCAAAAAGCCGAAAAATCATGCAAATTTCCGGCTTTAAGTGCATAAAACTATTTTTGGATGGCTTGGCTTAGCCATTGTGAGAACTGGCTTTTCGGTAGAGCGCCGTTGATAACATCGACTCTTTTGCCATTTTTGAACACCATAATGGTTGGAATGCTTCTAATCTGGAATTGCGCGGCAAGATTTTGTTGTGCTTCAGTATCAATTTTTACGAAACGAACTTGCTCAGAAAGCTCTTCTGCAACCTGCTCAAATACAGGGGCAAATCCAACACATGGGTTACACCAAGGAGCCCAAAAATCAACCACGACTGGTTGGTCGCTATTAAGTAAGGTTGCGAAGTTTAATTCAGTGCCTTCGATAGGTTTGCCATCGAGTAATGATTGCTGACATTTACCGCATTTTGGGCTTTCGGAAACACGCTCACTAGGAACGCGATTGACGCCCTGACATGAAGGGCAACGGGTGTTAAATGTTGACATGACTGATTCTCTCTTTGTTTTTATTTTTCACCCTAACGCATCAATCAACCACTTAGATTTGTGTCGATGTAAGTTAGGGTGGGTATAGTTATACTATTGAAGTTTGACAAACGAAACCTCAAATACGAAAAAGGCAGCCGAGGCTGCCTGAATGCTTAAGCGTTTAGGTAGGGTAGCTTAAGCAAAATTTAAGCTTTAACGTGTTCTGCTTGATAGTCAGCCAAGATAGCTCGAGCTTTGACAATGTCTTCTGCGTCGCCATGTACAAGCACTAAAAATTTGTCAGCTTTAATTGCAGATTCGTATTTTACAATGCTGTCTTTTGGTATGCCGATACTGGCAAGTGCGCCACCAATTGCACCAGCGCCACCGGTGACGACCGCACCTTCAACAGCGCCAACAACCGAAGCGACAATTGGACCTGCAACCATTAACGCGCCAACACCAGGTAGCCAAAACATACCGGCACCAACGAGCGCACCCCAAACACCGCCCCATAATGCGCCAGTTTTACCCCAACTTTTTACGCGATCGCCGGTATTGTAGAAACCCGAAACATGCTCTTCGCTATGGTAGCCTTTACCTAGAATTGAGATTTTTGAAACATCGTACTGCTCTTTTTTAAGCATTTTTACCAGATTCTCAGCTTCGCTGTGAGTGTTTACGATGGTGATGACTTTATCTTGTTGTTTCATAATATTTCTCCCTTTCGGAATTCGCTGAATATTGTTTTAGTTAATCGCCATGGCTGGATACTCCCACCAACGAATGAAGAAAGAAACGTTTATTCTTGAGCATTAAGATTGTATTTATCGCTGCTTGGAATGAAAATAAATGAATGATTTTTAAGAGAAAAATTCATGCCAATTATAGTATTGCGAATGGAATTAGATTGTTTCCAGAACCCACGCAATCTGATCGTTTAGTTGCATTAAATAGGTAGATTCATGGCGTGTTTTTATTTGCCCAATCACACTAATCAACATGTTAGATTTAGGTCGACTTGAGGAAGGGTGGGGATAGTTATACTATCGAAGGTAAAACAAGAACACATAAAGGCTAATAATGACCAACTATTACGCAGAAATTAGCGGTTGGGGAAAGTGCCTGCCGCCAGCTAAGCTCTCTAACGATGACTTAAGTACTTTCCTTGAAACCTCTGATGAATGGATTCGCACCCGCACTGGTATTGAAAATCGCCGTATCAGCCATGTAGATACCTCAGATATGGCGACTGTGGCTGCCGAGCATGCCATCGCTTGTGCTGGGATCACTGCCCAAGATATCGACCTAATCATTGTCGCGACTTGCTCGCCTGACTCACTTATCCCGAATATCGCTTCAAAAGTTTCGCAAAACCTCGGTATTAAAGGTGCTGCCGCGTTTGACCTTAACGCCGCCTGTACCGGTTTTGTTTACGGTTTAGAAACTGCTACCCGCTTAATTCAAGCAGGTAACTACCAACATGCACTTGTGATTGGTGCTGAGCGCTTATCTTTCTATATTGACTGGACACAGCGTGATACTGCGGTGCTGTTTGGCGATGGTGCTGGTTCGGTAGTGTTAAGCAAAACCGAACAAAAAGTTGGTTTGCAGCAAGCGCAACTGGGTTGTGATTCGCAAGGTCGTGATATTCTTGCTGTACCTAAATTTGGTACCTCAATGGATCGCTTCGCCGCAGATAACGGTTATTGGGAATTTGACTTTGTCGGTAAAGAGATTTTCAAACGCGCAGTAAAAGGCATGGGCGCAGCAGCCCATAACGTACTGGCTCGTAGTGAGCTCTCAACTGATCAAGTTGATGTCGTGATCCCACACCAAGCTAACATCCGTATCATTCAAACGCTCTGTGACCTTGCTGGTATTAGCCAAGAGAAAGCGTTTGTTAATATCCACAATTACGGCAATACCTCGGCAGCTACTGTGCCTATCGCACTTTGTGAAGCGCTAGAGCAAGGTAAAGTCAAAGCGGGTGATAACCTTTTACTTGCTGCATTTGGCGCGGGTTTAACCTGGGGCGCAGGGCATATTAAGTGGGGCGAACGAGTTACACCACTTGGTAGCAGTGATGCGCAACTCGCTGAGTGTCAGCTTAGCGCGCTTGAACTGTTAGAAAATGCGATTAAGCAATGTAAAAACAAACCTCTCTAGATAGTTACTCCACTCTGAGAGTGGTAAACTTGCGCCTTAGAAGACATAAATTAAGTCAGTAAAGCTAGGGCGCAAATGAAGTTCCTTCACACCTCCGATTGGCATTTAGGCCGACAATTCCATAACGTCTCCTTGCTAGAAGATCAGCAAGCGGTATTGGCGCAAATCATTACTTATTTACAATCGAATCCAGTGGATGCTTTGGTCATCGCAGGTGATATTTATGATCGCAGCGTACCACCAACCAGCGCGATTGAATTGATGAACCAGTTTGTCGACAAGGTGTGCGGTGAGCTAGCAACACCGGTAATTATTATTCCTGGTAATCACGATGGCGCGCAGCGCCTTGGCTTTGCCGCCAGTCAGATGAAACCTTCTGGGCTGCACATTATCGCCAACTTTGACGAGATGCTAAAACCGGTAGTGATCACCTCTGATATTGGCGAGGTGGCGTTTTATGGTATGCCTTACAACGACCCTGAATTGGTGCGTCACTACAGCCAGCAAGCGGTCAAAGATCACGACCAAGCTCATCAACTGCTGGTGGAAAAAATCAGCGAACAGTTCCAGCCGCAGCAAAAAAACGTGCTGTTAAGCCATTGTTTTGTCGATGGTGCGATTGAATCTGAATCTGAGCGTCCGCTTTCCATTGGCGGCTCTGATCGCGTCAGCCACGAACACTTTCGCGTGTTTGATTATGTTGCGTTAGGGCATTTGCATCAGCCGCAGAAAAAAGGCGAAGAATACATCCGTTATTCAGGCTCCTTGATGAAATACAGCTTCTCAGAGCAACATCAAGCCAAAGGGATGACGTTAGTTGAGCTTGATAGCAATGGCTTTAAATCGGCGACGCATATCCCGCTCACCGCGCCTCATCAGATGCGTATCATTGAGGGCGAATTGGCGGATTTAATTGAGCAGGGCAAAACGGACCCAAATAATCATGATTACCTGTTAGCTCGTTTGATGGACAAGCATGCGATTCTCGACCCAATGGAAAAACTGCGTAAGGTCTATCCGAATGTATTGCATCTAGAAAAGCCGGGGATGCTGATTGGTGTTGATCAACAAATGGGTAAAGCGCGTTTGGCTCGTGGTGAGCTCGACATGTTTAAAGACTTCTTCTTAGAAGCGAAACAAGAGCCGCTCACTGCAGAACAAGAAACGGCAGTCAGTGCAATTATTTCCCAACTTACGCGTGAGCAAGAGGCTTAAACCATGACGCCATTAAAACTGACCATTCAAGCCTTTGGTCCTTTTGCTGATAAGCAAGTGATTGATTTTTCAAAACTCGGTCAATCGCCGCTGTTTCTGATTAACGGTCCGACTGGTTCGGGTAAGAGTTCAATACTCGACGCCATCTGTTTTGCGCTGTACGGCGAAACTACGGGCAGTGAGCGCACTGGTGAGCAAATGCGCTGTGATCATGCCGATCCCGCTTTGCCAACCGAAGTGATCTTTGAGTTTTCGCTTGGCTGTAAACAGTATCGAATTGAACGTTCGCCAAGCCAAATGCTGCCAAAAAAACGCGGTGATGGGTTGACCAAAAAAGAGCATTCAGCGGTATTGTTTGCCATTCAAGATGAACAAGAAGAGCTATTAGCCAACAAACCGAACCCGGTTGCCAAAGCGATGAGTGAATTGATTGGCTTGGATGTGAAACAGTTTCGTCAGGTGATGGTTTTACCGCAAGGTAAGTTTCGTGAGCTATTGATTGCTAACTCAAAAGAGCGCGAACAGATCTTTGGTCAACTGTTCCAAACGCACCTTTATGTTGCGATAGAAAAGGCGTTGTTTGAAAAAGCCGCGCATATTCGCCGCGCAAAAGATGAATTTGATAATCAAATCAAGGGTGCGTTGGATGTGGCTGGCGTTGCCAGTGAAGAAGAGCTAAACCTGCAAATTGAGAGCGTAGCACCGCAAATTGCTGAGGCTCAGCAAGCGCTTAACGCCGCTCGTGAGGCATTTGAGCAGACCCAATCTGCACACAAAGAGGCGAGTGAACTGCAAGCCAAACTTGCCAAGCGAGATCAGCTTGTTGCAAATCGCACAGAACACTTAGCAAAACAGCCTGCGATGGATGCATTGGCAAGCCAGAGAAAGCAGGCGTTGCAAGCACAAGAGCTCAATGTGTCGCACAGTCAATGGACACAAGCTTTACAAAAAAAAGCGAGTTCCAAGCAGGCTTGTGAACAAGGCGCGCAGCTTGTTGAGCAGACGACTGCACGGTTTAATCAAGCTAAACACGACAGTGATAAAGCCAGCGAGGAAGCGCAAGTTGTACCCGCACTGACTCAGCAACTTTTCACCTTTAATGAGATTGCCAAGCGCTTAGCGCAGCGCGATCAAGAGCAAGCCAAATTGCAGCAGGCGCAGCAGTCGTTATTGCAGTTGCAACAAGCTCATGAGCGCGATACTAAGCAGTTGGCAACGCTGGAAGAGGCCTATAAAAATCAACAACAACAGTTGCAAATCGCCAAAGACAGCTTAGCAGCGTTACCCGCTCAGCAAGCTGAGCTTAAGCAGCTACAGACCCAGCTTAACAATTACCAAGAGTTAGCGAAAACCGAACAAGCGGCCGAGCACTACCGCGCAACTTACCAAGTTAAGTTGGCTGAATTTGAACAAGCGAAAGCGGCATTTGAGCAGGCAAAGCGCTTTGCTGATCAACAGGAATACTATTGGCATACCTCGCAAGCGGCTCAACTGGCGAAAACGCTCCAACAAGGTGAACCTTGCCCAGTATGTGGCAGTCAAGATCACCCTGCACCGGCTCAATTTACCGCACAAGAGGTAAATAAGGCGCAAGTTGATAAGGCGCGTGCCAAGCAGCAACAAAGCTACAACTTGCAAGAGTCTGCCTCTTTAGCGCTTCAAGCTGCGCAAAGAGATGTTGATAAAGTTGAGCAGGCGGTACAAGGCTGGCTCGGTCAACTCGGGGAGAACCCGCAACCCCGCGAGGTAATTCAACAGCAAAGTTGGCAGCTAGAGCAGCAAATTTCAGCGGTAAATCTCAATGCGGTGGAGCAAATCTCTCACCAGTTACAAGCTACCGAGCAATCTGTCGCTCAGCTGAAGCAACAAGACGTACAAGCGAATCAACAGTTGGTTGAAGCTTCACAATGGGTCGCCAAGTTAGAGGGCAGTTTAGCTAACCTATTGCAAGATTTATCGCAGCAAGAGCAAGACGCCGCGCATGTTCAACACGCGATTCGCCAACTTGATGCTCAAATCAAACAACTGCAGCAAGCTGAGCAGCAAGCCAAGCTACAACTGGAAACGCAGCAGACGCAACTTGTCACAGCAACCACTCAGCAGCAAGAAAATGAAAAGCAGCTTAATGAGGCATTAAACTTGCTGGCTGAGTGTGAATCTGTGTGGTTAGCGCAGCTACAACAAAGCCATTTTGATAGCGAACAAAGCTATTTAGAGGCACGATTGGCGCCAGCTCAGATTGAGCAGATTGAACAGCAACTGGCGCAATTTGCTCAAACCACTTCTAGCTTAAATGGTGCGTTGGAGACATTGGAGCAAGAGCTTACCGATAAGGTTCTACCAGATTTAGAGCAGCTTCAACATTCGCTCAGCGCAGCGAAAGTCGCCCATCAGGCGCAGCAAGAAGCGATGACGAAGTTGCAGTCTCAGCTTGATAACCTCAACAAAGTGGCGACAATTTTGCACCAGCTTCATAAGCAAAACCAAGCGTTGCAAGCGGAGTATCAAGTGATTGGTACGCTGAGCGATATTGCCAATGGTCGCACCGGTGCGAGGGTGAGTTTACATCGCTTTGTGCTTGGCGTTTTGCTGGATGATGTGCTGATTCAAGCGTCACAACGCCTGCGTGTGATGAGTAAAGGGCGTTATGAGTTGCGTCGTAAAGAAGAGCGCGCCAAAGGGCAGGCTGGCTCGGGCTTGGATTTGATGGTTGAAGATAGCTATTCAGGCAAACTGCGTGATGTAGCGACCTTATCCGGTGGAGAATCGTTTATGGCGGCGCTTTCGCTGGCGCTTGGTTTATCTGATGTTGTGCAGTCTTACAGTGGTGGTATTCGCCTTGATACGCTGTTTATTGATGAAGGCTTTGGTAGCTTAGATCCTGAATCACTCGATCTAGCCATCCAAACTTTAATCGACCTACAGCAAGGTGGACGCACGATTGGTCTGATTTCCCACGTTAGTGAGCTAAAAGAGCAAATGCCACTCAGAATTGATGTCAAAGCGGATCGAAGTGGTAGCCACATCAACTTGCAAGGCGCCATTCAATAACTTAGCTGCGCTCACGATGTGCTTGTCGCGGCTAGGAGCAAGCGGCAAGCATATCCGTAAACTATTTAACCACAATGAAAGTGTGGAATGGAATTCTCATTGTGCGGTTTATCAATTAGACTGTATCAAACAGCGCACACTGCAATTGTTTTGCTTGTTTATAGAATGAGAAGTTTCATGGAATCGGTTCGTAAGGTATATCAATACGCTGAGCCAAACCTGACCGTCATTGGCTGGATGGGTTTTCTTGGTTTTCCTGCCTACTACTATGTTTGGCAGCATCTCTTCCCTCAGCCTTACGAATCGTTGGCGCTGCGTTGTTTGTGTTCGTTAATTTTTGCTGTGATTGCGCTGCGCCATTATGTACCTGCTAGGTTGCAGCGTTACTTACCCATCTATTTTGCCTTTTGCATCCCGATCTGTTTACCGTTTTTCTTTTCTTTTATGATGTTCAAAAACGATTGGTCAGAGATTTGGGTGATGTCATTTATGGCGGCGATCATTATCCATGTTTTGGTGGTCTATCGAACAGGGCTTTTGCTGCTGCAAACTAGTGTTGCGCTGCTGTGTTCGCTGTTATTGGTTTATGGACCGAGTTGGTCGGTGATAAACCAAAATGTAAACTGGGCGTATGTGGCAATCTTCGCCTTCACCTATCTCTTTGGCAATTTGTTTTACCTGCGCAGCCAAAGTGAACATGAATCGCGCGTCTCGTTGGCGAAATCATTTGGTGCGGGTATCGCCCATGAAATGCGTAACCCGCTCAGCGCTTTGAAAGCATCAATCGACCTATTAGAGAGTTTATTGCCAGTTGATAGTAAAGCGCTCGGTAATGCGCAAAAGTCGCCATCGTTAGTGCTGGACGCTGATTCGTTGGCGCTGGCGCATGAAGTGATATCCCAAGCTAATGAGGCGATTCGCTCTGGCACGGAAACCATCGATTTACTGCTGACATCGATTGACCAAAATCGTATTACCAATGCCACCTATCGTAAGCATTCGATTCAGTCGGTGATTGAACAAGCGGTGAAGAGCTTCTCGTACTCAAGTAAGGCGGACAAACAGTGTGTGACGGTTAATTTGCAGCAAGATTTCTTCTTTTTTGGCAGCGATACCTTAGTTAAATACACTTTATACAACCTACTGAAAAATGCCTTTTTCCACGGTAAGCGTGAGCAGTTTAAGATTGATATCGAACTGCAGCGCTTTAACGGTTTTAACCAATTGATTGTGCGCGATAATGGCATCGGCATGAGTTCGGAAGTGACTAAGCAGATCTTTGATGATTTTTACACCCAAGGCAAAGCGGGCGGCTATGGTTTAGGTTTGCCATTTTGTTTAAAAGTGATGCAAGCGATGGGTGGTGAGATTCGCTGTCGCTCTGAGCTTAATCAGTTTACCGAATTTACCTTAACCTTCCCGCCGTATGCCTCATCGTCGGTGAAGAAAATCAAACTCGACATGTTCAAAACCCGCAGTGTGCTCTACATTGGCTCACACAACTCGCTATCAAAGGCGCTGGATGATAGTGCTTTCTATCTTGGCTATCAGGTCTCTCATATGAGTGCGGAAAAAGCATTAAAGAAAGAGGAATATGAGTTTGAATATGATGTGGTGGTGGTCGATTTAGACAGTAACATGGCAAATCAGACGATGTTTGAGGCGCTAGAGACCAAGCTTAGTTTTACTCAAGGACGGATAGTTTATCTGTTCGATAAACATTCGGTGTATAGCTATGGCTTAGAGCGCAGCGTTGAGTTTTACCCGGTTGAGAAAAGTAAGTTCGTTGCACAGTGCAGCAATATCATTGATGAGCTTTGTTTTGATTCACCCCAAAGCCGACGCAAGTTTGATCTTGTGGAAGAAAAGTTCCGCGGCAAGACGCTGCTTATTGCGGACGACAACCACTCAATTCGTGCTTATACCGCAATCTTAATGAAGAAATATGGCTTTAAGGTTATCGAAGCGCAAAATGGCGAAGAGGTATTAGAGGTGCTGCTGCGTGCGCCAATCGACCTTATCGTGATGGATATTGAAATGCCAACTTTAGATGGGCTTTCGGCGGCACGAGCGATTCGCGGCGTTGATTCTTCTTATGTCTCTGTACCTATCATTGGTTATACCGGCGATTCATCCAGCCAAATGGCGCGTGATATTTATCATTCTGGCATCAATGACTTCTTGATTAAGCCCGCCGACAGCGACACCTTGCTATGGAAAGTGGGGCAATGGTTATAGCTCAATCACGCCTGTTGGTTTAACTTTCTTTCGCTGAGCGGTTAAACCCTTCAGGGAAATACATTTTGATGTAACCGAATGATACCCAGACCACCAAAATGGTGGCAATGGACAGCTCAAAGAAACCAAAGTCATGCAGCCAATGCCAGCGCGGATGGTATTGCTCAAAGAAACTGGTCAAGCGGTGCATGGCGATGGCACTGATCACCGATGGAAAGGTAACCGCCGCAATTGATGGCTGAAACTTAAGGCGCATTAAGCGGAAGTAACACAGATAAATCATCAACGTCATGGTGATCGCAATCCCTGCCAATGCGCCCGTTAAGATCGGGTCTGGCTGCTTAAAGTTCACCAAATAAGTGGCAAGCGTTAAGTTAATCGGTGCAGCCATAATGGCTAGGGTCGGTCTGGCTCGTCTTGGCAACATCCCTTCAAACACTAAACGGTAGAGCACCAACGGCAGCATAAAGAAGTAGATGGTAATACATGTATTGACCAGCGTTTCTGAGAATACTGTGTGCCCAAACTGTGTGCCTGCGAGCGAGCTGCTGATCAAGCCTACCGGATACAAAAACCAGCTTGGTACGATGTTCGACATCTTAAAATTGGTCAGTTGGAAGGTGAAAAACATCACCATCATCGTAATATGCAGCCAGACCGCAGCAAACCAGATCGGGTAGGCGATGATTGGCGAAATCACCGCCAGATAATCACATAAGATCAGCAGCGCCATGCTCATCGGCGCCATAAGGCTACCACTCAGTGGATGGCGTAAGTCGGCAACAAAAATCTTAGGATTGCTGAGGTATTTAATTAGGACAGGAGCAAGCAATAACGCGCCAAGACCGGCCATAAATGGGCGAATAGCTTCGCCAACAGCAGGGACATACAGTGCCCATGCCTGACCAAGACCAATAATACCAAGTGCCAGCGCTGCTTGTGACGGGGGAACCCCTTGAAATTGTGTCAGCCTTCTCCAGTTCAAGCCGAACTCCTAACCTTAACTACATAATTTAACGAATATTCAGAGGCATTCCTTGCCCCTTAAGAGGCGTGAATAGTATCAAGCCTCACGCGGTGGTGGCAATTGCCAATTGGTCTATCTCTTACCTTTAAAATAAGGGATTCTCAAGAGATGGGACTGAGTTTTTAGGGCTGATTTTGTGTGGTATCTCGCGGTAAGTCTTCCTGACGTAATTTTTCATTTTTTAACGTGCGATGGAGTAGTTGGCTATAGATTGGCTGCCCGCCAAGTAACTGAGCGAAGATAACCGCGCCTAAACTGGTGATGATAAGCGGTAAGATGAGATAGTAGTTATTGGTCATCTCGATTACCAGTAAGATACCTGTGATAGGTGCGCGTACCGTGCCAGCGAAAAGCGCGCCCATACCGGCTATCGCGAACATGCCCGGTGTGATTGGTAACTCAGGAAAAAGTTGCTGAGCAATCAAGCCAAAAGCGTAACCAAACAGAGTGCCCAGCGCTAACATTGGTGCGAAGATACCACCCGGCGCGCCAGAGGCAAAACACAACAGCGTAGTAAAGATACGACCAATAAACAGCAGCAATAAAAATGTCGCACCATAGCCGCCGTTGGTGATGTTCGGAATGAGCCAAATACCGCCACCGGTAATTTCAGGCACGTAAAGCAGCATCAAGCCAAAGCAACCACCAATAAATGATCCAGTAAGCAAATAACGTTTACGATCATTACGATGGAGTCGAACAAATAAATCTTGGGCAATAGTCACCAGACGATTAAATACCACACCGAACATGCCAAATAGCGCACCTAATACCAAAAATAGCCAAAGTGCCGATAATTCAGGGGCTTGATATTGCGGCATAGTGATGACGGCAGCTTGACCGTTGATATAGCGGAAAACAATATTCGCCGAAACTGCCGAGATAATTACTGCTTTAATTGAAATGAGCGAGTAGCGAAATTGTGGTCGCATTTCTTCAACGACAAACATAATACCGGCAAGTGGTGCATTAAACGCAGCGGCTAAGCCCCCGGCTGCACCAGAAGCAAGGAGAGAATGTTTGGTATCGCTGTTTCTCACACGGAAGATATCGGTCACCATACGACCGATCGCGCCGCCCATTTGCACAGTCGGACCTTCGCGACCCAGCACCATTCCTGAACCTAAAGCGCCCATACCGCCAAAGAACTTCACTGGCAGCACTCGCCACCAACGTACAGGGCGAATACCGTCCATCGCGCCTTCAATTTCAGGAATGCCAGAGCCAGCCGCCTCTGGGGCAAAACGATGAACAAGATAATAACCAACGAATGCTAGCGCAGCGCTGATGATAAAGGCGGCTAACCATAGTGGAAGTGCGTTACCTAATTCAGATTTGAGCCACTCGGTGCGAGTCTCTGACACAAACTCAACGGCATGCTCGAAGTAGGTACCGACAAACCCAGCTAATACCCCAACGATAAGTGACATAAACAGCACTGAAACCGGGGTTTTATCTTTCGAGAGAAATTGATTAATCGCATCTTTAGGAACTTTAGCGAGTAAAGATTGCTTAATTTTCTCTCTCTTGGTCATTCGGAACGTCACCCCTACGGATATGGCTGTTTAGCCAGTAGTTTGAAAGGAAATAAAATTATACGCCTCTACAGATATAACTATAGCGATAAGAATGAAATATTGAATTCCAAAATTGGTTTTATCAACTGGTAATATCGCATTTTGGCTCGATAGTGATAAATGTGACTAGTTGCTCAATAGTGAGTTGTTTTAACTAATTAATAGCAAAAAATACTTGCACATTTACTGTATTGAGCCATATTTAGAGTGTAAGGCAATCTGAATCAACTCGCATGGAGGAATGGCGCCTTACCTACAATTTGGATGGATTCAACAAAGTCATTTCGAAATCCTCGTATTATATCGGAATGCATCTATAGACATTCTGATTCGCAGACTCACGATTGAGTAACGAGGGAAGAAGGCGCGCTTTTATAGTGCGCCTTTTGTCGTTTAGCATCTCGACGTTACTTACCCATCAACGATATACTCCCAGCATACTAAGTTTGGAGAAGCATCATGACAGCAAGAGTCCCTACCAATATCATTACTGGGTTTTTAGGTGTGGGTAAAACCACCACCATACTCAACCTACTCAAAAGTAAGCCCGAGAACGAAAAGTGGGCAGTGCTTGTGAATGAGTTTGGTGAAATTGGTATCGATGGTGCAATGATGACCGACCAAGGCGCAATGATCAAAGAAGTGCCGGGTGGTTGTATGTGCTGTACTGCTGGCGTGCCTATGTCTGTCGGTATTAACGCTTTGCTGCGTCAAAAGCCTGACCGTTTAATCATTGAGCCGACAGGTTTGGGTCATCCTAAACAAGTGATTGCCACTTTAACCTCTGAGCAATATCAAAACTATGTGGATTTAAAGGCGACGATTGCGCTGGTAGATCCGCGTAACCTTTCTAATATCAAATACACATCAAATCAGAATTTTAATGATCAATTGGATAGTGCTGATGTGGTGATTGGCAACAAGGTGGATCTTTGCCATGCCAGCGATATTGATGTATTTGGCAATTGGGTGACAGAGCAACAGCCGCCAAAGGTATTCAGCAAATTGGTGAAAAACGGTGAACTGCCGCTTGAGGTATTGGATATTGAGCGCGTTTTTGGGAGTGCCTCGAGCCATATTGAACATCACCATCATCAACATGCGAGCTTAGAGCCTCAATTTGAATTGCCGCCTGGTGAGGTGTTTATCCGCCGCGAGAACAAAGGGCAGGGATATTTTAGCTGCGGCTGGTTGTTTGGTGCAGAACACGAGTTTAACTTCGATGCGCTATTTTCCATGCTTTCTGCTTTGACTGCCGAGCGAGTGAAAGCGGTGGTGAACACCGACCAAGGCTGTTATGCCTTCAACGTTGCCAATGGTGTTGTTTCAGTCAACCAAATGAGTTTGTCGGGTTTTGAATCTCGTTTAGAAGTGATTGATTCGCAGCTTATGCCTTGGGATGAACTAGAACAAATCCTACTTAAACTTGCAGGCATTCAATAATACCAACTAATCAAAAAGGGGACTCAATGTCCCCTTTATCGTAACTGCTTTATATAAGCTTATGATGCTGCTTAACGTTTGTTGCGCAAGTAGCGCTTACGACGCTCTTCTTTACGTTTTGCTTTTTCTTCAGCGCGACGGGTCGCTTCGATTTCTACTTGTACCAGTTCTTCAGTGATCATTTCTGGGCGCTCAAGCGTGATTTGACCTAAAGTACCACCGCGAAGTTCATGTAGTAGAATTTCAGATACTTTGTGCAAATCAACACGACCACCTGAACGCAGCGCACCACGGCGACGACCAATTTCTTCCATGATCTCAATATCAGACTCTGGCAGCTCTTCAATTTGGTAACGCTCTTTAAGCAGCTCAGGATAAGCCTGCGCTAAGTATTCTACTGTGTAGAACGCCACTTCATCATATTCCATTGCTGTATCTTTAACTGCGCCAGTAGCAGCAAGACGGAAACCACTATGCGGGTTCTCAACTTTTGGCCAAAGGATCCCTGGAGTATCAGACAGTACGATACCGTTTTGTAGGTTGATACGCTGTTGGCGACGAGTTACAGCTGGTTGGTTACCAGTTACGGCAATCGTGCGACCCGCAAGAGTATTGATAATGGTTGATTTACCAACGTTCGGAATGCCCATGATCATGGTGCGAATGTTTTTACCGATCTCTTCACGGTGCGGCGCTAGTTTGCGGCAAAGCTCGAGGATCTTCTGAACTTCATGTGGCTCAGAAGTAGTAATCGCCATCGCTTTTACGTTGTTCTCTTTTTCTAAATGGTCGATCCACAGTTGTGTCATTTCTGGATCAGCTAAATCACGTTTGTTTAGCACTTTAACGACCGGCTTCTCACCGCGCAGTTCCGAAATCATTGGGTTTTCACTACTGAATGGAATACGAGCATCAAGCACTTCGATAATTACATCGATTTGTGGGATCGCTTCTGCAATCTCCTTTTGTGCTTTATGCATGTGACCCGGAAACCATTGGATAGAGTTATTAACCATTTGTATCTTTTACCTTTAATTCAATTTTCCAGTGAGCGGTAATGTGTTTGTCAAAATCGTTTACTCTATGCTCACTTTGGTCAAATCTACGGGATATTTGCTTACTAGCAACCGTTGGATTCAAGCATGTAATGGCAGAAGTTTACCACTTTTCGACGCTAAACGGCGCGCAAAATTTCCTGCACTAGAGAATAAAGTCGATAGGGCTGCGGGTTCCAGCCCTTCGCTCACCGATGACATGAGTGTAGATTTGCGTGGTTTTTAAGTAGGTATGTCCTAACAACTCTTGAACGGTTCTAATATCAGTTCCATTTTGTAGTAATCGAGTTGCGAAGGAATGGCGGAATGTATGGGCGGTAACTCTCTTAGCAACACCGCTTAAACGCACCGCGGTTCTCAATTGCTTGGCAAATGCAGAGGCGTGAAGATGATGCCGACATACATATCCATCATAAGGGTGGATACAGAGATTAGCTGAAGGAAAAAGAAACTGCCAACCATAGTGTGACAATGTGTTCTTATATTTTCTAAAAAGAGCTGGTGGCACGGAAGTCATTCCAGCGCCTTCTGAAATATCCCGTTGGTGCAATTCCCTCACTTGTTTTATTTGAGCAACAAGAGGATTGCATAAGCCTTTTGGCAGTATAGTGTAGCGGTCTTTATTGCCTTTGCCGTTGAAAATAAAAATAGACTTAGATTCGAAATCTATATCTTTAACCCGCAGAGAAAGTGCTTCTTGGATACGTAAACCACTGCCATATAAAATAACCGCGAGCAGCCAATATTTTCCTTTTAGTTGGTTGAGTATTAGCCTGACTTCATTTTCTGACAACACCACAGGAACTCTTCTTGGGGTACGAGTATTTTGATATTTTAGACCTTGAATATCCCTTTGGATGATATGCCGATACATAAAAATAATGGCGCAAAGTGCAAGATTTTGCGTCGCAGCGCTTACTTTACGATCAACCGCTAAGTGATTCAAAAAGCGCTCAATCTCTACGTTACCCATCGATTCCGGGTGTTTAAGGTCATTAAATCGAATGAAGTATCTTATCCAGTGCATGTAACATTTTTCTGTACGTATACTGTATTGCTTAGTTCTGAGCTCTGTTCTTACCTTTTCCATAAAGATGATTTTGCCATTACAAACCACCGTTATATGAGTACTGTTTATTTATACAGTTATAATTGCAATCAGTAGATTCGGCAAAATAGTGAGTGTATTAATGAGAACCAAATTCTCGTTTTCACCTCCAGTGGTGTAGATAACATGATGATAATTAGTGATATAAGCCACGTATTAGCATCTTTTTTGGGTCTCGATAAATACACGTTCTCGTTTTGCAACTAAGACGGCTGCGACAGTTTTTCTTGTAAGGTATGCAAGGTGTTGAGCATAGGAAGGAAATTATATTATCTTAGCAAGAAAGTGCAGATAGGGCTGAGGATCTTAACGAGAATTCAGCCTAATACACTGTTATGTTACCAATCAAAGTGAGGCACTATGAATTTATCAACAGAATCAGAAGCTAAGTTAGCAAATTGGGCAAATACAGATACGTGGCATTCGAATCATGATTTAGATTTACATAGATTCTTTAAATTTATCAATCAATATGCAAATGATCATGGGCATTTAGTTGATGAGTCGATACTCAAAGATAAAATAGCATCAATGACTAATACTCCGACTGGAAATGATAATACCCTTGAAGACATTATTCGGAAGAGGATTTCGCTAATGGTTGAGATTCTTGATTTTTTTAAATGTAACGGGCAGGTAACATAACAAGGCGCGTCAATCGGATTCCATAAGCTGTCGCATTTTTTGCAAAAAGCGCAAAAAATCCGCCAGCTTATTCCACCGTTGCGCTTGGCGTTAGCTTCAATAGGAGAATTCGAGTATGTCAGTTAAGCATCAGGTATTTGTTAGCTCAACATACCTTGATCTTGTTGAGGAAAGACGACATGTGACGCAAACTTTACTAGAGGCTGATTGCATCCCTGTAGTAATGGAGCTATTTCCTGCGTCTAATGTAGACCAATGGTCATTTATTAAGTCGATGATCGATGAGTCTGATTACTATGTTCTTATACTTGCAGGCAGGTATGGCTCACTTTCGAGTGAAGGTATTAGCTATACCGAAAAAGAATACAGATATGCGCTAGAAACAGGGAAACCTATCATTTCGTTTCTCTATGAGAATGTCGATGCCTTGACAGCAGATAAATGTGAGAGAGACCCAAGTTCCGCAGAAAAACTCCAAGCTTTTCGAGCATTAGCCGAAAAGAAGTTGTGTAAATACTGGGAAAACACTTTCGATTTGCGACTGAAGATTTCTAATAGCATCTACAACCTAAAACGAACCCACCCACGGGGCGGTTGGGTAAAGGAGAGTAGCCCTCTCGAACTTGTGAAACAGCCAGATAAGAAGTTAAACCTCTTTTTCTCAACACCTTTCACAACTCTCACTGATGTAGAATACAGTGAGCTCAGAAGTTCGATAGTGGATATTGCCGAAGACCTTAGAGAGTTTGAAAATGTAGATGATGTTTATTACATCAATGAGGGTTTCGAGTCACTAGATGATTTCGTGTTTCCAAATTTAAAAGCTTCAGCGTACTTTAATCTAATTGATAATTGTGATTATTTTATTGCTGTTTTAAGCAAACGGCTCTTTTCGAGTGTTCATTTTGAAGCTGGCTACGCGCTTGCTAAAGGTAAGAGGTGCATTTTCTTCGTTAAAGAAATAGATAATGTTACGTTCGTGAATGAGCTCTGTGCAGCAGATTTTAGAGAGTCAGTGAATATTATAAGGTATCGGAGCTTTAAGGAAATAAAAGCATTCATTTGCAATGAGGTAAAACACGAGCTTGAAGCCGTGGTCTAGAAGCTAACAAACGGCTCCAAGCGACAACCAACCGCTGCGTCATTTGTGCCAATGGAGCGAGCGCCAATTATGACACAAATCCCGCTCTGGTTGTTTGCGCCTGAGCCGGGCGTTAGCAATTTAAATTTGACTAGGGAGAATAAATTGAAAGTTAGAACCGATTTTGAAGAAGTCTCAGGGCTCATCGGTAGACTAATCTCTATCGGAGAAGAGTTTCGGGGGAAGGATAATTGGTGGTCTCACCTTAAACATAAAGAAGATTGGGGACAGCTAGTATGGCCAATCAAAGATCAAAGTGTTAAGAGTAAAATTGAACGAGTCTATGCTGATGGTCGTGATATGGAGCTTTTTCTGTCTGAAGAGTTAGAGTCTATTAATTTTGATATTACAAAATATCCAACATTAACCGCTGTAGCAGAGCGTTTTGACGGGACTTGGATTGATGATATTGAAGGGCTAGAACAAACGCTTCAAGAAGCAATTAAGGCTAAAGAACAAAATGGTCAGTCTTGTTGGGCTTTCGACCAAATGGTTATTACATTTAGAGAGCAAATTGCTCTTGCTAAGGTGGTAAGACAAACTATTAACTTACTAAAGAATACAAATCTATTTAAACTCGAAAACGGTATTCCAGTAGAAAAAGAAACCAATACAGTACATATTTCAAACGTTTCAAATAGCAATATTTCGGTCCAGTCAGAAAATGTAAATCAACAGCTAAATGTGAATGACGCGTTATTTGATGACATTATCAAAGCGATCAAATCCTCAGAGATTGACAATAAAGAGCCATTAGTTACTGCCACTGAGGAAATGCGTGAAGGAGCAAAAAGTGGCTCTGTTTTATCTGCGTATCAGAAGTTTATGGGATTGGCTGCCGACCATCTAACTGTTTTAGGACCGTTTTTGCCAGCCCTTGCTGCATTACTATAAATTGCTAACAAATAAGGATTAAGCGCTGCGTAGCCAGCGTTAAATCCCGAGTGTTGAACAAGCCCGAGCCTCTATATAAGTAAATTGTGTGATCTGCTCTAGAAGGATGGTGGCCTTGATGCTTTTCTCAAGGCGAGCGCCGTCATTGCAAGGCAGAGAGTTATGCCTTATCAATAAGTTAACTGTTTTATATTGCCTGTTTTATGTGCTGCGTCTCCTTATCTTCGTGACGGTCATTATCCTTATTATTAATGCCTTTCGACTACCTCGGTCGAGTGATCCCCACGCATATCATTTCATGCTGACAACAAGGGCAAAGCCGCGTCGCTTTGCTTTTCATTGTGGGCTCTAGTGCCATCGGGGTGCAAAACAACCTGAGTAACAATAGTTGTATTCGGATCAACGTTTGCCGATTTTGTCCACGTAAAAAGCCGTAGTCTCGCACTCGCTGTAACCCTTTTGGCAGCACATGCTGTAAGATGAGCATCAAGAATTTCAGCGTGGGTAGCGTCCGCTTTTGCCATTGCTGAGCTTGGCTATCTTGGTAGCGGAAGGTGACACTATTCTCCTCGAAGCGAATGATGTCTTTATCAGGCAGCACGCCGCGATAGAGATAGCGTGACAGATATTCCAGCACAGGCTGACCTTTCCCAACGCATCGGCAGTCGACCACCCATTTAGTCGGTATGGATTTCGGCAGCCAGAGTTGAGGGTGTTGGCGAATCGCGGTGAGCATTCTCGCTCGCCAGACTTTCGCCAGCGCCATGGCATTAAATAGGTAGCGAGGATGGCTCTTGTGCCATACTTGCTTGGATGCTTCATACCGCCCCCCTGCGACGATAATGTGTAGGTGGGGATGGAGATTTCGTTGTCGACTATGGGTATGGAGCACTGCGGTGAACCCGAGCTCGCCTTGATGTTCACGTTGTGCAAAGCTTTTGAGTACGCTGGATGCGACGCTGAACATCATGTGATAGAGCACTTTAGGTTGTGAGTAGGCTAAGGCTCGTAACTGAGCAGGCAAAGTGAAGGTCACCATAAAGTAAGGGACAGGTAACAGCTTTCGTTTTTGACGCAGTAACCAGTCCGACGTGGTGCGGTGTTGGCATTGGGGGCAATGCCGATGACCGCATGAGAGCGGCAGTCGGTCATCGTGGTGACAGTGAGCGCAGA
>NZ_QLYZ01000016.1 GCF_003350325.1 Vibrio rhodolitus | reverse complement strand
TTAATGGCAGAAATTATTATGTGGTGGAATGGCTTAATCGCTATACAAGCGAAATGGCATTATGACTTTCAAGCGAACACCATTAAGCACCGACGCGTACTCTCGATCCCAAGGCTTGGTAAAGAAGTTCGTTGCCATCGAAGGTACCGAATAAGTGAATCACAATATCACTGGGCGATAGTGGAATACCAACGGCTGACACATGCCTGTGGACTGGGAGAATTATGAGGGGATCCGCCAGAGTCTGGACTAGAAAAAATTAGATTAAAAAAGACTATTAATTTCTACAAATTTGATTCCAAAACACCTTTGATACAACTATATCAAATAATATAAACAATCTGTTCTTCGAACCTTTTTAAAATGCGTCTTCATATATGCAAATCGCATCTTCATAGTTAATGGTTCGCGGGTTGTTTTCAAGTAAACGCGTGACGTTCATCGCTCCACTTGCTAAATCATCAAGTGAGCTCCTACAAATTCCGAGCTCCTTTAGTCCTGATGGTATGTCTAACTCTTTACACAGAAAGCTTACGTACGCAACACTATCGCTAGGAGAGGTATTTTCATCTCCTGTTAGCTTTGAAGCTAGAATGGCAAAACGTTCTTCACTACCTACAATATTAAAGCGCATTAATGTTGGCAACATAACGCTATTTGCAATTCCATGAGGAATGCCATACATACCACCTAGAGGGTAAGCAAATGCATGTACAGCACCAACTCCTGCATTAGCAAAAGCTATACCAGCCATATAGCTGCCTAAAAGCATATTCTCCCTAGCTTTTATATTACTACCTTCACGGTATGCTGTTAGAATGTTACGGCTGATCAATTCTATTGCTTTAAGAGCAAATGTATCTGAGTAAACAGAGGCGTTTCTGGCAACATAAGCCTCTAGAGCATGTATCAATGCATCCATGCCAGTTGCTGCTGTCAGTTTAGGAGGTTTGGTCAGAGTAAGGCTTGGATCTAAAACAGCAAAATTAGGAATTATCTTTTCTGATACTATCGCCCTTTTTAACTGCTGGTTATTATCAGTAACAATAGATATCTGGGTCGTCTCACTCCCGGTTCCAGCAGTAGTTGGCACCGCTATGATTGGAAGGGGAACATTTACTATGGTATCAATTCCTATGTAATCGCAAACCGAACCTCTATTGGTAAATAGAGCCGCAGCAACTTTAGCAGCGTCTACAGCACTCCCTCCCCCTAAACCGACAACTGCTTGTACGTTATACTCTCGGCACTCCTTTAGCATATCTTCAAGCTGTTCAATCGTAGGCTCAGCAAGTACCTTTGAATAACAGTAAGAAAAGATATCATTTTCTTTGAGAAGTTCTGTGATCTTTTTTAGAGCGCCGGACTGGACACTACTGGAGCCCGTAATAAAAAGTACGCTTGTTGCCTGAATTTGTTTAAGAATTTGAGGTAACTTATGAAAACTATTCACCCCACAATAGACATCTGGTGTACGTAAAATTCTAGTTGGATAAGTCATTTTCTAGCCCGCTCTTTTGAAACTTCGGAACATCAAGCTTATACGCTATCCTTTTAACGTTAAAGAAGTGCTCTGCTGTTATGTGGCTTTGTTGCTTAAATCGATGGAACTAAATCAAGAAGCTACGATCTGATCGGCTACACCCATTAATCGTCGTAGCCTCATGCCTAAACCTCGTTACAAAACAACTAACTGGACGCAGTACAACAAAGCCTTAATAAACCGTGGTTCTCTGACCTTTTGGATTGATGAGGAAGCGATAGCCGAGTGGAAGCAAAACAAACAAGGTAAGCGCAGCAGACCTCGCCAATTCAGCGACTTAGCCATTACTACTGCACTGATGGTGAAACGCATATTCTCTATGCCGTTGAGAGCACTGCAAGGATTTCTAGACTCGGTATTTAAGCTGGCTAACATCCCGCTAGTTTGTCCCCACTACACCTGTATAAGCCGTCGAGCTAAGGAAGTTGAGGTTTCATTTAAAACTAAAACCAGAGGTGCGATACAACACCTAGCCATTGATGCCACTGGCCTCAAGGTTTATGGCGAAGGCGAATGGAAGGTCAAGAAGCATGGTACTGACGGGAAGCGTAGGGTTTGGCGCAAGCTGCATATCGCAGTAGATACTAGCACCCACGAAATAGTCGCAGCAGAGCTGAGCTTATCTAACGTAACCGATGCCGAAGTACTTCCCAACTTGCTTAAGCAGACACGTCGTAAAATCATTGAGATATCAGGCGATGGTGCTTATGACACAAGGAATTGCCATGATGCCATACGGCTCAAGCGAGCTGTTCCGCTCATTCCGCCACTAGAAGGGGCAGCCTTCTGGGAACGAGGACATCCTCGCAACTTAGCAGTGGGTTGCCAGAAGCTCTACGGCTCGAACAAGAAATGGAAAAAGCGGCATGGTTATCATAAGCGCTCGCTCTCAGAGACAGCAATGTATCGGGTAAAACAGTTGTTAGGTGGGAAATTAAGCCTGAGGGACTACAACGCTCAAGTTGGTGAGACTTACGCTATGATCAAAGCGCTGAACAAGCTTACAGGGCTAGGTATGCCTGAAACTCAGTATGTTGTTTAAGAACTGAACAATATGGGGCTACCATGTCTTCTCATCGAATTAAGCAACAAAGCCCATTGGAATAGATCACCTGAGTCATTGCTTTGATAATATTGTCAATAGCTTGTTGATCGAACTTCAATAATTCATTTACGGAATCTTTTGCATTTATTATCAAGTCATCTACTTTTGTACCCATACTAAGAGTTACTCTCTCTATAAAAACTGATGAATACTGCCCCTAAAATCATTTGAACCCAACAAGAGGCAAACCAATCAAATTCACATTTGATACTAGCATTTAACTGTATCGGTTAACAACAATTCGGCAAATATGTTAAGGTTATCAATGTAGCGCTTGAGGGCATTCTAATGAAAGAAAAAAACATCAATTATAAAGCATCAACCCTAGATCTTTCGAACAAAAAGATCACTGTCTTCGATGTAGATGGAACATTAATAAAAACTGTTGAGGGTGAGTCAACAGTTTTTTTCGACATGATGGATTCTCTACTAAAAATAAAATCTGATAGAAACTTATCAGCCTACCCAGATCGTACTTATGCATCTTGTTTTAACCTGAATGCTAAGCAACTAGATACAAAAACAAAGAAAAATGTATACGAACTCATTGAGAAAGAAATGAATAATTTTATAGAAAGTACCTATTGGGAGAGGAACTCTACCGGAGAAATCTATTTAGAAAAAGCAAAAAAAGAGAAAAAGGAGATAGTATTTCTCACCGGTAACTGGGAAAGTTGTACAATGAAAAAATTCTCTATATGTGAGATAGAATTGAGCGGAGTAATTAACTCTACAACCATAGAGCAAGATTCAAAAATGAATTTCTTAAAAAGAATTATAGGTTCTACACCTAAAAATGAAGTAATTTACTTTGGTGATAGTGAATATGATCAAGAAATAGCAAAAAAAACAGGTATCGATTACATCATGGTAAAATAATTTCAACTTTACTGTTGTGTTTTCGAAACTCTTTAACCTTAATGGCCACTTCTCTTTTGAAGTAATCATCTTGCTGAGATATCATGATGCTTAAATCTTGTATAAAGTAATTTCCTTTCTTATTATTTTCTCGCTTATCCTTTACATTACTTATAATCTTTTGAAGGAATCCCGGATTATGGTAACTCTCGTTAGCATATTCAGTATAACAATAATTTAAAGTTCCTATATTCAAATCAAATCTGTTAATATCAAAAAAACGACTCTGACTTTGCTCAGAAATTATATTTTTAATATCCCTGTATACATACTCTATTTCTCGAAATTCGTCATTTTTATAATTATCACCTACGTCTGAGACCGAAATGTTACTCAAATTTTTTCGCCTAAACTCTGAAAGGTGACCTCGTAAAGCCAAGGTTCGTTTTACAATTTCCTCGGGTTCATTGCCAAACTGAGATAAAAGTAAATGTACTGCACTAGGAACTTTGAATGTCGCACTTTCACTCGTCTCTAAAGCGTTAACTCCACCACCTACCTGATGTAATGAGTTCTCTAATGCCAAGCTAGACATCGACCGAGCATGAGAAGACGAGAAATGCAAATCATTGAGCATAGACCAATAGGCATTAAACTTATTTCTAGTTTTCGACACAAAATCTAAAAGCTGCTCTTTAGTTGGCCTCTGATTTTGAAAGTGTGTCGTCAAAAGCTTAGTAAGTGGTTCGTATGAAAAAATCAGTCCGACTAAGTAACTAACGTCTGCATCAGCTTTTGATTGCGTAAGTATGTGGTCCAGATTATCAACTTGCTTTTGAGCTACAAGGGTATCTTCCAGAATTTTAACTGTTTGCTCCAAAATTTCCACATACCCAGTAGGAAACTTAGATTCCCTAGCAGCATTTGATTCTAGCCTTGGAGGTCCAGGAAGTATAATGTTGCCGCGATTTGGAGCCCAATCATTGTAAATCAACTTTGCAATTTCTTTTTGCTGTTTAGCAAACATTTCTTCATCGTCAGGGTATTCAAGTTCAACAAGAATGGACTTATCAACTCCCCAACTTTTGAGCTTTTCTATTGTTCGCTTAGTCCCGGACTTTATTTCATCTGGACCGAGCTCAGATGATACGCGAATTTCGTCGCAGAAAATCAATTGAGACAGAAAATTGTAGAAATCAATAACATCTGAATCGTACTTGATATTTTTATCCAAAACGCGCCCAATTGCGTGGTAACTTGTAATATCTCTAAAATGCTTCATTGACATACCCTATGTTTCCGCTAAATTAACATAACTTATAACTTCGCGAATTTACTTGCTTTTTGTCACATTTATCCCTTTTCAGAATTGAGACTTTTTATGAAGAGTAAGAGCAAAACAGACCCTACACATATAGCAAAAGAAAAGATACATCAGGCCCCAGATTTAACCTCAGGCTCTGTTGTATATGAAAACATCGATTTTTCTGATCGTAACGTCAAATTCTGTGGGAAATCTTTTCCTGATGGTTGTAAATTTATCAACTGCATATTTCCTGAGGGGACTTCGTTTGAAGATGCTAGTTTTGGTTCTGAAGAAAGCAAAACAAGAACAACTGTCAGATTTTCTAGTTGCACGTTCAAGGGAGATAGGACCTCCTTTTGCAATTCTAAGTTTATCAACTGTAATATAGATTTTTCAGAAAACAGATTCCTTTCAAGCACAGTGGACTTTTCATTGAGTGAGTTATCTGGCGGAGCTTTCACATTTACCGGAAATAAGATTTGTAATGGTCAATTACTATTCATGCATGCTGTATTTGATGCTTTTGAACTTGGTATGACATTGAAACGACTCACTATCGGGTTAGGTGCTGATTTCACAGGAGTTACCATTAAGTCTAAAGTGTTAGAAATGGATGATATTGAGTTTGGTGAAGGTGAACTATTATTCGAACAACTAACAATACATGCTGATAAAGTAATTATTAACAAATTTATAATAAGAGAGTATTTATTTAAAATTTCTCTCAAAAAAAATGAATGCAATACTATTTCAATAACAAATTCTAAGATTGGTGGTCGTTTTGTATTTTCATCCACTCATGGTCTGTCTGGGAGCTTGTTTTGTAATAGAATCGACTTTAATGGTGGGGTAAGCATTGCTCTAAAAGGCGTGGAAATTAATAGCCTCATCTCTCTGAAGGACTGTATTATAGATAGAGAACTAGACATTAGAGGGACATTTACTAGAACTCCCGATTTAACAGGAACATACATTAAAAATCATATTTCCATGAATAATTTCCGTGTACAGCCTATAAAAAAGAAGTTTTTAATTATTTTTAATAAACACCACTTTCCCGATGATTGTGAGTGGGAACGATTAGGTAAAATTAAGGAAATTTATGAGTCAAATAAAGATCATCAAAACACTATTAAGTTTCATGTCCTTGAAATGAAGGCTAGACGGCACCATCAGGTAAGAGGTTTGCAGTTAATTCCTGATTATTTATTTTCTGCATTTTCGGATTATGGTCTAAGTATAAAGCGTCCACTTTTATGGCTACTATTAATCTTTACTTCAATTTTTTTATTTACTTTTATTACAAGTTACAATCCATCACTTGAATATGATAATGGTATCATCTTTAAATCTCTCCTGATTTCACTTACTTCAATTTTTAGTTTTATACCAGAATCTAGAGAAATACGTTCAGACCTAATCAATGCAGTATACCTTCCGTGTCAAGAAGCAAATTGCTTAGTCCTAAATCCAATTTTTAGTAAGTGCAACATGGAGGTTATAAATCTCATTTTTTTAGTGTCCTCACTAATTTCCAGCTTGCTAATTTTTCTGATAGTGCTTGGCTTTAGAAATAGGTTCAAAATTTAGTAAAATCCATAAAAATACGATATTTATTTGGAATCAGATTTCGAGTAACCCGAAACAGATCAACTTGCGTTGTGTAGTTGTGCATTCAAATTGCTCTCCTACTAGAGGTGTTATGATTCGGTTTATGGCAACATTCTGCATAAAATGAATCGTCCACATATAGTGGTAGATGGAGGTTAATCTATCTATTTTCTGTCACGGTGACCGGCAAGAGAGACGGTGGTAGTTACGGTATTGAGACGATAACACTCTTCGATAGGGTAGAAATTAGCCCGTTGCCAAAACTCAAAAATGTCCAAAAACGCCCTACCTCATATAACCACAACACTAGGTAAAAATTCAGGACGAATTTTTAGGTTTTCGGCGTCGGGAACGCCTAAAACCGACCGGATAGCACCAGTCATACAAAAGCGCCTTTCTGATTACTCTTTGGCAAGACAAAGAGTAATTGGCTCGCTTACGAAGCGGTAAAAGAAATGTGGCAAAGTCTTAAGCGAGACAAACCCAAACAACCAAAACAACCAAAATAGAAACGACAGATACTTCTACTTTCTAAACAACTTTCAATCCAATCGAGTAATAAACGTTTGCTCATCATCCACAAAAGCAACAAAGCCACCGTAATAGATAAACACGCGCCCACGCCCCTCAACTAAGCAGGCAAGCTGTGGATTCAAATCCTCTTCGAGATCCTGACTTTGATAGGTACCAGTATCGGTCACTACGCCTCTGAGTTTAGGCAAATAGCCATAGGTGCGCTTAGCTTGATCAATTAGGCTCAGTTCACTGGTGACAGAGAAGCACGAAGGGATCTTACCGGCATCTTCGATAAACATCGTTTTCAGTTCTTCAAAAGCGGTAATCACCAACCAGTCGATGCCATTAACATGATGGATAAACATTTTCTAAAATACCTTGATTCTCTGCAATTCTGGGGCGGAGATGTTATCACTATCGAGGAAGATCGTAATAGAAATTTGTGGGTGCCAAATACGCAAATTCAGCATCAATTACGGACGCTTACTAGCGACCGTCTCGTTAGTCGCTGTGTTTACCTGAAAGTTGGCTGAATGGAAAGTTACCCACGATTATTTCACTCGCATCAGTTGATGTTGAATGTCGCCCAAATCGAACTCCAAGATTTGAGAACACTTCATCGCTTCAACCTGCTTTAGCATTAAGTCGTTGTAGCCTTTACGTTGCATCCACTGTAATGGGGTAGAAAAAGAGTCTTCATTAACGACAAAAGATTCCCCTTTCAATTGCCCAGTATAGACATGTACCACCCACATCCGAGCGCGAAAATCTAAACTATCAATCACTGCTTTTCGTAGCTTTGTTAGTAAATTCGACATTGAAATACCCCCTAAAAATTTAGCTCGTCACAATAGCATTTTTATTGTTTTGGATGAACCACGTAAAGTGTGAGGTTAAGTGTTGTCTCTAGCGGCTTAGACCTGTTATGTCTGCTAGGAATAAATTCTGTGCAGAAGTAAATGACACTATTTAAGACAAAAAAGACCCAGCGCACAACACGCTGGGTCTCTCATTCCATTTATTGCAAGCGCTAATTACTTGCCCTTTTTCATCATCGCCGCTAGATCTGCAAACGGGTTGTGCGTTGCCGCGACATGCTCATCTTGACCAGGCTTAATTTCGCTGCCGTAGCGATCATGCTCTAGGTACTTACTGTGCTCATGGTCGTGGCAATATAAGCAAAGCAGTTCCCAGTTACTGCCATCGGCTGGGTTATTGGTGTGATCGTGATCTTTGTGATGCACGGTTAGCTCGCGCAAGTTAGAGTAAACAAACTCACGTGCGCAACTACCACAAACCCAAGGGTAAAGTTTCAGTGCGCGTTCACGATAATCGCTCTCTTTGCGTTTATACGCCGCGCTGCTTCCGTAAAAATCTGACGACATTGTTGTAAGCCTCGGTATTAATTTGTAGCGATGCTACCACAGACCAGCAGCAACGTGATGAGCTGGATAACACTTCTTTGATCTCATTAGGCACAAAAAAGCCGAGAACAGCAGTCTCGGCTTTAAGTTATCGCGTTGAGTAATTACGCGTAGTATTGTTTGGCAATGTTTGCGCCAAGACGTGCGTTGTTTAACACAAGCTGGATGTTTGAATCTAGGCTGTTACCACCAGTTAGCTCACATACGCGAGCCAGTAGGAATGGTGTTGATTCTTTACCGAAGATGCCCTGCTCTTCTGCTTCTTTAAGTGCGGTTTCAATCGCTTCAGTGATCACTTGCGGTGCCATAGCAAACTCATGTGGAATTGGGTTAGCGATAACCACGCCACCTTTTAGACCCATTTCCCATTTCGCTTTTAGTGCAACTGCGATTTCATCTGCGCTGTCTAGGCGGTAATCAATGCCATGCTCACTTTCACGCGTGTAGAACGCAGGTAAGCTGTCCGTTTGGTAACCAATCACTGGCACGCCTTGCGTCTCTAGGTATTCGCGAGTTAGTGCAAGATCTAGAATCGATTTAGCACCCGCGCACACTACGGCAACGTTAGTGTTAGCCAGTTCTTGTAGGTCCGCAGAGATATCAAAGGTCTCTTGCGCGCCACGGTGAACGCCACCGATGCCGCCCGTTGCAAACACTTTGATGCCTGCCATTTCAGCAATAATCATTGTTGCTGCTACTGTAGTTGCACCATCTTTTTTGCCCGCCACCATAAATGGAATGTCACGACGGCTTACTTTCGTTACTGCTGTGCCAGCTTGACCTAGGTGACGGATTTGCGCTTCATCTAGACCCACTTTCAAACGACCACCAATAATTGCGATAGTCGCAGGAATTGCGCCTTGGTCACGAATAGTTTGCTCAACCAACAACGCAGTTTCAACGTTGCGCGGGTAAGGCATACCGTGTGAAATGATTGTCGACTCGAGAGCCACAACAGGACGGTTGTTAACAAGTGCCTCTGCAACTTCAGGTTGAATATCTACGTAATTCTCTAACATGGGGAGCTTTCCTCTAATAAACGTTGAACAGCATGTTCAGACATCGTTGCGTTAATAGTTTTTTCTGCTTTAAGCGCCAAGCATGCTGCCGCAAGGGCAAAGTCGACGCTTTGTTGCCATGACCACTGGCTCATATAACCATGAGCAAGACCAGCCATTAAGGCATCTCCTGCACCAGTTACGTTGTTAACTTGGGTCGCAGAAGCGGGAATAAATCGTTGTTCTGTCGCGGTGCTTGAGAATGCGCCTTGGCTTCCCAAACTGATCAGAAGTTGCTTCACGCCTTTGTCGTGCAGCGCATTGGCTACTTCTGGTAGCTGTTCTAGGCTGTCGATTTTGATCCCAGAAAGCAGTTCCGCTTCGATTTTGTTTGGTTTTAAGGTGTGGATTCGACCGAGGTATGGCAGCAGTTTATGCGCTTTTACCGAAGAGACCGGGTCAACAAAAATAGGCTTATCACTATGGACACTAAACAAGTAATCCAACGCGCTTTCCGACAAGTTGGCATCCAGCACTAAAGCGCCGCAGCGGCTTAACACGCCATCACGAGCTGCTAACGTTTCGCTGTTGAGTTGCTCAATTAACGCCATATCATTCAATGCAATTTGCATTTCGCCATCAGGACCATGAATCGAGAGATAGCTACTGGTTGTTGCGCCCGTAACAGTCACGCAGTGATCAACGCCGACGTTTGCCAGTTGGCAAGCTTGCTTGAGTTGCTCACCCCATTTATCGTCGCCGATCGCACCGATAAATTGCACTTGGCTACCTAAGCGCCCTAGGTTGTCTGCGATATTGCGTCCAACACCTCCTGCGCTACTGGTCAATGAGCCGGGGTTAGAATCACCCAGCACCAGCTCATCGTTAGAACGACCGCAGAGATCCATGTTCGCTCCGCCAATCACAACGGCATAACGCTCTGGGGCAATCACATAACCCTTGCCTTGAATAAAGCCTTTACGAGTTAGGTTCATAATATGCCCCGCGACTGCACTGCGGCTTAAACCTAACTTATCAGCCAGTGTTTGCTGCGCAATCATCGGATCTTGCTTTATTAGCGCTAAAATCTCGTTTTCCCGCTCTGTCATTGTGACCTCATTTCACCGGGTGCAACTACTGCACAACCAAACAATTGTTTGCAATATAAACACATGTTTATTTGACGCAAACGTTTACTTATAGATGTGTGAGAATATCCACAAAAAATCAGCGTTTTAATTTCAAACAACCAAACGTTTGCGATAGCAAAAAGCGTTCCTTTTATCGCCCGAACGAGCAATTTTCAGGCTTTACCGCCAATCCCTCGCCTAACTAACCATTGGTCGTTAATTGCCAACCATTCATCCCATGCTTTGACCATTTATCGCGCACATTAACCATTCATCGCATCGTCATGCAACGCGCTCGCAATACTCATATTCTGAGTGCATTCAACTAGAGAAAAGGAATTTGAGCCATGAAATCAGTTAAAACTCTACTTGCGGGTGCTGTTGTCACTGCACTGACTAGCTTCAATGTTTACGCCAACCCAACGCCTGAAATTTTGTCCGCTTACAACCAAGCCGCAGATGGCGATAGCGCGCTAGTCGATACCGTCTATGGTCAATTGAATGCGTTAATTGAAGAGCAAGGTGCTAAACCGCTAAGCCTTGTGTACTTAGGCAGCACAGAAACACTGCAAGGTCGCGATGCATTTATGCCTTGGAACAAGATGAAATATACCGAGCAAGGTCTCGCAACCATTGCCAAAGGTATCGCTTTGATTGATTCGTTGCCGCAAGACATTAACCAACAAGAACGTATTCAAGGTCTGCCTGAAGCCTACCTTGCGCAGGCAATGGCAGCAGTCACTTATACCTCTCTACCTGATCTGTTTAACCATTTTGAGCGCGGTTACGACCTGTATATCGAACTACTTAATCAACCGGACTTCGCCCATCAACCTTTCGCAGCCAGCGCTTGGGTTTATCGCACAGGTATCGAAGCAGCGCTCCGTGCAGAAGATCTCGCACAAGCCAAAGCATGGTTAGAAGTGATGATTGAACTTGATGTGAACCACGCGCAAACCCAAGCTGCGCAGGCCATGCTTGCTCAACAAGGCTAAGGTGACGAGATGATCAATTTCAAGCATATCCAGCGTCACTACCAGTTTGGCGGGCAAACCGTACCCGCGCTGAGTGATGTATCAGGCGAAATCTCGTCTGGGGAAATGGTGGCACTGTGTGGACCATCTGGCAGTGGGAAAAGCACCCTACTTAACATTCTTGGTCTGTTAGACATGGACTATCAAGGTAGCATTCAACTTAATGGCGCTCCGCTACCAAAAAATGCAAAGCAAGCGGCACAAGTTCGTCGCTCACAATTTGGCTTTATCTTCCAACGCTTTAACTTGGTGCCTGTGATGAGCGCGCTAGAAAATGTCGCTTATCCTCTGATGCTAAACGGTGTAAGCAAGACTCAGCAGCAAGTGCTGGCAAGCGAAATGCTAGAAACGGTTGGTCTTGGCGATTATCTCCATCATTTACCCGACAATCTGTCCGGCGGGCAGCAGCAGCGCGTAGCCATCGCTCGTGCGCTCGTGCACAAACCTGCCCTAGTGATCGCCGATGAGCCTACCGCGAGCTTAGATAGCAAAACCGCCAATCTGGTCATCGATATCATGCACCGCCTAGGCGCGGAGACCAATACCACCTTTATCGTTGCCACTCATGATGCGCGCATGGCAAGTCGTTGCGATCGCACCATTGAGTTGCTTGACGGCAAACTCAATCACTATCAATCAAACAACGAGGTGATTTCATGGGCAAGTTAATCCACGCCATCCTGCCAAATTCGATGCGTTTGGCATGGCTTAACCTAAGACGTAATCAACGTCGCACCTCGTTATCAGTTTTGATTGTGGCAATCACGGTGTTTGCATTAACCAGCACTGGCGGATTTGGGCTGTATACCTATGACAGCTTAAAACAAGCCACTGCGCGCGATATTGGTCATTTGGTTATTTCAACGCCAGATTACTTTAGCAAAGATGAAGAGATGCCCCTTGCCAATGGCTTAGACAATCCACAACCACTGATTAATCAATTGATGGCAAACGAGATGGTGCGCGGCGCGCAGCCAAGCATTGATTTTACTGGTTTGATCTCTAATGGTAACAAGTCGGCGATTTTCATCGGTCGCGGTGTCAATGACCGCGAATTCGATATGAAAGGACCGTTCCTTAATATGGAACAAGGGAAAACCCTTTCCAATATTCGCTCGCCACGCTACGACGCCACAGAGCCAGAAGTGATGCTAGGTAATGATTTGGCGCGTAACTTAAATGTCGGCATTGGCGACTGGGTTACATTGCTAGCAACCACCAGCGAAGGCGCGCTCAACGCTTACGATTTCAAAGTGCGCGGCACCTATTCAACGGGTGTTCCCGAGATGGATAAACGTCAACTCTACATTCACATCAATAGCGCCCAAGAGCTACTAGTAAGCGACAAGATCAGCACCATTTCAGTGTTTCTTTTTGAGCTTGAGCAAACCGAACAAGCACAAAGTGAAATCGCAACACTGATTGAAAGCCAAACGCAAAGCATGCAGCTGACACCTTGGTACGAGCGTGCATTCTACTACCAAAACGTGAAAAGCCTATATGACCGTATCTTTGGCATCATTGGCGCAATTATGGCGATGGTGGTGTTTGTTTCTCTGTTTAACACCATGACGATGTCTGTCACGGAAAGAACACGTGAGATAGGGACTTTGTCAGCGCTAGGCAGCTACCCTGCTGAAATCATCGCTGGTTTCTCACGTGAAGCTGGGCTCATGGCTCTTATAGGTAGCCTAATTGGCTCCGCTAGCGCCGCACTGCTCACGCTGTTTTTGATGCTCGCGGATATCCAAATGCCACCACCTCCGGGGATGAGCCAAGGCTACCCATTGACGATTTATTTTTCAGCTGAACTCGCCATCGTAGCATCAGCGGGCGTGATAACCATCTGCTTAATTGCTGCGTTTATTTCAGCGCGCAAAGGCGTAAACAAACCCATCACTGAGGCATTGATTCATGTTTAAACATTACCTAACTAAACTGTTCACTCGCGCTATCAAGCTCAGCTGTTTGCTTACCCTTGTTGCCACGCCAGCTATTGCCGCGCTCACCCCTTTGGATGTCAGTCAATTGCTGGAAAAAGCGGACGACTATCGTCTCGGCGAAGATGCCGCCAAGGTAGTTTCAGTTGTCTCTCTATTTGAGACTGGCGAGCTCACCAAAACCCGCCACTACCATGTGTACTCGCGCCCTGATGGCGAGTCATTAGTGGTGTTTAAATCCGCAGTCGAAGCTGGGCAAAAAATGCTAATGCTGCAAGATAACTTTTGGCTACAAATGCCAAAGAGCCGCCGCCCTATTCGCATTACGCCAATGCAAAAGTTACTTGGTGAAGCATCGGTTGGTGATATTAGCTCACTGACTTGGAGCCAAGATTACGTCGGCACTTGGGTCAAAGATACCCAAGTAACCGATGACAATGATCTGTCATACCCTACTCATCAGCTTGAGTTAGAGGCGAAAACCAGCAGCGCGAGCTATCAAAAAATTGACCTTTGGTTAGAAGAAGGTACCGGCTTTCCAATCAAAGCAGATTTGTATCTCCGCTCAGGCAAACTGGCTAAACAAGCTTTTTTCATCCGAGGTGTGCGCAATAACCAGCTCGCAGTAACTGCAATGAGCTTGTTTGATGCTATTCATAGCAGCAAAAAAACCGTGATTGAGTACCAATCGATTGAGCCTTGGCAATTAGCTGATAAGTATTACAACCCAAGCTTTTTAGCACGCAATAACACCACGGAGCTGTAGCTATGCAACGCCTGTTTTTTGGCGCCCTACTCGCCGCTAGCCCGGTACTATCGCAAGCACAAGAGACCTATTTAAATTGGGATTGGGCAGTATCGGCAAGTCAGAAACAGTTCACCAGCAGTGCTTTTATTGAACCAAGCACTGAGCAGCGTTCCCAGTTGGACGCCTTGCTTGATGTTGAATTTGCATACCAAAACTGGAGCGGGATCGGCACCCTCTATAGCCAAGATCTCTACCAATCCGATAACCACACTTGGTTTGAAGAGAGCGATTCACAACTGATTGTGCGCGAACTGGCTTGGCAAGGTGGCGTTGAACTCGGCACGCAGAGCTACGATCTCTCGCTAGGAAAAATTCGCCTAGACTATGGCGTCAGCTATGCTTACCGCCCACTGGATATGTTTAAGCCGTATCGGCAAAACCCCATTGGGCTTAGCGTTGAAGAAGGTGCGATGGTCGCCGCACTTTCTTCCTTTGATGCCACTGGTGAATGGTCGCTGCTCTATACCAATTCCCACTGGACTGACAATAAGGTTGAGCAGTTTGATCAAGCCACTCAGCAGCAAGGTGTTGGCGTGCGCCGCTACCAATTACACGGCGATAATGAATATCAGTTTATCGCCTACTATGACGATGTTAGACGCGGTGCGCTTGGTGCAAGTTGGGTGACAGTGCCATCACTCGCTTGGGAATTTCACACTGAAGCGTTGTGGCAAAAACAGAGCATGCAATTTGCTCAGCCCAACCAGCTATTCACACCAGTTAAGCTTGCCCAAGTTGGCGATGCATGGCAGGCATTGGCAGGTTTTACCTATACCGCAATGAGTGGGCATAGTTTTATTGGCGAATATTGGTATGACAGCCGCGCATGGAGCGACAGTGAATGGCAGCATGCCATTGAGCAAGGACAAGGGTTAAAACGATCAGCGCAAACTTACCCAATCGCCACCTCTTATGCGCAAGGGCTAAGCCATTATAATTTGACCCAGCACAGCGTGATGTTGCACTGGAGCTGGAATACCCAAACATGGCTGCAATGGCAAAGTGGCGATGGTTGGGCTTGGCTTGGCGATGTCACACCGAAGCTGGACCTGCTTATCTCTCCACAAGATGGCGGAGTCATTGCGACACAATGGCTTACATATCAATGGATTGATAACGGTGATCTATCAATAGATTTGGAATTCACTGCACGATTTTTAAGCGGAAAAAGTAATTCTGCTTACGCCCAGGTTAACCAAAGCCATACACTAACTTTTACGATTAAAGGAAAATTCTAGTGGACGTGTCGAATTTAGTCATTTGCCCCCGTTGGCGCAATTTCATTATTACCAGCTTGTTTTGTCTATTCGTCGCCGTCACCACTTATACGGTCTGGGGTGGCGAGGCTTATGTGCATGTCATGACCAGTTTCGGCTATGGTTACTCCGCTCTGCTATCCTCATTTTTTCTTAATAACGTGTTCCCCAGTCTACACTCTATGATCGAAACAGCCTTGTCGCTGACGATGTCGATTGTTTTAGGCTCGCTCAACGCTTGGTTCTGGCTCAATACCTATTTCGGCTCTAATCTGTCTGAGCTGCTGCCTGTGGTGATGCTAGGTATCGTATTCTCTGGGATGTGTTTTTACTATTTCTACAACCGAGAACAAATGGCAATTGCCGATAAACTATTAGAAGAGACTAAACGTAAGCAAGCTGAGCAAGAAAAGGCACTGATCCTCAGCCAACTAATGCAAATGCAGAGCCAAATTGAACCGCACTTTTTATTTAATACCTTGGCGAATATCAGTGCACTGATGTCACAAGATGTCGAGAAAGCGCGCATGATGCTCGATAAGCTCACCGAACTTTTGCGCACCACGCTGGCAAACTCCCGTTTATCTCAAACCACCGTCGCTGATGAAGTGCGCCAATTGGAAGCTTACTTGGCGATTCAAAAAGTGCGCCTCGACCACAGACTGCAATTTAACATCGAGGTTGACACTGCACTCGAACACACGATTTTGCCGCCAATGCTGATCCAACCCTTAGTGGAAAACTCAATCCAGCATGGCATTGAGCCCAAAGCGGCAGGCGGTGCTATTACGGTACAAATCTTTGCTGAAAACGACAATATGATTGTGAGAGTCAGTGACAATGGCATTGGGCTCAGCAACACGCCAAATACCAAGGGGCACGGCGTGGGTTTAAGTAACATCAAGCAACGAGTCAAAGGTCTTTATGACCAACGGGGTAGCGTTGCCGTAACCCAGCCTGAACAAGGTGGGTTTTGTGTTTCACTCTCAATACCTCTCGATATCAGACAAAAATTGGTTACCAGCTAGTAAAAGGAACGCCACAACGATGAAGACGATCACCGCAATTATCGCCGACGACGAACCCCTACTGCGCCATCATTTAGATCGCAGCCTCGCCGACCTTTGGTCTGAGTTGGAAGTTGTCGATATGTGCGGAGATGGCGTGCAAGCATTGGAAAAAATTGCCCAGCACCAACCCGATGTGGTGTTTCTCGATATTCGCATGCCAGAATTAGATGGCTTAGCCGTCGCTAAAGAGTTAAGTCGCTTGGCGCAGCAACCTTTGTTGGTGTTTGTTACCGCTTATGATGAGTACGCAATTCAAGCCTTTGAGCAAAACGCAGTCGACTATCTGCTCAAGCCGATTAATGAAGAGCGCCTAGAGCGCTGCTGCAAAAAACTTCAACAGCGTTTAAATTCTAATGGTAATCAACAAGCACCTGATATTAATCAGCTATTGGCGCAAATCAGCCAATTGACACCAAAACGCGAGCAATACCTAAGCTGGCTTAAGGCAAGCCAAGCTGACGATATTCATCTTATCGCGGTCAATGATGTGCTTTATTTTAAAGCTGAAGAGAAGTACGTTTCGATTTATACCGATGAGAATGAGTATTTGATCCGCACCCCTCTTAAAGAGCTGCTTAGCCAACTCGACCCCGAGCAGTTCTGGAAGATCCACCGCTCAACGGTGGTGAGAGTCGCCGCGATTGATAAAGTGAGTAAAGATTTTACTGGCAGGATGTTTGTCAAAATGCTCAATCACAAACTACCCGTTAGCCGTGCGCAGCAAAGCCTATTTAGAGGTATGTAGCAAAAGGTATGTAGTAAAAGCCCCTCTGTTGAGGGGCTTTGTTTTTGTGTTAGGACAACGGTCGGAGATAAGCTAAGAAACGCTTCTCTGCGTTTTTGAATATCCACAGAATGATGAACGTCAACGCCATATAGAACAAGCCTGCGGTGAGGAAAGATTCAAATGGCGCGTAGTAGCGCGAGTTCACCAAACGAGCTGCGCCCGTCAAATCGATGATAGTGACAATACCGGCCACCGCGCTGCCGTGCAGCATAAAGATCACTTCATTACTGTAAGCAGGTAATGCTCGGCGCAGTGCACTTGGCAAAATAATGCGGCGATAAGTCATAAACTTACTCATGCCATACGCTTTGGCTGCCTCGACTTCGCCTTTGGGCAAACCGTTAATTGCACCGCGAATGATTTCTGCGGTGTAGGCAGAGGTGTTTAACACAAATGCGACTAGAGCGCAGAACCATGCATTTTCCCATAAGGTGTCTTTAACTGGGAAAAACTGGTCCATACCGTAATAAATTAGGTAAAGCTGCACCAAAAGCGGCGTGCCACGGAAGAAGTAGATGTACGCCCAGCTTGGCGCCATCAGCAAGTAGTTACGGCTATTGCGTGCAATAGCGAGTGGGATCGCCACCATCAAGCCAAGGGCCAGAGCTAAACCAACCAACCAAAACGTAGTCCACAAGCCTTCAAGGTAAACGGGGAAGCTTTCGATAATTAATGAAAAATCCATTTTTCTACCTCGCGTGAATACTGAACTTGCGCTCAACTAACTTGAGTAAACCGGTCGAAACGCTGGTGAAAAATAGGAAAATAATTGCCACTGCCATGTAAAAGGTAAATGGCATCTTGGTGGAGCCCGCAGCCAGTGCGCTGACCCGCACCATATCTTCTAAACCGATAATTGACACTAAGGCCGTCGTTTTCAGTAGCACTAACCAGTTATTACCAAAACCGGGTAACGCGTGACGTACCATTTGCGGAAACAAGATTCGACGGAATGCCAATGTAGAACTCATGCCATACGCTTTAGCAGCTTCTAATTCGCCTTTGTCGACCGCCATAATGGCACCGCGAAATGTTTCAGCCATATAAGCGCCGAAGATAAAGCCAATAGTTAAAACACCAGCAATAAACGGGCTCACGTCGATATAATCCGGCAGATAAGAAACCCACTCGTGATCTGGGTTGCTTGAGGTAAACCACTCATTGAGCCACTCATTAATGGAGTAAAGGCTGTTGTTTAATAGAATTTGTCCGCCGAAGAAGATCAGCATCATCAAGACTAAATCTGGGATACCACGGATAATAGTGGTGTAAAGAGTCGCAATTGCGCGCGCCCAGCGATAAGGAGCAAGCTTAGCCAGTGCACCAAGCATGCCTAACACAACGGCAAGCAAAAGGGATAGTAGCGCCACTTCGATAGTGACCAGTGCCCCTTTTAAAATAGAGGCTTCATATCCTTGAAGATCCAGCATAGGTGAGTTCCTTTCCCTAAACTCTAAATCGACCGTTGACTACCTCTAGGAACACGTCAACGGTCGCTCTAAGCCAATAAACTAATTATTGACCGTATACATCGTACTTGAAGTACTTCGCTGCAATCTCTTGGTAAACGCCTTTTTCACGTAGAGATAGAATAGCTGCATCCAGCTTTTCAGTCAGGTCTTTGTCTTGCTTGCGAACCGCAATACCAAAACCTTCACCAAACCATTTCGGATCTGTCAGAGAAGGACCAACAAACTCATAACCTTCACCGCCTTTGGCATTTAGTACGCCTTCTTCCAGCGCTGATGCATCACCAAGTACCGCAGCAATACGACCGTTAGCAAGATCTAGGTAAGCTTCATCAAATGAGCCGTAACGAACAATCTCAACATTATCGTAGTTGTCCGTTAGGTACTTATCGTGAGTTGTTGCACGTTGTACACCGATTTTCACGCCGTCTAGGTTGTCAAAATCTAAACCCGCGCCTTTTTTAGCGATAAATTGGTTAGGGATCAGCGCGTATTTGCCTGTGAAGTCGACTTTCTTTTTACGTTCTTCAGTGATCGACATTGCCGCAATGATCGCATCGTATTTACGAGCCAGTAGCGATGGAATAATGCCGTCCCAATCTTGCGCGACGATCTTACATTTCACTTCCATCTCTTTACACAGTGCGTTGGCCATATCCACATCAAAGCCCTTAAGAGAGCCGTCCGCTTCTGTCCAGCTAAACGGAGGGTACGCACCTTCAATACCAAAACGAACCGTCTTCCATTCTTTCGCTTGTGCCATGCCTGTCACTGTTGTAGCTGCAAGTGCCGCTACTACTAACCACTTTTTCATTTCCATACTCCTGTGATTTATAGTGTTTATTAGTTAATTGTATTACTTGATGTTGTGTTGCTCTGCCTAGCGATTATCTCGTTAAGGCAGTTAATAAATTGACGATATAAATTGTTGTAATCGTTCTGATTCTGGATTGGTAAACAGTTTCGCGGGATCGCCCTGCTCTTCAACTAGTCCTTGGTGAAGAAACATCACGTGATTAGATACGTCGCGAGCAAATGCCATTTCGTGGGTCACGACCAACATGGTACGACCTTCTTCAGCAAGATCACGCATTACGCCAAGTACCTCGCCGACCAGCTCAGGGTCAAGCGCCGACGTTGGCTCATCGAACAGCATCACTTCAGGATCAACCGCTAAGGCACGAGCAATCGCTGCACGTTGTTGTTGACCACCTGACAAGTGACCTGGGTAGTAATCTTTTCGCTCATACAGCCCAACCTTCTTTAACAGTAGTTCTGCATTTTCAATCGCCTGAGCTTTAGGCACACCCAATACGTGAACTGGGGCTTCGATCACATTTTGTAGTACGGTTAAGTGTGACCAGAGGTTAAAGCCTTGGAAAACCATCGCCAGACGAGAACGGATTCGCTGGACTTGCTTTTCATTGGCAGGCACCGCCTCACCTTGGCGGTTGTGTTTCATTTCGATCAATTCACCATTGACCCAAATTTCACCTTCTGTGGGGGTTTCAAGGAGGTTAATACAGCGCAAAAAGGTACTCTTTCCTGAACCAGACGATCCAATGATGGAGATAACGTCACCTTTATGTGCTTCGAGAGAAATGCCCTTAAGAACTTCGTTTTGACCGAAAGTTTTATGCAAGTTATTGATATTTAGCGCTGGTACATCATTCATGCGCTGCTACTCCCTGTAATTTTGTCTTGGTCAAGCCTTTAATAATTAACGACTTGATTGCATGGATCCTTCCATTTGCCATCAAACTAGCACTAACCCCTTAAACATGCAACAAATTATTAACCTACACAAAATCAATATATAACTACTTTATATGACTAATAATGCACAAAATAGTTATTGCTACTTAATTGCATGCATAGGACGAAGTTAGTCGCGAAAATGACAATTGACTCACTTAACATTTATTAAACACAGATAGCCCCTCAAATTCGCCTCCAATTTATGTTGCATTTTTGTTCAACAGATGAATATTACGTTTGGTTTGAGTTACATTTCGTAATCTATTTTCAGTATTTAGCGCCTAAATCAGTCAATCCTTAACCAGGTTGCGTAGTTTTCTTTCACATTCTTTCATAAAGTGATCTAAATCAATCACTCTTAAGGGTTAGCACGTTAAACTCCCGACGGACAAAAGCCTCAATAGACGCTTTTTTGTCCGCTTCTTCGTCTATTCTTAAGCACATGCAGTACGTGCCGCTTAAAGGGCAAAAAGGATTTCTTGTAAGAAGCTATACCTAGGCAGCTTGGAGCTGCAGGCAAGTACCAGAGAAAATTGTCGGGCTTGAGTTTACAAGCTCATGATTTGATTAAATTTGGTTAACCCTGCCCCAGCGAAAGATGTAAATGGTATATGAACAGACGTTTTACGCAGTCGCTTAAATAAAAACAAAACGAGCGACTTAAAATAAATCACTAACTTTTAATATGAGGAATCTATGTCAGACGCAGTCAATAAGCCGCACTCTGATTCGGATATCGAAAACAAGAGCTATCGCGAGCTGCATCGTCCGTCATCGGAATTTGCTTCACGTTCCGATTACCTAGATCACGAACTTCAAATCATGAAGCCACGCCGCTTTGGTCTAAACCTACCTGGTCGTGACTTCCGTTTCGAGCTTGAGGACTTAGTTCCAGCTCTTGCGGGTACTATCGGCATCATCGCGATGTACTCAGCAGTAATGATGTCTTGGGCAGAAGGTCTGACAGCTGCTTGGGATCACGTAAACCTTGGTAAAGAGTTTGCGATTGAAGTTGCGCGTGTAGAGATGCTTATCCCTGCATTCCTATTCTGTGTTCTAGCATCTGGCTTTATTAACCCGAAGGCAAACCTTGCGGGTAACCACGGTCCGATGATCCCACTTATCGCGACTATCGCGCTAGCGGGTGCGCACCCTCTTGCTCTTGCTATCCTGATCGGTGTATTCGGTCTGATCTTGAGTTTCCTAAAAGGTGGTTCCAAACTGGTTAACCTTACCTCCGAAGGTACAGCAGGTGGCTTGCTTATCTTCCTAGGTCTAACCGGTACTATGAGCCAAATCACCTCGATTCAAGAGTGGGCAGTAGGTCTACAATCTGACACAGTTGCAGCAGGCAGCATGGGTTACGTAGGTCTGATCGTACTAGCAGTGACTATCGTTCTTTACGCATACCTTGCAAAAGTGAACAAGCGTTGGCTAGCGATCCCTGTGTGTGCTTTCACAGGTCTTGCAATTGCATTGGCATTTGGCGCTGGTTTCGACATCAAATTCGTTACTGAAACAGGTCTACCTAACCTAAACCCAGTTTACTGGTGGGGCAGCACTGAAGAAGGTTGGATGCTAGGTCTACCTAACATGCAACACTTTATCGCGTCTCTACCATTCGCAATCCTTGCAGTAGCGATGTGGTCTCCAGACTTCCTAGGTCACCGTATCTTCCAAGAACTGAACTACCCTAAAAAGACTGAAAAAGTTCTTATGGACGTAGATGACACTATGACTATGTGTTCTATCCGTCAAATGGTTGGTACAGCTGTAGGTGGTGGTAACATCACTTCATCTTGGGGTACTTACATGATCCCAGCTGCGATCGCTAAGCGTCCTATCCCAGGTGGTGCGATCCTTCTTGGTCTAATCGTAATGGCAGTAGCTATCCTTGGTTTCCCAATGGACGTAGCAGTATGGCCACCAGTAATGCGTGTAGCACTACTAGTAGGTGTATCTCTGCCTCTACTAGAAGCGGGTATGCAAATGGTTAAAGACTCTAAAGACTCACAAGCTGCAGGTATCTGTATCTTTGGTTCTGCGGTAGTTAACCCTGTACTAGCTTGGGCACTAACCATGCTACTAGACAACAACGGTCTAATTGGTGACAAAGAGCGTGCAGCTCGTCTAGGCTTTGTTGATAAAATCGTAATCCCAGTAGGCGTACTAGTAATCTGTCTAGTTGCAATGCTTGCTGTTGGTATGCTTGAAGATCAGTTCGGTATCCCTGCACTGCTATAATTTTTGAGCTATAAATGAAGGGGACGCGATTATCGCGCCCCTTTTATCAAATAATTTTAGTATTTGTTGATTTAGTTTAAGGTTTCAAAAATTTTTTAGTGTAACCTTGAATTTGAACTGGTAAGATTCCATATAAAGAGTAATGACAATTTCTATAGGTTTTTGATCGATTACAAACAGCGATCAGTAAAGGCTATACATATTGTTATTTTAAATAAGAGTGTACTGTTCCTCATACCGAGGATAGCTGGCTCAGCGGCGAAACCAGTACGTGTTTTTTCTACTAAAAAGGTAGGTATGTCATGGCAGAGCAATTTGCTAAAGCTTGGGAAGGTTTTGCACAAGGTGATTGGCAAAACGAAGTAAACGTACGTGATTTCATTCAGAAGAACTACACTCCGTATGAAGGCGACGAATCTTTCCTAGTTTCTGAAGGTACTGAAGCAACTAACAAGCTTTGGGCTAAGGTAATGGAAGGTATCAAGATTGAGAACTCAACTCACGCACCAGTTGATTTCGATACTGACCTTATCTCTACCATCACTGCTCACGATGCAGGCTACATCGAAAAAGATCTAGAGACTATCGTTGGTCTACAAACTGACGCTCCTCTAAAGCGCGCTATCATCCCTAACGGTGGTATCCGCATGGTTGAAGGCTCTTGCAAAGCGTACGATCGCGAACTAGATCCTCAAATCTCAAAAATCTACACTGAATACCGCAAAACTCACAACGCTGGCGTTTTCGATATCTACACTCCTGATATCCTAGCTTGTCGTAAGTCTGGTGTTCTAACTGGTCTTCCAGATGCTTACGGTCGTGGTCGTATCATCGGTGACTACCGTCGTGTTGCACTATACGGTATCGACCGTCTAATGAAAGACAAACTGGCTCAATTCAAGTCTCTACAAGAGCGTTTTGAGAACGGTGAAGATCTTCAGATGACTATGCAGCTTCGCGAAGAAATCGCTGAGCAACACCGCGCTCTAGGCCAAATGAAAACTATGGCTGCTAAGTACGGTTTCGATATCTCTGGTCCAGCTACAACTGCACAAGAAGCTATCCAATGGACTTACTTCGGCTACCTAGCTGCTGTTAAGTCTCAAAACGGTGCTGCAATGTCTCTAGGTCGTACTTCGACTTTCCTAGACATCTACATCGAGCGTGATATCGCTGCTGGTAAGATCACTGAAGTTGAAGCTCAGGAAATGATCGACCACTTCGTAATGAAACTACGTATGGTTCGTTTCCTACGTACTCCTGAGTACGATGATCTATTCTCTGGCGACCCAATCTGGGCTACAGAGTCAATGGGTGGTATGGGTCTTGACGGTCGTACACTAGTTACTCGTACGAACTTCCGTTTCCTAAACTCTCTATACACAATGGGTCCTTCTCCAGAGCCAAACATCACTGTACTTTGGTCTGAGCAGCTACCTGACGGCTTCAAACGTTTCTGTGCTAAAGTATCTATCGATACTTCATCTATCCAGTACGAAAACGATGACCTAATGCGTCCAGACTTCGAGTCTGATGACTACGCAATCGCATGTTGTGTATCACCAATGATCATTGGTAAACACATGCAATTCTTTGGTGCTCGCGCTAACCTTGCTAAGACTCTTCTATACGTTATCAACGGCGGTGTGGATGAGAAACTTAAGATCCAAGTTGGTCCAGAGATGCCTAAGATCCTAGACGAAACTCTAGACTTCGATGACGTTTGGGGCAAACTAGATCACTTCATGGATTGGCTAGCTAAGCAGTACGTGACTGCACTAAACAGCATCCACTTCATGCACGACAAGTACAGCTACGAAGCTGCACTAATGGCTCTACACGACCGTGACGTTCGTCGTACAATGGCTTGTGGTATCGCAGGTCTATCTGTTGCAGCTGACTCTCTATCTGCAATCAAGTACGCGAAAGTTAAACCAGTTCGTGACGAAGATGGCGTAGCTATCGACTTCGAAATCGAAGGCGACTACCCTAAATTCGGTAACAACGATGCTCGCGTAGATGACATCGCTTGTGAACTAGTTGAAGTGTTCATGAACAAGATCCGTCAGCTTAAGACTTACCGTGATGCGATCCCTACTCAGTCTATCCTAACTATCACTTCAAACGTGGTATACGGTAAGAAGACTGGTAACACGCCAGACGGTCGTCGCGCAGGCGCTCCATTCGCACCAGGTGCTAACCCAATGCACGGTCGCGATGAGAAAGGTGCTGTAGCTTCACTTACTTCTGTAGGTAAACTACCGTTTGCACACGCTAAAGATGGTATCTCTTACACCTTCTCTATCGTTCCAAACGCACTAGGTAAAGAAGAAGACAGCCAACGCGCTAACCTTGCTGGTCTAATGGATGGTTACTTCCACCACGAAGCTGGCATCGAAGGCGGTCAACACCTAAACGTGAACGTTCTTAACCGTGAAACTCTAGAAGACGCAGTTAAGCACCCTGAGAAATACCCTCAGCTAACAATCCGCGTTTCTGGTTACGCTGTACGCTTCAACTCTCTAACTGCAGAGCAACAAGCTGACGTAATCGCACGTACTTTCACTGAGTCTCTATAATTCTCAGCTGAATGATTGATAAAAGCCTCGCGTAAGCGGGGCTTTTTTACATCTGTCTCGGTCCGACACTAAATTGTGAACTCACCACAATAGTTAGTTCAATTCTGCTTTGCCCATCAATACATAAGCATGCTCCAGCACCTATAATTATTAATTAGATAAGCCATCAATTGGTCTTGATACTAGGGGGTAGCAGCGCATGATGAAAACAGCTTGTGGTTTTGTTCTAATTAGCGCGTTATCGACTCATTTTTGCTTTGCAAGCCAACCTACCCTAACCGCTACCTTTGATAACGACGGGCTATTCGGCGTCGACCGCGAATACACCAACGGGCTTTTTCTCTCTTACACCAGTGCCGAGCTCCCGTTAGACAACCGTCTCACTTCGCTCAGCTTATCGTCCCAATCTTTAGATAAATTCGAAGTGATGTTAGGGCAAAAAATGTATACCCCGCGCGACCTTTTTGCCTCAGAACCACTGGTCAATCAGCGCCCTTATGCCGGTCTGCTATACAGTGAATTAAACTATTTGACCATTTTACCTCAGCGCACTGCACGTTATAACGTCACGCTCGGCGTGGTTGGGGAAGACTCTTTGGCTGCGAAAGCGCAGCGTCTTGTACATAATATTACCAATTCCGAATACCCCAATGGCTGGGATTATCAGGTTGAAGAAGGTTTAGTCTTTAATCTCGGATATCTCAATCATTATGCTCTCTATCGCGCGTCCAGCAGCAACTCAACACAATTTGAAATCTCTAACATTAGTGAGATTAATGGCGGCAATTTACGCAGCGATATCTCATCAGGGCTGATGCTGAGATGGGGAGAAAATTTAACGGGGAGCCTCGGCGCGGCAAATATTGATAGTGAACGTAACTTTCGTCCTAGTGCACTAGGAAACGCGAAACAAGCTTGGTTTCTTTATTCTGGCATTGAATTGATGTACCGCTTTAACGACATCACGCTTGAAGGCAACCGACCTGGCATCGAAAATGAACAAAACTTCCCTATCACACTCGACCACACACAAGCCGGTGCTGTAATGGGAGTTGCTTGGTATAACCATCAATTTGGAGCCAGTTTTAGTGCCAATATACGCACAGCAGACTATCAACAAGCCCTAAGTGATTACCACGCAAATGCATCATTTTCAGTCTTCTTTTTCTTGTAGTGATGCCCGCCCTCACTTAAGAGCGGCTAACGATTCGCCGAATGCCATATCTTGATGGAATTATTCGTCAAGAAGCACGTATAACCCTATTTAATCAGGGTGATTTGTAATAAAATAACGTTCAAATAATTGCTAAAGAGATGAGCTCATGTCAACAATTGGTCGTATTCATTCTTTTGAATCATGTGGCACTGTCGATGGCCCTGGAATTCGTTTTATTGTCTTCCTTCAAGGCTGCTTAATGCGTTGTAAATATTGTCATAACCGCGACACGTGGGATACGCATGACGGCAAAGATGTGACCGTTGAAGAGATCATCAGCGAAGCAAAAAGTTACCGCCACTTTATGAAAGCTTCTGGCGGTGGCATTACCTGTTCAGGCGGCGAAGCAATGCTGCAACCGGAGTTTGTTCGCGACTTTTTCCGCGCAGCGCAGGCAGAAGGTATTCACACCTGCCTAGACACTAACGGCTACATCCGTAAGCACACCGACGTGGTCGATGAAGTGCTAGAAGTAACGGATCTGGTTATGCTTGACCTTAAGCATATGAAGGATGAGATTCACCAAGACTTTATCGGTGTTTCTAACCGTCGCGTACTCGACTTTGCTCGCTACCTACATCAGAAAGGTCAAAAGACTTGGATTCGCTACGTAGTGGTGCCAGGTTACACCGATGAAGATGAAGCCGCGCACATGCTGGGTGAATTCATTAAAGACATGGACAACATCGAAAAAGTTGAGCTACTGCCATACCACAAGCTAGGTGCACACAAATGGGAAGCGCTAGGCTTTGAATACCCGCTAGAGGGCGTAAACCCGCCGCCAAAAGAGACGATGGAAAACATCAAATCGATTCTTGAGCAGTACCATCCAAACGTTAAGTACTAATCAAACTTCGACTACGATTTAAATTGAACAAGGCACTTAAATAAGTGCCTTGTTGCTTTTCTAAAGTCGAAATTATTTAACTTCAAGATTAGTTAATTTCGACATCCTCAAAATGAAACTTCCCGCTATCAAGCGGCTGCTTATGCTCAACCTTGCTAGTGAAATCTAGCTGGTTTAAATCAACCCGACGAATCGTACTGTCATGCATGGTTTTGTAGAACAGTAAACCGTTACCCTGATCAATCACCGAGGTCCACTGGGTTGCGCTTGGCAAATCTGCAATGTGGCTCTTGTCACTAAATTCACTGCCAATTGGAATATCAAAGTTATTCAAGATATGAAAAGCTTGCGAGACTGCCTGCTGACCATTTTTCAGTTCTGGGGCAGTATTAACGTAAAACGCAGCTCGTACAAAACGTGATGGTGGCGAGATATCACCTGGCAGACCGACAAAAGCAGAACCAACACCGAAAGAGCGTGCGGTGACCCCATTGATTTGCTGATCGCTGCTGCTACCCGGACGCAGGTTAATGTAGTTATTCAGGTTGGTGACTTGCCAAGCGTAGTCTGGTGAGTTGGTCAGCACCTTAGCGCTGTTTTTATGAATGTGGATTTCACCCTGATTCATAATCTCAATCACAATGCTATTGCCGCTTTTGTCAGAGACGCGCCAGTGAGCCGTGGGTGAAGGGTTACCCTGCTGATCAAAATAAACCGTGACAATCTTGATTTTATGCAACGCCGCTTCAACCTGTTCAACGGTTTCAAACTGACTAAGCATCCAACGAACAAAGTCCATATCTGTGATGTTGTTGGCACGATCATTTGGCTGATACTCGGCTAAAGAACCGTAGTTGCGAAAGTAAAATAACCCGGCACTAAGACCTTTTTCGTTAACCCCTTCAGCAATAAATTTGTCATCGCTAACAGAAATGCCTGCAAAGCCATATTTGCTCTGCCAATTTAAGCCCTGTTTTTGATCTGGCATAGTGGATGTGTAAGAGTAGTTACGCGGCGAGATAATTAACTTACTGTTTAAGTCACTATGACCCCATTCAATAGTACGAGCCTGAATATAATCATTGTTGGTTGTTGAAAGCGAGATACCCGTGCAGGCATGCGCTGAATAGTGAAAGCAAGAAGCGAAAAGTAGCGCCAATATCGATTTTTTCATAGTTAAACCATACTTGAACTTAACGATGTAATGCCTACGAGCAAAAACTGTAGGCGACTACCTTAACGTTACGCCTATATCTGCATAGAGACAATGTCGATTTAGCGAAAAACAATTCCAAGTGACACAAAGTGCAAAATGGAGGCGCGCAATGGAACTAAGCAATCTGTGGATGTGGATACTTGCCCTCCTGCCCCTTGCGCTTTGCTTTGGCGACATACGAGATAACTTCTACCCAAAACTCAAAAGCGAAAGTCGTTTTCAACATCTAACCTTTGCCGCCTGCTTTGCTCTCTTCCTGCTATGGTCTGCAGAGGCGGGAGTTAAACAGGGTCTCGATATTCACTTTCTCGCGTTAACTAGCCTAACCCTGATGTACGGCTGGCGTATCGCCTACCTACTCTGCTTTCCTATTACTCTCAGCTTGAGTCTGTTCGGCTCGTTAACTATTAGCGCGATGGGGCAATATTTACTGCTGTCTTGTTTGGTCCCTATCTTAATCAGCTATGCTGTCTTTCTACTCAGCTATCGCTATCTTCCGCGCAATATCTTCGTTTATATCTTTGTCGCTGGTTTCTTTAACGGTGCCCTTGCTGGCAGTGTTCACCTAGTCGCAACCGGATTATTTCAATTGCTCACTGATGTGCATGATTGGACTACCATCGTCGACAATTATCTGATCTTTATCATACTGCTGGCTTTCCCGGAGGGGTTACTAAACGGTATGGCTGTCGCGGTGTTGAGTGTGTTTAAACCCGAATGGCTGAGAACCTTCTCAGACCGTGATTACATCTATAATCATTATCACAAAAAATAAGTAAAAAGTTTTCATTTTTGCTCATAAACATGTGTTGAGATCATGTTTCAAGTCACAACAACAGGCTAACCTAAGCACATTAAAGATGTACTAGATTTACGAGGTCACCCCAATGGAAATGACAAACGCTCAACGTTTGATTCTATCTAACCAGTACTACCTGATGTCACAGATGGACCCAGAAAACGCTCAAAAATACAAGCGCTTACAAACAATCGTCGAACGCGGTTATGTATTACAAATGCGTGAGCTAAACAAAGATTTTGGTTGTATCGAAGAGCAAGAATGTCGCGAAATCATCGACATTATGGAGATGTATCACGCGATGCAAGAATCTAACAATATGTTAGAAGAGCATGAGCGTAAAGACGTTGACCAACGCCGCCTACAGTTCCTAGGTTTTGACTGTGGCACTGAGTGTAAGCTAGTGCATTACGTACGTTTCTTGGTGGATTCTGAAGGTCTTTACCCTCAATTTGAGAAAGGCGAGCATAACTTCAACGCGCAAATGCCAATGTTGGAAAAATACCGCCGTATGTTAGCAACATGGCGCAAATGCCCACGCCAATATCACTTATGTGCTAACGAGCTAAAACAGATCTTCAACGCGTAAGCGTCTGATAAAAAATAAAAATAGAATTGTTCAAAAGCTACTCCCATGAGCAGCTTTTTTCTTACCACGCCAACTTAAAACAGATAAACAAAAGTAATGTTGGTCGCGGTATTAATGCCAGATTCAATCAGCGGACTGTTCTCAATATCTCCCTCAAGATTGGTATAGCGAACCCCGCCCCCGACACGAAAGTTTGGTGTTAGGTGCATATAACCTGAAAGCCCAATAAAATACTGACCATCCCAATCTGCATCAAACGCCTCGATTCCAGCGCGCTGCGCCTCTGCCGCACTGACACCATATAAGTGGTTGTTAATTTTATCGCTATTGTACGAATAGCCGATACTTGGTGTTAGTCCCCAGCCGCGCCCACGAAACGGCAAACGCCATGCCGCTTCACCGTATAAACCATTATGAGTCCCACCAATATCAGTCCCTGCAGTGGTTTCAAACATACCAACCATGGTGATCAACTGATAGCTAACTCCACCAAAAATGGTTGCATCACGCTTGTCCATTTCTCTGATTACAGGGTCATTTGAATCACCCGGCTTTAGCGTACGCGGATCGTAGGCAGCGCGAAAAACGATATTATGCGTCGAGCCGATCGGATTTAAGCGGTAACCGGCACTAAAACCACGCATAAAAAAGTGAGTACCTTCATAGCCAATCACTGGAATAACGGCTTTATTTGAAGGGGTATCTTTATACACTGCCGGTGAGTAGGAAGCACCAACACCCAAGGACCATTGGCTCACGTTTGCCTGTGCCGCCGTAGAACCACACCCCAACATCAACGCCACGATAGGCAACCACTTATTTTTCACAACCTTTCCCATTCAATACACCAAAAACAAACCAAATGATAACGTATGACGTATTGTTATTCAACCCAGCAAGAAAAGTGGCAAAACGACTTTTTTACAGGCAAGTTTTTGAATTCTCTACGCAGTTGAAACTATCCATCGAGCCAAGCCGTATAAAAGGTTGTCTTCAGACATTAGGCTGATTGGGAGTAAAGGACTAAGCGATAATTTTGCAAATAAACACATATTTTTTAAGCAAAATTAGAAATCCCCACTAGTCTTAATTAATGAAGGATGTGTAATTTTTAGCGAGTTGTTTGTCAGTTTGACAGGTTCAGAGGGGAAATCATTATGAGCATTTTCGACCATTTCCAAGCACGCTACGAAGCGTCCAAGGATGAGGAGTTATCTTTACAAGATTTCTTAGCACTGTGTAAAGATGACAAGAGCGCTTATGCTAATGCAGCAGAACGCTTATTGATGGCTATTGGAGAGCCTGAGGTGATCGACACCGCTCAGGATCCACGACTAAGCCGCATTTTTTCCAACCGTGTTATTTCACGCTACGAGACTTTCAAAGACTTTTACGGCATGGAAGAAGCGATTGAACAAATCGTTTCCTATCTCAAACATGCTGCGCAAGGTCTAGAAGAACGTAAGCAAATCCTATACTTACTAGGTCCTGTAGGGGGCGGTAAGTCATCGCTAGCAGAAAAGCTCAAGGCATTGATGCAGCAGCAGCCGATTTATGTACTATCTGCCGATGGTGTACGTAGTCCGGTGAACGATCACCCATTCTGTCTGTTTGACATGAACGAGGACGGCGATTTACTCAAGCAAGAATACGGCATCGACAAACGCTACCTACGCTCCATCATGTCACCTTGGGCAGCCAAACGCTTACATGAATTTGGCGGTGATATTTCCAAGTTCAAAGTGGTCAAAGTTCGTCCATCGATTCTCGATCAACTTGCAGTTGCCAAAACCGAACCAGGTGATGAAAACAACCAAGATATTTCATCACTAGTGGGTAAAGTCGATATTCGTATGCTAGAACACTACTCACAAGATGACCCTGATGCATACAGCTACTCTGGTGCATTATGTAAAGCCAACCAAGGCTTGATGGAATTCGTTGAGATGTTCAAGGCGCCAATAAAAGTCTTGCACCCATTGCTGACGGCGACACAAGAAGGTAACTACAACGGTACTGAAGGTCTCTCTGCCCTACCGTTTGACGGTATGATTCTCGCTCACTCAAATGAATCAGAGTGGCAAACCTTCCGTAACAACAAGAACAATGAAGCGTTCCTTGACCGTGTTTACATTGTCAAAGTGCCTTACTGTCTACGCGTTTCTGAAGAAGTAAAAATCTACCAGAAACTGCTGGATCATTCAGAGCTATCAAAAGCGCCGTGCTCACCAAGCACTCTCGATTTATTGGCGCAGTTCAGCATTCTGTCGCGCTTAAAAGAGCCAGAAAATTCGTCCATCTTCTCGAAAATGCGCGTGTATGATGGCGAAACCTTGAAAGATACCGATCCAAAAGCGAAAAGCTACCAAGAGTACCGCGACTATGCTGGTGTTGATGAAGGTATGTCCGGTCTCTCTACCCGCTTCTCGTTTAAGATCCTATCGCGCGTGTTTAACTTTGATCAAAGTGAAGTCGCGGCGAACCCAGTACACCTGTTCTATGTGATTGAGCAGCAAGTGGAGCGTGAACAGTTCCCGCAAGATATCGCTGACAAGTACCTTGAGTTCTTGAAAGGTTATCTAGTACCGCGCTACGTCGAGTTTATCGGCAAAGAAATTCAAACCGCATACTTGGAGTCCTACTCTGAGTACGGACAAAACATCTTTGACCGCTACGTGACTTACGCTGATTTCTGGATTCAAGACCAAGAGTACCGCGATCCAGAAACCGGTCAGCTATTCGATCGCTCTGCACTTAACAATGAGCTAGAGAAAATCGAGAAAACCGCCGGCATTAGCAATCCAAAAGATTTCCGTAATGAGATCGTTAACTTTGTACTGCGTGCCCGCGCCAACAACAATGGTCAAAACCCAGTTTGGACTAGCTATGAGAAATTACGCACCGTTATCGAGAAGAAAATGTTCTCCAACACTGAAGAACTGCTTCCGGTTATCTCTTTCAATGCGAAAACGTCTTCGGAAGATCAGAAGAAACACGACGACTTTGTCGCACGCATGATGGAGAAAGGTTACACCGAGAAACAAGTACGCTTGCTTTCGGAATGGTACCTACGCGTACGTAAATCATCTTAATAGCAGCAGACAAATCTCCTGCTAGCAGGGGATTGCCCATGGAGTACCTACCAGAGCCACACGCTCTGGTAGGAGATTGGATGCGATGAATACAAACACCAAGGGTGTATGTAGCAAATAAGGGGTGACTCATGGCGCAATTTATTGACAGACGACTGAATGGCAAGAACAAAAGTGCCGTCAACAGACAGCGCTTTATTCGTCGCCACAAAGAAAAAATCAAAGAATCGGTGGCTGATGCAGTTAACCGCCGTTCAATTACCAACACCGAAACCGGTGAAGACGTTTCTATTCCGCACAAAGACATTAGCGAGCCAATTTTTCATCAAGGTCAAGGCGGGGTGAAAGAGCGCGTTCATCCGGGTAACGATCAATTTATCCAAGGCGACAAAATTGAACGCCCGAAAGGTGGCGGCGGCGGTGGAGGCACCGGAGAGGGTGACGCGAGCCCAGATGGCGAAGGTCAAGATGAGTTTGTGTTCCAGATTTCCAAAGATGAATATCTGGATATTCTGTTCGAAGATTTGGCACTTCCCAATTTAGACAAAACCCAAATTAACAAGATCACCGAATGGAAAACACACCGGGCTGGTTATCAGACGGCGGGTAACCCAGCCAATATAGCGATTGTTAAATCACTTCAGCAATCTCTCGCCCGACGCACCGCTATGACAGCGGGCAAACGCCGCATGATGCATGAATTGGAAGAAGAGCTTAACCGCATTCAAAACCAAGAACCGGCACAGTTGATTGAAGAGCGTCGCCTCAAAGAAGAGATCGCATCACTGCGCAAAAAAATCGATAGTGTACCCTTTATCGATACCTTCGATTTGCGCTTTAAAAACTACGAACGCCGCCCTATTCCTTCCAGCCAAGCTGTGATGTTTTGCTTAATGGATGTCTCAGGCTCGATGGATCAAGCTACCAAAGATATCGCCAAACGTTTTTACGTGTTGCTCTATCTGTTCTTAACTCGCACGTATGAAAACGTCGAAGTGGTGTTTATTCGCCACCATACTCAAGCGAAAGAAGTCGACGAACATGAGTTTTTCTATTCACAAGAGACAGGCGGTACCATTGTTTCTAGTGCGCTTAAATTGATGAATGAAATCGTCTCTGACCGATACCCTGTAGGTCAGTGGAATATTTATGCGGCACAAGCCTCCGATGGCGATAACTGGGCTGATGACTCTCCACGCTGCAGAGATTTGCTGCAAGAAGGTCTACTGCCTAAATGCCAATATTACTCCTATATCGAGATCACCCGACGTTCTCACCAAACCTTGTGGCATGAGTACGAGAAACTGGAGAACTCTTTCTCTAACTTTGCCATGAAGAATATTCGTAGCGTTGATGACATCTTCCCTGTGTTCAGGGAGCTGTTTAAAAAAGAAAACGCTTAGGGAGGCTCCATGACAACAAAATCAACTACAAAGAAAAGCGATAAACTGTTGCCTGATGGTCCTGACTGGACGTTTGGTTTGCTAGAACGCTATCACGTTGAAATTAAGCGCGTTGCCGAGCACTACAAACTCGATACCTATCCTAACCAAATCGAGGTGATTACCTCTGAGCAAATGATGGATGCCTATTCGAGTATCGGTATGCCAATCAACTACAATCATTGGTCATTTGGCAAGAAGTTCATCCAGACAGAGCAAGGCTATAAACATGGTCAAATGGGGCTTGCCTACGAGATTGTGATTAACTCCAATCCCTGTATTGCCTACCTGATGGAAGAAAACACAGTTACTATGCAGGCGTTGGTAATGGCGCATGCCTGTTATGGGCATAACTCCTTCTTTAAAGGTAATTACCTCTTCCAAGCCTGGACCGACGCGGGTTCAATCATCGATTATCTATTATTCGCCAAAAAATACATTGCCGAGTGTGAAGAAAAATATGGTGTCTCAGAAGTCGAAGAACTGCTCGACTCTTGCCATGCACTGATGAACTATGGCGTAGATCGTTACAAACGCCCTGAAAAAATCTCTATTGCCGAGGAGAAAAGCCGCCAAGAAGAGCGTGAAGCCTATTTGCAATCTCAGGTAAACGACTTGTGGCGCACTGTACCAAAAACTGCAGATAAAGAAGAATGTGAAAAAGTGCGCTTCCCAACAGAGCCGCAAGAGAACATTCTCTACTTTATTGAAAAACATGCGCCACTGCTTGAGTCTTGGCAGCGCGAGATCGTGCGCATTGTGCGCAAGGTCAGCCAATATTTCTATCCGCAAAAGCAGACACAAGTGATGAATGAGGGCTGGGCAACATTCTGGCACTACACGATTTTGAATCATCTCTATGATGAGGGCGTAGTCTCAGAGCGCTTTATCCTAGAATTCTTGCATAGTCACACTAGCGTGGTAGCACAGCCCGCCTATAACAGCCCTTACTTTAGTGGCATCAACCCGTACGCACTGGGTTTTGCGATGTTTCGTGATATTCGCCGCATCTGCGAAGAGCCGACTGATGAGGATAAAGAGTGGTTCCCAGAGCTCGCTGGCAGCGATTGGTTAGAAGCGGTGCACTTTGCGATGCACAACTTTAAAGACGAGAGTTTTATTAGTCAGTACTTATCACCAAAACTGATCCGTGACTTTAAGCTATTCTCCATCGTCGATGATGATCGCAAAAACTATATTGAGGTGAGTCATATCCATGATGATATGGGCTATAAGGCCATTCGTGAGAAGCTCGCTGCGCAGTATAACCTCAGCAACTTAGAGCCCAATATCCAGGTGTTTAATGTTGATGTACGTGGGGATCGCTCAATGACACTGCAATATGTGCCGCATGATCGCATTCCACTTCATGAAGGATACAATGAGGTGCTCAAACATCTTTACCGTTTGTGGGGCTTTGATGTCATTCTGGAGGAAGTAAAAGAATCCGGTCGACGTGAGATTATTGGTACCTGTCCGCAGCGCAATAACTACGATTCAGGTATCTAGCTAAGCATCCCATCAAACGCTCAGAATAGATTAAAGGTTCATCCCCGCTCTCTGGTGATGAACCTTTTTTATTGCTTATTTTAAATCGCCATAACGCTCAAGATAGAGCACCGTTGCCGCGGTGCGAGATGGCACCACCAGCTTTTTCAGTAAACTCTTCATATGCACTTTTACCGTCGACTCTGAAATAAATAAATTGTCAGCAATCTGCTTATTTCTCAACCCCTTGGCAACTTGCCTTAAGATCTGCATCTCGCGGTCTGTCAGGGCATCAAACACATCGTCTTGCGTTTCACGCTCTGCCAAATATTGCGCTACTTCTTTGCTGTAAGCTTTATCGCCTTTAAGGCTATTTTTTAGTACCTCAATCAACTCATCTGGCTCGGTATCTTTAAGCAGATAACCATCAGCGCCTGCTTTAACTAACGCGTCAATATCCGCAGCGCTATCAGACACAGTCAAAATGACGATATTCGCATCGCAGTTGTCCGCACGTAAGGCATTGAGAGTATCAAGTCCCGACATACCCTTCATGTTCAAATCGAGCAGGATCAAGTCTGGCTCAACTTCGTGGTTTTTGGCTACCGCTTCAGCCCCAGAGGAAGCCTCAGCAATCACTTCAAATTCATCTTCAAAGCTCAGCAACTGGCTTAATCCTCGACGCATCAACGGGTGATCATCGACCAGCATTACTCTACATTGTGTCAAAGTCGTTATCCTTTATTCTTGGATATTTTAGTTCTATTTCGCAGCCTTGTTGGCTAGCGGTTTTAATCGTTAGTTGACCATTTAAGCGACTGGCGCGCTCATGCATGATCGACAAACCATAGTGGTTAATCTTGCTTTCTTGGCTTTCAATACCGACTCCGTCATCAACCACTTTGATCGTGACATCATCATTACTCTCGGTACAAAAGATCTCGATTTTGGTCGCATCGGCATGTTTGATTGCATTAATGGTCGCCTCGCGGATCAGCTGTAACAAATGCACTTGTTCATGGGCATCGAGCTCCAATGATGAAAGCTGATTGGTCAGCACAATATTTGCCTCGGTTTGTTCCTGAAGCTGAGCTAGCATTTCTTTTAGCGAGGTATCAAAGTTACCTTCTTTAATCGATAATCTAAAGGTAGTTAATAACTCTCGCAGTTGAGTGTATGCACCTGACAAAGCGGAATCTAAATCACTGACAATCGCGTTGGATTTATCAAGTTCTGAACTTTGCTCAAGTTTTTTCATCATCCGTTTCAGCAGCGATACTTGGATTTTCAAATAAGACAGTGATTGTGCCAATGAATCATGTAACTCACGAGCAATCGTCGCGCGCTCTTCCAACAACAATAATTGCTCAGATTGACGCTGCGCTTGGTTATAGTAAACCGCTCGGGAAAGAATGCGCACAAAGTTATCAATTAAGTCTTGATCTGGACAAGGCAGGTACCAATTCCAGTACAGAGTACCTAACTCTTGACCATCCAGTGTCAGCGTTCGACTCGACGAGGTCTGCTCGTCCAACTCACCTTTGGTGAGCACCATCGGTTTTTCAGCACCCGCGCCAATTTCGAGTTTGACGGCACTTACCCCCTCAATACTCACTATTTGCTGCAAGATCGCCGCAAAGTTATCCGGAGTAATCCTCGATGCTGTGAGCTCACTGGAGGACTTGTACAGCACTTGTAAAGACTGATTGGCATGCTGCAACTTGTGAGTCTTCTCGTTCACGGCCTTTTCTAAGCCATGGTACAGTTTGCCTAACTCTTTAGCCGTATTGTTAAACGTTCGAGTGAGAATCCCCATCTCATTATCACTGACCACATTCAACTCAACATCAAAAGAGCGTGATTTAATTTGCTCACTCGCCACCACCAGCGCTCTCAATGGATGAACGATCTCACGGCGGACGAACAGCACTACAAACAAGCTGGTAACGAGTATTCCACCTAAGCCAACGACCCCAACCCAAGCTAGCTCTACCAACTTCTTCTCGGAAAAACCTTGCAGCTTAAACACAAAAGCATCGATTTGAGAAACAAACGAAGGAACTAGCAACAAGTACTGCGAGCGCTGTTCGCTGATCAGCACTTCTTTAAGCTCGTGCCAACGCATAATCAATTGGTAGTAGTCCTGCGTAATATCCTCTGGCACATCCCAGTTTTGCAGCGCTTTCATCGACGGAGAATAGATTGAACGCTCAAATAAGAAAATATGTGAAGAAAAATCACTGGATTGCGATTGAATGTCGTGTGCGAGTCGATAGCTTTGCATACGCATTGAGCCTGCCACGTTGAGCGCTTCAGCGTCATTTAAACTCGAAGCCAACAACACAAACGCGTAGCCGATCGTCGCCACTGAAAGCAGCACAATTAATGACAATGCCTTCGCAATCGTTCCCGTTACCGACTTTTTAATACTTTTTAACAACCGAACCTCGAATGGTTAAAACCATTTGTGACAAATTATCTTTGTTTTGAATTTTAGCGCCAACGCCAATATGTGATCAAACCCAATCGAATTAGTTGATCTAAAACAAACTCCCTCCCTAAATACCCCCTTGGAGGTATTTATACAAATATGACAAATCCTACAATTTAATTATTGATAAATGAAAGGTTGTTAATGGCAATGGTCATTTAATACAACCCACGTTGTGGATTCTCTTTAATGGTCGATCTTTCAAGAAGGCGTCTTTTCACCCGCAAAGCAGCGCAAGACGATTCTGTACGCTTGCCGTGGTTAACGACGCCTGAAAGATTTACTGACCTCTGTACTCAGTGCGGCGAGTGCCTGAAAGCCTGCGAAACCAACATTATTGTCAAAGGTGATGGTGGCTTCCCGCAAGTTGACTTCACCATTGATGAATGCACCTTTTGCTATCAATGTGCTGATGCCTGTCCTGAATCGTTGTTTAAAAGCCAACAAGAGACGCCTTGGCAAGCAAAAGCAGCTATCAATCAACAATGTCTTGCACAACAGAATGTTGAGTGTCGTTCATGTGGAGAAATGTGCGACAGCATGGCGATCCAGTTTCGCTTAGAAGTTGGGCGAGTCGCCCAGCCAAACCTCGACACAACTCTGTGTAATGGTTGCGGCGCGTGTGTCGCCGTCTGCCCGACTTCATCTATCAATGTGAGCAATCAAGTCGCGTAACGCGCCGAAAAAAGAGAGCAGCTAATGCCCCGAAATGAAGTTCATATATCAAGTTTGATTGTCCACGTCGTGCCCGAGCACCTAGAGAGCGTGAAGAGTCAAATCGAACAATTTGATACTGCCGAAATCTTCGGTGACAGCCCAGAGGGCAAAATTGTCGTTGTTTTGGAAACCCAAAGCGAAGGCTTTATTACCGACGTTATCGAGAAAATAAATAACTTAGCGCATGTCGTCAGCACGGTAATGGTTTATCACCAAATCGAGCGAGACCTAGACGATGACCAAGCAAACACTGGATCACAACATTCCCAAGTAGAGGGTGAAGTATGAAAATGACAAGACGTGCGTTTGTGAAAGCAAACGCAGCGGCATCAGCAGCAGCGGTCGCTGGTATCACACTACCAGCTTCAGCGACCAACCTGATTGCCAGCTCAGACCAAACTAAAATCACTTGGGACAAGGCGCCTTGTCGTTTTTGTGGTACCGGCTGTTCCGTTCTAGTTGGTACGCAAAATGGTAAAGTCGTTGCGACACAGGGTGATCCTGAAGCGCCGGTTAACAAAGGCCTAAACTGTATTAAAGGCTACTTCCTGTCGAAGATTATGTACGGTCACGATCGTCTCACTCAGCCTCTGCTGCGTATGAAAGATGGTAAGTACGACAAAGACGGAGAGTTCACTCCTGTATCATGGGATGTGGCATTCGATACGATGGCAGAGAAGTGGAAAGCCTCGCTAGAGAAGAAAGGTCCAACGAGTGTTGGTATGTTTGGTTCAGGTCAATGGACCGTAATGGAAGGCTACGCAGCATCAAAACTTATGAAAGCGGGTTTTCGTTCAAACAACATTGACCCTAACGCACGCCACTGTATGGCTTCAGCGGTTGTGGGCTTTATGCGCGCTTTCGGTATTGATGAGCCAATGGGCTGCTACGATGACTTCGAAAATGCCGATGCTTTCGTCCTTTGGGGCTCAAACATGGCAGAGATGCACCCTGTTTTGTGGACGCGTATTGCAGACCGCCGTTTAAGCCATCCACATGTGAAAGTAAACGTATTGTCGACCTACTATCACCGCTCGTTTGAACTGGCAGATCACGGTTACATTTTCACACCACAATCTGATCTTGCTATTGCTAACTTTATTGCCAACTACATCATCGAAAACGATGCAGTAAATTGGGACTTTGTTAACAAGCACACCAACTTCACTCAAGCCGACGTCGATATCGGCTACGGCTTACGTGATGATAATCCACTGCAAGTGAAGGCGAAAAATGCAAACTCAGGCAAGCTAACTAGCATTTCATTTGAAGAATACAAAGCGTCGGTTGCGCCATACACTGTGGAGAAAGCATCGGAGCTATCTGGTGTCGAACCAGAAAAACTAATTGAACTGGCTAAGCAGTACGCCGATCCAAACACTAAAGTGATGTCACTTTGGACCATGGGTATGAACCAGCATACACGTGGCGTATGGATGAACAACTTGGTTTACAACATTCACTTATTGACCGGCAAAATCGCCACTCCAGGTAACAGTCCATTCTCGCTGACAGGTCAACCATCGGCGTGCGGTACTGCTCGTGAAGTGGGTACTTTTGCACACCGTCTACCTGCAGATATGGTGGTAGCAAATCCAAAACACCGTGAAATCACAGAAAAAATTTGGAAACTGCCAGAGGGTACGATTCCACCAAAACCAGGCTTCCACGCGGTACTGCAAGATCGCATGCTGCATGATGGCGTACTGAACTGTTACTGGGTGCAATGTAATAACAACCTGCAAGCGGGTCCAAATATTAACGAAGAGCGTCTGCCAGGTTACCGCAACCCGGACAACTTTATCGTTGTATCCGATCCTTACCCAACCGCGACTGCGCAAGCTGCTGACTTAATCCTACCGACTGCGATGTGGATTGAAAAAGAAGGTGCCTACGGTAACGCAGAGCGTCGCACACAAGCGTGGTACCAACAAGTAGAAACCGTTGGCGAAGCGAAATCAGATTTATGGCAGCTAATGGAGTTTTCTAAACGCTTCAAGATTGAAGAAGTGTGGCCGGAAGAACTATTAGCCAAAGCACCTGAATTACGTGGCAAAACGATGTTCGACGTACTGTACCGCAACGGTAACGTAGACAAATTCCCAGTAGAAGAAGCGCGAGATCTTAATGACGATGCGCACCACTTTGGCTTCTATGTGCAAAAAGGTCTGTTCGAAGAATACGCTACCTTTGGTCGTGGTCATGGTCATGACCTAGCCCCTTACGATGTTTACCACACCGTACGTGGTCTACGTTGGCCTGTGGTTGATGGTAAAGAAACCATGTGGCGCTTTAAAGAAGGGTCAGACCCATACGCGAAAGTAGGTTCTGGCTGGGACTTCTACGGTAACAAAGATGGTAAAGCGAAGATCATTTCAGCGCCTTACGAAGCGCCACCAGAAGTGCCTGATAGCGAGTTCGACATGTGGCTATGTACCGGTCGTGTTCTCGAACACTGGCATACCGGCACCATGACTCGTCGCGTACCAGAACTGTACAAAGCGGTTCCTGATGCGGTGTGTTACATGCACCCAGATGATGCAAAAGCGCGTAACGTTCGCCGCGGCGAAGAAGTATTGCTGTCAAACAAACGTGGCGAAGTACGTGTACGCGTTGAAACGCGCGGTCGTAACAAGCCACCGCAAGGGCTAGTTTTCGTTCCGTTCTTCGATGCGCGAATTCTGATCAACAAGCTGATCTTAGATGCGACTGACCCGCTGTCTAAACAGACTGACTTTAAGAAGTGTCCGGTCAAGATCACTAAGATCGTTTAACACAATACTTGGTCGCGCCCAGCGCGACCACAATCAGAATTTAGCCACACGGCGGAGAAGTTAAAATGAAAAAACTAATGCTTGCCCTATTCGCAATTGGCGCCGTCATCAGCGGCAGCGTTTTTGCTGAATTAGACAATCCTGGTGGCACAGGAGGACTGGAATCACTGCGCGGTGCAACCTTATTGGAGGACACTCGTCCAGCAGACCAATTCAAAGATTATCCTAAAGAGCATTCGGTCGACAGCAGCTATGTGTATCAGCCACCATTGATCCCACATGCGATTCGTAATTACGAAGTATCACTCAATGCCAATAAATGTCTGGCTTGCCATAGCTGGAAAAATGCTAAAGAGATGGGTGCGACTAAGATTAGCGTAACTCACTATGTTAACCGCGAAGACGCAGTTTTAGCGGATATGTCCCCACGACGTTACTTCTGCTTGCAGTGCCACGTACCTCAAACTGAGGCGGCACCACTAGTAGACAATGATTTCGAACGTGTTCAATCGCTCAAGTAGACAGAACACTAAGTTAACGAGGTTAATCTATGAAATTATTAAAAGCGTTTTGGAAGCGACTAACTCGCCCAAGTAAAGCTGCTGTTGGGGTGGTGTTATTTATGGGCTTTGCTGGTGGTCTTCTATTCTGGGGCGCATTCAACACGGGTATGGAAGCAACCAACACCGAAGAGTTCTGCTCTGGGTGCCATGCGCCAATCGTGGAAGAAATCAAACCAACCATTCACTACTCTAACCGCTCAGGTGTGCGTGCAATCTGTTCTGACTGTCACGTACCCCATGAATGGACAGATAAGATTGTGCGTAAAGTGCAGGCATCTAAAGAGCTATTTGCCCACTACGTGCTTAAAACCATCGATACTCCGGAGAAGTTTGCTGAACGTCGCGGTCATTTAGCGGAACGAGAATGGGCGCGAATGAAGAAGAATGACTCGTTAGAGTGTCGTAATTGTCACGAATTCGAGTACATGGATTTTTCTGAGCAAGGTTCACGTGGCGCGAAACAACACTCTACCGCGTTAGCCAACGGCGAGAAGACCTGTATCGACTGTCACAAAGGCATCTCACACCATCTTCCTGACATGGAAGGTGTCGAAGGCTGGCAATAGAAGGAGCGCGTAATGAGTACACTTGAATCAGTGATTTGGCACATTCTCGGTTATAGCGCCATGCCTGTAATTATTCTGTCAGGCTTTGCTGTGGTTGCCGCCATCTGCATCTGGATCCTTTCGATGGGGAAAGATAAGGAGCTAGAGTAATACCTGACGAAGTAGTCGACTGACTTCGATTGGTATATGCCTATCTACTCTAGTTACTAAAAAGCCAGCCTAAATCATTAGGCTGGCTTTTTTTCTATCGGTTAATCGTGCTGATTAATGACCAAGAATCGCGCGAACTGCTTCTAGATCTTCCGGCGTATCAACACCAGCAGCTGGTGCTTCGCTCGCAACTGCCACATGGATCTTTTCACCATACCAAAGTACGCGTAGCTGCTCTAAACACTCAATCTTCTCTAGAGCACTTGGCTCCCAGTTAATGTAAGTATTAATAAAGCCAGCGCGGTAAGCGTAAATACCGATATGGCGCAGTAGAGGCTGGGCAATGGTGTTGTTATTAGCAAAGTTATCGCGATCCCATGGAATCGTCGCTCGGCTAAAGTACATCGCATAACCATCTTTATCGGTCAGTACTTTCACTGCATTCGGGTTAAATACTTCCGCTTCATCACTGATTTCAACGGCCAGTGTTGCCATCGGTGCTTGGCTATTAGCTAAGTTGTCAGCCACTTGTGCAATGATTGACGGTGGAATCAGCGGCTCGTCGCCTTGCACGTTAACGATAATGTGGTCATCAGCAATACCCATCACTTTGACCACTTCCGCCAAACGCTCAGTACCCGATTCATGGTTTGGTGAGGTCATGCAAACCTGCGCGCCAAATGATTTTGCAGCTTGTTCGACACGCTCATCATCGGTAGCGATAATGACATTATCCGCACCAGCTTGAATCGCTTGCTCATAAACCCATTGAATCATAGGTTTGCCCGCGATATCAGCCAGTGGTTTACCCGGCAAACGAGTTGACTGGTAACGAGCTGGGATAACAACCGTAAACGACATTATCTGCCCTCATCCATGCTCATAGTGCGCGCTTCTGGTTCAAGCAGCACTGGAATACCTTCTTTAATTGGATAAGCAAGGCGGTCTGCCTTACAAATCAGCTCTTGTTTATCTTTGTCATAAGTCAGTTTGCTTTTGCACACTGGGCACGCAACGATTTCAAGCAGACGGTGATCCATAATGTTCCTTTGTTTGTTTAATTCGTTCTAAGATACGTTGTTCATCTTGCGCACAAAATGACGCCGACACTGGCAAGTACCACCAGTTATCTTCTGCATAATCTGCACATTTCACCGCATCTTTTTCTGTCATAATAAGGTGTGTACCACGAGCGGCAAGTTCTGCCAATTGTGATACTGCAAAATCTTGGTGGTCGGCAAACCCTTGGCTGTAAACCAAATCGGCACCGAGATGCTCTAAGGTATTAAAAAACCGCGGCGGATGACCAATTCCAGCCATTGCCACCAATCCTTTTAATTGGCTTACTGGCATTTGCTCACCGGATTTCAAATTTACTGCCAAACTTGGTTGCAACGTCATCGCGACTTCATTTTCCAAGGCTTGTCCGCCGTTGGTAATAATAAAATCGACCTCAGCCAAACGTTCCACGCCTTCGCGAAGTGGCCCCATTGGGATAAGTTGCTGATTACCGAAACGGCGCTTACCATCCACTACCGCAAATTCAATGTCGCGTTCTAATGCGTAGTGCTGCAAACCATCATCGGTAATGATGATATCAACGCCCAAAGGAAGCAACGCCTGTACTGCATTCGCTCGTACTGGGTCGACGGCTACTGGCGCATTGGTGCGTTTATAAATCAGCTTAGGCTCATCACCACAATGGGCTGTCGAAGTTTCAGTCCCAACAACTAATGGGTAGCTCGGCGCTTTGGCGCCATAGCCACGTGACACAACGCCGGGCTTGTAACCTAACTCTTGTAGCTTCTCCACCAGCCAGATAACCACTGGCGTTTTACCATTACCACCTGCGGTAATATTACCCACTACGATAACTGGCACAGGTGCGCGGTAGGCACTTTTTTTGCCCTGCTGGTAACTGGCTCGACGAGAGCGGCTAATCTGACCGAACAACTTGCTTAGTGGCCACAACAGCGGCCACAGCAGGTATTTTAATGGATGATTTTCAAACCAGATTTTTTCAATCACAGCTTAAGCACCAAATTGGATACGGTGTAATTGAGAGTACGCACCATCAGGTAGTGCGATAAGCTCTTGGTGGTTACCACGCTCGATAATCTCACCTTCATCCACCACAAGGATTTGGTCCGCTTTCTCAATAGTCGACAAGCGGTGTGCAATCACAAGTACAGTTTTGTCTTTTTGTAGCTCATCCAGTGCGGCTTGAATCGCTTTCTCTGACTCAGTATCAAGCGCAGAAGTCGCCTCATCCAAAATCAGCACTGGTGCATCACGCAGTAATGCACGCGCAATGGCGATACGTTGACGTTGACCACCCGACAGGCTCGCACCGTTTTCACCGATCATGGTATCTAAACCATCATCCATCTTCTCAATGAAATCCATCGCATGAGCAAGACGCGCTGCGCGCTCAATTTGCTCTCGGCTGTACTTCTCTGTCGCTGCGTAAGCGATGTTATTGGCAATCGTATCGTTAAACAGATGAACGTTCTGCGATACCAATGCAAAGTGACTACGCAAGTTTGCTAAGGTGTAATCGCGCACATCGTGACCATCTAAACAAATCGAGCCAGAGTCGACGTCGTAGAAGCGGTTGAATAGATTAGCAATCGTACTCTTACCTGAACCAGAACGACCTACCAAAGCCAATGTTTTACCTTGTGGAATGGTAAACGACACATTGCGCAGCGCTGGTTTTTCTTTACCGTCATAAGTGAAGGTCACATCTTTAACTTCAACTTCACCACGGATGCTATCGGTAGCAAATTTGCCGTTATCTTGCTCAGTTTCTAGATCCATCAAAGCAAACAAGGTTTGGCTTGCTGCCATACCGCGCTGGAAATCTGAGGTTACGTTAGTCAGCGCTTTTAGTGGACGCATCAAACCAAACATCGCTGAGAACACTACGGTAAATGTACCTGGAGTTAGGGTTTCACGAATTGAATCGACACTTGCGAGAAATAGCACGGTCACCAAAGCAACTGATGCAATCAGCTGAATCACTGGGTTAGCAATTGCTTGCGCCGCGACTAGCTTCATTGATTGCTGACGCATGCGGTTGCTGACTGATTCAAAACGAACACGCTCAACATCTTGACCGCCGTAGCTTAAAACAACCTTATGACCTTTGAGCATTTGCTCTGCCGATGAGGTAACGTGCCCCATCGCATCTTGCATGCTTTTTGATACTTTTCTAAAACGCTTAGAAACAAAGCTGATTGCCCACGCAACAACAGGCGCAACAACAATCAGAACCAAAGATAGCTCCCAACTGTTCCAGAACATTAGGGTCAATAAACCAATAATGCTGGCACCTTCACGCACAATGCTGACTAGCGCACGGCTCGTTGCGCCCGCAACTTGCTCTGAATCGTAAGTAATACGCGATAGCAAGCCACCGGTTGATTCTTTATCAAAGTAAGCCACTGGCATATGCATAAATTGGTTAAAGATGCTGCGACGCATCTCCATCACCACATTGCCGGAGACCCAACTTAGGCAGTAGGTCGATACAAACCCGCTTAAACCACGGACGATCATCATGCCAAAAATAATTAGAGGTAAAATACGGAGAAAATTGGATTCTGCGTTACCGAAACCCTCATCAAGTAACGGTTTTAACAGCGATACCATGTAGGTATCTGCGATAGCATTAATTACAAGCGCAACAACTGCCACGGCTAAACCTAATTTGTATACACGAATGTAGACCCATAAACGTTTAAAGGTTTGCCACGTAGTTTCATCTTGATCAAGAGACATAGAATTGCTTTATTCTTTTTTACAATATTCTTTCTATTCTACTCGCTTACGCAGCATCTGCCTATACCAAGCCTTGCCTTTAGTCGCTCTTAGACCTGCAACCGCTAATTTGTTTGCAGGCATGCCTGTATCAAATGTCACTGAGATTTGTCCATCATTGCCGGTATCCATCCAATTTGCGCCTTGCGTTAAATAGCGCTGTTTAACCTCTGCATTGGGCAACGACCAGCGCCCTTGAAATGCGTTTGAGGCGATAGCGAGATGTGGGTCTACGGCACGTACAAAGCGCGCCATTGAGGAAGTCGCACTACCATGATGAGGAACAAGCACCACCGAAGCACTAAGTTGTTGAGGCTCTCTTGTCAGCGTCCATTCGGCGATGACTTCGATATCTCCGGTTAGTAGCAGACTCTGCTGGTAACTTGCTTCTACCCTCACCACACAAGAGTGAGGATTGTAAGCACGCTCAACCAACTGCGGAGGCCAAAGTGCAACAAACGTTAATTCTTGCCACTGCCAACTCTGCCCTTTAACGCAAGGCTGGCGGGCAATATCTGGTAATTCCTCAGTTTGACTTGCAAACAGCTTTGCGCGCGGAAACTCTGACATCAAGCTAGCTAAACCACCAGCGTGGTCGTTGTCGAAATGACTGATAATCACTTGCTCAAGCATCAAGCCATTGGCACGCAGAAACGGGATCACGACCAACGATACATAATCGCCACTCCCCCAACTTGCGCCGGTATCAAAAAGCGTTGCCTTGCCATTGCGCTCGATAACAGCTGCCAGCCCATGACCAACATCAAGCACATGTAAACGCCACTTATTTTGCTCTGGCAAGAACAACATTGAAAGTGACATTAAGATCGAACAGTTGAGCAATAAAACAAAACGAGGCGAGAGACCGCGTCGGCATAGCCACACAATAACGACACAAAGTAACCACCACGCACTGCTTGCCGAAATTGGCAGCCACAGTGATTCACTAAAAGGCAATACCTTTGCCAATGGCACTAAACTCAGACTTGCCAGCTCAAACAGTGCTGCACTTAAACTCGGGGTGATAACGAGCAAAGCCACAGCTGTGAGGATTAAGGGAATAACCCAGAAACTAAACCAAGGCACAAAAATTAGGTTATACGCAACACTGACAAGCCCAATCCCATGAAAAGTCAGCGCAACAACTGGAGTCATCAGTAACACCAGTCCAATCTGTAAGCCAAGGAGCTGTTTGAGTTTGCTGTAACTCTTTTTACCCTGATAAGTAGAAAAAAGCCCAAGTAAAATAAACACCAAGGCAACCGCAATGACAGAGAGCCAAAAGCTATTTGAGTAAACGGCAAAGGGATCGAACAAAAGTAACGCAGAGACCATTAAAAGCCACTTATACCGGTAGCTGGTATGGATAGCGAAGAGGCGCAGCAATAGCAAAATTGAAATGAGTATCAGCGCACGTTGGGTCGTTAAGCTAAACCCTGCCAACCATGCGTAGCCCGCAGCACAAGCAAAGCCAACCAATAAAGGCAAAAGAGCCAGCTTGAACCTCAGGCGAATAAGCAGAAAACCAAGCCAATAACCAAACCCAAATGCAATCCCAACGTGAAGCCCCGATATCGCCACCAAATGACTTAAGCCACTGGTTTGTAGCTGATGCTGCCGTGCTTGCTCAAGATGTCCTCGCTCACCAAAACCAAGTGCTAAAATCAGCCCCTGAAAAGCGGAGGAATGAGTTAAACTTACCGCGCGAGAATAAAGTTCCTGACGCAGCGAATAGGCGCTTCTGACTCGATAAAATGAGCTAGTCTTTACTACCACACTCCCGACAATTCGACGCCCTATCGCACTCTTTTCTCGGTCAATACCGACTTGATTAAGAACACCAATAATTGGCTTTAATTTCACTTGTGCCGTTATCTTATCTCCTAGTCTTAGGGGCTGAGGCGAGGTCAGGTAGACTCGCGGGCGCGAAAAATAATCTATTTCGTGACCATTAATTGATCTAATTATCGCTATCCCTTGAAAGCCATGAGTTATTGGTTTAAAAAGGCTGCCAACTTCGGCATTTATGGTAAGATCCGAACCGGCGCTGAACAGGGTGTTCATTTGGTGGTGGATTAAATTGCCTCTCACTGTAATTACAAGCAGTGCAACAATTAACCCACATCCCCATCTTAGCCATCTAAACTTTAAACAAAGCAAGAGCCAAATCAGGCATGGAACTGACCAAAACCACTTCGGCAACGCTACCCAGTGGGGAGTGGTTATGATGAGTATTGCGAACGACGACAACGTCCAATAATTTACAAAGAGAGTCATATTCCCTTATGCCAAGAAAATTTATCAAACGCTTTATGCCTGACCACGAAGTGATAAAACGTCAGAAGGCATTAAAGGTTTTTGGCAACGTGCTTTACAACCCAAACCTATGGTGTCTAAATCGACGCTCTGCTGCTGGTGCATTCGCGGTAGGTTTGTTTATGGCCTTTGTTCCGTTACCAAGCCAAATGATCATGTCTGCAGGTCTGGCTATCTTATGTGGTGTAAACCTGCCACTTTCTGTTGCACTGGTCTGGGTATCCAACCCGATCACTATGCCTGTGCTGTTCTATTTTGCTTATAAGATTGGCGCTTGGGTGATGCACGTACCACCGCAACCATTTCATTTTGAACTCTCGTGGGACTTTATCCTGCATCAAATGAGCACTATCGGTCCCCCATTTCTGCTGGGCTGTATGATTTGTGGTGTCACATCAGCAATGCTGGGTTACTTCGGTATCAAAGGGCTATGGCGCTACTCCGTAGTGCGCAGTTGGCAGCAACGCCGTTCGCGCTTCTCACGATAAGCGCTTCGTCTAACCGTCGCCAATTACGATGGTTAACTTGACCAATCGCTCAGAAATCAGCGCAATCGCTTTGATCAACAAGCATTAAAAAAGGACCTTGCGGTCCTTTTTTGTTTTCCAAAATGTATTTGCTATTTCGCACTTAGCACAGCAGCTGGGTTAAGCTGACTCGCTCGTGAAGCAGGGTACCAAGTAGCCAGTAAACTCAAGATAATCGCCGTCAACGACACCAAAGCGACATCCTCGACTAAAACTTGCGATGGCAAAAAGTCAACGAAGTAGATATCACCAGATAGGAATTGATGGTCAAGCAACTGCTCTAGCCCTTTGATTAAGCTTGTGAGGTTAAGCGCAACTGCAACGCCTAATACGCTCCCAACCACACTGCCCAGCACGCCTGAGAAGACGCCTTGCCAAACAAATATCCGTTTTATCAAGCCATCGGTTGCCCCCATGGTACGTAAAATCGCAATCTCTGCCGCGCGGTCTTTCACTGCCATCATCAAGGTCGAGACAATATTAAAGCTCGCCACCCCAATAACTAATACCATGACTAAATACATAATCGTGCGAACTAACTGAATATCGCGATGCAAAAAGCCGTACTTCTGCTGCCAACTGCGCAGATAAACATACTCATTGAGCGTGTTGCCCGCCTCTCGCACAATGTTACGAGCATTGAGCACATCCGTCACCTTTACCGCTACGCCAGTCACTCGATCGCCAATACGTGCATAATTTTGCGCATCTTGCAGCGGCACAAGGGCTAAGCTGTGGTCTATTTGCCCATTTAGTTTCAGCAAACCGGCGACTTGGACTCGCACTCGACGTGGCGTTTGCACCTGGCTAGTGCTGCCGGTCGATGGGATCATCAAGGTTAAAAAGTCACCTTTTTTCACCTTCAATAGATCTGCGACCCCTTGCCCCAAAATAAGTTGCTTCTCACCCGCACGAAAGTTTTGCCAACTGTCACCCTCGATAAAGTCCGCCAAATGAGAAATGCTCGATTCCATCGCGGGATCGACACCTTTCACTTCAATGGCTTTCAGTTGCTGCCCTTTTTCTGCCAGCGCCGTCAACTTAATGTAAGGCGCTGCCGCTTCGATCTGTGGGTGCTTGTCGAGTTGGTCGATCATTCCATGCCAGTTTTCAATCGGACCGCGCACACCTTCAAATTCACCGTGAGCAATCACTGACAGCACTCGGTTTTTCAACTCACGTTCAAAGCCATTCATAGCGGACAAACCGATAATGATCACTGCAACACCGACCGCAATGCCGAGTGTTGAAGAAAGTGAGATAAACGAAACCATCTTGTTGCGCTGCTTAGCGCGACTAAATCGACCGCCGATAAATAGCGATAGTGAAGAAAACACTAAGCTCCCTCCACATTCACAAGTAGACCATCTTGCATGTGTAGCTGGCGATCCATCTTGGAGGCCAGTTCACCATCATGAGTTACCACCAAAAATGCTGTGCCCGACTCACGATTAAGCTCACGCATCAAATCATAAATCGCCAGTGCGGTTTTGTGGTCCAAGTTACCGGTAGGTTCATCAGCCAACACAAGATCTGGGCTATTGACCAAAGCACGAGCAATCGCGACACGTTGGCGCTCGCCACCAGATAACTCAGATGGACGGTGGTCAACACGATGCGACAAGCCGACCTTGTCGAGCAACGCCTGCGCTTTTTGCTTCGCTTCCGCAACCTTCATGCCCCCGATTAACAGCGGCATTGCCACATTTTCCAATGCGCTAAAATCCGCCAATAAGTGATGAAATTGGTAAACAAAACCAAGATGACGATTGCGTAACTTCGCTTGTTTGTTGGAGCTTAGTTGCGCCAAGTTTTGTCCAAGAAAAGTAACGTGACCTGAGGTGGCATCATCTAATGCGCCAAGCACATGCAACAGTGTACTTTTACCTGAGCCTGATGTGCCGATAATCGACACTAACTCGCCACGTTTTAGCTCGAAGCTGACGCCTTTTAATACTTGAGTATCCAGTGCTCCCTCATGGTAGGTTTTGGTTACATCATGACACTGTAGTAGATCACTCATATCTTAATGCCTCAGCAGGTTTTACAGACGATGCTCGATAAGAAGGAAACAGAGTTGCAAGTAGACTGAGCATCACAGCCAACGTAATCACAACTAGAATTTGCACCGGGTTAATCACGACAGGTAAAGAACCACCGACAGAAAACAGCGCAATGCCAGCAGCTTCAAGCAAGCTATTTAGATTGCTAGCAAGCAGCACACCGAGCCCGCCACCAATTAGCGCGCCGACGATGCCACTACTGGCACCTTGAACCATAAAAATACTCATTACTTGGCGATCGGTCATGCCTTGCGTCTTAAGAATCGCAACCTCGGCTTGTTTCTCCATCACCACCATAATCAGTGCAGAAATAATATTAAACGCTGCCACACCAACGATAAGCCCTAGCATAAGACCCATCATATTTTTCTCCATGCGCACCGCTTGGAACAGCTCTCCGCGCTGATCACGCCAATCTTGCCACTGCCAACCTTGCGGCAACGGTTGTTGACTCAGATCGGCCACCACAAATGGGTCATCAAAAAACAAACGCCAGCCTGTCATGGTTTGTTGGTTAAAGCGCATCAAGCGCGCCGCATCATCAATGTGAGTCAGCATTAACTGGCCATCAACATCTGAGCCCGTATTGTAGATGCCTGCCACGGTAAAAATTCGTTGGCTTGGAATACGCCCAAGCGGCGTGAACTGGCTAGCACTTGTTACCATCAAGCGCACTTTGTCACCCGGACCAATATCCATTGAGCGCGCAAGAGTGCTGCCGACAAAAACTTGGTATGAACCCGATTTAAGGTTAGACAAGCGGCCCGCTATCACATGTTGCTCGATAGGGTCATGGTCGCTTGGTTTGATCCCCACCAGCAATCCAGCGCTGAGTTGTTTCGCGCTTTGAATAACGGCCTCACTTTGCACAATCGGCTCAGGATGTCCGGCTGTCGACATCTTGGCAATAAATTCTGGCGCACTTTCGCTGCGCGGCGTTTTACCATCAACAGAAGAGACGATAGCTTGCGGCATGACGCCGAGAATTTTGTCTTTCAGCTGAGATTCAAAACCGTTCATAACCGATAAAACGGTGATCAGTGACATCACACCAATCGTAATACCTGCCGTCGACATATAAGAGACAAAGCGACTAAACCTGTCACCGGATCGCCCCCTTAGGTAGCGCAAGCCGATGAAGGTCGACACTGGATGAAACATAATAAAGACCAATACTTTTTAATTGCGAATACTGTAACGATTAATTTAGATGGCTGATAGTCCTAAATGGTCATTTCACAGTTAAAATAAGGATTTAACAATGACATACCTTGATTAGTTGCTGTGTATGACGATAATCAGAACATCTATAGAGGGAAAAGTTCATGTCTGACCAAGAATACTTCACTGTTCATCACCAATTGACCGTCAATGTCGAACCCTTGGCTGACGATTACACTTACCCAACTTTCGCCCAATTTGAAGACGAAATTCCCACTCCTTTTTTGGTGGCGAGTGAGTTTAGCTCCTTAGATCAACTCAACGACGCGGCACGTGCCGAATTGAAGTCCAACGATTTCAAACACGTCATCGCTTTACTCGATACACAAAATGCTAAGCTCAATCTTCTGCTAACCTTTATGTTATCGCAGCAAGACAATCACGATTATCGACATCAAACCGTTGCTTTTGGTGCAAGCCAATTTAGCTACCTGTGCAACCAAGCCATTACCGAAGGGAAAAAAGTGCGTGTGAAGCTGTTTCTCGACCACCCCGCTTCGGCAATTTATTGCTATGGCTCGGTATTTAGTTGCAGCAAGACGGATGAAGATAGCCAATACACTGTCACTATCAAATATGATCTGCTGCGCGATCAGGACCAAGACTTGCTCATCAAAGCAGCTCTTTACCAACAGCAAAAACTATTACGCCAGCGCTCACTAAATCGCGAAAAATAACATTCACATGTCAAAACCATCATTACTTAATCTAGTTAATCCTAACGGTGCCGGCGACAAAAAACAGGTCGGTAATTTACCTGGTTCCGCGTTAGCACTCGCGATCGCTGAACTGGCCGAGCAGCACCAAGGTCACACACTACTAGCGACGCCAGACCCACAAACTGCGCTGAAGTTACAACAAGAACTCGAACAATTCTCCAGCCAGAGTGTCACCCTTTTCCCTGACTGGGAAACACTGCCGTACGATAATTTTTCACCACACCAAGAAATCATTTCTGACCGTATTGCGCGCTTATATCAACTGCCGACACAAAATGAAGGCATCACCATAGTGCCAATTAGCACGTTGCTGCAGCGCCAGTCTCCTCGTGAATTCTTGATGCAGCACACCTTAATGGTGAAAACGGGCGATCTCTACTCATTAGAAAAGCTGCGCCTGCAATTAGAAAAGTCAGGCTATCGTCACGCCGACCAAGTGTTTGGTCCAGGTGAGTATGCGAGTCGCGGCTCGATCATCGACCTCTTCCCTATGGGCTCACGCGACCCGTTCCGTATCGATTTCTTTGATGATGAGATTGATACAATTCGCACCTTCGATCCAGAAAACCAACGTTCGATTGAAGATGTGAGCGAAATTCGCCTCTTGCCAGCGCATGAGTTCCCTACAAGTGAAGCGGCAATCGAAGATTTTCGTATTCGTTGGCGCCAGCGCTTTGAAGCGCGCCGTGAACCAGAGTCGGTTTACATGCAGGTGAGCAAAGGCACTTGGCCATCGGGTATCGAATACTGGCAGCCGTTGTTCTTTGATCACACAGAAACTTTGTTTGACTACATTGCCGACAACACCCAGCTATTGGCCGTCGGTAATATTGAAGCGGCGATTGATACTTTCCTAACGGATGTCGACTATCGTTACGATCAGCGCAAAGTGGACCCACTGCGCCCGTTGCTGCCACCAGAAGAACTGTGGCTAAAAAAAGATGAGCTATTTGCCCAATTTAAGTTGCTGCCACAACTTGCGCTTTCAATTGACCCTGTCAGCGAAAAGCAAGGGCGCGTTAACCCAAATATCTCACCGCTGCCAGAGCTAAAAGTTCAACATCAAAACAAAGAGCCGATGGCGGCTTTGCGTCAGTTTAGCGAAACCTACACCGGTAAAATCATTTTCTCGGTCGAATCGGAAGGTCGCCGTGAAGCACTGCTTGAATTACTGCAACGCATCAAACTGCGTCCAGTTGAGTGTGCCAGCTTTTGTGATGCGCTAACTCATAAAGAGAAATTCACCCTAGTACTGGGCGCTGCAGAACATGGTTTTTTATACGGTAATGAACAGATAGCCTTTATTTGTGAAAGCGATCTGTTGGGCGATCGCGTGATTCAACGCCGCCGTAAAGATCGTAAAACTACTAATAGCGATGCGGTGATCCGCAATCTTGCCGAGCTAAAACCCGGGCAACCTGTGGTACACATTGACCATGGTATCGGACGCTACTTGGGGCTACAAACGCTCGAGGCGGGCGGCATGACGACCGAATACGTCACGCTTGAGTACCAAAACGAAGCTAAGCTCTACGTACCTGTGGCATCGCTCAACCTCATCAGCCGCTACTCTGGCGGTGCAGAAGAGAGCGCGCCACTGCACAAACTCGGTGGCGAAGCATGGGCGAAAGCTCGCCGCAAAGCAGCAGAAAAAGTGCGAGATGTCGCAGCCGAGCTTCTAGATGTCTACGCCAAACGAGAGCTAAAACCTGGTTACAAGTTCGCGCTGGACCGTGGTCAATACGCCACGTTTAAGTCCGGTTTCCCATTTGAAGAAACCGATGACCAATCGATGGCGATTAATGCGGTGCTGTCGGATATGTGCCAAGCCAAAGCTATGGACCGCCTTGTGTGTGGTGACGTTGGCTTTGGTAAAACCGAAGTGGCCATGCGCGCGGCTTTTGTTGCCACCGATAACGGCAAACAAGTGGCGGTTTTAGTGCCAACCACACTGCTGGCTCAGCAACACTTTGAAAACTTCCGCGACCGCTTTGCCAATTTACCAATTCGCGTCGAAGTACTATCGCGCTTTAAAACAGCCAAAGAGCAGAAGCTTGTCTTACAAGATATTGCCGATGGCAAAGTGGACTTGGTGGTCGGCACGCATAAGCTACTTTCCAGCGATATCCAATTTAAAGATCTCGGTCTGTTGATCGTTGATGAAGAACACCGCTTTGGCGTGCGTCAGAAAGAGAAGATGAAAGCGATGCGCGCTGATGTCGATATTCTTACCCTGACGGCAACGCCAATCCCACGCACGCTCAATATGGCGATGAGTGGTATGCGTGACTTATCGATTATTGCCACGCCACCTGCCCGTCGTCTCGCGATCAAAACTTTTGTTCGACAACGTGAAGATGCGGTGGTGCGTGAAGCTATCCTGCGTGAAATTATGCGCGGTGGTCAGGTCTACTTCCTGCACAACCAAGTGGAAACGATAGAAAAAGTCGCTTCGGATCTGGAAAAACTGGTGCCGGAAGCGCGCGTGACGGTTGCTCACGGCCAAATGCGCGAACGTGAACTTGAAAAAGTGATGAATGATTTCTACCACCAGCGTTTTAACTTGCTGGTGTGTACCACCATCATTGAGACTGGTATCGACGTTCCAACGGCCAACACCATTATCATGGATCGCGCCGACCATCTCGGTCTGGCTCAACTGCACCAGTTGCGTGGTCGTGTGGGTCGCTCACACCACCAAGCTTATGCCTACTTACTGACTCCGCATCCTAAAGCAATGACCAAAGATGCGATTAAGCGCTTAGATGCCATCGCTTCGCTCGAAGACTTAGGTGCTGGCTTTACCCTCGCAACACACGACCTTGAGATCCGCGGTGCGGGTGAGCTGCTGGGTGATGAACAAAGCGGTCAAATTCAATCGGTTGGTTTCACCCTTTATATGGAAATGTTGGAGCAAGCGGTTGAAGCACTCAAAGAAGGCAAAGAGCCATCACTTGATGATCTGCTGCGTGAGCAAACTGAAGTTGAGATGCGCATCCCGGCGTTGCTGCCAGATGACTACATCCCAGACGTCAACACTCGTCTATCGATGTATAAACAAATCGCCAGCGTTGCCGATAAAGATGAGCTAGATGGGCTAAAAGTGGAACTGATTGACCGCTTTGGTTTACTGCCAGATGCAGCCAAGAACTTACTCGCTGTCGCAGAGCTAAAACTTGCTGCAGCGAAACTCAAAGTGAAGAAAATTGAAGCGCATGATAAGGGCGGATATATTGAGTTCTATCCTGACGCTGACATAAATCCGATCTACTTGGTTACACTGTTGCAGTCTCAACCACAAAAATTCGCAATGGAAGGTCCAACTAAATTCAAGTTTACGCTACCATTGGTGGATAGGCGTCAAAGAATTCAATTTGTTACTGACATGCTGGCTGAATTCCAGCAAAATTTATTACCAAAACAAAACTAAATATTTCCGGGTGATGAAAACCCGTATATGGAGATGTAATGAAAAAGCTGATCCCACTGCTTCTCTTCTTCGTGTCGTTGCCGAGTTGGGCACAACGACAGTTCGATATTGAAGTGATCATTTTTAAACGTGCAGTGGACGCAGAGCAAGTAACTGAGTCATGGCCAAACACGCTGCCACAGATCAACATGGAAAAAGTTGGCAGCTTTGGTGATGCAAGTTATCGCGCTCGCAAAGGCGTGCAAATGCTACCACGTTCAAGCTATCAATTAGACGCTGAAGCGCAAAAACTGCGCAACCATGCGGGCTTTCAAATCTTGATGCATAAGGCGTGGCGTCAAGGCGATAAAGGACGTTTATCTGCACCGATATTCCATATCACGGCGGGTAAAGACTATTCTGCGCAATTTAACCGTGATGGCTCAGCGGTCGGTTCACATAACGAATCAGTGATTGATGGCGTTAGCGAGCAAACTATTCCAGGGCCGCTCTACGAGTTAGACGGTAAGCTACAAATCTATGTTGAGCATTACCTCTACGCAGACGTTCAACTGGACCTAAAAGAGCCAAGCGTTCGCGAAGTAATACTTGAAGATCGCCAAGTTGAAATTGATCAGTCAGGTGAAGTTGCCGATAACGGCACAGTACAAGCAGGTCTTATGACCGAAGTGACCCCGACGGTACACAAAGAAGAGTTTCTTAAGAGCTACCGTATGGATCAAAAACGTCGTATGCGCAGTAGTGAAACTCACTTCCTTGATCACCCGCTGATGGGCATGATCATCCAAGTGCGTCGCGTCAACTAATCTGTGACACTATCAAATACAACGCTCGGTTTACGCCGGGCGTTTTTTTATCCAATTCACAGCCAATAATCAACGTTGGATATATACTCAACCTCAGCAAATGATTGTTAAACGACTATGAGCCCAGATTATAAAATCATCACACCAGAGTTTACCTTGCGTTTGATTGATGCAGAGGAAAGTCTCGACCTACAGCAATTGGTAATCCGCTCCCCTAGCCTTCATCAATGGATTGACTGGTGTTACCCTAACTTTTCAGAGCATGAGGCAGACAGATTTATTCTTGCTACGCGACTAAATTGGGTGAAATCTGAAGCTTATGGCTTTGGCATTTACCGCCGTCACGATGAGAAGCTAATTGGTATGGTGGCGATTAACGAGCTCTATCAAACCTTTAATATGGCAAGTCTTGGTTACTGGCTCGCCGATGAGTATCAGCATCAAGGCTACGGACGAAAAGCGCTCTCGGCTCTGTGTGAGTTCTGTTTTGACATCCTCAAGCTAACCCGCTTAGAAGTCGTTTGCGATCCTGATAACCAAGCAAGTCAGCACCTCGTGGTGGCATGTGGTGGCAAGTTTGAAACCCTCGCTGCCAATCGCTTTTTGTTTAATGGCAAACCCAAGCAAGGCGCAGTTTACTCCATCATTCCAGAATAAGCTGACGGATAGCAAAAGAGCTCCTAAGGGAGCTCTTCTCATTTGCGCTAGATATTAATTAGTGCAGCTTTAGATTTGGACGCAATACGCGGTTAATTCGTCCCATTAGCATGATCAGCGCCGTTTTAAATACGCCGTGCAGCGCCATTTGGTGCATGCGGTAAAGTGAAATGTACACCACTCGTGCAATGCGACCTTCAATCATCATCGAGCCTTTGGTTAGGTTGCCCATCAGGCTACCAACGGTAGAAAAACGGCTCAGCGAGACTAGTGAACCTTTGTCTTGGTAAACATAAGGTTTTAGCTCACGATTAGTCAGCATAGCGACGATATTACCAAACGCACGACTTGCCATTTGGTGTGCAGCTTGTGCGCGTGGTGGTACAAATGAACCATCTGCTTGGGTGCACTGCGCTAAATCACCAATAACGAAAATACTGTCGTCACGGGTGGTTTGTAGCGTCTCTTTAACCACCAATTGGTTAATGCGGTTGGTTTCTAGACCAGCGATATCTTTCATAAAGTCAGGCGCTTTGATACCCGCCGCCCAAACCATGATTTGTGCCGGGATTTTTTCGCCATCTTTAGTGGTTAAGCCGTCTTTGTCCGCTTGCGTTACCATCGTTGCCGTGCGCACATTTACACCTAGCTTGGTTAGCTCTTGGTGAGCGGCGCCAGAGATGCGTGGTGGTAGCGCAGGGAGAATTCGCTCGCCAGCTTCAACTAGGTTTACATTCAACTTGCTTGAGTCTAAATCGCCAAAACCGTAAGTACGCAACTCTTTTACTGCGTTATGCAGCTCTGCTGATAGCTCAACACCGGTCGCACCCGCGCCCACGATAGCGATATCAACAGTGCCTTGACCGTTTTTCGCGTGCAGTTTCAAGAACTCATTGTTCATGTTAGTACGGAAGCGGTGCGCTTGTTCTGGGCTATCAAGGAAGATACAGTTTTCACGTACGCCCGGGGTGTTAAAGTCGTTAGAGGTCGAGCCAATCGCCAGAACCAAAACATCATACTCAAGCTCGCGTGCTGGCATTAGCAAAGCGCCTTGCTCATCTTTAAGCTCAGCCAACTTCACCACTTTACGCTCACGATCGATATCTTCCAGGCTGCCTAGTTGGAAGTCAAAATGATGGTTTTTCGCATGAGCACGGTAGCTCAGTGCATCTACCCCTTCATCTAGTGAACCAGTCGCCACTTCGTGTAACAAAGGTTTCCACAGATGGCTCGCTTTACGATCCACCAAGGTTACCTTTGCGCGTCCTTTACGACCCAGAGTTCGACCTAGTTTAGTCGCAAGCTCTAAACCGCCTGCACCGCCACCTACTACGATGATATTTGTCATAGCAACTGTCCTCTAAAAATAAAAAAACGAAAAAATTTGTTTGTTCCCAAACACAAGAAATGGCGATTAAGCTCAGCTCTCTGTGACTGGGTGATGGTCTGCGTGCTGCAAACCGATTAAATTTTTTTAGGTTCTGCCCATCAGCGGCATTAGAGGCTCTCTCAGTGAACAACGAAATTGGATAAAAGCGCACACATTGCGCGAGTGCAATCAGATTCAAAACGTGTCAGATTGCATATTTGGGTAAGTTTTTTCACTCACTCTCAATTTTTTTTGATATTTATCAAATAATTTTTATGTGAGTCATTATATAGAGCAAATCGACCGACGCAACTAGAGAATGCAGTAAATTCATTAGAAAATGTATGGGATTATGTAATCAAAGGTTTAATTAATCCTCTTTACCCCATAAAAAACGGCACCACTTGGGTACCGTTAAATCAATTTCGCTAATGAATATGGGGCATTAACTCGCTTGCTTAAACGCCTTCATTGCCTGTAGGTGTTGTGAGATCTTCTTAAACTTATGAGTTTGCGTTTCATCCCAAATGATATCGTAGTATGCCTTCAGCTCATCAGCAGAAGCTTGGTTGTTATGAATTTCGTCTTCTTTAGACAAAATCACTAAGCAGCGCTGACTGTTTTTAGTGCGAAATTCTTCAACACATTTTGTCGCGATATCTTCGTATTCTTCAGGGCGATCGATCCTGCCTTGCATGTTGATCTCTGGGTGCAGATTTGGATTGAAGATCACCTGCTTAATGCCACACAAGAAACCAATACGCTCTGACCAATAGCCACCCAAGCCTACGCCGCAAATAATTGGATCTGAATCATCGGACTGTTCGATGACTTTGTGAACTTCTTTGAGAAGATGCTGCATATCGTGTTTTGGATGCAGAGTGCTGTAGTTGATGAAACGAACGTCATCATCAATAAACTGAAGTTGAAGAACCTTTTCGTGGTTACCCGGGCTGGTACTATCAAATCCGTGTAAGTAGATAATCATATTTAATCCCCGATTTAACTGCTGACTTGTTGAATGGAGTTTCCAATTCGCAACAAGCTCAATTAAATCTAACACGAAAGTTAGGGTTTTAAAGGGCTAGAAGAAACAATCTTGGCACCAGACCATAAAACAGTGATCTCACGTGCAAAACTGCATCTTCAACTGCTCAGCTTGCTCGAGATAGTAGTCATCTCCCCACAACTGGTAAGCCAGCAAATACCATAACATCGCCATCATGTTGGCACGTGGACGCCAAGCGCGCACGCCTTCTACCCAATCATCAATGCCATCCAGCTGTCTAAGTTGGCAGTAGCTTTGGATAGCTTGCATTTCATCTAAGCCTTCAACATCGATACTTAAGGTCAAATCAAGTCTTGGGTCACCAATGGTTGCGTACTCCCAGTCGATGATTTGCATGCCATGCTCTGCTTGAACCATGTTATAGCCTGCTAAATCAAAGTGACATAAGGTTTGTCCTACCTCCGCAAGGCTCGGCGGATTACGCCAATCACGGTAGACCATTTGAAAAGCTTCGCTTTTGAGATCTGGTTTGATTTGCATCCAGTAGTGATCAACGCGAGCGGTAAAATTAAACGGCGCAACAGGAATACGCGTGGTTGGCAAACTATGCACTGAAACAAGAGAGGCGATTAGCTGCTCAAAGCTAAGGGAATCGTTCATCCCCTGCCCTTCAAGCCATTCGACGAGTAACCCTTTGTCGCTAATGAAGATTGGTTTAGGGCTCAGCCCCGAAGTTTGAATCGCGGAAAGGATCTGAAACTCTTGAAAGCGTGAAATAGAAAAAGCTTGGGTGATAGGTGTTATTGGACGCCAAACATATGCAGTGCCACAAGATTCGACGATTTTCCAACAACGGTTGGTTAACCCCCCGGTCAACGTTTGTGCGTAATCCGGGGGAATAGTGAAGAAACGCTCTAGGCTAGCCAATGTAGTATCTAACAGACAAGCTTCACGCCATGACATTCTTGCCATACAACGTTCCTTCTACTGAGTTAAGTTTTACAAGCCAAGGAAGCTCTTTGATTCTTGTTTACGAATCTCAGTTTCATCAGCCCATTCGATAAGACCTGTCTCTAAGTCCATCAAACGCATTGTCATTTTGTAGTAAACATCTTTGTCGCTGCCAGCAGATTTAGCGATGCTCGACAAGTTGCCATACAGCATGTATTGCGCACCGACCATCTTACCGAACTGAATTGCGTTGCTTTGATTAACAAGCTCATCGTTGTTTTGGAAGTTCAGTTGATCACGAACCGCTTCCACACGACCCATATCAACAAAACGGAACTTACCAGAGTTCAGCATTTTAGTGCTGATCGTATCAGTGATTGATTCAGTATCAATGTGCTCGCTGGTTTTGTTCTTCACACGCTCAACAAACACAATCGGGCGCGAGTCACGTGTAATTGCTGCAACAGAGCCTGATTTGAGCATACTATCAACCATTTCCCCAGCAATGGTTTGTAGGTCAGTTGAACCAAAATCAATGGTTGTCGTTTCTACTGCTTGTGCATCACCGTAGCTGACTTGATTTGAACAGCCGCCCAATACAACCGCAAGACCGAGCAGCGCAATAACACTTTTATTCATTCTATGTTCCTTTGTTTTTGTGTTTGACCATGCCTAGTTAGCATTGGTTCCCCACGGGTATTAGTCATTATTTTTGCGAATTTGAACTCTAAATTCAGTGGCACTTGGGTTGACGGCAACTTCAGAGATTGACACCGTTTCCTCGCCACGAATGATCAGACGTCGCCAGTTAGCAGGTTTACTGACTTCCAAGCCTTGTCCGTCATACCAATAAAAGCGGTAGAGCAAATCATGATCAGAGCTGATGTTGCTGGTTAGGCTAACAATGCCTTGAACATGACCATCTACAACCGTTGTGGTTATATCGTTGACTTCAAGACTGCGTGACATGGAATCATTAGCAAACAACACTTTTTGCGTGCTGCCATCGATTCTTAACCCTGATGTATTGGTTGCACATCCTGCAATCGCAAACATAGATAACATCACTAGTACGAACTTCTTCATCACAATCTTCCTAGTTGTTTATGCCACACAGTGGCATTGTTCCCTTGACGAGATAGCCAAATCAATACCGTATTCCCTTGAGAAACATTGAATTGGTATGGCTGACCGCCAATCATCAAATTCTGTTGTCCAGCCTCAACCAGTACGCTGTTGCTGTATACTCGCGCTGGCAAAGTCTGCCAACTACGAGTGTCCGGTTGCTCTGTGAGCGTATTCCACACATTAAACAGTAGATTACCCACATCATCTTTACTCGCTGTTTCTTTACGAATGCGGTCTTTTGCGACTACGCGTAATGCTTGTCGAATAACCAAGTTAGGCATTCGCTCAGTTAAGTCTTGCTGCGCCATAAGATTCACGTCTGTCAAAAGCTCATTTGGCAATACTTGCTGATTCAACTTTAAAGGCGAAAACGACACATAACTGGTCGTTGGGTAGTAAGGCAATGCAACAGAGTACACGGCTCCGTTGCCTCGACTGTCATAAAGCGGTAAAGAAAGCTTCCACCCCTGCTTAGCTTCGACGATATCTTGCTCTTGAATCACAATCACGCGCGCTTTGCCTGCTTGCATCGCCTGCTCTTTGCCATAGCGACTCTGCAACAAGCGTAAATCTTCTGCCATTCCCAAGCGGCGAGCCACGCGCAACGTACCATCAATCACCGCTTGGTTATCCGGCATCACTGCTAAGGCACGGCGATAATCGACATACGCCCCGTTCAAATCTCCGTCTGCCTCATACAAGAGTGCTGATAGATACATTAAATACGCATTTTGTACTGCTTGGAGCTTTTTACCCGCATCTGGGTAGCGAGACAAAACAGCGCCGAGGTTCGCATTTAGCCCTTGAGCTTGCATTTCAGACTGCGCCGCTTCCAGCGATTTCTCACGTTCTGCCTTGGCACGTTCTTGAACTTGATTTGCGCGGCGCATTTCCACTAGCGCATCGTCTAACTTATTATCTTTAACGTAATTTAAGCCTAAGTATAGATGGAGAAAACCCAGTTCATAATCCGCCGGGTAATAGAGTTTAAGGTTGTCATTTACCGCTAATGAGCCGATGTTGGTTGCAGTTTCTGAGATCGAAACCGTTGCTCGATCTTGCTCGCGGCGCACCGCCTGATCACCTAATGTCAGCGCAGCTAAACTCTGCTTGTCATCGTCATTGAGCAGGTAAACTCTGCCCTTTTCAAAATTATCGAGAATATCACCAGCGATCTCATCAGGCAGCTCTTGTTCAGCACCGGCATAATTGCCCTGCTTAACCGCTTGATAAACGTCTTGGTTTTGCGCGCTATAATGGCTAAAGAGGTTTCCCGCCGACAAGTTAGCACAAGCAGCAAGTTGTAAGGAGCTAACCACTAGCACAATGAGTCGAATCGCTTTATTCAATTCACGCTCCGTTTTTGTTAGTTCTTAGTAAAAAGCACAACCATCTGATTGTGCTTTCTCTTTTTATACTTTGACCAATGCTTGTTTAGTTTAGTTCATTAACATCGGGCCTAGCGGGCGTCCACCCACTAAATGCATATGAATATGGTAAACCTCTTGTCCACCGTGCGCATTGCAATTGACGATTAAACGGTAACCATCTTGATCAACGCCTTCCTCTTTTGCCAACTTCTTCGCTACAGTAAACATGCGACCCATCATTAGCTCATCATCGGCTTCTACGTCATTCACTGTTGGAATAAGCTTGTTTGGAATGATTAGGATATGGCTTGGCGCACGAGGGTTAATATCACGAAAGGCAGTAACGAGATCGTCTTGATAAACGACATCAGCTGGAATTTCTTTGCGAATGATTTTACTAAAAATGGTCTCTTCAGCCATGCTGGACTCCGTGATTAATTTACCTAACTGAATGATATTCCGAGTATGCGTCATGCCTCACTAAATCACAATTAAAAACAGCGACAGATAAGATTGACGAATTGGATTTATTACTGATTCATAATTTTTTTTGTCTTGTGCGTCATAAAAAGCGTGTTTCGCTATAAAACCATCGTTCCAATTTCTGATAATTTTTAGAGCGAATTATTCTAAAATTGAGGAGAGGTCTATGAAAGGCTCAGTGATCAGACGAATGTACGCTGGCTTTGCATTGATCATATTGATGTTCGCAGTGTCCACATTTATGGCGTTGCGAAGTATGGAACAAATCCACGCGAATTTCGCCAGTGTGACTAACACTTCACTGCCTCTTGTGTCGCTTTCCAACCAGACCAACGTTGCTTTGCTTTCCGCTGATAAGCTGTTTAAAGACTTTCTCACCACGCAAAGCTTCGAGCGCATGGATACGATACGCTCGCAATTTGATCAAGCTAAAGCTCACTATGACCAAACTCTCCAAAACCTTGAAGCCGCTAGTGCTAACGATGCCGAATTATTGCCTCTGATTGAAGAAATCAAAGCGCTTGAGCAGCGCTATTTTGCCGAAGCCGCAGATGCGATGGACAACTATCGCAGCATGTTCGAATCTCAGGCACAAGTACAATTATCAACGCGCCAATTTCAGCGCCTTCATTCTGAGCTTAGTGCCGGAATGAAAGAGTACGTGGACAAACAAGACAACATCGCGGTAAAAGTTATGTCGCGAAGCTACTTCGTCAAACTGAAAGACGCCGAAGTAATCACCTCTGACGCGCTAGCAAGCAGTGATACAGAAGCTGTGGCGAAAGCAGTCGCCAAGAACAAAAAAGCCGTCACTCACCTTAACTACGCCTATCGTGGTCTAGTGACACAAATGCCTTCGCTAAAAGAAGAGTTTGATGGCGCGGTTGCACAGTTTACCACCGATATCGGGCAAAAAGGCGGTGTACTTGATCAGCACAACAACTACCTAATTGCCAAAAAAGCGCTGTATGAAAACATCGCTAATCTAACCAAAGAAGTGGATACCTCTCGTTCACTACTGAACTCCTTCAGTGATAGTGCTCAGCAAAGCTTGAATCAATCTCTGGTTGATGCTGGCGAAGTGTACGATTCAGGTTTAGTACGCGCGATTTTCTTGTGTGTTGTCGTGGTGGCTCTTGCGGCAGGCATTGGCTATCACATCGCCCATAGCGTACGCAGTCCACTACAAAGAATTCTGAAAACGTTAGAGGCGCTCAGTGATGGCGATATGACGCAACGCATCGACATTCGTTATAACAATGAATTTAGCCGCGTCAGTGGTCACATCAATACCCTAGCCGATAACCTTCACAATATTCTTGTGCGCCTGAACCAAGCCTCAGACGACTTGACCAATACCGCCAACAATAACCAACAGACGTTAACGGAAGCGCAAAGCCAACTGAACCAACAGCGCCATCAAACCGCGAGTGTGGCGACGGCAATGAATGAAATGAGCCAATCGGTTGAAGAAGTGGCGCAAAGTGCACAAAACTCGCTGCAAATGGTTGAACAAGTTGAGGAGGCCTCTGAGCAAGGTCGCCAGATCATGAGCAGCAATATCACCACCATTAATCAGTTAGAAACGCGCCTTAACGAGTCGGTTGAAGCGGTGAAAGAGCTGCAAAACATGAGCGGACAAATTGGTACGATTCTCGATGTGATCCGCAATATTGCTGAGCAAACCAACCTGCTTGCACTGAACGCTGCAATTGAAGCCGCGCGCGCAGGCGAGCAAGGTCGTGGATTTGCGGTGGTAGCCGATGAAGTTCGTGTTCTTGCCCAGCGCACCACAGAATCAACTTCTGAAATTGAAAATATGATCAGCGCGTTACAAAGCAGCTCATCGTCAGCTAACACGGTTATTCAAGGCTGTGTGGACGATATGACGCAAACGGTCGATCAAGCCTCTAATGCCAACAGTGCTATGGAAGAAATTCAGTCGCTCATTTTACAAATCAGTGAAATGGCTGGTCATATTTCTAGTGCCTGTACTGAACAAAACAGCACTGCGAGCTCGATTGCTCATAGCGTAGAAGAGATCAACGAAATCGCAGACTCTAGTTACCGAGCTATGGCAGAAATCGCGGAAGCGAGTAGCAACCTGACTCACTTGGCGAATCAGCAAGGTGAATTGGTGCATCGATTTAGAGTTTAGAAATGTCAATTTCAGGCTAAATAATTGAACAAGGGCGATTAAATTAATTAATCGCCCTTGTTTTTTATAGACCTTAACATTATATGGTTACTAAGGCTTGCTGTGTTTTACCTTAGTACCCCATTTTGCAAGCCAACCATGAGGAAAAGCTATGGCAATTCATGTTGGCATAATCGATCAAGACCCGATTCGCTTGATCACACCATTATTAGATAATCGAACCCTTAGTCAGCACATTGTGTTTATTGGGATAGAATCGCAAAAAGAGATCTATGAACGCTTAAACAGCGTGCTGGCAAAACGCCAAATCACCTCAGAATTCTTTGAAATACCAAACGTCGCTAATACCTCTCGTATCAAGCAAGCCGTTATTCAATTGGCTGATGAACTAAAATCTCGTGGCGGCGCTATCAAACTCAATGCCAGTTGTGGCTTGCGTCACCGTTTACTCTCTGTATACGAAGTGTTTCGCAGCTACCATTGGCCAATCTTTGTCGTTGAACCCAATAGTGATCGCCTCTGCTGGCTCTATCCTGAAGGTCGTGAAGACACACAAGTAGAAGATTTGATCACCATCGACGACTATCTCACCATTTTTGGCGCTCGTGGCGAGTTTGCCGAGCAAAACCTCCCTCCTCAACTCGATAAAAAACTGTATGAACTTGGCGAGCGCTGGGCTAGCAATGCATTAGAGTTAGGGCCTGGTCTGGCGACACTGAACTACCTTGCAACCACTTGCCGTAAGGAACAGCGTCTTGATGTCGAACTGTCTGATAAGCAGCAGGGCTATCGTGAACTGAATATGCTGCTGTCAGATCTTGTTGAAGCGCAGATTGCGACTTATGAAAACGGTACTTTGACCTTTGCGAGCGAAGAAGCGCGTCGTTTCTCCAACGGTGAGTGGCTGGAAACCCTAGTTCACAGCACCGTACGTCAGATACAACAGGACATGCCAACCATTCAAGACCACTCTCTGAATGTGCAAGTCTATCGTCAACTGGGTGAACGTGAAGTACGTAACGAGCTGGATGTGGCTTCTGTGGTGAATAACAAGCTGCATATCATCGAATGTAAAACCAAAGGCATGCGTGATGATGGTGACGATACGCTCTACAAGCTGGAATCGCTGCGTGATCTACTTGGCGGTCTGCAAGCTCGCGCAATGTTAGTCAGCTTTCGTCCGTTACGTTATAACGACATAACTCGCGCAGAAGACCTCGGCTTGGCGTTAATTGGTCCTGATGAACTTAAAGATCTTAAACATCATCTTGCTCAGTGGTTCGCGGAGGCGGGCGGCTCTGAAGATTGCTCTGATTGCTAATCAAGCGTAATTTGCATAGCCTCGCATTCGCGGGGCTATTTTGTTTTTGATCCTAGTCAAACGTACACCATTCCCAACTGGCTCATGATGTACTTTTTACATCACCTTGCTAGCATAGCGACTCTTTTATCAATAAGAGCGTCATCATGCCTTCCAATGTTGAACAAACTCTCCTTAATATCGCCTTAAACTTAAGTGCGAACCGCACCAGCGAAGAACAATATCAACATTTGGTCGAAGGGATCAGCCAAGTCTTTCCCTGTGATGCTGCCGCCCTGTTTATTCTAGATCAGCAAGGGTTTCTTACCCCAGTCGCTGTCAAAGGGGTATCGAATTCGGTACTGGGTCGCCGCTTTTTCCCAAGCGCCCACCCTCGCCTAGAACAAATCATGCAAAACAAATCACCCGTGCGTTTTGACGCGAACTGCTCACTACCCGATCCATTTGACGGCGTAATGCTAACCGCTGAACAAACCATCGATGTCCATGACTGTTTAGGCTGTAGCCTTTATGTCGAAGGACAGCTAGTCGGTGTACTAACCATGGATGCTCTCAACGTCGGTGCCTTCGACCAGCTCGATCCTGTGATGGTCGATACCTTCGCGGCGCTGACCGCGGCGACCCTACGTAATATCGCCCAATTTAAAGCGCTCAAAACGCAGAATCGTAAACACCGCTCAATCACGCAAACACTTATCCAACAAGCCAGAACGCAGCAAGGTGAAATGGTCGGTCTCAGCCCACAATTTGAAAAGCTAAAGAGCAACATTGCTACGGTGGCTAAATCCGATTTTGCCGTGTTGGTATGGGGCGAAACTGGCACGGGTAAAGAGTTGGTCGCCCACAACCTACATGCTCAATCTCATCGTGCGGACAAACCTATGATTTACGTTAACTGCGCGGCTTTGCCAGAGGGCTTGGCGGAAAGTGAACTGTTTGGTCATGTTAAAGGTGCCTTTACTGGTGCCAACAGTCATCGTTCTGGCAAATTTGAACTGGCCGATGGCGGCACCATTTTCTTAGATGAAATTGGGGAACTGCCGCTTATCCTGCAAGCCAAATTGCTGCGTGTCATCCAGCAAGGAGAGCTGCAACGCGTGGGCAGCGATCAGCACTTAACCGTCAATGTACGTATCATTGCAGCCACCAACCGCAAACTCGAAGAAGAAGTGGAACAAGGACGCTTTCGCGCCGATCTATATCACCGACTCAATGTCTTTCCAATTTACGTCCCGCCGCTGCGTGAACGCGATGGAGATATCGCAGTACTTTCGGGGTATTTGCTGGAAAAAATGCGTAGCCAGTTCAACGCACCAAACTTGCATGTTCATCCAAAGGCATTACAAGTGTTAGAAAATCAGCCATGGCAAGGCAACGTGCGTGAGCTCGAACATAGCTTAACTCGCGCAGCGTTACACGCGATCCAAAACGAGCAAACTACGATTCAATTACACCACTTTGACGATGTGAAAAACGATGTCGATGTAAAAAATACATCGCAGTACTTCCCTGCCACCAGCCAACCGATGCGCGCACTAGTCGAACTTTATCAAAAAGACTTGATTACTCATGCTTTAGACCAATCGAACAACACTTGGTCACAAGCAGCTGATTTTCTTCAAATGGATCGAGGGAACCTGTATCGCATGGGTAAAAAGCTCGGCATCAAATAGCTAACTCACTTCAGCATTTCGTTGTAATAAAGACATCAACCACGTTGTCTTTATTACAACAACAGCAAGACCTTTCGTTGCTCTTTTCCTTTAAAATCAGATAGATAAAAAGTGGCACACTCCATGCTCTATAGAGTTCAACACTACGCCTAAGCGACTTTTCCCTACTTTCGGTTAAGCGTTAGGCAAATGAATAACTATTACGAGTAAACTGGAGTATCACTATGTTCTGTATTCAATGTGAGCAGACAATTCAAACCCCAACGATTAAAGGCTGTTCATTCACACAAGGTATGTGTGGAAAAACATCGGAAGTTTCAGATCTGCAAGACGTGCTGGTTTACACGCTACAAGGTGTCTCATACTGGGCTGAGCAAGCTCGCGCATTCAATATCATCAATGCTGATATCGACACTTGGGCACCACGCGCCTTTTTCGCCACACTAACCAACGTTAACTTCGATCCTGAACGTATTCTTGAATTTACCAATCAAGCCGCGCAATACAAGAGCGAGCTAAAACAGCAAACTCTCGCCGCCGCAGCGCTAAACAATATTGAGCTTGAAGCAGCGCCACAAGTAGCAGAATTTGAACTGCCAACAGACGCCGCCGAGATCTTAGCATTTGCTCCACAAGCGGCAGTTAACCGTGGCAAAGAGCAAGTAAGTGAAGATGTCATCGGTCTGCGTTTATTGTGCCTTTATGGCTTAAAAGGTGCGGCGGCTTACATGGAGCATGCACGTGTACTTGGACAGACCGATGAAGCCATTCATGCCCAGTTCCACAAAATCATGGCATGGCTAGGCACTGAGCCAAGTGATCTCAATGCACTGTTAGAGTGTTCAATGGAGATCGGCTTGATGAACTACAAAGTGATGGAGATGCTGGATCTTGGCGAGACCGCAACCTTTGGTCATCCAGTTCCGACCTCAGTCAATGTCAAGCCAGTTAAAGGTAAATGTATTCTAGTCTCAGGTCATGATCTGCATGATCTAGAAAAAATCCTTCAACAAACCGAAGGTAAAGGCATTAACGTGTACACCAATGGTGAAATGCTGCCAGCGCACGGCTACCCAGAACTCAACAAGTACCCTCACCTTGTCGGTAACTATGGCAGCGCATGGCAAAATCAGCAGAAAGAATTTGCTAACTTCCCAGGCGCAATCGTGATGACCTCAAACTGCTTGCTTAACCCTAATGTAGGTCAATATGCAGATCGTCTATTTACCCGAAGCATTGTTGGCTGGCCAGGTGTTAGTCATATTGAAGGTGATGATTTCTCTGCAGCGATTGATGCGGCACTGGCTGCGCCGGGCTTCCAGCACAATGAAATCGAGCAAATGATCACCGTGGGCTTTGGTCGCAATGCGCTGATGAACGCAGCGCCAGCTGTTATCGATCAAGTGAAACAAGGTAACATTCGTCACTTCTTCCTCGTTGGCGGCTGTGATGGTGATAAATCAGAGCGCAGTTACTACACAGATTTCACTGCCAATGCACCAGAAGATACGCTAATTCTAACTCTTGCATGTGGTAAGTTCCGCTTTAACAAAAACCAATTCGGTGACATCAACGGCATCCCTCGTCTACTCGATGTTGGTCAATGTAATGATGCCTATTCAGCAATCCAACTTGCGCTTGCTCTGGCTAAAGAATTTGACTGTGACATCAATGAACTGCCACTGACACTGGTTCTATCTTGGTTTGAGCAAAAAGCGATTGTTATCTTACTAACGCTATTTGCTCTTGGTGTTAAAGGCATTTACACCGGTCCTACCGCACCTGCGTTCTTGACCGACAACCTATTGGCAATCATTCAAGAAAAATTCGATATGCGCGCAATCAGCACCGTCGAGAATGACCTACAGACCATCCTAGGTTAATTGTAATCACTGCCACGTCTGCCATCTTGCGAGTCATTCATTATCGCAGATGGCAGACTATTTTATTCGCTATTTGAGATTTCCCATGTCAGTCAATACCCATGTTGCTAACCCACCAAGCTATCCTGCCACCTTACGCTGCATTGAAAAATGGTTCGAAACTGATGATTGTGTTTCGCTAATGCTTGCCAGCGAAGAGAGTCACCAGTTTGATTTTAAACCTGGTCAGTTTGTTACTTTGGGCGTCAATATTGGCGATTCGACCGAGTACCGAGCTTATTCCATCAGCTCCTTACCGGGACAATCATGTCTGCAACTCACGGTAAAGCGAGTCGAAGGAGGCAAGGTATCCAATTATATCGTTGACCAACTGGCTGTTGGCAATGAAGTCGAGTGTTTAGCGCCTGCTGGAGAGTTTAACAATATCGACTGCCTACCACGGAAACTCGATGGTCAGAATAAGGTACTGCTGATTAGCGCAGGGTGCGGAATCACGCCCGTATTCGCGATGGCACAAGCGTGGTTAGCTGAAGAGAATGGTGGTAATGAGACCGATATTACTTTTCTACATATCGCACGCAATATCGAACAAACCATTTATTTCGATAAGCTTGAAACCCTCGCAGCAAGCCACTCCAATTTTAATTTACAGCTGCTGTTAAAAGAAGCTAGAGAGAGTGATTACCCACAAGGGCGCCTGTCGGCTGAATGGCTAGAAACTTTGGTTGCAGACTTTAAACAGCGCACAGTTTATTTGTGTGGACCAAACCAGTTTATGCTTGATACCGCGAGTTACCTTGAGCAATTAGGTTTTGATATGAGCCAGTTCCATCAGGAGAGCTTCACACCAGTACAGACTGAACAAACGATCTCAGCCCAAGAAGAAGGAGAGCAAGTACGTATTGAGCTGCCATCGCTTGGGCAAAGCTTAGAGGCAAGCCGAGGTGCGCTATTGGCTGATGCTCTGGAACAAGGCGGGGTACCAATCATCATCGCTTGTCGAAGCGGTATTTGTGGTTCATGCAAATGTAAGGTGAAAGTGGGTCAGGTGGAGAGCAGTAGCCACTCACCGTTGACCGAAGAGGAAATCGCCCAAGGGTATGTGTTAGCCTGTTCTTCTACCCTCTGTGATGATGTCACCATCGAAATCTAATTAGCAAAACGCCCATCTCAAGGATGGGCGTTTTCATAACTCAGCATAACAATTAGCTGTCGTCTTCGGTAAAGTTAGTCGGCAAGGTTGTTTTCATTTTTTGCCAAATTTGACCACTTTCAATACCGTAGTGGCGAACTAACACAGGAATGCTCTCACGGTTACCAGATTCACACACTTCTAACAGGTTGCGGTAGAACTGCAATGCAAGTTCACGCGCTTCAGGATTAGAGAAGTAGTAGCTACCAACACGATCGTACAGTTTACGTAGACCGTTAAAAATCAAACCGTAGATCTGGTTACCAGAGTGGAATGCCAGGCGTTGGAATAACATGTAATCGTAGAAGTTAAATGTTTTCGCCAGCAGAATCTCTTCGCGCTTAATTGGGTCTTTTTCACCGTCATCTTTGATGTGCTGCTTAATTTTTTCAGCATAAGGTGATGACTGCATAAATTGATCCCAAGAGTCAGCACTAATTAAAGCTTCACATGATTCAATCACGTTATTAATTGTGCGCTCTGAATTCTCTTTATTTGCTTTAAATGCGTAACGCATAAAAATCGGGCTGATATTTGTGCGTGCTGCAAGCAAATCTTCAACGATGGAGGTGGCGTTATCCGCATCCAGCGTCATTAGTGTATCGAGGATATGCAAACCAGAGGTTTCCATAAACTGGTTAACTTTTGTTGGCTTTCCGTGCTGAATAGTCAGCCAGCCATCTCGCGCTAAACGTTGTAAAACCTCACGCAACGTTGTACGCGTCACGCCAATAAGCTCAGAAAGTTCACGTTCAGCCGGAAGAATGGAACCTGGAGGGAAGCGCCCTTTCCAAATACTCTCAATAATGTATTTTTCTGCAAATCCTGCAGGGCTCTTTGCCTTAATGACCATTAAGTTGCATCCAATATTCTATTTATTCGGGGGTTCAGAATCACTCATCATACCACTAGTTATTACCTATCGGAAACAAGCTGATAGTAAACTTCTTGCAAAATAAAAATAGAGTAATAACACTATTTTTGAGTTGATGGCGATGGCATCAATATGGTCAATCAAACACAATAAAACCCATGTTTATCGCGCTTTTTGCAATCAAAGTTCCCGCCATTGCGCAGTCATACAGGTAATATAAGTTTTCAAAATACTCAAACTTTGTGTGCCTATTGTACCACTTTTGTAAAAGTTAATTGTTTTATTCTTTGCTTTCGCTTTGTATGAGAAACAAAATGGAATTTTTTACAACTCTTATGTTATCGTTACGTAACTTTGATCGCGTTTTGAGGAGAAAAGCACCGAGTATTCTGTCAATAACGAGTTATTCATTGACTCCATGGTGCTGAAGAGTATTGTAGCGCACAAAGTATATAATGAGTGCTTGTCATTCTCAGGGAGTGACTTGGCAAGACTACATCACAATTACCGATTGTTGTTTTCCCAGGTTACTGTTGCTTCGGATAATTATTCACTTTTCCGAAATAAGGATTTACACGCAAGCAATGTTTCGTCGTAACCATCAATAGAGTAGTTGTATTATGCCAATGTCTCTCGGAAATGCGTTTATCAAGAATTTCCTTGGTAAAGCGCCAGACTGGTACAAAGTCTTAATCATCGCTTTTCTCATCATCAACCCAATCGTATTTTTCTTTGTCGATCCGTTCGTCGCAGGTTGGTTGTTAGTTGCAGAGTTTATTTTCACCCTTGCAATGGCACTTAAGTGTTACCCACTACAACCAGGTGGTTTGCTTGCCATTGAAGCTGTTGCTATCGGCATGACCACCCCGGGACAAGTGAAACACGAACTCGTTGCCAATATTGAAGTACTACTACTCTTAGTCTTCATGGTAGCTGGTATCTACTTTATGAAGAACCTGCTGCTGTTTATCTTCACTAAGATACTGCTTGGCATTCGATCTAAAGTACTGCTATCAATGGCATTCTGCTTTGCAGCAGCGTTCCTATCAGCATTCCTAGACGCACTAACAGTAATCGCTGTGGTTATCAGCGTTGCGGTTGGCTTCTACGCGATTTATCACAAAGTGGCTTCAGGCAACCCGATTGGCGACCATGACCACAACAATGATGAAACCATCCCTGAACTAACTCGTGATGACTTAGAAAACTACCGTGCATTCTTGCGCTCACTGCTTATGCACGCAGGTGTGGGTACCGCGCTAGGTGGCGTAACCACTATGGTGGGCGAACCACAAAACCTGATCATTGCAGACCAAGCAGGCTGGCTATTTGGTGAGTTCTTGATCCGTATGGCACCAGTAACACTGCCAGTATTTTTCTGCGGTATCATCACTTGTGCTCTAGTTGAGAAGTTTAAAGTATTTGGTTACGGTGCAGAGCTTCCTGATGCTGTGCGTCAAATCCTAGTTGATTTCGATACTGAAGAGCGTAAAACTCGTACTAACCAAGACGTGGCTAAGCTATGGGTTCAAGGCGCAATCGCGGTATTTTTGATCATCGCACTAGCAATGCACCTTGCAGCTGTAGGTCTGATTGGTCTTGCGGTTATCATTTTAGCAACCTCGTTTACTGGTGTTATCGAAGAGCACTCAATGGGTAAAGCGTTTGAAGAAGCGCTTCCGTTTACTGCCCTTCTTGCCGTGTTCTTTGCCGTTGTAGCGGTAATCATTGACCAACAGCTATTTAAACCAGTTATCGACGCGGTACTAGCCGTTGAAGATAAAGGCACGCAGCTAGCGATGTTCTACGTGGCTAACGGTCTGCTTTCTATGGTATCGGACAACGTATTCGTTGGTACGGTATACATCAACGAAGTAAAAGCGGCACTGATTGAAGGTGTGATCTCTCGTGAACAGTTTGATTTGCTAGCAGTTGCGATCAACACAGGTACTAACCTACCTTCAGTCGCAACGCCAAACGGTCAAGCAGCATTCCTATTCCTACTGACTTCAGCACTGGCTCCATTGATTCGTCTATCATACGGTCGCATGGTGATCATGGCTCTGCCGTACACTATCGTACTGGCTCTAGTGGGTCTTGCTGGCATCATGTTCTTCCTAGAGCCTGCAACTGCATGGTTCTATGATATGGGCTGGATTGAAGCGCATGTTGGTGGCGTGGTTGAAGCGGTTTCAAGCGGTCACTAATATTTCTACTTGATTAGGAAACTAATCCAAGCTAAAAAGCTCTGAACTATCAGAGCTTTTTTTATTTCTGAACAAGGACAGAATTTTGAACTTTCTAGCAACGTTAAAGAGCTTTTCGCAAAGCCGTCTTTCATGGGCTATCTTACTTGGCTTCATCGTCTTCTTTGAAGCTTGTGCCCTATTCTTCCAACACGTGATGGAGTTGCCACCTTGTGTAATGTGTATTTATGAGCGTGTTGCCATGATGGGTATTGGTGGTGCAGCAATCATTGGTCTTATTGCGCCACAAAATGGCGTTGTACGTTGGCTTGGCTTAGCTGCATGGGGTTACAGCGCATATCGCGGCTTATCACTTGCTCTAGAGCACGTAGACTACCAGTTCAACCCATCACCATTTGCAACCTGTGATCTGTTTGTTCGCTTCCCAGAATGGGCGCCACTGAACAAATGGGCGCCTTGGATGTTTGAAGCTTACGGCGACTGCTCAAAAATCGTCTGGCAATTCCTAACGCTGTCTATGCCGCAATGGTTAGTTGTAATCTTTGCCGCCAACCTTATCGCTTTGGCGGTTATCGTAGTGGCTCAACTAGTCAAAAGTAAATAACCACTGATTTTAAACGACCAGTTTATATTCTTGTACAAAGGGTTGGCTTGAAGCCAACCCTTTTTGTTATCGAGACTGACCTTAACTGCCGTCTCTAAAATTAACCACGCGATTAGGACCTAAACGAACATCACTAAATTCAACCACTGCGCCTTGCTCAAACGGCGCTTGTACGGCAAGGCCAACTTGTATTGAATTTGACCAGTCGATAGGAAACTTCCTTACAAAGCGCCAGATATGCCCATCAAGACTGTAGTGAAATACAATAAGATCGCCTTGTCTAATCACTCTTAAATAACAATTCGCACAATCTAAACGTTCATTATTGGTATCGTCAGACCAAGTGTTAGTAACAACGGAAACAATTGAGATCCCATCGTCTGCACATCGCTCAATACAGAGTTTTGCCCAATGTTTCTCGTCGATGCGAATCATTAGTGCGCCTGCATCATACTTCCCTATCAGTTGCCCCTCTAGCTTAGCTTGCAGGCAAAAGTCTCCTTCAATTTCACGAAAGTAAAAGCTGGCATTATCAGCGATAGTCGAGTTGTACGAACGGATAAAATCGGTATTAGCAAAAGGCGTAATTTCGATTCCTGAGCCATTCAACTGGTAATGCTTAGGTGGGTTTAACCACTTAAAATTATCGGCAATACTGTTTTCTAAAATCATAATGTTAACTGTCAGCTAGCCTAGTTGGGGTTACTCAACAACTAACTTGGATACATAAGGGATATTCCTTAATTGATCCTTCCAAGGCAGTCCATAGCCAACCAAAAGATCATCATTCTCCATCACGTATGCATGATACTGAGTTACCGGAATGTCGACGCGACCGGGTTTAACAAACAGAGTCGCGATGGACAACGATTTTAAATCGAACTCTTGCTGCAAAAAGTGAGCGATACGTTTCATGGTGCCGCCAGATTCAATGGCATCGTCAACTAGAATCACATTACGCCCTGCCAGCGGGATGTTTTGATGGAAGACAATCTCCGAAGTATTGTTTCTATCTCCAGGGGTATGAGGGCAAGAGATATAATCCATACTGAGATCAAATGTCAGTTCACGAACGAGATCGGCAGTAAACAGTATTCCACCCGGCACGACAGTAATAATCACCGCATCTTGATCAACAAAGCGCTGATTCAATTGTTGCGCTACTTGGCTAGCCCCTAACTTGATTTGCTCCTGGCTTAACACTAAATCACCAATATATTGTTTACTCATCTATACACCTCAACGCGATTATGTTTGTTAGTACCTACTCGTGGTCACCAAGCAGTTAATGATCTCAAAAGCGGCAAAAAAGCACTTACAGGTTTGTTTCAGGCATATTGCCTCAACGGGCATAGATAAATAAAATAGATTTATTGTATTTAAATATCTAATTTTTCGATGCTATTACATCTAGCGAGCCACCTGCCCTACTTCTCTGCCGTTGCAAAGCATTTGAGCTTTTCTAAGGCAGCCGAAGAATTGTCGATTTCACAATCATCAATAAGCTATCAAATCAAAAACTTGGAAGATAAGCTTGGTTTCAAGCTCTTTGTTAGAGGGCAAGGAAGCAAAGTAGAACTGACGACCAAAGGGGCAAACTTGTACCAAGAGTACGCTGCTCTGGAGCGCAACTTCAACCAGGTTCTTGCTGACACGCAACTTAGTAACAGTCGCACTCACTTAGAAATAACTGCACCACTCGATTTGGGGATTAAGTTGCTCACGCCAGCATTATCCCAACTCGAAGCTGATAAGTTGATCGTCAATCTGGATTTAACTGATACGGTCATCGACCTCAAACAGAGCCGTTTCGACTTTTCGATTCGCAACAAAACCGATGAGAGCGGACTCGAATACATTCCGCTGGTATCACTAAGAAATGTACTGATTTGCAGCCAGCAATACGCCAACACTCAACAAGTGTTTAGCTTTGAACAAATCAATGCCAATCATCGCTTGATCGTCAGAAATGCTTCGAGAAGTAACACATGGGAACAGCTATTTCAGCAATATGGCGAGAGTTTTCACCAGCATAAAAACATGCAAGTGATTAACAATAGTTTTGGGATCTATCAAGCCATCCTTGCTAACGCAGGCATTGCGATCTTACCGGAATACTTTGTTGACGAGAGTAACTACCAGAATTTGTATGTCTTTGACGAACCACTTAACCAAACCGAGTTTTATTTGGCTTTCCAACCCTCTTATGTCGCCAAGAAATGGGCAAGCCGCATCAAGGACTGTATCTTAGATTCTATTAAAGAACGTATGGGAGTTTGTGATAAATGAGTTGGAGAATGAAAAAAAGGATTGGTTTAAACCAATCCTTCCTAAATTAGTCAGCTAAAAAATATTGCTATTAAACGTTAAATCCATTCTCGTTAAGAAATGCTGTAACGCTGTCTTTGTTTAATACTTTCATTATTTTATGTATTTTCCAACACATATATGACATCACCATTAATAATGGAATGCCGATGAAAATAAAAGACAGGAAAAGACTAGGGATAACACCCCATATCAGCATTTTTCTGAAGCTACTTTCCATACCACTTAAGGCTTGATTGATATCTTCCATATCAACCACTCTTTTACCATCTGCGACTAAGCCAAGTATTACCTTATCTCCTGCATCACAATACGTGTAAAGTTCAACCTCACTACCCAACTTAAGAAATGAATCGGTGGTATTGAAAGTAGCGATATGTTTAACCATATGGAAGTTGTTATCGCCATCAAGAAGTTTGATGTAGCTATACTTGTGACCAAATTTGCTGAATTCACTCTGGCCTAAGCCATCAATCTTACCTTTGAATACTTTGAACTCTGCCATTAACATTGACCTGCAGCTTTCATCAAGCCATTACAATTCGCACCCGATGGCATCCCTTTACCATCAGTCGCAGAACAAACCGCATCACTAGTCACTACTACACCACCAGTGTAGTAGCACTGGAATCGCCTATTTTTGTAAATAGCGTCAAATTCTACTTTCATAAGATCAGCAGTTCTGTGCTCGATTTTGACTTGTTCTGCACTAGTGCCTAGAGCGAAAGCTGCTTTTCTTTGGATTGAATAATCATCTCTTGTGTTGTTATCAATTACACTACAACCTGATAACGATAAAAGCCCTAACATAATTATTATTTTTTTCACTTTAAGAATCTCTTAAGCCACTGAATTTATTGACTATAATCCTATAAAAATGAGAATAAATATACTAAATCAGATGCTTAAAAATGTCCGATTTTTCCTACGATAAATAGCTAAATAAACACAAGAAAAAGTGATACTAGTCACATTTAATTCTGAGTTCCTGTCGGCAGAGGGGGGTTACTCTGCTCTACATTTCCCTCCATAAACATTGATATTCATCACGATAAATTTGTTGATGAGACCCGATGATCTATAGGGTGACAATCCTCAAATACCAAACCTCTTTTACAAAATCATTTATTGCTATTTATGGTATTATTTTTTGCTCTACCTAAAACAAAAACGCAGGAATATCCTGCGTTTTTGTTTTCAATCTCGGTGGTCGATAGAACCGGTTAGTTCATATCTCGCCCGGGCGCTGGTGCCAGTACTTCACGGTTACCGTTATGACCTGGCGCACTGACAATCCCTTGCGCTTCAAGTTGCTCTACAATTCGCGCTGCGCGGTTGTAGCCAATCTTAAAGCGACGCTGCACGCCAGATACTGAGCCACGGCGTGATTGCACCACATGCTCCACAACTTGATCGAACAATGGATCGATGTCTTCATCCGCTTCCATGGTTTCACCTGGTAGTAGGCTTTCAGGACCTTGGTCACCACTAATGATCTCTTCAATGTAGTTAGGCTTGCCTCGCGCTTTCCAGTTATTCACCACTGCATGTACATCATCATCCGAGGCAAAGGCACCGTGAACACGCACCGTGTGGCTCGAACCTGGTGGCAAGTACAACATATCACCCATACCCAATAGTGATTCTGCACCACCTTGGTCAAGAATGGTACGCGAGTCGGTCTTAGTCGAAACAGTAAACGCCACGCGAGTTGGGATGTTTGCTTTAATCAAACCAGTAATAACATCTACCGATGGACGCTGAGTCGCAAGAATCAGGTGGATACCAGCAGCACGCGCTTTTTGCGCCAAACGGGCAATAAGCTCTTCGACTTTCTTGCCGACAACCATCATCAAGTCAGCAAATTCATCTACCACCACCACGATATAAGGCAGTTTTTCCAGCAATGGCGCTTCAGGGTCCATACTGTCGCCCGGTTGCCACAGTGGGTCATGAATTGGATGCCCGGCTTCGGCAGCCATCTTAAGCTTGTCATTGAAGCCTTTAATGTTACGAACGCCTAAAGCTGACATGAGTTTATAGCGGCGCTCCATCTCGCCCACACACCAACGTAGGGCATTGGATGCATCCTTCATGTCAGTAACCACTTCTGCCAACAAGTGAGGAATACCCTCATAGACAGATAGCTCCAACATTTTCGGGTCGATCATAATAAAGCGCAGATCTTCTGGTGATGCTTTGTACAGCATACTTAGGATCATAACGTTCACACCCACCGACTTACCCGAGCCTGTAGTACCAGCCACTAGTACGTGAGGCATCTTAGCGATATCTGCAATCACCGCTTCACCAGCGATGTCTTGCCCCAATACCACTGTGGTTGGCGAAGTTGCATCAATAAAGGTCTGGCTACCAACCACATCTGAGAAGTAGACGGTTTGGCGGCTCATATTCGGCAATTCAAGACCGACATAAGGTTTGCCAGGGATCACCTCAACCACACGCACAGCCATGGCTGATAGTGAACGCGCTAAGTCCATCGATAGCCCAGAAATCCGGCTTACCTTCACCCCTGGCGCTAAATCCAGTTCAAATCGTGTGATAACGGGACCAGGGAAGATATCCACCACTGTCGCTTGGATCTTATAGTCTGCCAGCTTTGATTCAACCAAGCGCGCAATTGATTCAAGTGCTTCGCGGTCAATAAAGTTTTCACGCTTTTCAGGATGGTATAGCAAATCAAGTGTTGGTAGTGGCTCGGCTGGTTTTGGCAGATTCACCTCTTGTTGCACCAAGAATGGGTTTTGCTGAGCAACCACTTTCGCCTGAGCATCTGCTACCAAAGATTGGAAGGCAGCCACATCGTTGTCTTGGTTCGGTTCAATTTCTTCAACAAACGGCTCTTGCTCGACTGTTGGCTCTGCTTGAGGCTGTTCATGGATTGGTTGAGAAGAGTGCTCAGATGCAAGTGGCGTCTCAGCCATTTCTTGCTCCGAAACAGGCTCTGCAACCTCAAACGAGCTGATCACAGGCTCAACATGATTAGTGTCGGGTTCAACCTGTTGGCTAATTTGTTCTAGGGTCGCGGGATCAATCAGCGGCTGCGGCACCTCTTCCACACTGTTCCATGGCAGATCGTCAAGTTGAGTCGCGGTTTCCTCTTGCCCAGCAGCAACGCTAGGCATCTCTTGTGGCTGTTCAATTGGTTGTGCTTCAACTTGCGACTGTGGCATCTGTGCTTGTGCAACGGCAGGCTCAACTATTACAGATTGAGGCACTGTTGCTTGAACAATCGATGGCTCGACAACATCTTGTTGCCACGCTGCCATATTTTGCTCAGCCATGTCGTTAGAATTAAACGCATCTTCCTCTAACTGCTCGATGGTCGCGTTTAATTGGCGCGTACGTTCAATCTGAGGCTCAGCTGAGACTGTTGGTTCTACCACAGTAGGTTGAACATAGACAGGTTGCGCTGTTGGCACCTCAACAACAGGCTCAATTGCAGCTGGCGCGCTGTGTTCCGGCTCAGCAGTCACATTTAGTGGTGTTTCTTGTACCGTGCCCGCTGACGCTGCATTGGCTGCCAAAGCGGCTGTGGCGCTTTCTGGCATATGAATGTTATAGCGGCGCGGCTCAACCGGCGCCGTTAATGGTTCTGCTTCCTCTTGCGCTAACGCGCGGCGCTGAGGCACTACAAAGTCATCAGCGTCTTTTAGGTCTGGCTCAATCGTTTCATCACGTTCACCGCGAACTCGGTTGGTCAGGCTAGTAAAGAATTGAATAGTCTTCTCACCTAGAGAATCAACAATCTCCAGCCATGAAATACCTGTTAGCAAAGTAAAACCAGCGCCCCAAAGGAAAAGCAGTACCAGAGTTGTGCCAAGAACATTCAGCGTAGGCAGTGCAAGGCTGGTGAGAACATCACCAATCACACCACCAGATGAAAAGTACCAAATGTCATCAAAGTTAATATCGGCTAAAGCACAGCTGGTTAAAACAAGAATGGTTAAGCCCAGTAAACGTGTACCCCAGAGCATAAGGTCTAGCGGTTCATCCTCGCCACGTTTACGAAATAAAACCCAAGACACCACCGTAATAATCACTGGCAACGTGTAGGCCAGCGAACCAAAGCCAAAAAACAGCGTGTCCGCAAGCCATGCACCTACCGCACCACCTGAATTGTCGATGTCGCCCGCCCATGCGGTTTGTGACCAGGAAGGATCGGCGGGGTTAAATGAAAGCAAGGCGATAGAGAGGAAAATTGAGCCTAAAATGGCGACAATCAAACTGCACTCTTTTAAGCGCTCGGGACCAGTCAAACGAGAAGGTTGAGCCTCTTCTCCAGTCTTGATTATTGTTTCGATTTTATTGCTGTTCTTCTTGAACATAACCAACTTGTCTTTAATAGAAAAAAATAGTCCGAGCAGCACTGCCACTCGGACTATAGATTTAACCATATCAAAGTCAAAAACCCAATTGTCTAACGTCAGAATATGGGAAGGATTTTATCCTGACGCACGAAATACTGTGATTAAAGTGAACTTGTGCCAGAAAGGGATAAGCCCACAAGCGTGCGAGCGCTATCTGCAGACCCAAAATTAATCGGCAGTTCACTTAAATCAGATGTTATCGTGTTTTGATGACCAATTGGTTCGTTTGCTTCACTTCTTCCATTACTACGTAAGTACGAGTGTCATTCACACCAGGTAAACGCAGTAGTGTATCGCCTAGCAGCTTACGATATGCGCCCATATCTGCTACACGAGTTTTTAATAGGTAGTCGAAGTCACCAGAAACTAAGTGACACTCTTGGATATCATCCAATTTCTGTACCGCTGCATTGAATTGTTCAAATACGTCTGGCGCACCACGATTTAACGTAATTTCAACAAATACTAACAGTGACGCGTCGAGGTACTGAGGGTTAAGAAGAGCTGTATAACCCGTGATGTAACCTTGACGTTCTAATCGACGTACACGCTCCAAACACGGTGTTGGTGAAAGCCCTACACGCTTAGAGAGTTCAACGTTTGAAATACGACCATCTTTCTGCAATTCGTTCAGAATATTACGGTCAATACGGTCTAGATCCTTGGACGGCTTCTTATTGTTGTCTGCCATTTTTTATTCCACCTTATTACTTCCTTGCAAATATATATACTACATCTTTTAAATATTTAGCAACAAATGTTAAACATTTGCTTTTATACTAGATATTAACTCGACAATACTACCCCACACATAGTTATTACAACCAAAATATAATGAGGAGTCAGGATGATCATTGGCGTACCTAAGGAAATCAAAAACCACGAATACCGCGTGGGCATGATCCCAGCAAGTGTTCGAGAGCTAGTATCTCAAGGCCACCAAGTTGTTGTTGAAACCCAAGCCGGGGCGGGCATTGGCTTTTCTGACGATGATTACATCGCTGTAGGCGCATCCATTCTTCCTACTGCTGCCGACGTTTTCACGCAAGCAGAAATGATTGTTAAGGTTAAAGAACCTCAAGCTATCGAGCGTTCAATGCTTCGAGAGGGACAAATATTATTTACATATCTGCACCTAGCTCCAGATTTTCCACAAACTGAAGAGCTAATCAAGAGCAAAGCCGTCTGTATAGCCTATGAGACTGTAACAGATAATATGGGTCGCTTGCCACTATTAGCGCCGATGTCAGAAGTGGCTGGTCGTATGTCGATCCAAGCTGGCGCTCAAACATTAGAAAAGTCTCATGGAGGTCGAGGGCTTTTACTTGGTGGGGTTCCGGGCGTTGAACCGGCCAAAATCGTTGTGATCGGCGGCGGTGTTGTCGGTGCAAATGCTGCACGCATGGCAGTAGGTTTGCGTGCCGATGTAACGATTCTTGATAGAAATATTGACACGCTTCGCAAATTAGACGAAGAGTTCCAAGGTCGTGCAAAAGTGGTTTATTCAACCGAAGATGCGATTGAAAAACATGTACTTGAAGCGGACCTTGTGATTGGTGCGGTGCTTATCCCTGGCGCTGCGGCTCCTAAACTTGTGACCAAAGCGCACATTGCAAAAATGAAGCCTGGCGCTGCGGTAGTGGATGTCGCGATTGACCAAGGCGGCTGTTTTGAAACATCCCATGCCACCACCCACGCCGATCCGACCTATATTGTAGATGATGTGGTGCATTACTGCGTCGCCAACATGCCAGGCGCTGTAGCACGAACTTCTACATTTGCGCTAAACAACGCAACATTACCTTACATAGTTAAACTGGCAAACAAAGGTTACCGTCAAGCATTGCTCGACGACAAAGGCTTCTTAGAAGGACTAAACGTTATTCACGGTAAAGTCACCTGTAAAGAAGTGGCAGAGGCTTTCCAATTGGATTATGTCGCGCCTGCTGAAGCCATTGCGATGTTTAGTTAAAGAACGCGAGCGCTTTTTACAGATTATAGAATCGAAAATAGAGAGCGCTCTGCTTCGAGAACGCAAAACATGATTGGGATCGCTTTGCTTCGAGAACGCAAAACATGGATGTTTTGCTACAGATTTGGGATTACGGACTTCGGAGACGAGAACGCAGCGAGTGATCTCGCTGCTACGGATAAAAAATCGTAACTCCAACCGTTTAATTTGTTCTTGTGTTTTCTCACAGCGTACCGTTCTGTAGCTCAGCACTGGTTGCTGAGCGTTCCCACATCCCACTACTGCAGATACAAAAAAGGCCGGCAAATGCCAACCCTTTCGTTTATTCATGTGTTTCTCGCAGCGAACTGTTCTGGAGCTCAGCGCTTGCTGCTGAGCGTTCCCGCATCCCGATTCCCGAAGCAACGCTTAAGCGTTGCGTTCTCGACTCTCAATTCTCACAGTGAGGCGAAGCCGAACGCTCTCCCCGGTTAGAACCATCTCTCTAAAGAGGTCTTATCCAACTGGCGAAATGCGCGATTTAGAAGTTGCGCTAACTCTTTATAGCGTGGGCGTGATTTCATTGGCTCTAAAGCAAAACCACTTTCAACAATTTTTTGGTGTAACTCGCGATACCAACCCGCAAGAGCCGGTGGCAATCGAGTATTTGAGCGATTACCCAGCCACCACATACCTTGAATCGGCATGCTGATAGCAAATAATGCAACGATTACCGCTTGTGGCAAACCTTGATAGTTAGTAAACGCCATTTGTGTCAAAACACTAATAGCGGCAACTGCTGGCATGACTTTCATGCCAAAGCGCGTGGCTTTAATAATACGCTGCTCAGGGAACAGTGGAGCTAGCTCTTTGCGCATCGGCCAAGTATCCATGTACTTCTGTCCATCACGCAAGCTGTGAACGATACCGACTTTATTATTCATATGACTCTCTCACTTCCAGTAAAGGGCGCCCTACTAAAAAAGAGTTGAAAGATTCAACTAATCGCGTAAAAATTTGACTAAAGTTAATATTCTTTCAAAATTTTTTTGTTATATTGCTTTATTATCGCTATCCTTTGCAGACCCTCAATCTCATTGTTGCTCTTATTTACAATTTAGGCAACTCTGAGAGACATCTGCAAGGATTGCACAAGTTGATTGCTTGGTAAAGCAACCTCTTTTTATATACGGATTTAAAAGTTTTTTAGTCACAAGTAGTACGCAGCTGATAAAAGGCTCGTCTATTCTTGTGATAAATTTTCATCCTAACTGATTTTGATATCTACGGTGATGAGAGCACGGCTCCAAGAGGAGGTTCACAGCATTAGTTGTGAGCCTTTTTCCAATGAGTTCGCTTTGCCCATTGTTACCAAGGATATTTCAGACGATTAACAGGTAGTCACTCATGTCTAAGCTAGTTTTAGTTTTAAACTGCGGTAGTTCTTCTCTTAAATTCGCTGTTGTTGATGCAGAAAACGGCAACGAGCACCTATCAGGTCTTGCAGAATGTCTGCACCTTCCTGAAGCACGTATCAAGTGGAAACTTGATGGTAAGCACGAAGCTCAACTAGGTGCTGGTGCAGCTCACGAAGAAGCACTATCGTTCATGGTAGAAACTATTCTTGCTTCTAAGCCAGAGCTTTCTGAGAACCTAGCAGCTATCGGTCACCGTGTAGTTCACGGTGGTGAGCAGTTCACTCAATCAGCTCTAATCACTGACGAAGTTCTTAAAGGTATCGAAGACTGTGCAACTCTAGCACCTCTTCACAACCCTGCGCACATCATTGGTATCAAAGCAGCTCAAAAATCATTCCCAGCACTGAAAAACGTTGCTGTGTTTGACACTGCTTTCCACCAAACTATGCCTGAAGAGTCTTACCTATACGCTCTTCCATACAACCTATACAAAGAGCACGGCATCCGTCGTTACGGCATGCACGGTACTTCACACCTATTCATCACTCGTGAAGTAGCTAACATCCTTGGCAAGCCAGTTGAAGAAGTAAACATCATCAACTGTCACCTAGGTAACGGTGCTTCTGTTTGTGCAGTTAAGAACGGCCAATCTGTTGACACTTCTATGGGTCTAACTCCACTAGAAGGTCTAGTAATGGGTACTCGTTGTGGTGACATCGACCCAGCTATCATCTTCCACCTACACGACACTCTTGGCTACTCTGTTGAGAAAATCAACACTATGCTAACTAAAGAGTCTGGCCTACAAGGTCTAACTGAAGTAACTTCAGACTGTCGTTTCGTTGAAGACAACTACGGTCAAAAAGAAGAAGCTACTCGCGCGATGGACGTATTCTGTCACCGTCTAGCTAAATACGTAGCTGGTTACACTGCTTCTCTAGACGGTCGTCTAGACGCTATCACTTTCACTGGCGGTATCGGCGAGAACTCTGGTCCAATCCGTGAGATGGTTCTTAACCGTCTAGGCATCTTCGGTATCGAAGTTGACAGCGAAGCTAACCTTAAAGCTCGTTTCGGCGGCGAAGGCGTTATCACTACTGAAAACAGCCGTATCCCAGCGATGGTTATCTCTACTAACGAAGAGTTGGTTATCGCAGAAGACACTGCTCGTCTAGCAGGTCTTTAATCGATTTAACTGGCTAGCCATCGGCTAGCCAGTTTTCTTATGATGGAAGGTTTCGGGGGCGCAAGTATCCTTTTTCTTGCCCCACGCATGGAATGCACAGTCAAGCTTTGATCACAATAGCAAAAGGTACCTATACGAATGTCTCGTACTATTATGCTTATCCCTACTAGCGCTGGTGTTGGTCTAACTAGCGTAAGCATGGGCGTACTTCGCGCGATGGAGCGCAAAGGCGTTAAAGTTTCTTTCTACAAGCCAATCGCTCAACCTCGTAGCGGCGGCGACCAACCAGATCTAACTTCAACTATCGTTGGCATTAACAGCGATATGAAGATTGGCGAACCAATGATGATGTCTGTAGCTGAGCATATGATCGGCGCTGACAACATGGACGAACTGCTAGAAACAGTTGTAGAACGTTACAACCAAATCAACAAAGATGCAGACGTTACGCTAATCGAAGGTCTAGTACCAACTCGTAAGCACCCATTCGCTAACCAAGTGAACGCGGAAATCGCGGCAACTCTTGGTGCGGAAATCGTTCTAGTTGCAACTCCTGGCACAGATAACCCATCTCAGCTTAAAGAGCGCATCGAAGTAGCATGTTCTAACTTCGGCGGAACTAAGAACAAGAACATCTCTGGTGTTATCATCAACAAGCTAAACGCGCCAGTTGATGAAGCAGGTCGTACTCGTCCTGACCTATCAGAAATCTTCGATGATGCTGACGTAGCAAGCCAAAACCAACTTGAAGTAATGCAGATCTTCAATACTTCTCCTATTCGCGTACTAGGTTGCGTGCCATGGAGCATTGATCTGATTGCTACTCGTGCTATCGACATGGCTTCTCACCTAAGCGCTGATATCATCAACGAAGGTGACATTAAGACTCGTCGCATCAAGAGCATCACTTTCTGTGCACGTTCTCTACCGCACATGATTGAGCACTTCAAACCAGGTTCACTACTAGTAACTTCTGCTGACCGTCCAGACGTAATCGTTGCTGCTTCTCTAGCTGCAATGAACGGCGTTGAGATCGGTGCGATCCTACTAACTGGTGGTTACGATATCCCAGCTGAAATCGCTAACCTATGTAAGCCTGCATTTGACACTGGTCTTCCAATCTTCAAAGCTCAAGGCAACACATGGCAAACTTCGCTGAACCTACAAAGCTTCAGCCTAGAAGTGCCAGCTGACGATAAAGAGCGTATCGAGTTCATCAACGATCACGTTGCAGGTCACATCGACGGTAACTGGATCGAGTCTATGACTGAAGGCACTCAGAAGTCTCGTCGTCTAAGCCCACCAGCATTCCGTTACCAGCTAACTGAATTCGCTCGTAAAGCGGCTAAACGTATCGTTCTTCCTGAAGGTGACGAGCCACGTACAGTTAAAGCTGCGGCTATCTGTGCTGAGCGCGGTATCGCGGAATGTGTGCTGTTAGGTAACCCAGACGAAATCCGTCGCGTTGCTGCACAACAAGGCGTTGAGCTAGGTGCTGGCGTAACTATCATCAACTCTGATGAAGTACGTGAAAACTACGTAGCGCGTCTAGTTGAGCTACGTGGCTCTAAAGGTATGACTGAAGTAGTGGCTCGTGAGAAACTACAAGATTCAGTATTCCTAGGCACAATGATGCTTGAGAACGACGAAGTTGACGGCCTAGTTTCTGGTGCTGTTCACACTACGGCGAACACTATCGTTCCTCCGTTCCAAATCATCAAGACTGCACCTGATGCGTCAATCGTATCTTCTGTGTTCTTCATGCTACTACCTGACCAAGTACTGGTTTACGGTGACTGTGCGATCAACCCAGATCCAACAGCTGAACAGCTTGCTGAAATCGCTATCCAATCTGCTGACTCTGCAGCAGCATTTGGTATCGAACCACGCGTAGCAATGATCTCTTACTCTACTGGTGAATCTGGTAAGGGTGCAGACGTTGATAAAGTACGTGAAGCAACTAAACTAGCTCAAGAGAAACGTCCTGATCTAATCATCGACGGTCCTCTACAGTACGACGCAGCAATCATGGAAAACGTGGCAGCTTCTAAAGCGCCTAACTCTCCAGTAGCTGGTAAAGCAACTGTATTCGTATTCCCAGACCTAAACACTGGTAACACGACTTACAAAGCGGTACAACGCTCAGCAGACCTAGTTTCTATCGGTCCAATGCTGCAAGGTATGCGCAAGCCAGTTAACGACCTGTCTCGTGGAGCTCTAGTAGACGATATCGTGTACACAGTAGCACTAACTGCGATCCAAGCAGATCAAGCTGAACAAGCTCGCGAAAAAGCAGTTAACTAATTAACGCGCTTTTCGATATGTAAACCCTCGCCTCTGCGAGGGTTTTTTATTGCCTGTTATTCTCATTCAAGCCATCACAACCAGCACTGCCCCACCCGACAGGACGCAACCAATCATAACCGGCGCAACTTTTGACCATAGCGCTTTGTTGCCGATACTGACCACCATCCCCATTTTGACAATGGTATTGACTGAAGCGGCAATAAAAATCCCCAATGCAGCAGTCTGCACGCTTAATGTTTGTGTACTTTGTCGTCCTAGCGCAAGTGAGATAGCATCCACATCGGTAATGCCTGAAAGCGCAGCCAAAATCAAAGTACCCGCGTTACCAAACCAATCCGACAATGCGTGGCTTAACAACATGATCACCGCCAGCACCACGCCAAAGAATAGCGCTGATTGAAGTGCCAACGGGTTGGTTTTCTGATTTGGCTGTTCAACGGTCTCAATCTTACTGCTGCGCCAGATCCACCACGCCGGCAAATAGAGCGCCACCATCATCACTAACACAATCGGCCAAAGTATTTTGACCAATTGTGGATTCAGCACCGACAAAACAATCAATAAACGCGGAAACATGGTGCCGCAACTAAGCAAGATACCGCTGGCGAGTAGCGGACTAATATTGGCTTGTTCTCGCGACAAGTGAGAAAACTGCAGAGTCAGTGCCGTCGAGGAGCTTAGCCCGGCAAACACCGAGGTAAACAAAATGCCTCGTTTAGTGCCACCAATCTTAATCGCGAAATAACCAACGAAAGAGATACTGGCAATCAATACCACCATCCACCATATCTCATAAGGATTAAGGGCATTCCATGGACCATAGGTTTGATTCGGCAGCAGCGGCAGTAATACGATTGAGATAAGTAATAAACGTAGCGCGGCATCGAGTTCATACTCTTGCAGCTTTTGCAGTGCTTGGTGCAATTCTTTCTTATTATCGAGGACGACAGCCGTGATCACCGCTGCCGCGGCGGCTACAACCGCTTCGCCTGACACCGCTAATGTGCCAAGGACGAATGTGACAATTAAACTCACCACACCAGTAATACTAATATCTTCACTTTTCTTCTGTTGGATAACAAAAGCAATACAAGCCAGTATCACCAAAGCGATCAGAGCAAAACCAATCAATAACGGAGAGTAATGAGCCGCGAGAATACCCACTAGACCGCCGAGTAACCCGACCAATGAGAATGTGCGGATGCCAGCGACTCGACTGCCCTCAACACTATTACGCATCACCCAGCCACGCTGAGTACCAACGATAGCGCCGAGCAATAAGGCGATAAACAGATTCCAGATGGTATGCTCTTGAGCAACGAAATTCGTTAGTTCCATAATTCACCTCGCGTCAGCAAAATGATTGATGTTGATGACAAATCTAACCACTCACAAGATTCATTTTACTCTGGTATACGTATTTAACTGTGAATTAATCAATAGATTGCCAATCGCAGATACACCAGTTACTCGATTTGATTGGCGTGTCACTCAATTATTGACCACACTAATAGTGTGTGTTTTAGCGAGGAGATCGAAATGAAAAACGAGCTAGATCCGACCAAAGTATTGCAAGCCTATGAGTGTGTGATGAATAACGGCACACCGACTGAATTTGGCAAGATATATGAGGGGGTCGAAGCCTTCTCAGACTATGACGGCTATAACGTTTATTTGCGTGGTAATGGCGTTGAACTAAAGGTTGGGTTCCACAATACCTACCATCTAGACTACGATCAGGAGCACCTTAAAGAGAGCTTTCTGAAGAAACTTTCGCTGCTCGCCAAATAGGCTCTAACTGGGTATTCCAAACAAAAAGCCCCGTACTTGATGGCGGGGCTTTGTTTGGTGTTCGCTTTAATAGCTAAACAACCAGTAACTACATACCTGCAGACATGTGCATGCCGTAAAACACGCCACGACCAATCAGTTCAGACACCACGATCAATGCAAATGCAATCGCCATTGGCGCAGCGGTAATCGGTGTGCGGCGCACGACTGGCAATAACCATAGCGCGATACCCGCTGATAGCAGCGCTAAGCGAGTGGTTTGTAGCGAGCTGTAATCTGGCACAACGGATAGCGCTGCAGCAACGCTAGTTTCAATCGCACCTAGGTGCGCGGTCAATTGCATTACCAAAATCGCCACGGCAAACAGACCAATCAAGCCCATCACCGGCAGTACTTTATCCGCCGCTGAGTTGTCATGATTTGCAACAGACAGTAGCAACTGCGCTAGAGCCGTACCGCTGACTAGCATGGTAACAACAAACGCTGCTGGTGTGAGTGATGTGTACCAAGTTGGTACGGTATCAATCATGTACACCATTGCCATTGCGTACATAAACACAATGCCAACCACCATTGCACCAATCATCAGCGCTTTACGAATCGCTTCGCTGCCTTTGTCTAGTACAGACAGTAGCCAGAACAGGCCACCTAGTGCGAAGAATACGCTGCCTGATGCGATTTCATTCGATAGCCAAGAGCTGCCCACCATGTTTAACGCATTCATTGCGCGCAGTGGGCTACCCAAGTGCATGATAGAAGCAAGGAAACCTAAGCCCATCACAGCCCAAAGACCAAACATCGCTTTGTGCAGACGCTCTTCAGCACCGGTTGAAAGCTGCTTAGTTAAAAGCATCGTCGCTAATACTAAAAACGCACCTACAGAGGTTTGTGCCAATACCGTGAAAACGATAAGCGGCCATTCATGCCATGCCATATTACACCTCCTTCGGGTTAGCCAAGAAGCCTGTGGTGTCTCCACAAGGACGTGCATGGCGGTTTGGTTTAATGACGATATTTGGTTGAGTCAGTGACGCTGGCGGTAGCGGCGCCACTTCTGCATTGGTGCCGTATTTCGCGCGTAGCTCATCGATAGGACCAAACTCCAATGCACGCAGTGGACAAGAATCCACGCATACTGGGTTCAAACCTTCAGCGACACGCTCGTAACAGCCATCACACTTGGTCATATGACCTTTTTCTTTGTTGTACTGAGGAGCGCCGTAAGGACACGCCATTGAGCAGTACTGACAACCGATACACTTATCGGTGTCAACCACCACAAAGCCGTCTTCACGCTTGTGCATTGCACCACTTGGGCACACTTTAGTACACGCCGGGTTACTACAATGGTTACACGCAACCGACACATAGTAAGAGAACACATCTTGGCGCCAAGTGCCGTTGTCTTCCACCCAGTTACCACCGGCGTATTCGTACACACGACGGTAGTTACGACCTACATCTAGGTCTTTGTTGTCTTTACAAGAAAGCTGACACGTTTTACAACCGGTACACTTGCTTGAATCAATATAAAAGCCGTATTGTTTCATGGTTTAACCTTATGCCTTCTTCACCAGTTGAACTTCTACTAAGTTGGTATGCTGAGGGTTACCCTTAGCCAGCGGACTTGGACGATGAGTCGTCAACACGTTAATACAGCCGCCTTTATCCACCTTGTTCTTATCTGGTGCGTACCATGCACCCTCGCCTAGCGCGACGACACCTGGCATCATACGTGGCGTCACTTTCGCTGGGATATGCACTTCACCGCGCTCATTAAAGATACGGATCAAATCACCATTTTCGATTCCACGCTGCTGAGCATCCAATGGGTTAATCCACATTTCTTGGCGCGCGGCTTCTTTGATGATGTCTACGTTACCGTAGGTTGAGTGACAACGTGCCTTATAGTGGAAACCGGTCAATTGCAGTGGGAATTGATCACGCTTCTTCGAGTCCCAACCGTCAAAGGTCGACACATAGATTGGTAGCGGGTGAATCACTTCATCTTCTTGCAGTTCCCAAGTCGCCGCGATGTTCGCTAGACGTTCTGAGTAGATCTCAATCTTGCCAGAAGGCGTACCCAATGGGTTGTTTTCTGGATCTTCACGGAAGGCTTTGTAAGCCACGTAGTGACCGTTTGGATCGCGACGCTTGTAGATACCAAGCTTGCGCATGGTTTCAAAATCAGGCAACGTAGGATCTTGCTCGCGAGTCAATGCGTAAAGGTGACGTAGCCAACCTTCTTGATCGCGACCTTCGGTAAACTGCTCACCCACACCCATGCGTTTCGAAATCTCAGAACAGATCTCGTAGATACCTTTCGCTTCAAACTGCGGCTCAATCGCTTTATCAGCGAAGATAAAGTAAGGCATGTTCGCTGCTTTTGTATCCATACAGAAGTCAGCTTGCTCTGATGTAGTTAAGTCAGGCAGTACGATATCAGCGTATTTCGCCGATGAAGTCATGTGGTTATCAATCACCACAATTAACTCACACGCTTTGTCATCTTGCAGGATTTCATGCGTCTTGTTGATATCAGAGTGCTGGTTGATGATGCAGTTACCCGCGTAGTTCCAAATCATCTTGATTGGCACGCTCAACTGCTCAACGCCACGGATACCATCGCGTGTTGCCGTCATTTCAGGACCGCGCACGATAGCATCTGTCCATAAGAACATCGGAATCGACGCTTTCACTGGGTTCTTTAAGGTTGGGAAACGCACAAATGGGATGTTGTAATCCGATTCACGAGCACCAGTACCACCACCATTGATACCTACGTTACCTGTGAGTAGTGCAAGCATAGCGATGGCACGTGCCGCAATTTCACCGTTCGCAGTACGCTGTAGACCCCAGCCTTGCAATACTGCACAAGGTTTGGTTGAGCCAATCTCACGCGCTGTTTTGATGATGGTATCTACTGGAATACCGGTGATTTGCGCAGCCCACTCAGGCGTCTTCGCAATACCATCAGGACCTTGACCTAGAATGTACGACTTGTAATCGCTTTTCGCTGGCGCTGACGCTGGTAGCGTTTTCTCATCGTAACCAACACAGTATTTATCTAAGAAAGGCTGGTCGACTAGGTCTTCCGTGATCATCACGTAAGCCATCGCCGCGATAAATGCCGCATCGGTACCAGGACGAATTGGAATCCACTCATCTTCACGACCACCTGCCGTGTCCGTGTAACGAGGGTCAATCATGATCATGCGAGCTTTTGAGCGCTCTTTAGATTCCATCAAATGGTGAATAAGACCGCCACCTGACATACGCGTTTCTGCAGGGTTGTTACCGAACTGAACGATAAGCTTAGTGTTCTCAAGATCTGAGAATGAGTTGCCGTAAGCCCAACCGCCACCATAAGTGTAATCAAGACCTACTGTAATTTGCGCCGTAGAATAATCACCGTAGTGGTTTAAGTAACCACCGCTTAGGTTCATCATACGCGCGATTAGTGAGCTACCTGGAGGCCAAGACTTCGTTACTGTGCCACCAAGCGTACCTGTACCGTAGTTGAGGTAGATTGCTTCGTTTCCGTGCTCTTTGATGATGCGCTTCATATTATTAGCGATTTCATCGTACGCTTCTTCCCAACTGATGCGTTTGAATTTACCTTCACCACGCTTACCTACGCGCTTCATTGGGTACTTCAAACGGTCTGGGTTATAAACGCGACGGCGCATTGAGCGGCCACGTAGACATGCGCGCACTTGGTGGTTACCGTACACATCGTCACCGGTGTTATCGGTTTCCACCCACTTAATTTCGCCATCAACAACATGCATACGCAGTGGACAACGGCTACCGCAGTTTACGGTACACGCACTCCAAACTACTTTTTCTTCGATCGCTTCATTAGTGGCAGCAGCAACAGGGCTTGACTTAAAAGGGAGTGAAATTGCGCTGGCCGTCGCAGCCAGTCCACCGACGGCTGTCGAAGACTTGATAAAATCACGTCTCGTAAAGCCACCGGTCATTAATGCTTTCAGTGTATTTTTCATAGGACAACTTCTCATTGGTTGTGAGAAAAGACTCTGTGGTCTTTTGCAGCCCCTCTTTTACCCCTTAAGTAGTAAGGTTAATATTGCGCTCAATCAACATTTTTTCCGTGCTACTCAAAATCTCACCCATCCAGTTTCATAAATGAGATCTTGGTCATATTTTTGAACTAGTTAACATAATTTGAAATATTTAATCGAAATAGTTCGCATTATTAAATGAGCACTATTGCATTTGATTTTTGACTAAACGCATTTATTTCAGATTTTGAAGCGGGTATGCTCGGCAAAAACCTAACGCAGTTTTATTTATGCCATACGAAATTACGCTTTTTCGCCTATTAGGCGGTCTATTTTACTACTCTCCTCACTCTGAAGATGGTCAAAACATCTTAAATGCATTTGCGACACAAGATGACGAGTTATTAACAAATCTTGCTAAACTCGCGAAGGACGTTGCCAGTGACACACTAGAAGCCGACTACTTCAATTTGTTGCAAGGTAGCGGTGATATGCCTTGCCCACCATGGGGGTCGGTATACTTAGATAAAGAGAATGCGCTATTTGGTTCTTCAACCATTGAGTATCGTGAATTTACCCGCCAACTCGGTATGGAATGCGATACGGGTTTGCGTGAACCAGAAGATCATATCGGCTTAATGCTCATGCTAGTCTCATTGCTACTTGAGCAAGATAAGCGTGCAGAAGCGAACCAACTGATTAGCCAGCACCTAATGCCATTCGCGCCAATCATGCTCACTGGCGTGCAGAAACACGCCGACACGGAATTTTATCGCCAACTGGCTGCATTCACTTTTGCTTGGCTCAATTTCTACTGCGAAGAACAGCAATTGCAAAGCGCAGAACGCCGCAATTATTGGCAAGAGGCAGAGTAATGAAACCAGACAGTATCGAACTAGCTATTGAGCTTAATGAAATGAACAGCAGTCGCCGTGGTTTCTTTCGTGCTGTCTCACGAGGCGTGACACAATCGATTGAAGAACCGCAGGCGGTGATTAACGCTTCTCGCCCTCTCGGAGCGGTTGAAGAAGAGTTATTTAACCGCCTATGTAATCAATGTGGTGATTGTGTCACCGCATGCCCGCAAGGCGTGCTAAGCATGCAGGCAAATGGTCCAATCATGGATCTCAGCCTCAATCACTGCGACTTTTGTACTGAATGTATTGCAGTTTGTCCTACTCAAGCATTGAATATGCTAAACACGACAGATACCGGTTGGCGACCAACATTCAGCCAAAGCTGCAATGCTCGTCTGTTTGGTAATTGCCAAGAGTGTGTCGATGATTGCCCTAAACAAGCGCTGACACTGCTAGATAACGACACACCAACACTTAACGATAATTGTAATGGTTGTGGCGAGTGTCTTGCCAGTTGCTATATTGGCGCGATCACCCTAATCGAAAAACGCTAGGTCAGCATTTTTACTTGGCTTGGATTCGGCTAACTAGCAACAATTAGATAAGAAAAAGCCACCGCAAATGCGGTGGCTTCTCTTTTTCCGTCTGTCCCGATAAGGTTTATTGCTCTACTTTGACTCTAAAAAAGAGAGCATAAAATAACGGAATGACCACCAGAGTGAGGATGGTTGCGAATAGCAAACCAAACATAATAGTTACCGCCATGCTCTTAAAGAACGGGTCAATAAGTAGCGGAGCCACACCTAAGATGGTAGTCAATGCCCCCAGTAAAACTGGGCGCGCACGGCTAGTCGCCGCATCGATAATCGCAAAGTACGGCAGTTTACCTTGCGCTATCTCAACATCGGCTTGATCCACTAGCACGATGGCGTTTTTCACCATCATACCTATCAAGCTGAGGAAGCCTAAAATTGCCATAAACTCAAATGGCGTTTGGAATACAATCAAGCCAACGGTCACGCCAATCACTGCTAGTGGTGCTGTTAACCAAATCACTAACGGCTGGCGAATCGCGTTAAACATAAAGATCACCGACAAAATCATCGCCGCAAAACCGTATGGCGCAGAGATCACTAGACCTTCATTGGCATCCTTAGATGCCTTGTATTCACCGTACCAAGTCAGCTCATAACCTGGTGGCAACTCAATCGCCTCAATCTTGTCACGCACGCCATTAAAGGCATCCGCTGTCAGCACGCCAGGTGCCGGGTCAGCTTGTACCAAAATCGTTGGCATGCGGTCGATACGACGTAAAATCGCGTCTTGCCATACCACATCAACGGAATCGACTAATTGACTCACAGGAATGAAACCACCTGCAGTTCCGCTGTACACTTCGGTGTTTTCCACCGCACGCTGATGATCACGCTCGTTTTCTGGCGCTCGCACAACGATTGGGATCAAATCATCACCCTCGCGGTATACACCAACATTACGACCAGACAGCGTTTGTGCAATGGCTTGGTTAATCTCTTGTGTGGTTAAACCAAAGCGCTGCGCTTTTTCAGCTGAGTAAACTGGACGTAATACTGGCACTTGTTGACGCCAATCATCTTGAATCGCGATCAGGTTACTGTCAGCGTGCATAATCGCTTTGGCTTGCTCAGATAACTGACGTAACACTTGGCTATCAGGACCTTTAAAGCCGGCTTCAATCTTCTTACCGCCACCGCGACCTAGCATAAATTTCCATACTTTGATCGACGCTTCTGGGTATTTCACTGACAACTCGTCTTGCAGTTCGACCAATAATGGCGCGATTTTCTTGTAGTCATCAATATCAATCAACAACTGACCGTAGCTGGTGTTGCGCGCTTCTGGTGCGTAAGTCAGCATAAAGCGTAAACCGCCACCACCAATAAAACTGGTGATGTTGGTGATGCCATCTTTGGCTTTTACGTCTTTCTCAATCGCCGCGATATAACGCTCAGTACGGCTGATATCAGAGCCTTGCGGCAAGTAGACATCGACAACAAACTGCGGACGCTGAGAATCTGGCATAAAGCCTGGTGGCACATAACGCAGACCATAAATGGCCGCAACCATCAAACCAAGGATCGCCATTAAGCTGATGATGCGATTACGCAGTACCCAAGCAAGCAACGCTTTGTACATGGTCATCATACGACCCGGCTTAATCTCGCCTTTGGTCGCTTTCACTTTCAGGAAGTCAAAGCAGAGCATTGGCGTCACGGTCACCGCAAACACCCAGCTTAAGAACATTGAGTAGAGGATTACCCAAAATAGCGAGCCGGCGTATTCACCCATATCCGAAGGGGACAGACCAATCGCACTGAAAGCAAAGATACCTACAACCGTACCACCTAGTAGCGGCCACTTAGTTGCATCCACCACTTCAGAAACTATCGTTTCTTTATCTTCGTCTGGGTTTTGCTGCAAGCGGACCAAAATACCATCTGTCACTACGATAGCGTTGTCCACCAGCATGCCGAGCGCAATAATCAGAGCACCCAGCGAGATACGCTGCATAGCAATATCTTCAATGAACATGATGCACAAGGTGCCAGCAACGGTTAGCAACAACACAAAACCGATGATCACCCCAGAGCGTACGCCCATAAACATCAATAGCACGATAAATACGATCGCCACTGCGGCAATCAAGTTATCGATAAAGTTCGCCACCGATGCGCGTACTGAATCCGACTGAATTGAAATTTCATGCAGATCCATACCCAGTGGACGCTGAGCATCTAATTCGGCTAAACGCGCTTTAACCGCATCGCCCATCTCAACCACGTTACCACCGGTCACGTTTGAGATACCAAAACCAACTGCGCGTTGACCGTTATAACGCATCAACATGCTCGCAGGTTCTTGATAACCACGTGTTACGTTAGCAATATCGCCAAGACGCATGACTTGGTTGTCTTGCCCTACACCAATTTGCAGGTTACGTAAGTCATCAAATGAACGAATGTTCGAGCTTGGGATCACCGGTATACGCATATCTCGCGTATCGATTGAGCCCGCAACTGTGACTACGTTTTGCTTTTGTAGTACTTGGAAAACTTGTTGTGCAGAGACACCAAAGCTTGCCAAACGCTCACTCGAAATCTCGACAAAAATTGTCTCTTGTTGCTCGGCCAAAGTGGCAGTCTTTGCGACCCCCGGCACCAACACCAATTCGCGGCGCAACGTATCAACGTAATCTTGCAACTGCTTATCGGTAAAACCTTCGCCGGTCACGGCATAAAACAGCGCGTATACATCAGCGAAGTCATCATTGACAATTGATGGACCAGCCCCTGGAGGCAATTGGCGCTGCGCATCGGAGACTTTGCGGCGTAGCTTATCCCATACCTGCTGCAGATCCGCTGAACTCTTGGCAAATTCAAGCTTGATCTCTACCGTTACCTCGGACATGCCCTGCTTAGAAACCGACTTCACTTCCTTGAGTTCTTGCAGCGATTGCACTGCCCCCTCAATCACATCGGTCACTTCATCAGACACTTCTTGCGCTGTCGCACCCGCATAAGGCGTGTTGATCACCGCCTGACGAATAACAAATTCAGGGTCCTCAAATCGACCCAATTTTAGATAGCTGATGTAGCCACCGAGCAAAATTAGCGCAATCAATACCCAAACGCTGGTGCGCTTGGCAATCGTATAACGAGCTAAGTTCATTATTGAGCTCCGTTGTTACCGTTAGCCATAGGACGGATTTCCATACCATCTTGCAAACTCGACATACCGGCAATCACTACCTGCTCGCCCGCTTTTAAGTTGTCTTTGATCACTACGCGATCGCGACTTAACGCCCCGACATCGACGTAACGTTTCTCGACTTTATTGCCTGCGCCGACAACCCATACATATTGTTTACCTTGGTTGTCAGGGATAACCGCAATAATTGGCAGCGTAATGGTCGTCGCGAGCGCTTGATCTTCTACTTCCGCAGGAATTACTTTTGCCGTCATACCCGGCAACACTCGATAGCCGTCAAGGTTCTCAAAGCCAAGTACAACCGCATAGGTTTGGCTGACAGGATCCGCCTGAGTCGCATAGGTTCTTAACTTAAGATCAAACAGATGGTTAGGAATGGCGCTCACTTCAGCTTTGGCTTCTGTTCCCGCAACAGACGACAACATCACGCTATCAGGGATGTAAATCACCACTTCTAGATCATCAAGATCATGCAAAATAAACACCGGCGCATTAGCTTGAACTTGGACAAAATTATCAACAAAGCGGCGACCAATAATGCCATCAAACGGTGCTTTAATTTCGGTGTAATCTAGCTGACGCTGAGCTTCATCACGGCGGTTTTTGGCTAGATTGTAACGAGTGGTAATTTCATCAAGTTGGCTTTTCGAGATCGCTTTGCTCTTCTCGTAAATCGCCTTGGCGCGCTGATATTCCACTTCAACGTTAGATAGCTCAAGCTTTGCTGATGCCAAAGCCGTTTGGGCATCACGCGAGTCTAAACGCGCCAATACTTGACCTTTAATCACACGATCACCTTCATTAACCAGTAACTCAGTGATCAAACCGCCAACACGAAATGACAAATCTGCTCGCTCCGCTGCACGCACGACACCATTAAAACTGAGGCTATCACTACGGCTGGCTGAAACGATTTCTGTTAATGCAGGTTTTACCACAGGTGCTGTCTCAGCAGGTGCTTTCACCTCTTCGCCACAGCCAACGAGTGATAAGCTCATAACAGATAAACCAATCGCCAAAGCGATTTTATTCAAAGCAACTTTTGTAGATAATTTGTGCGCCTTTTTCACAGCAATCTCCAGTTGGGAAAATATTGACTCGCCGTATTCGCGAGCAGAAAAAGTAAACTCATAAGTATAATTTGGATTTTATTTCAGCTCACCGAAAAAGTAAACTCATAAGTTTACCTACCTCGAAAGAGTTGTTACAATAATGCTAGAAGAAATTAGGAGTATCACCATGACACGCTCGGAACAAAAGCGACTAGCGATTATTGAAGCCGCTAAACAAGAGTTCATCGAAAATGGCTTTCTAGCAGCAAATATGAACAACATTTGTACGGCAGCTGAAGTATCTAAGCGCACTTTGTATCGACATTTTGAAAGTAAAGAACTGTTATTCGAAGCGGTGTTGGCGGAAATTCAGCAAAACAGTATTCGTAATCGTGATTATCCTTTCGATGCAAACTTGCCGTTAGAAGAGCAACTCAAACGCGTTACTTACCTAGAAATCGATGTCATGTACAAAATTTACGGCATCGCACTCTCAAGAACGATTGTCATGGAGTTTTTCCGCCAACCTGAGTTGGCAAAAAATATGACGCAGAAAATCTACCGTACGCGCGCAGTGAGCCATTGGTTTGAACAAGCTTTAGCCGCTAATAAGCTCAAAGCACCTGATGTAAATACCATCACCAATGTCTATGTCAGCATATTCCAAGGGCTACTGTTCTGGCCGCAAGTGCTTGATTTGCTTCCTCAGCCTGAAGGCGCGTTACTGGAAGAAAAAGTCGATACTATAGTGAACACGGTACTGCGCGCATTTGCTCCCTAGCCTAACAAATAGAAAAACACCAGTTACCCGCAAGCAACTGGTGTTGTTTTATCAGACTAGTTTCGATTATTTAGACCGTGGCGTTAGTTCTTGCACCAAATAACCACTTGTATGGTTGCAGGCGGTCATACGCCATATTAAACCCTGTTGCGTAGAAGAAGAAAAACACTAAGAACCCAGCCTCTAACAACAGCGCACCCCAGATTGAAATCTGTAAAAACCAGGCGATGGTCGGCACACTCAAAAAAATCAAACCGCCTTCAAAGCCAAACGTATGACCGATACGCATCTTTAAAGAACGCTTGCTGCGATCGCTACCGAACCAACGATCAAATAAGACGTTATAGATGTAGTTCCAAACTACCGTAAATAAGCTCAAACCCACACCAACAATGGCTAAGTCACCGGTCGCTTTTCCTGTTATCAGCGCAGTCGCCGGAATAATGATAGCCAATGCAACGGCTTCAAATGTAATAGCGTGGAAGATGCGTTCTTTGGTTTGCATGATGTAACTCTCAAGTAATCTGTTTCCGATATGGTTATTTTTATCTACAATGAAGATGGATAAAAGTTAGATACTATCGGTAAAAGAGATATGTTTAGTATTGAACAGCTAGAAGCTTTTGTAGCGACCGTCGAACAAGGTTCATTTTCAGCAGCTGCGCGACACTTACGTAAAGTACAATCAGCTGTTAGCCAGCACGTCATCAATCTCGAGATTGACTTTGGTGTTGAACTATTTGACCGCTCCGGGCGCTATCCAACCCTGACTCAAGAGGGGCAAAAATTATTACCCTACGCTAAAGCCTCCTTAGTACAGCATCGTCGCTTGATCCATTGTGCTAATCAGCTAGAGCAAACCTCCTTTCAAGATATTACGTTAGCGATAGATGAAGGCATTCCAACCATTCATCTGTCACAAGCATTAAAAGATGTCTCACTCCGCTTCCCTAGCCTGCGCTTTGAATGTCTTGCTGCTTCGAGTATCGATATCCGTCAATTGATCATCGACCAACGAGCCACCATGGGCATTATGTTCAGTGAAGCGTCTTTGGATGATAATGTTGATTTTGAAGGATTAGGCGGAATTGAATTTGATGTTTTTGTCGCCATCGATCATCCTTTAGCCGAAGAAACGCTACCACATTTAGATATGCTCAGACTGCATCGACAAATCGTGATACGTTCCAAAACCAGTGAGATGAGTAGCTTCCAGCAAGCGTACAGCCCTGATGTTTGGTTTGCCGATAATTATTATATGTTGTTGGAACTGGTTGCCAGTGGCTTTGGTTGGGGTATGCTGCCTAAACATTTAGCGCAAAGTGAAGTCGCGAGAAACCGACTAGTACGCTTACGCGCTCAGTTTGAAAACTTATCTTGGCATGCCAACATTGATGTCATCCAACATCAAAGCGTCAGTAATTGCCCGGCACATAAGTATTTACGCCAAAGACTTAGAGAATTACGCAACTCTAGCGAGTCGTACTGACCTTAATTGAAAGGAGTTCTGCATGAAAAGAATTGGAATCATCGGCGGAGGTTGGTTGGGGCTACCTTTGAGCCAACTACTTGCCAACCTTGGCCATGCCGTTGTGGTAAGTAAAACAACTCAAGCAGGGGTGGAACAAACCCAGACTGATGAAGTGCCTGCGGTATTGGTCGATTTAGCTCAAGGCGAGTCACACACCGTATCAGCCTTGTCTGCTTTTGCGCCGCAAGTTGTTATTGGCTGTTTTCCTCCTGGATTTCGCCGCGGCAATGGCGATGAATACGCGCTGTACTGGCAAACCTTGATAACGGCAGCCAAGCAACTTAATGTCGAGAAAATCGTTATGGTTAGCTCGACCACCGTTTATCCTAACCGTGCAGAGACGATGTCTGAAGAGATGGCAAGCTTGTCTCTCGCCTTAGCAAACGAAGAATTTTCCACAAACGCACAGATCATGTTACGCGCGGAACAAAGCCTAATTGACAGTGGTGTCGACTACGCCATCGTACGCTGTAGCGGCCTAATTGGTCCCAATCGCCACCCGGCACGTTTTGTCGCTCATTTAAAACAAGTCAGTGATCAAGCCCCTGCGAATATGATTCACTTATCTGATGCTATCGGCGCTGTAAGCTATGCAGCGCTGCACCTTGATAAGCACGTTGTTAACGCTACAACGCCAAACACCACCAATAAAGCCGAGTTCTACCAAACAGCAATTGAGCGAAGTGGTGCTGAACTCACGCTGCCCAAAATCGTCCACAACGCAGATAAACACATCAGCGCAGATAAACTAGTGGCACTTGGCTACAAATTCCACTTCCAACATACACTCGAAATCATCTAATGAGGTAAATGTGAAACTCTACCAACACATCGACACCCTTTGGAACTACATGCAGCTTAATCACCCGCTTGAACCTGCCGACTGTATTTTGGTGCTTGGCAGTAATGATTCTCGCGTCGCCGAACATGCAGTGAGCTTATATAAACAAGGTTTCGCCGATAAGATCCTATTTTCTGGCGGATTTGGGCGATTAACTGAAGGGGTTTTCGAACATAGCGAAGCGGAGACTTTCGCCGCTATCGCGCGCGATCTTGGTGTACCTACGCAGGCTATTTTGATTGAGAACCAATCGAGCAACAGTGGCGAGAATGTACTTTTCAGCGCTCAACTGTGTGACAAGCTTGGCGTAACCCTTAACCGCGTCATTCTAGTGCAAAAGCCTTACATGGAAAGACGTGCCTATGCGACGTTTATGAAGCAATGGCCACACCCTGTTGAGTACGTTGCAGTGAGCTCAGCGAAACAATCTTTTACCGACTATTTTTGCGAGGAGATTGACCTTTTTACCGTCGTTGAAGCCATGCTTGGCGATTTTGAACGAATCAAGCACTATCCGGCAAAAGGCTTTCAAATCGAACAGCCTATTCCAAGCGACGTTGAGTTTGCCTATCAAGCAATAAAAGCTCAGATGTAAAGATTTCACTGTCACAAAAGCAAAAGCCAGAGCAAATGCTCTGGCTTGGTTTATTGGGTATCGATTAATGAACCGGTTCTGCTTCTTTATCGAATTGGAAGTCGAGTTCATCACCTTTCAACGTCACTTTAACAGTGCCACCATCGACTAGCGAACCAAATAGCAATTCATTCGCGAGAGGTTTCTTCAGTTGCTCTTGGATCACTCGTCCCATTGGACGTGCGCCCATCGCTTTATCGTAACCTTTCACTGCCAGCCATTGACGCGCTTCATCAGACACTTCCATGGATACGCCGCGTGCATCCAGCTGAGCTTGCAGTTCAACAATGAACTTATCAACCACTTGAGCGATAACTTGCTCATCTAGGCTGTTAAACCACATGATGTTATCGAGACGGTTACGGAATTCAGGAGTAAATACCTTCTTAATTTCCGCCATCGCATCTGGGCTGTGATCTTGCTGAACCAGACCAATCGAGCGTTTTTCCGTTTCCTGAACACCAGCGTTGGTGGTCAGAACCAAAATCACGTTACGGAAGTCTGCTTTGCGACCGTTATTATCCGTTAGCGTACCGTTGTCCATCACTTGTAGTAGCAAGTTGAAGATATCAGGGTGCGCTTTCTCGATTTCATCAAGCAGTACCACTGAATGTGGATGTTTGATCACTGCATCAGTGAGTAGACCGCCTTGATCGTAACCAACGTAACCTGGAGGTGCGCCGATCAAACGGCTTACCGAGTGACGCTCACCGTACTCGGACATATCAAAACGCAGCAGTTCAATGCCAAGCAGTTTAGATAGCTGTACCGTTACCTCTGTTTTACCAACACCCGTAGGGCCAGCAAATAGGAATGAACCAACCGGTTTGTTTTCAGCACCTAATCCAGCGCGAGTCAGTTTAATCGCTTCAGTCAGAACATCAATAGCGCCATCTTGCCCAAACACCAGCATCTTCATTTTCTGATCAAGCGTTTGCAGTACTTCTTTGTCAGAAGAAGAAACCGATTTTTCAGGAATACGCGCCATCTTCGCTACCATAGCTTCGATATCCGCCACACCAACGGTTTTCTTACGACGACTGGCTGGCGCAAGACGACTACGTGCACCCGCTTCATCAATCACGTCGATAGCCTTATCAGGTAAATGACGCTCATTGATGTATTTGGCAGAAAGCTCTACTGCAGCACGCAGCGCTTTATTGGTATAACGAACTTCGTGGTGCGCTTCGTATTTTGGTTTAAGACCCATTAGGATCTTAGTGGTGTCATCAATCGATGGTTCAACCACATCGATTTTTTGGAAACGACGAGATAGTGCACGCTCTTTCTCGAAGATATTGCTGTATTCTTGGTAGGTTGTTGAACCAATACAGCGTAACTTGCCACTACTTAACAGTGGTTTGATAAGGTTCGCCGCGTCCACTTGACCACCAGAAGCCGCCCCCGCACCAATAATGGTGTGGATCTCATCGATAAACAGAATCGCGTCTTCTTCTTTTTCGAGCTGCTTCAAAATGGTTTTAAAGCGTTTCTCGAAATCACCACGGTACTTAGTTCCCGCCAATAGCGAACCAATATCAAGCGAGTAAATTACGCTATCTTTGATAATTTCTGGCACTTGTCCTTCAACGATGCGCCATGCTAGCCCTTCAGCAATCGCTGTTTTACCAACGCCAGCTTCACCCACTAACAGCGGGTTATTTTTACGACGACGGCATAACACTTGGATTGTGCGCTCAAGCTCTTTATCGCGACCAATCAGCGGGTCTATCTGACCTTTCTTCGCTACTTGGTTGAGGTTAGTTGCAAAGCTTTCTAAACGCTCTTCGCCGTTAACTTCTTCTGCTGGAGCTTCGTTACTAAATGAATCTGAAGACGGCTCGTCGTTTGAACCAGATGCTTTGGTAATACCATGCGAAATGAAGTTAACAATATCTAAACGGCTAACGTCATTCTTTTTCAATAGGTACGCTGCGTGCGACTCTTGCTCGCTAAAAATAGCTACCAGCACATTTGCGCCAGTCACTTCGCTGCGACCTGACGACTGAACGTGGAATACAGCACGCTGAAGTACTCGCTGGAAACTCAACGTTGGTTGGGTCTCGCGAGTCTCGTCATTTTCAGGAATCAGTGGAGTGGTTTGATCGATAAATACGTCAAGCTCGTTGCGGAGTGCATCAATATCAGCTTGGCAAGCCGCAAGCGCATCTCGCGCTGCGTCGTTTTCGAGTAACGCTAGCAGGAGGTGCTCGACAGTCATAAACTCATGTCTTTTATCTCGTGCACGGGCAAACGCGCCATTGAGACTCGACTCTAACTCTTTATTCAGCATAAGGACCTCCTAAAAGAACAACCTAATTGTAATTGTTCGACCAAGCTTTAAGCTTGTTCCATTGTGCAAAGCAGTGGGTGCTCATTTTCCCTTGAGTACATTGTAACTTGCGCTACTTTGGTTTCTGCCACTTCGGCGGTAAACGTGCCACACACTGCTTTACCTTCGTAGTGGACCTTGAGCATAACTTGTGTTGCTTTGTCGATGTCCATCGAGAAGAAGCGCTCAAGGATTTCAATAACAAAGTCCATCGGTGTGTAATCGTCGTTGTTAAGCACAACGTGATACAGTGATGGCGGTTTTACTTTCGTTTTTTCTAACTCCAGAAGATCTGAGTCCGGAGTCACCCATTCAAAATGCTTGCTCATGATACGTATTGTTTAGATAGTTTCGCTGTTATTTTAACACTTTGCTGTACGGAAAAGATGGATAGATCTCTTAATAAGAGCAAAAAGCACAAGCAGTTAAAAAAGCCCATACTTAGAGACTAAACTAGCAATGGTATCGCTGCAAATAAAACATTTTTTTCTTTTGTCTATCTTACGAATCAACTCGGCAAATTGATTAAAATAACAACAAAAACAGCTCAATTCGCTCAAGTTTTTATGCATTAGCCCTGCAAAATAGTTATTAGATTGTAAAAGTTGCAGCAAGTTTGTATTCAAATATTTGTGATGTAATACCTTTTTACTATTGACTGTGCTCTCTCATTGACTACTCTGGAAATTAAGTGATTGAAATTTCGGCAGCGTCTGAATGGATTTTCACCCGTGTTCTTCCAAAGTTAACGAACACTCCAGGTGTTCAATTTAGCAGCGGTGGATACTTTATATTGGCGTACAGGAGTGCAGCCAATTGGTAAACTAACAACAAATGCATGAGGGATGTATAGCATGGCTACAGGTACAGTAAAATGGTTTAACAACGCCAAAGGATTTGGTTTTATCTGTCCAGAAGGAGAAGACAGTGATGTGTTCGCTCACTACTCTACAATCCAAATGGATGGTTATCGTACTCTGAAAGCTGGCCAACAAGTAATGTTCGAAGTAGAAGAAGGTCCTAAAGGATACCACGCAAGTGTAGTAACTCCGCTGGAAGCACAGCCAGCAAAATAAACGCTGCCGATGTAGAACAAAGAAACCCGCCAACAGGCGGGTTTTTCTGTATTAATACATCAACAAAGGTAAAGGCTTGGGCGAACCCAAGCCTAATACTCTGTTTAGCCGTTGATGATCGCGTTTAATGTTGCGCTTGGACGCATCAGTGGCGCAGCTTTATCAAACTCAGGCGCGTAGTAACCGCCAAGATCACCTTTCACACCCTGTGCATCATTCAATTCAGCAACGATCTTTTCTTCATTCTCGCTAAGAGCTTGAGCAATTGGTGCAAATTGAGCCGCAAGGTCCGCATCTGCTGTTTGTGCAGCCAGTGCTTGTGCCCAATATGTCGCTAAGTAGTAGTGGCTACCACGGTTATCCAATTCACCCACTTTACGTGATGGTGACTTGTTGTTATCTAAAAACTCACCTGTCGCTTTATCTAGCGCATCGGCAAGAACTTGTGCTTTGGCATTACCCGTCACCACACTCAGGTGCTCTAGAGATGCCGCTAGCGCCAAGAACTCACCTAGCGAGTCCCAACGTAGATGGTTCTCTTTTTCCACTTGTTGAACGTGCTTAGGCGCTGAGCCACCCGCGCCCGTTTCAAACAGACCACCGCCATTCATCAGTGGAACGATTGAGAGCATTTTCGCAGAAGTACCTAGCTCAAGAATTGGGAATAGATCGGTTAGGTAGTCACGCAGTACGTTACCAGTCACTGAGATGGTATCTAAACCTTCTTTGATACGCACCAGTGAGTACTGACATGCTTCAAGTGGAGCCAGGATCTTAATCTCTAAACCATCAGTATCATGCTCTGGCAGGTAAGCGTTCACTTTCTTAATCAGCTCAGCATCATGTGCACGCGCTTCATCGAGCCAGAATACCGCTGGAGCACCTGTTGCACGAGAGCGTGTTACCGCAAGCTTGACCCAATCTTGGATCGGTGCGTCTTTCACCTGACACATACGGAAGATATCGCCTTCCTCAACCGCTTGCTCAAGTAGTACGTTATCGTTGGCATCAACCACACGTACAGTGCCTGCTGCTTCTAGAATAAAGGTCTTGTCGTGTGAGCCGTACTCTTCTGCTTTTTGCGCCATTAGGCCAACGTTTGGCACGCTACCCATTGTGGTTGGGTCGAAAGCACCGTTCTCTTTACAGAAATCGATAACCGCTTGGTAGATACCTGCATAGCTACGATCTGGGATCAGCGCTTTAGTATCTTTTTGCTTGCCATCAGGGCCCCACATTTGACCAGATGCACGCAGCATCGCTGGCATAGATGCATCAACAATGATGTCGCTTGGTACGTGTAGGTTGGTGATACCACGGTCTGAATCAACCATTGCTAATGGCGGTTGTGTTGCGTAAACCGCTTGCAGTGCCGCTTCGATTTCTGCTTTTTGCGCTTCTGGCAAGTTAGCAATCTTCGCGTATACATCACCAATACCGTTGTTTACATCAACGCCAAGCTCTGCAAAAAGCTGACCGTATTTAGCAAATACGTCTTTGTAGTAGACCTTAACCGCATGACCGAAGATCACTGGGTCAGACACTTTCATCATGGTTGCTTTCATGTGCAGTGATAGCAACACATCTTGAGATTTAGCCGCTTCGATTTGCTCTTCAAAGAACGCAACCAGTGCTTTCTTGTTCATTACTGAGCTGTCGATGATCTCTTTATCTTGTAGAGCAAATGGTGCTTTAAGCTGTTTTACTGCGCCGTCTTGAGCAACGAATTCGATTTTTACTTCGGTTGCGCCGTTGATAGTGGTCGATTTTTCGCTACCGAAGAAGTCTTTCTCTGTCATGCTCGCCACATGTGAAAGCGAGTCTTTTGACCATGCGCCCATTGAGTGCGGATTTTTCTTCGCATAGTTTTTAACTGAAAGCGGTGCACGACGGTCAGAGTTACCTTCACGTAGCACTGGGTTTACGGCACTACCTTTGATCTTGTCGTACGTTGCCTTGATCGCTTCTTCTTCATAAGTGCGAGGCTCTTCTGGGTAATTAGGTAGGTTATAGCCTTTGGCTTGAAGCTCTTTGATGGCTGCATGAAGCTGTGGTACTGAAGCCGAGATATTTGGAAGTTTGATGATGTTTGCTTCCGGTGTTTTTGCTAGCTCACCAAGCTCAGCAAGTGCGTCACCGATACGTTGTTCTTCTGATAGATGCTCTGGGAAGTTAGCAATAATTCGCCCAGCAAGAGAGATGTCACGAGTATCAACGTCAATACCTGAAGAAGCTGTAAATGATTGAATAATTGGCAATAGAGAGTATGTCGCTAATGCTGGTGCTTCGTCAGTAATGGTATAGATAATTGTCGGTTTTTCGGTAGGCATGAAATTTCCCTATTGTTCAACCAAAGCCTGTCGGATGAATGGCTCTGGGTTTGTGGTCGCTTACAAGTTAATGCTTCATCCCCTCACTTGTCGCGATTTGTCTGTCTCTTTTAATCCTTCTGCTGAGTAAAAGCAGAATCCATGAGAGCTAATCGTTATAATTAAACAAAAGCTAGATAATAGTCTATTATCATGTGCGCCAATCCAGAATTTGGCGCGCAAATAATAGCTTAAACAGCAAATTACTTAAACCGAACAATACATTTTATTTACAAAATTGCAGGGTAGTTAACATGCAGACACGTTCAAGTCGTCCGTCTTCAAAAAATTCCACTCAACGTACGACAAAGCGTTTCAAACAATCAGATAAGTTCGGTAAATCGAAGACCCACTCGTCTTCTCAGCGAAAAAAAACACCTTCGAATAAACCTCGCATTCGACCAGAAGATCGTAAGGTTCTGATCTTTAATAAACCCTTTGACACCTTGACACAATTTACCGATGGTGATGGTCGTAAAACATTGGCGGATTTTATTCCAGTCAAAGATGTCTACGCTGCGGGTCGTCTTGATCGAGATAGCGAAGGCTTATTGGTACTCACCAACGATGGCATCTTGCAAGCAAAACTGACACAACCTCAGTCTAAATCACCAAAGACTTACTGGGTACAAGTGGACGGTGCACCAACCGATGCCGATCTCGACAAACTACGTAAAGGCGTTGAACTCAAAGATGGCATGACGCTCCCTGCGAAAGTTGAGGTTATGGACGAACCACAAGTGTGGGAGCGTAACCCACCCGTGCGTTTTCGCGCCAACATTCCAACCACTTGGCTGGCAATTACAATTATTGAAGGGCGCAACCGTCAAGTGCGCCGTATGACCGCCAACATTGGTTTCCCAACCCTGCGCTTAATTCGTTATTCGATGGGTGATATTGTGCTGGGCGACCTGCAACCAGGTGAGTGGAAAGAGATCTCACTGTAACCGCCCTCGATAGGATAGCGAGGTGCTTCGCTATCCTTGGTTTACTAACAGATGTTACAAATCAGCGCTTGAATCGCTGCAGACACTTCTCTAGGCTTGCACGAAAGAATCGTATCTAAACTACGGTCTTATCGTCATCTTTAATTCATTTCCAAACGGATCACGTGTGTTGTCTCAAACTAGCCGAATTAAACAATTTGCCCTTCTTTTTAGTCTGCTTATTAGCTCACTATTCTCCTATGCCAGCTTTGCACAAAGCACCGGCTGGATAACAGACGCCAAACATCCTCCGGTGAAGTTACGTCTGCTTTTGACAGGAGAGCAGCAAGCGCTACATAAACAAGTGCAAGCAGTCTTGGATGTCCGCCTTGAAGGTGAATGGAAAACCTATTGGCGCAGTCCCGGTGAAGCCGGTATTGCCCCTGAACTAAACTGGACGGATTCAACCAATATTGAAGCTGTCGACTGGCATTGGCCAATCCCCCACTATTTTGAACAGCTGGGGATTATGACCTTGGGCTATAAGCATCAAGTTAGCTTTCCCCTTACTCTGACACTTGAAGATGCCAACCAAGTAGCAAGACTTAAAGGCTCTTTGCGTCTGCCTTCCTGTACCGATATCTGCGTGATCACCGATTATCCTATCGATCTTAGCGTTGACCCTGCGACACTTAAGCTCGACCCTGATGCGATGTTTTTATTTAACCAAGGGATGAGTCTGAGCCCGAAAGCCAATCCAAACGTCACAGTATCAGCGACCTATTGGAACGACGAGCAGCAGCAGTTTGTCGTGCAGCTCAACAACCAGCGTCCTTGGCAAACGCCGCAAGTGTTGGTTGATGGCAAGCAAGTGGAAAAGGAGTTTTTCGCCAAGCCAAGATTAATCATCGAAAATGATAAGGCACTCGACAATCACCAGTTAACCGCGATATTTGATGTTAGCAACTGGAAAGGAGATGTCGATTTAACTGGCAAAGCGCTGGCAATCACTATCTCAGATCACACCTTCGCGACAGAGATCCAAGCCAGTGCTGGCACCCTACCAATCCAATATAGCCAAACCAGCCTAGTTACCATGCTTGGTTTCGCACTCTTGGGTGGTTTATTGCTTAACATTATGCCCTGTGTCTTGCCGGTACTGGGGCTGAAGCTCAATAGCATCGCGCTGCAACAGCAAGCGTCGACAAGTCATATTCGCACTTCTTTTATTGCTTCAGCGCTTGGCATTATCAGCTCTTTTGCGCTGATAGCTGGCGCGTTGAGTTTGCTCAAACTGGGTGGTGAAAGCATTGGCTGGGGCATTCAATTCCAGAGTGTTGAGTTTCTGCTATTAATGCTGATTGTCACGCTATTGTTTGCGCTTAACTTGCTTGGGTTGTTTGAATTTAAACTTCCGGCAGGTTTAAACACTTGGATGGCAAGCCGAGGTGACAGCAGCCATATTGGGCACTTTATTCAAGGCATGTTCGCCACTCTACTCGCGACGCCTTGTAGTGCGCCTTTCTTAGGCACTGCGGTCGCTTACGCGCTCGGCGCAAGTTATCTCGAATTGTGGATTATCTTTATCGCTCTTGGCGTGGGAATGAGTTTGCCTTGGCTGCTGTTTGCTATTGCTCCAAACTTAATGAGATTGATGCCTAAGCCGGGGCTTTGGATGAACCGCATTAAATTGCTATTCGGCTTTATGATGCTGGCAACCTCGATTTGGCTCGTCAGTTTGCTTATGCCATTTATCGGCAAATTCGCGGTACTGATGCTTGGTAGCCTAATCGTGATCCTAACTGTGATATGGCTAGGTCGCGTACATGGTCGAAAACTGCTGATCCCATTGCTCGCTTCATTGACGCTTTTAGCTGGCGGTGGCTTGGTGGTCGGCAGTCTAACGGCTGGTAACTGGGCAACGCCTGTAGTCGATGATTTACCTTGGCAAAAACTGCAAGCAGACAAAATTGAATCACTCACTCGCCAAGGTAAAACCGTGTTTGTTGAAGTAACCGCAGATTGGTGTATTACCTGTAAAGCCAATAAGATTGGCGTAGTGCTGCAAGACCCGGTTTATACCGCACTGCAACAGCCTAATATGGTGTTAATGCTGGGCGATTGGACAACGCCTAACCCTAGCGTGACCGAATATTTGCAAAGTCATGGTCGTTACGGCGTACCGTTCAATATTGTTTATGGTCCAAAAGCAGCGCAAGGTATTCCGCTGCCCGTGATCTTGTCAGAAAAACAGGTAATGGATGCAATTAGCAGAGCGAGTCAACCATGAGCAAGACTAAGAAAAAATCCGGTTGGAAGTATTGGCTAAGAGAGCTGTGCTTTGCGCTAATTATCATCGCCGGCGCGTCTTATGCGATGGACTTTTATCACAGCAGTTCCGCCCCGAAAGGTAAAGCGCCTGAGATCCAAGCGTTCGATATTGATGGCAACCAAATTGATGTGAATGCGCTGAGTAAACACGGCGAACCAGTAATCGTCTATTTCTGGGCGACTTGGTGCGGCGCGTGTAAATGGGTTAGCCCAACTGTGGATTGGTTTGCCAACGATCATCAAGTGGTAACAGTGGCGCTTTCATCCGGCGACGATGAACGCATCCAGTCGTACCTAGACGCAAAGCAGCACCAGTTTACGACAATCAATGATGTAGAGCAGCCGGTGAGTAAAGCTTGGGGCATTAGCGTGACACCGACTATTGCGGTGATTAAAGATGGCGAGATCAAGTATCTCACCGCGGGCATTACTACGCCGTGGGGACTTTGGTTAAGAATGTTGTTCGCTTAACTGCTCTGTTTCAATCTCGATATTCTTCAATTGCAAAGTTTACCTGACCCGTCCTGATATGGGTTGACACTTTTTAGTTAAAACGCTCGGTGTACTTCATCGGGCGTTTTGTATTTTAGCGCTGTATGAGGCCTCATCTGATTATAGATTTCTACTGACTCAGCGACCATTTTTCTTGCTTGAGCTACATCTTTAGGCTTTCGCAAGAGATATTCCATTTTCAAAATGCCGTTCACCCTCTCTGCCAACGCATTCTGGTAGCAGTCATACCCATCCGT
>NZ_QLYZ01000015.1 GCF_003350325.1 Vibrio rhodolitus | reverse complement strand
CTTGGGTTTTGCGTCCAATCCATTTTTCCGTGCTTTCTCAGCCAAGTTAAAACAGTTGAGCGACCTTGGATACCATAAATGGCTTGTGCTTGCTTGTAGGTCATTTCTCCTTTTTCTACGGCATCAACGACCTGCAATTTAAAGCCTAGTGTGTAATCACGCTGAGTGCGCTTAATGTAGAGTTTATTTGAAGTGGTCATAATTCGTCCTCAATGTGTAAACACATTTCAGGACGGGACAATCAAGCCAAAAGAAAAAGCCTTCCAAGTGGAAGGCTTTTTCGTCTTAGGCGATTGAGTCGGGGACTTCGCCAGCAGAGATTGGGTCTATCTTGAGCGTCTGGGTTGGGAACGCAATATCCGCCCCGTTATCTGCGACGATCTTAATAATTTGCAATAGTACGTCTTGCTTCACTTCCTGATAACGAATCCAGTTGATGGTCTTGGTAAAGGTATAAACCATGATATTAAGCGAAGAGGCACCAAACCCATTCAGGTTCACAATCAAGGTCTGATTGGCATCGATATCCGGATGGTTTTCCAGCATCGATTTGATCTCTTGAGTGATTTTTTCAACTTTACTGCCATCGTCATAGCGAAGCCCGACTGTTTCGTTGATGCGGCGGTTGAGCATGCGCGATGGGTTCTCGACCACAATGTTACTGAATACAGAGTTAGGTACGTAAAGAGGACGTTTATCAAAGGTACGGATCACCGTCATGCGCCAGCCAATGCGCTCTACTGTTCCTTCAATTTGACGATCTGGCGAGCGCACCCAGTCACCTACTTTGAACGGGCGATCAAAGTAAATCATCATTCCGCCGAAGAAATTTGACAGGAGATCTTTTGCCGCTAAACCGACGATCAAACCACCGACACCACCGAAAGTGAGTAGACCCGATAGGCTCAGTCCAAACGCCTGCATGATGGAGAGTGCACCAATGGTTAAAAAGAACAGGCGAGCGACTTTTGCTATCGCTTGCACGGTCGTTTCGTCCCGTTTCTTTTGCGCGAGTACGTACTCTTCGACATTGTTGATGAGGCGCATGATCACCCAAATAAAGATCGAGATAACCAAGATCAGTTTAAGTGTACTTAGCCAATCAAGCTTTGCGTCCATCTGTTGCTGCAATACAAAGCCAAGCGAAATCGTGGCAGGCCAACACCAGATTAATGTGCTTACTGGCGTTTTAAGCGCTTGTAAGGCGAGATCATCCCAATGAATGTTTGTCCGCCCTGTCAATGCTTCTAAGCGGTTATAGACGATACGCCAAATTAGCCATACGACTAAGCTTGTAACAGTGAGAAGCAAGACATTTGAATCAAGCTGCTGATAGAACGCAGACCACGTATTTGGTAGCAGAGATTTCAATTCATTCATTTATATCATTCGAGTAATGTAAGTGACTGCAGTGGAGTATATACATAGCGACGCTATTCTTAAATGCCATCGCAAACAGATGGTTAGCTTATATACGTATATGTTGAGCCACGAAACAGTTCGCACTGTTTATTGAGGCTACTTATCATTGAAATGCTGAGCCAACGCCGCACGACGTTTTTTGGCGATGCCGCCACCTTCCATATCTACCATATGTTCATAACCCTGTTTGACAAAACGTTGTGTCGGGCTGTTAGGTTGGATGCGGCGCAGCAAAGGCGCATCTTTTGAATAGGATAGTTGGTAGATATGCAAGCCTGACCCGGTTTTTACGTGGATCAATGAACCGTCAAACTCGAATTTGGTTGCAACCATACGATTGTTGCGAAATACGCCACTGTCATTGAATTGGATTGAGGCGCGATCATAGCCAGGTGTGCCCATTTCCAGCCAGCGACCGTAAACATGTTTTGGATCGAGTGACTCTTGATAACTAAAGTAGGCGAGTACGGCGATAGCACCAAATGCGGCAATCGCAATCGCAAAAAACATCATACGCAGTGCCGCTAAGCTGCCACCATTTTTACTGTATATGGAATGCTTAAATGACACCGACATCGCTTAGCTACCTCGCACTGCAAACGAAACGCTTGTTTAATGTTTCCAGCTTGTAAAATTCGCACTTAGAACGCAATTTTAATATGAGGAAGTTTGATCTTTAGCGCAAAGCGATTTTAGTTATTTAGATATGGCTCGACCAAACTTTGGATATCGATCTTGGCTTTTAACCTTGCTGCGAGCAAGTACAAACCACCAATCTTTCGATGAAGAAAAATCGCATCAATAGGTGGGGTGTGCCAATAATTCTCTTGAAGGCTGAGCGCCGCTCCTTGCTGGCGGATCTTCATGGCTAAATCGGATTGACCAAAATCGTACGTACCTTGATGACGCATAGGCTCACACGCTAATGAAACAAGATCTAAAATGGCTTGTTTTTGGCTTTCAACAATGGTCTGACTAAAAAAACCGATCTGCGTTAATGCTTCTTCTAGTAAAGTTAAGTCATTGGTCTTAGCTGCCTTGAAGACCTTCTTGTAGCCCTGACTTATTGTATCGCTGTATTCCCTAGTCGCGCCAAAGTCGAGCAGGACTACTTTGTTCTGTTCGTGATTGTAGAGGTAGTTAGCAAAGTTGGGATCGGTTTGCACTAGCTTAAATTCAAATAACTCCGCAAACAGTAAAGCAAGTAGTGTGTGCATCACGCGATCTCGAACATGTTGCGGAGCTTGGGTGAGGCTTTCAATCTTGACGCCATCGACGAACTCCATGGTCAAGACGGTTTCACTACTCAGGGCGGGATAGGCTTGCGGTACGATAAAATCTGAGTTGTTGGCTAAATGCGCCTTATAACGCTCTAGATAGCGGCATTCCAATCGATAGTTCGCTTCGGCGTGCAGCTGTTTTTTGGCTTCTTCCAACAGGGCTCTAAAGTCGATGTCCTTGGGGATAATACCGACGATATTGAGCAAGGTCGCGACGTTGTCCACATCACTGTCGATGCTGTTTTTAATGCCGGGGTACTGCACTTTGACTGCGACTTTATCACCGTCGTCGGTATAGGCTTGATGCACTTGCCCAATCGATGCGCTCGCGACGGGCTTAAAATTGAATGACAAAAAGTGCTGTTTCCATTCCTCACCTAGACCTTCAACTAAAACTTGGTTCAACTGCTTTGAAAGCATTGGGTTGGCATCAGAGCGAAGGCGAGAGAGGATCTCAGCAAGCTCAGGAGAGAGAATATCACCGCTATCCATCGACAGCATTTGTCCCACTTTCATCGCGGCCCCACGAAGGTGAGCTAGCTGATCGGCAACTCGTTGAATGTTCGCCGGGGTTAAGAGCAAATCCTTTGTACTCGGACGCTGACCTTGAAGCCATTGCTTAGTGCCTTGTGCGACGACGTTGCCGCCAATACGTGTTGCCAGTGAGGCAAATTGCCCAATGCGAGACAATCTGTGGGTCGGAATTCTTGATTCTTGGTCGGACATAATTATTCAGCGCTTGGTTGAAGAAAACAAAACAGTGTTAGTAAACAAATGATTAACAAACCCTAAGTTAATGCTTGTTGTTACGCAAGTTTTGATATACAAGATTAGTGGCTCGACTGTTCTACGTTTAGTCGAGAAGTATTGTTCAGTAAACCAAGGAAGAAAAATGAAGCACAACGTCTATTTTGAAGGAAATGTTCAGTCCCTAGCTTTTACTCAGCACAGCGATGAATCGAGTGTTGGTGTAATGTCTCCAGGTGAATACACTTTCGGTACTGCAGCTCCAGAAAAGATGTCTGTAATCAAAGGTGCATTAACAATTAAGCGCGATGGTGAAGCAGATTGGATCACTTTCCGTGATGGTGAGTCGTTTAATGTTGCTGGTGACTCTTCTTTCCAACTAAAAGTAGAAGTGGCAACTGCGTACCTTTGCGAGTACCTGTAAAAGAAAAGCCGCGCATTGTGCGCGGCAATAACCAAGGTTCGTTATCACATCATACTCCTGTGGTGACAATGCAGGACGGCAGTGGATTCGGTCCCTTTGTGGTTATAAAGAGTGTCCATGGCTCTAAAATTTCGAGTTAACCTTTCGTAATATTCGTCTAAATAATCTCAACCTTTTGACTATACTCAAGTTGTTAGCACTAACTTTGAGAGGAGGTTGATATGGCAGTAGGACCAAGACAAACTGACTCGAATAATCGTTATGATCCCAACCAAGATTTCACCTCGGATCAATTGCGACGATTTGGTCACGTTGCTAACCAAGCACAACGAAATCGTGAACAGCGAGAGCGTGAAGAGAAGCTGTTCGGTGTGGTTAAAACTGCTAAGAAACGGGCGTTAAAGCCAGTCGTCACCCCAAAAAATGCCAAAGAAGCAAAGTCTCTAAGATACGCTGTGTGGCTCTTTGTTGCTCTTATTGCCGCTCTTTGGATTATGTACATGACCGCTTGAGTGTTGAACGATACTGCATACGTTGTCTTCGCTTGGTATCTCTTCAAGCGTGTTCAAAATCTCTCCACTGTAATATTTAAATTGATTCTTGCCAGAATGCTTTGCCGCGTACATCGCTTTGTCAGCACAGCGTGTGAGTTCGTTTAGGTTATCGGCATCTTGCGGATAGAGTGCTACCCCCACACTAATCGTTAAGCTGCTGACTCGATTTGAACCGGCATAGCTATCATGAAACAGTGAGCAGATACGCTTTAAGATCCCATCAAGGTCTTTTTTACTGCGCACGTCATAGAGAAGAATCACAAATTCGTCACCAGCAAAGCGGGCAATGGAGTAATCATGGTGATTACTTTTACGATCGCGAGTACGAATATTATTTTTAAGTCGGCGAGAAAAGTTTTGTAATACGCGATCGCCAACCTCATGACCGTAGGTATCGTTGATCTCTTTAAAATCATCGATATCAAGGAATACAAGTGCTGTAGTGGTGGATAGGTTTTGAACTTCTGCCAGTTTTTGTCTGGCCCAGTTTTCGAAGCTCCAGCGATTTGCCAATCCGGTTAACTGATCGAGGTAGGCAAGATCTTCAATCCCTTCTCGGTAGAGGGACTGTATATAGCCAAGCAATTTAGCGTAATAAAACGAGGCAGTGTTACAAATCACGCAACTGACAACTAATCCAAGTAAAAAGCTACCGTGCATGCTGTGAGAAACTTGCTGTCCTTGGCTGAACATATTGGCAGCTAAGGCAAGCAAACAGAATAAAGCGCTACACACTAAGCCGATTTTGAATTCGTTAATGATGATCACCGCGACCATTAAAGGAAATAGCCAGATGAGGCGTTCTGGAAATTGCGGGCTATAAAGCAGTAGAAGTACGCCTTGAAACATCAGGACGCCAGTAAGTAAAATATCGGTGTAATGCAGTCCATCTTTGGCTTTTAAACGCCATAGGTTGAAGATCACTATCGCACTACAAATTAAGTTGATGGTGGTGAAAGTGTATTCTTGGTTATAGAAATGAGCGAGTGCATAGCCGAGCAGAACAACCAATGAGAGAATCGAGCATAGGCGTACGAGTTTACACTTTCGCGTTGCGCGAATATCTGCCATTTCTTCGAGATGACTGCCGACGAAATTACCCATTCCATATGTGCCCTTAAGTTCATATTGCAGACCTAAGTCTAGGAGAAGAATTTGTCCTATGGAGGGGATGCTCAATAAAATAATGTGATGAAGTTCAATTAAATGCGTGAATGTTACGCTCTCCGTACACGAAAATGACAGGTTGAATCCATTTTATTCACGCTAAGTTACTCAATTTAGTGATAGAAATTCGGATTTTAACCAGTTTCTGACTAATAAGACGTTTTCGTTTTTAAGGTTTTCGCGCCGACAAGCAAAATAGAAATCTTGATGCGGGTTGAGGATTGGCTCGCCCACTTCTTGCAGCAGACCTTGTTCGACATCATCTTTAATAAACAATCGATGAGTAACAAATACACCGAGTTTGCGTGAGCAAGCTTGAACGGCTTGCACGGATGCAACAAAGCTAAGGTTTTGCGTAGATTTGGGTATTGGTAAGCCATTGCCTTCACACCACACTTGCCAATCGTGCTTACGTCTATCATTGGCAGCTACAATCGCGGGGTAGTGCTGTAGTAATGCCTCTGCCGACGTTGTTTCTTTTAGCAGATCAGGATGACATACCATCACCAGCTGATCGCTAGCTAGCTCCTCAAAGTAATAATCGCCCCAATCGTCAGTTTTACCGTGGATCAGCGCGACATCTACTCCTTCTTCTTCTAAGGCAAAATTGCCAATTAAAGTGGAAATACGCACGTCTAGTTTCGGTGCGTACGTGCTAAAGCTTTGCATGTTAGGTATCCACCAATGCATGGCGAGAGAGTTAACCATGTTGATGGTAATGCGCTGAGAAGGGGGAGTAGATAACAAAGATTGAGTTGCATTGACAATGGTTTCGAGTGCAGGGGCAACTTGTCGATAGTACTTCTTACCGACTGCATTAAGCACCACATTACGCCCAACACGCTTGAATAGTTCTTTACCAAGTTGAGATTCTAGCGTCTTGATTGACTGACTGACCGCAGAGTGGCTAACGTTGAGTTGCCTTGCAGCCTCAGTCATGCTGCCCGTTTCGGCAACAGCAACAAAAGAGTAAAGACACTTTAAGGGCGGTAGCTTCATAATCTGTAAGTTTATCTAACAATAACTGTTAATTTAAATCGTTATTCAACAGGGTATACGCAGGATAAAATATGCGCAACTTAAGGGAGGTGATTATGTTACGCCAGTGGTACCCAGTGTTGTTTATGCTCTCTTCGACATTTAGCTTGTCGTTGACTGGGCTATTCTCGAAATACTTAACTGTTCAGCTTGATGCTAACTTTCTAAGCTTCATGCGTTTTTTTGTTCCAAGCGTGATTTTACTGCTGTTCTTCATCGGTAGAAATATCCGCATTCCTGAGCGGGACTTATTTAAACCAATTCTCGCGAGAGCTTTTTGTATTGGTGCATGTCAGGTGTGCTTTATCTACTCGCTAAGCCACTTAAGCTTGGTGGAAAGTGTGGTGCTCTTTGGCACGGGTCCTTTGTTTCTTCCTTTGTTAGAAAAGCTAATTTATAGAACGCAAATCTCAGCTATTACGTTAGTGTCACTGTTAGTGACATTTATCGGTGTCGTGCTACTTGCCGGCGATGTTAGTGGTGTTGAACTGCGCCCGGAGCTTTTGATTGGTCTTGCCGCTGGTGTATTTAATGCTGGCTCGCAGCTTGGTTTGTACCGAGCAAGTAAGAGTGCGCTCAACCCATACGAGATTAACTTTTGGACATTTCTATTCGCCGCGCTATTTATTATTCCGCTGGTTGCCTTTGCCATGGCTGGTGGGAAGACAATGTGGCATCCGCAGCAAGCTGAGTCGCTGTTAGTGGTGGGGGTATTATTGGTCTTAGCGCTGCTTATTATTAATACTCAGGTTTTTCGTGCTAAGGCATATCGTTTGGCGCAGTCCGGTTCGCAACTGGCGCCGCTAATCTTTACCAATTTGCTGTTCACGGCTTTTTGGCAATTGATGTTTTTTGATGTGGCATTCAGTCGTTATCAATTGGCGGGTTTAAGCTTAATCATTCTAGCAAGTGTTGCGAATGTTTTGCTGCCTAAGTGGTTGGCGCAAAGACAGGTGAGTGTCACCTCACACGGTCATTAACAACAAAGCCCTCGTTTTTGAGGGCTTTGTCATCTAAGGGCATTGGCAATTATTTGGCTTCTAATCCGTAAGGCAAGCGAGAAAAGATCTCTGGTTGTTTTTGGATTGTCGGCGCTTGGTTTACTTGCTGCCAATCAAGCAGCATGATAGCCAAGACATTGCGATGTTCCCCTTGAGAGAAATCAAAGTCACCAGTCACCGATGGCACCATGCCTTTTTGTGGGTCGATAGCCTTGTTGATCGCTTGGCGAGTCTTCGCCACCACAGGATCATCTTCTAGCCCCGCTAACAGGAAGGAAATGCCCACTTCGGCTATGACATCTTCTTTGGCTCTTAATAAGATTTCATCAATATGGGTGCGGAAGTAATCGTAAATCCATTGGTGCTGCTTTTCACTGACTTGTTTTTGGTAATACTGCGAGTCAGCAAAGATGATGTGAGTCATACCATACAGCTTGTTGCCGTATTGCTGAGGAGAAAGCTTTTTATCATTTGCATTTGGGTAGGCTTGCTGAAAGCTGGTGATAAATGCATCGACTACATCTTGTTCGCCTAACTGACGCAACCAATACACTTGGTTGGCTATTTGTGCAGCCCAAGCTTTGATCATTTCAGGGTCGGTAGCGTAGCGAGCAAAGTCGTAGCGGCGGATCACTTGGCGTAACTTTTCATCTTGTTTGTGTTTTAAGCCGTATTCGTTAGCTCGCGCCATGGAACCTAAGAGGTCGACACCAAGGTATAAGTACTCTGGCATATGCTTGGTCGCCGTGAAACGACGCATGCTGCGTTCATCGTCATCGCCAATGTAGCCAGATAGTCGCTCTTCAGAGTAGATATAGATGCTTTCAGGGGTGTTCACTTCTGCCGCGAAATAGTTAAGTCGACTGGCTACACGAGCGAGATCACTCCAAATCGCCGCAGCGTATTTGTCATCCATCGTTTGGCGATACATGCGCAGACCATAGTGGCCCTCTTTGAAAGCGGGCAAGGTATACAACTGCTGTTCGTAAGTCTGTTTAATTCGTTGAGCGGAATCTTGATAAATAGCATCGGTATTGGCAAGTGCAGATTGTGACAGTGCCAGTCCGAGTAAAAGAGAAAAAAGAGTGCGACGCATTAAAAAATCCTAGTCAATTTAGGAATGAAGCCACTAGATTAACAAACATAACGCATATCAATGTGAGTAATGTGTCAGATTGACATCAATATTTTTGTTTTCCGCTGAGGTCCGCCATGCTGCTTGTTATCACGTGTCTTTTGATAAAAGTTCGTTAGGTAAAATATAGCGGAAAGTCAGATTAATTCTTGGTTGTGAAATCCTTCTGCTTTTGGGTAAAGCATGTCGCCAGTGATGTTGAATATCACCCGCCATGACCAGCAAACTACCGTGGCAAAGTTGTTGGTCTATTTTATCACCACTCTTTTTATGCTTGAGCGAGAACTTACGTTTAGCGCCTAAACTCACTGAGGCGATAGTCGGAGAAGGTCCGAGTTCTTTTTCATTGTCTTGATGCCAACCCATTGAATCCTGTCCATCACGATAGAGATTGAGCAGCACGCTGTTAAACGGCGTTTGGCATATCTGCTCGCATTGCTGTTTTAACTGTTTGATCGCTTCTGGCATCGGAGAAGGGGCAAGCAATAGACCAGAGTATTGGTAGCTTAAATCGCCATACCAGCATTGCAAACGAGGCTGCAACACAGAGCGACCAAACATCATGATCGATTCTTGTCGCCAAGGGGCATGCTGCAGAAGGTGCTCATAAAGATCATCCGCAGGTTTTTGTGCGAGAAATTCGTCAATAAGCAGCAATTGACCGTTATCTATCTTGTGCCAGTCTGGTTGATTAGTCATAGCCCGCTACTCTTTAGTGATAAATTTAAAACTAATAGCCTTAAGATTGATGAATTTACGCGCGTTTTATTATATTTTGTAAAAAATGATAAATATATAACTAAGCTTTAAGTACTAATTGTTGCTTGTACGTATCGGGTAACACGATGGCGTCAGATCATCATACTCGCAAGCACAAATTTTAAGCTCATTCATGGGAGAATTTATGAGGTTTGGACGTAGCTGGCACCGTTCGCTTACGTGGTGTTTTGCTATCCTCGTCGTTATTGCGGTCGTGTGCATAGAATATATCAACAGTCTGCAACACCAATATGTTAAACAAAAGGAACAAGAGAGTGTGCGCGAAGAGCTATCAGTGATTCGTTCGCGGCTAGAGTCTCTAATTGTTTCAGATATTTACTTAGTCAACAGCCTGCCAGTCGTGGTTGCAACCAACGGCAGCTTTTCCAATTCCTACTGGCATTCAGTCGCCAGCGGTATATTGACGCGTAGCTCTCATATCAACTCCATTTTTCTCGCTCCCGATGATGTGATTGAGTACGTTTATCCTGAGGAATACCAAGAGTTTATTGGTAAGAATTTTCGCGACAAGTCAGAGGTGTGGAGTTCGGTTCAACAGGCAAAACTAGCCGGTGAAACGCGTATTTCCGATTCGATTGTTATGCCTAACGGCGAAGATGGGCTGGTGGCACGGGTGCCAATATTTATGGATCCTCCTTTCAACCAGCGCTATTGGGGCTCGGCGAGTGTGGTGATCAGTTTAGACAGCCTACTCAAAGATGCGGGCGTTCATCAGTTTGCGGACTTGTATCATGTTGCGATCACGGCTAAAGACAGCCAACAGAATCCGGATGAGCTAATTTATGGTGAACATCGAGCCCTCAAAAACGCCATTACCACAGAGTCAGTCCATTTTCCTTATGGCAACTGGACAATTAGTGCGTCAACAGAACAAGACTTACTTGAACAGACTAACTGGTTTCAGCTACACAGCGCCAGATTGATTGGTTACAGCTCGTTGTTGCTATTGTGCGCGGCCTACTTTACCGTCTATCGCCTTTATCACCAAGCGAACCAGCGCTCGTTACATGATGAGCTTACGGGCTTACCAAACCGTCGCTATTTTATGTTTACTCTCAAGCGACAATTTGCGATGGCGCAGCGCTCTGAATCGAAAGAACGTTTTGCTTTACTCAATATCGACCTAGATAAATTCAAAGATATTAATGATTTCTATGGTCATGATGCGGGAGATAAAGTTCTGCAAGTGGTAGGCACAAGAATCCAGCGTGCATTGCGGGGTTCAGATATTGTCGCGCGAGTCGGTGGGGATGAGTTCTTAGTGTTACTGCCCCGTGTTATGGACGAGAACAACGCTGCCTCGATTGTAAGCAGCGTTTTTAACCATGTGTGTAAAGACCCGATTGCTTACGACCATTATCAGATCAAACTGCAAGCCAGTATTGGCTATGCGATGTATCAAAGTGGTATGGAATCGGTCGAAGACATTTTGAAGTCGGCCGACTCGACCATGTATCAAGATAAATTGCGTGAAAAAAGCTAATATTTGCGTTTTGCAAATGCAAATTTTCGCAATATGGTTTGATTTTTGCAAAATGCAAACAGCTTATGCGTATTGTTTTGCTGCAATCGCTGTAAATTTAGACAAAATCATTGTTTTTTTGATTTTCAAAAGTTGGCACGCATCGTGCTATTTATACAGTGACCCTTATTAAGCCGAGGGTCACCTAGCCAACTGACGTTGTTAGTGAACCTACTAATTTGTTCACATTCATATATAGCCAATCATGTATTTGTGATTGGCTTTTTTTCTTTCTGCCTTGGCAAAAACGCCTTGTTAGTCTTTGGTGTAACAACTAGGTTGCCTTGGACACACAGCTCCACGAGAACAAATCACCCGGGCATCAGAATGCAGCCCTCTTTCTACCCAATTGATGTTGAGTATTTTCGCGATGGTCGTGAACTCGCGCTTAATGTGTTGAGGGATTGCAGCACTGCCGCCATTCTTAACGCAGAGTGATTTGAGCTCTTCTGCTATTGAAAGCGCATGGCCTCCTTGAGCATCAATGGCCGGGTTTAAATCGATGCCAGCACACAATACACGGTTGTTGCCAGCAGGATCAGTCATGTTCATCGACTCGCAGCAGTATATACGCGGCTCATCGCCAACATGGAGAATTGAGATTTGCGCGGAGCTACCATTTTGCGGTTCAGACAAGCGACGAAATACCGCCCAATGCTGACAAGGATCATTAACTTTACGCATATTGCCCCAAGGTAATGGAATGCCATTTCCTCGATAAACTGCTTTAAGTTTGTTTTGTCCATAGGCGTCGAAGTAGTGCCAATGTGGGTAGGGAGAGACCACCGTCATGCGTCGCATAGCGACAGAAGGCGATACCCCCGCTTTCTTGTGTACGTCGATTTCGTAGCCATTGCGATCAAGCAATTGTCTAAATGGGACTTTCGGGCAAAGTAGCGCACCTGCGAAAAAGCTGGATTCAAAATCACGCCACGCTTGCAAAATGTGCTGCGAGTTTAATTCTGTATTGCTATTGAGCTCTGGTTGCTCTTCCCAGCTATTGGCATGACCAACCGAAAGGACACTTTTCAGTCCTTCTTTGCTGTGCAACACACAATGCCCGATGTAAACCGCTAAGTCATATTTCAAGCGGGTAGGGTAGTCACGCAAAATCTCGTTAAGATAAATACTGCCTGGTGGCTCAAAAAATGAGGTGACTACTTGTTTTGCACTCACACCCAGCTCATCAACCACATCTTGCGGTGCGCGCGAAATCCAACGAATCGTCAGCCCTAGGCTACGGGCAATATCCATTAAATCCTGTGTCGAGAGGTTGAGGCGTTTAAGCCCGACTTCCTCCGCAGCTCGTTCAAGATCAGGGAAATGGTTCTGATGGCTTTCTTGATGGGCACGGATCAGCAAGTGTGCAAACTGACGTCCGGTAATGCCAGTTTGAGACAACATTTCTGGAATGGCTATTTGCAGGATTTCTTTGGAGAAAAGAAAGCTCGGCTCAAGCGCCATGCCACTAATGCCACCGCGATTGCCTTTATCGGGGGTGATATCTTCATGGGTGGGCTCATCATCTAAAAACCACGCGGGATCTTTTTGGAATACTTCCGCGATGACTTCGAGCATATCAATACTCGGCACCCGTTTTCCTCGCTCTATCATTGAGAGGTAAGAAACAGATGGCGCATATTCAGGGTTAACTCGAATACAGCGCGCGGAAAGATCTTCCATAGTTAAATGATTACGTTTTCTAAGATTTCTTATCTTGGTCCCTAAAAAATGGGACTGACGGATTAAACTTTTTGACAGCAGCATTTTGTAAAATTCACAGTGTAAAATTTTTGTTGTGAAATTGTAGTAAAAAATCCGCTAATCTTCCTAGTAAGCAAGTTCACAAATTTGTCATCAAATTGAATTGCAAATTACATGAGCTGCCAAGGATAAGAAAATTTGTGCGTAAAACGCGAGGGAAAGACTATGAATATGCAAACGTTCGAAAATAATGAAATCCAAACAAATTCGACTTCTTTTATTGCTAATGCAGTCTTTGCCGTGGAAGCAATCAAAGCAGATCAAGCACAAGAGAAGCAGATGAAGACTAAGCAGTTGCTAGACAAACTGTTCCCTTTAGAGAACGGCTCGCACTGTGATGTGACTGAATACGTAATCGATTTACGTCATGTTATGGCGTTTTTCAAAGATGGTACGCACAGTGGTCTAAAACACCCTAAGCATTTTGTTGCCTTTACAGGGGAGAAAGAGCACCCACATTCAATTCTGTTCCGTGATGGTACAGGTAGCCATATGGAAGTGACTTTTGGTCGTCAAAGAGGTACGGGTAGTGTTGAATTTATCACTATCGACGATATCCAAATGGAAACATGCACGACTTTTCCACATATGGAAGCCAGTTCAGCGATGCGTCACTGGATCAGCTTGGTGAAAGGCGACAAGAAAGGAAAACCAATGGCTTGCAGTGAAGATAAAGAGTACACCGCGAAAAATGGCGATGATTACCGCTTAGACTGCTGCTACAAGCTATAAGATAAAGTTGTTAGAGGGAAATCCAGCTTAGGCTGGATTTTTTATTGCTTCAATTCGACAAATGAAAAGTGAGGGTTGTCTAAAGTTACTTGTAGACTTTTGAGGTTGTCGGTGACGACATATTCACGCGAGCCCTCGACTTCAACGATAAGACATTCTTGTTTTAATGCGTTATAGCCGGTATCGCAAGCAATGCCTGATAGCTCTTGTCCATCAAGTAAGGTTAACTTGACGGGAAAATGATAAAGGCAGGCGATTTCAAGATAGTCGTATTGGCTGCAACTGATCATAGGTTTTCCTTAGTTGGTTTAAGCTCGACAATATTGCCTTCTGGATCGGTGAGATAAATGGATCGACCAAATCCTTGCGCGCCGTATCGCTCAACAAACTCTTGTTTGCTGGGGTTATAGTGAGCGAGTGTTTGCAGCAATTCATCTTCATCAAGTGGTGCGATTTGCAAACAGAAATGATCGACATTGCGACCATTTTGCTGCGGTGCTTTGCCCCCCAGCATACCTAATTGGCTATCAACCGTGACGATATCAATCAGCGCACTGCCAGCTCTTAGCTGAGTTAACCCCAACTCAGGCAGGGTTCGCTCTACAGGGCATCCCAGCGTATCTCGATAGAAGTGTAACATCGGCTCAAGTTGGGTAGTGCGCAATACGATATGATCTAATCCTTTAATCTCTAGCATGGCTTTTCCGACTTTTGGTTTACGTTAACAGTTTAAATGCTAATCCCAACATGATCACGCCGATGACACTTTCAAGAATTTTCCACGCGCGAGCATGGCGAAAGAGTGGGGCAAGCAGTCTTGCACCATAACCTAAGCTAAAGAAAAATAGAAAAGAGCCAGTTACAGCGCCAAGTCCAAACTGAAATTTATACGGCTCATATTGGGTTGAGATCGACCCCAACAAAACCACAGTATCGAGATAGACATGCGGATTAAGCCAAGTAAATGCTAGGCACAATAGCGCGGTTCGCCACGCCGAAGAGTGGGCTTCCCCCTGAGGTGTAAGGACATGGCGGGTTGTGGCAGCGGAGTATAGGCTGCGTAAACCATACCAAATAAGAAATGCAGCGCCGCCGAAGCGAGCAATAGTCTCTAGGTTTGGGTACAGTTTTACTAACGCACCAAAGCCCGCTACCCCAGCAGATATCAAGATAGCGTCTGATAGCGCACAGAGCAGACAGACTAAGAACACATGTTGCTTTTGAATACCTTGTTTGAGTACGAAGGCATTCTGTGCGCCGATAGCGATGATAAGTGATAGCCCTAACGCTAAACCGGAGAGAAAAGTGCTCACTAAAAACTCGAGTTAGGTTGAGAAAGAAACTCCACTTCTTCAACGCTGCTCTCGCGGTTTAAGATGGCGTTGCGATGCGGATAACGACCAAAGCGATCGATAATCACCTTATGCTTAAGTTCGAAATCGTAGTTGTTTTCCATGCCCGGTTGAGCAAAAAGTACTACGGCTTGCTCGTGGATTAATGCCGACTCACTGTGCATGTAAGGCATATAGAGAAAAGACTTTTCTATCGTGGAGAGTTCTTTATCTGCGCCGAGTCTGACGGCTTCTTGGGCAAGTGCGAGTGCCAATGGATCTTGGCTAAATGCTTGTGCGCTACCTCGGTAAATGTTGCGAGAAAACTGATCTAACACGATGATCTCTGCTAAGCGTCCTTTGGCGGTATCACGCCACGTATACAGCTCAGATTGAGTTGCTTGATTAAGTAAGGCGCCAAAATTTTCTTGGATCTCAATATCAACTTGTGGGTTAGAGACAAACCAATCTTTTGGCTCAAGTTGTTCAAACCAAAATTTAAGTACTTGCTGCTGCATAATATCCCCTTCTATAGAGTCGTGCTAACACCCTGATTCTTGGTGTCCTATTACCTGACAGCCTGTATCCGTCGATAGATAACTCAAGATTAGTGATAGGCACAACAATATAGCTTAATCCCGCAGTTCTTGAAATCCTGTTCCTAGCACATATAATCCGCCTCACAAAAACCAAGAGGTGACTTTTGATGACTATTGCAAAGAAACCCGATCGCGCGACCGCGATGCAGAACATTATCGAGCAGGTATTAGCTGAATTACCGCTCTACGAGCCAGAAACATTTGTTTGTGGCAGCAAAGGGAGTTGCATTGGATGTCCAAAGAAATTGCTAGAGATGGTGGATGGTGAGCTAACCTACTGGCAAAGCGCGTTATCACGTGGTGTTGTGCCACAGTTTGATGAGATACGCCGATTTGGCAAGATGTGTACAAGTGTGCGTCGTGGTCTGGCGCGCAATAACTTACTGCTTAAACCTGCGGCATAAACCAAGCAAGTAAAAAGGGAGAAGAACTCCCTTTTTTGCTATTAGAAACAAGCTTTTTTGACAAAGTACGGGTTGTCGAACTTTTTCTCAGGACCAAGTTCTGAAATGACCAACTTATTCCACAATTGGCGGTCGAACTCACCCTTAGGAATCGACGGGTAGAGCGTTTCGACTTCTTCATAAGCAAAGCGCATAAACTGCTTTTTCTTAATCTGGTTGTATTTGTTCGCCACGCGGTTGTGCTTTTTGATCCATTCGAGCTTGTAATCGTGCAGCGCTGGCTCTGCTTGCTCCAACGGTACGCGCGATAAATAAACCCGTTTGTAGGACACTTTTCGATCGATCATGGTGCGCATGGCAGTTTGAATGTATTTACCATGGCAGGTGATGGAAATATCATCAAGTTTAAATGGCTTTATGTGCCATCCGGTTGGCAAAAAATCAGGGCGTTTGAACTGCTGATTTCTCACTTCTATGGCATTGTGCAACACAATATCAGATGTGCCATTGAATGTTTGCTGCCAGCGACCAATGCGGATTTGCAGCGCAGTGGGTAGGCGATAGATGTTGGTAAACTTATCTTGGTCCATAAGGGTAAACACTAATTCTTTAGCCGCGAGAGGGATCACTCTGGGCGGGCATCTGTGTATTGAGTACTAGGATAAAGAGTTTATTTCAAGCGTCACTGCCCAGCGAGCAAAAAGATGTATATAGATATATCTACGGCTTAACTAGGCATTGACTGGTTTGAATTAGAGAATAATCTTAAGCACCATGCAAGGCAAGTACTAGGGTTAGAAAATACAGTGCTTGGCGAAATCTGTGGCTTCATTCGCCGTCCAATCACCTTTCGCTTTTTGTTTCATATCTTCACACCACTCTTCGCTACCGACTTCGGTACAAGCGATCACAAACAGGCTTAAACCGAGAATAATATATAGTTTTTTCAAAATAAGCTCCTCGTGAGGAAGGTGAGGGTAGGATGTTGCGCTTTAAAAGTAATTATAGCTTCCCCCAGTGATTGTTTGAATTTTACACCCCAACAGTTAATAAACACACTAAGTGAGTTTATTAACATCAAAAATCGAGCTATAGGTGATCAAGATCACCTATAGCTAATAATCTTGCCCTCAATCAAGATCAAAATCACACATTGAGTTTTAAGCGGATGACCGAGACAAAATCTGATCTATAGTGCCATCGAAACGTTTCGATGGCGGTTTTATCAACGTAAATATCGTTAGATGAGCCAGTATCGACAAGAAAACGCGCAATAGAAGGCGGATAAAATGAAAAAAAGTACCCTACTCAATTCTGATGTTACCTATCTGGTGTCTACGCTAGGGCATACCGATGAAATTACGATTTGTGACGCTGGTTTGCCAATCCCAGACCAAGTTACGCGCATCGATCTTGCACTAACTCATGGTGTGCCGAGTTTTATCGATACAGTGCGCGTGATTCTGTCTGAAACCCAAATTGAAGGTGTAGTGATGGCGGAAGAATTTGCACGTGTCAGCCCTGAATTGCATCAAGAGTTGCTTAAGGAACTTGAGCTTGAGCAAGCGCGTAGCGGTAAAACGATTAGCACTGAATATATTTCTCACGAAGAGTTTAAACAGCAAACTCAGCAAAGCCGAGCAGTCGTCAGAACGGGTGAATGCACTCCGTATGCCAATGTGATTTTTCAGTCGGGAGTGGTGTTTTAGCCTCCAACGAAATGCATTACACACCCTTAAAATAACTCAGGTTTAATTCATACCATTTGCTGACTTCACGGTGAGAGGTATGTGGAAGGAAGACAAACATGTTTATTAAAAATAATACCATTCAGCATGTGGATGGATACTTAAACAAAACACCGATTTTCCAGTTTCTATTGTTGTCGACAGTCTTTGCGCTTTGGTCGGCAGCTGCCGCGCTCAATGATGTACTGATCACTCAGTTTAAATCTATTTTCCATTTGTCGAATTTTGCATCAGCGTTAGTCCAATCAGCATTCTATGGCGCGTACTTTTTAGTCGCAATCCCTGCCTCGATGGTAGTGAAAAAGACCTCATACAAGCTAGCAATTTTGCTAGGTTTAGCTTTGTATATCTTTGGTTGTTTGATGTTCTTCCCGGCTTCTCATGCGGGTACTTACACCATGTTCCTTGCGGCAATCTTCTGTATTGCGATTGGTTTATCTTTCCTTGAAACATCATGCAACACCTATTCAGCGATGATTGGTGAGCCTGAGCGTGCGACGCTGCGTCTTAACGTGTCTCACACCATTAATGCGATGGGTTACATCATTGGCTTGCTACTTGGTAAACATCTTATCTTCCAAGAAGGTGTCGATGTTGAACACATGATGGCGACGCTGACTGGTCCGGAACTTGAGCTGTTTAAAGAGCAAGTACTGCAACAAACTCTTGAGCCTTACAAATGGTTAGTGGGCATCATTGCGACAGTGGCGACTTTGATTGCGATTACCGAGTACCCGAATTGCAAAGCAGTGAGCGACAAAGTTGATGATCAACCATCTTTCTCAGAAACATTAACTTACCTTGCAGGTAATAAACGCTTCTTTAAAGGTATCGCGACTCAATTTGCTTATGTAGGTATGCAAGTAGCAGTGTGGTCATTCACCATTCGTCTGGCGCTGGAAATGGACTCAACCATGGTTGAGCATGATGCAGCAAACTACCTACTGTATGCATTTATCATGTACTTCTTAGGCAAGCTGTTCGCTAACTTCTTGTTCACTAAGACATCACAAGAAAACGTGTTGATGGGCTACGCGGGCGTCGGGTTCCTTTGCCTACTGTATGTGACGTTCGTCCCTAACTTTAGCGCGGTTTGGGTAGCAGTGGGTACCTCTGCGCTGTTTGCACCTTGCTGGGCAACCATCTTCGCATCAACACTGCAATCTGTTGATACGCGTTACACCGAAACGGCTGGTGGCTTCGTGGTGATGTCAATTATTGGCGGTGCTGCTATCCCTGTGGTGCAAGGACTACTTGCCGACTCTCTGGGTATGCAAACCTCGTTTATTGTCAGCGCGGCCTGTTTTGCCATCGTGTTCTGTTACTTCATGAGTGAGAAGAAATACAAACAGTCATTTAGTTACGTAACCGCACAAGCTTAAATTTAATAAGTGCCACATCTGGCAAGGTGTGGCACGAAATAAGGAACTGGGTAATGTTTAAGATTCCACTATATAAAGAGCAGTTTCAGGCGCAAAAAACGTTGTTGGCACAATCAGAACATTTTGAAGTGTTTGCGTTTAAGTACAACTTGGGTGTTGAGGCAATAGAAATCAAGAACTCTCAAGGGCATTTGGTTATCTTGCCATTTATGGGACAGATGATTTGGGATGCTGAGTTTCTTGATACTGACCTATGCATGAAGAACATGTTCCGTGAACCTAAGCCAGCGAAATCGATTGTCGAAACTTATGGTTGTTTTGCTTTCCATGCAGGTATGATCCGCATGGGTTGTCCAACCCCACAAGATGATCACGTTTTGCATGGTGAAATGCCATGCGCTGCGATGGACTTTGCTTGGCTTGAAGTCAGTGAAGAGCAAATCACCTTAGCAGGTAGCTATGAATATGTGATGGGGTTTGGCGATCATTATCTGGCAACACCATCAGTGACATTAGGTAAAGATGCCAGTCTGTTTGATATTCGCATGGCAGTGAAAAACTTGGCGAGTGTTGAGATGCCATTACAATATATGTGTCATATCAACGCGGCGTTTATCGAGGGTGCAGTAATGACGCAAAACATCCCTGGTAGCGCGTTTAATTTACGAGAAAGTGTACCAGCACATGTGAAACCAACTCAGCAGTGGTTGGCGTTTAACGAGGCATTAAAGGGCGCGCCGCCAGTATCAACGCTCGATCAGCCAGAGATGTATAACCCAGAAATTGTCTACTGCTTGGACAATGTGGCTCAGTACGTAGATAAGGCACAGTTCAAAATGCAAGTTGGTAACAAAACACTGGTTACCGAGTTTAGTACTCAAGAATTTAATAGCGTGATACGCTGGATTTTACGCAGTGGCGATCAACAAGTGGCCGCTTACGCACTGCCAGCAACCTGCCGCCCAGAAGGCTTTTTGACCGCCAAGCAGAAGGGCACGCTTATCTACCTTGCTCCGCAAGAAGAGCGCAGTTTTACCGTTCGTACGGGTATTGTGCATTAATTAATTTTTATAACAATTCAGCCAATTTCAGGTTGAAACGGCATAGCGCAGTTGCGCGCAATAGTGCAAATCAACATTGAATACGCTTGCAACGCATTTTAAGACTCTAGGAAATCAATATGAATAAGTTAGTGGTATTAGGTAGTGTTAACGCTGACCATGTTCTTCAAGTCCCTTCATTTCCGCGCCCTGGTGAGACATTGCACGGGCGCAATTATCAAGTGATTCCCGGTGGTAAAGGGGCTAACCAAGCGGTTGCTGCCGCGCGACTAAACGCGGATATTGGTTTTATCGCGTGTGTTGGCGATGATGCATTTGGCATTAATATTCGCCAAGACTTTCAAGCGGATAACATCGATATTAGCGCGGTAAAAATGCAGCCCAATTGCCCAACCGGCATTGCGATGATTCAAGTTGCCGATAGCGGTGAGAATAGCATTTGTATTTCTGCTGAAGCCAATGATCATTTAACTGCCGCAGCGATTGAGCAGGATATCGCGCGCATCGAGCAAGCAGAGTACTTACTCATGCAGCTTGAAACCCCAATGTGTGGTATTGAGCAAGCAGCCCAAGTGGCAAAAGCGGCGGGTACTAAAGTGATTCTCAACCCAGCGCCTGCGCGTCCGCTATCAGAAGCACTATTAAGTAATGTCGATATCATTACTCCCAATGAAACCGAAGCAGAAGTGCTAACAGGCGTGGCGATTCGTGATGAACAATCGGCGCAAAAAGCGGCTGAAATTCTTCACCAAAAAGGGATTGAGACGGTGATGATCACTTTGGGTGCTAAAGGGGTTTGGCTAAGCCAAAATAGGATTGGTAAAACCATTTCTGGCTTTAGAGTGCAAGCGACTGATACAACAGCGGCGGGTGATACATTTAATGGGGCATTCGTCACTGGTTTGCTAGAACAAATGCCGATAGAATCGGCAGTAAAGTTTGCCCATGCCGCGGCTGCTATTAGTGTGACCAGATTTGGCGCGCAAACTTCAATTCCTCAACGCAAAGAAGTGGAGGAATTTCTCGCTAATCAGTAGTAAAGGAGCAAGATAGCGTGGCCTCAATGAAAGATATTGCCAAATTGGCAGGTGTATCCACCTCGACTGTCAGTCATGTTATCAACCAGTCTCGTTACGTTAGCGAAGAGATCTCTGAGCGGGTTAATCGCGCCGCTCAGAGCCTAAACTATACACCTTCAGCCCTTGCACGTAGCCTGAAAACCAACCGCACTAAAACGCTCGGAATGTTACTGACAACATCGGACAACACTTTCTATGGCGAAGTGGTGAAAGGCGTTGAACGCTGCTGTTATCAAAAAGGTTACAACCTTATCTTATGTAACACTGAGGGTGATAATCAGCGGATGAAAGCCTCAATCAATACTCTGCTACAAAAGCGCGTCGACGGCATGATCCTTATGTGCTCATCTTTAGAAGGGGAGCGCATTGATATCTTCGATAAGTACCCTGATGTGCCGATTGTCGTGATGGATTGGGGGCCGATGCTATTTGCTAGTGATAAGATTCAGGATAACTCATTACAAGGCGGCTATATGGCAGCGAAGTACCTGATTGACCAAGGGCATAAAGAAATTGGTTGTATCACAGGTCCACTTCATCGTCACCAAGCTCAAATGCGTTATGAAGGGTACAAACGCGCATTGCGCGAGGCAGAGCTAGAGTTTAACTCGGATTGGATTGTTGAGTCTGACTTTGAGTGTGATGGCGGCTACCAAGCTTTCAACCGTATGTACAGTAAAGGTCCATTGCCGAGTGCCATCTTTGTTTGTAATGACATGATGGCGATGGGGGTAATCAATGCAGCATACGAAAAAGGCTTATCGGTGCCAAAAGATTTTTCCATCATTGGCTACGATGATATTCATATCGCTAAGTTTATGACTCCGCCTCTAACCACCATACATCAACCGAAATATCGCTTGGGGCAAGCTGCGGTTGAAACCTTACTCAGCAAGCTTGAAGACCCAACACGGGATGCCCAAGTCGTGCAGTTGGAGCCGACTCTGGTTGAACGTATGACTGTGAATAGTTTGAAATAAAACGGCTCGAATTCTAAGTGTTAATGTCTGATGTACTGGCTTGATTGATATTCAAACAGTTGAGCTAGTACACAGAATGTTAAAAAATGTTTTCATCTTCCTCGTCTATCCATTTTTATCGTTAGTTAAAAAGTTTAGTATTGCGGCAACTCATTCGTAGTACTTATTAATGTGTTGATATAACTAAAGTAAACATGGATTGATTATGAAAAAAACAACATTAGCAGTGGCGTGCGCTCTTGGCGCTTTTTCAAGCTCATCAATGGCTGCATCTATTGTCGCGGATGCTCGCAGCAACGCGATGGGTAATACAGGTGTGGTGTCAGCCGACTACCTACTTTCTCCTTTCCACAACCCAGCCTTAGGCGCGCTTCATCGTGATAGCGATGATGTCGGTATCCTTATTCCAGCGATTGGCGTAAACGTGCATGACAAAGATGAATCGATTCAGACGATTGATGATGCGCAGGATCTTTATGACCGTTTCCTGGCTGGTGGCGAAACTGCTACTGATGCAGCCGCGTTAAACAAGTTAATGTCGGACTTAGAAGGCAATGCTCCAGTTGCAGTCAGCGCAGGCGTTAATTTTGCCATTGCGATTCCGACTCGTACGCTATCCGTAAACCTATTTGCAGGTGGGTACGCTGATATCATCGCTCAAACCATTATTGCAGCAGATGCAGGGGATACGCCGAATGACGTAAAAGACCGCTATAATGCTTCTGAATTTGCGATGGCAGCCTTTGGTGTGACCGAGGTTGGTGTTTCGCTTTCCAAGAGTTTTAGTTTTGCTGGTCAAGAAGTTGCCTTTGGTTTATCACCTAAGTATCAAGAGCTACTTACCTACTCACAAATCGATAAGATCGACAATTTCGACCTAGATAATTACGACAAAAGTGAAGTGAGCGAAACGGCATTCAATATGGATATGGGTGTGGCTTGGCATGCCGATGCTTGGCGCGCGGGCTTGGCGCTTAAGAACCTTTTCTCACAAGAGATTGGTACTGAGATTGGTAACTACACATACGAGCTAAATCCTCAAGCGACTCTTGGTTTGGGGTATGCGGGTGAATACCTAGCTGCAAGTATCGATTTCGACCTAACTAAGCAAAAACGTTTTAAAGAGCTAAATGACGATACCCGTTTTGTACGTTTTGGTGTTGAAGCGAATGCTTGGGGCTGGGCACAGTTGCGTGCGGGTTACGAAATCGATATGGAAGATACCTTAGATGATTCAATCACCGCGGGTATTGGTATTAGTCCATTCGATGTTGTCAGTTTAGATATTGCGGGTTCGTATGCAGGTGAAAACCAATTTGGCGCCTCAGCTAACTTAGCATTCACTTTCTAAATTTAATTCGCAACAAGCAGTATAGAGCGCCAATCGGCGCTCTTTTTCTTTTTATAAAAATCTCTTGTTAATATTTTGTTATTGATAAGTGCGATGTAGATCCTTCCTTCTCGCTTTTTAATCGCCTACTTTATAAACACTATTTATCTTTCTTTTGCTTTTCATTGCGATAGGCGTGCACCTTGAGAAAGTGAATATCTAAAAGTGATTATAAATTTCAACATGGAGAGTGACAGATGAAGCTATCTAAATTAGGGAAGAGCTTAGCGTTAGCTGCAGCGTGTTTTGGCTTGAGTCATCAGGCATTAGCCCAAGATCGTAGTTATATCCTTGCCACGGCGTCAACTGGTGGTACTTACTACCCGGTTGGCGTAGCTTTGGCTACCTTGAGCAAAGTAAAGCTGACGCCAAAGTATCAGTTTTCTCTTTCAGCGATTAGCTCGGCAGGTTCAGGTGAAAACGTCAAACTACTGAATGAAAACGAAGCTCAGTTTGCCATTTTACAAGGCTTATACGGCGCGTGGGCTTGGAATGGTGAAGGTCCTTATAAAGAGCGTCAGGAAGACTTACGTTCTGTGTCAATGCTATGGCAAAACGTTGAGCATTTTATTGTTCGCAGCGATCTTGCCTCCTCGGGCACGGTTTCCGATCTGAACAATTTAGCGGATAAAAAATTCTCGATTGGTAAAAAGAACTCTGGGACAGAAAACTCGGGTCGTCAGATCATGAAAGGTTTAGGCGTGGATGTTGATAGCTTTAACCTTGCTCACATGGGTTATGGCGGCAGTGCTAGTGCATTACAAAACGGCACAATTGAAGGGATGAATACGCCAGCTGGCGTTCCGGTTGGCGCTGTAACCCAAGCCTTTGCAGCACTTGGTGAAGATATTCAAATTCTCTCTTTCACTGATGAGCAGATTAAACAAGCTAATGGTTCATACAATTTATGGACTAAGTATGAGATCCCTGCCGGTACTTACCCGAGTGTCGATAAGGCGATCAACACCATTGCTCAGCCCAACTTCTTAGCAGTACGCAATGATGTGTCAGATGAAGACGTGTATCAATTGACCAAAGCGATTTATGAAAACCTGCCATTTTTGCAAGGTATTCATAAAGCGACAAAAGCGATGGCAATAGAGAAGGCGATTGCGGGTCTGCCAGTTCCTCTTCACCCAGGCGCGGCGAAATATTACCAAGAGATGGGCATTGAAGTACCTGAATCTTTGATCCTTCAATAGCATATTTGCTTTGCTACTCGCCACTGCTGGTGAGTAGAACTCATGCCTCATACACGTTTTTGTGTTGAGGCATTTTGTCTCTCATTGTTAATGGAGTAGTTATGAGTGACACACAACAAGTCGAGCTCAGTCAGTTTGAGCTTGCAACAAGAAAAGACATCAAGTGGGTGACCACCACCATCACTATTTTCGGCGTGGCGCTATCATTGCTACATATCTGGTTTAACACCTTTGCTACCATCTCAGAACTATGGATCTCGGCAACTCATTTCGCTGGCTTTGCCGTAATGTGCGCGCTGCTTTACCCTGCCCACCGAAGCTTGCTGTATAGCAAGACGGCGTTAGCATTTGACGTCTTATTGGCGCTCGGTGCGGTTGCTTGCTTAGTTTACTTACCTTTTGCTGAAGATGCGCTTTATGAAAGGGGAGTTAAGTTCGTAACCAGTGACTGGGTGTTCGCCATTATGGCGATTGTGATTGTTACTGAACTTATCCGCCGCACCATGGGATGGTTTATTCCGGTACTGATCGTCATCTGTTTAACTTATGTTGTTTGGTGGGGTAAGTGGGCAACAGGGATTTTCCATTTTCCGGGTCTTAGCCTAGAAACCTTGCTCTATCGAAGCTTCTACTCTTCTGAGGGGATGTTTGGTCCAATCGCGCGGATCAGCTGGAGCTTCGTGTTTATGTTTATCCTTTTTGGTGCATTTTTAGTGCGCTCGGGAGTTGGGGATTACATCATCAACGTCGCGCGCGCCGCAGCAGGTAAAATCATCGGAGGTCCCGGTTTTATCGCGGTGATTGGTAGCGGATTAATGGGGTCGGTATCTGGCTCAAGCGTTGCCAATACGGTGTCGACCGGCGTTATCAGTATTCCTTTGATGCGTAAAGCGGGCTTTCCAGCCAAGTTTGCCGCAGGGGTGGAAGCGGCGGCATCAACTGGTGGGCAGTTAATGCCACCTGTGATGGGGGCAGGGGCGTTTATTATGGCGTCTTACACCCAGATCCCTTATGTCGATATTATTGCTGTCTCGTTTATGCCCGCTTTAATCTACTTTTTGTCGGTAGGCTTTTTTGTTCGAATTGAAGCCAAACGAAGTGGCGTACAGAAAATTACGGTCTCGGAAGTTTCATTAACTAAAGTGCTGATTTCAGGTTGGCATAATCTTATCCCGTTAGCGGTATTGGTGACCTTGTTGGTTCAGGGGTTTACTCCGACTTATGCAGCAGGCTTATCGATTATTTCGGTGATAGTCGCCAGTTGGTTTTCCAAAGAACACAAAATGGGTATCAGTGCGATTATCGAAGCTCTTTCTCAAGGGGCACGCAATATGGCGACGACTGCGGTGTTGTTAGTTGGTATAGGCTTGGTCATTAACGTTATTAGTACCACAGGGATCGGCAACACTTTCTCACTGATGATTGATAGCTGGGCGGGTGGCGATTTACTGATCATGCTCGCGTTGATCGCTCTGGCGTCATTGGTTCTGGGAATGGGGCTACCAGTAACTGCGGCCTATATTGTGCTGGGGACACTTTCTGCTCCTGCCCTATACAAACTGCTGGCAGAGCATCAATTAGTGGCGATGTTGATGGCAGGAGAGTTGCCGGAACAAGCGAAGGCGATCTTTATGTTAGCTGCGCCAGACAAGCTTGCTTTGCTTGAGGCGCCGATGCTAGAGGTGACAGCGAACGAGCTTATTGCATTAGTGCCAGCGGACTTTATGAGCATGTTACTTGAGCAAGCTTTAGGCGTTGAAACCGTTGCACTTGCGTTGCTTTCCGCGCATTTGATTATCTTTTGGTTATCGCAAGACAGTAATGTGACACCTCCGGTTTGTCTCACCGCTTTTGCTGCCGCTACGATAGCGAAAACCCCACCTATGCGCACCGGTCTAATGGCATGGAAAATCGCTAAAGGACTTTACTTGGTACCAATGCTTATCGCGTATAACGGCTTGGTATCGTGGGATATTGGACATGTATTACAAGTTGGTTTGCTGGCGATTATCGGCACCTATGCATTGATCGCGGCAATCGAAGGCTATCTAGAAGGACCACTCAATTGGGCAATGCGCATAGTAATGCTGGCTATCGGGGTATGCTTAGTTTGGCCAGGTATTGATTTGATAATCAAACTGGTTGCGGTGATGGTGTTTGTGGCGGGTTTTGTTTATAGCTCAAGGCTTTACCATCGGCACTCAGCAGTAGTGAGTTAAGCCAAATTAAAGGTATAAAAAAACCGGCGCAAGCGCCGGTTTTTCAATTTTCTTAGTCTTCGTTACGACGACCGTGACCACGTTCACCACGGTGGTTACCACGGTGATCACCACCACGGTTACGGTCGAAACGACGCTCGCCACCTTCACGGTTGCCACGGTAGCCGCCATCGCGGTTGCCGTCACGGTTACCACGGTAGCCACCACCATCGCGGTTGCCATCACGGTTACCACGGTAGCCACCTTCACGGTTGCCGTCACGGTTACCATCGCGGTTGCCACGGTAGCCGCCATCACGGTTACCATCGCGGTTGCCGTCACGATTACCACGGAAACCACCATCACGACGACCACCATCGCGACGACCGCCTTCACGACGACCGCGAGGTTCGCGGAAATCATCAAAGTCACATACTACTGCACCTACATCTTTTTGGCGGATGCGTAGTTTGCTTAGTTTGCCAGCCGTTTCTGAGTCCATCGCTTTTGGAAGCTGAACGTAAGTTTGACCTTGGTCTAGTTTGATAGCACCGATAGAGCCTTTAACTAGGCCTAGTTCGTTTGCTAGTGCACCAACGATGTCTTTAACTTGAACGCCTTGCTCGCGACCAACTTGTAGTTGGTAAGTATCCCAGTCTTGGGTATTGAAGCTACGACCGCCTTCGCGACGACCACCATCACGACCACCTTCACGGCGATCTTGGCGACGTTGCTTGTCACGTGCAATTGCTTCAACCATTGGGTCTTCGCCAATGTAGAACAGTGGACGTTTACCTTGTTGACGCTTAAGTAGGATTGCTGCAAGAGTCGTAGCATCGATTTCTAGAGTCTCTTGTAGTTTCTCAACTAGCTCAACAAACTTGTCTAGTGCTTTGTGTTCTTTTTCAGCTTCTAGCTCAGCACCTAGTTTAACTAGACGTGCTTCTGCTACTGCATCACGTAGAGGCAGTTGGATTTCTTCCATAGAAGACTTAGTTACGCGCTCGATAGTGCGTAGCATACGAATTTGGTTAGTGCGAACTAGAAGAATCGCCTTACCTTGACGTCCTGCACGACCAGTACGACCGATACGGTGGATGTAAGATTCCACATCGAATGGGATGTCGTAGTTGAATACGTGAGTAATACGTGGAACGTCTAGACCACGTGCAACAACGTCAGTAGCAACTAGGATGTCGATAACGCCGTTTTTGATATGGTCAACAGTGCGCTCACGAAGTGACTGTGGAATGTCACCGTGTAGTGCTGCTGCTTTGAAGCCACGTGCACATAGCCAATCTGCTAGGCGCTCAGTATCTTGACGAGTACGTACGAATACGATTGACGCGTCAGTTTCTTCTGTTTCAAGTAGACGAGACATTGCTTCGTCTTTCTCTACACCTTTAACAACCCAGAACTGTTGCTCTACTTTGTCTACAGTGTGGTTTTTACCTGCAACGTCAACCATTACTGGTTCACGTAGGAAGCGCTCAACAATGTTTTTCAGCATTGGAGGCATAGTTGCAGAGAAAAGAACGCGCTGTGCAGACTCAGGAGCGTGCTCCATGATTGCAGTTACATCGTCAACGAAGCCCATGTTAAGCATTTCATCAGCTTCATCTAGGATGAAGGTGTTTACTTCGTCAAGGTGTAGACGGTCACGGTTAATAAGGTCTTGAACACGACCAGGAGTACCAACGATCACGTGAGCGCCGTTTTTCAGTGCGCGCATTTGATCAACGATTGAAGTACCACCGTAGATTTCTAGAACTTTAAGACCAGAGATGTTTTGACCTAGGTTCTTCATTTCTGCCGCAACCTGGATCGCAAGCTCACGAGTAGGAGCAAGTACAACCGCTTGAGGTTTACGTTGAGAAAGGTCTAGTTTGTTCAATAGCGGAAGAGAGAAAGCCGCTGTTTTACCTGTACCTGTTTGCGCTTTACCTAGTGCATCTACACCTTCTAGAAGGTGCGGGATTGCCGCTGCTTGGATAGGAGTTGGAGAAACAAAACCCATGCTATCAAGAGCTGAAAGGATTGCGTCATTTAGTGCTAATTCACTAAATTGAATTACAGTATCTGTCATTGGGATCCCATTAACAAAAAAAAACAAAAGGTCCCACGAGCTCTACCAATTCCAATACCAATCCAGATTGAGCTGATTCCGTTCAGATGCGGATAAGTGTTAAATCGCATCAAGCCGCTAGGGACATAAGGGAGGCGGATTATTCCCTAAAAGCACAAAAAAAGCCAGAAAAAATTGAATTTCATCACAAAAATTTCTCCTAAGTGACGATTTTGACTCTTTTGTCATCACAGAAGTGGCAATTTGTTGTCATTTTGCACAAATCACAGCTGCTAACCGAGTAAGAAACGCGTGCTTTTTATAGATTGGCATTATGGCGAATGTTATAGTGTGCGCAATTTTACAAGCGAAAAGAGTTAAGATGTTCCAAGACAACCCGCTACTGGCTCAGCTAAAGCAGCAAATTCAAGAAAACCTGCCGAAAAAGGAAGGTACCATCAAAGCAACCGAGAAAGGCTTTGGTTTCTTAGAAGTGGATAGCAAGACCAGCTTCTTTATCCCACCACCATACATGAAGAAATGTCTGCACGGCGATAAAGTAAAGGCGATCATTCGCACTGAAAAAGAGAAAGAAGTTGCCGAGCCAGAGGAGCTTCTGGAACAAAGCTTAACTCGCTTTATTGGTCGAGTGAAAATGTTCAAGGGCAAATTAAACGTTGCTCCTGATCACCCACAATTGAAAAAGCAGTCACTGAAAGCAAAAGTGAAGAAAGGTCTTAACCCAAATGACTTTGCTGAAGGCGATTGGGTTGTGGCGCACCTTATTCAACACCCGTTAAAAGGTGATAATGGTTTCTTTGTTGAGATCTCACACAAGATCACTGACGCGGATGACAAAATTGCTCCGTGGTGGGTAACGCTAGCACAAAACGATCTACCAAACAGCGAGCCTGCTGGTATCGATAACTGGGAAATTAAAGACGACGCTGATCTTGAGCGTATCGATATGACCCATATCCCGTTTGTGACTATCGATGGTGAATCAACCAAAGATATGGATGATGCACTTTACGCGAAAAAGTTAGACAACGGCGACTTTGCCCTAACGATCGCTATCGCTGATCCAACCGCTTATATCACGCCTGATAGTGAGATGGACAAAGTAGCGCGTGAGCGCGGCTTTACGATCTATTTACCAGGTCGCAATATCCCAATGCTGCCACGTGACCTTGCTGATGAACTGTGTTCATTGATGCAAGATGAAGTTCGTCCGGCACTGTGCTGTACAGTAACCGTTAATAAAGATGGCGTGATCGGCGATGATATCAAGTTCTTCGCAGCAAACATTAAGTCTCATGCTCGCCTAGCTTATGATCATGTCTCGGATTGGTTAGAAAAAGGCGAATCACCAGTTTGGCAACCAAATGAAGAAATCGCGCAGATTGTTCGTGATCTTTACGACTTCTCATTGGCTCGTGCTGAGTGGCGTGAAACAAACGCTGTGGTATTCCCTGACCGCCCAGATTACCGCTTTGAGTTAAGTGAAGATAACGATGTAATCGCGATTCACGCGGATATGCGCCGAAGCGCAAACCGTCTTGTTGAAGAGTCAATGATCACTGCTAACATCTGTGCGGGTAAGACACTCCAAGCAAGTTTCGGTTCTGGCGTATTTAACCACCATGCAGGCATCAAACCAGAGAAGATTGCCGAAGTGATTGAGATGGTGAACCCACAAGGCGAGTTACCATTTACTGCTGAGTCAATTGCGACACTTGAAGGCTTTGCGGCGTTGCGTCGTTGGTTAGGTGCACAAGAGAGCAGCTACTTCGATAACCGTATTCGTAAAATGCAAGCGTATAGCGAGATTGGTAACCAACCGTTACCACACTTTGCTATGGGCTTAGATATTTACGCGACTTGGACTTCTCCAATTCGTAAATACGGCGATATGATCAACCACCGTATGCTAAAAGCTCATATTCTTGGTAAAGAGCCAGTTCAGATGGCTGATGAAATGGTGGGCGAAGAGCTTGCCCTGCATCGTAAACATCACAATATGGCTGAGCGCAATGTGTCTGATTGGTTGTATGCGCGCACCTTAGCTGAAGAGCCAGCGAAAGGAACTCTGTTTAATGCAGAGATCTTTGATATCAATCGCGCTGGTATGCGTGTGCGTCTGTTAGAGAATGGTGCAGCGGCATTTATTCCAAGTTCGCTTATCATGGATAACAAAGAACGTATTGAGTGCAATGGTGACTTGGGTATGGTGTCGATTGATAAACAGATCGAGTTCCGTTTAGGCGATACCTTAGAAGTAGTGTTAAGCGATGTAAACCAAGAGAACCGTAGCTTGGTTGCTAAACCAACTCAAGTTTTTGCCCCGCTTAAAGTCGAGCAGCAAGAAGAATCTCAAGCGGAAACGTCAGCAGAATAGACGTACTCGCGATTAATGAATTTAGCCCCTAAATGATGCTATTGTTTAGGGGCTTTTTTGATCCAGTAAATACGTTACCACGCGTTAATTCAGACCCTATCCGCTTAACGCTGCAATCTTATTGTCACAATTTTCTGTAACCATCTAATTTATAATAACTTTGAATGAAATGTCTTATTCCATTGTTGCTGCTTATCTAGTGATGAGTGAAAAGTTGGTGGGAATTTGTTGCAATCTGGCGGCTAAATATATGCCACGGTGCACACTTTTGCGGTTTGTTAGCGTTTGATACGAGTTGTTGGTTAAATGAGCAACTACAGTTTGTATAGGCGATGGAATGAATGATTAGCAGAGGATGTGAAAATACAGATTCATTCAGCGTGAGAATATGAGCTTTTTATATATAAACATATAAAAAATAACAAGTTAGTGTTTTTAGTGCCATCTTGCAAAACAGTGATCGCAAGCGATAAAATGCCATAACAAAAGTGAGAATCCTGTCGCATTATGGTTGCTTTCTGTAAAATATTGATACAAACTACGACTTAAGCTTTTCAGTGACAGTTACTCGGAAATTTTGTCCAAAAAATAGACAAAATTAAAGGGGTTAGTTCTGGAGAGCAAAATTGTTTCAATCTCTTGCAGTGATGGTTGGTCGGAGGAACTTCAATCATTGTTGGAAGAGATACATAACAATGATAAAGGCGACCTTATGGTCGCCACCTGTGTCACTTACTTAACACCCTTGGTTTGGCCGCCGATCAGTTAAGCAGTGCGCAAAATTGGTGTTACGCATAGCTGGCTGTTAGCTTAGATTCCTTACTATCCCTACTAACAGTTTTTGTAACCTGCCTGGGCTTGATGCTCAGGCTTTTTATTTTGCGCTCTGATAATAATCAGCGAGATAGGCTAGCCATAGTGAGTGAGATAAGGAATGCGATGCGGTGCAAATATTGAACCTTGCATGACTCGATATTGCAAAAATGAGAGGTTCGCATTTGTCGAGCCGCTAAATCTTGAATATGGCTTTAAAACTCTCGATTCGAGGGAGCACAGCCAAGATATTGAAGCAGTACGTATATACTCTCCTGCGACAACGCTACTCGACGAAAAAGATCGGCAAACGTTGCATCACCACCGAAGCACGTTTGTATATAGTGGTTAATCTCTCGCTCATCATAACCTTCAACGTACATTGTTCGTACCCATTGGTACTCAACAGCTTTTGGGTTAACCAATGTGCTTTCATCAAGAGTGGTGTCTTTAATCCCCAAGCTCATATCCTTAAACTGATGTCGAAGCTTGGATTTAAGCAAAGCTAGATTAAAGAAAAATGACAACGCAAAATCTTTTACTAAGCGCTGACATTGTGCCGATATTTCATCTTAGTAAAGAGAACCTATTTTAGATATTTTACGTGCGCTTCCATTTCAGCACCGATTTGCTTACGCATGTTCATCAGGCGAATAGCGGACTCACGTAGTTCGATATCTTCAGGTTGAGTAGGGACCCATTCAGGGACAGGGGAAGGTTTACCTTGCTCATCCACCGCAACCATAATTACGATGCAGTGTGTAGTGAGCCGATTGGTAAGCTCTTTAGGGTCACTGGCTTGCACGTCAATCGCGATATGCATTGAGCTGCTACCGGTATAAATAACTTTCGCGCTTACTTCTACTAAGTTGCCAACGTGAATTGGAGAGACAAAGCGGATTCCGCCAGCGTACGCAGTAATGCAATATTTGCCACTCCAGCCTGCAGCACATGCGTACGCGGCGAGGTCGATCCATTTCATCGCTGCGCCGCCGTGAACTTTTCCGCCAAAGTTCACATCACTTGGCTCAGCCAAGAAGCGTAACGTTACTTCTCGTTGTTGTTTACTCATCGCTTCACTTCACTCCCTTGATATCATGACTTTCTCAACCATTTCTGCGCTTGAATGCAGCCTTTAAGCTGATGAACTAAGCAATGGTTTACATAAATATAACAAGAGTTTAGGCAAAGAAGCTACGGAAATATCACCATCTCTATGGAGATTTTATTTGCGCACTTCTTCAAACTCGCCTTCAATGACGCGATCGTTGGTTTGCGTGTGTTGAGTGTGGCTAAATTGCGCTTTCTCTGCAGCTTTAACCAATCTTCTGCCAGTGATTGCACCAAGAATAGTTAAAGGAATAGCAATTAATAGACTTCCAATTAGAACAAAGAAGCCAGTAATAACAGCGATAAATGTAGTGAGTATGCGGGTCATACTTGTTTCCTCATTGATGATCTAGTCGAGACAAAATGCTTGGATAAAGGTGACGACTAATGAGTACAAACAGAATAGTTCACATTAGATGAATCGAGGATGAATGTGAAGTTAATCAAGAGTAAGTTTATGTAAAAAAGCCGCCTCAATTGAGACGGCAAAGACAGAGCGTTATTTATAATCGTTATGTTGTGGAGCTTAAATCATTTAAGGCAGTGTTTTGTAACGCACACCCATCATCTGTTCCATACAATGTACAACCTGGCAGCTGTAGCCAAATTCATTGTCATACCAGATATAAAGAACGCAACGCTTGTCCTGCGCAATGGTGGCAGCACCGTCAACGACGCCCGCAAAGCGAGAACCAACCAGATCAGTTGATACCACTTCGGTAGAGTCAGTGTAATCAATTTGTCCCGCTAGCTCAGAGTTAAGCGCCATTTCACGTAGATAGGTGTTTAGCTCATCGCGTTCTACTGTATTGCCAAGGTTTAGGTTCGCAACCGCCATTGAGACATTTGGTGTTGGAACACGAATCGCATTACCGGTTAATTTTCCTGCCAGCTCAGGCAGTGCTTTCGCTACCGCTTTAGCCGCGCCTGTAGAGGTCAGAACCATGTTCAGTGACGCGCTACGACCACGTCGTTCGCCGCTATGGAAGTTATCGATCAAGTTTTGATCGTTGGTGAACGAGTGAACGGTTTCAATATGTCCAGAGTCAATGCCGTAGCGATCGTTGAGCGCTTTTAGCACTGGCGTAATTGCGTTGGTAGTACAGCTTGCCGCAGAAATAATCGTGTCTTCTGGCTGGATAACTTGATCGTTTACACCAAACACTACGTTTTTGATGTCGCCTTTACCTGGTGCGGTAAGCAGTACTTTTTGGGCACCTTTAGACGCTAGGTGCTTGCTTAGACCCTCGCTATCACGCCACACGCCGGTGTTATCGACGATAAGCGCATCATTGATCCCGTATTGGGTGTAATCCACGTCTTCTGGTTGGTTGGCGTAGATAATTTGAATGTAGTTACCATTGGCGATGATAGCTTTACGTTCTTCATCAACCACAATACTGCCGTTGAATTGACCATGCACAGAGTCGCGGCGCAGCAAGCTAGCACGTTTTTGTAAGTCACCTTTTTTGCCACCACGAACAACAATAGCACGTAGGCGTAATGGGTAACCAGGTCCGCTCTTTTCTACTAAAAGGCGAGTAAGCAAACGACCGATGCGACCAAATCCGTACAGAACAACATCTTTTGGTGTTCCCACACCTTCACCATTCATTGCTGGTACCAGCGCTGAGTGGAGAAAATCTTTTAGAGCATGGGTATCGCTGTGCGTTTGCCAGTATTTGTCCGCCAATTGACCAATATCGACTTTACAAGGAGAAAGAGGCATTTCGGCGATAGCTTGAATTAGAGGTAAGGTCTGGGTTGGCGTTAGTGCTGTTCCGCTATAGTGTCGAGATAAGCGGTGGGTTTTGATAATGTCGATCGTCGCGGCATTAACCAATGTTTTACCGAAGAGAATAACTTCGACACCTTTTTGGCGATATAACTGACCGAGCAGTGGGGAGATAGTCTCAGCAACCGTTTGGTTCGTTTGCCAGTCGAGAAGATGTTTTTCAGGACTCATTGAACTTATGACCTTTCACGTTTTGGTTGAGCTTCCACCCCAAAAATGGGGTAGTGAATTTGTTGTAATTTTTATGTGGCGGAAGTGTAAAGGCGCAATGCTTATTCTGCTAGAAAAAATAAATCGCCTTTTAAGATCAATAAAATGCGGTTTTGCATGCAATTCTTGAACGAAATTTGCTCATAATCGCTGATTGACTTTAAAAAATTGGCAGGCTTATTTTTTAGATAAAAATACTCACTCGACCTTTTTAGTGTAACAAGCTCAATAGTTGCGGTGATATTTTGTTGTAAGTCAATTAATAAACAGATTTAGTTAAAACCTGGCGACGTTGTCGTTGCAATTCCTATAGCTCAAAGAAATAGCAGGATGAAATGGGTGGATTAGATAAATTAAGAGTGGAAATTTGCGATCGATATCTCAATTGAGTGGAGCTTAAGAGAGACTGGTTAGATTTCGTTGGGTGAGCAAAGAAAGGGAAAGCGCTGTGGTAGCACAGCGCCTGTTAATTAGCGTGCTGATTGACCTAGGTCTTCAAGTGGTAACCAGTTCACTTTCACGCCCGCTTGCAGGAACATGTCTTGGCTCACTTTGATCTTTTCGCCCCAGCGAGATAAGAAATCTTCGGTTTGTTCAGGGCAATGGACCGCAGATATCCCAGTTTGAATGATTTTCGCGGCGCAGTTAGGACAAGGGAAATGCGTAACCCAAATTTCGCATCCATCTAAGTCACGTTTAGCAAATAGAATCGCGTTTTCTTCGGCATGCAGTGTTTTAAGATACTTCATTTCGCGATCGTCTGTAGTCGCGCTATCTGAAATGCCGTGTGGGTAACCATTGAATCCAACCGAAACAATACGATTCTGTTTAGTAATCACAGCGCCGACTTGGGTGGATGGATCTTTACTCCAAGAGCCAACAAGTTCAGCCATTTGGTAAAAACGTTGTGCCCATTTTGAGATCATTTCTTTTCCTCAAGATAATTACTTTTCGCTAAAGCTCGGCAATTTATGCCAAACCTACGGGCATATTATGACACTTTTAATGGGCTTAGTACCTTATTTGCTGATTTAACGTAAATAAATTGACGTTCTAATTAATGAGAGTTTGCTAGTAGAGCGGTGATTTCACCCATCTGTTTGTAAGAGATATCTCACAAGCGCGTAGGAAACTAGAGGTTTTAGGTTAAGGATAATGGTTACGATTCTATATATGTTATTGATATATAGGCTCTATTGCTGTTTTTGGTGTTTTATTTATCGAATTATTTTTTCTCAACCGCTAGTCGATTAGCCGCAAATTACGTAAATTAAAGGTGTCAGCAGAAAGCAGACACGGAACAGGAAAGACCCAAGGATTGGTCATCTTCAGGAAGAAGATATAGTTATCGCGGATTGATAACTAGCAAGGATTGCAAAGGACACCGCTAGGACAGCGATGTTAAGGAAGTGCTGAAGGATACAGCGTACTATCAAGGAATAGATGCAGGGAGCACCTATTAGTAGCCGGATGCTGCGAGTAAGAATAGACCCCGTTAGGCAATGCCTAGCGGGGTTTTCTTTTATAGCCACTCAACTTCTATAACCACTGAACTTCAATTTGAACTTCAATGGCTACCTCAGTAAAAGCAATTAACGCTTAAAGCTCACCGCTTCACTTTCACCTAGATGAATTTGCGTCGTAGCAGGTTGTGTTTCAGCAATCACTTTACCGTGACGTACAGAGTAACGTACTGGAACTTGACGACGTACCGCATCAAAACCATTTTCAGCCGGCAGGATCAATAGGCTGCCAGGTTTACCAGCTTCAATGCCATGCTTATCTTGAATGTTTAACGTGCGCGCTGAGTTGGTGCTGATCAAATCAAGCGAGTTATTGATTTGGTCATAGCCCATCACTTGGCATACATGCAGCCCCATATGCAGAACTTGCAGCATGTTTGCGGTGCCAAGCGGATACCAAGGGTCGAAAACATCATCGTGACCAAAGCAAACATTGATGTTGGCATTTAGCATCTCTTTTACACGAGTCACGCCGCGACGTTTTGGATAGTCATCAAAGCGACCTTGCAAATGGATGTTCACTAGTGGGTTTGCCACAAAGTTGATACCAGACATGCGTAGTAAACGGAATAGGCGAGATGCGTAAGCACCATTGTAAGAACCCATTGCCGTAGTATGGCTTGCGGTTACCTTATGACCCATGTTGTATTTATGCGCAAGTGCCGCCAATGTCTCAACAAAGCGCGATTGTTCATCATCGATTTCATCACAATGCACATCAATCAGGCGGTCATATTTTTGCGCCAGTTCAAACACGTAGTGTAGCGATTCAATACCGTACTCACGAGTGAATTCGAAGTGAGGGATCGCACCAATCACATCGGCGCCAAGTTGTACCGCTTCTTCTAACAGCTCTTTACCATTCGGGTAAGATAGGATCCCTTCTTGTGGGAAGGCTACGATTTGAATGTCTACCCACTCTTTCATCTCTTCGCGTACTTCGACCATAGCCTTTAGCGCGATAAGTGTTGGGTCAGACACATCTACGTGGGTACGAACATGTTGCACACCGTTAGCGATTTGCCATTTTAGTGTTTGTTTTGCGCGCGTTTTTACATCTTCAATGGAAAGCAGTTCTTTGCGCTCAGCCCAGCGTTCGATACCTTCAAACAAAGTACCAGAGATGTTCCAACTTGGTTCACCTGCGGTTTGGGTGGTATCTAGGTGGATGTGTGGTTCGCAGAATGGAGCCACTGCCATTCCTCCTTCAGCATCAAGCACGTCGCCTGGGAAACCTAACTCAAGGTTATTGTCTTCAATACGCTTAAATTGACCATCCTCAATCAAAATTTGCTTAAGACCTTCCTGACCTTGCAGCGTTACGTTCTTGATCAACATAGTTGTCATGATGCTTCCTTACGCTAGCTTAGCTGCTAACGTTTTTTTATTGATAATAGGGTTTAAAACAAGGTAGCTAATCGCGCCACCAAGTACAGCATTGACTGGTACGACACCCGGAATAAAGTGACCAGCCGCTACACCAATTGCCACTGCCATAATGCCTGCCCAATTGACAGTTTGGAACTGAGCTGCTTCGAAATTAGCGTAGCGTTTACGGTTTGCCAAGAAATCCGCGATGATCACCCCACCAATTGGTGGAATTGCCAGCGATAGGAACGTTAACCAACCAACGAAGTTGTTGTACAGCCATAACGCACACAACGTACCAACAACGCCATTAACCATTGAGATGTACTTACTTGGCAGACCTGTGATGTTCGAAAATCCAAGACCTGATGCGTAAAGCGCGTTGTCGTTGGTAGTCCAGATGTTTAAGCCTAAAACGATGATAGCTGGAATTAGCAGACCTTGAGCAATCATCACTTCAGAGATATCAGATTGTCCGGTTACTGACGCGCCAGCTGCGCCGAAGATGAACATCAGTGAGTTGCCGATAAAGAACGCCACCATGGTAACCAGCACCGCACCTTTTGGCTTTTTACCAAAGCGAACAAAGTCAGCGGTAAGTGTACCAGCACTAATGAAAGAGCCGACAACCATAGCTAGCGCAATAGAAAAATCGATAGGCTGTGCTGGCTGTACTTTTTGTAACTCGCTCACACCACCAATGCTGTTGATTGCTTCGATGACTGAGTAACCCCCTAGCAGGGCAATCGCAGGGACAGCGATGGCAGATAGAATCATTAAGGCTGCAATACCGAAGTAAACGGTGGCAGTCATCAGTAGACCAGAGACAAGAATTAGAATGTTGGTGTCGATGCCGGTTGCTTTATGTACCGGGATAGCAAACATTGCCACGCCAACACCAAACCAACCAACTTGAGTGCCGCCAAGTAGAGCAGAAGGAAGCCAAGAGCCTTTAGAACCGAAAGAGAAACGAGCGAGAAGGTGAGTAGAGAGACCAGTAGAAGCGCCGATGTAACCAAGAAAAGAAGTGTAAATACCGAGAATTAGGTTACCAATGAGAACAGCGAGGAAGAAATCATTAAAGGAGAGACCAGTGCCGAGTGAACCACCGGTCCACATACTGGCTGAAAAGAAGGTCAGCCCCAGCATTACCATTGTTAGCGATGCCACCCCTTTGCGTGCCGTATTAGGAACAGGACCTAGGCTATAGTTGTTATCACCAGCCATTTTAACCTCCGCGCTTAAAAAATAGATTTATTGCCAAACTCTAGTTAAACGGCGCGTATTATGGCGCCTGAAACATCAATGTCAATGATAAAAATGTCATTTAGATGTGTATTTGATGGTTATTGATTTTAAAGTAAATAAAAACAGTATCTTAAATATTTAGTTTCCCTATATTTATTCTAGATAAACGTTTGCTAAGTGTGTTTGTTCTATGCTTATTGTTACTTATTTGCTCATTTTTAAGTCTTCTTAGATTATCGCGTATTTTTTACGGTTTATTCAAAGTTAGGGAACTCATTTAGCCTATTTTTTCGGCTTTGAGTAATGCGTTGGATAAATTATCAACAAGTTTTCCTAGGTTATCTTTGGTTTATGGCGTTTTAGTTGTGGTTTTTGATTGTATGGCTAATAAATTCAGGTTTTGTTGCGGTAAATACCCGATCAGGCACGATGTTAGATTTGAGCTGGCAGCGGTTTTCTCATTAATTTCAGGAGCCAAATGGGTCTATTGCCATCTAGTTTTAGCTGCAAAACACTGATCTAGATAAAGACGCGCGACGTAAAATGCTTTGAGATTCAACCCTTTTCGACAGTTAGCTAAGTTAAAAGAGTGATCTCAGTTAGGTAAATATTTTGATGTTCAAGTGTTAATTGAGAGCTTTGCACCAGTAAATTTTGTGTGACTAAGTATAATGGCTGGAGCTTTCACATAAGGAGATAAATAATGAAACTTCGTTACTTGCTTTCTATCACAACGCTTTTCGCAGCCGCATTTTCAGCCCAAGCAAGCGCTAGCTGTGAAGTGACAGTTGAAGCAAACGACATGATGAAATTCTCAACAGACGTAATCAGTGTTCCAGCAACTTGTGAAGAAGTGTCTATCACTTTAAAGCATACAGGTAAGCTTCCTGCGGCTTCAATGGGACACAACATCGTTATTACTGATACCGCGAACGTACAAGGTGTAGGTACTGATGGTATGAGTGCTGGTCTTGATAATAGCTACGTTAAACCAGGTGATGATCGCGTGTACGCGTTTTCTAAAGTCATCGGTGGTGGCGAAGAGACAGTACTAACATTCGATACCTCTGCTCTGCAAGCGGGTGGAGATTACACTTTCTTCTGTTCGTTCCCTGGTCACTGGGCGATTATGAAAGGCAAGTTTGAATTCAAATAATCTTTGAAGCGAATTCAATACAAAAAAAGGCACCGCAATGCGGTGCCTTTGTCTTAGGACTTATTTTCTATTTCCGAACTACTTCGAAATCATTGACTGATCTTGTTTAGGTATTCTAGATTTAGCTCAATACCTAAACCAGGTGCATCACTTACTGCAATTGAACCGTCAATAATTGGAGGCTCATTTAAAGTTAGGTTCAGGGTCAGCTCCCCTTGCCAGAATTCTTGATGCAAGTATTCGATGTAATGCTCAGTTTTCATTGCCGCGCCAAAGTGACGAGCGGCTGCTGATGTGATACCTGTTTTCCAGTTGTGCGGCATTAGAATCGCGTTGTGGTATTCACACAGCTCTTCAATACGTAGCAACTCAGTTAAACCACCACAACGGTTATAGTCAGACTGCACAACTGAAATACCCGCGTTGTTCAACCAATCTTGTGCTTCAAAGCGAGTTGTCGACATTTCAGCGCCACATAAGCGTGTCGATAGACACTCAGAAAGCTTTTTATGACCGATAAGATCATCGTGTTGCAGCACCGCTTCCACAAAGAACAAATCAATGTCTTTTAGTTGGTCAAACGTCCAACGTGCAGCTTGCCAGTCATGCCAACGGTATAGACAGTCGACCATCATATCGATGTCGTAGCCAAGTAGGTTACGCAATTCACGCAAGTACCATACGATCTCTTTATCTGTCGCAGGGCAACTCGGCATGATACAGACTTTTACTGCTTTGGCGCCTACCGCTTTTGCTTTCGCAAACAATACCGCATAGGCATCGATGATGTCTTGCAACGATGCATCAGCAGGAACGCTTGGGTAAAGAGTAAAATAAGGCGTGATTTTGTCGCGGTTTTTACCCCCCATCAACTGGTAGGCTGGTACACCTAGCTGTTTACCAGCTAGATCGTAAAGTGCCATATCAATACCAGAGATGACGAACATACCCAGACCACGCATGCCGACCCATCGAGTCGTGTCATACATGTTTTCCCATATCGAGCGGAATGCCATAGGCTCACGACCAATTACAGCTTCTTTGATATTTTTTAGCCACTTGTGCTCAGTTTCTAACTCTGAAAATGCTTTGATTACTTCTGGTGAACCATCAGCTTCGCCGATACCGTAAACACCGTTTTCATCTGTGACTTTAACGATTACTGTATTTTCACTCCAGTTAGTCGCTTCGACATTTACCGGAATAAATTCAACCGATGTAATTTTTGCTACAGACATCGTTATACCTCAACTTGACGTAGTTCAGTCACTGATTGCTCAGTTGCTTTAGTTGTTTCTTTTGCTGCAGGAGCAGACGTTGTTGCTACGAATAATTCTGGGTGGTCACGACGGATCCATTTCATTAGACATACGCCTAGGATGAAGTACAGAACGATCATTGGAAGACCAACCACGACACACATAGATTTAATCGTATCAATGCTGCCGCCCATGAAGAATGCTGCCATCGATACCGCACCGATACCCACTGCCCAAATCATACGCACTGATACATCTGGGTCAGCGTCATGGTCTAGCTCTTTAGTTGTCATCATTGACACTGCCATTGCCGCAGAAGTCATGGTTGTTGACATTAGGAAGAACTCAACCACTAGGAAGATTACTAGGATCACTGCACCAAAAGGTAGAGACTTAATAGTTTGGATAATCGCACTTGATACACCAGACTCAGACATCCATTGCAGAACCGGAAGTGTACCTGAGATTTCATTGTAAACTGAGTAGCTACCAAAGATCGCGATAAAGAATGCACAACCCGCAGAGCCAAACGTAATAGTCGTTAGCACCAGTTGCTTGATTGTACGACCTTTAGAGATACGCGCCAAGAATACGCCCATCATCACTAGGTAAGCGAAGTACCAAGCCCAGTAGTACATAGTCCAAGCTTGTGGGAAGCCTGATTTTTGTACAGGGTCAGTCCAGAAGCTCATACGGATGTAGTTGTTGAACATTACGCCTACGCTGTCAAAGAAGTAAGCGAAGATGAATGCTGTTGGACCTGAAACTAGAATTACGATACCTAGAGCGAATGCTGCGTAAACACACGCATTAGCCAGTTTAGATACACCTTTCTTCATGCCTGCAAACATTACTAGCGCGTAGAAAGCGATGAACAGTACGATGATGCCAACTTGCATTGTCAGACCGTTTTTAATGCCAGTTAGGTTTTCAACACCTGAACCGATCAAGTCAACGGCTAGACCCATAGAAGTTGAGAAAGCGCCTAGTGTACCGAAGATAGCAACGATATCGATAATGTAGCCGACGATGCCATTCGCGTGCTTTTCACCAATTACTGTTTTAACTAACTGGCTAAGACGAAGATTGCGGTGCTTCATCTTATGTAGGTAGTAAGCGAACGGTACTGCAGGCATACAGAAAATAGCCCAACCTGTCGGACCCCAGTGGAACAGAGTAAAGGTAATTAACCATTGTGCTGCTTCAGGAGTGCCTTTTTCTGCAAACATCGGTGGACTCTGCATGTAGTACATTGGCTCACCAACCGCCCAAAAAATCAGTGCGGCACCAACACCAGCAGAGAAGATCATAAAGGCATAGCTTGCGTAGCTAAATTCAGGTGCATCTGCATCTGTACCGAGTTTGATGTTGCCAAAGCGGCTAAGAGCCAAATAGAGCAGGAACATCAGACACGAGAAACCAGCTAGTTGGATGAACCAACCGATATCGTTTGTTACCCATCTCATACCAGCATTTGCCGCAGCGCCAGATTGTTCAGGGAAAAGTACAGCGAGCCCAAGCGCCAAAAACGTAAAGCTAATGGCGGGCCAGAACAGTTTGTGATCTAGGTTATTGAATTTCATTGCAATTCCTTGCTAATTATAATTTGCTACCGTTCTCAATCATTGTGGCGCGAATAGACGACACATTAAGATCGCGGATAGCGGTATTTGTATCAATGGCTTGCACTGCAGCAATACCTGCCGCATGGCCTAATTCAAAACACTGTGCCGTTACGCGAGCTGAAGCTAGCGCTTCGTGCTCGGCGCTCAAACAGCGGCCAGCAACGATGATGTTTTCACCAACAACCGGTACCAGTGTGTGGAATGGAATATCGTAGTAGTCGTTCAGCAGCCAATGCAGTTTAGGTTTGTCACCTGAGTGAAGCTCGATTGGCCAAGGTGTACGGCAGATGCCATCTTCACGTTTGCGGCAGTTCACTACGTCTTCGTTAGTGAGTGTTTCAACACCAACAATTGAACGTGTTTGGCGGATACCAACCTCAACACCTGTGTCGACAACAAATGCGTCTTCACAGCCCGGAACGAATTTATTAAGGAAACGTGCGTATTCGCGAACTTGGCGACGACCAAACACTTCAGCTTCAGTGAAATCTACAGGGTCGATAACGTTCAGCATGCGACCATCTTGACCAGCAAGGCGGGTTGCATTGACCATCAACTCATTGGCGCGCGTAGTAGGGAAGATCCAAATTTTGTGACGCGGTAACTCGTAGTCGCCACTTGCATTTGCTGCGAGGATATTTTCAGTGACTTTTGGCGGGCAGATAGTGTCTTCACCGTAGTACTCAAGGTACTTGTCCATGTCTACGCCGCCAAAGCGGAAGAACATCGTAGGGTTTTGGATACGACCATTATCGCCAAAGTAGTAATCCATGCCTGCACGTGCAACCACAGCCGCATCGCCTGAAGCATCAATGATTATTTTACTTAGGATCACGCTTTGACCTGCATTCGATTCAACGATCACGCCTTTGAATGCATCGCCATCCATGATCACGCCTGTTACTGCAGTGTGGAACAGGGTAGTTACGCCCGCTTGCTCAAGGAAGTCATCAGCCACTTCACGCCATACTAGAGGATCGTGAGTCACTGTGAATGTTTTGCCGTAACGCTGTGGCTCTGTAACGCCACCTTTGTTCTCTAGTGCTTGACGGAAACGCTCGGTAAAACCGAACACCACTTGCTCTGGTTGTGCGTTTTCTTCGTCAGTTGCCATGTACATGCCGCAGATTGTGCCAGATAGACCTGCGACTGCCGCACCACCGCAAAAACCGTACTTTTCAATTAGCCAAGTTTTTTTACCAAGGCGACCAGCGCTTTCCGCTGCTGCTACGCCAGCAGGACCACCACCGATGACCAACACTTCTACTTCTGCCAATACTGGCAGGTCTGGAGTGCTTTCATAACGACGGATAATGTTCCAAGATTTCATTCTTACCTCACTAATAGATAACTGATGTTCATCTGATATATCAGTTGTGTGGTTTTAATATATTCCTAATTTCTTTTCTGGTACAATTGGATAAGTTCTTAACGTGATATTGCTCACTAAAAGATTTTATAAAGGAATAGGACTTATATGAGCGTTAACGCAATCAATAAGACCGAGGTTGCATACAGCAAACTCGAGAAAATGATCATCTTCCGCGAGCTTGAACCAGGGAGTATGGTGAGTGAGAAGCAGTTGGCTGAAGAGCTGGATTTAGGTCGCACACCTGTGCGTGAAGCTCTACAAAGATTGGCGTACGAGTGTATGGTGGAAATTCACCCACGTCGTGGTATTCAAATTCCAATCATCTCAGTTGAAAGCCAACTAAAAATTCTTGAAGTGCGCCGTGATATTGAAGCGCTGTGTGTCAGATACGCTGCATCGCGCGCGAGTGTGACCGAGAAACAGCAGATGTTGCAGCTTGCTGAACAACTGGAGCTTTGTGCGGAAAATAAAGATGACGACTTGTATGCCTCACTGCTAAAAGACATTCATACTGTGTTGGTCAAAGCAGCCAGTAATGAGTATCTACAACTGGCGATGGCACCCTTACAAGGTTTATCACGTCGCTTTTGGTTTGCCTACAAGAATGAGGCATCTGATTTAGTTGAAGCGTCATCACTGCATGCTGCAGTGCTAAGAGCAGTGAGCCATACCGATTCTGAAGAGGCAGTGGCAGCATCACATCGTCTAAATGACTACCTAACCGATGTCGCTTATCGTTCTATTCAGCCGCGTAAATAAAGCGAACATTGTCTGATTCACGCATACAAAAATGGCTACCCTGAGGTAGCCATTTGTTTATCTATGTCGAGTTATTTTATCGAATTCATTCAGCTAAGTAGTTGGTTAGAAAATCAGGTGCGCGACACCGGCAATGACAGGCAGTGTGATAAGCGTACGCAGAATGAAAATCGCAAATAGCTCAAAGATGTTAACCGGGATACGGCTACCAAGTAGTAGAGCGCCCACTTCAGACATGTAAATCAGCTGCGTTACTGACATCGCTGCAATCACAAAGCGCGTCATCTCACTGTCGATAGAAGCCGCAAGGATTGATGGGATAAACATATCCGCAAAGCCAATCACGATAGTCTTTGATGCTTCAGCCGCTTCAGGCACGCCTAATAGCTCTAGGTAAGGGATAAATGGCTGACCTAGGAATGAGAAGATCGAGGTGTATTCCGCGATAACTAGCGCAACGGTACCTAAACCCATAACCACAGGTAGAACACCAAACACCATATCAACCGCGTTGTGAACACCTTCTTGCAAAATCGTTTTAAGTGATTTTACTTTGCCTGCTTTTTCTAGCGCCAGTTCCATACCCCAAGAGAAGCTTGAGTGACCCATAGGAATCGCATCGGCATCTTCTGCGGGTTTAGTACCATCGATAAACGTATCACGTTTATAACTTAGTGGTGGCAAGCGAGGAATGATGACTGCCGCAACAAAACCTGCTAAACATACCGCGCCGTAAAAAGGTAGGAACATGTGTTCTAGTTCAACTTGAGCGATAACCACCAAGCTAAACGTAATTGAAACTGCGGAGAAAGTTGTACCAACAACTGCTGCTTCACGTTCGGTGTAGAATTTGTTTTCGTACTGTTTGCTGGTAAGAAGAATACCAACACTGCCGTCGCCCAACCAAGATGCCATACAGTCAATTGCGCTGCGACCAGGAAGGTTGAAGATCGGACGCATAACTTTTGCTAGCAAAGTACCGAACAACTCAAGTAGACCGAAGTTCAGTAGCAGTGGTAACAAAAGACCAGCGAAAATGAACACAGAGAATAGAGTAGGGAGTAGACCTTCTAACACCAAACCACCAGTGTTACCTTCCCAAATGGCTTTTGGACCAATTTGGAAGTAAGTCATTACTACCGCAATACCACCTACAACGCGCACAGCTAACCAAAGAGGCGATGGATTAAATAACCCATTTAAAAATTTGCTGTTAGCAATAAAGCTTGGGTTCTTTACGCGACACAATAGCGACGCTGCCGCCATAAAAGCCACGATAGCCGTTACGATGCCAACCAAAGAATCGCCAAATAGCGCTTGGATAGACTTAGCTAATACAGCAACAGGAATGGTGATGTCACCGTTGTAGCTAATTGGCGCCATAAATAGAAACACACCAATCAGCGACGGAATCAAGAAGATCCAGAAGTGCGATTTCGGTCTGCTTTGCCCGGTTGCTTGAGTTTTGTTTGTCATTGCGGTTCTCATGTTACAACTAGTCAATAATTGCCAATTTCCATGGCATAGTTATTCACTAAACATCCTTATTTAATCAGTCCAGCGAAGACTACTGTGTTTTTACATTTCGCGCAATACTATTCAATAAATATCGCTATTTATTCACCACAAAGTTTTGCTAACAGTATGAATTATAGACAGGCGTAAATTTGTCGCGAATAAAAGTGGCAACAAAAGCAAAGGAGCCGTAGTGGCTCCTTGCAGAAAGGGGTTAGAGCGAGGTTGCGCGGTTGTGGCGCGTCAGGAACAAATACAACCAATATACTAGGGCGAGAGCCAGTGCTAGTGCGATAGGTGCCATCAAAGACGCAATTTGGTATTGGGCGAACAATCTGGCCCCGACGACACCGCCTAATAAAAAGCCGGTAAAAATAAACAGGAATAGCTTGGCTTTACGAAAATCAAAGCGCTCACCACGAAAACGTGCGCCAATCATGATGCCAAGATCGGTGATAATACCTGTCATGTGAGTTGTTCGCACTACTGCACCGCTAAAGGTAGTGATCATTGCATTTTGTAGACCACATGCAGCAGAAGCAAAGTATTGTCCGGTGGTCACGTTCTGTTCGAGTAAGAGATACGCAACAAACAGAAGCCCGGCCTCAATACACAGTGCGACACCATAGCGACGCCCAAGTCTTAATGCGGTACTTTCAAAGAAGGCACCGGCGAGTGTTGCTCCCATTAGAAAGCTGACCAAAATCATCAATAGATGCGATGTCATGCCATCTAAAGATTCGATACTGGTGCCCAGCAGTGTCACTGTGCCTGAAATATGCGAGACCGCTTGATGCTGAAAACCAAGTAAACCTATCGCATTAACAATACCGGCAAGCAGGGCTAGAAGGAATGCTCCGTATTCCACCCATCGAGGTAGTCGAGATATCACAGAATTGTTCCCCGTAAAACAAGGGAGCGATTATAGCGCTGGCAGCGTCGAGTCGAAAGGGCAACGACCATTAATTTGCTAAGATATTTGCTCTATCTGGCAGTCAAATTTTACCCAAGCTTGCTTGTGCTGCTCATAGACTGAGAAACTGGGCTGCGGAAGATCGCGGCTGGTAAATAAACCAACCGGAATCACAGTAAATTCAGGTAGGGCTGACAGGGTTAACATTACCGTTGTGCCGCAAGCTGGACAAAATGCGTAGTTCACTTGGTTGCCAGAATCTGCGATGCGGCTATATTCAACCACGTCACCAGTATAAGAAACCTGTTCTCGACTAAAGCGAGCTTGAACACCGAACACGCTGCCAGTTCTTTTTTGGCAGGCAAAGCAGTGACAAATTGCGGTTCTGATTGGTTCACCCTTACAAATAAGACTTACTTGTCCACAACTGCACTCTGCGGTGCGTACTTTAACATCATGTTTCATAGCAATCCTTGAGATAAGCCTGAGGCGCTGATATGTTTACCATCACTATAAGGATAAACATATTAAGATGAATATGAAAAAGCGTCTGTTACCTATTCCACTAATCTTATTGATCCCAATCCTACTTTTGGTGGTCGTCATCCTTGCGGGTCTTTACCGTTTTAGTCTTGATGACGAAGACATTTTGGCGAAATTCCCTAGCCAGAATCAGTCTTTCGATAGAGTGGTAGAGCAAGTGTTTGCTATTCGCACTCCAAATCCTTGGACAATACAAGTGCCAGAAAGCACAGCATTTGCTTTTATGGACCAAGTCATTCCGGAAACTCAGTCGGTTAGTGGAGCTTATGATGATGGTGTTGAACGTGGTCTGGTGAATGTCAGTACCCAGTGGCTAACAACCATTGAGCCTAATAGCTATCTATCAGTTATGACAGTTTCTAATCAAGGTAGCGGCATATTCTCTTATCTAGCGACCTTTCGCTATGACGTACAACGAAAACGCATGGTGCTAATCGATACACTGTTAATTGGAGATCGCATTGCCATTGATGGGCTCACCTATCATGAGCGCCAAGTCGATCTAAGTTATCGTCAGCACAGTGAAAATCAAGCGATGGCAGAGTCCCCTAACCAGCCTCAATCGATGCATACAAGGATAGATTCTAATTTGACGTTTTCATTGCATGAAAAATAAACGGTTGTTTGTGTGATACAGATTGCCTATATTGAAATGCGTTATTTTTCTTGTTGTTGATGGAGTAATAAATGATAAATAAACGTTTTTTCAAAACTAAGGACGAAGTTGAAGTGACATTCGAGCTGCCACAAGAGCAGGTCGATAAGAGTGTTGCGCTGGTGGCTGATTTTCTTGACTGGCAACCAATGCAAATGAAAAAAGTGGCAAAAACTAAGTCGTTCAAATTTAAAACCAGATTACCGAAAGATCAGCAGTTTGAGTTTCGTTATCTTGTTGACGACGAGCGCTGGATAAATGATCCAGCAGCAGACCAATACAAGCCAAATGGCTTTGGTGAAGATAATTGCCTACTCAATACCTATTAATAATAAATTCAAATAGTTGGTAATCACTTACTAGCTAAGCATTTTACTACAAGGCACCTAAGGTGCCTTTTTTGATCGCAAAGTCACGAAGGTGGGGTGACAAATCGCGGATAAATTCGTACTCTTATAGCCGAATTTTAAGTATGGAAATCAAGGTTTTCATACTCAGGGTAAATAACGAAACTAATTCATATAAGGTCAAATTGTGCAAGTAAGAACAATAAAAGCACGCGTTTCTGATCTCTCGAAACGTAGAAAAATGATGCTTTTGAGTTTCCCCGTGCTGGCAGTTATCGCAATGGCATCGATAAACGCTCAGTCACCAACCAGCCGCACTATTGATCTTTCTCTCCCAGAGTCAAAAATCGTCGAAACGCTTTTGCATGAAAGTGTCGAAACTGCGGATATGCCGGAATACGAATACAGAATTCGTGTTGGCGATAACTTAAGCTCAATTTTTGAACAGCTTGGTTTTGGTTACAGCGATCTGATGAAGATTATGGAGACCGACCTCAACTACCTCGCTTTGGATACGCTAAAACCGGGCAATACTTTGCGCTTCTGGCGTGATGAAGAGACGAAAAATCTGGCTAAAATGGAGCTGGAGTTTAGTTTGGTAGAGCGAGCGGTTTATACCCGTACGTCAGATGGTGATTATACTTTTACGGATGTAAAAATTCCGGGTGTATGGAAAGAGTTTGCTATGGTTGGCGAAATCAATGGCAGCTTCTCTCAATCAGTGAACCGCTTAGGTCTTGGTATTACCGAAGTAGAGCAAATCGTTTCTTTGCTCAAAGATAAGATCAATTTCTCTCGCGATCTACGTGCTGGTGATAAGTTTGAAGTGGTTCAGTCGCGCCAATATGTAGATGACCAATTAACCGGCAACCGTGAAATCCAAGCGATTAAGATCTTTAATCGTGGCGGTGAGTTTACCGCGTATCTGCATTCAGATGGTCAGTACTACGATAAGAATGGCGATAGCTTGCAACGCGCATTCCAACGTAAACCGGTGAACGGTAACTATCGACTCAGTTCAAACTTCAATCCTCATCGTAAACACCCTGTGACGGGACGCGTAACGCCACACAATGGTACCGATTGGGCAACACCAACCGGAACGCCAATTGTTTCTACTGGTGATGGTGTGGTTATCATGACTCGAAATCACCCGTATGCAGGTAACTATGTGGTTATCCAACATGGTAGTACGTACAAAACGCGCTATTTGCATTTAAGTAAAATACTGGTGCGTAAAGGTCAAAAAGTGACTCGTGGTCAGCGCATTGGTCTATCGGGTAAATCCGGTCGTGTTACCGGTCCGCATATCCACTATGAATTGATCGTTCGCGGTCGACCGGTTAATGCAATGAAAGCTAATATTCCGATGGCTAATTCAGTGCCGAAGAAAGAAATGGCAGCGTTTGAGGCAAGACGAGCAGAGCTAGATACCATGCTGCGTCAGCAGGAGTTGAAATTAGCTCAGCAAGCAAAGGATAGCGCGGCAAGTTAATTGTCTGATTAATAGGAATAAAGGCGAGCTGCGGCTCGCCTTTTTTGCTTGCGGAGTAACAGGGTTACATGTTTTTGACCAACAAGTCTCGGTTTAGATCTGCGATGCTTTTCGCGCCAGTTAGCGTCATCGCCACGCGCATTTCTTTCTCGTATAAATCCAATAGGTTTTCAACCCCAGCTTGCCCTTGAGCAGCAAGCGCATACACAAATGAACGTCCGAGCAATGTGCAGTCTGCGCCCATAGCTAACATGCGTACTACGTCTAACCCGGTGCGGATACCGGAATCAACCATGATTTTTATATCGCCTTTAACGGCATCAGCAATCGCTGGCAGCGCTCGCGCAGTCGATAGTACTCCATCAAGCTGACGACCACCGTGGTTAGAAACCACAACACCATCGGCACCAAAGCGGACTGCATCTTTGGCATCTTCGGTATCTAGAATGCCTTTAATTACCATTGGGCCATCCCAAAAATCGCGGATCCACTCCAGATCTTGCCAGCTGATTGATGGGTCAAAGTTAGCCCCTAACCAGCCAATATAATCCTCAAGTTTGGTTGGCTCACCACGGTAGGTTGAGATATTGCCTAAATCATGTGGTTTACCCAGTAAGCCGACATCTAATGCCCAGCTAGGATGTAGCGCGGATTGCATTACTCTGCGCATAGCGGCATTGGGACCGCTCATACCGGAGTGCATGTCTCGATAGCGAGCACCAGGAACAGGCATATCAACCGTGAACACCAAAGTGGTGACACCTGCAGCTTTAGCTCGCTCCAAAACATTGCGCATAAAGCCGCGATCTTTTAGTACGTATAGCTGGAACCACATTGGGCGTTCAATTGCTGGCGCGACTTCTTCAATAGGGCACACCGAAACGGTCGACATAGTAAATGGAATGCCTTTGTTCTCTGCAGCCTTTGCGGCTTGAACTTCACCTCGGCGGGCATACATCCCAGTTAAACCAACTGGCGCTAGTGCGATTGGCATCGCCAGTTTTTCACCAAACAGCTCTGTTTCTAAACTTAAGTCTTCCATATTTTTCAGCACTCGCTGGCGCAGAGCGATGTCAGATAAGTCATCGGTGTTGCGGCGTAAGGTGTGCTCGTTGTATGAGCCGCCATCGATGTAATGGAACAAAAACGGTGGCAGTTTGGCTTTTGCGGCTGCGCGGTAATCGGTCGAGGCTGAAATAATCATAGGGTAAGTCCTATCTATTGGCGTTTGGTGACGGTGTCGTCAACGCGCTTTGTTATAGTTTTTGGGTTCAGAGATCAAAATAGATTAGCTATTTGCGATGTTACACAAATGTTATTGCGTGATAAATAAAGCAAATGAAAATAATTGATTCCGAAATTGTCCAAATTCAACAAGCACCGTCCGGTTTCATATTGCGAGACATATTGAAGCCAATGAGTGTTAAAGGCTTGAAGCTAGCCAAGCCAGAGCATGCACTAAAGGTTGCCTAAATTGGGCAGTACAATGTTTGATTAATGAGTGATTGGTGAGAGCGGGTAAGAAGCAACGAGACAAGGCAGAAAGCTCCGCCTTGGACGCAAGTTTTGATTTGTGCTGACTAAGAAACAGTTGAGTCTGATGGTCGGGTTTCCCGGGTCATTTCCCGAAAAATTTGCGCATTTAATTCAAAGTCTTTGGTATAACGAAACCCAACTTTTTTGGTATGCGCGGCGAATGAACGAGCGTTATCCTCATGAACGTAGGTATAAACGTAACGAAAACGGGAGCTTTTAGCCGCACAACTGAAATTAAACAGTTGTTCAAAGACTCCTTGACCTCGACTAGTTTTGTCTACGCAAACAGGTCCCCAGAAGTACGAGTTGGTACTGTTCACTGCGATATTTTCGCTTAATGTCGCATCTAAGCGCTTTGCGACGTTAGTCAGCGCTGTGGAACACTGCCAAAATTGCCATGAAGCACATGCTGCCATCGCAATAATGCGCTGGTCCAACTCAGCGACAAAGATAGCCTGTTCTTGTTCAATTGCTTGAGCAAGCAGATCTGCATCAATTACAGTGTTTAAAAAACCATCTGATTGTTCAGAGAGATCCAAGTTTCCTACATGACATGACTCTTGAAGTGTAACTATTTGCTCTATGTCTTCGATTCGTGCGGCTCTGACTTCCATTTTCCCTACCTGTTATTCCTCACTCTGAGCGTGAACTATGTACATAATGCCTGTGCGTATAAATGCTTTGAAATTTATAAGCTATCGTACCATATAATAAATGATAATTGTGCAAAGTCGACTTCTCGGCACACTCAACCGAGGAAAACGTCAGTGAAAAAGTAAGCAACTATTCTGGCCACAGAGCACGATTAGGGTCATGCTCTTTCACCCAGTCTGCATCTCCACGTGCTTGCAGATAAAGTTGCAACCCGTTATACGCGTGAAAAACGGCAGCGCCGCCTAAATGAGCAAATTGATCAAAAAAATCGTCTTCTAATTCACTGAGTGTCATGAGCGAGTTAGCTTGGTTTCTCACCGCCCATTGAATAGCAAAAGCAGGGGCTGTCGCTCCTGTAAGGTTCACATCGACAATTGCAGAATCAATACGCAGTTGCGCTTGGTGCTCGGCTTCTATCTGTTGGCTCTCGATTTCTTGTTGTGTAATTTCTTCAATAATTTGGCGGCGCTGAACTGGTGATGGTCGTTTGTTGATCTTGGCTATTTGATGTGCATAGCCAAAGCGCGCTGGTGTCACGATCTCCACCAGTTGGGTAAGCAGCTCTTTGTCAATGCCAGAACCCTCGCTTAAGAAATCAATGCAAGCACTCAATGAGGGAAATTGAGTGCCGTTATATGCAAAGCTAGAGGTGTCATCCAAAATATCGAGCATTTGGTCATCAATACTCAGTGGCCACCCTGCAAAAGCAACACGCTGTTTGGCAATAAGATACATTTTCCACGCGCTTTCACCAAAGCCACCAAGCAGCGCTCCACAAAATTCGCTTTCTTGTAACTCTTGTTCTGTCCAGTTTTCACCAACCGCTAAGTGTTTGGTGTATTTCGTAATAAGCGCTTGTTTGATATGAGCTCGCAAGACCCAGATAGAACGAGTATGACGCGGAGTCTTAAAGGAGCGGCACTCGCGACAAGCGGGCAAAGAGAGAAGCGGGTGATTTAAGCTCGAGGCGATATTGTCGTGGTGCGGAAACTCAAGGGTGACCGAAGAGGGTTCACCACAAAACCAGCAGGTATGGCGTAGGTTGAACGGAATATCAATAAAGGTGTGGCTTGGGCTAAACATTGTCATGTTGGCTTGATGATTTGCTCTATAGTCTACTGGAAAATAGGTTTGCAACGCTATTCTTCGTCAGTTCGATTTGCACGGATTCTATTAAGACGATGTTACGAGTTGGGCGAATAAGGTAAACGAACGCTATGCTGATTGAGAGCTGGATCAAGTATCTTGAGCGAGCAATGCTTGCGCTTGCATTTCTATGATCTGGGTAGTTGTATGCAATGCGCTAATCGTGAGAATACGTTTCCCGTTACCTCTCAATCTATATAAAAACGTTAGGGTATTATAAATGACTTTTCCAGCAGAACCGTTTCGTATCAAAGCAGTTGAAACTGTTGCTATTCTCGACCGTACTGAGCGGGAAAATAAATTGGCAGAAGCTGGCTACAACACTTTTCTACTCAGTAGCAAAGATGCCTATTTTGACCTCCTAACAGATTCGAGGACCAGCTCGATTAGCGCTCGTCAGTGGGCAAATATGATGTTTCGTGACCATGGGGACTCCATTACGGATAAAGTTTGCCCATTAGAGCAAACTATCCGCGAGCTATATGGCTTTAAACATGTTATTGCCACGCAAAAGTCACGCAGTGCAGAAAGCTTATTATCGATGCTAACCATTGAGCATGGTCAGCGTGTATTGGGCAATACGTGCTCGGCGAGCCATCGTTTCCATATCGAAAACCAAGGTGGTGGTTTTGTTGATGTGATTGCGGATCAAGCCTATCAAACTGAGCTTAACATACCGTTTAAGGGCAATATCGATCTAGATAAACTGGCACAACAGATTGAGGATCACGGCGCAGACAACATTGCCTATATTCGCCTTTCAGCGACGGTCAATGGCGTGGGTGGGCAAGCTGTATCGCTAGAGAATATTCGTGCAGTTAGCCAGATCGCCAAACAAAATCAGATCTTACTGTTTGTTGAGGCGACACATTGTGTAGAAAACGCCTTCTTTATCCAAGAGCAAGAGCTTGGCTATGCAGAGATGCCAATAGAGCAGATCGTGTTAGAGATGCTTAGCTATGCCGACGGCTGCGTGATTAATGGCAGCAATAAAGAGTGTATGGTGAGTAGCGGTGGGATCTTGTGTTTTAACGATGAGGCGCTGTTTTACGAAGCTTCTGATCTGATCATGCTTTATTCAGGTATGCCTACATCGATAGATCAAGATACCCAAGCGATGCTGCAAGGTATGCGCAAAGCGATAGCCACTGGTTTTCGGGATTCTATCCGTCATGATTACATCGAGCATCGGGTAAAGCAGGTGCGTTATTTGGGTGAAAAGCTAAAGAGTGCAGGCGTACCGATTGTGGAGCCAGTTGGTGGTCACGCAGTATTTTTAGATGCCAAGCGTTATTGTCAGCATCTATCGCTTGAGCAACTTCCAGCACAAAGCTTAGCCGCAAGTCTTTATCTGCATACAGGTATCCGAGCCATGGAGCGCGGGGTTGTTTCAGCGGGTAAGCCAGAAGAACATACACTTGAGACGGTGCGTTTGACCATTCCACGCCGCGTTTATACCTACTCACATATGGATGAGATCGCCGAAAGAGTGGCAGATCATTATCAAAATCGAGAACAGATCCAAGGCTTAGTTTTCAGTTACGAGCCAAAGTGGTTGAGATTCTTTAATGCGCGTTTTGAGCCTATCTAGCCTGATATTTTAGTTGTGTGAGCCGAGATGCCAGACATCATAAGATAAATCTGGTGGTGACAGCGATAAAGGCGTGATCGCTGGCATACTTGTCACGTTCATAGATTGGATTGACGAGGTGTTGATCAATGACTTGATAGCGCTCGATATCCGCCAGTGAGTAGGGAGAGCTGCTGTCGAACTCGGCAGAGAACAAGATGTAATCCAGCACATTGCCCTTAGCAAAGTGGTAGTGGGTTGGCTTACGCTCTTCCTCTGGCTGATTGGTACAGAAGATCTCCCAACTGTCTTTGAGACTTAATGAACTAAGTGATGTATCACTATTTTGTACCAACAGATTGGTGATGTGAGTGGTAAGCGATTGGTTCATATCACCAACCAGCACAGTTGGAATGGGCGATTTGTGGTATTGCTGCTCCATAAAAACACGTAACATCAATGCCTCCCAACCTCTTTGCTGCGATGAAAGCCATTGCCCAACAATCGGGTAGGGATTCTCACCAGTTAAGCTGTCAGCCGCGCGCTGGGATTTTAAGTGGCATACATACATAGCAATATGCCCAAGCTCGGGGACATCAATAACGGCGAAAATAGGCTTACGGCTAAAACTAGGTAAAGTCGTTGCGTAATGCTCAGTGATCTCACTAGGTGGTGTAACGGCACCAAATTGCGTAATTGGATATTTGGACGCTAAAGCCACCACGGGCTGGCTATAGATATAGTCACTTTCTACGCTAGGGTGATCCACGGTGACAAAGTGGTGAAAACCCAACTCGGCAAACAAGGCTTTTGCCGCCTTGATACTAAACACTTCTTGAATACCAACAATATCAGCGTTAAGCGCTTCAACTTGCTGTTTGGTCCACTGACACTTTGCTTGCCACCCCTCAGTTTCATAGATGTTTTCAAAATCATAGAAGGCATTAGGTGGCTCAATAAAATTAAATAGATTACAGCTAGCAAAGGTAAGTTGGTTTATGTTGTTCAATCTAAATGCCTGCTTGGACGGGACTCTTACCCAGTGTACTCAAAATAGCGCTAAGTTACGCTCAATAATTGATATTTGAGCTACTATCACGCTGGCTGTGGCGTATATTGGCTATCTGCCAGATGAATAACTAGAAAGGATAACTCAATGATTGATTTTAAGAATTCGTCAGTATTTAAGTTGAAACCGATAGAAATAGCCAAGGCGCGTGAGGATTTTCACAAGTTCCTTATCAATGGTGAAGAGATTGTTGCGGTGTTTAAAACCGTGCGAGATCAGGTGGTCTTCACCAACAAGCGTGTGATTGCGGCAAATGTGCAAGGTTTGACAGGTTCGAAAGTCGATTACACCTCTTTACCTTACAGCAAGGTGAATGCATTCTCGATAGAAACCTCAGGCACCTTCGACTTGGATTGTGAAATTGAACTGTACTTAAGTGAAGTAGGGCGAGTCCGCTTTGAAATTAAAGGTGCGTTCGATATTGTTCAGTTTAACCGAATCATCAGTGAGTACGTTTTAGGATGACGCTATAACGTTCCCTTGTATTGATGCGGAGTGATACCAAACTGTTGCTTAAAACGCTGACTAAATCGCGCTTCAGATTGATAACCACAAGCAAGCGCGGTTTCCATTTGGCTAAAGTCTTGTTGCAGTAAATAAATCGCATGATTCATGCGGATCTCCGCTAGTACTTCCCTAAAGCTTGAGCCTTCTGCTGTCAGTTTACGTGCAAGGCTTGCGCGACTCATCGCAAGGTGACTTGCTGCGACTTCAATCCGGTGGTCATCACCCGGTGCTGAGCTTAAGTAATTGGCAAGTTTGTCCCGTACCATCTGCTGGTTATTAGGAAATAGCTTAGTCAGCGCACCCATCTCACGTAACTCAGCGTAGAAGCCGAGTAATAATTGCTTTTGTGTTTGATAAGACAAGCCTTTATTACCCATCTCACTGACTAATTCAAAGCAATACTCTAACTGTGGTGTAGTGGCAATCTGTGGAAAGTTATTAGGCTCAATAGCCTTTTCAGGTTCAAGCCAATCTTTTGGTGGTGGCAGATTGAGTGCCATTGCGCGTGAGTGAAACAGCTTTTGTTCTGGCGTGTTAACGAAGGTCAGGTATTGCCCTGCAGGCACCAAGATCCAGTTGGCTCGATTAAATTCTAAATTCTGTTCATGCCACCAGAGCTTTTTAAAGCCCTGGTCGACCCAGATGATAGTTGGGGCATGAATAAACACATTGTTCAGTGGTTGCTCGCGTTTCCCGCGATAATGAACCGTATGGACTAAAGGTTTATTCATGTCTGCCTCTGGTAGTTAGTAATGTCATTACTCGTTGACATAAGTTGCAGTAAGGGTTGCTTTATCAAGCGCATTGGCGTTAAGCATAAAACCAATTAAAGCGTTTGATGCACCTTGAGGGATCTCAAGTTTTTCAGTTGGCATTGCCCATACTGTAAATTGGTAGCGATGCATGCCATCACCTTTTGGTGGGCAAACGCCACCAAAACCTGTTACGCCATAGTCATTTTTCATCTGTTTTGCTTTAAGATCTTTACTAGATGCGCCTTGCTCAATCGATTTAACTGAGGCTGGAATATCTAAAGCTACCCAGTGCCACCAACCACTGCCCGTTGGTGCGTCTGGATCGTAGGCTGTAATCGCAAAACTTTTTGTCCCAGCAGGTACATCTTTCCAACTTAAGTGAGGTGACATGTTATCGCCACTGCAGCCGAATCCGTTGAAGGCAAAAGTGTCAGCCATACGTGAACCTTCTTGAATATCTTGGCTGGTTAGTGTCATCGCTGAGCTGGTAAACGATGCGAGAAGTAGTGCTGCTGTGATAATTGTACGTTTCATTGTGTTTTCCTTTGTTGAGCTGATAGACACAATGATAGTTGCTTTTGTGAGATTTTAAGTGACAAAAAGGCTCAAATGCAATGAAAAGTAATTTCATATGAGCATTTCTGTTTGTTTTTTTTGAGTTAAAGCTATGAGAAAGAGAGAATATGTGAAAATAAAAAAGCCCAGTGGTTAGGCTGGGCTCAAAAGCACTTAATTAAGTGTGATTATTTTGGGTCAAGACCAAGTTTTTGTAGCACTAGCTTGAAGTTCTCACGACGCTCTTTCACGTTGTGAACATCACCAGTGGTACATGTTAGGTCAGGACAGCCACGGTTAACGATACCTGATACGTCATCGATGAACTGAGAGCCTTGCAGACCGCTATCAACGTATTTCTTAAGTTCGTTGTAGTAGTTCCAATCTGCGTATTGACCGCCTTCGTCATTGTAAGCCTGTACTGACGTTACCCAGTAGAATAGACCTGCAATCCACTTGATCTCTTTGTTCTCTTCTGAACTACAGATCAAACCTGGGTTTGAACAGAAATCAAGTTCAGCGTATAGCGGGTTCGCTGGTGGCGCTTCAACGGTTACACCGTCAATGGTTTTACCGATAGTTTCAGGATCAACATGTGAACGACCTAGGTAGTGGTTTAGCGTACCGAAGTTTTGACGACCTGTTGTCTGGATTACACCACGACCCCACCAGCCACAGCCTTCAACGCTCTCTTCACTGCTGCCATCCCAAATGAAGCTGCCTGCTTTTTGACCAACGTAAATCTTACAGTTATCACGTTCCCAAACTTGCTTAGAAGTATCAACTTGCTCTGGAACATCGTTACAGTGACCGTTGTTAGTCCAACGACCTGCTGCGCCGTTAACCAGTAGACCACGCTCTTCTAGTACAGCATCAGGTGCTGCAAATACTGGCGCAGGTGCACCGTACCACTTAGCGTGAGTTAGCGCGCTCACTTCCATCTTGTTGTCACGCGGACAAGAGTAAGCATGGTCTAAGCCAGATACTGGGTTAACACCGTAGTCAGCGTATTTCTGACCAAGCTGACCACAGCTCGCGGTCATTGGGTAATCCGCCGGCGCGCCGTACTTAGTTTCAGACCAGTTGTTCTCGTCACATGCGTTGTAACGGATAGTCTCTTGCATACTTTGCGCAAGGAAGGCAGCAATCGCGACTTTAGCGTAAGTGATGTTGGTTGCATCGTCCGCTTCGTCGTTCATTAGCCAGAACTTGTTACCTGCAACACCGATGTTGTGCATTGCGTTTAAGCCGTCTAGGAAGTCGTTCCACTTGTACACAGTTGATGGAATCCACTGTGACTGCGGTGTTTCGTATAGGAACGCTTCGTTGTCCATTGCATTTTCAGCATCGGCTAACTGTTGGTTTAGCGCTTCGATACGAGTTAACGAGCCTTTCTCTAGCTCTTCACCTACGTAGTAAAGTGGTACTTTAGCGCCTTGATAAGCTTCAATTTTCGCTGTTAGTGCTTGGCTATCTTGGTCAAACGTTAGTGCAAATACGTTGCTGAATGCTGCTTTACGTAGCTGTGGTTTGCCCGCAGAATCACCCATAAAGTAACCAGATGCTTGGTCAGTAGGGATATTTGCTAGCATCGCAGGCGTTTTCACGTAGTCAGAAACTTGCTTCACGTACTCAAGTGCGTTGTGCCATTGGTCACTTGTTAGTGCAACTGTTGATGCTGACTTAGTGAATACCACGAAGTCTGCTTTGTTTGCTGCGTCGGCTTTGTATAGCTCAAGTGTTGCTAGTAGGTCTGCGCTAAATACTGACGCTTCATCCCATACTGATTGACGACCAGAGTGCGTATCGTATGCGAAGTCGCCAATGTTTAGTGACCAACCGAAGCTTGCTTCAGGTGCGATAGTGCTGATGATTAGGTTATGCGCTTGCGCCCAGCCTTTTAGATCGTCAGACAGTGCATTGATAGCGTCGATATCAAGTTGGCTGCCAGTGATATCCATAGCATTAGTTAGTGCTTGCTTAACTGCTACGCTGCCAAATGATGCGCCTTTATCTGCTGTTGCAACATCCAGTACATCACTGCTTAGGATGATAGATGAAGTGCCTGCCAGCTCAGCTTGTTCAATGATGCTCACAAACGCGCGAGTCAGTTGGTCAGTATCAGCCAGTGCATCGCTGTTTGCTGCTGCAATTTTCATAGTTGCAGGAGCATCGGTTGATGGGCTAGCCACGACAAACGTATTTGGCCAACCAGCAACTTCTAGACGTACTGGGTCCATTGGGTTTGGTAGTGATAGCAGTGGCGCAGTACCAGGCTCTGTACCGTCACAGTTTAGGTGTAGAGACCATGAGTCATCGCTACCTGGAATCGATTTGGTCCAGTAGATCGCTGAGTAAGCGATGTTCTTGTGTACCATGATGTCGCCGCCACCTGCGTGGTCACCACGAGTCCAATCTGGGTAAACGTTAAAGTCAGCACACAAGCCACCTGGTGGTGTTACTGGTGGCGGCTCAACAGCTGTTTCTTCAACAGTAATGCGAATTTGAGACGTTGCCGATAGGTTTTGTGCGTCGGTCGCAATCGCTTTTAGCGTCACATTGCCCGCTTGAGTTGGCTGCCAATCACACTTGAAGCTTTGCGTGGTGTTGGCATCGAAATTACAGATCTCTTGGTTGTTCGCTTTTACTACCACTTGAGATAGGTCTTGGTCTGCATCAGTCGCGCTTACCGAGATAGAGATTGTTTCTTCCGTTTCAAACTTTGAGCCAGTTGCCGGGGCTAGGAAGCGTACTTCTGGTGCTACAAAGCTCTCTTCTTCTTCAACCACAACAGTAAGTGCGTTTTGCTTAACGATTTGGTTGTCTTTATCAAGAACCACAATCTTAAGGTTCGCATTACCCACTTCACTTGGGGTCCAAGTTTGAGTGTAAATAGCTTGCTCAGGGTTAATAACACGCTGACCTAGCTTGCGATCGTTCGCCCAGAACTCAAGTTTAGTAATAAGTTCCCCATCAACGCGAGCCTTGATTGCTGTCGCTTCACCCACAGCCAGAGTTTGACCTTGAGTTGGCGCCATGAAGGTAAGTTCGTGCACTTCAGGTTCAACAGGTGGTTCAACTTCGTCTGCTTTTACAGTAATGCTTACTGCTTGCTCTTGAGTTAGACCTGACTCATCTTCAACGATTGCTTTAATAGTGTGAACACCTTCGCCTACAGCTTTCCAGTTCGCTTGGAAAGGGGCTTGCGTTAGGCTTGAAACTTGTGCGCCATCAACGAAGAATTTTACGGTTTTCACTTCAGTATTGGTTGCCGTTACGTTAGCACGCATTGCAACGTTTTGACCTTCTGTGAACTCAGCACCATTGACTGGAGAAGCCAGTTGGATAGAGATCTCTGGTTCACCCACTTCTGCATCATCCGCGATTAGGCGAACAGTGTCTTGAAGTAGAGCTAGATCAAGTACACCACTAACGCCAAGTGTTAGTTCGATTTTGTCACCAGCTTGCAGCTGAGATTTGATCCAACTGCCTGTATCGAATGATAGAGCTAGTGTGTTGTTAAATGTGTCACCTTGAGCATTGCTGCTGAACTGCATGCCTGGGTAGCTGATCCCTTGTGCTGACCAAGATGGCGTTGACATTGAGATGTTTGACTTAAACACAACTTTTGCGCCGCGCAGTTCAACTGGCTTCGCACCGTCATTGGTTAGAGTGACTTTGTATGTGTTCCACCATTGGCTTTCAGAACCGACGATGTTTGCATCAGTGCTTACCGCAGCTTGAGCTGCTGGTAATGCCATACCAATAGCAAGCGCTAGGACGGTTGGCATTAGGGTTAGTGTGCTTTTTTTCATTTTATCTAATGTTCTTAACTAGATGAATAAAATAGATATTTGTTAATTAATTTAACAAATCATCCACTAAATGAACCGCATTAGACAAAATGCCCCCAAGAGCAGCAAGACAGATGTTTCCTACAAAAATCGGTAATTTAGTGTGATGAGGTGCAAATTTTGAGATCTTGATGCAATATGCTAAACAAAGCATGCTTGACAGTTGATGTTGACCTAAATTTTTTTAAGTTAAACAGGAAGCAAGATCAACATGTTATGTCGAAATTTCGCGCATTAAAGTAAGTGTTAATCGGATGATTTTCGTGCAGAAAGTGGTGGGTTGTTATGGTGTTGTTAATAAAAAATCAGCAAAAACAAAAGGCTAACACTGGGGGAAGTGTTAGCCTCTTGAGTTATTGAGCTTGGATGGTAGCGCCTAAGCTTTAGCCACCCGAGCCAATGGGGTTAACCCGCTTGATATTCTGGGTAATCAAGCAGACCTTTTTCATTGCCACCAAATAGCGTTGCAGGATCGTGCGCTGCTAATGGGTAGCCATTTTGAATTCGTTTTGGCAGATCTGGGTTGGCGATAAACGGACGACCGAAACCGATCATATCCGTTAAACCATCTTCTAGTGCTTTCGCCGCTTTCTCTGTGTCATAGCGACCGGCATAGATGATGACACCTTGGTAAGCGTCACGTACTGCGCGTTTAAATTCCGCAGGGGTATCAGGTGCGTCGTCCCAATCCACTTCAGCAATGTGCATGTAAACCACGTTAAGCTTGTTAAGTAGCGCTGCTGCTGCTGTATAGGTTTCAACTGGCGTTTTATCGACAGTGCCGTTAAGCGAAGTAAATGGTGCAAGACGAACACCAACTCGGTTTGCGCCGATCGCATCAGTCATTGCTTCTACCACTTCGCCTAGTAAGCGTAAGCGGTTTTCAATGCTGCCACCGTATTCGTCAGTGCGGTTGTTCGCTTCAGAATCAATAAATTGGTTGATTAGATAGCCGTTTGCTGCGTGTAACTCGATGCCATCAAATCCCGCTTCAATCGCATTCAGAGCAGCTTGGCGGTATTCCGCCACCACTTGCTTGATGTCTTCTTTGGTCATCTCACGTGGTTCAACCACATCCACAAAACCTGGTTCATCTGTGCCGTTGTCGATAAAGACTTTTACGTTTTCTGCTTTTAGCGCTGAAGACGAAATTGGCTGCATACCACCGATATTGTCAGGGTGAGTCACGCGACCTACGTGCCAAAGTTGAGCGAAGATTGCGCCGCCTTTGGCATGCACAGCGTCAGTGACTAACTTCCAGCCAGCAATCTGCTCTTGGCTGTAGATACCTGGAGTCCAAGCATAACCTTGACCCATTGCTGAGATTTGGGTGCCTTCCGCGACAATCAAACCAGCGCTTGCGCGTTGTGCATAGTAGTCTGCCATCATTTGGTTTGCGACGTTACCAGGCTGACTGGCACGTGAGCGGGTCATTGGTGGCATAACAATACGGTTAGCGAGAGTAAGTTCACCAAGTTGAATAGTGTTAAACATTGCGTTTTGCATCGACAATACCTCTTACTTGCTGGTTTGAATAAGTTCGATTTGGTAACCATCTGGGTCTTTAACAAAAGCGATATGCGTGCTGCCGCCTTTCATTGGACCTGGTTCACGGGTGACATTGCCACCAAGAGCTTTGATTTTGTCGCAAGCGGCATAAATGTCTTCACTGCCTAACGCTAAATGACCAAATGCGTTACCTAGCTCATAGCTGTCGGTATCCCAGTTGTGGGTCAGTTCGATGGCGGCGCCATCTAGTTGTTCTGGATCACCAACAAATACAAGCGTGTAGCGGTATTCAGGGTTCTCAAAACGGTCCAGTACGCTCATACCGAGCACCTTAGTGTAGAACTCGATAGATTTATCTAGGTCTGCTACTCGGATCATAGTGTGAAGAAATTTCATCTTGCCCCCGTTATTTTCTTTTTGCCTAGCCTTTAACGGCTAGCGCAGGAAATTGAATCTGGGCTTAGAATAGGGCGATTAGCGACCAAATAAAAATTATCAAAAATTATTGTTTTTATAATGTTTTGTTATGGATAACTAAAAAGAGAGTTTGTACTCAAAGGCTTAGGTCACTATTTGGTGACTGCTTGTTTTTGTTTCGCTTTGTGCTTAACTTGAGTGATGCTTCGTTAAAATGTCTAATCAGGAGAGATGTAATGGCACATTCAGTAAAGTTAAAAGCTGGCGACGCGTTTCCAAATATTAGCGCCACTTTGTTAGATAACAGCACTGTTGAACTGGCTAAACCGCAAGAGGGTATGACTTGGCAAGCGGTATTCGTATATCGTGGAAAACACTGCCCACTGTGTACTAAATATCTCAATGAACTAGAAAGTTACAAACAAGCGTTTGCTGACGCAGGTGTGGGCATTATTGCGGTGAGCGCGGATTCCAAACAGCAATTGACCGAGCACCTTGAGAAGCTAGACATTTCGTTCCCAATCGCGTTTGGTTTGACTCAATCCCAAATGCAATTGCTGGGTATGTACATTTCTATTCCTCGCTCAGAGCAAGAGACAGATCATAATTTTGCCGAGCCAGGACTATTTATCGTCAACGAGCATGGTGATTTACATGTAGTCGATATTTCTAACAATCCGTTTGTTCGACCTGAGTTAGGTGCGCTGACTCGTGGTTTGGCTTGGATTCGAGATCCCAACAATCACTATCCAATTCGTGGAACGTTAGATTACTGAGCTCATTAGTTGACATAAAAAACCGAGAAGCAGAATCTCTGTCTCTCGGTTTTTACTTTTATTGGGCTCAAAGGGTTAGTGCGCATGCCCCATAGCAGAGAATGGAGTGCCGGCTTTGCGTCTTCTTGGTGCGAGCGCCATGATGATACCGAAGCAAGCGCCTTGGGTGATCATCGCGGTACCGCCGTAGCTTATAAATGGCAGCGGGCTCCCCATCACTGGCAATAAGCCACTTACCATACCCATGTTAATAAACGCATAGAGCATAAAGCTTAGTGATAAGGCGCCAATCACGAGACGTGAGTATGCTGAGTCACTTTGGCTCGCAAGCCACAATGTACGCGCTGCAATAAACAAGTAGGTCGCAACCAAGACCACACTGCCCATATAGCCCCATTCTTCCGCAAATGTAGAGAAGATAAAGTCAGTATGACTTTCAGGAATAAAGCCCAGTTGCCCTTGTGTTGCCATCATATAGCCTTTGCCACGAATCCCGCCTGAGCCAATTGCCACCAAAGACTGAATAATTTGATAACCAGCGCCGAGAGGGTCTGATTCCGGGTTGAGGAACTGGGTAACGCGCATCTTTTGGTATTCTTCCATAAAGAACATCCACAACATCGGTACGGCAGTAGCCACGATACCGATAACGGTACCGATGATTTTCCAACTCATGCCACCAAGGAAGAGCACAAACAGCGAGTAGATAACGGTAAATATTGCCCCGTCTAAGTCAGGCTGCACGACAATAAGACCAGCAGGAATAGCCGTTAATGCTAGGCAGCTCAGAATCTTGGTAAATGTCGGCGCACCGGGATCTTTTGCCACCATCCATGCCGTCATCATAGGTACAGCGACTTTAACCAGTTCAGATGGTTGGAAGCGTATCGGTCCTAATGCTAGCCAGCGTTTTGAACCGTTGGTCGCATCACCGGCAATAACCACCGCAAGCAAAAGCGTCACTGCCAGCGCGAATAGAGGCGGGGCTATGTCACACAGCTTTTTAGCAGGGACTGCTGAGAGGATCACCAAAGCACCAATAGCTATGACTGCACGGGCAAGATGGCGTTGTAAAATGGGCTCACTAAAGCCACTAGCGCTCCAAACGCTAATGCTACCTGCGGCGATCAGAAAGACGATCGCGGCAAGCAACGGATAATCGAGTTGTGGACGAAAACGCAGCACGGACGGTATGTTCAAAATGATAAGAGGATCGAAATTTAATCCTGATTGATAAGAAAGACAACAAACAATTTGTCTACTAAATGTCAGAGTTGCGGTTTTTTGCGACAGGTGGGGTTTTATTACGCGATTTCGACGTTGAAAAACCTTTCCCGAGAGCGGCTTTTCTCTCGGAACTATTTTCTCTTGAGACTATTTCATTTCGAGATTAACTAACCGCCCTAATATGGAAGTTAAAGTTGATGGCTTTCAGACCATACGCGCAGATCATCTAAGATATTGAGGGCTGTGCGTCCAAACTCAGTCAGTTCATAACTCACAGCGATAGGACGATCGCTTATCACTTTACGCATCACCATTCCTTCGGCTTCAAGTTCTTTTAGGCGTTGATCCACCATCTTTTTACTCGCGCCACCAAGCATTCGCGTTAGATCATTAAATCGAACCGGTCCATCTTTGAGATGATAAATGAGCGAGCCTTTCCATTTGCCACCAATAAGGCGCATGCCTTTTTCTATTGCGCAAGGTTCAGTGCAAACATTGGCAACAGATTTACGACCTTTGCTATCAATACTAATACTGCTTTTCACCGTAAACCCTCTAGGTAACTTAAAGTAGACTGGTTGAATATCTTTTCAAGGTTACCATAATATACCTACTACTCAAAACTTAGGCTCCAATGTTCAGAGCAAAGATAAAGCTGGGCTTTGTGCACAATATTGTTTGCCCATGGTGTGTAATCACCCAAACGATTGAAACCGAAAACAGTCACTATTAGAGTTAACTAGCAATAAAAACAGAGGCGAGATGCTATCTTTAATTACGGTTTGGAAGTAAAAATAGCTATACAGTGGCAATAAGGAACAAGCAATGTCGCAGATAGAGATCAAATTAGAAAGACCACGCGTCGAACTATTGTTCGCCAAATATAAAGACATTATCGGTGATGATTATCCGGGTTACCGTAATCACGTTTACCGAACGATCACTTATGCGATGCATTTTCTCGGCAACGATGAGCAATATGAGCAGTTAGTTGAAACCGCTTTTGTTTATCATGATATTGGTCTGTGGACTGATCACGAACTCGCTTATCTCGAGCCTTCAGAGTTAGTGGCTCTATCGGATAATGCAGAACATGATTGGGGGCTTGACCCAGACGCCTTGCGCGGCGCTATCCATTGGCATCATAAAATTTCACCTTATAAAGGTCCGCATCAAAAAGTGATTGAAGCGTGTCGAAAAGCCGATTGGATTGATGCAACCAAAGGTGCGGTGCGTAAAGGCGTGAGCAAAGAGATCATTCAGCAAGTCGAGCAAGCCTTTCCAAACCTTGGTTTTCACGACACATTACTTCGATTAGCTAAAGATTATGGCGGTTCAACCTTAGTCGGTGGCGTGAAGGTTACGCTGGGCATTGTGAAATGGTAGCGTAAGTTCACTTATCTATGACTTATGAGTTTTAGAAAGTGCTCGCAAAGTTTAGCGATCGCAAACAAAGCAGCCATTTGGGCTGCTTTGTCGCATTTATTGTTTGTGTGGGGCGATACTTGAGGCGAGGTGGTTTGTTACCACTCAACAGTAGAGCCATCAAATACGCGGAAGCTGCCAGATTGTTCAAGCGTGAGGCTCTCTGCTACTTCGATGATACCCGCGACACTCTCTTGAGGCGTATACAGAGCGTTCTCTCCACCCATGTCTGTTTGAACCCAACCTGGATGAATCGCAAGAGTTTTGACTTGTTTATCACGTAGGTTTTGCGCTGCAGAAACAAGGATTTGGTTAAGCGCAACTTTGGAGGTGCGGTAGCTATACATATTGCCAGAGCTATTGTCACCTAAACTCGCGACGCGAGTTGAAATGCCGATGATGGTTTTGTATTCGCTAGCGGCAACATTATTTTGCAGCGCTTGAATCAGTAGAGCTGGCGCTACTGTGTTTATGGTTAATACTTCCAGCCATTTTGCTTGGGTCATTTCACCAAGCTTTGCACAATCTTCGCCCAAAACACCAGCATTCAGTACAAGGTGATCAATAGGTTGCCCCTGCAGTTGTTCGGTAAGTCCGTTGATATCCGATTCAACGGCAACATCCAACTTAAGTGACTTGATTTGCTGGTTTTCTGCGATTAACTGGTTGAGCTTGTCGGCTTGCTCAGGTGAACGACAAGCTGCCAATACGTGCCAACCTTTTTCGGCATATTGACGAACAAACTCCAAACCAAGACCACGGTTTGCTCCGGTGATGAGTACAGTAGACATGACAATTCCTTAGTTTCAACGATATACAGCGGCTCCGTTTGCAGATCATCATCGTGCTGGCAGAAGCCAAAATGGATTTTAGGGTTGCTTTCTTTTGCAATGCTGAAATCTGAGGATAAAAGTGTAGAGATTCGACATTGTCGAACCTCTAGTCGGTGATTGTTGAATTTGACTTAGGCTTGTCGCTTGAGAAAGGTCTGAGCAAAATGAACTAAGCGTGGTTGTGTCAGCTCTGTCGCGGCGCCGCTCACGCCAGCCACCGCGACGAGCTCACCGGACAGATAGAGCGGAAAAGCAAGGCAGTGCAGGTTTGGCTCAGCTTGTTCTAAATCTAGGGCGAAACCGAGGCGAATGACTTCTTGGAGTTCATCGTTGAGCGATTGAGGGAATGCGTTTTGCAATCTGAATTGGCGCTGCAGCGCTTTATCAAAGGCTAAAAATACTTTACCAATCGCTGACGTTGCCAAGCCTTCGCGCTTTCCCCTCGGACTGCGTATGGTGAGAGGGTTATCTTTTTCAATGGCATCGATGTATAGATACTCTTGCTGACCACTCTTAATGGCTAAGTACGCGGTATTATTGGTTAATTGCGCCATGTTCTTAAGCAACGATGAAAAGTGGCGGCGAATAACTTCGTCTTTTTGCTCCAAAGGCTTAGAGAGTTCGCGAAAGCGCAGTCCCAATGCGTAACCTTGCTTACTGTTGGTCACATAACCAAGTGAGCACATGGTTGCTAATAGACCATGCACAGTCGTCTTATTAAGTTGCACTGACTCGCTTATAGTTTGCAAAGAAAGCGGAGCATCGCTTAAAGAGAGTGTTTCTAGAATGATAAAACTTCGCTCAACCGATTGGATTCTTTTTGGCTCTTTACTCAAGTGGTCTATCTAGTCTGGCTGGGATTTGATGATTCTATTTTGCGGTTCGGTTTGCGCGATGCAAGTAAAATAGCGATCAATTGCTGTGTTGCGGCAATAAATCGTGCACGATGTGGATGAGTTTTCATGGGACGTTCACTCGGACGTGCCAAGTGAACGTCTCAGTTGGAGCAAGTTATAGACTAGAAGTTTTCATCAAGATGCGCTGCAAAACGTTTGAAATCGTTGTCGATATCGGCATTTTTCATCACATCGTAACAAGCGAAAGTTGGTAATGCTGACATACCGAAGAAGCGGAAGTTAGCATGCATATGGAACATTAAGTCATCTACGCTACGACCTTCGAATAGGTACTCATTCTCATCATTGAATGATTCCTCTGGTGCATTGAATGTAAATGAAAGCATGTACTTAGTATTAGTACGTGCTCCTCCGGTGCCATAGTTTTTCTTTGGTTCATCGGCAGAGCGACCATCAAAGTTACACAAAGTACCCCCCATTCCCCCAGTGAATACGTCGTCCATATATTTCTTAAAGGACCATGGAATCGTCATCCAGTTAACAGGAGATTGAAGGATGATTCGATCAGCCCATTCAAAGTGTTCTAATTGCTCATCAACGATAATGTCGTCTTGCATGGTAACAACGCGCACTTGATGACCTTTGTCACTCAGTTGTTGGCGAGCTTTTTCTACCAATGCGGCGTTAAGCTTGCCTTGTGAAAATGGTGATGGTTCATGTGCATTGATGATAAGAATATTACTCATGGATGTAGCCCTTCTCATTTTATAGGTGTGATAGCAATGTTTGCCCTCTTGTGGTTTATTATGGTTACCTAGAATTCAATTTCAATTAGTTAACTTTTGGTAACCTGGTTACTTCTTCGGTAAATTATTTACACTCTTTAACTATATTGGCTCTTTTGGGCTGGTGCGCTTTTTTGAGCTGCTTTTACTCAAGTTACCGCTTTTAGCCTTATTATTAATCGAAGATTTTGTACTTACATGGCGAGCAAGAATCCGCGCACTTTCCGCTTTTACATCGTCGCGTTTACGCCAGCTCCAAAGTCGTTCGCGGGCTTGTTTGGCTCCTAAATCCACATCAATAATAGGCGACAAATAGCAGCTATCACTGCTCAGTTGGTACATCGCACTCTCCATTGGCGTCATTTTCCAAGGTTCGAACAATAGCGGTGGTGGCACTAATGCCAGTTCATTGATCCATTTATGGATAAACTCACCATCTGGGTCTTTTTCTTGTGCTTGTTTGGTCGGATTGTAAATTCGAATGGTGTTAGTGCCGGTAACGCCTGCTTGCATTTGAAATTGGGGGTAATGGATACCAGGTTCAAAGTCGAGAAACAGCTGAGCGAGATGAGTGACGCCATAGCGCCAATCTATGTTTAAGTGATGCGTGAGGAAGCTCACCAACATTGCTCGCATCCGAAAGTTGATGTACCCGGTATGGATCAAACAACGCATGCAGGCATCAACGAGAGGCACGCCAGTATTCCCCGTTTTCCAGGCATCTAGAAGCGTCATATTGTTGCTCGAATTTTGTGTCAGTAAGGCGTCATAGGCTCGGTTGACACAACGAAATTCCATCTCACATTCAGACTCAAATTTTTGGATAAAATGGCAATGCCAGTGCAGCCTCGCTGATAGTGCGATCAAACTTCGTCGAAATCCGGGCTCGTTCCAATGTGAAAGAAGGGCTTGGTAAACTTGGCGCAAAGAGAGATTGCCCCACGCAAGGTACGGAGAGAGACGAGTACATGCCGAGCGTGAAGCCGTTGGGCTCGATATGCTGCAATAGTAGTTTTTACCTCGTCGTGAGAAAAAGTCATCAAGTGTTTGCCAAGCTAAAGTGCTGCCACCTGTTTGCATGCCTCCGGTTTTGGTAAGCCAGGGATCTGGCGGAGTAAATTGGCATTTCAGCCTTTCTGAATTGAGTGTTAGAAGTGAGGTATGGGTAAACGTGATAGGCGCGATAGGCTCTCGCATCACTTTGTACCAGTGCTTGTCCCAACCATCACGATTTGTTGCACCGCGAATAACTGCGCCCTGCGGGAATTGGTGCCATGCGATACCTTTGTTACTCAACCAAACTGCTAGATTTTTGTCTCGCTGAAATGTTTTGTTGAGCCCGATCTCTTGATGGGAATAAACGGCATTGATCTGATATAGGTTTTGCATAGCTTCAAAACAGGCTTCGGTCTCTCCACCTAATATCGTTATTTCTTGATCTAGATGTTTGAGTTTCAGATTGATGTCTTGCAGAGACTGCCAAATAAAGCGCCAATGGCGTTCAGAATAGTGCTCGTCTTTTAACAGCATTGGCTCAAAAATGTAGAGAAGAACAATAGGTAAGTCTTGCGCTAATGCATTTTCGAGTGGCATGTGATCACTCAGTCGTAAGTCACGTTTAAACCAAACAATGTTTATCTTTTTCATAACCCCTCTTGTTCGTTGTTGGTTCTACGCAGAATTTCAAGAATGGTTCATATGTGTGGCATGTCGCTAAAAAATGTACTGTGTAGGCAACTGTTCTCAGCCTATGTACATTTATTATACGATTGTGTAGTAAATCTTGTGATGTGAAACTCGTTATTAATAATCTTATACATTTATTCACATCCCGACTTTGACTTTCATTCAGGAAAAATGTGTAATTTCCTACCATTATTTGCAACATAAATGCATTAAGTTACTAACACGCCATCGACTAAAAGGATTTGCAGCCAATGGTTGGTCTAGGAATTAAAAACGGCTTTCGTACAAACAAGCTCTTTCGCTCTGTTCACAACAAACTAAATACCAATAAGCGCGGAACAACGATAGAACATCGCCCGCACCCGATAGATGGGGGAGTACGAGCGACCGTTTTTGAATCCATGGAACCAAGGTTGTTGCTTTCTGCTGAAACTCTATCTGCCAATGATATTCAAGCTCTGCATGATAGCTTGAGAGAGCAGTTGCTAGAGTTTGATGCATTTCTTACCCAGTTAGAGAACGTCGAAGCAATCAATAATGGTTCAAATCAATTGCCATTTATAGACCCAGAGAGTGAGGGTTTTAATGGGCAGTTAGGTAGTATTCTCGAGTACAGTGAAATTATAACTGAGACCGTTACCAACAAATTCCTCACAGATTTCGCTCTTGATATTACAGATGACGCCGAGAGCGAAGAGTTGCAGTATCAGAAATTTCTCAATGAAACATTTGGTAGTAAAGGAATAACTGTTACAAAAGTGGGTAACACTTGGGACGTGGACTTTTCATTTGATACTGTATTACTCAGTACTGATGATCTGCAATTAGATTTGTCCGGTCTGGGTGAAGGAATAAAGTTAGTTTACGCAGACTATGCCGATGCCCAAGTAGATCATACTGTTAACTTTGGTTTCACGTTTAATGCTGGTAACGCGGCATTTGACTCACTAAATATTGATACTAGCTTGAGCGTTAGCGCCGAATTAACAGGTGCATTAATTAAACTTGGCTTATTTGATTTTGATATTGGCGAAGGTGGACTGGAAGGTCTAGAAGGAGGCCTTCCAGTAGCAAACAAAGAACTGAGCTATACGTTAGGGGTGACAGTAGAACTGCCAAAATCAATTGTTCTTGATCCCGCTCTAAATGCCGCAGACCTAATCAATAACCCAGATTTTACCTATGACGAAAACTCGCAAATCGTCGACTTGAAACTTTCGCTACACCAAGACCAATTGGTGAACGGTTTAGATATACCAGCCGATGCTGCTATCTCAGTGATAACTGCCACCGATCATCAACTTGAGAATGCGACCATCGAAATGCAAGAGCAGCTATCCGATCTTACGCTGTTTGATGCACACACGTTATATGCGGCGCTAGAGAGTTTAGTTGATCGTATCGACACGATTTTTGACCACGATGCGTTTAAAGTTGATATTCCGTTTCTATCTGACCTAGAGCTGTCGGAGTTGTTCTCGCTTAGAGAGTCTTTGCAAACCAATCTATTGGATGCGTTTATTTCGGTGCAAGACTCGGTTGGGCTCACTGAAGCAAATCAGCAAGAAGGAAATCCTTCAGCAGCAGATTACTTAGGTTCAGAAATCAAAGCCGATGATGCTGGCAATTTACTACACCCAATCTCAAGCGATTTCAGTTTTGTCATCACCTTGAGTGATGGAACCCGAGAGTCGATAAAATGGTATCCAACAGAAAGTAATCCTGAGATTTCGACAGTAGCTGAATTGGTTTCGGCTTTGAATATCGCCATCGCGTCGAAGAGTAGCTTTTACGTCCAGGTCGGCAACAATACAGATGATCGCAAATTGAGGCTTAGGGTTGTAGAGCAAGATAACCAACTCAGATTTATCGACGATTATGCTGAGATTGATTCAACTAAAGCAATTAACGTCTCAGATCCTAAAAATCACCTGACTGTCGATTCTATCGACGATGTTGTACTCGCATTTGCCAAAGCCCTTGGCAATGATGTTGCTAACGCCACTCCTGAGCAAATCAAACAGCTCGCCGATTCACTTAATCTGCGCTTTGAAGATAATGCCCTGAAATTTGATTTGAGTTTTTCACTGCCGAAAGTGTCGATTGAGCATGACTTCAGTGACGGTCTGTCACTTGGTGATCTGACTGGCATTAGCTCTGATGGCACTATTAAACTTGAAACCGACGCTGTATTTGATATGACGTTGGGACTGGATCTCAATCCTTTGGGTGAAGGTTCAGGTGTCACTGCTGATAGCGTTCTTGGTGATCTCAAAATTTGGAGCGAAGGCATTGAGGCGAGTGGCGATGGCGCAGAGCTGACGTTTATGTCTCCCACTGGTGAGTTGGTGGAAGTACAAGTAAGCAGCGAAGATACCATCCAGACGGTTATTGCTAATATCAATAATGCTGCAGGTGGTGCTTTTGAAGCAAGCTATGATAGTGAGTCACAAAAGATCGTGATTACTCAGCTGGCAACTTCGCCAGATCCGGTTATTTCTGACGGTCCAATAACGTCAAGACCGGGGATGAATGGCGATGAGTATCAGTCAGTGATCAATCTGAAAGAGAAAGACGCTAAAAATGCTTCCTTGCAAGCCACGCAGATGGCTGATGACTGGTCACCCAGTAAAGCATCGCAGTTTGTGATTACTATTGGTGGTTTAGATCCAATCGTTATCACGGTTGCAGCTGAAGCTGGTAGAGACCTGGATGGATTTATCTCTGATTTTAATGCTACTTTGGCAGGCTTGAAGCTTGAGCTTGCTGACCTCAATTTATCTCAATCTGATCTCAATTCATCGGTTAATGCCAGTAATTTAAACTGGGGACAAATCATTTCTGTCGCAAAAAACTCCAGCGAAAATGAGTTTCGAATTGTCTTTACCCCAGACACTATCTTGGATGTGACAAGTGAAGAAGATGAGCATGGCAATGTGTTGCGTGTATTCAAATCTTCTGCAGCCAAAGCATTTGGCATGGGGAGCATGGCATTAAGCAATGTTGAGTTTTCAGTACTACTCACAGGTGATTCATTAGTTTCACAAGTACTTGGTTTGAGTGGTTCAGTTAATGCCAATGGGCAAATTGTCAGTGGTGATCTGCACGGGCAAAATATTGGAGACCGTGTCTTTCTTGAAGATACAGGGTTGTCCGCCGTTATCACGGCGGACATAAAGGATGTCGATATATCTGCAAATATAGGTATGTTGGGTGTCGATGGTCATTTGAATGGTTACATATCACTCGGTACTGGCGTGTTTCTAGCGGATGATGATACCCGTATTGATATCAATCAATTGCTTGATGCTGCGAATGAAGGAACCGTCGAATCTATTGCTTCAGCGGACTATTTCGGTGGCAAAGAGAGTGATGTACTTGGTCAACTTACGATTAGTGATGTCGTGGCACAAGGTGATGTTGCTGTTCCGCTGGGTGATTTTGGCGCGTCTTTGACTATTGATTTACCAGAATGGGAAAATGGTGAGCTTTCTGCTCCTGTCGTGAACTACGATATCCAAGGCTTAGATTCAATTGGCTCACTTTCTTCGATGAGTTATGCGGACATGGTCGAGGGTTTACAAACCATTCTAGCGACGTTAGACAGTCTGCTTGGCGCTGGGTTTTATGATGCCGCGCTGCCGCTTATCGATGTGAGTTTGAAAGATATTTTGGACGTTACCGGTGATTTGGCCGCTAAACTAGACCAAGCTGAAGATGACCCGAATATGGCGTTGGATCTGGTTGAGTCTGAAATCGAGAAATTGCTGGGGATACCAGCAGAAGCTTTTGATATTCGTTATGAGTTAGATTATCAAAGCCAAGGTCCGGTTATTTTATTGGATCTGGACTATAAACTTTTGGGACTTGAGGAAAATCTTGCCCTCAATGTTAATCTTGAAGACCTTATCCAAAGCCTGCCAAGTGAGTTACGCGGGCCGCTTGAAGGGTTGACGAATTTAATTGGAGTTGGGGCTGGTGGTCAACTGGATTTAACGCTTTCGAGCAGTTTAACCGCATTAATGGGGATAAAGCTCTCTTCTGCCACCACGCCAGCCAATCGCGATACTTTGCTCAGTGAACTAAATAATGGACAAGGTCTACCAACAGATAAGACGGACGCGGCTGATCTGACTTTTACTCTTAAGAATGGTGAAGTTTTAGAGTTAGACTTGGATGGGCTTGATCTGTCAACCGCAACGCTTGGTGATTTGGTCGCAGCAATACATGTAGAAGGTAAGCTGGAAGCCAGCCTGGAAGATGGTCAAATTGTATTGACTGATCACACTGCCGAGCTTACGAACAACATCAACGGACTTAATTCTCTTGGTGAAACGTCTGCTGAAGTGACACCGCCTGCCTCGTTTAGTTTTGATAGCTTGCCCGTTGATTTCGATCCCAAAGCTGCGATTCAATTTGACATTGTTATTGGCGAACAAACGATTCAACTGTCACTAGAGGCAGATACTGAAAGAGACCTTGCTAAGTGGGTCAAAGAGATGAACCGCGAACTAAGCAAAGGTTTGATTAGTTTTAGTGACTCAGGAGGTGTTGAACAGCGTCTATTCTGGAGTGATTTGCTTGAATTTAGCTCAGATGACCAAGGTTCACTCTCACTAACCACTGACTCTACCGCGTGGGACAAGTTGGGCTTTGCAAATGGAGAAAAAATTGCGTTAGTTGAGACCCCGAAAGAACACGTGACTTTAGTGGTTGAAGGTGGATCAACGAGCGATATACTTCATGCGCTAGGCTTGGCGGACCTTGAACTGGTTGATGGTCAATCGAAATCTTCACAGCTTACTGTAGGGTCTGAAGGGGATAGATTCTTCTTAGATACTAACGAAACAGGGTTAAAGGTAAACGCTGAAATTACCAGTACTGACTTAGATTTTAGTACTTATCTTGGCGCATTAGAGCTTGAAGTTCGTGACGGCACGGTTGTGGTTTCAGGTGATAGTGATAAAGAGGTAAAGAGTGATGATTTTACTATCACAGCAGACGGAAATGTGTCCCTTGATGATGCGAACAAAGACGACAACAACATCGAGTTTAAATTTGGCATTTTTGACCAGAATCCCAATGATCTAGATGATGGTGATTCGCTACTCTTCTTCAGTGAATTTGACAGCGTAAATGGTGACTTTGTAGAAACATCGCTATCCGGTGGTGCTCAAGCCTTATTACCTATTTACGTTGCCGGTGTAAAAGTTGGTGACTTGGTTGTCAATGTCAGCGATTTTGCCAGCGATGATCGCCAAGTGCATATCGAAGCGCCAGATTTTGCTTCGATGCTCGAAGAACTCAATTTCCTCAACAATCCAGAAATACTAATTAGTGGGCTTGATACTTTCTTCGCTTCGCTAGATAAAATTCTTACCGATAGTGTGTTTGGATTTGAAATCCCGGTTATTGGCAATGCTCTTGAAGGCGCGGGTGATTTCATCTCCAATCTGCGCAACGCTATTGTACCCGCTCTCTGGCAAGAGCTTGAGGAGTTCAAGCTCAATTATCCAGGCGTACCACCGACAACGTCTACTTTGATTGCCAGCGTACTTGAAGAGCAGTTAAACGCACTAGGATGGCAAGGTGTCAAAGTAACGGGTAACGAGAACTTAGATTCCAAGTCGGTCGATTTTACGATGGCTTTTGAATATGAACTGTTCAATACCGACATAGCATTAGATGCAGATTTTGGCTTCCCCGGTTTAGGCTTAAGTGTTGAAGATGGCACGATCGGCGTTAGTGCGGTTGCCAAAATGGAACTTGGCTTTGGTTTTAGTATAGAAGATGGCTTCTATCTTGATGATGGTGTGGTCGATGGAATCGATCGCAATGAGCTTGAACTGATTATTGCTGCTGATTTTTCTGATATGCCGGAGCTTTCTGCAAGCTTAGGTATTTTGCAAGCATCAGTGTCAAACAACAAAGATGACGGGGGGAACTCTACCTCGTTAACCGGCACCATTGGCATTGACCTTAAAGATGGCAACGACGATGGCATCATGACCTTTGATGAATTAAAAGGTCAGAAATACATGGTAGAGGCGATTGCTAAATTTGAGACCTTGCTCAATTTAGATATCGATGCTGGCTTTAATGACGTATTGCCAGTGAGTTTGCCTGCCATTAGCGCTAATCTCTATTTTGACCACTCCTATGAGAAAGTTCTCTATGGTGAACCTCGTGAAGTAATGAATGTTGAGGCATTTGAGCTTCGGGATATTACTTTAGATGTCGGTGAGTTTCTTGAAGGATTCTTAAAGCCAGTTCTCGGCTTTGTTGATGATGCGCTTGATCCTATTCGCCCGGTGCTCGATTTTATCACTTCGCCAATCCCAGGCGTGTCAGATATTTTGGGTAATACTTCATTACTAGATATCGGCAAGATGGCTTCCGGGGCAAATCCAAGTTTTGACAGCGCGATTAAGTTTATCGATACCGTCAATCAAGTCAGTGAGTTAATTGAACTTCTAAACGAAAAAACAGATCTAACTATCAATTTTGGCACGTATGACTTCGGCAAGGAAGCAGATCCATTTTCAGGTGGAATGAGCGAGCATGAGTTTGACCTCGCTAATTTATCGGGAGGGGATTTCAACGCTAATGATCCATATAGTGGCATGGGCGATATTGGCAATGCGCTTAAGGGAGAGACGTCTAGTAGCGAGTCAAGCAATTCAGAGACTAAGTATGGGCTCTCTCTACCTATCTTAACTGATCCTATGATGGCACTGCGCCTTCTTTCCGGAGACTTGGAGAACATAGATTTATTCTTGTGGCATTTCCCATCCTTCGCTCTGTCATTTGAGAAAACCATCGGTGCGAAAATACCTGGTGTACCAAAAGTTGGCTTAAATGCCGATGTTGTTATCAATGTTGACTTAGGCTTCGATCTTGCCTTTGGCTATGACACTAGCGGCTTTGTCAAAATGATCGAAAGTGGCAATTCCAAATACATTCTCGACGGCTTCTATATTGCTGATTACGAGAATGGCAAGGAAAAACCAGAAGCTTGGTTTGATGCCTCGATAGCGCTTGATGCAAACGTAAACCTCTTTTTATTCAAAGCAGGTGTTGAAGGATACTTAGGTGCAAGTTTTGAAGCTGATCTAACTGATCCGAACCAAGATGGCAAAATTCGCGCTTCTGAATTTATTAAGTTGATTACCGAAACACCAGAATACCTGTTTGAGATAGAAGGAAAAATCACTGCAGGTATCGATGTCTATTTCGATATCTACTTTAACTATGTGTTTGGTAAAGAGCGAATCGGTGGTGACTCTTGGGCTATTTTACCAGAACAAACCATTATCGACTTTAGCCACAACTACGAACCAGAGCTTGCCTTAGGTAATGTAGAAAACGGTAAGCTAATTCTAAATATCGGTGATTACGCGGGTGATCGAACGGTGGGCGATCTTATCGACGGCAACGAAGAAGTTCGTATCGTCCAACGAGACGATGGAAAGATCCTTGTTTTTTCAGATTTCTATGAAGATGGACAGAAAGGTCAAGTCTTTGACGATGTAAATCAGATCGTAATTAAGTCCGGGGCTGGCAATGATGTGCTGCGATTTGAAAATGTAAATAGCACTATCGATATTGATATCGACACCGGTACTGGTGACGACAAAGTCTACTTCAATACCACAACTGCATTCGCTGCGGCGATGTTAGCTAGTACCTCTTCGACTAATGTGACGATTCGCGGCGGTTCGGGTCACGATACCATTGTTGTGGGTTCTGGAAATTATACCATTTACGGTGGCGACGGTAATGACACTATCACGACCGGAAGTGGTAATAATAATGTCTACGGCGACGATGGTGATGACATCATTACTACAGGCTCAGGCAATGATTATATTGATGGTGGTATTGGTGATGACATACTCGAGACCACTGGTGGCAATAACACAATAATCGGTGACCGAGGTGATGACCTTATCATCGCTGGTAGTGGCAATGATGAAATTCATGGTGGGCTCGGTGATGACCTTATCTTAGCTGATGGTGGTGAAGCTGATAACATTTCCATTAAATCAAGCAATAGCTCGGGCGGCAGTGATACCATTTATGGTGGTGATGGTGATGACAAGATCATTGCAGGCTCAGGTGCTGACAAAATCTATGGTGAAAGTGGTAATGACAGCATCATCGCTGATCTCGGCGAAATTGGTCTAGGCGCATCAAATATTATCTTTGCAGAAGCAACTGGAACCGTGGGTGGGAACGATAAAATTGAAGGTGGTTTTGGACAGGATATTATTCTTGGCGGTGCAGGCTCTGATAATATCGATGGTGGCGACGGTTTAGATGTCCTAATTGGCGATAACGGTTATGTAGATGGAGCGGATGCCGGTACGCTAGGTGAGTTTGTTTCAGAAGCAACAGAGTTTAGTAGTGCTGTAACTAATACCCAAGACACCATTACTGGTGGTGCCGGACGTGACCTTATCTTCGGCGGTGCAGGTAATGACATTCTAGATGGTGGTCAAGGCAGTGACATTATACTCGGCGACCACGGTAAAGTGATCCGTGAGACGGCATTTAGTGCCGCTTATAAATCGGTGTCTTCTGTCCACTCAAACCAAGATGGTGACGATACCATAGATGCTGCTGGCGGCAGCAACACGGTGATTGGCGGATCTGGTGCTGACACAATTACAGCCTCTCCACAAAGCGCACAAGATGCTGTCGGCAACAATATTTTGGTTGGTGACCATGCGGATATTCAACCAGCTGGCACCACCATAGGCGACAACCCAGTTGCAGATATTGTTTCAACTTATATTGAAAAAGGCGACAACGACAACATCACAGCTTCTTCAGCCATTGATGTCATTATAGGTGGTAAGGGTGACGATACCCTGAGTGCTGGTGACGGTAATGACTTAATTATTGGTGATGTCGGAACAGTAACGCGAGATGAAACGTTATACGTCTTAGAAGCATCGTCAATTGATACCACGATAGTAGGCAACGATATCATTACAGCCAGTGCGGGTGACAACCTAGTCATTGCTGGTCTTGGCACTGACACGGTGACCACCGGTGATGGACAAGATGTAGTATTAGGTGATCTCGGCGTGATCACCGGAGCGACGGTTGATCGAAGCTCCGTTAAGTTCAGCTCTAAAGAATCAAATCTGGGTGGTAATGACACAATCTCAACGGGCGACGGCGCAGATGTTGTCATCGCTGGTAATGGTGATGATGACATAGAGTCAGGTGACGGAGCCGATATTGTTCTTGGTGACAATGGTGTCGTGACTGGTCAGGCTGAATTCTCTTATGACGAAAAAATTGAAGCAGATGTAGTGACAAGTTGGGAGTTTGTCGAAGTGAATTCCGGCTCTAACGCAGACGAGCAGCATGGTGGCAATGACACTATTGATAGTGGTAGTGACGACGATATCGTCATCGCAGGCGCGGGTGACGATACGGTGACTGGTGGCGCGGGGCATGATGTTCTGCTAGGCGATTTGGGCATTGTGGTTCCAGCCAATGGTCAAACCTCTGATGTAATCGCCCACAATGCTGCTAACGGCGGCAAAGATACTATTTTTGGCAATGACGGTAATGATGTGATTGCCGGTGGTGGCGATGATGACACCATCAACGCAGGCAACGATAACGACCTTGTTCTAGGTGATAACGGCATTGTAAGCCGCACGGATGAAATATCTGGCTGGAATCTAGTCAGCATTGAAAGCACGGAAGAGTCACAAGGTGGTAACGATACCATTGATGCAGGTAGCGGTAATGATGTAGTGATCGCAGGTTCCGGCGGTGACAGCGTGACTGGCGGTTCTGGTCATGATGTTCTGTTGGGTGATTTAGGTATTGTGATCCCAGCAAATGGTCAAACACCGGATGTAGTCGCGCGCAATGCGGCTAACGGCGGCAAAGATACTATTTTTGGCAATGACGGTAATGATGTGATTGCCGGTGGTGGCGATGATGACACCATCAACGCAGGCAACGATAACGACCTTGTTCTAGGTGATAACGGCATTGTAAGCCGCACGGATGAAATATCTGGCTGGAATCTGGTCAGCATTGAAAGCACGGAAGAGTCACAAGGTGGTAACGATACCATTGATGCAGGTAGCGATAATGATGTAGTGATCGCAGGTTCCGGCGGTGACAGCGTGACTGGCGGTTCTGGTCATGATGTTCTGTTGGGTGATTTAGGTATTGTGATCCCAGCAAATGGTCAAACACCGGATGTGGTCGCGCGCAATGCGGCCAACGGCGGCAAAGATACCATTTACGGCAATGATGGTAATGATGTGATTGCCGGTGGTGGCGATGATGACATCATCAACGCAGGCAGTGGTCATGACCTTGTCCTTGGCGACAACGGTATGGTTACTCGCACGGATGAAACATCTGGCTGGAATTTGGTCAGCATTGAAAGCACGGAGGAATCCGCAGGCGGTAACGATAATATCGATGCAGGTAGCGGCAATGATGTGGCAATCGCAGGCGCGGGTGACGATACAGTCACGGGTGGCTTAGGGCATGATGTTCTGCTGGGTGACTTAGGTATTGTTGTACCAGCCAATGGCTCACGAGCTGACATTGTTTCACGTAACGCGGAGCTTGGCGGTGATGATGTGATCTCTGGTGGTGACGGTCACGATGTGATTATAGGCAGCCATGGACAAGATGAACTCGATGGAGATGCTGGCAATGATGTCATCCTAGGTGACAGTGGCTATGTGATCCGTAATAGTGCGCAGCAAGCGCTCAAAATCGAAACCACGCAAGTCAATATAGGCGACGATGATACAATTTTAGCCGGTGAAGGTGATGACTTTGTCTTTGGTGGACAAGGTGACGACACCATCAGTGGTGAGCAAGGGCGTGACATCATGTTTGGTGATGCAGGCTATCAACTTAATGACGCAAATTGGGTGGCTCGCTCAATGGTATCAACCGATTTCTCGGTTGGTGGTAACGACACGATTTTTGGTAATCAAGGTGAAGACTTTGCCATTGGTGGTATTGGTAATGATTACCTAACCGGTGATGAGGGACGTGATACCCTCATTGGTGACCAAGGTGAGTTTAAGTGGAAGAGTAATGGTCATCGTGAATCGGCTAAAACCATCGCGCAAGCGAATATCAATGGTCAGTTCAATGACGAGCTGCATGGCGGTACAGGCAACGACAACTTATTTGGCGGACGAGTCAACGATGAGCTCTATGGTGGTCTTGGTAGTGATATCCTAGTCGGTGATGAAGGCAATATCTTCTTCAAAAATGATTTGGAGTTTATCGCCCAATCAAAAGAGTCATTTACGGGTGGTGCAGATACTATGCACCTAGGTACTTGGGCTAACAATGCAGAGGGCGTTGATCTTTCTCCTGACTTCTTGCTTGGTGGCGAGCAGCCAAACTTTAACTTCGCGGATGCCCTGCTGGATATGATCTTGCATGAAAATGCCCACGTAGAGCTCAATCCAAAGCGTATAGGTGAGTGGGATGAACCGCCATTTTTGGGTGACCCAGTGGCGACCACAACCGATGACTTTTTCTCTCTCGCTGGTGAAATGGACCAGTTGATTGACGAGATCGACAAAACACAAGCAAAACCGATGCAGCTAAATGAAGCTAAGTCATCACGCGGTAGCATTAATCCTGACAATAATGTCTTGGCACGTAGTGGCGAAAATGCGGCGCAAACAAATAACGTAGTGACACTGAAAGAGTCTAATCCGACCGTTGGACAAGAGAACGATCTACTCAGTGAGGTTGTTGGCGAAGATGTCTCAACACCAGTGAGTTCTACGGCAAGTGGTGCTCCTGCGTCAACGCCTTCTGTGTCCGCACCTTCAAATCAAGGGCAACCTAGTGGGGCGGGTTCACCTGAAGCCGGAGCTTCGGGTAACCAAAACGGACAACCCAACAGTGGTGCTCAACCAAATTCAACGCCTGATGCAGGCAATGACGATTCAACAGACCTTGAAGATCAAGTTAGCAATTTGCTCTTCTTTGACGCCCAATTAGGTCTTTGGATTAAAGCACAACCTGAAGGCGAGCTTCGCATTCAGGACAATCAACCTAAAGTAAGAATCATCTAAACAAGCAGTAAGGAAAAACGATGAGTAATCAAGAAAAAACAGCGAACAACCAACCAAACGTTGTGTGGAATGATGATCAGATGCGTTCTACCTATTCAAATGTCGCGAACGTTGGCAGTACAATTGAAGAATTCATGTTGTTGTTTGGCACCAGCCAGAATTGGAATGGCTCGAACGAACAGATTGATGTTGAACTAAGCGATCGCATTATTATGAACCCACGCGCAGCAAAACGTCTGTTCTTGCTGCTTGGTAAAGTGCTCAAAGAGCATGAAGAAAAGCACGGTGAGATTAAGTAATCGGTTGTGATGAATAGCAGTACCACCGTCAAAAATGATTCGGATCTATGGCAAGTATTTTCTCGTACGAGTGACCCTGAACAACTAGGGCAAACTTGGCTCGCTTTAGTTCTGAATCAGTTTTCACAACTGGCGGATCTTTCTGTGTTAGAAGGCTTGCTGGCCATAGGTCAGCCAGCCTCTGCTGACTATAAAACCGTCGCCTTTACCTCCAATGAAGCTAAGTCATCCTCGGTGATGAAGCAGGTGGGTGAGCAGGCTATGCAGCGCTTAGCCCCCGTTGTTCAAAGTGAGGAGAGTCAGGGAATTTACTTCCTTGCCTGTCCGTTAAGTGCGGCGGACAAACTCTATGGCGTGGTGATTTTAAGCTTAAAACTCCAAGATAGCCGCCTTCTTACTAAAGCGATTGAGATTGTGCAGTGGGCAGTGCCGGTTTTAGTCCAGCGGCTCATGCCAGCAAAACCGCATGATAATAGCCAAACAGAATCGAATCAGCAGATTGTTAAGTTGTTGGCGCAGGTTCAACAACCGATTCCCGTGGCAGATATTGGCGAATGGGTTTGTACCGATCTGCTTAAAACGTTCAACCTTAACCGCTGCGTTATGTTGCTTAGTGATGAGAGCTCGCGCTCTTTGATTCAAGTAGGTGCTTACACTGGCAAGCTAGACGCAAAGGCTGAAACTGAAGTGGTTTTGAGTCAACTTAGAGATGCATTGGCTCAGTGCAGTGATACAACCAAGTTAGCCGTAGAATCTGACTCAATTGGGCAATTGTTGGCAAAACAAGATGACGTGTCTTGGGGACATTGGTGTACGCTAAATTTTTGCTATCGTGATCAACGCTTTAATGTTAGCTGGCTGGTTTCATGCAACAAAATACCTGCGGCAGAATTATTAGCGCAATTGCAGCAGACGATAGATGCCATAGCTTATCCGTTGGCATTGCGCTTTTTTGAACAGGTGCCCCTAACCAATACATTAGTTAAATCAACTAGACGCAAGTGGTCGAGCTTTTTTAAGCAGGGTAAGCGAGCGTCCATCATTCTTAGCAGCGCGGCATTGCTCGCTCTGTTTTTGTTCTGGCCGGTGCATTATCAAGTGACTGCTGATGCAAAAATCATCGGTGCGGAAAGGCGAGTGATTGCAGCGCCATTCGATGGTTATATCTCCGAAGTAGCGGCGAGACCGGGTGACGAGTTAAGCAAAGACCAGTTGATTTTTTCACTCGATGATAAAGAGTTTCAGCTACAAAAGCTCGATCTTAAGGCGCGATATGTTGAGGTATCACGACAAATGGATGCCGCGCGCGGCGAACGTGATATTGCCAAATCCAACATTTTGGCGGCTTCACAAAAGCGCGTAGAGGCAGAGATTAGCTTACTTAATGACAAGTTAAGCCGCACTCAGGTGCTTTCACCACTCGATCAAGCTATTGTTGTCAGTGGTGATTTGATTGATGCAATTGGAACTCCTGTGCGCAAAGGGGAGGTGCTCGCTGAGTTGTCTCCACTTAACCAATACAAGCTGTTGATTGAGGTTGAACAACAAGATATTGGCTATGTTGAAGCAAAGCAGTTAGGGCGGGCGCTACTTACGCCAATTCCAAACCAACCGTTCGATTTTGCAGTCAGTCGCGTAACGCCAATCGCTCAAGCACAAGAAGGCAAGACCGTATTTCGCGTTGAAGGTGTATTACAAGGCGATGTTGCTGAGTTGAGACCGGGTATGGAAGGTATCGCTAAGATTGAAACGGTGACTCAACCGCGGATTTGGAACTGGACGCGTAAGCTTTGGGCTTGGATAACAGTGAAAGTCTGGGTGGTGATGCCGTGATCCCCAATGCATGGAAAGCGATTTCGGCATCCAGACCCATATTGAAAGCAGGTCTTGCAACCGCCATGCATTGCTACCGTGGTAAGCAGTGGTGGGTGATTCGAGACAACGACACTCATCGTGTTTTTCGCGTGCCGATTGCGGCAGTCCCTTTTGTTTCGGAGTTAAGTGGCGAGAAAAATGTTGAGCAAATCTATCAGGGTTATCAAGAATGGGATGAGCGCAACCGCTTAAGCCAAGAAGAGATTTTGGGCTTACTCAATCAACTGGAGTCACAAGGTTTGCTAACGGGGCTACATCCTCTCGATTTAGAAAAGTTGGCTCAGCGCAGAAAACGTCAAATGCGAATGGCGCTATTTAGTAAATACGGTAATCCAGCCTCCTTTAAATTACCTTTGTTCGACCCCACTCGTTTTGGCTCGCACTTGCAGCGCCTATCAGGTTGGATATATACGCCATGGATGTTTGCAGTGTGGTTTGCTTTAGTGGTGACGAGTGCATTGCTAGCACTGATGCACTGGCGAGAAATCACCGATAACTTAAACGATCAGTTTTTTAGTGTCGAAAACGCTTTGCTGGGTTTATGCGTCTACGTCCTGATTAAAGCGGTCCATGAGTTTGCGCATGTATTGGCGATAGGGCGGTATGGTGGACGCTGTAAAGAGGTTGGGCTGCTGTTTATTGCGTTTGTTCCCGTACCTTATGTCGACGCTTCTCAGTCGGCACTATTACCGAATAAATGGCATCGAGTATGGGTAAGCCTTGCTGGGATACAGTCAGAACTATTACTCGCCGCCCTGGCAACTTTCGTGTGGCTAACGGTAGAACCCGGCGTGATCCGCGCGGCAATGTATAACGTGATGATGATCGGATGGATCAATACGGTCTTGCTCAACGGTAATCCACTGCAAAGGTTTGATGGATATTTTGCCTTGCAAGATAGTGTCGAGTTGCCAAACCTAGCGACGCGTTCGGCTAACGCTTATAGCTACTTAGCTCAGTACTATTTGCTCGGAAAACGAGAGGCAGCGAAGCCTGATTACGATAAAAGTGAATGGCGATGGTTTCTGCTCTATTGGCCTGCCTCTTGGTTATTTCGTGCCGTAATCATGGTAACAATCGCTCTGTATCTGGCGGAACATGTCCCATTTATAGGCTGGATTTTGGCGCTTTGGACATTGATGCAAATGTTCGCCATTCCCTTAATAAAATTTATTGTGTTTATGAATCGTAGCAAAAAAGAAACGCCCAATGCGCCAGTTGTCAGACGAGGAGTCGTGCTTACTCTTATTCTGCTCGCTTTGATTGGTCTGGTGCCGCTGCCCAATAATTCAGTCGTTCAAGGAGTGGTTTGGCTACCCGAGGCCAATCGAGTGAGAGCACAAACCAGTGGTTTTGTGGATATTGTTCATGTTGAACGATCCACTTCGGTGAGTATTAAGCAGCCCCTGATAACTTTACAAGCTCCCATGGTGCACTTGCAAAGAGATGAGAAACAAGCGCACTTACTACAACTACAGAAACAGTATGACGCAGACTTAGTTGATGATCGCGTTCGAGCGGTCATTACGAAAGAGCGAATTAACCAAGTTAAATTAGAGCTAGCGGAGTTAGGTTATCGTTTAGAACAGTTGAGTATATCCGCTCCGGTTGCGGGAATATTTGTTGCGTTAGAAGAATCCGTCATTCCCGGTAGTTATCTCGAAAAGGGCGATACTATCGGTGAAATCCAGCCTGATCAGTATGCAACGGTCAAGGCTGTGGTGCCAATGGAGCAGATTGATCTGGTACGTGAATCTTTACTCAACGTTGAGGTTAGAAGTGCGCATCAACCATTTAAGGTGAGTGATGCGAATATTGCCCGTCTTGCACCGGGTGCGACTCACACCTTGCCGAGTGAAGTATTAACTATTGATGGCGGAGGGGAGTTTGCTGTCAAAGATGCACAGACATTGAGCACTCATCAACTTTTTTATATCGCCGATATTCGTTTAGCTCAGCCAGAAGTCTTCTATGGCGGAGAGCGGGTGTCAATTCGTTTCCAACATCAATACCAACCTTTATTTGCCCAAGTCACTCGACTGGTGCGTCAGACATTACTAAGGAGACTCGATGTATAAAGTAACGTTGGCAATGTCATTACTCTCTACTTTGCTTGCGATGCCTGTTGCAGCGCAATCCTTCCCTTGCCAGGTAAAACCAAGTGAACTTTTAGAATTAGCGTCTCCAGTAGTGGGCGTAGTCGCTGAAGTGCATGCCAATCGAGGGCAATGGGTAAAGCAAGGCGAGCTATTGGTCAAGTTAGATGACAGAGTAGAGCGTGCACGTGTTGTCTATTCAAATTCGCGAGCATCGAGCAAAGGCTCGTTAAGTGCGCGTAAAGCGAAATATGATTTCGAGCATCGTCAGATTGAGCGTAACAAAGAAGTGATGGCACAAAACATCATTTCTGCGCAGGCGGCCGATGAAATTCGAACCAGCTATATGATCGCCAAAATGGAGTTGCAGGAAGCCAAAGAGCAGCAAGCGGTTTTCAAAGATGAGCTGGCGATGGCAAAAGCGGAATTGGCTCTGAAAAAGATTCATTCTCCCATTGACGGGGTCGTGGTGGAGCGCTTTGTTGGGTTAGGGGAACAAGTGCGCGATGAACCCATCATTAAAGTGGCTAAAATCGACCCTTTGTATATTGAAGCGAGTTTACCCGTTGAGCAGTATGGACAGTTTCAAACGGGAGACAATGCGCTAGTCACTTTCACCATGCCTGGGTTAGAGAGCAAGCAACTGCCTATCACCTTAATCGACCCAGTCGCGGATCCGCGAAGCCACACCTTTAATATTCGTTTGGAGTTGGCAAACGCAAACTATCAAATTCCAGCTGGGATCAAATGCTCGCTAGAACTCACATCAGTGGTGCCTAAAGTCCCAGTGGGCGATGCGTCACTTTCTACTGCATTGGCTGATTTAGACGCTCTGATGCCAGATACCCAGTCAACCAAGGACAAAAATTAATAAGGATATCCATTTAGCATGAAAACTCCGACACGAACCTTCTTCGCCATTTTTTCAGTGTTGGCTGCGTCATCGGCTTGCGCAGGCACGTTGCTTGATGTTTATAACCAAGCAATTGTTAACAACCCCAGTTTGCAAAAAGCAGAAGCTTTGACCGATGAAGCACAAGCTGCCTATGCAAACTCTTGGTTAAGCATCACGCCGCGAGTGAATTTAACATTGGATTATGAATCGGTGAGCCAAGAGTTGATTAGTACTGAAAACCCAACGTTTAACCTCGGCGAGGCTGAATTTGACAACCAGCTGCGCACACTATCAATTGTGCAGCCAATTATTGATGGTGAGTTGTTCGCTTCTATTCAGCAAAGTAACCATTTACTCAATAGACAAAACTCAGAGTACCAAGTTTCAGAGCAGAACCTAGCATTTGATGCGATTGAAGGATACCTGATGGCGCTGGCTAGCTATGACGCTTATTTATTGGCTAAGTCGGAGCATGAAATTTACCTCGAGCAGAAAAATCAGCTCGAAGTGCGCCGCAGCAGCGGGCTAAGTAGTGAGTTGGAGTATAGTGAAGTCGCCGCTAAATTGAGTTTGGCGAAAACTCAGATGCTACAAGCACTGGCACAGGTAGACAACAAGTTCTCTGAGCTAGAAGCGTTGACTGGACAGCGATTAGAATATATCCAACCGCTGAATGTAGACTTTCCTCTTAGACCTTTAGAGTACAACGATGTTGGCTACTGGCTTGCTCAAGCGCAACAGCAAAACCCAGACTATCTGGCGTTAGAGCATGGCGTAAAAGCCGCTCGTTCAGAGCTTGCTAAGCAAGATGGTTCGCTTTTCCCAACTGTTGAACTAAGAGCGACAAATACCTATCGTGATATTGGTGGCGCTTTGTTTGGCTCAGCCTCTGAGAGTAAGGAAACCATAGTGACGCTGCGTGTCAACGTGCCAATTTTTAATGGCGATGGTGTGGGTTACGAGCGTATGGAAGCAGCACATGCATGGAAGTTTAAGCAGTATGAAAAAGTCGAGTTTGACCGTGTTCTAAGACAGCAGATCAAGACGGCATTGGTTCAGGTTAATGATAGTATTGAGCGCTTACCGTATTTGAAAACCTTGGTTCACAGCCGAGAAACCATCGTCAATAGCAGTGAAAAACAACTTGCAGCAGGACTTATCACAGTTGATACACTGTTGGATGACATCAGCGATGTATACAGTGCGAAACGCCAGCAATTGTCAGCAAGCTACAACTATTTGCTTGGTAATCTGCTGTTAAATCGATTAACAGGTACGATTGATATCGCATCGGTAGAACGTGTTAATAACCTACTTGATTTAACTGCTCAACCAGTAGAAAGACCATCAACGTATAACCGATAAGGCCAGTCCAGAAATTTGTCGGCGGCAGGAAAATAAAGCGGTGACAAGCCGCTTTATTGCTGCAGCTTCACCTGTGCTGGTGGGGTTTTATTTTGTCTAATGGCGAGGACGGCCTGCGGCAGTAAAGACATGATGATCATGCCGATCATTAAGCTGTATTGGAAAGGTGTAAAACTTTCACCCAACAACACTAAGCCAGACAGTATCCCGGCAATCGGGTTGGCAATCCCACCGAAGGTAAAATCCACCACCGACATGCGCTGCAGTAGCCATACATACATTCCATAACCTAGTGCAGTGTTTAATCCTACCACCCATAATAATCCGGCTAAATTGGTTGAAGAGAAACCTTCAACAACAGTTAGGTATTTGTCTGGCTCGATAACAGCATGCACACTAGAGGCAATAAACAAGATAATGCCACCCAAAATCAGTTGCCATGTCAGCACTGTCCACCAATGCATGCGGTTACCAAGAGATTTGGTGATCGAGCTGCCGATCACAATGCAAAGAATGGCGGCAAGCATTGCCCCAAGCCCAAGTGGGTTTAAGCTGATTGAACTTGGATCAAACAGCATCCATGCAAGTGCAATTAAAGCAGTCCCACACAGTGATTGAATGATCCCTGGGCGCTGTTTGTTGATTAGCCAGTTGTACAGCATGGCAAATACAGGCACTGAAATCATCCCCACCCCTGAAATTGCAGAAGGTAAGGTCAATGCCATAACAAAAATCAGACCAAAGAAGGTGGCGATGTTAATTAGCCCCAGACCAAATAGAATCTTCCAGTCATCCTTTTTAGGCAAGCTTGGTCTAAATGCCAACAACAGTAATCCCGCCGGTAATGCGCGAATCGCACCCAGTAATAATGGGGGCCAGTCAGCAAGCGTAAACTGCGTTACTGCATACGTGGTTCCCCAAAAGAACGCCGGAATCATGGCAAGTAGTATATTCATTGTATTTATCTTTACGTTAAGATACTTTTGTGTCAAAGGTACGCCTAAAATCGATGTTTGTAAAGTATCTTTATGTTAAGGTATTCAATCAGCATTAGTACTGGAGAAGAATATTCATGGACGCTATCGATAGAGTGGTAGAACAATGGGCAAGGGAAAAGCAGGATCTAGAAACTGAGCCAATGGCGATCATGGGTCGTTTGATGCGCATCGCTAAATATATGGAAACGGAAGTCGCTCGTCTGCATAAGAGCTATGACCTTAAGCTAGGTGAGTTTGACGTGCTGGCGTCTTTACGTCGAAGTGGCAAACCATATCGCTTAACCCCCTCAGAGTTAATTGATTCGATGATGCTTACCTCGGGTGCAATGACCAATCGCTTAGATAAATTGGAATCGAAAGGGTTAATTTGCCGTGAGCACAGCAAAGAAGATCGCCGCAGTGTTACTGTTGAACTGACAGAAAAAGGCTTTACTTTGATTGATCAAATTATTGAAGAGCATGCCGCTGTGCAAACTAAGTTAGTTAAAGGCATGAATGCAAGTCAGAAGAAGCAAATGAATACCATATTGAAAGGCTGGTTAACTCAATACGAGTAAGGTCTTCGATGTAAGAATAAATTGTAACGCCCTCAATCATTGAGGGCGTTGTTGTTTTTGACCAGTGAAACAGGGTTAACTCCGTTGCGAAAGTTGTGCAGCGTTCTACGAAGAAAGTTCATCGCTATAGAGTTCAGCGTGGTCAATGCCGCCAAGTGCACAGCTTTCGTCAACATCGGACAGATCGCCGCTCACTCCAACTGCACCCAGAATGTTTTGCTGGGCGTCGCGGATCAAAAGTCCCCCGGGCACAGGTACCATATTGCCGTGCGCTAACACATTTACGGCGGAGATAAACGCTGGTCGATTATCAGCATCTTGGGCGAGTTTTCTCGAAGAGCAACCGAGCGCTAGCGCTCCCCACGCTTTCGCGATAGCGATGTCGGGGCGCAGCATGCTTGACCCATCTTGACGTTGTAATGAGATGAGTTTACCGCCACTGTCGAGAATCGCGACGGTGAGAGGCGCGCTACTGCTCTGAATGGCGGCTCGAAAAGTACCGTCAGTAATCGTGAGTGCTTGTTCTAGAGTTAAACTTCCCATGTTATCTCCTATAAATGTGCGCCTCTTAGAGTTTTAATCTAAATGAGAGCGCGATGAATCAGTTCAATTGAGTAACTGATAGCTAGGTAAGGTCAGGAAGGTGGCGAACTCTTTTGCTGTCGACAGCTCGAAGAAAAGGTCAGCAGTTTGTTCAAAGCGGCCTTCAGCATATCGAGTATCGCCCACTTCCTGTTTGATTGTGTTCAGTTCTTGATATAACCATTGTTGGAATAGTTGCTTGGTGAAGGTTTGTCCATCATCCAAAACAACACTATGGTGGATCCATTGCCAAATGTTGGCGCGAGAGATTTCTGCTGTGGCGGCATCTTCCATCAAACCATAGATGGGTACGCAGCCATATCCGCGGATCCACGCTTCAATATAGTAAAGAGCAATGCGAATGTTCTTACGCACGCCTGCCTCATCACGACTGCCTTCACAAGGCTTGAGCAATAGCTCTGCCGTGATTTCGTGCTCTGGGCTAACAAAGTCGAGTTGGTTGGGTTTACCAGAGAGGTTTTTCTCAAACACAGACATGGCTAAATCGACCAAAGCGGGATGAGCGACCCAAGTCCCATCGTGACCATTGTTGGATTCGCGCTCCTTATCTTCGATCACTTTGGCGGTCACTTTCGCCATTTCAGCGGGGTCTTTGCTAGGGATGAAGGCAGACATGCCACCCATTGCCAGTGCCCCTCGTTGATGGCAGGTGCGCACCAGCAATTGGCTGTATGCGTTGAGAAACTCTTTGTCCATTCCGACTAGATGGCGATCGGGCAGGATGCGATCAGGATGGTTTTTGAGGGTTTTGATGTAGCTGAAAATATAGTCCCAGCGACCGCAGTTCATAGCGACAATATGGTCACGCATCGCATAAAGTATCTCATCCATCTGGAAGACAGCAGGAAGGGTTTCAATCAGTACCGTCGCGCGAATCGTACCAACCTGCACGCCAAAATATTCTTCGGTGAAGGAGAAGACATCATCCCACCACTGAGATTCTTCCATCGACTCGAGTTTAGGGATGTAGTAGTAGACTCCAAGCCCTTGCTCAGCACGCGTCAGGTAGTTGTGATAGAAATAGAGGGCAAAGTCCATTAAACAACCAGGGATCGGCTGATCTTGGTATTGAATCGACTTCTCTGGCAGATGCAGTCCTCTTGGACGAGCAATCAATAGGGCTGGATCGTCACTTAATTGATAGTGTTTATCTTTGCTTTGATCGTAGTAACTGATCGTGCCGGCATTGGCATCACGTAAATTGATCTGTCCTTGGATCATGTTATCCCACGTCGGCGCTGAGGCATCCTCAAAACAGCACATAAAGACTTTCGCTCCGGAATTTAGCGCATTGATGACCATTTTGCGTTCTACAGGTCCAGTGATCTCGACACGGCGATCCATCAGTGCTGTGGGGGGTGGAGCGATTTTCCAGTTTTTATCTTCTCGAATTGCACGTGTATCCGAGCGAAAGTTAGGTAATTGACCCGCATCATAGCTTTGTTGTTGTAGTTCGCGAGTTTGCAGCAAGGCATCTCGTCGTGGGGCAAATTCTTTGACAAGTTTGGTTAAAAAAGAGAGTGCTTCTTTGGTTAGAATGCTTGAATACTCGGGGTTATCCATATTACCGACCACGTGTAGACAAGCGGTTTTCTCTCTTTCTGCTACATCGTTCAGACTCATTGTTTGTCTCCTTTAAACAATATCGAATGATTTTGTGTACAAAGTTATTTGTTCACGAATACTTATATTGCAATTCATGTAAACAATCAAAGGTTATTTAACAAATATTTATCATTTGTGCGTTCGGTAAAATAATTTTACGTCAAGATATTTTATATAAAGCAATGATTTCTTGGCTTTTAAGGCTCGTTGATGGGTTTTTGTAGTTGGTTGATGTTGTAAAAATGTTGCTTTTTGGGGTTGATAATTTTCCATTTTGGTTCATAGTACACAAAGTATCTTTGAATTGTATACAATCTAAATGGAGGTTAGCATGGCAAAGATGAAGGCAATAGAAGCCGCAGTTGAAGTTCTAAAAAAGGAAGGTGTAGATATTGCCTTTGGTGTTCCTGGGGCGGCTATTAATCCTATGTATGCCGCGATGAAAAAGCTCGGTGGCATTGATCATGTGCTTGCGCGTCATGTTGAAGGTGCATCCCACATGGCAGAAGGTTACACCCGTACAAAACAGGATAACATTGGCGTGTGTATCGGAACTTCAGGCCCTGCCGGTACCGATATGATCACTGGTCTATATTCTGCGTCTGCAGATTCAATTCCTATCTTATGTATTACTGGTCAAGCGCCAACTGCTCGTTTACATAAAGAGGATTTTCAGGCTGTAGATATCGAGTCTATTGCCAAACCTGTCACCAAATGGGCAACGACGGTACTCGAACCGGCTCAGGTACCACGAGCATTTCAACATGCATTTCATCTAATGCGCTCAGGACGCCCGGGACCGGTATTGATTGACCTGCCGCTAGATGTGCAACTGACAGAAATTGAATTTGATATCGATACTTATGAACCACTAGAGCCGTATCAACCCAAAGCGACTCGCGCCCAAGTTGAAAAAGCAATGGCGATGATGTGTGAATCGGCGAATCCGATCATTGTCTCAGGTGGTGGCGTTATCAATGCAGGGGCCGAGGCGCTGCTGCAGCAGTTCGCTGAAATAACTGGTGTGCCCGTTATTCCAACACTAATGGGGTGGGGCTCAATCGCCGATGATCACGAATTGATGGCGGGGATGGTTGGTTTACAAACCGCTCATCGTTATGGCAACGCAACACTACTAGAATCAGATTTTGTCTTTGGCATTGGTAACCGTTGGGCAAACCGACATACAGGTTCACTGGATGTGTACACCAAAGGACGTAAATTTGTGCATGTCGACATTGAACCAACTCAAATTGGTCGTGTGTTCTGTCCCGATCTTGGCATTGTTTCGGATGCGAAAGCGGCACTGGAATTACTAGTCGAAGTGGCTCGCGAATGGCAAGCGGCAGGCAAACTACCTGAACGAAGCACTTGGGTAGGAGAGTGTCAGCAGCGTAAAGCTACTATGCTGCGCAAAACGCATTATCAAGATGCACCGATTAAGCCAATGCGAGTGTATGAAGAGATGAACAAGGCGTTTGGTCGTGAGACCTGTTATGTCAGCACCATTGGTTTGTCGCAAATTGCCGCCGCTCAGTTCCTGCACGTATATCAAGCACGTAATTGGATCAACTGTGGTCAAGCAGGTCCTCTTGGTTGGACAACGCCAGCCGCTTTAGGTGTGAGAGCTGCCGATCCTAATCGCGATATCGTGGCGATATCTGGAGACTATGATTTCCAATTTATGATTGAAGAGCTAGCCGTAGGCGCACAGTTTAACTTGCCATATATCCATGTACTGGTGAACAACTCTTACCTAGGGCTTATCCGTCAAGCGCAGCGTCAGTTTGATATCGATTATTGTGTGCAGCTTGCGTTTGATAACCAAAACGCGCCAGAACTAGAAGGCTATGGGGTTGATCACGTCACTGTGGTTGAGGGATTAGGCTGTAAAGCGATTCGAGTCACTGACCCAGAACAAATGCAAGCGGCATTTGCTCAAGCGAAAGAGCTGATGAAAAAACATCAAGTTCCTGTTGTAGTGGAAGTGATGCTGGAGCGGGTAACCAATATCGCGATGGGTGTTGAGATTGACTCGATTAATGAGTTTGAAGCGCTAGCAGAAAGCATTGCCGATGCGCCAACAGCACTTGCTCACAACCAGTAAGTTCCATTGTTAAGCACTTAAGCCCAGTCTTATTTTCCTAAAGGGCTTGGGTGCTGACAGACCAGAATAAGGATATCAAAATGGCAAAATTTGCAGCAAATTTATCCATGCTGTTTACCGAGCTCGACTTTGTTGACCGTTTTGCAGCAGCGGCAAAAGCGGGATTCACGGGTGTGGAGTACCTATTTCCATATGCGCTGACACCAGAGCAGATCAAACAGAAGCTGGATGATAACCAACTTACCCAAGTGTTGTTTAACTTGCCTGCAGGAGATTGGGAAGCGGGTGAGCGTGGGATTGCGGTTGATCCAAACCGCCGTGAAGAATTTAAAGCGGGTGTAGCTCAAGCCATCACTTATGCCCAAGTGTTAGGGAACAGCCAAATAAACTGTTTGGCAGGTATTGTGCCACAAGGCGTCAGTACCAGCGAAGCGCACGCGACGTTTGTTGAGAACCTACGTTATGCGGCGCAAACGTTGAAAAAAGCGGGCATTCGCCTAGTGATTGAGGCGATTAATACTCGCGACATTCCAGGTTTCTTTCTCAATACCACCGAGCAAGCGAAGAGCGTTATTCAGGAGGTAGGCAGCGATAACCTGTTTATTCAATACGATATCTACCACATGCAGATTATGGAAGGTGATCTTGCGCCAACGATGAGTGCCAATATTGCACAAATCGCGCATGTACAACTGGCTGATAACCCAGGGCGTCATGAGCCAGGTACCGGGGAAATTAACTACCCATTTGTACTGAAGCATTTGGATGAGCTTGGTTACCAAGGTTGGATCGGGTGCGAGTACAAGCCGAAAACCACCACATTAGAAGGCCTAGATTGGCTAAACCTATACCGCTAATTGCGGAGTTGCCCATTCATAAAGGGCGAAGTTATGGAGAACAAACAAATGAAAATTGCATTTATCGGTACTGGAATCATGGGCAGACCTATGGCGGCTAACCTGCAAAAAGCCGGGTATGAAATTGTACTGTCTGACCACTTCAATCCAGCGCCAGCAGATTTAGTGGCTGCTGGGGCTGTGGTTACTCATTCTGTTGAGGAAGCAACGCAACTGGCGGATGCGGTTATCTTGATGGTACCCAATACGCCGCAAGTAGAAGATGTACTATTTGGCAATAAAGGTGTAGAAGCAGGCTTAAATGCTGGTGGAGCCTCAAGCAAATTGGTTATCGACATGAGCTCAATTTCTCCGATGGCAACTAAAGCTTTTGCTGCGCGTATCAACGAAAGTGGTGCTCAATATATTGATGCTCCAGTTTCTGGTGGTGAAGTCGGCGCGGTTAACGCTACTTTAAGCATTATGGCTGGTGGTTCTCAGGAGGCTTTCGATCAGGCTCGTCCGCTGTTTGAAGTGATGGGTAAAAACATCACTTTGGTTGGCGATAATGGTGCAGGGCAAACGTGTAAAGTCGCGAATCAGATCATCGTTGCACTCAATATCGAAGCCGTGTCTGAAGCGCTGGTATTCGCTTCTAAAGCAGGGGCTGATCCAGCTCGTGTTCGTCAGGCGCTATTGGGCGGTTTTGCCACATCAAAAATCTTAGAAGTGCATGGCGAGCGAATGATTGCAGGTACATTTGACCCGGGCTTTAGAATTGCGTTGCACCAGAAAGATTTGGATTTAGCGCTGACTGGCGCGCGTGAGCTGGGAGTGGCTCTGCCAAACACGGCAACGGCGCAAGAGCTATTTGAAGATTGTGCAGCGCTAGGCGGCGATGAATGGGATCACTCGGCGCTGATTAAGGCGATTGAAAAACGCTCGAAACACTCAATTCGCGATTAATTTCGCTCCGGGGTAAAAAGGCTTCCTCTCCCTTTTTACTCCTTGGGTTTACCAAACCCTAAATAGAACAGCTTTGGTTTAAATCGCGTATTTTTGTCTCCTTTTGTACGCGTTCCCGTTGTAAGTCAACAGGTAGGAGCTTCCGCACGGGCTTTATCTTATCAGGTCTTTTTGCGGCTTACTTCGGGATTTTTCTTTTTGTATACCCAAGCAACAGATTAAACAGAGAGCAACTTTTTCTCTCTCACAACAGGTAAATTCAACCTTTCCGAACCGTAATACAAGAGACAAGCGTGTCACTTAAGATAGGTTTAAGGACGAGAACATGAAAATAGTAATTGCGCCCGATTCATACAAGGAAAGCTTAACCGCAATGCAAGTCGCTACAGCAATTGAAAGTGGTTTTAGACAGGTTTTACCTGATGCAGAGTACATTAAATTACCCATGGCAGATGGGGGGGAAGGCACCGTACAATCCTTGGTTGACGCGACAGGTGGTCAGGTAGTCTCTACGGTGGTAACCGGTCCACTTGGCGAGCCAGTTGAGGGGTTTTATGGTCTGCTTGGTGATGGTGTAAGCGCAGTGGTCGAAATGGCTGCGGCGTCCGGTTTGCATTTGGTAGAGCCTGATGCACGGAATCCTTTGAATACCACAAGTTATGGTACCGGAGAGCTGATTAAGGCTGCGTTAAAACAAGGCGCGCAACATATCATCATTGGTATTGGGGGCAGTGCCACTAACGATGGCGGAATTGGTATGGCGCAGGCGCTGGGTGCGCGTTTTTTGGATTCTGATGGTCACGAGTTAGCTTATGGTGGAGGAGCGATAGCGAACCTTGAGCAGATCGATTTGTCTGGTTTAGATCCGCGACTTCAACAGGTGCGGCTTGAAGTAGCATGTGATGTAGACAATCCATTGTGTGGTCCCACAGGTGCTTCGTATGTCTTTGGTCCACAAAAAGGCGCCACTCCTGCGATGGTTGAGCAGTTGGATTATAACCTTGCACACTACGCAAGCATAATAGAGCGTACCACAGGTAAAGATGTAACAAATCAAGCCGGTGCAGGTGCTGCTGGCGGCTTGGGTGCAACATTGTTAGGGCTACTCACTGCGAGTCTTCGCCCAGGTATTCAAATTGTTATTGAAGCGACCAATCTTGCCGAAGTGGTTAAAGACGCCGCTTTGGTGATTACCGGTGAAGGGCGTATTGATAGTCAGACTATTCACGGTAAAACGCCAATGGGCGTGGCGCAAACAGCGAAATTATATGATTTGCCAGTTATTGGTATTGCGGGTAGCCTCGCGTCTGATTGTAACGTGGTGCACCAACATGGCATTGACGCTGTATTCAGCGTGGTTCCTGGGGCAGTAGATCTGCCATCGGCACTGAAACAAGCTGCGTTTAACGTTGAGATGACCGCACGTAATGTCGCCGCGACATGGTGTCTAGTCGCAAAATAACCCTCTGTTCTGCATCTTTTTATACGGCCGCCTTCAAGCGGCCGTTTTAGTTTGTCGCAAAATCTTTCACTTGCCTTGCTATCACTAACGTATTGTTTACACTAGAAACCTGTACAACGTTCAGGGACTATCATGAGTCGCATTAGAGAGAAAAACCAGCAGTTGATTATTGAGGTTGCAAGTAGAGAGTTTGCGACACATGGCTATGCGGCGACCAAAATTGTTGATGTCGCTAAAGCGGCGAACATTCCCAAGCCAAACGTATTTTACTATTTTAGCTCCAAAGATAAGTTGTACTACGCAGTGTTACAAACCGTTACGCAACCATTGCTAGAGGCTTCTCGCCCACTGGAAGAGGTCGAGGATCCAGTCGAAGCATTACAACAATATATTGTGGCGAAGTTACGCATTTCGCAAGATCACCCGTATGCATCAAAAGTATTTGCTAATGAGGTCATGTCGGGCGGTAGTGCTTTACCAGAAGATATCGGAGTTGAGCTTTTTAATCAGTCTCAGATGATTATTGATAAGTTCGCAACCTGGTCTGAGCAAGGTCTAATGGATAAGGTTTCACCTCATCACTTGATGTTTGCTATCTGGGCGGCAACACAAACGTACGCCGACTTCAGTTGGCAGATTTGTAATGTGATGCAAAAAGAACAGCTTGATAAAGGAGACTACCGTCAGGCCGCTGAGTTTATTTCTCAGTTGGTGATTAAAGGCTGTGGAGTGAAAACAAAACCATAATAGTCACCAGAATGAGTATTTGCTCATTCTTGCCAGTTCTAATCGCTGTGGAACGGTTGGATCGTGATACGAAAACGCTCTAGCCAAAGACATTTGACTAGAGCATGAAGTTTGAATTTAGATCTGGAATGGTGTGAATCGTTTAGATATAGATCAGCTTAGCGACAAACACGACGGTAAGAATGTACATAGAAATTGATACATCCTTCGTTTTACCCGTTGCAACTTTAAGTACGGTGTAAGTGATAAAACCAAGCGCAATACCATTCGCAATTGAAAACGTTAGTGGCATCATCAATGCGGTAATGGCTGCTGGTGCGCCATTTGTGAAATCTTTCCAATCCACATGCTGCATGCTGCTCATCATCACAAATGCAACGTAGATCAGTGCACCTGCTGTTGCGTAGGAAGGGATCATCCCAGCTAATGGCGAAAGAAATATTGCAGCGACAAACAGCGCAGCAACGACGATGGCTGATAAACCTGTTCTTGCACCCGCAGCAACACCTGCAGCACTTTCGACATAACTGGTTACTGGCGGGCAGCCAACACACGCGCCTGCGACGCTTGAGATACTGTCTGCTTTTAATGCCTTGCTAAGCCCTTCAATTCGACCTGTCTCTTTGTTGATCAGGTGTGCTCGTTCAGCGACGCCCATTAAGGTACCTGCAGTATCGAACATATTGACGAATAAGAAAGCGAGAATCACGCTCACCATTGAGATGTTAAACGCCCCAGCAATATCCATCGCCATAAAGGTTGGAGCAATACTTGGTGGCGCAGAGAAGACGCCATTGAACTCGACGAGACCTAGTCCCAACCCAATAGCTGTAACGCTTAGAATGCCAATCAGTACAGCACCGAATACCTTACGCTCGCTCAATACCGCAATAATTAAGAATGCCACTGCTGCCAAAAGTGCATCGGGCTTAGTAAAGTCACCAAGTGATACCAAAGTTGCTGGATTTTCTACCACGATACCAGCAGTTTTAAGACCAATCAGACCAAGGAATAGACCAACACCCGCGGTCATCGCGTAGCGCAAACTGTGCGGAATACTCTCGATGATCCATTGACGGATTTTGTAAAAACTCATCCCGACAAATAGGATACCGGATAGGAATACCGCGCCCAGTGCCACCTCCCAGCTATAACCCATTTCACTTACCACTGTGAATGAGAAGAAGGCGTTTAATCCCATGCCAGGCGCTAAACCGACAGGCCAATTGGCAAATAACCCCATCAGCAAACAGCCAATCGCAGCCCCGATACAAGTAGCGACGAACACCGCACCAGAATCCATTCCGGAAGCCGCCATTATTTGTGGGTTAACGAAGATGATATAAGCCATGGTGGCGAAGGTTGTGATACCACCGATCATTTCGTTTTTAACACTGGTTCCGTGTGCTTTCAGTTTAAAGAAACGTTCTAGTAAGCCACCAGATTGACTTTCGTTATCAAGTACTTCTGCTTTGCTTTCATTCATGTCAGCAAGTCCTTTTGGTTTGATGTTTCTAAAATTGAATACCACTTTCTGCATGTAAAGAATGTTATTTTCTAAGGGTATTAGGTGCAGAACTTCAATTCTCTCGGTTTAGTTTTACGCTCTATATTGGCGTTATAGTTTGACGTTGTTAGCTGCCGCGATACGTTGAGAAACTGTACGGTGATACCAATAGCGGCACGTGATAGTGCATGCTGGTATCTCCTAGCCCAAAACGAATCACAACATCATCTAGGAAAGGGATTTCACCGAGATCAACATCTCGGTTCTTGTAGTAGTCAGCAACATGGAAAACCAGTTGATATTTACCGCTGACAAGCGAGTCACCTTCTAAAATAGGTTGGTCAGTACGGCCATCAAAGTTGGTGGTGACGGTTTTAACTCTAGTTAGAGAATCGCCCTCAACGCGAAACAATTCAACTTGAATGTTCGCTCCAGGCACGCCGTGCATTGTATCCAGTACGTGAGTAGTTAGTTTGCCCATAATCTCCAATTGCGCCCAGCGCTCTCCTTAGCTTGCGTTATTAAATTGTATACAAAATTGTTTTTGTTTTTTGTATTGATACCTATATGTGTACACGAAATATTCAGATAGTAAAGCTTTATGTTGCATTTTTGTTATCAAATATGTCGACAAAAAAGCGAAAGTGTGAAGTGAGTTTTTTCGGGTTTATAAAGGTTAAGGTTGGTAACTATATGAATATTATCTTTAAATTTTATAAAAATAACTTTAACAACAAAATCTTTACATTAAGATAAAGTATTGTATACAATGAATCTATGTTCTGAGTGCTAACCACAAGCACTTACTATTTCAAGGAGAGGCTGAATGGATAAGGATTATTCTCGAGATCTCATTGGCTATGGCAATCAGCCACCGCATGCAAAATGGCCAGGTGGTGCTCGAGTCGCCGTATCATTTGTGCTCAATTATGAGGAAGGCGGAGAGCGTTGTTTACTGCATGGTGATCAAGAATCTGAAGCATTTTTATCGGAGATCCCGGCGGCACAGCCGATAAAAGGTGAGCGTCACATTAGTATGGAATCAATCTACGAATACGGCAGCCGCGCGGGCGTGTGGCGTGTATTGAAGCTATTTGATGAATATGAGATTCCTCTAACCGTATTTGCCGTTGCAATGGCATTAGAACGCCACCCACAATTGGCGCAAGCTATGGTCCAAGCGGGACATGAGATTTGCAGCCATGGCTATCGTTGGATCGATTACCAATATATGGATGAGTCGCAAGAGCGTGACCATATGGCGAAAGCGATCGACATTATCACCCAGCTAACAGGTGAACGACCACTGGGTTGGTATACCGGACGCACAGGTCCCAATACACGCCGTTTGGTCGCTGAAGAAGGCGGGTTTCTCTATGACTCCGACGCCTATGATGATGATTTACCTTATTGGCATACCCAAGCTGGGCGCCCACAACTCGTTATTCCTTATACGTTAGATGTCAACGATATGCGTTTTGCTACGGTACAAGGTTTCAATTCTGGTGAACAGTTTTATCAATATCTTAAAGATACATTCGACACGCTGTATGCCGAAGGGGAAACCTCTCCCAAGATGATGTCGATTGGCTTACATTGTCGTTTGATCGGCCGTCCTGGTCGAATTGCCTCTTTGAAACGATTTCTAGATTACGTAAAACAGCACGATGACGTGTGGTTATGTCGTCGTGTTGACATTGCGCGCCATTGGCACGAGCACCATCCATACACACCAAACAAGGAGAAGTAACATGACAGAATTTCGTTTTTGTAAACCCTCACAAATGAGCCGAGCGGATTTTGTCTCTTACTTTGCTGACGTGTATGAGCATAGCCCTTGGGTGGCTGAATCTGTGTTTGACCAAGGGCTGACGTATGTCGATGACTCGATCGTCAATTTGCATTTGCGAATGGCAACCATCTTGCTAAAAGCGGATAAAGCCAAGCAACTTGCACTTATTAATGCTCACCCTGATTTAGCGGGACGAGCAGCTATTAACGGCGAACTTACTGCAGCATCAACCGCAGAACAAGCAGGCGCTGGTATTGACCAATGCTCCGCTGAAGAGTTCGATAAATTCACCACGTACAACGACAGTTATAAAAGCCGCTTCAACTTTCCCTTCATCATGGCAGTGAAAGGGGCCAATCGTTACCAAATTCTTGAATCGTTCGAGAAGCGATTAGGCAATGATAGTGAAACTGAGTTTGCTACTGCGATTCAGGAAATCAACAAGATAGCTCTGTTTCGCCTGCGCGATATGTAAGTCACGGAGATGGCGACTATTGTGCATCGATATCAATTGCACCGGCAATTGGTACTCACTCTGGAAAGAGTACAACTCATTTAACCTATTTTTGATTAATTGGAAGGATAAAGGACATGTCCTTAGATTTTGAACAATACATTAACCTTGCTGACGAAAAACTGGGTGCAACCGCACTCTACGCTACTGACGATTTTTTTGCGGATAAAAGCCGCCTACTGCGCCGCGAAGCGCCAGAGTGGAAAGAAGGCGTTTATGACGATAATGGGAAATGGATGGACGGTTGGGAAAGCCGTCGCAAACGTGGCGAAGGCTACGATTACTGTGTGATCCGTTTAGGTTTAGCGGGCACCATTGCTGGTGTAGACATCGACACGTCATTTTTTACTGGTAACTTCCCGCCTTCTGCATCGATTGATGCTTGTTATTCACCGGAAGGGGACCCAACGGAAACAACAGAGTGGCAAGAGATCCTGCCATCGATGAGTCTACAAGGTGATCACCATCATCTTGAAGCGATTGCCAGCGAGCAAGTGTTTACCCACTTACGCTTGAACATCTACCCAGATGGCGGTGTTGCTCGCCTGCGTGTTTACGGGCGTCCTAGTGTCGATTGGCAGCAAATCGATAGCCAACAAAAAGTCGACCTTGCCGCAGTAGAAAATGGTGGTCGTGCGTTAGCTTGTAGCGATGAACACTATGGAAATAAGTCCAATATCCTTGGTCCTGGTCGAGGCGAAAACATGGGCGATGGTTGGGAAACCGCACGCCGCCGTACGCCTGGCAATGATTGGGTGATTGTTGCGCTTGGTCACGCAGGCAACATTGAGCGCGTAGTGGTTGATACCGCGCACTTTAAAGGTAATTTCCCGGATAGTTGCTCAATTCAAGCGGCTTATGTCAAAGGTGGTACCGATGACCAAGTAGCGACCCAAAGCTTGTTCTGGCGCGAATTGCTGCCGGCTCAGAAGCTAAAAGCGCATGATATCCATGAGTTTGTTGCCGAAGTGAATGAGCTAGGAGCGGTGACTCATGTACGTCTGAATATTTTCCCTGATGGTGGTATCAGCCGTCTGCGTTTATTTGGCACTAAAGCGGAATAAGCGAGGAGAAAAATATGAGCAATGGAACTCGTCGTTTAGCCATTGAGCCTTTAACCAAACAAGCATTTGCAGAGTTTGGCGATGTGATTGAAGTTGAGAACAGCGATTATTTTATGATTAATAATGGCTCGACACGTCGTTACCACAAACTCGCCGAAACAGATGTGCAGCAGGAAAATGGTCAGGCGATCATCAGTATTTTCCAAGCGACGCCGCTTAACTACCCATTGACGATTCGAATGTTAGAACGACATCCGTTGGGTTCTCAAGCGTTTGTTCCGTTGCTCGGTCAACCCTATCTTATTGTTGTTGCGCCTAAAGGTGATAACCCAAGCCTTGAATCATGCCGCGCTTTTATAAGTAATGGTCAGCAAGGTGTTAATTATCACAAAGGGGTTTGGCATCACCCGGTACTTGCTCTTAGCCAAGAGGATCAATTTCTCGTCGTTGATCGCGGTGGTGATGGTAATAACTGTGATGAAGTCTATTTCGAACAAGATTTAGTCTGTTTGTATTTAGAAGATATACCGGGCAACGAGATTGAACATAGTGAGCAGCGTACGGAGTCAGCGCTGTAGAACCGAAGCGAAGGGTTAGTTGAGTAATCATCGTTTTTGGTGTGAATAAGGAGTTTATTATGGATCCACATATCACGGAGTGGTTGAATCTAGCGATTCGCTGGGTTCACATGATAGTTGGTATCGCCTGGATAGGTGCTTCGTTTTACTTTGTTTGGCTAGAGAACAACTTAAATCGAGTTAATCCTAAAACAGGTCTTTCAGGTGACCTTTGGGCAATTCATGGTGGTGGTATTTACCACTTAGAGAAATACAAACTTGCACCACCGGAAATGCCAGAGCATCTACATTGGTTTAAATGGGAAGCTTACTTTACTTGGATTACCGGTGTACTGCTGCTTGCAGTGGTTTATTACCTCAATGCGGAGATCTATTTGATCGCCCCAGGTTCTGGTCTTGCGGCTGAAACCGCCATCGCTATCGGCGTTGGCGCTTTGGTTGCTGGTTGGTTTATTTACGATTTACTGTGCGACTCACCGCTAGGTAAGACGCCAGTATTGCTAGGCTTAGTACTGTTTGTGCTGTTGGTTGCGGCAACTTATGGTCTATCTCAGGTATTCAGTGGTCGTGGTGCTTATATTCACGTTGGTGCGATCATCGGTACGATTATGGTCGGTAACGTATTTCGCGTGATTATGCCGGCACAACGTAATCTCGTCAGTGCCATTGAAGAAGGACGCGAACCTGATCCGAGCTTACCGGCGAAAGGTTTGCTGCGTTCACGCCATAATAATTATCTGACGTTGCCAGTGCTGTTTATTATGATCAGTAACCACTTCCCAAGCACATATGGTTCTGAATACAACTGGGCAATTCTTGCGGGTCTAGCGATTTTCAGTATTTTGGTTCGCCATTACTTTAATACCCGTCATGGCAGCCAGAAATACGCGTGGACGGTTCCGGTCGCTGCATTAGGTATGGTGACACTGGCGTTTGTTACCTCGCCTTATGCGAACAAGCCTAGTCAGCCTGTGGCTAAAGTGGAGAGCGTTTCATCTCAATCGGTTGGAGCATCGTCATCAACGTCGAATACCGTGGAGAAGGGCGTTGAGAATGATGTCGCTGCTCACTCAGTGGCAGCGCCTCATAATGCTGGTGATGTTGATTTCTCAGCGATTAAACAGGTGATTCAAGAACGTTGTGCAAGCTGTCACTCCGCCACACCAACTCACCCAGCCTTTGCCGCGGCACCAGCTGGCGTGGAGTTAGACACGCCACAACAGATCAAAGCCAATAGTCCTCGTATTGCCCAAACTGTGACCACCAAATATATGCCTTTGGGTAACCTCACACAGATGACCGATGATGAGCGAACATTAATTGGTGACTGGGTCGAGCAAGGCGCAGCGATTCAGTAACACCCCGAATGAGCGCCAGTCCGATTTATTGTCGTCCGGTCGGATTGGTTGCTCTACCTCTATGACTGCTACTGCAAGGTAGCGATTTCCCCTTTCCCCGGTTGGTTTCCGGGGTTTTTTATACCTAGACCCAAGTTATTGCGAGAGTTTGTGGTGCCAATCTTCTTTTGGCTCCGTGCTCTGCGCACTATTGGGCGAAACAAAGGAGTGTACGATGATGCGTTTTAAATTAAGTATCCGACACAAAACCATCTTAGCTACCGTAATGGCGGTAGTGCTTGTGATTGCGGTTCTGGTTGGCTTAACCATTAACCAGGGGCAGAAAATCATTCTGGAAAAAACCTATCAACAACAAATTCCTTCGGCGTTGGGGGAAGTGGCAAGCCAAATTCAGCTCGAGTTGCAAACACCTTTAGTCGTTGCTGAGACTATGTCTCAACTTGAAACGATCATCGAGTTTACCGGGGAAGAAGAACAAGCACTTATTGCACAACTCGCCGCCATCAAACAGCAGTTTAATGCTATCAGCGCATTCTATGTCACGAACGCAAATAACAGCTACTACGCTGCGAACGGGAAATTGAAACAGATTTCTGCCCATTCCAATGATGATCAATGGTTCTATCAGTTTTTAGCGAGTAATAAACAGGTTGAGCTCTCGATAGATACAGACAGTTCGACGGGCGCGGTAACAGTATTTGTTAATCAAGCCGTCGTCGTTGATGGCAAACGTATTGGCGTAACTGGTGTTGGATTGTCGTTAGCCAATCTAGCCAATACTGTCTCCAACTATTCATTGGGTGCGCAGAGTCAGTTGATGCTGGTTGATGCAAACGGTGTGATTAAAGTTCACCCCAACACGGCTATGGTTGGTCAATCCATCACACAACTCGGTTTAGCCGATTTTCGCCGCCAAATGGATCAATTAAGTGCTTCTCAAGCTTTTGTGGAACAGCAGGAGTTAAAGGGCAATAGCACTATTGTGGGCTTAATGGCGTTACCACAGACAGAGTGGGTGTTGGTTTCTTTGCAGCCGACCCACGAAGTGCTAAGTGAGATCAATCAGTTTATTAACACAATGATTTGGATCGGTGCGATAGTGGCGATTATTTTCATTTGTGTTAGTGCTTATATGGCACATGTGCTGCTCAAGCCTTTGGCGACGACCGCTCAGTTATTGTTGCAAATCGGTAGTGGTGGTGGCGATCTCACCCAACGCTTAGATGAAAGTCGTAACGATGAAGTAGGCGATATTGCGCGAGGCTACAATCAGTTTGTCACCTATATGGCTGCTTTATTCGAGCAGATAGAACAATCTCGCCGCGAGTTGGTTGCGACTATCAATCAAATTGATCAACAAGCAACAGAGATGAAGCTGCATATCCAGGAGCAGACACAGAACATTGAGCAGGTGGCGACGGCAATACATGAAATGAATGTCAGCTCAGATGAAATCGCCGCTAACGCAACTCATACTTCACAGCATGTTCAAAGCTCGGCACAAGAAGTGAAAAGTGGTTTGCAATCGGTCAGCGAGACATCACAACGCACTGAAATGATGAATCAGCAGCTTCTGCAGAGTAACCAAAGCATTGAGGTCTTATCGAAAGACATTGACGCGATTGATACTGTGTTGGATGTGATCAGCGGCGTATCCGAGCAGACCAACTTACTGGCATTGAATGCCGCGATAGAAGCGGCGCGAGCTGGCGAGCAAGGGCGAGGCTTTGCTGTTGTGGCGGATGAGGTGCGAACGTTAGCGTCACGCACCCACGACTCTGCTAGTGAGATCCGCACGATCATTGAGAATTTACAAAGCTTAAGCCAAAAAGTGGTCGGTGAAGTGGAGCAGAGCCATAAGATTGGTGCAGATTGTATGAGTGCCGCTAAAGTCTCTGAGCATCATTTGGTATCGATCAACACGATTGTTGAGGACATCAATCAATTAAGTGCCCAGACAGCTACCGCAACCGGGCAACAGTCGCAAGTAATCAATGAGATAGCCCCAAGCATTGCCAATATTGCAGATATTGCGCGCGACAATACAACTCGTGTTTCACAAACATCGACACACTGTGACCAATTAAAACGCAATGCTAATTGCCTCAGTGAGCTGGTGGCGAAGTTCCGTTTCTAGCTAACTTCTTTCCAAGTGTGGTTTGCTCACCACTGCAAACCACAAATCTCGCTACTTCAAATCCTTCCTCACGTCGTAATCCACTGATTGTCTTCCCTTGCTCAAGGGAATCGAGCTCTCGCCCATGCGGAATGACAAAACTTCGTGTATTGACCAAGCTCATAGGTAACACTTCTAACTGTTTGTATTAGTGAACAATATTCATGTGTTGGTTTTCGTATTAATCGATACACTAGGTAAAAATTCAGGAAGAATTTTTAGGTTTGCGGCGTAGGGAACGCCTCAAACCGACCGAACAACATCAAATTTGCTAAAGCGCCTTTCTGATTACTCTTTGGCGCAGCAAAGAGTCATTGGCCCGCTGGCGCGAAGTGAAAGGGAAGTAGCAAGCAATTAAGCAGGACAGACTAAGATGGTAAGTATCAGAGGAATAAACAGTTAATCGAGAACAAAAAAAAACGCTCCCAATGAAGGAGAGCGTTTGGCCTAGGGAAGGAAAAGGTTGGTTCGCCTTAACTGGCGAACTTTTTAGACTCAACTTGACCTTTGGCGCAGTAAGCTTTCTCGCCGTAGATGAAGGTTTCACAGACCGTTCTGTCATCGCCAAGGCTCATTAGTACAAACAGCTTCTCTTCTAGAGTGGTGGCTTGCTTGATTCTAAAGCGCATCAATTGAGTGGCATGCAGGTCTAGGACGACAAAATCGGCCTCTTTACCTACTTCTAGGTTACCAATCTTATCTTCTAGGTGCAGAGAGCGTGCGCCACCTAAGGTTGCCAGGAAGAGTGATTTAAGTGGATGCAGCTTCTGTTTTTGCAGTTGCATGATCTTATACGCTTCACTCATGGTTTGTAGAATCGAGAAGCTCGTGCCGGCACCCACATCTGTGCCCATACCAACGCGTATTCCGTGCTCTTCAAGTTTGGGCAGTTTGAATAGCCCTGAGCCTAAAAATAAGTTGGAGGTTGGGCAAAAGGCGATGGCAGATTCGCTTTGTGCTAAGCGCTGACATTCACAGTCAGAAAGGTGAATACCGTGTGCGAATACCGAGCGTTTATGAAGCAGTCCATAATGGTCATAGACGTCTAAATAAGAGTCGCGCTCTGGGAACAGATCCAATACCCATTCAATTTCTTTCTGGTTTTCCGAGAGATGGGTGTGCATGTAGACATCAGGGTACTCTTCCAGCAGTTTGCCGACTGTCGCAAGTTGTTCTGGCGTACTGGTTGGTGCAAAGCGTGGTGTCACGGCGTAGAGCAAACGTCCTTTGTTATGCCATTTCTTAATCAGTTCTTTTGAGGCTTGGTAGCCAGATTCGGGGGTGTCTGTCAGGTAGTCTGGCGCGTTGCGATCCATGAGTACCTTGCCAGCAATCATGCGTAATTTGCGCTTTTCAGCCTCTTCAAAAAAGACATCAATCGATTCTTTATGCACGGTACCGAACACCAGTGCGGTAGTGGTGCCATTACTGGCTAACTCATCCAAGAACAGGTTCGCGACTTTGTGCGCATACACCGGATTTTTGAAACGGCGCTCTTCTGGGAAGGTATAGTTCTCTAGCCAGTCAAGCAGTTGCTCTCCGTAAGAGGCGATCATCCCTGTTTGTGGGTAGTGAATATGAGTATCAATAAAGCCGGAGGTGATAAGCTTGTCTTCATACTCAGTAATATCAAGTGGTTGAGGCTGTCTTGCCAGAACTTGCTCGGTCTCACCAATATCGACGATGTGTCCATTTTCAACCACGATCATACCGTCATCGAAAAATTGATAAGAGTTTTCCAGTCCGACATCTTTCGGATCAGCGATGCTGTGCAAAATGGCTGCACGATAAGCTTTACGTTGCATTGTCATTATTACTTCCTTTATCAATCCAAGCCTACAACTGCTTGGATCAGGCGATTTTCTCTTCCTGTGGTGAATCGCTCAGTGGTACTAAGCTACTGTGTGCTGTTGGACGTTTTTGTTCAAGTGGAATCCCTTGATAGTGTGCGATAAGTTCACCTGCAACCGAGACGGCAATTTCTGCTGGGTGCTTGCCATCGACCATGCTGATGCCGATAGGGCAGATCATGGTGTTGATTTGCGCCTCACTGTAGCCACGTTGTGCCAAACGCGTATCGAATTTCTTTCGCTTGCTGAGTGAGCCAATCATGCCGAAATAGACACTATCATTTCGGTCAATAATCGCTTTTGCTAGCTCAAAATCGAGTTGATGATTATGAGTCATCACTAAGTAGTAACTATTCGCAGGGAGATCTTTCACTTCCGCTACTGGATCATCTGTCACCAGCTTAGTGATGCCGTGAGGAAGCTCTTCAGGGAAAACGTCCTCACGTTCATCAATCCAAGTGACACGAAATGGTAGGGTAGGGACAATATGTAAAAGTGCTTTGGCAACATGACCTGCGCCAAATACAACCAGGTGTTTTTGCGCCGTACCAATCGGTTCAAAACTCAGCGTTGCCATGCCACCACAACATTGCCCTAAACGAGCCCCAAGGTTAAAGCGTTCTACTTTGAGGGCGCGCTCACCTGTAGATAACATTTCGCGCGCCATTTGACTGGCGACATGTTCTAGGTGCCCACCACCAATCGTGGCGATGATGCGGTCTCGGGTGACGAGCATTTTGGTTCCTGCATCGCGAGGCACCGAGCCTCGGTCCTCCAAAACGGTCACCATGACACACGGTTCACTGTTTGTTTCTAACTGTGCGAGTTCATGAATCCAATTGTCTTTAAACATACGTCTCTCCTTGAACATTCGAGCTTAAATCACACCTGTTTACGCTTGTGTTGCCGATGTTTGCTCTGCTTGCGATTTTGTTTGTGTCACTTGCTGAATCGCCATGAGTACGCGCTCAGGCGTGGCAGGGGTATCGAGTTTTGCGATTACACCATCAGGGGTAACAGCATGAATCGCGTCTCGAAGTGCGCTCCAAACAGACATTCCGAGCATAAACGGCGGCTCACCAACCGCTTTTGAGTTAAACACGGTATCTTCAGGGTTGGCACGGTTTTCGAGTAGATGAGTATGGAACTCGATTGGCATATCGGCGATCGCTGGGATCTTGTAACTTGCCGGTCCATTGGTCATTAAGCGACCTTGCTCATTCCACACTAACTCTTCAGTGGTTAACCAGCCAACACCTTGCAAGAAACCTCCTTCGATCTGACCAATATCGATTGCCGGGTTAAGGGAAGCGCCAACATCATGCAAAATATCAGCACGTAGGATCTTGTATTCACCGGTTAAGGTATCGATGATCACTTCCGAACAAGATGCGCCGTAGGCGAAGTAATAAAATGGACGACCGCGCGCTTTTTCATGATCGTAATAGATCTTAGGTGTGCGATAGAAACCAGTACTCGAGAGCGACACTTGATTGAAATAGGCTAATTGTACGAATGACTCAAAGGTCATGATTTCATCACGAATGACAATCATGCCATTTTTGAATACCACCTCTTCTGGTGAGACCTTAAAGTGATTTGAGGCAAACTCAATCAAACGTTGCTTGATAGTTAGAGCTGCGTTTTGAGCTGCCTTACCATTGAGGTCGGCGCCCGATGAGGCCGCAGTTGGCGATGTGTTCGGTACTTTGTCTGTGTTGGTAGCGGTGATTTGGATTCGTTCAACATCAACTTGGAACTCCTGTGCAACAATTTGAGCCACTTTGATATTCAAACCTTGCCCCATTTCCGTACCACCGTGATTCAAGTGAATACTGCCATCGGTGTATATATGAATTAAGGCACCAGCTTGATTGAGGAAAGTCGCGGTGAATGAGATACCAAATTTTACTGGGGTAATCGCAATGCCTTTTTTTAGGATCGGGCTTTGCTGATTGAACTCGGCAATGGCTTTACGACGTGCATGATAGTCACTGCTGTGCTCGAGTTGTTCAGTAATTTCTGGCAGGAAGTTATCTTCAACCGTTTGGTAGTAATGAGTGACGTTACGTCCTTCATCACCGTAGTAATTTGCTTTGCGCACTTCTAGCGGATCTTTATCTAGGTAACGTGCGATTTCATCCATGATGTGTTCAATGGTCATCATGCCTTGTGGACCACCAAAGCCACGATAAGCGGTATTGGACGCGGTATTGGTTTTACAGCGATGTCCCGTGACCGTTGCATCGCCTAAGTAGTAGGCATTGTCTGAGTGGAACATGGCGCGGTCGACAATTGAGCTAGACAAATCTGGTGAATAGCCACAATTACCTGCAACGATGATTTCTGACCCTTGAATTACGCCGTTATCATCAAAACCAATTTTGTACTGGTTGTAGAATGGATGGCGTTTGCCTGTCATGCTCATATCTTCTGCACGTGGTAAACGCATCTTGGTCGGTCGTTTGGTTAGATGAGCAATCACCGCTGCCATACACGCGGGTGCTGCTGCCTGAGTCTCTTTGCCACCAAAACCACCACCCATGCGGCGCATATCAATCACCACTTTATGCATTGGTACGCCTAGCACTTCTGCAACCAGTTTTTGTACTTCGGTTGGGTTTTGTGTCGAGGTGTAGACAATCATGCCACCATCTTCGGTCGGCATTACGCTGCTGACTTGCGTTTCCAGATAAAAGTGTTCCTGACCGCCTATCTCGAGATCACCCTCAATCACATGCTTTGCGTTTGCGATGGCGACCGTTGAGTTGCCACGTTTTTGCTGGTGACTTTCAGTCACAAAGAGCTTTTTCTCTAGAGCCTCTTTGACATCAAGTACAGGCGGCAGCGCCTCGTATTCAACAATTGCGGCTTGAGCTGCTTTACGCGCTGTTTCCATATCATTGGCAGCAACGGCTAAGACAGGTTGACCGTAATATTGCACGAGCCCATCAGCGAGTAGGGGATCTCCGGGTAATATGGCACCGATATCCAATTGACCGGGTACGTCTTCATGGGTAATCGCAATCGCGACGCCGTCGAAGTCATAACAAGGTGAAACGTCGAGTTTGGTGATCTTCGCGTGCGCATGGGTACTTAAGCGCGCATAAACGTGCAGTTGATTTGGAAATTCAAGACGATCATCAATATAAACGGCTTCACCGGTAACTTGTTTTGGTGCGCTGTCGTGTTTTACGCTCTTACCAACACCAGTTTTAAGATCCTGTTTTACGATGGCGACCATCTCATCATGAGTCATGGTCTGATGGTGTGCGTTAGACATAAGACGTTACCCTTGTTTCAATCTGGTTGTTGTGATGATTTTGTTCAATAAAGAAGCGGCGCAGCATATTGGCGGCGGTTATTGAGCGATACTCTTTACTGGCTCGGAAATCAGACAGCGGCTCAAAGTCGTTGTGAATTTCTGCCATGGCGTCATCAATATTGGCTTGAACCCACTCTTTGCCGAGTAAGGCGTTTTCACAACGCGTCGCGCGTTTTGGCGTTGCAGCCATACCGCCAAAGGCAATTCGAGCTGAGACCACTTTGTTGTCTTCAATTTGAATGTTGAATGCACCGCAAACCGCTGAGATGTCATCATCTAAACGTTTTGAAAGCTTGTAAGCGCGGAAGGTCTCTTCTGTTTTCGGTTTAGGAATAATTACCTGTTCGATAAACTCACTCTCTTTTTGAGCGGTGACTTTATAACTAATGAAGTAATCCTCAATTGACATAACTCGGCTCTGCTTACCACGACGTAGCTTCACTTGCGCATTTAAGGCGATCAGTAGTGGTGGTGCATCACCAATTGGTGAGGCATTACCGATATTGCCTCCTAACGTGCCTTGATTACGCACTTGCAGAGAAGCAAAGCGATGCAGCAATTCACCGAAATCTTTGTAGTGACTGCTGAGCAGTTGGTAGGCATCACTAATCGCGACATTCGCACCAATGTGTAACGCATCTTCACTCTCCTCACACACCTTCATGTCTTCAACAAGGTTGACGTTAATCAGTGTCTCAATTTCACGATGGAATTGAGTCACTTCCAGTGCCAGATCGGTGCCTCCTGCAACGAGCTTGGCATTAGGATAAGTGCTATAGAGTTCAGCAAGCTCATTGATGCTACGAGGTAAGTACGCTGTCAGATTGCCACAGCTTAAACTGGCAGGCTGCTCTTGTAGGGTTTGCAAGCGATTAATGGTTTTGTTCTCGAGTTCAACAAACTGATCCATTAAAGGTTCGTTACCCGCTAGCGACAATGCTGCATCAACAATGGGGCGGTAACCGGTACAGCGACACAAGTTACCGGCTAGTGACTCCATCACATCTTCTTTGTTGGCGTTAGGTTTGTTCTTGCTAAGCGCAAACATCGACATGATAAAACCGGGTGTGCAGTAGCCACATTGTGAACCATGGAAATCGACCATGGCTTGTTGCGTAGGGTGCAGCTTGTTTTTATTTTGTAGATCTTCAACGGTAATAAGTTGCTTACCGTGCAAGCTAGAGACGAACGTCAAACAAGAGTTTACCGAGCGATAATGAAGCTTTCCGTCGATGACTTCACCTAATACCACTGTACAGGCACCACAATCACCCGAGCCACAACCCTCTTTCGTACCCATTTTTTGTACTTGTGTTCTCAGGTATTGAAGCACTGTCATATTAGGCGACAGTTCGCTTTCTTGTCTGAGTTCTTGATTGAGTAGGAAAGTAATCAAGAGACCTCCTTGTGCATTGACACTATTGTTCCGATGTTTATTTTCTGACCTTGTGGTCAATAATTGGATAATTTGACTCTTAGGTCAACTTTATTTTTACAAAAATGCAACATAAGGAAGAGGTAAAAACGCCGTACGGTTAATGCTATCTATTGTTTACTATCTGATATTAAAGACTTTTAATTATTCCTTTAAGTCGAAAATCTTTATGTAAAGTTTTTTAATATTGTGTTTTATGATGTATACAATAGGCTGGGATGCGGGATGCGGGATGCGGGATGCGGGATGCGGGATG